>NZ_JBGEHK010000001.1:332191-1192563 GCF_041403425.1 Roseovarius conchicola | reverse complement strand
AAAGACCATCGAAACGCGACGCTTGCTCCACCGCAAATCCGCCGCATAATCACAACAACCAGATGCGCCAGACCCTCTCTTAGCTCAGGCCGCCATCTGTCCCAAAATCCCTGACGACGGACACACGTCTTTGATTGCGCCAAGGTGAAGGCTGAATTTCTTTGTGTCATCCGCCAGCCGAACAGCGTGATCGAGCAGGGCTGCAACCGATGCCGCCGACATCGGGCGGAGATTTTCTTTTTCGGCCAGACTTGCAATCACCCGTGCCATCAGGCGTGTGTTTTTTGCCGTGCGTGAAAGCGTGTCTTCGAAGTCCGCCTGCAGTTTGAAGAGTTCACCGAATTCGGGATCAAGAAGTTGAAGCAAAAAGTGCAGACGGCGATTCCCGATGAGCACAACCCGAACATCCAGCGGGATCGGATCGGGCTCAAGTGAAATCGTTGACGCGAGGTTGAGGCGGTCTGATACTGATGTAATGGTGATGGATTGGCTTTGCAGGCATTGCTTGAGGGCGTCCCACGCAAAAGGCTCGGACAGCAGGCGCCGCGCGTCAATGATCAGGTATCCACCATTTGCCCGATGCAGTGCGCCGGGCTTGATGAGGGTGAAGTTGGTTGCCAGCGTCCCCATCTCGGCGACATGCTCGATGCGTCCCGTAAGGTGATTGAGCGATGGCAGTTCTTCCCACACCACCGGGGCCGCGCCTTCTTTCTCTTGTTCGTGTGACACCATGATGTTGACAGCGTATCGATTGAACTGCGGATCCCTGTGGTGTTTTCGAATGGCTTCGGGAAAAGGACCTTCGTTGCCCTCCCTTTGTGGGCGCAGAAACAATTCAGCGTTCGAGATCATGTCCTGACGGACACAGTTCAGATAATTGCTCACCTCAGCATTGTCTGAAAACTGTTCTGCAACCTCATGAACGCGAAGCGATACGGCGCGTTCGGCAAGGCCTGCATGCAAGTCCTCTACCCTCTGCCGGTGCTCTTTTTCGAGTTGCGGACCTTGTTTCAATACCTCAGCCAGATGCACCTGTAATCGCTCGATCTTGGCGTCAATCTCGGCCCGCACTTCCGCAGGCAGCGCCTCGTATACCTCCGGCTTTATGGGCTTCCCATCAACAATCGCAGCCAGCATGAACCCCATGGGTGTTCGCAGCAGCGCAACATTCTCGGCATGTGCACGATCTGCAAATTCGGCGATGGGTTCTTCGTGCCTCTGCCCAAATTCTTCTTCAATCGCGCGCCGTTGAGTCTGATATTCATCTGATTCAAAAAGTGCTGGGATCTCGTTGGCAAGATCGTCCACCAGATTTTGCATTGCGGCCCTGAACGCGACCGAGGACCCCGGTAACAGCTTTATGGCATTCGGTTTGTGCGGTGCGTTGAAGTTGTTGACATAGACCCAGTCTGATGGGGTAGGGCGGTTAGAGGCCTGCTTGGTTATAAGGTCATCCACGATTTCGTGGCGGCCCGTCCCCTCGCTTCCCAAGACATAGATGTTAAAACGTCTGTCGATGATACTGGCAGACAGGGTGATTGCGTCAATCGCGCGGTCCTGGCCGATCAGATGCGCCGCCGATTTGAGCTCTGATGTATTCTGAAAGCCCAGTTTCGTCGGGTCGCATTCCCGGCGCAGTGAATCAGAAGGCAACCCTGCCGTAATCTGCCCCTGCTTCGGCGTCGCCTGGCCCATTTTTTGCTCTCCAACTGGCTCTTCTGAATAGCAAGTTTGACATGAACCCCACTGTTCAGATTGACGTTCATCAATCAGACGAAGGAAATGAGTGGTCCGAGGCAGAAGCGCGGCGTATCAATCTGCAGACCAGTTGCCCGATATCTGCCGAGGCCATCACCACAATCTGTGAAGAACAACCTCATATTTCCGAATGTGGATACCGGTCTGATCGGTGTAAACGGCCCTTGTCGAGAACAGGAAATCATTGCCGACGGTCAAAGCAATGGACGGCCGATTTTAGAAGATGGGTGAAACGGCAAAAATATTGGCCAGCTCTGCGATTAATACTGAGTCTAACCTGACCTCCAAGGTGTGTAGCAATATCGCCGGATCCTTAGAAATCGACACATAGCTGTGCGAAACAAAGTTGCACCTGATCGATTCCAATTTGCTCGACCGAAGAAATAAGAGCGCTCACGTTGAAATTCTCGACATCAAGGGAAGCGACATTTCCAGTTTGGTAGATGACATGTTCATCCCAATGCGTTTGTCAAAACAGACACCGGGAATCTGGCGTCGCCCGAAAGCTACAAGCGAGCGGCCTAGCTGCGAACTTGCCGTGTTCGTGTTGGTGTATTCCATCATGCGGTAAGGGTGAGAGTAAGTCATATCCTAACTTTCAGTTGGGCAACGCAGTGCTCTAGTTCACAAGCACCTGAATGTCCGCTTTCAGCGTCTTGATAAATGCGGCTGCCGTTCGCAGCGAAAGTCCGCTTAGGGCTGAGAGCGGTCAATACCAATCAATGGGTGAACGTCCGCTCCGTCCCGCGAAGCGGTCTTTCGAATATGACGCTCCTGATTGCAGATACCTGTCATTCCATCGTCACAAAACTGCACTACTCAAACCACAAGATGTGCCGCTGAATCCAAGGCTTGCCAGAGGCGAAACACGAGATATAGTGGCGTTAACCAAGGGGCGGTGCGCCCGCCTCGCTGGATGAGCAGTGGGAGTGGCAATAGACAGAATGGACGGCGATTTCAGAACTGAGTTTGTCAGGGACCCGGCAGCCCTCAAACATCATCCCGCACTGGTCCTGAACGCGGATTACAGGCCATTGTCCTACTATCCCCTGTCGCTTTGGACCTGGCAGGATGCGATCAAGGCGGCTTACCTCGACAGGGTGGATATCGTGGCCGAGTATGAAGACACGGTCCGCTCCCCCAGTACCGAGATCAGGATACCCTCGGTCATTGTTCTGAAAGACTATGTCAAACCTCAAAAGCGCGTGGCCTTCACGCGCTTTAATTTATTCCTGAGGGACGAATTCCGCTGCCAGTACTGTGGTGCGAAAGGCGAGTTGACCTTTGATCACGTGGTGCCGCGTGCCAAGGGCGGGATCACCAGTTGGGAAAATGTGGTGGCGGCCTGCAGCCCTTGTAACCTCAAGAAAGGTTCGAAAAGCCTGCATCGCACGGGGATGTCCTTGCGCAAACCCCCGCGTGCACCTGCCGCCGAACAGCTCCGCAACATGGGGCGCAAGTTCCCGCCCAACCACCTCCACGAAAGCTGGCTGGATTTCCTCTATTGGGATGCTGAACTGGAAGCGTAGGGTTTGGTGCCGCGCAGGTGATGCGGGCACAACTCGCCTGTTTTCAGAACCGCAACCATCGCCTCCCAGATGGCAATGTTATCGGCCACTAGATCGGCACCGCATTTTTCTTCAAATTCGCTCCTGCGCGGGCCAGACAGCATCGCCAGTTCGTCAATCGCGATATCGCGGTACCAGGCGTTGCGGTTGGTCGTGCCGATGTCGGTGAACCCCGCATCCGCCAGTGCGCGTTCGTATCGCGCGGGCGAGGCGACCTGGAAATCCATATCCTCCAGCGCCACGTAGCGTTGCATCCCGGGCGAAAGCGGTCCGTCGTGCGAGGTCAGCCAGTCGGACGCTGCAAAAATTCCACCGGGGCGCAACACGCGGTAAACGTCGCGCGCCAGCGCCTCTTTGTCGCCGATATGAATAATGGCGTCCTTTGAAAAGACCAGGTCAAAGCTGTGATCCTCAAAAGGAAAAGGGCCGGGCGTGACCTGTATAATCTCAACCCGGTCGCTGGCCCCCGCAGCATCAACCCGCCCGCAGGCCAACGTGCAAACCGTCTCTTCCACATCGATGCCGACAACATGGGCCGCGCCATGATCCACGGCCAGCGACAGGGTGATCGCCCCGGTGCCACACCCGATATCCAGCACACGCTTGCCAGTCAGGTCCAGGCCCGTCAAAACACGAGACACTTCTTCCGGACCGCCGGGGGACAAGTATCCTTCCCCCCAGATTTCTTCCAGAAACGCGGCAAAGGCATCATCGTAGTGGTCATCGGTCTCGGACATGAAACATCCTGCTGTTTTGGTGGGACAGTCGCAAGCCTAGCAATCCGTCAGAGGCACGGCAACTGTACCACTTACAAAGAAAAAGGCGCCGCTGCCGGGGCAGGGCGCCTTTCTTGTTGATTTGTAACCCGTGCTTAGGCTTTTGGGGCCTCGGGCGCTGGTGCCGCCGCCTGCGGTTTCGGCGCGTTGGCCTTGGCGTTCAGCGGATCATCCTGACGCTGCACCGAACCTTCGAAATGGGCGCCGGATTCAATCGCGATGGTCTTGTGAATGATGTCACCTTCCACCCGTGCGGTCGAGGTCAGGCGCACTTTCAGGCCGCGCACGCGGCCCACGATGCGGCCATTGACCACCACGTCATCGGCGATCACCTCGCCTTTGATCGTGGCACCTTCGCCGACGGTCAGAAGGTGGGCACGAATGTCGCCTTCGATCGTGCCTTCGATCTGAATGTCGCCGGTGGTTTTCATGTTGCCGGTCACATGCAGGTCCGAAGACAACACTGACGCGGGTGGTTTTGCTTTGGGTGCGGCGGCTTTGAATTCGGCGGCTGCCGGAGACGCATCAGGCTTGGCCGCGGGCGCTGCCGGTTTGGCTGCCTCTTCGGGTTTCGGGGCCGGATCGTTGATTTTGCTTTTAGAAAACATCGTTAGCTGCCTTGATATAGATCATGGGGTTGACGGGTCTGCCGCCGACACGGACCTCATAGTGTAGATGGGTGCCGGTGGAACGTCCAGTGTTCCCCATATCACCAATCCGTTCCCCGCGCGAGACCCTTTGCCCCTTTTGCACCCGAATTTTAGACATATGCGCATAGCGGGTTTCGATGCCGAACTGGTGCTGGATCTTCACAAGGCGGCCATAGCCTGACAGCCATCCGGCGTGAATCACCACGCCATCAGCGGTTGAGTAAATCGGTGTGCCGTGAGGAGCGGCGAAATCGGTGCCGTTATGCATCCGGCCCCAGCGCATGCCAAAACCCGATGTGTAGCGGAAGGCGTTTTTGACCGGAATTGCAAAGGGCGCTTTCTGGGCCGCGATCCGGTAAAGGTTCAGGCGATCCATCTGGTTAAGGATGCGATTGGCGCGCTCGGTGTCCTGCGAATAGGCGTCGCCGCGCGTCGAGAAGCTCAGCGGTGTCAAGGGGCCGCCCTGACCGGAATAACCCTGACGCACAGTCGACAACAGGCTGTCAGTGTTCATGCCGGCGGCGCGGAACATCTTGTCAAGCGGTTCGACCGAGATGGTCATCGCTTCTTCCAACTGGCGGAAAATCTGATCGTTCTGATCCTGCATCAGCCTGATCTGTTCGGCCATTTCATCCGCGGCCAGCAGCGCGCTTTGGGCGTTTTCGGTGACCGTGTCGCGCTCGTTCGCGGTGTCTTGCAGGGCGGCTGTCAGGAAATCCATCGTGTCGCTGTCCAGCCCGTCTCCGAGGCCGCTTTGCCCGGGCACGCTGCCGTCGCCATTTTGGTTTTCAGCCAGTTCGGTGGCCTCGTCGCGGGCGGCGTCGCGTTCGTTCATCACCTTGCGCAAGGTGGCCTGAATCACATCAACGCCTGTTTCCAGCTCGCGCCGCCGGGTTTCGGAGGCCAACAATTCCGATTGCATCACCGAGATCTGTTCAAGGGCCGAATTGAAGCGTTCTTGAGCGGCAATCGCCTCTTCGGCGCGTTTGTCACGTTCGGACGACAGCGCATTCAGCCGGGCTTCGTAGGTGCGTTGATCGCGTTTGGCCTGTTCGCGGAAATTGCCCGACCCGATGCTGTCCATGATCAGGATCGCGGTGGCAATGATTGCCCAGGCAATCACCGCAGAGGATCCGAGGAAGGCAATCAGCTGGGTTGCGGGGCGCAGGCGAATGAACCGCGTGTCCGTGTCAGACCGAAGGAAAACCCTGCGTTCCGGGAAGTAACGCTCCAGGAGCGCAGTCAATTTGATAGCTAGATTGGTTCGCAAAAACTCCGTCCCTCAGTCAACCCATCCCAATAGCGGCGCCGCCTTTTTATCCTGGCACTCTGCGCCACTGCTTATCGAGTGTGCGCCCTTTGGGCAAGATTTTTGACCAACCGATTCGGGTTTTTGGGCTGATTGATGCCGGGGTGGCAAAAAACCGCCGATTCCAATGACTTGTCGCATGTGGTGCAGGTTGCGCTAACGGCCCGGCGCGGGAGAGTCGGCCAGCGGCCAGTAGAAGTCTGGCGGGATACCGGCTTCGGCCCGCTTTTCTTCGTTGAAAGGGGGCTTGAGGGGGCCATGAAAATAGCGGCGCACAAGGGTATGAAAGGCATCAATTGGATCAAGCTCGTGACGTCCGCAAAGGAAGTGAAACCACTTGGAGCCATACGCGACATGCGAGACTTCTTCGGCGTAAATCACCTTCATCGCCTCCACTGCCATGTCGTCGCCAGCCTTTTCAAAAATCGCGATCATGCCGGGGGTGACATCCAGTCCGCGCGCCTCAAGCACCATCGGGACAACAGCCAGACGACCCATGAAATCATCCGCCGTATCCTCGGCCGCGCGCCACATGCCCGCATGAGCAGGCAGCGCGCCATAATGGCTGCCTTGCGCGTCAAGACAGTCGCATATCAGATTGAAATGTTTGGATTCTTCATCTGCCGACTTTACCCAGTCATCATAAAATCCGATGGGCATGGGGGCGTCGGAAAACCGTGCGATGATGTCCCAATGCAGGTCAACCGCGTTCAGTTCGATATGCGCCACTGCATGCAGAATGGCGATACGCCCCTGCGGGCTGCCGGGGCGGCGGCGGGGCACATTGCGCGGGTCCAGTAACTCGGGACGATCAGGCCGGGCCGGGCGCATTGGCGGGCTGGCCGCACCAATTGCAATCTCTTCCCCGGCTTGGCGCGCGGCAAACCATGTCTCGGCATGGCGGCGTGACAGTGCGGTTTTTTCCCGACCGTCGGCGGTGGTCAAAACCTCGACCGCCATCTCTGACAGGGTTTGCGTGCTCACAGGGCGCGCGCCGCTTCAAGCACCTCTTCGGCGTGGCCGGGCACTTTCACCTTTGGCCAGATGCGGACGATCTTGCCCTCCCCGTCGATCAGGAAGGTTGAGCGTTCGATCCCCATGAATTTCTTGCCGTACATGCTTTTCTCTTTCCACACGCCATAGCGTTCACAGACATCGCCATGCTCGTCCGACAGCAGGGCAACCCCCAGCGAATGCTTGTCGCGGAACTTGTCGTGTTTGGCGACACTGTCTTTCGAGATGCCAAGGATCGTCACCCCTGCGGCCTCGAACTCACTTGTCAGACCAGTAAAGGCAATCGCCTCCTTGGTGCATCCGGACGTGTCATCGCGGGGATAGAAAAACAGCACCACTGCACCGGGGCGCAGGGCAGACAGGGTGATTTCGTCGCCCCCGTCGCGGGGCAGGGTGAAATCTGGGGCGGTTTCGTTCAACTCTGGCATGGGTGATCCTTGTGATGTGTCGCAGCCCCCTTCATATTAGGGCAGGCCGGGCCGGAATAAAGGGCTGATAACAGGCATGAGGCAGACCTGCGAGAGATGAACCCAGTGGCGCACCCGTATGAGTGATCCCGATCCCCAGGCACCAAAGCCCAAGCGCACGCGAAAGGCGTTGAAATGGAGCTTTGGCGTGTTGATCGTGCTGGTCTTGGCCGGCACCATTGGCGTGACTTCGCTCCTTGGGCGTCAGATCAGCGCACCTGATTGGCTGCGCGAAGAAATCACGACACGGCTGAATGCCCAGATCGACGGTGCAAATCTCAGCTTTGGGGATGTCAGCGTGGTTTTGGAGCGTAATTGGGTGCCGCGCGTGTCGCTGCGCAACGTACGGATCAACGATGCCCAAGGCGAAAAACTGGCTGCGGTGGCCGATGCCGAAGGCACGCTGGCCCTGCGCCCGTTGTTGCAGGGTAATGTCCAGCCCGGCACGATAAGCCTGTCCGGGGCCACATTGCGATTGCGCCGGTCAGAGGCGGGCAATCTTGGCGTTACCGTGGGCGATGCACCCGCGCCGACGGAAGAAGCCCCATCTTTTCCGGCGCTGATTTCACAGCTCGATGATGTGTTGATGCAACCCGATCTGCTGGCACTGACGGAAATCGAGGCCAACAATCTGACCGTTCGCTACGAAGATGCCCGTGCGGGTCAGGCCTGGACCGTGGACGGTGGGCGTCTGCGCCTGACCCGCGAGGGTGAAGACCTGCAGTTGCGCGGTGACTTTGCACTGTTGGGCAATCGCGGTTTCGCCACCACGCTCGAGATGAACTACCAAAGTGCGATCGGCGAGACAGGCGCGGAATTCGGTATCAGTTTTGAAGATATGCCCGCCCGCGACATTGCCCGCCAATCCCCTGCTTTGGCGTGGCTTGAGGCGTTGGAAGCTCCTATTTCGGGCGCCCTGAGAGCCGTGGTCGAGGCGGACGGCGCGCTGGGGCCGCTGAATGCCACGCTGCAGATCGGCGCGGGCGTGTTGCAGCCCACGGACGAGACAAAACCAATCCCGTTTTCCAGCGCCCAGACCTATTTCACCTATGATCCCGTCACCCAGTCGATGCAGTTTGACGAGGTGTTTCTGGACAGCAAGTGGGTTACCGCCCGCGCCGAAGGCAAAGCCTTTCTCGTGGGGTTGGAACAAGGCCTGCCAACCGAACTTTGGTCGCAAATCAGGGTGAGTGAGCTGCGCGCCAATCCGGACGGCCTTTACGACGAACCGATTGTTATCGAAGGCGCAACGATGGACACACGGCTCAAGCTGGATCCGTTCGAGCTGACCCTTGGTGAAATGAGCCTGAGCGATCAGGGCAATCGGCTGCTGTTGAACGGCACGCTGGCAGCGCAACCCGAGGGTTGGGACCTTGCTCTGGATGGCCGGATGGACGGACTGACCCCGGCGCGTCTTGTGGAATTGTGGCCCGAAACCGTGAAGGCCAACACCCGCAACTGGATCCGCGACAACGTGGTGGCGGCCGATCTGAGCAATATACAGCTGGCGGTGCGATCTCATCCCAATAGCCGCCCTGATCTGTTTCTGGGCTTTGATTTCAAAGGGTTGGAAACGCGGTTCATGAAGCAAATGCCGCATATCAAAGACGCCGAGGGGCATGGGTCGCTGTATGATACCCGTTTTGTACTCAGCGCAACGCGAGGATATGTAACGGCCCCACAGGGCGGGCGGGTCGAAATAGGCGGGACCAGTTTCATCGTTCCTTCCGTTCAGATCAATCTGGCCCCTGCGCGGGTGTTCCTGAAGGCCAAGAGCACGGTCACGGCGGCGCTGTCGCTTTTGGATAACGAGCCGTTTCGCTTTCTGACCAAGGCGGGTCAGCCCGTCACGCTGGCCGACGGGCAGGCCGAGATCGAGGGACAGCTGGATTTCCTACTGAAGAAGAAGCTGCGAACAGACGAAGTGGCCTTTGACGTCCGGGCCGTGGCCCGACAGGTACGCAGCGAGACACTGGTCGAGGGTCGTGTTCTGGCGGCCCCGCGTCTGGATATCGCAGCTAAAAATGGAAGCCTTGAGATTCGCGGTGAAGGGCGGGTCGGGCGGGTACCGGCGACCGGCATCTGGCGAACAGACATCGGGGAAACTTCCGATGGCAGCAGCCGTCTGGAGGGCAAGATCGAGCTGTCCGAGAGATTCGCGGATGAGTTTCGTATCGGCCTGCCCCCGGGCAGTATCTCGGGGGCAGGGACGGGCGTGATCGGTATTGATCTTGCCAAGGGCCAACCGGGGCGTTTTAACCTCACATCGGATTTATCGGGGGTGGGGCTGCGGCTCAAACCGCTGGGCTGGGCCCTGTCGCAAGGCGGCAAGGGCCAGCTGGAGGTCGATGGCAGCCTGGGGTCTCCACCTGAAATCAACCGGATCAGCCTGAATGCGGGTGGCCTTCGCGCCAATGGCAATGTCAGGCTGCGTGCCGATGGGCAGTTGGATCGCGCCAGCTTCAACCGCGTGCGCGTCGGAACCTGGCTAGATGCGCCGGTTGATCTGGTGGGGCGCGGGGCAGGGGCCACGCCCGCTGTGCAGGTCAATGGCGGTATGATTGATTTGCGCCAAACCTCGCTTGCCGGAGATGGCGAGGGCAGTCAAAACCGCGCGCGCGGTGGCCCGGTGACCTTGCGTCTGGACCGGTTGCAAATCTCCGAGGGGATATCCTTGACCGGTTTCGCGGGCGAGTTTGACATGTCCAGAGGTGTCGACGGGCGCTTCACCGGCAGGGTCAATGATGGTGCCACCGTGAATGGCACCGTGATCCCGCAGGGAAATCGCAGCGCATTTCGTATTCAATCCGAGAACGCGGGCGGGGTACTGGCCGCGGCCGGGTTGCTGAAAAACGCACGCAACGGAGTGATGGACCTGATCCTGCAACCGGCCACCGCCGCGGGGACCTATAATGGCAGGCTGAATGTCCAGCAGTTGCGTCTGAAGGATGCACCTGCCCTGGCTGCCTTGTTGAACGCGCTTAGTGTGGTGGGTATTCTGGAGCAACTGGCAGGTGATGGCATTCATTTTGCCGAGATTGAGGCCGATTTCCAACTTGGTCCGAAGCTGATCACCCTGACACAGGGCAGCGCTGTGGGGGCCTCGATGGGGATTTCGATGCAGGGCTATTACTTCATGGATCGCGGTGAGATGGACATGGAGGGGGTGTTTTCCCCGATTTATCTGGTCAATGCGGTGGGTGGGATATTCTCACGCAAAGGCGAAGGGTTGTTGGGATTCAAATACCGTTTGAATGGGCCAACCGATAATCCCTTGGTGCGGGTGAACCCGCTGTCCTTGCTGACACCGGGCATGTTCCGCGAGCTTTTTCGCAAACCACCGCCGAAAGTGCAGCGATGAAACTGTCAGACTTTGATTTTGATCTGCCCGAAGACCTGATTGCCACCCGTCCCGTCAAACCACGATCCTCGGCGCGCCTGTTGGTGGCCGAAGGCGATGCAATCACGGATGCCCATGTGCGCGACCTGGTCGATTGGCTGCGCCCCGGTGATCGGTTGGTGTTGAATGATACCAAGGTGATCCCCGCGCGCCTGACTGGGCAGCGCACACGCTGCGGCGAGCAAGGTGAAACCTCGGCCAGGATCGAGGTGACGTTGTTACAACCCGAGGCCGACAGCAGTTGGTCGGCTTTGGTCAAACCCCTGAAAAAAATCAGGGAAGGCGAGGTGGTTCGGTTTTCCGACGCGCTGTCCGCCGAGCTGATTGCCAAAGTCGATGGGCAGGGGCGACTGCGGTTTAATCTGACGGGCGATGATTTCGATGCGGCCCTCGCCGAGGCGGGTGCCATGCCCTTGCCGCCCTATATCGAGGCCAAGCGCAAGGCTGATGCGCAGGACAAGGACGATTATCAGACTGTCTGGGCGCGCAATGATGGGGCCGTGGCGGCTCCGACGGCCTCGCTGCATTTTGATGCCCCGCTTTTGGAGGCGTTGGAGGCGCGCGACGTTGGCTTTACCCATGTCACTCTGCATGTGGGGGCGGGCACGTTCCTGCCGGTCAAGGTCGAGGACGTGACAACCCACAAGATGCATGCCGAATGGGGCGAGGTGAGCACGCAGGCCGCTGCCGAGATCGCCGCGACCAAGGCGGCAGGCGGGCGCGTGATCCCGGTGGGCACCACCGCGCTGCGCCTGATCGAAACAGCCGGTCGCGACGGGCAGATCACCGCGTGGGAGGGCGATACGGATATCTTTATCTATCCAGGCTTTGACTTTCAGGTGGCCGATGCACTGATGACCAATTTCCACCTGCCCAGGTCAACACTGATGATGCTGGTCTCTGCGCTGATGGGGCAGGACACCGTGCGCGGCATTTATGCCCATGCCGTGGCCCAGAAGTATCGTTTTTTCTCCTACGGCGACGCTTCATTGTTGATACCGAAGAAAAACACTGTCAACGCTGGGTAAAGGTGTGACCGCGAGTCGCACCTGAGTGTAGGCTTAGTCGGCGTGCGCGCCGCCTCTCTTCAGGAGTGAATGCCATGATCAACGTGCTGCGCAGCGCATGGGCGCTTTTGCTTGGCATGATGCTTTTGCAGGTCGGTAATGGCATGCAAAGCACCCTGTTGGGTATCCGCGGCGAGATCGAGGGGTTTTCGACCCTCGAGATGTCGCTGGTGATGTCGGGCTATTTCGTTGGTTTCCTGTTTGGCTCGCGCATGGCGCCCGACATGATCCGCCGGGTCGGGCATGTCCGGGTGTTCGCCGCGCTTGGCTCGCTGATTTCGGCGGTGATGATCATGTATCCGCTCTGGACTGATCCTTATGCCTGGGGCGCGGCGCGTATCCTTATCGGCTTCTGTTTTTCGGGCGTTTATGTGACGGCGGAAAGCTGGTTGAACGATGCGGCGGATAATGAGAACCGGGGCAAGGCGCTGTCGCTCTACATGATCATGCAAATGGTTGGGATCGTCTCGGCCCAAGCGCTGATTCTGGTGGCCGATCCGGGTGGTTTTATCCTGTTCATCATCCCGTCGATCCTGGTCTCTCTAGCCTTTGCGCCGATCCTGCTCTCGATTTCACCCACGCCTGCCTTTTCCACCACGAAGCCTCTTAGCCTTTTGGAAATACTCAAGATTTCACCACTGGGCTGCGTCGGCATGTTCCTGTTGGGTGGCATCTTCTCGGCCCAGTTCGGTATGGCGCCGGTCTATGGCACCAAGGCCGGGCTGAGCGTGGCGGAAATCTCGACTTTCGTGTCGATGTTCTTCGTATCGGCGCTGTTGCTGCAATACCCGATTGGCTGGGTATCAGACCGGATGGATCGTCGCGTTTTGATCTTCATCGTGTCAATCGTGTTGGGATTGGGAAGCCTTCTGGGGGCGATGCTTGGCGGGTACTTCGTCGTGTTGCTGGCGGCTGCGGTGTTGATTGGCGGCATGTCCAACCCGCTCTATTCACTGCTGATCGCCTATACCAACGACTTTCTGGATCACGATGATATGGCGGCGGCAGCCGGTGGTCTTGTCTTCATCAACGGGTTGGGGGCCGTTGCCGGCCCCCTAATCACCGGTTGGTTGATGGGGCTTGTCGGGGCTTGGGGTTTCTTCCTGTTTATTGGGGTTCTGGCCTTCAGCATGGCCGGATATGCCGCCTACCGGATGACACAACGGGCCGCGCCGTCGGTGGACGATACCGAAAGCTATGCACCGGTGATGCCGTCCGCCTCGCCGCTGACGGTGGAATATGCCCAGGAATACGCCATCGAAGTGGCCCAAGAGCAACAGGACGAGCCAGATTCCTAATATGTCGTGTTGAAGCAAAACGTTACTGTTCCTATCTGCCCGGCTGACGTTAACGTTTTATGAAGCAGTTGCGACAAAGCGAGGAGCCTCGGATGGTTGCGCCGGAAGATGTGTTGAGTTTTTGGTTGGACGAGATCGGCGAGAAGGGATGGTACAATCCCCCCGATGGTCTTGATGATGACATCACCAATCGGTATTCCGATGCCTGGCACAGCGCAAACGACGGCACTTATGGCCTCTGGCTGACCTACCCATCCGGCACCTTGGCGTACATCATTCTGATGGACCAGTTTCCCCGCAATATGTTCCGAAACACAGGGCAGGCCTTTGCCACCGACAAGCCCGCACTGGCCGCCGCCAAGGTTGCGATCCATCGCAAATGGGACATGCGGATCGACGAACCTGCCCGGCAGTTTTTCTACCTTCCCCTGATGCATTCCGAGAACCTGTGCGATCAGGATCGCTGTGTGCGCCTGATGTGCGAACGCATGCCCAAGGGCGGAGAGGATAATCTGCTTCATGCCCGTGCGCATCGCGAAGTGATCCGCGAGTTTGGTCGCTTCCCCTATCGCAACGAAGCCCTGGGTCGTGCATCGACAAAGCTCGAACAGGAGTATGTTGCTTCCGGGGGCTATGCCAAAACCCTGCGCAGCCTGCAGACCAGCCAGGCCGCGTAAACCCGCATTTCCTCACAGACAATTACGTGGAACCGCGCTATATTGGCGCGGAGATACGTGGCGCGTTGTCGTGCGCAAAAAAATAGTTTAATACCAAACTAAATTTTGGGACGGAGAGAAACATGGCCGCTAAGACCTTTGATATGATCGTAATCGGCGCGGGCCCGGGGGGCTATGTTGCGGCCATTCGGGGTGCACAGCTGGGCCTGAACGTGGCCGTGGTGGAACGTGAGCATATGGGCGGGATCTGCCTGAACTGGGGCTGTATCCCGACCAAGGCGATGCTGCGCAGTTCGGAAGTGTTTCACCTGATGCACCGCGCGAAAGAGTTCGGGCTGAAGGCCGATGGCATCGGCTATGATCTGGACGCGGTGGTCAAACGCTCGCGTGCGGTTGCAAAACAGCTGAACGGTGGCGTGGCGCATTTGCTGAAGAAGAACAAGGTGACCGCCATGATGGGCGAGGCCACCCTGACCGGCAAAGGCAAGGTGTCGGTCAAAACCGATAAGGGCACGGAAGAGCTGACGGCCAAGAATATCGTTGTGGCCACCGGCGCGCGCGCGCGTGAGCTGCCCGGGCTTGAGGCCGATGGTGATCTGGTCTGGACCTATAAACACGCGCTGGTGCCGCCGCGTATGCCCAAGAAGCTGTTGGTCATCGGATCGGGTGCGATCGGGATCGAATTTGCCAGCTTTTACAACACGCTGGGTGCGGACACGACCGTGGTCGAAGTGATGGATCGTATCCTGCCCGTGGAAGATGCCGAAATCGCCGCCTTCGCCAAGAAATCCTTTGTCAAACAGGGCATGACCATCATGGAAAAAGCCATGGTCAAGCAATTGGACCGCGGTAAAGGCAAGGTCACCGCGCATATCGAGATGGGCGGTAAGGTTGAGAAGCACGAGTTTGACACCGTGATTTCCGCTGTCGGGATTGTCGGGAATGTCGAGGGGTTGGGGCTTGAAGAGATGGGCGTAAAGGTAGACCGCACCCATGTCGTCACCGACCCGCATTGCCGCACCGGGGTTGAGGGTATCTATGCCATCGGTGACGTGGCCGGTGCCCCTTGGTTGGCGCACAAAGCCAGCCACGAAGGTGTTATGGTGGCTGAGCTGATTGCAGGCGGCAAACCCCACGCGGTAGATCCGGACAGCATCGCGGGTTGCACCTATTGCCACCCGCAAGTGGCGAGCGTGGGCCTGACCGAAGCGCAGGCCAAGGAAAAGGGCATGGCAATCAAGGTTGGCCGCTTCCCCTTCATGGGCAACGGCAAGGCGATTGCGCTGGGTGAGCCCGAAGGCATGATCAAAACCGTGTTTGACGCCAAGACCGGCGAACTTCTGGGGGCCCATATGGTGGGTGCCGAAGTGACCGAACTGATCCAGGGCTATGTGGTGGGGCGCCAGTTGGAAACCACCGAAGAAGACCTGATGAACACCGTCTTCCCGCATCCCACCTTGAGCGAAATGATGCACGAGTCGGTTCTGGACGCCTATGACCGGGTGATCCACATCTGACGTTCGGTGCCCGGCTGCGTTCAGAGATTGAACGTCTCGAATACGCCGGTTTGAGGTGCGACATGCTCCACTTCCAGGGCCGGTGCTTGCGGATCGTCTTCTAGCGCCGGGAAGCCGTCTTGCGAGATGATCTGGCCATCGGACACAGCGCGCACGTGGATGCTGTCCAGATTGATATCGGCCGGCGTGACCCCGTTGAGCAAGATGAATTCCTCCTGCGCGTCAGGATCGTTTGGCGTTGTGCTGAAATCCGTATCATCCGGAAGCGCGATGCGCAGAGCCGTGGCTGGCCCGTCTGCATTCGAGATGTCGATAAGTTCGATCTCAAGCTCGATGGGCGCATCAGGCAGTTGGCCGTCAACGGTCGGAAACACGTCGAAATCGACGATCAATGTATCTTCGCTGCTGTCAAAATCGTTGATTTCAACGCGCGGCACATTCGATGCCAGCTCTGACACAGTGCCGTCATCGTTGAAGTCGTTGAAGAGGCTGCGGGTTTCCACAAACATCGTGTCTGCGCCCTCGCCACCGTTGACCATCACGACGCTGGTGATGTCCCTTGCATCTATCGTGTCATCGCCCTCGCCCCCCAAATAGTTGGCCTGACCGAAGTCGCTGACGAAGGTAGTGGCATTTGGTCCGGTGATCACATCGTCGCCAGCACCTCCGTCATAGGTGCGCTCGTCATTGATGTCAGCGCCGCCTGATCCGGCGTGAATCGTGTCATCGCCTTCGCCACCATAAAGATTGCTGAACTGTCCGGTTAGAACGTCATCGCCGTCATCGCCGAACACATTGGTTGCAACGCCTTCAAGGTGATCATCTCCGTCGCCGCCCGAGATCGTAAAGTTCGAGCTTGTGCCAGGAAAAAAGTCCGGCAGAAGCCGCTCAATAGCGTCCTGGCCATTGCCGAAAATCGTGTCGTCGCCTTCATCGCCAAAGCCGTTGCCCTGTAGAACGGTGATCACATCGTCGCCATCACCCCCGTGCAGATTGTTGCCAGCCTCCACCACATGGGGCGGAATTTCACGGGGTTCAAACGTGCCGTCCCCACCAAGGTCGACGAACTCTTCAGCGATGTCACCCAGCAAAGCTTCGTCCCAGTTTGACAGTACGTCTTCGCCGTCGCCGCCAAACCCGTCTCCATCGGTTACAAGGATCGTGTCATTCCCTCCCTCGCCAAAGAGATCTCCACCGTCCTCCAAAGTTACGCGCAGAATACTTTGTCCGCCGCCAATACCACGAAAGCTGCCGTCCGTGTTGATCGACCCATCAATCAGCAAATCGTCGCCATTGCCGCCGAACAATTGATCGTCGCCGCCTTCGCCGCGCAATGTGTCGTTGCCATCAAGCCCAGAGATTGTGTCATCCCCATCAAGGCCGAAAAAGCTTTCGTCCTCATCGGTTCCCATCAGCAGGTCATCCATCGTCGAGCCCGTGATCTCGATGTCATCCGGGGGCGTATCGTCCTCTGAGGTCGATGAGCTGTCGCCCGAAGCAATGCTGTCTATGATAAGGCCTGCTGTACCGACTGCGGCCAAGACGAGAAGAAATGAAAACATACCCGTGGATACCTTTTTGAACTCGTTCAAGATTCTTTGATGGCAGGGCCACTCTACTGGTCTATGCGACATCTTAAAGGATACAGGGTGCTTTTTTGTGTCCAAAACAATCACGGTTTGTTTCCAAAACGGATGCAAATACCACTCGACCTCTTTTCAACGAAAGATTGATCTGTGAACATATGAACGTTCTTCAGCGAGAAGTAGTTTGAATGGCCAGTTTGAATCGTATCGTCATGTCGCGAACGTCGCGCACTTGGTTCAAAAACCTGGACCTTGCGTCGATGGATGCTGCTGAAATCTCAGGCAAGCATGGCGGTCGCTATACGTTTAAAAGCTACAAGAGATTTCGTTATCCAAAGCATGATATCTGTGCCGGGCCTTTTACCAATGCCCGCGGTGATATCCTGCAATATGACATCATCCTCGCCAATCAGGTCTGGGAGCATCTGGACCGGCCTTATGCCGCCACCTGCAATGTGCTCGATATGTTGCGTCCCGGCGGGTATTTCTGGATCGCGGTGCCGTTTTTCGTTCCCTATCACGGCGCACCGGTGGATAATTCGCGCTGGTCCGCGCGGGGCCTGAAGAACCTGTTGATCGAAGCGGGTTTTGCCGAAGAACACATTCGCGCCGAGCAATGGGGCAACCGCGCCGCCGCCCTGCGGAATTTCGAGACGCCTTGGCCGCCCCCCTATGACGAGGGCACGGACGATCTGAACAATGATCCCGATTTCCCGATCTGCGCCTGGGCGCTGGCACAGAAAGTCGAAAGCTGATGACATCCTATGTCAGTAACGGTGTCGAATTGCGCCCGTTCACACTTTGTTCACAATTTTATCTTGGAAGACGACGCGCGCTCAACTATCTGTAATCCACCTGAGCGGGGATGCAGATGGCCGAGTTGAAAAATATCGAAGTGCGTGGTGCGCGAGAGCACAATCTCAAGTCCATTGACGTGGATATTCCGCGTGATCAACTTGTTGTAATCACTGGGCTTTCCGGATCCGGAAAATCCTCTCTGGCATTCGACACGATCTATGCCGAGGGCCAGCGCCGCTATGTAGAATCACTCTCGGCCTATGCGCGCCAGTTCCTCGACATGATGGAAAAGCCCGATGTGGATCACATCAGCGGTCTCAGTCCTGCGATTTCCATCGAGCAAAAGACCACCAGTAAGAACCCACGCTCGACCGTCGGCACCGTGACCGAGATTTACGACTACATGCGCCTGTTGTTCGCGCGTGTCGGCACGCCCTATTCTCCCGCCACCGGCAAGCCCATCGAGGCGCAGCAGGTGCAGGACATGGTTGACCGTGTCATGGCGATGGAGGAGGGCACGCGCGCTTTCCTGCTGGCCCCCATCGTGCGGGATCGGAAGGGGGAATATCGCAAGGAATTCCTTGAGTTGCGCAAGTCGGGTTTTCAACGCGTCAAGGTCGATGGGGCCTTTCACGAGCTCGATGATCCACCCGTTCTCGACAAGAAATTTCGTCACGACATCGATGTTGTGATCGACCGGCTGGTGATCAAGGAAGGGCTGGAAACGCGGTTGGCCGATAGTTTCCGCACAGCCCTTGATCTGGCCGATGGTATTGCGATCCTCGAGACGGCACCGAAAGATGGCGAGCCCGAGCGCATCACTTTTTCCGAGAAGTTTGCTTGCCCGGTCAGCGGCTTTACTATCCCCGAGATTGAGCCGCGCCTGTTTTCTTTCAACGCGCCCTTCGGGGCCTGCCCGGATTGCGACGGCCTGGGGATGGAGCTGTTCTTTGACGAACGCCTCGTGGTGCCTGACGAGGCGTTGAAAATCTATGACGGCGCGTTGGCTCCCTGGCGCAAAGGCAAATCGCCCTACTTCCTGCAAACCATTGAGGCGATTGCCAAACACTACGAGTTTGATCCCAAGACACCGTGGAAGGATGTGCCGAAACATATCCAACAGGTGTTCCTCTATGGCTCGGGCGATGAAGAAATCCAGTTCCGCTATGACGAAGGCGGACGCGTCTATCAGGTTTCGCGCGTTTTCGAAGGGGTGATCCCCAACATGGAGCGCCGTTATCGCGAAACCGATAGCAACTGGATCCGTGAAGAGTTTGAACGCTACCAGAACAACCGCCCTTGCGGGACCTGCGAAGGATACCGGCTGCGGGAAGAGGCTCTGGCGGTCAAAATAGCCGGCCTGCATGTCGGGCAGGTTGTGCAGATGAGCATCCGCGAGGCGTTCGACTGGTGCGAAACCGTGCCTGCCGCGCTGACCAAACAGAAGAACGAGATTGCCCGCGCGATTTTGAAAGAAATTCGCGAACGGCTTGGTTTCCTGAACAATGTTGGCCTGGAATATCTCACACTCAGCCGCAATGCGGGCACGCTGTCGGGCGGGGAAAGCCAACGCATTCGACTTGCCAGCCAGATCGGCTCGGGTCTGACCGGTGTGCTCTACGTGCTGGACGAACCCTCCATCGGACTGCACCAGCGCGACAACGGCCGCCTGCTTGAAACACTGAAAAACCTTCGGGATCAAGGCAATACCGTGATTGTCGTCGAACATGATGAAGAAGCTGTGCGCACCGCAGACTACGTGTTTGACATTGGCCCCGGGGCCGGGGTGCATGGTGGCAAGGTGGTCAGTCACGGCACGCCAGAGCATGTGGCCAGTGATGCCGCATCGATCACGGGGCAGTACCTGTCCGGCACTCGCGAGATTTCAATCCCGTCCACGCGACGCAAGGGAAATGGGAAAAAGCTGAGCGTTATCAAAGCGACAGGGAACAACCTCAAAAAGGTGTCTGCCGATTTCCCGTTGGGCAAATTCGTTTGTGTGACGGGCGTGTCCGGTGGTGGGAAATCGACCTTGACGATCGAGACGCTGTTCAAAACAGCGTCGATGCGCCTGAATGGCGCGCGCCAGACGCCTGCGCCCTGTGAGACGATCAAGGGGCTTGAGCATTTGGACAAGGTCATTGATATCGACCAGCGCCCCATCGGCCGTACCCCCCGGTCAAACCCGGCCACCTATACCGGGGCCTTTACACCGATCCGCGATTGGTTTGCCGGTCTGCCCGAGGCCAAGGCCCGCGGCTACAAGCCGGGGAGGTTCAGCTTCAACGTCAAAGGCGGGCGCTGCGAGGCCTGTCAGGGCGACGGCGTGATCAAGATCGAGATGCATTTCCTGCCCGATGTCTACGTCACCTGCGAGACCTGCCAGGGCGCGCGTTACAATCGCGAAACTTTGGAAATTAAGTTTAAAGGCAAGAGCATAGCAGACGTTCTTGATATGACAGTTGAAGACGCACAGGGCTTTTTCAAGGCTGTTCCCAGCATCCGCGACAAGATGGATGCGCTGGCCCGGGTCGGGCTGGGCTACATCAAGGTGGGTCAACAGGCCACGACCCTGTCAGGTGGCGAAGCGCAACGCGTGAAACTGTCGAAAGAGCTGAGCAAACGCTCGACAGGACGGACGCTTTACATCCTGGACGAGCCTACGACGGGCCTTCATTTCGAGGATGTGCGCAAGCTGCTTGAGGTGCTGCACGAACTGGTTGAGGGCGGTAACACCGTTGTCGTGATCGAGCATAATCTCGACGTGGTGAAAACCGCCGATCATATCATCGACATTGGCCCAGAGGGGGGGGATGGCGGCGGTGAGATCGTCGCCACCGGAACGCCAGAACAGGTCGCGGAAGAACCACGAAGTCATACGGGCCGCTACCTCAAAGAGATGCTGAACGCACGAAAAGTGGCGGCAGAGTAGGTCCCAAGTCCACTCTGTCGACAGTTACTATTTTTCGGTTTTGCAAGTGCTTACGCCGAGGATCGAGTAGGCCGGACAATTGCCCATCAATCCTGTGACCAGCGGAACAAGGCCGATAAGGTAAAGCCACCGATAGGTTGCGTCAGCGTTCAGGAAGAATCCGGCCAACAAGGCAACCCCAATCACCACACGCAGACCGCGTTCGATCTTACCAACATTTCTTTTTAGCATTGATATCTCCACAACTCACGCCCCTGTCACGGGGCCTTTGACTGCGCTCATTATCACATGCATAAATATGAATGTCTTTGATCTGGATCGAATTAAGCCGTCACATCTTCATGTCTGGCCAACCCGTACTTCATGAGGAAGACACACGCCCGCTCGACCCGGATCGCGGGTAGATTACAGATTGCAGACAGGGTGTCCGCATCTGCCCCGCCGGGCCCTGCCGCGCGCAACGCCTCAAGCACTTTTGTGACCCGATTGGCGGGCTCGAAGAACTGTTTCAAGGTTTCAAAACGACGTGCATCGTAGAGCGCCTCCATGTCCAGCGCGTTATCAGTGGCATAGAAACGCCCCTGGGCCGGTTTGATCTGCTGCGTGGGGTAGGCGCGAAACAGTGACATCGGCGAGGGGGCCATCGGTACTGGCCCGCGTCGTTTGTCGACCCCGGCAGCGGCGCGGATATCGGACAGTTCCGCCCAGAGATCCTGCATCTGTGGGATCACGACAGACCAGTCATAAAGGGTACGCGCGCGCGCGCGTCCGTCGGCGCCCATCCGGGCACGCAGATCAGGATTGGTAGCCAGATCAACGAACGCCCGGATCATGGTCGGCATGTCGGCGGCTGTCATCGCCGAGGCGTTGTTGCCATATTGCGCGTAACTCTGCCGACCCACCTGATAGCGCCACGATTCAAGCCCGGTATGGGTGCCTGAAACAGTGGTGGTCGGCACACGAATACCCACCTCATCGCTGATCGTATCGCGCATGCCATCCCAATCGGTGGTCACCACGGGCAAGCCGGCAGCCATCGCCTCAATCGGGGCAAGGCCAAAAGTTTCCTGTATGTTATCAATGGGAAAGGTGAAGATATCGGCGCCGGAAAGGGTCTCTTTTCGGGCCGTTGCGTCCATCCCATCCAGATGCAGATAACTGACATCTGGCATCAGCGTCCTGGCACATCCATCGAAGACTCGTTCGCTGTGGGTGTCGCCGTAAATCCCGCAGGCCAGCATGTGCAGTCTCGTGCCTTTGGGCAGTTGAGATTGTGCCTGTTGCAGCGCCAGGAACAGCGGGCCGGGATCGAATTTACCGTAAGGTACCAGCCGCGACAGGGTTGCGACCACGATGTCTTTTTCGCCCCATCCCATCCGGCGGCGCAGGGCCGAACCGGCTTTCTCATCCGGGGCAAAGGCATCGCAATCAATACCCAGCGGGATGACCGGCATCTGCGGTCGCGGCGGTACTTTGCCGAACCGTTCGCGCAGATGCCGCTCGGCCAGGTCCATGTTATAGCTGGTGGCGGCATGCACAGCCTTCGAGGTGCAAATCACCGCATCCCATTCCGCCTGAGGCCCCGCGCGCAGGTCGAACATGCCCTGCATCACCGCCGTGGTTGCCGTGGTATGGGTGATGCCGCAGATCGACCAGGCATTCATGCCAAAGCGTTGGCGCAACCAGCATTGCTCGGCGTAGTTGGGAGAGGGATAATACAATGTCCCCACCGGGGCCATCCCGCCGGGCGCGTCGGTGTAAACCGCGCGGTGGGGCAGGTCGCGGCCCGATTGCGACAGACGCTTGGCGAAGGCTGCTTCGCTCTTGCTGCCCTTGGTGAGCGAGACGAACTCGTCCACATTCGCGTGGCAAAAAAATCCGTTCAGGAAGGATGCACCTGCAACGCGGCGGCCATTTAACCCTTTGTTCTCAGGATCGTATCCATCGTCGGCGTACCAGATCACCGCGTTGCGATCAGAAATGCTCATGCTTGGCCCTGTCGTTTTGGGGCCAAGATAGCGGGCCGTACGGCCCCGTCATAGCGCAAAAGCGGTTAGCCCGAGTGTCCGCGCTTTTCAAACCGGGGCAACATCGCCGAGAAATCGCGTCCCGCGCCGTCCTCTTCCTCAACAAACTGCGCATAGAGCTGTGTGGCGGCCTGCCCAAGTGGAGTATCCGCATCGGCAGCCTTGGCTGCTTGCAGTGCCAGCCGAAGGTCCTTCAACATCAGATCGGCGGCAAAACCGGGTTGATAATCATTATCTGCCGGTGAGGTCGGTCCGATACCCGGGGCAGGGCAGTAGGCGTTCATGCTCCAGGAATAGCCGGAAGAGGTCGAGACGACATCAAACATGGCCTGCCGATCCAGACCCAGCTTGTCTGCCAGGGCAAAGGCTTCGCAGGTGACGATCATGGTGGCTCCCAGAATCATGTTGTTGCAGATCTTGGCGGCTTGCCCATTGCCGGAAGGGCCACAATGAACTGCCTTTTGCCCCATGATATCAAACAATTCAGAAGCAATGTTAAACCCTGCTTCGTCGCCCCCTACCATGAATGTCAACGTGCCATTGGTGGCCCCGCCGACACCGCCGGACACAGGTGCATCCAGGGCCGACAATCCTGCCGCCTGCGCCTGATCCGCCACGGCGCGTGCGCTTTGGACATCCACGGTCGAACAATCCAGCAAAACTGCGCCTGCCTGCATCACCGGGATGATCTGATCGGCGACGGCGCGCAGAATTTGCCCGTTGGGCAGCATTGTGACAACCACGTCGCGATCCGTCGCAGCCTCAGAGGCTGACGCGGCGCTGGCAACGCCCTCGATGCTGACGCCCGCCGTGTCAAACCCGGTGACCTGATGGCCCGCCTTTGCAAGATTGGCGGCCATAGGTCCGCCCATGTTACCCAAACCGATAAAGCCGATATTCATGAGATTTCCTTCGTGTTTTCAAAGGTTAAGCTATCAGTGCCCAGCGGCATGAGCATTTTGGTCGCCGCCAGTGCAGGGGGCGCATCAAGGCTGTGTTGCCACTGTGGCGCGCGATCTTTGTCGATGACGGCAGCGCGGATGCCTTCCAGAAAATCGCCGTGTTCCATCGCACGAAAGGTGAAACGGTATTCCAGTTCCAGGGCTTTGCGAATATCTGCGGTAGGCCCGCGCAAGCGGTGGATCATCTCGATCGCACAGGCCATCGACAGCGGTGAGTTTCGGGCAAGCTTTTTCAGAGTTTCGGCGGCAAATACGCTGTCGTCGGACCGTAAAGAGTTCAGAATGTCGATCAGGGTCTCACCCATGAAATGCGTGTCGATCTGCGTTTGCAGATCCCGCAAGCCAGCTTGAGGAGGCGTTGCGCTCTGCGCGCCAATCGTGGATGGGTCACCTGTCTGTTCCAACGTGGCGATCAGTGATGGCCACTGCGTCTCGGAGACATAAGTATCTGCAAAACAGCAATAAATTGCGTCTGATGCATCCATTCGAGCCGCCGTTGTCCCGAGATATTCGCCTATCCGCCCCGGTGCGCGGGCGAGGATAAGCGATCCACCCACATCAGGCACAAGACCGATGCCGACTTCGGGCATGGCGATCTGGCTGCTTTCTCCGACGATGCGGTGCGAACCGTGACAGGAAATGCCAACCCCGCCGCCCATGGTGAAGCCTTG
Source organism: Roseovarius conchicola (assembly GCF_041403425.1). NCBI lineage: Bacteria > Pseudomonadati > Pseudomonadota > Alphaproteobacteria > Rhodobacterales > Roseobacteraceae > Roseovarius > Roseovarius conchicola. The sequence continues at coordinate 1,168,086 of NZ_JBGEHK010000001.1, read as the reverse complement.
CATGAAGGCGATGTAGGGTTTGGGGTATTCAGCGATCTTGGCGTTCAGACGGTATTCATCACGCCAGAACCGTTGCCCATAGGCAAAATCCCCGGCGCGCCCAGTGTCATATAATTGTTGGATATCGCCGCCCGCGCAAAACGCCTTGTCGCCCTCGGCGTCGATGATCACCAGTTTGACGGAGTCATTTGCCGCCCACTCGTCCAGCGCCTTTTCGATGAGGGTTGCCATGTCGTAAGTCATGGCGTTCAACGCCTGAGGGCGGGTGAGGGTGATACGCCCGGCACACCCGGTTACACGGATTGAAATGTCGCTCATGTTTCGGCCAGCAGTTGCCGCGCCACGATCAGGCGCATGATTTCATTTGTGCCTTCCAGAATCTCGTGCACCCGCAAATCGCGGACCAGTTTTTCGATTCCGTAGTCGGCCAGATATCCATACCCGCCATGCAGTTGCAGGCATTGATTGGCCGTGTTGCTGCCGGTCTCGGTAACAAAGCGTTTGGCCATGGCGCAGAACTTGGTCGCATCCGGCGCGCCGGTATCCAGCTTCCACGCAGCCTGGCGCAGGAAGGTACGCGCGGCTTGCAGTTCAATCTCCAGATCAGCCAGTCGGAATTGTAGCGCCTGGAACTGATCAATCGGTTTTCCAAAGGCTTTGCGTTCGCGCATGTAAGCCCGCGTTGAGTCGAGTGCAGTTTGCGCAGCACCCAGCGAGCAGGCGGAAATGTTCAAACGACCGCCATCCAGGCCAGACATCGCATATGTGAAACCCTTTCCTTCAATTCCTATCAAATTTTCGGATAAAATATCGCAATTGTCGAACTGCACTTGCCGGGTTGGTTGGCTGCGCCAGCCCATTTTGTCTTCCAATCCGCCAAAACTCAGACCTTTTGCGCCGTCTTCAACATAAACGGTTGAGACCCCTTTGGGACCGTCTTCGCCGGTGCGCACCATCACCACATAGGCGTCCGAATACCCCCCGCCCGAGATGAACGCCTTAGTGCCATTCAGGCGGTATCCTTCATTGGTTCGCTCCGCCCGGGTTTTGAGGGCTGCGGCATCTGACCCTGATCCCGGTTCTGTCAGGCAATAGGACAGTACGGTTTGCATCGACAACACGTCCGGAAGCAATCGCGCTTTCATGTCGTCGCTGGCATACATGTCGATCATCTTGGCGCACATATTGTGGATCGACAGGAAGGCCGCGACCGACGGACAGGCCATCGACAGCGCCTCGAAGACCAGTGTTGCATCCAGCCGGGTCAGGCCGGAACCGCCGCTGTCCTCGGATACGTAAAGCCCGCCAAAGCCCAGTTCGGCGATTTGTGGCCAAAGCTCTTTCGGGATGGTGCCTTCACGTTCCCACTGTTGCGCGAAGGGCGCGATATTGTCCTGCCCAAAGGCATAAGCCATGTCGAAAATGGCGGTCTGCTCTTCGCTCAGCGCGAAATCCATGGTCGTCCCCCCGGAGTGCTTGAATTGAACATGTGTTTAATTACGAAACCTTGCAGGAGTTTTGCAAGAGGGCAGCCCGATCAGAGATCGGCGTGATATTCCTCGATCAGATGGCGCACGACCGCGCGCAGGGCGCCAGCAGTGTCATCTTCGGCTTCGATGGCGTCGGTAAAGGCGTGTCGTTGGCGCCCGGCGCTGGATTGGCTGCTTATCATCTCGCGGGCGGTTTCGATTTCGGCGACCGAGTCGAAGAACAGTGCATCCTCGGCGACCAGTTCAAACATCTCTTCCAGTAATTCATCAAAGGGCACGATTTCTCCCCGGCCAAAGTCAATCAGGCCGCGAGTGGTGCCGTAGCGTTGGGCACGCCAGCGGTTCTCGGCCAGAAGGAAACTGTCATAGGTGCGCCAGCGCTGGTTGTGTTGTGCCAATCGCCACAGCATGCGTGTAAGGGCTTGGGTTAGCGCCGCCAGCGTCAAGGTGTGTTCAAGCCGGGGCTGGACATCACAAATCCGGCTTTCCAGCGTTGGAAACTTCGAGGAAGGCCGCAAATCCCACCAGATTTTCGAGCTGTCTTCGATCACGCCCAGATCCGTCAGGATGTGAACCGAGCGTTCAAATTCACCAAAACTGTCCATTTGGGGTGGCAGGCCGGTGCGGGGCAGGTTGTCAAATACGGTCAAGCGATAGCTGGCCAGCCCGGTGTCATGCCCTTGCCAGAAGGGCGAGGAACAACTGAGCGCCAGCAGATGCGGCAGGAAATAGCTGAGCTGGTTGATCAGGTCGATGCGCCGGTCCGGATCGCCGATGCCCACATGCACATGCATCCCGCAGATCAGCATGCGCTGTACCACGCCCGCCAGATCCGAAGACAGGTCGTTGTAGCGGTCCTTGTCCGTATGGGCCTGATCGCGCCAGTCGGAAAACGGATGGCATGAGGCCGCAATCGGCGCAAGGTTGTGCTCGGCGGCATGTTTCGACACACAGGCGCGCAGGCGTTTGAGGTCGTCGCGGGCCTCGTCCACGGTGCGGCAGACCTTGGTGCCGATCTCGATCTGGCACTTGAGGAATTCAGGCGCGACCTGATCCTGCAGTTCCGCGGCACATGCCTCCATCAACCCATCTGGCGCCTCGGCCAGAGCGAGGCTGTCGCGGTCCACCAGCAGGTATTCTTCTTCGATGCCGATGGTGAAATCAGGGCTGGTGTCGGCCATTTTGCGTGCTCCGCGTTGGTTATCTGCCTAGCAAAGCGCGGAAATGTCGGGGTGCCAAGGACTAATTTACATCAGTTTCCGGTGTCGACCTTCCACCATTTCGGGCGTTTAGAGACGTTCGAGTGTGATGTCGGGCGCAGGGCGACCGCGCCGGGCTTGTCAAAAACACCCAAAGTCAGGGCGATCACCGGATCGTCATCTATCGCGCCCAACGTGCTGCCGCAGATGGCGCAAAACGCGCGGGATGAGCCCGTGGAGGATCGCCATTTCGCAGGTTCGCCGCCCGGGCCGGTCCAACTGACGTGATCGGCCGGGAACTCCACCCAGGCTACCGTCAATGCGCCGGAGTGGCGCTGGCACATGGTGCAGGAACAGGTGTGGGGCCAGTCGGCCGGGGGCTGTGCGCTGAACCGGATATTGCCGCACAAACAGCCACCTTCGTAGGGTTTTGGCATCGAAACCTCCTCATCAAAAAGGGCCGCGACATGATGCGCGGCCCTTGAAAGATAAAGCGGTTTCGGGATGTTAGTCCATCGCTTTGAAGTTGAATTCGCCGCCTTCCTTGATGCCGCTGGGCCAGCGGGCCGTCACGGTTTTGGTGCGGGTGTAGAACTTGAAGCTGTCCGGCCCATGCTGGTTCAAATCGCCGAACATGGATTTTTTCCAGCCGCCAAAGGTGTGATAGGCCAGAGGCACGGGTATTGGCACGTTGATGCCGACCATGCCGATGTTGATGCGGTGCGCAAAGTCGCGCGCGGTGTCGCCATCGCGGGTGTAGATCGCGGTGCCATTGCCATATTCGTGATTCATAGCAAGGCCGATCGCCTCTTCATAAGACCCCGCACGCACGGTCGACAGGACCGGGCCAAAGATTTCCTGCTTGTAGATATCCATATCGGGGGTCACCCGGTCAAACAGGTGCGGGCCGACGAAAAACCCGTTTTCATAGCCCTGCAGCGAGAAGTCGCGATTGTCCACGACCAGCTCGGCGCCCTGATCAACGCCCGACTGGATCAGGCCCAGAATGCGTTGTTTGGCCTCGGCCGTGACAACGGGACCGAAATCGACATCCTCACCATCGGTGTAAGGGGCAACGCGCAGTTTCTCGATCCGCGGCACCAGCTTTTCGATCAGACGATCAGCGGTTTCCTCGCCCACGGGAACAGCCACCGAAATCGCCATACAACGTTCGCCAGCAGCGCCAAAACCTGCACCCACAAGCGCGTCAGCGGCCTGATCCATGTCCGCATCGGGCATCACGATCAGGTGGTTCTTCGCTCCGCCAAAGCATTGTGCACGTTTGCCGTTTGCCGTGGCGCGGGCATAGATATACTGCGCAATCGGGGTAGAGCCCACGAAGGACACACCGCCAATGATGTCATGATCCAGCAGCGCATCCACCGCTTCTTTATCGCCGTTCACAACCTGGAAACAGCCTGCGGGCAGACCGGCCTCAACAAACAATTCCGCCAGCATCAGGGGCACCGACGGGTCGCGCTCGGACGGTTTCAGCACAACCGCATTGCCGCAGGCCAGCGCCGGGCCGACATGCCATAGCGGCATCATCGCGGGGAAGTTGAAAGGCATGATCGCGGCCACAACGCCCAAGGGCTGGCGCATCGAATAAAGGTCGATCCCCGGACCAGCGCCATCGGTATACTCGCCCTTTAGCATTTGGGGAGCACCGATGCAGTACTCAATCACTTCCAACCCACGTTGCAGATCGCCGCGCGCATCCGGCAGGGTCTTGCCGTGTTCGCGGCTCAGCGCCTCGGCCAGCTTGTCCATGTCGCGGTTCATCAGGCCGACCATGGCCATCATCACCCGGGCGCGGCGCTGCGGGTTGGTGGCGCCCCATTCCACCTGCGCTTTGGCGGCACGCTCGACCACATCGTTGGTCTCAGCCGCCGTGGCGATGGGCAGTTTGGCCTGAACCTCGCCCGTGGCCGGGTTGAAGACGTCCGAGAAACGCCCGGATGTGCCTTTGGTCATGGCACCGTCGATGAAATGAGTCAGCTCTTGCATGGAATCCTCCCTTGGGGTGTTTGGGCGCACAGTATCCTTGCAAATTTAATTGGAACAGGGGCAATGTTCCAAAAAGGTCATGCAAAAATGCAAAGGTTGAGGGCATGAGCGCGCAATGGGATGATCTGAAAGTGTTTTTGGCCGTGGCCCGCAGCGAAAGCCTGTCTGGCGCAGGGCGTGTGCTGAAGGTTGACCCGGCTACGGTGGGACGCCGGGTGGCCCGGCTTGAGGCCGACTATGACACGCCATTGTTTGGGAAGTCTCCGGGCGGTTACGCGCTGACCGACGCAGGCCAACGCCTGATGGCCCATGCCGAGAAGGTCGAACAGGCCATGGAAGAGGCGGCCGACGAGATGGCGGGGCAATCCGGTGGGATGAGCGGGCAGATCCGCATCGGTGCCCCTGATGGTAGCGCCAATTTTCTTCTGCCACAGGTCTGCGCCAGGATTTCCGAGGACAATCCCGATCTGGAAATTCAGATACTGGCCTTGCCGCGCGTGGTGAACCTGACCCGGCGCGAGGCCGATATGGTGGTGGCGGTTAGCCCACCCAATGCAGGGCGATTAAGCGTGCAGAAAATCTGTGATTACAAACTCCACCTTGCCGCCGCCGAGACTTACCTGCAGCGCCATCCTCCAATCACCGGTGTCGAGGACCTGAAGGATCATCAGATCATCGGCTATATTCAGGACATGATTTTCGACAAAGAGCTGGACTACATGAGCGAGGCAGGGCTGGGGCGTGTCGATCTGGCGTCCAATTCGGTATCGGTTCAGATCAACTGGGTCCGGCAGGGGGCCGGTGTCGGTGTTGTGCATGATTTCTCATTGCCATGGACACAAGGTGTGCAGAAATTACTGGCCGATCAGATCAGTCTGACGCGCAGTTTCTACCTTGTGCGTCATGCCGATGATCGTCGACTCGAGCGGCAAAACCGCTTTGCCGAGGCACTGGTCAGCGGCATGCGCGCTGAAGTGACACGTCTTGAGGCGCTGACTTGACAGGCACCGACATATGGCGGACCTTTGTTGAAAAGCATAAACCGACCGGAGGGACATGATGCTGGTTCAACAGATCCTGCAAGCCAAGGACAGCGATGGAGTGGTCACGATCACCCCCGGCACGCTGGTGTCAGAGGCTGCGAAAATCCTGGCCGAGCGCCGCATCGGCGGCCTGGTGGTGTCACGCGATGGCGACAGCGCCGATGGCATCCTGTCAGAGCGTGATATCGTGCGTTCGATGGCGGTGCGCGGGGCGACCTGCCTGACCGAAAAGATCGACGAGATGATGACCCGCAACCCGGTCTGTTGCCACCCGGAGGACAGTTCCGACGCCGTGCTGGCGCAGATGACCGATGGTCGTTTTCGCCATATGCCTGTGGTTGACGAGGGCAAACTGGTGGGCATTGTCACCATCGGTGATGTGGTCAAGGCCCGCTTGGAAGAATTGTCGATGGAGAAAAATGCCCTCGAGGGCATGATCATGGGCTTCTGATCCCAGCTATTTCTTGAAACAAGGGCGGCAGGGATGCTTGCAACCCGGCGACCGGTATAGTTGCTTGGGCGCACTTGAATATAAGGGGCACCGGCATGCGCATTGGTCTTTATCCCGGAACTTTTGATCCGATCACTTTGGGGCATGTGGATATCATCCGGCGCGCCTCGGCCTTGGTGGATCGTTTGGTAATCGGCGTAGCGATCAACCGCGACAAGGGGCCGATGTTCAGCCTCGAAGAACGGGTAGAGATGATCGAAACCGAATGCGCCAAGCTGAGCGCGCAGACCGGGACCGAGATCGTCGCGCACCCGTTCGAGAACCTGTTGATCGACTGCGCCAAGGATGTCGGGGCACAGATCATCATCCGGGGCCTGCGGGCTGTTGCGGATTTTGAATATGAATTTCAGATGGTTGGAATGAATCGGGCGCTGGATTCTTCGGTCGAGACCGTGTTTCTGATGGCGGACGCCAATCATCAGGCGATTGCCAGTAAGCTGGTCAAAGAGATTGCAAGGCTGGGGGGCGATGTCTCGAAATTCGTTACCCCGGCGGTGCATGACGCGTTGGCCGAGAAATTGAGCTAGTCAGACTTCGCTGCGAAAACGGGTTTCGGGAATGACCGCGATCACGGTCAATTCGACCAAGATCTCGGGAGCCCAGAGACCAGCCACGCGCACACCGGTTGCCGCCGGGCCGAATTCCGCCTTCAGCCTTGCCGCGCGGGCGCGTGAGATGGCAGCCTGATCCCCGTCGCGCGTGAAATAGGTCGTGAGTGAAACAATGTCATCCAAAGTGCCTCCAAGGGCATCAAGGATGCGCTCGATGTGATCCAGAGCGGCATGGGTCTGTGCCTCTGCATCCGTGCCGCCGATCAGATTGCCATCCGCGTCCCAGGCGACCTGCCCAGTGAGATGCACCCGGCGGCCGACTGGTTCGGCGACCGCGTGGTTCATGGGAAACCCGTCGCGCGGCCAGCAACCATCGGGATTTGCGTTGATACGATCGGTCATATGAGCTGTCCCATAGCTGCCGCTGTATCCAGCATACGGTTGGAAAACCCCCATTCGTTGTCATACCACGCCAACACCCGTCCCATCGTGCTGTCCAGCACCCGGGTCTGATCCGCATCGACAATGCAGGAGCGTGGATCATGATTGAAGTCACGAGATACAAGCGGGGCCGCGCTGAGCCCGAGAACACCCGACAATGGACCGTCCGCAGCTGTTTGAACGGCATCAAAGATGGTTTGTGGCGTCATGCTCTTGCGTGTCTCGAAGGTGAAATCTATGGCCGAGACATTGGGGGTCGGCACACGGATCGACATACCGTCCAGCTTTCCGGCGAGGGCCGGCAATACCAACCCCACCGCGCGGGCGGCTCCCGTGGTGGTGGGGATGATATTTTCGGCCGCAGCACGGGCCCGGCGCGGATCTTTGTGGCCCCGGTCAAGCAGGTTTTGAGAGGCCGTGTACGAATGGATCGTGGTCATGAACCCACGTTTAAGTCCAAAGGCGTTGTGCAGAACATGGGCAAGCGGGGCCAGGCAGTTTGTGCTGCAGGATGCGTTCGAGACGATGTGATGCGACGCCTCAAGCGTATCGTGGTTGACGCCGTAAACAATAGTCGCATCCACTTCCTTGCCCGGCGCGGAGATCAGCACACGCCTGGCCCCGGCCTGCAGATGCAGTGCGGCCTTGTCCCGCGCGCGAAAGAAACCTGTGCATTCCAGAACGATATCCACGTTCAGTTCGCCCCATGGCAGCTCCGACGGATCGCGCTGTGCGGTGACGTGAATGGAGGTCTCGCCGACCTTCAAAGTGTTTTCATCAATGTTGATCTGAGCGGGAAAGCGCCCGTGGACCGTATCGCGCTCCAGCAGCAATGCACTGGTACTCAGCGGTGTGAGATCGTTGATCGCCACAACCCGCAGGTCGGTGCGCCCGGACTCAACCAAAGCCCGCAGGATATTGCGGCCAATGCGCCCGAAACCGTTTATGGCAAGGTTTACAGTCATGGTGTCACCCCATTGTCAGTTCCCCCAACTAAACGAAGGGGGCAGGGGTGCGTCAACAGCGGCTCAGCGCCAGAAGGCAAGCCATTCGATCAGCTCGATCAGCTTGCGGCCAAGAAAGACAGTATTGCCCCATTCAAAAAGCATGTAGTCCAGCCCAAGCGCCAACAGGATAAGGGCGGCAAGGCCGATAGCGAGCGTGTTGGTCATAAGGCGTGGTCCACTGCAAGACGGTCCCGCCGGGTATGCCCGACGGGACCGTCTGGATCAAGTAAGTGAGATTTACCCCAGTTTGCCCATGGCCACGGCCACATCCGCCATACGGCAGGAGAAGCCCCATTCGTTGTCATACCAGGCCAGCACCCGCACAAGGCGGTTCCCGATAACCTTGGTTTGAGCAGGTGCAAAGACCGAGCTTTCCTCGGTGTGGTTAAAGTCGATCGAGACCTTGGGTTCCGGGTCATAGCCCAGAACGCCTTTCATCGGACCGTTCGCGGCGGCTTCCATCGCGGCGTTCACCTCGGCTTCGGTCACGTCCCGGCTTGCAACAAAGGTCAGGTCGACAGCCGATACGTTCGGCGTGGGCACACGAATGGCCGAGCCGTCCAGCTTGCCTTTCAACGCCGGCAGCACCTCGCCCAAAGCTTTGGCCGCCCCGGTGGAGGTGGGGATCATGCTCATCGCCGCAGCACGGGCGCGGTAGAGGTCTTTATGGCGACGATCCAGCGTGGGCTGATCGCCGGTATAGGCGTGGATCGTTGTCATGATGCCGCTTTCGATCCCAAAGCTGTCTTGCAGAACCTTGGCCACGGGGGCCAGGCAATTGGTGGTGCAGGACCCGTTCGAGATCATCCGTTCCCCGGCCTGCATTTCGCTGTCATTGACGCCAAAAACCACGGTGCGGTCGACATTCTTGCCCGGAGCCGACAACAGAACCTTGGCGGCACCTTGCTCCAGATGCTTGCTGGCCTTTTCACCGTCGTTGAACTTGCCGGTGCATTCCAGCAGCACATCAACACCGGACCAGTCCAGCTCATCAAGCTCGTAGGTAGAGAACATCTGCATCGGCCCGCGGCCTAGGTCCATCGTTCCGTCACCCAGCGTGATTTCGTTCGGGAAACGGCCATGCACGCTGTCATACTTGATCAGGTGCGCTGCGGTTTCCAGCGGGCCGGTGGCATTGACCTTGACCACTTCGATATCGTCCCGTCCGGTGGCTGCGATATGGGCCAGAGTGCAGCGGCCAATGCGGCCAAACCCGTTGATGCCGACTTTGATGGTCATGGGGCGTCTCCTGAAAATGCTGATTTTGAGGGCGTAATAGGGGGGCTGACAGGCAGGGGAAAGGGGGAAACACGCTGGTAGCGATAACCGTTTGCGCAAAACGGGCTGGAACATGGGCGCACTCTGGAGTGTTATAGGGCAAACAGGCAGTTGGTTTGCGAAAGGGGCAGGTATGAGCGGTTTGATGGCATTGCTGGATGATGTGGCAGGGATTGCCAAACTGGCGGCCGCCTCGGTTGATGATGTGATCGGGCAGGCGGCCAAGGCGGGCTCGAAAGCGGCGGGTGCTGCGATTGATGATGCGGCCGTGTCGCCCAAATACGTGCAGGGATTCGCGCCAGCACGGGAATTGCCCATCGTCTGGAAGATCGCCAAGGCATCGCTGAAGAACAAGCTGTTGTTCCTGTTGCCTGCGGGGCTGGCTCTATCGGCGTTCGCGCCGTGGATGATCCCACCTCTCTTGATCCTCGGAGGGTGCTATCTGTGCTATGAGGGGGCCGAGAAGGTCGCGCATGTTCTTGGGTTCGGAAAGGGGCATGGCGGCCCGGATGGCAGCCATCACGAAGGCGATAAGGCGCATCTGGAAGAAGAAAAAGTGGCGGGGGCGATCAAGACTGATTTCATCTTGTCGGCCGAGATCATGACCATCGCCCTTGCAGCTATCCCCGATAGCAATTTCTGGATGGAAGCGGCCACATTGGCGGTCGTGGCTGTTGGCATTACGGTGCTTGTCTATGGCGCGGTTGCGCTGATCGTGAAGGCCGATGATCTGGGTCTGCTGATGGCCCGTGAGGGCCACTGGGGCATCACCCGTCGCTTGGGCCGCAGCATTGTCTGGGCGATGCCCTATTTCATGAAGCTGCTGATGTTTGTTGGTACGGCGGCGATGCTGTGGGTGGGGGGCTCAATCATCCTGCATGCCCTGCATGAGATGGGCTTCCACGCGCCTTATGACTGGGTTCATCACGTTGCTGTTGGTGTTGCCGATGGTATGGCAGATGCCGCCGGATTTGCCGAATGGGCGGTTACGGCTGGTTTGGACGGTATCTTTGGTCTGACTCTGGGCATGTTACTGATCCCTGTCGGAGTGAAGGTGATCAAGCCGATCTGGACCCGGCTTAGCCCGGCGACATAGGAGCACGGCAATGAGCGTGCAGACACCGATAGAGGCCTTCGTCGCAGCCGCCTCATCGGCGTATCACAGCCACGTTCAGGATGCCGAAGGGCGCCGATCGATCAAACAGATTTTCGCTGGCCTCGAAGGGGCACTGGAGCCGCGCGATACACCCGGCAAACGGTTGCCCGTATGTCGTTATCTCGATGATACCTGTGTGCCTGACGCTTTTGCCGACCCGTCATTGCACGCGCTGATGGCGGCATTCCGCGCCATGGAACCTCAACTCAACTGGTATCTGCGGGGCGGGGATCAGACCGGGGCCAACGAAGCCTATGCGACAGGCCATGCCAATGCGATGATCATCGGTCCGGGCGGGTTGGTGCGCCACAAAAGCGTTTGGTTGGGAGTGTCGCTGCTTGCACCCGCTGTGCGTTATCCAGACCACCGACATCCACCGGAAGAAACCTATCTCGTGCTCAGCGAGGGCGCGTTCTATCAGGAGGGGCGTGGCTGGTTCACGCCCGGGATCGGTGGAACTTTTTACAATCCCCCCGGCATTTTACACGCCATGCGCTCGGGCCAGACGCCGCTCTTTGCGATGTGGGCACTCAGGGCCACCTGACGGCAGGTTCAGAACCCGGCTTCGCGCTGTTCTAAGGTGGCAATCGTGTAACGGTTGGCAATCGGTCCATAGAGGCCGGGCGTAAACTCGGGGTCCATAGTGATGCATCCCCGTCCGCATAGAAGTGTCGCCGCCCCGTCCTGACTGAACCAGATGCGGCCACCCGGCGTGCTGATATAGCCCACCACCCCTTCTTCACGATCCGCGCGCAGATCATAGGAAGAGGGCACCTCGGTATCGACATCCTCGTCATGCGCGCCATGCGAGTGATAAGACGCGAAAACATTGAATCCCTCGGCCGGATCAGGCGTGCGACAGCTGTCGACCCGACCCAGTATGGGTGGCGTGGCGATGACATAGCCATCGGTATCGCGCCCGAAAATGCCGCAGAACTCGCGATCCGCTGCGAAGGAACGCGCCTGCATCTGGTCCAGAAACGCCTTGGCAAAGGCATCTGCATCCCTGGTGCGTGGACCAGCGATCGGATCAGAGTAGATCTGGGGCGCTTCGCAACTGGCAAGGGCAAGCACGATGAGAGCGGAGAAAATCCTTTTCATGCCGCAGCGTATCTTGCGAGAGCGATTACAGCAATGATTGCACCTTGTCGGCCACGGCTTCTGCGGTGATGCCGAATTTTTCATACAAAGTACCGGCCGGGGCCGAGGCTCCAAAACTGTCCATCCCGACAAAGCCTGCACGTGCCTCTCGGCCCCGCTCGCCGCATAGCCAGCGATCCCAGCCGGTGCGCACAGCGGCCTCGATACCCACGCGCACGGCCTGCCCACCGGGGAGAACGCGTTTGCGATACGCCTCATCCTGCGCCTCAAACAGCTCCCAGCAGGGCATGGACACAACGCGGGTGCCGATACCCTTGGCCTGCAGCAGGTCACGCGCTTCCATGGCAATCGCCACTTCCGAACCGGTGGCCAGCAGGATTGCCTGACGCTTTCCTTCGGCCTCGGCCAGAACATAGGCGCCCTGGGCGGTCAGGTTCTTGTTGCGATGCTCCAACCGCAGGGTCGGCACGCCCTGACGGGTCAGGGACAGCACCGAGGGCGTTTCCTTCGCACTCAGCGCCATTTCCCATGCTTCGGCGGTTTCAACCGTGTCACAGGGGCGGAACACCATGGTGTTGGGGGTCGCGCGGCTGATTGCCAGATGCTCGACCGGTTGGTGGGTGGGGCCATCTTCGCCCAGACCGATGCTGTCATGGGTCATGACAAAAACGGTCGGCACCTTCATCAGGGCCGCCAGCCGCATCGCGGGGCGTGCATAATCGGTGAAGCACATGAAGGTTCCCCCGTAAGGCCTTATACCTCCATGCAAAACCATTCCGTTCATCGCCGCGGCCATGCCGTGTTCACGGATGCCCCAATGGATGTAACGACCTTTGCGATTGTCGATGTCAAAAACACTCATATCGCCAGATTTGGTGTTGTTTGAGCCTGACAGGTCTGCTGACCCGCCCACGTTTTCCGGCATGATCGGGTTGACCACTTCCAGCACCATCTCGCTGGACTTGCGGGTGGCCACTTTCGGGGCTTCTTCGCTGATCTGTTTTTTCAGCGCCTCAATACGGGCCGACAGTTTGTTGGGCACGTCACGATCGAAAATGCGGGCGAATTCGGCCTGGCGTTGCTTGGACGCCTCGGCCAGACGCGCTTCCCACGCTTCGCGCGCGGGGATACCGCGTTTGCCGATCTCTTCCCATTGCGCCTTCACATCGCCGGGCACTTCGAACGGTCCGGTGGTCCAGCCATAGGCAGATTTCGCCGCCGACATCTGATCGGGATCGGTCAGCGCGCCGTGACCTTTGGATGTGTCCTGCGCCGCGTGGCCCAAAGCAATATGGGTTTTACAGGCGATCATCGTGGGTTTCTGGGTCGATTTCGCCTTGGTCAGCGCGGCATCAATCGCCTCTGGGTCATGCCCGTCGATTTCCAGAACATGCCAGCCCGACGCCTTGAAACGCTGTACCTGATTGGTGCGATCGGCCAGATCGACGGTGCCGTCGATGGTGATGTTATTGTTGTCCCACAGCACGATCAATTTGCCCAGACGGTGCCGACCCGCGAGGCCGATCGCCTCTTGGCTGACGCCTTCCATCAGGCAGCCATCGCCAGCAATCACATAGGTGTGGTGATCCACCAGCTTCTTGCCATAACGCGCGCGCAGGATTTCCTCGGCCATGGCAAAGCCGACGGCGTTGGAAATGCCCTGACCCAGCGGGCCGGTGGTGGTCTCGATCCCCGAGGCGTGGCCATATTCGGGATGCCCGGCCGTGATCGCGCCCCATTGGCGGAAATTCTTGACCTGCTCCAGTGTCATGTCGGCATAGCCGGTCAGGTGCAGCAGCGAATAAAGCAGCATCGAGCCATGACCCGCCGACAGGATGAACCGGTCGCGATCCGGCCAGTTTGGCGCCGAGGCGTCAAATTTCAGATGCTTTTCGTAGAGCACCGTGGCCACATCGGCCATGCCCATTGGCATGCCGGAATGTCCGGAATTGGCAGCATGAACCGCATCCAGTGTCAGGGCGCGAATGGCGGTGGCGCGCATCCAGTGATCGGGGTTGGCGGCGCGCAGGGCAGCGATATCCACGTCGATGTCATCCTTTGATCGGGGCGTCAGTTAAACGCCTGCATATCAGGCGCAGACCAAAGATCAAGCACGCCTCAGGGACGATCCCGCAAAGGGGGGGCGTTTTTGTCGGTTTGTCTGTAAACTTGGGTGCACGAGGGGGCAGGGCGATTCGCCGATGCCGCGAAGACCAAGGTTGAGGTGTGAGGATATGAGCCAGATAGACGAGCTGCAGGGCCGGATCACGGCGGCGCTTGATCGGATCAGTCAGGGGCTGGAAGCCGCAGGATCATCAGGCGGCGCGGATGCCGAAGAACTGGCGGCGCTGCAACAACAACTGGACGATGAGAAAACCGTCAGTGCGCAGCTTGAAGAGCGTAACAAGCGAATGAAGGCGCATCTGGACGAGATCGAGGCGGCCACGAAATCCGCCCGGGACGAACAGCGCCAGACGATGCAAAAGCTGGATAGTGAACTTCAGGGGTTGCGCCGCGCCAACCAACAGCTGCGCGACAATAATCAGGCCCTGCGCGAAGCGGTTGAAGCAGGCGTGGCCGAACCACACCTGATCAACAAGGCCATGCTGGCCGAGCTGGAAGGGCTGCGCGCCGCGCGCAATGCGGATCGCGCGGAAACGGATGCGGTCATGGGCGAGCTGACGCGACTGTTGAACGGAACGGCTTCACCCGAATCGGAGGATGCATAATGCCGGAAGTGAGTATCGAGATTGGCGGACGCAACTTTGACGTGGCCTGTCAGGATGGTGAAGAGCATTACCTGCACTCGGCCGCCAAGATGCTGGACGAAGAGGCCGAGGTGCTGGCCGCCCAGATCGGGCGCATCCCCGAGTCGCGCATGTTGCTCATGGCCGGGCTGATGTTGGCCGACAAGACGGCAGGGTTGCAGGACAAGCTGCGGGATATCGAAGATCGCATGGCCGAGAAAGAGGCCGAGTTGAACCAGTTGCGCGCACAACCCACACCTGCACCCGAGCGGATCGAGGTGCCCGTGGTGCCATCCAATGTCACCGATGCCCTGGCCGAGATCGCCGCGCGCGCCGAGGCCTTGGCCGAAACCGTCGAGCCCAGATAGGCGAACAGGCATAACCGCGATAAAAAACGCCCGCCGGAGAGATTCCGGCGGGCGTTTTTATTCCGTGCTTTCGTGTTGGCTTACTTATTGGTCGGGCCGATGATCATGATCATCTGGCGGCCTTCCATCTTCGGCATATGTTCGACTTTGCCGTGATCCTTGGTGTCCTCGGCCACCCGATCCAGCAATTCGCGGCCCAGCTGTTGGTGCGCCATTTCACGACCGCGAAAGCGCAGCGTGATCTTCACCTTGTCGCCATTTTCCAGAAATTTGAAAACGTTGCGCATCTTGACGTCATAATCGTGGGTATCGGTGTTGGGGCGAAACTTCACCTCCTTCACCTCGATCACTTTTTGCTTTTTGCGGGCTTCGGATTCGCGTTTTTGCTGTTCGTATTTGTACTTGCCGAAATCCATGATTTTACAGACAGGCGGGCTGGCATTGGGCGAGATTTCGACCAGATCCAACCCAGCATCGTCGGCCATTTCCATCGCGCGGGCGGGTGAAACCACACCCACATTTTCGCCATCCGCGCCAATCAGGCGGATTTCGTCAGAGGTGATGCGTTCATTGATGCGAGGGCCGGTGTCGCGCGTGGGCGGCGCGTTGTGGGGTCTGCGGGCTATGATTTTGTTCCTTCGGTGGTTCTAAAATGTTGAGGCTGCAAGGTAAACGCGCCCCCGGCGTGATTCAAGCGCGAATATCGGCTGTTCTGAGCCGAAAAGCGCGACATTCCCCCTTGTGGCTTTTCTTTTCTGACGGCATCTGGTTCTCACAACCATAATGGCCCGTGATCAAGTCTGGGCCTCATGTTCTAAGGGGAAAGTTTTATGAGAAACCTGCTATGGATTGTTCTGGCCATCGTCGTTCTTACGGGCGGTTATATGCTGTTCACCGGCAAGTCGGTGGAAGAGATCACAGAGACCGTGACCAGCGGTGCCGAAAGTGTTGCGGATACTGCCGGTGATGCCGCAGATGCCGCGGCCGATACTGCTGGCGATGCGGTCGATGCAACCACCGAGGCGGCCAGCGATGTCGCTGACACCGTGACTGAAGCTGCGGATGCGGCGGCAGATGCGGCCGCGGATGCCGTTGACACCGCAGCCGAGACGGCGGGTGATGCAGCGGATGCCGTGACCGATGCAGCGCAAGGCGCTGTGGATACGGCCACCGAGGCGGCCAATGATGCCGTGGACAGCGTAACCGAGGCTGTCGACGGCGTCACAGGCGCGGCGGACGACGCTGCCGCCGAGGCGACCGACACGGCGACAGAAGCTGCAGATGCGGCGGCTGATACCGCAACCGAAGCAGCGGACACGGCCGCTGAGGCTGCCGATACGGCGGCGGAGGCTGCAGACACCGCGACCGAAGCTGCTGATACTGCAACAGAAGCGGCAACCGAAACGGCCAGCGAAGCTGCTGATACAGCCAGCGAAGCAGCGACAGAGACCGCTGCTGAAGCGGTCGACGAGTCGCTGCTGACGGTTGACGGCTTTAACATGGAGAAAGTCAGCGAACTGATCGCGAACTCGGACATTGGCGATCTGCAACAGAACGTGCTGACCGAAAGCCTCAAAGCCGCGCAGGATAATCCTGAATTGCTTCAGGCCGCTTTGGACGCTGTGAAGAGCGCGTTGGGCATGTAAGCTTTTACGCAGCAAAAAAGGAAACCCGCGCCGGGAAACCAGCGCGGGTTTTTTCATGGCGATTGTCGGCGAGGTTTGGAAAGCGGACGCCTTTCATATCCTCGCAGTCATGGCTTGCCGCTGTCCCGGCCCTCTGCCGCACCGCCTTTTTTCGGGGTGTTTGATTACGCTGTCTCCGAACCACCGCGGGTCCAACCAATTGGCACCGATGTCAGGCAACGCCAGAACCTTTAGTTCGGCACGATTCCTTCGGCGAAACAGGCTGAATACCATAGGGCGGAGGAGGGGCTTGCCTTCCAGCGTCTCAACTCGTCAATGGACGTATCGAAGGCCGTTTCGTCCAGCAGGTTGCCCGACATCATAGCATCCTTCGCCCCGAGAAACGCCGCTATCAAGTTGTCGGCAATGGCGTCAAACCTGCCATCGCCAGCGCAACCGCCAAAGAACACGCCACCATTGCGAACAGGGATCAGCCCGGCCCCGGCAAGCAATGACACCAGTTTGCGCCCGACATATGGGTCATTGCCAAGCGTCTCGAACGTTCCGACATAGGCCCGCCAAATAGCGCGGAAGCCCTCTGGCTCGGGCCAGGGCCGGAAATCGCCATGATCATCGTCGCAGAGAACAACTCGCCCGCCCGGACGCACGGAGCGCGCCATCTGTTCAACCACCCCTGCCGGGCGTGACACATGCTCCAGCAGAAACCGCGCATGGGCCATATCGAATGATCCCCATTCGGAATTGTGCAGGGGAAGCGCCATGGCATCACCCTCCCGAAATTCGACAAGATCAGCCTCGCCCGCCTCTTCCGCCAGCTTTCGCGCCTGCGCGAGTTGCTCCGGATCCCGCTCAATCCCCATGGTACGGGCCTGACCACCGGCTGTCTGCGCCATCAGGCGTGTGAATTGACCAAGCCCGCTGCCGATATCCAGAATGCTCTCTCCTTGCCGGAGGTCGAGTTCCCGCAGGCAGGATTCGTTCAGGATGGTATTGAGCAAGGACAACCGGTGTCGTTCCTGCGGTGAACTGCCATGAATGTATTTAGATGTGTCTGACATTCCATCAAACATACGCTTCTGTCTTTGCTATTGCCAGAAGCATGCAGGTCTGCACAGCCCCATCAGCCGAATGCCCCGAGCAAAAGCGTCGGTGAAGAATGGGTCGTATCGGTCATAAGAACCGCTTCGAGACAGGCTATCCCGAAGCGGAGATTCGAGCCGTGAGTTTACGGGGTTTCGTGTGCGCCGGGCTTAATCCAGAAACGCCTTCTCAACCACGTATTGCTGCGGATCGGAATTGGCCCCTTCGGTCAGCCCGTATTCCTCAAGCATGTCCTTCAGTTCCAGATTGAATGCCAGGTTGCCGCAGATCATCGCGCGATCATGCTCGGGGCAGAGCGGGGCCACGCCCAGATCCTCGAACGCCTCGCCCGAGCGCATCAGGTCGGTGATCCGGCCCATCTTGGGGCTCTCTTCACGGGTGGTTGTGGGGTAGTATTTGATCTTTTTCCAGAAGCCTTCGCCGATCACCTCGTTCAGCAATTCATCATGCTGCAGGCTTTCGATCATTTCGCGCCCATAGGTCAGTTCACCCGCCTCGCGACAGGTATGCGTGATGATCACCTCGTCGTAATCCTCATAGGTCTGAGGTTCGCGCAGAAGCGAGGCGAAAGGCGCAAAGCCGGTGCCGGTGGCAAAGAACCAGATGCGCTTGCCCGGGAGCAACGCGTCATGCACCAGCGTGCCCACCGGTTTGGGGCGCAGGATGATCTCATCGCCCGGCTGGATATGTTGCAAGCGCGAGGTCAGCGGGCCGTCCTGTACCTTGATCGAATAAAACTCAAGCTCTTCATCCCATGACGGCGAAGCAATGGAATAGGCCCGCAGCAGGGGTTTCTCACGGCCTGTCTTTTCATCGGTCTGCATCAACCCGATCATCACGAACTCGCCCGAGCGGAAGCGCAAAGAGGCAGGCCGTGTGACCCGGAAGGAAAACAGACGGTCGGTCCAGTGTTTCACCTGCGTCACGGTTTGTGCGTCGGGCAGGGTCGGGGCCTTGATAGGCTTGGCTTCGGTCACAGGCGTGATCTCGTTCATAATTCATCCAGTGCCGATCTGTTAAACCGACATCCTTTAGTAATCTTTGATCTGGGTCAGGTGAAGGGGCTTTGCCCCGGACTTATCCGCGCAGGCGGGCCTGATAGTCATGCACCTGCCAATCGGCGCGGAACAGCCAATGGGATTCCGGCTGACGCTCGGCCATCTCATCGCTGATTTCGACCTCGTCGAACCCGGCGCGGCGCGCCATGGTGTATTGGTCGGCGATGATATGGCCCCGGGCGCGCAGGCGGCCCTTGTATCCCATCAGGCGCAATTGGCGCGCGATGGTAAAGCCCCGGCCATCCGAAAAGCTGGGAAAATCCACGCGGATCATCGGGATATCCTCCAGCCGACCGGCCAGTTCAACCGGGTCATTGCTGGATGCCAGGTCAATCGCCACATCGGGGCGCGCGTCGTTCAGGGCGGCGAATTCGCCGTCCCAATCGTCACTCTCAAAACCAGTGTCTTTGACAAGAATGCTCATGCTCTCTCTCCTTGGGGTACGAACTTGCCATCCACCATGTGAATGCCGCATTCGGTTTTGTCCTGACCGCGCCAGCGGCCGTTGCGTGGGTCTTCGCCGGGGGCAACCGGCGTGGTGCAGGGAATGCAGCCAATCGAAGCATACCCGCGCGCGACCAGCGGATGCCGGGGCAGGCGGTTTTCTTCCATGTAGGTCTGCACGTCGTCGCGGGTCCAATGGGCCAGTGGGTTCACTTTCATGCGTCCCGTGCCCTCTTCAGTTTCAAAGAAATCAAGGCTGGCGCGCGTGCCACCCTGATAGCGTTTGCGCCCTGTGATCCAGCCGTCAAACCCTTGCAAAGCGGCTTGCAATGGGGCGGCTTTGCGCAGCGCACAGCAGGCATCGGGCGCGCGTTGGTGCAGCGTGCTATCGGGATCCTGGGCGCGCAAGTCGGCTTGGCTGGCGCGGATAATACGCAGATCGGCAAGGCCCAGACGCTCGGCCAGTTCCTGCTGATAGACCAGCGTTTCGGTGAACAGCATTTCGGTGTCGATAAAGATCACCGGCGTCTCGCGCTGGATCACCGAAACCATATGCAGCAGCACCACGGATTCCGCCCCGAAACTGGACACCAGCGCCAGCTTGCCTGCCTCTTGCGAGGTGAGCGCATGGCTGAGCACGGAGGTGGCCGAGTTCAGCCGGTACCATTCGTTCAGCCCCGACACACGGGTGGTCAGATCACTCGGCAGCATGTGTCTGGGCCTGCTCGTAAAGGGCGGCTTTGAACGGGTCCATGCCGACACGGCGGAAGGTGTCAAGGAAGGCCTCCTCGGGTCCGGTGCGCAGATCGAGATAAGCATAGATAATACGCTCGATCGCCGGGACGATTTCATCATAGGCAAAGCCGGGGCCGGTCCGCTGACCGATGGCCGCATCCTGCGTGTGATCACCACCCAACGTGATCTGGTAGTTTTCCACGCCGGCACGATCCAGCCCAAGAATGCCGATCTGACCCACATGGTGGTGGCCACAGGCATTGATGCAGCCCGAGATCTTGATCTTCAGATCGCCGATATCCTGTTCCAGTTTCAGCTCGTCAAACCGGGTGGCAATCTCCTGAGCAATTGGGATCGAGCGGGCGGTGGCCAGGGCGCAGTAATCCATGCCGGGGCAGGCGATGATATCGGAAACCAGCCCGATATTGGCCGTGCCCAGCCCGTTTTTTTTCAGCACCGCATGCAGCGCGGGCAGATCGGATTTGTGTACATGGGGCAGGATGACGTTCTGCTCGTGGCTGATGCGGATGTGATCATGGCCGTAAGCCTCGGCCAGATCGGCCATGACGCGCATCTGCTCAGCCGAGGCATCGCCCGGTGTCGCCCCATGCGCCTTGAGGCTGATCTGTACGATCGCGTAACCCGGTGCGCGGTGTTCGGCCAGGTTGGTGTCAGACCAGGCCCGGAAGATCGGATCGGTCTTATAGGCGGTCTCAAAGATCGCCGTACTATCCTTGCGGAAGGCCGGGGGCGCAAAGGCGGCCTTGATGTCTTCAAACAGCACTGTGTCGATACCGGTAAAGGTGGGGCGGATCACGGCAAACCGGTCTTCCACGCGGGCACGGATATCGTCGATGCCATGCTCATGCACGGTGATCTTGATGCGCGATTTGTACTTGTTGTCGCGCCGGCCCAGCAGGTTCCAGACGCTGACCACGGCTTCGATGTAAGGCAGCAGATCGTCCTGAGAGACGAAGTCACGGATCACTTTGCCGATCATCGGGGTACGACCAAGGCCTCCGCCAACGATGACACGGTAGCCGATCTCGCCGTCCTGCTCGACGATCTGCAACCCGATGTCGTGTGCCATGGTCACGGCGCGGTCGTTCGGCGCACCGGTCACGGCGATCTTGAATTTGCGCGGCAGGAACTGAAATTCCGGATGATCGGTCGACCATTGCCGGATCAGTTCGGCCACCGGGCGCGGATCGGCGATTTCATCCGCGGCCGCGCCAGCAAAGTGATCGGCGGTGACATTCCGGATGGTGTTGCCCGATGTCTGGATGGCATGCATGCCCACCTCGGCCAGCGCATCCAGCATATCGGGCACATCATTCAGCTTGGGCCAGTTATACTGGATGTTCTGACGGGTGGTGAAATGGCCATAGCCCTTGTCCCACCGCTCGGCGATCATTGCCAATTGGCGCATCTGGCGGCTGTTGAGCGTGCCATAGGGGATCGCCACGCGCAGCATATAGGCG
Source organism: Roseovarius conchicola (assembly GCF_041403425.1). Taxonomy (NCBI): domain Bacteria; kingdom Pseudomonadati; phylum Pseudomonadota; class Alphaproteobacteria; order Rhodobacterales; family Roseobacteraceae; genus Roseovarius; species Roseovarius conchicola. The sequence continues at coordinate 1,146,722 of NZ_JBGEHK010000001.1, read as the reverse complement.
TGCAGTTGCAGATAAAGGCCGTTCATCAGGCGCAGGGGCTTGAACTCGTCCTCGGTCAGCGCGCCGGAAATGCGGCGTTCCACCTGGTGGCGGAACTGGCGATTGCGCTGCGCGACGAAGGCGGCGTCAAATTCGGAATAATCATACATCAGTTCAACTCCGCCTGTTTGCCGTGGAAGTAGTTCGAGGGGCCGGTGCGCCGAAACGCCTCGCGGAAATGGGTGGGTTGCGGGCCATCCGCACTTTCGACAGCATCGGCCAGGTAGGGTCCAACCACGATATCGGGCTGTCCTTCTGCCATCAGCAGGCGCAGATTGGCGTGGCCTTGATCGGTCAGCAACTCGGCCTCGGAGAGATCGCGGGTCCAGTCATCATCGGTTGTGAGGTAAATCACGTCGCCTTCGATCAGGGCGTTTCCAGTGACAACTTTAGGGGTAAATTCGCGGGGCATATCAGGCAAGCTCCTGTGCTGGGATGTGGGGCAGGGCGGTTTGGGCGGCACGGGGCGCAAGGCCGAAAAGGGTAAGGGCGGGTCCAGTCAGATCGGCCTCGGCCAGATCGCCGGGCAGTTGTGCAAGCGTGGTTTCGATGATGCGCTGATCCGGTCCGGACGCATTTTCAACCAGGGTGATCGGCGTGACGGGGGCGGCACCATGCATCAGCAGGCGACCCTGAATAAAACGCGATGCCGTTTTGCCCATGTAGATCGCGGCGACTTCGTCGGGGCGGGCCAGGGCGCGCCATTCATGATCGGCAAAGCCTTTCATATCGTGACCTGTCAGAATACGGATCGACGCATTTCGGCCCCGCTTGGTCAGGCTTTGACCTATTGCGGCCACCGAGGCGGAGGCGGCAGTGATACCGGGCACGATATGCCAATCGATTCCCGCCGCCGTCAGAGCATCAATTTCTTCGTCCAGACGGCCAAACACGGTTGGATCGCCGCCTTTCAGGCGCACGACGCGTGCACCGGACAGGGCATGATTGGCAATCAAAGCGTTGATATCGCTCTGGCGCGTTGAAGGACCAAAGCCCTTTTTCCCGGCATCAATCAGCCGCGCGTGTGGGCCAGCAAGATCCAGCACGTCGCGCGACACAAGGCGGTCATGGATCACCACCTCGGCCGCTTCGAGCGCGCGCAGGGCCTTTACCGTCAAAAGCTCGGAATCCCCCGGTCCGGCGCCGACAAAGGCCACCTGGCCCGGTGCGGGGCGCGCGCGGCGCTTGAGGTAGGAAAAAACGGACATAGCATGGCCTGCTGTTTCGATTGACTTCCTGCCCAATATAGAAAATATTCCCGGAATTACGCCAGTATGTCGGGCGAATAAGGAAAATTGTTCTAGTTTGGACGTCGTCCAACCGGGGTGTTCCATGAAAAAGGAAAAATCGAAATGTCTGTTCGCCTGGATGAACTTGACCGGAAAATCCTTGTGCAACTGCAAGCCGACGGAGGGCAATCGCTGGACGATATTGCCAAGTTGGTGGGCAGTTCAAAGACGCCGGTGTGGAACCGGATTCGCAAGATGCGCGAGGGCGGAATCATCAAACAACAGACCTATCTGCTGGATGCCGAGGCGCTGGGGTTTGAGGCCTGTTTCTTTGTGCTGATCCGCACGTCAGAACATGATGCCGATTGGCAGGCGCGGTTCCTGAAAGCTCTGCGGGACCGCCCCGAAGTGCAAGAGGCGCACCGGCTGGCCGGGGATATCGATTATATCCTGAAGGTGCGCGTGGCCAATGCACGGGCCTATGACACGTTCTATCAGGCGCTGATCTCCGAGGTGAAGGTACACAACGTGACGGCCTTGCTGTCGATGGAAGAGATCAAGTCGACCACCATGTTGCCGCTGTAGGGGCAAGAAAACTCGTGCGAATTTTCTTGGGTGCTCGTCTTACGCGTTGGTTTCCAAGGCTTTGATAATGGGGGTGAAATCGGCCTCTGACAGGCTGGCTCCGCCGACCAACGCACCATCGACATTGGCTACGGCAAAGATGTCGGCGGCATTGGCAGGTTTCACCGACCCCCCATAAAGCAAGCGCACCGCATTGCCGATCTCTGCGCCAAAACGCCGTTCCAGACGGGCGCGGATGAAATCATGGACCTCACCGATCTGCTCGGTTGTAGCGGTCAGACCGCTCCCTATGGCCCAGATCGGTTCATAGGCAATCACTGTGTTTTCCCCGGTACTCGTATCGGGCACAGACGATGACAGCTGACCTGCGATGATATCCAGTGTGTTTTGCGCCTCTCGCTGGGCCAGGGATTCGCCAAGACAGATCACCGCCATCATTCCGGCCTCATGCGCCGCGCGGGCCTTGGCACGCACCATCTCGCTGCTTTCCTCGTGATCTTCCCGCCGCTCGGAGTGGCCGACGATGACAGCCTTCGCCCCGGCATCCGCCAGCATCGGGGCTGACAGATCGCCGGTATGTGCCCCCGCCGCATCAGGGTGGCAATCCTGTGCGCCGACCATCACAGGGGTATCGGCCAAAAGCCCATCGGCCGAGGTAATCAGCGTGGCGGGCAGGCACAGCAGCACATCGGCGCCGGGCGAGGGGTGCGCGGCTGCAATTGCCTGAGCCTCGGACAGGGACGCGCGTGTTCCGTTCATCTTCCAGTTTCCGGCGGCCAGCTTGCGTCTCATCGATGTGTGCCTATCTGTAAGGATGTAAGTGAGGGGTTTGTTTCGTGAACCGCCCTGCCAGTCAAGAGCAGGTTGCAGTTGCAATCATGGCGCGGCATACCCCGGTTAACAGTCGTTATGAGGTATACCATGATCCCGCAGATTGACCTTCAGGCCGTTATGGACCGCGATGCCGCCACGTTGACCCGTTTGAGGGAAGGCGCGGAAGAGCTCGGTTTCCTGACCGTTGTGAATACCGAGCTTGGCCGCAATGAGGTAGAGCAGGTGATCGAGGTTTACCGCGATTTCTTTCAGTTGCCCGAGGCCGAGAAGGCGCAGGTGGATATGGCCCGCACCGGATCAAACCGCGGATGGGGCGCCTCAGGCTCTGAACAGGTCGATCCCAACGCCAATGCCGATTACAAGCAGGTGTTTGATTGCGGGTTTGAGCTGCCCGAAGGCGATGCATTGCGCCAATCCGGCCTGGGGGTGTATGCGCCCAACCAGTGGCCGCAGGACCGCCCCGAGTTCAAAAAGACCATCGCGGGCTATTATGACAAGGCGATGCGCGTCTCCATGCAGATTTTGCGCGGGATTGCCACGGCGACGGGCGAGGATGCGGATTACTTTGCCGACAAGTTTGACCGCCCGATGGCGTTGCTGCGTGGCAATTACTACCCTGAACGCCCCGAGTGGGCAGGTGAGAAGGATTTTGGCATCGCCACGCACACTGATTACGGTTGTCTGACCTTGCTGGCCACTGATGGCACACCGGGTCTTGAGGTGCGCAAACGCGGTGGGGGCTGGATCCCGGTCACAGCCGAGCCGGGCACGTTTATCATCAATTTCGGCGAAATGCTGCAAATGTGGACCGACAAGCGTGTGGTGGCGACGCCCCACCGCGTGAAAGGCACCAAGGCGGAACGCATCTCGATCCCGATGTTCTTCAACCCAAATTACAACACCAATGTTGCCCCGCGCGGATCAGATCAGGTGATCCTGGCTGGTGAGCATCTGACCAAACGCTATGAAGAAACCTATCTGCACCTGAAAAACGCCGGTTAAAGGTAACGCAAAGCCTCGCGAGCTAATGCTGAGGCCTCATCCGGGTCATCCTGTGCACTCTCGGGCAGGCGCCAATAAGGCATTTGCGCGGTCTTTCCGTTGTCGCGGGTATAGGATCAGCGGGAGCACCCCATGTCCTCAAGCCGGTCCTGAAACGCACCGGCGCCTTTGATCATGATGCCAAACTCGGAATGCAGGATCGCGAAGATCGTGCCTTGGTGATAAAGGCACAGGCCGCCCATCATCTTGCGGGTGGTAATCTCTCCAAGGTCCGAGAAAAGATCGGTGGCGAAGGCAATCTCTTCGTCACTGACAGCCATGGGTCAGCCCTGGCCGTTCTCGGCTTCCAGCTCGTCCACATCTTTGAACTTGATGCTCTCGCCACAGCCGCAGGCTTCGGTCACGTTGGGGTTGTTGAACCGGAAACCGGATTCGAGCAGCGAGGTTTCATAATCAATCTCGGTCCCGAACAGGAACATCTGGGCCATGGGCGCAATCATCACCCGCGCGCCGTCTTGTTCGACCAGTTCATCATTTGGATCGATCTCTGACACGTAATCCATGGTATATTCCATGCCCGCACAGCCACCCTTCTTGACGCCGATGCGCAGGCCCTTGGAGCCACCCTTTTCCATCAGTTGCGCGATTTGCGCCGCCGCCTTGGGCGAGATAGTCACAGCCTGTTTTCCCGGAATGCCAAACATGGTCCGTCCTTTTGCGCGTTTGGAGTAAATCTAGGGCGACTTGGGCATGATCTCAAGCGGGGGCAGGGCAGAAAGCAGACCTTGGATGCCGATTGTGATCGCGATGGCCCATCCGAACGAGGCCAGCGTGCCGATGATCACGTATTCGGCGGTGCGCTGATCGCGGCTGGCGGTGCCAAAGCGCAGGATGGATTTTGCAGCGATCAAAAAGCCCACCCCAAGTGGGTGATTGGCCAGGATCATCACGTAAATCAGCCCGCGTTCCAGCAAGCCGATCAGGCGCCCGCCTTCGCGCAGGCCGACATTGCGGATGCGTTGGCTATGTGGGCGCATCAGCAGGCCGACAGCATATTGCCCGGCCGTCAGGCTGAGGATGAGGCCGCTCAGAAGGGCCATCAAGGGCAACAGGGTCGGGCAGGTGGCCCATTGCCCGCTTTGCCACAGCGTGGGCGCGTAATAGGTGGCGGCCAGAAGGGTGACCCCATGGGCCCCCTGATCGGTGACAAAGGCTGTCAGGCTGCGAAACCCACCCCATGTCTTGATCCCGTCAATCACCAGATGCGCGGCGGTCAGCACGGCCAGTGTCGGGTCATAAACCTGCCCCAACGCGGCATGGGCCGTGATCCAGACAATCGCACCATGCAGCAGCATCACATGGGGTTTGGCCTTGTTTTTATTGATCCAATTGGTCTGAAGCGCGAAGTCGGCCAGCACATGGGCGAACAGAAGGGCGGTGAATGTCTCGATCATTCCAATGCGGCCTCCACTGCTTCAATGGCGTCCATTAGGGCCGGATAGCCTGCCGCATTCAAGGCTTGATCGACCGCCTGACGCGAGATTCCCAATTGCTTGGCGGCCACCCGCCGAGGGCCTGCGCCGGGGGGCAGCATCAGGCAGAGTGCGCGGGCCTGTGCTTGGGTCCAGCCTTGTGAAATATGATCGGCCAGGCGAAACGCCGCGTCCAGTGCGCCGCCATCGGCATGGGCCATCAGGGTGCGGTTGTCCAACTGCTCGAGCAAGCGACCTGAGGCCTGAAAAGCAGGGCCATGGGCACTGTTGAGATCGGGGTCAGGGACGTCGGGCACATGGCCTTCTCCAGTGGCCACCGCAATCCGGGTGCTCGCCCCGTTGGCTTTGATATTTGCTTGTAAAAACAACGCGATGCGCAGGGAAAAGACCGGGCGGGACATCGCCATTTGCCAGCCATCTCCACCCCTCCGGGACAGGTGTATTTTCACGGCGGCGTTTGGAAATGTCCAATCCGCAACATCCGCCGGGATCGCAGCAAGGGCCGCCATCACAGCATCCAGATCGGCCGATGACATATCGGACGAATCTACAATATCTCCGGTGAGAACGGCCCAGCGCATAAGCAAGTTATAGTGCTTGCATTTTAAAAAGGCAAGTAAATTGACTTGCGATTACATGAAGCCCAGTTCTAGGCGGGCCTCATCGCTCATCATATCCATGCCCCAGGGCGGTTCCCATGTCAGTTCGACATCCACCTGTTTGACGCCGGGCATCGGCTCGATCGCTTCGGCCACCCAGCCGGGCATTTCGCCCGCAACCGGACAGCCGGGGGCGGTCAGGGTCATGATGACTTTGACTTCGCTTTCCGCATTGATATCAATGGTATAGATCAGGCCCAGATCATAGATATTGACCGGAATTTCCGGGTCAAACACAGAGCGGCAGGCCTCGACCACCTGATCGTAAAGCGGGTGATCCGTGGTGGAGGGTGCGATCAGCGGGGCACCTTCAAGCGGTTCGGGGCTGTGGGTCATCTGCGGGTCCTGCGATGTCATTCCTGACCAAACATATAGGGTTTATCTGATGCGGCGTCCAGAGGGGCGCGCAGATGGGTTTTGTACATTTTGGGGTGAGTTCCGGACGGCCAGAACCCATTTTGTACAATGGTTAAGAGCGCATAAACCTGGCGCCTGTGATGCGATGGTCCTACGATTTGGCCGCGGCTTTGCGTCGACGGATCGGGGCAGGGCGGACCCGAGTTTCGATGGTCTCATAGAGCAGCCCGGCGATGTTCTTGCCGGAGGCGTTTTCGATCCCCTCCAGCCCGGGGGAGGAATTGACCTCCAAGACTTTCGGACCGGCCTCGGAGCGCAGCAGATCGACACCGGCCAGGTTCAGGCCGAACACCTTGGCGGCCTTGAGCGCGGTTTCGCGCTCGGCCTTGGTGATGCGCACGGATTTGGCCGACCCGCCACGATGCAGGTTCGAGCGGAAATCGCCCTCGGCCCCGGTGCGTTTCATCGAGGCGACAACCTTGCCGCCCACCACCAGACAGCGGATATCCTCGCCCGCCGCTTCCTTGACGAAATCCTGCACCAGAAAGTTGGCCTTGAGGCCCCGGAAGGCGTCGATCACCGACTCGGCGGCTTTTTTCGTCTCGGCTAAGACAACGCCTTTGCCTTGGGTGCTTTCCAAAAGCTTCACGATCAAAGGTGCCGTGCCGACCAACCCGATCAGGTTGCCGGTGTCCTGCGGCGAGGCGGCAAAGGCGGTGTTGGGCATGCCGATCTTGGCGCGCGACATCAGTTGATGGGCAAACAGCTTGTCCCGGCTGGCGGTGATGCCGGCCGAGGGGTTCACGCAATAGGTGCCGATGGTTTCAAACTGCCGGATAATTGCGGTGCCATAGGGGGTGATCGAGGCGCCGATGCGCGGGATCACCGCATCGAACCGGGGCAGGCGCTTGCCATCGTAATGCACCTCGGGGGCCAGGGTGTTGATCGCCATGTAACAGCGGGTCGTGTTGATCACTTCAACGGAATGGCCACGGGCTTCGCCTTCCTCCACCAGTCGGCGGGTCGAATAATTGTCCTCGCGCGACAGCACGGCGATGCGCAAGGCACGTTTGGGTTGGGCATGGCGCATCTTCGAGGAATGATAGACATCGTAACTCAGCTCGGGCTGCAAGAAGCGGTCGGTTGCCACGATTGAAATGTGATCCTTCAGGGCCTGACGCCCGAGCAACATGCGCGACGACATGGTGGAGCGGTTGGTCAGCGTGATCTCGATCGGCCAGCTGTCGCCATTCACCGACAACGTGCTTTCAATCACGTAGCGCGACTCTTTTTCGCCATTGGAGGACACCACATCGCGCCGGTCCACGATCGGGGCCGAACAAGGGATCACCAGATCATCGCGGCCCGGAATAGGGTGGACAGTGAAGCGCACTTTGGGTTTGGCGGCAGACCCGAAGGTTTCGATGTCAAACGCATGCAACGCACTGGTGCGTGCGCCTGTGTCGACCTTGGCGCGCAGGGCCGGAACGCCGAGGTCGGGCAGGGCAATCCACTCCTCCCATCCGAATTGGAGGGTTTGTGGCTCGTCTTGATCACTCATTTGAATGTCCCTGCTTGTTCATCGCGTTTGTTATCCGGGCATCATCGGGACAACCGATAGGGGATGCAAGCAAGTGGCCGCTGAGACTGTGCAACGCTCTTGTGCGCGGCATCCTCCTGCGCGACACTGCACGCGATGGAGATGGAGGTTGCCATGCGCCGTACCGCACTTGTGTTGGGTCTTGCCCTTGGCGGGTTGAGTTTTGCCCCGGTTGCCGAGGCGGGCCCAAACGTGACGCTGGGGGCCAACCCGACGCTGGGTGGTGGTGTCTTTACCACCGGTGGCGGCATCAGCGTGGCCCTTGAGGCACGCAAGATTAACGGCGCACCGCATCTCTGTGGTGTCTGGGCGCGCAGCAAGCACCTGTCAGGCTATGTGACCCATCAGGTGCGCGATGTGCTGAACAGTGGCGTGGTGCTGTCGGGAAATGATATATTACTGAGAGATTTCAGAGTGTTCCGTCAGGTTCCTGTAGCAGAATCCTATGGCGGTGCGGAGGCCAATTGCGTGCCCGTGCCCCGCCAGGTGAGTGATCTGACGATACACATTCCGAACCAGAACCTGTCAAACGATCATGGGCCGGGCGGGCCTGACGATGTCAGGTTCAAGCGCTCCGGGCTGGTCAATCCGGCCTATTCAAACGGCTCGATCCAGCAATGGATTGCCTCGCAGTTCGATGGAAGCGGCGCGAACTGAGCAATCGTGCCCGTCCGCGCCGTGCAGTTTACTTGTTGATGTCTTCGCGGATCACGCGGGTCTGGTCATCCGGCGTCTTGAACAGGCGGCGCAGCACGATCCATGCAATCAGCGACAGGATCGCGAAGATGGCCAGCAGGGCGGTCAGGCCCAGCTCGATCGGCAACAGCACCACCAGCGCTGTGACCGCCGCGCCAATTGCAAACCCGAGGAAGACAAAGCCCGGCACAGCCACCTCGAGGATGGCCAGACCAAGGGCAGCCGCCAGCCAGACCCACCAGAGGCTCCACAGGGCGACACCGGCCATCACGATTTCCCTTTCAGCATGTTGAAGGCGTTGCCAAAGGCCTCAAGCGCGTTGGCGGGGACCAGAATCGTGTTCGAGGACGGGCTGCTGCCCATGGCGTTCAGCGATTCCACCTGTTTCAGGGCGACCTGATACTGCGCAGCCTCAAGCCCGTTGGCCTGAATGGCGGCGGCGACGACACCGGTGGCATAAGCCTCGGCATCGGCCTCGATCCGGCGGGCCTTGGCGGCTTGCTGCGCGGCGTAAAGCTCGGCATCGGCGTTCAGCTCGACCGCGCGTTTGGTGCCTTCGGCCTCGGTCACCTGGGCACGGCGGGCGCGCTCGGCGTTCAGCTGTTGCAGCATGGCGTCGCGGGTGGCCTGATCCAGGTTCACATCCAGAATTTCGGCGCGGGTCACTTCGATGCCCCAGTCATCCACGGCACTTTCCACCAGCGTCTTGATGGTCGAGATCAGTTGATTGCGGTTGGCCTGTACATCATCCAGATCCATCTTACCGATCTCGGCGCGCACGATCCCGGCCACGGTGGTGGCAATCGCGGCGTCCACGTCCCGGATGCGGTAAACGGTCTTTTCGGGTTCGGTGATGCGGTAAAACACCGAGGTTTCCACCTGCACCAGCACGTTATCCTTGGTGATCGCATCCTGGCTGGCATTGGGAAGCTGACGTTCAAGGATCGAGATCTTGTGCCGTACCACATCGAGAAACGGCACGATCAGGTTGATGCCCGGTCCCAACACCTTGTGCAGCCGGCCAAAGCGTTCCACGACATGCTGTTCGGATTGCGGGACGATTTGAACGCCCTTGAAAATAACGACGATCACAAGGATCGCGAGCAGCAGGTAAATCAGGTTCGACGATATAAGATCCAGAATAATCTCTTCGGTCATGAAGGTCCCTCTTTTTGTGTATGCAATAGTATACAGATGGGGTTGCTACGAGTGTTTTGCAAGGCAGAGTAAACCGCTTTATGGAGGGGCAAAAGGGATAAAGCCGGGATATGGGCGTGAAATTTTCGTTTGAAAAGACTTCTGAAGACGGTGCTGCGCGCGCTGGCGTGATCACCACACCGCGGGGTGAAATTCGCACGCCCGCGTTTATGCCCGTGGGGACGGCGGCGACGGTCAAGGCGATGCTGCCGGAAAGCGTGCGGGCAACGGGGGCGGATATCCTGCTGGGCAATACCTATCACCTGATGCTGCGTCCCGGGGCCGAACGGATCGCGCGGCTGGGGGGCTTGCACAGGTTCATGAACTGGGAGAGGCCTATCTTGACGGATTCAGGGGGGTTTCAGGTGATGAGCCTAGCGGATCTGCGCAAACTGACCGAAGAGGGGGTGACGTTTAAGTCCCATATTGACGGCTCCAAACATATGCTGAGCCCCGAAAGTTCGATGGAAATTCAAAGGCTTCTGGGCAGTGATATCGTGATGTGTTTCGATGAATGCCCGGCACTGCCGGCGACAGACGAGGAGGTCGCCAAATCCATGCGCCTGTCGATGCGGTGGGCGGCCCGGTCGAAAGAGGCGTTCGGAGATCGCCCCGGACATGCGCTGTTTGGCATTATGCAGGGCGGCGTCACACCTGAGCTTCGCGCCGAAAGTGCCGAGAAACTAAAGGAAATCGGGTTTGATGGCTATGCGGTTGGCGGGCTGGCCGTGGGCGAGGGGCAAGAGGCGATGTTTGGTGTGCTGGATTACGCCACTGACATGCTGCCCGAGGATAAGCCGCGCTATCTGATGGGCGTGGGCAAGCCGGATGATATCGTTGGCGCGGTGAAGCGTGGCATTGATATGATGGATTGCGTTCTGCCCTCCCGCTCGGGGCGCACGGGGCAGGTGTTTACCCGGCGCGGGGTGGTCAACATCAAGAATGCCCGTCATGCCGATGATCCGCGCCCCTTGGACGAGGATTGTACATGCCCGGCCTGCCGCAACTATTCGCGCGCCTATCTGCACCACGTTTTCCGGGCGCAAGAGATGATTTCCGGCATGCTGCTGACCTGGCATAATCTGCATTATTATCAGGAAATAATGCACGGAATGCGCACAGCGATTGCGCAAGGTTCATTCGACAATTGGGAAGCGGGCTTTCACGCCACCCGAGAAGCCGGGGATATCGAGCCGATTTGAGATCAATTGGTGCCGGGATCAGCTGTCCATGACAAGGAGCACCGACAATGTTCGCATTTATTTTCACGATTATTATGTTGGTGGTGGTGCCGACGGTGGTGCTTGGTTGGCTCAGCGCCGCCGGGCTACTTCGCCGTATAACCCTGGCACTAGCCTTCAATTTTGCTGGTGTGTTCTTGGCGACAATGATTGGCCTATTGCTGGTGTATGAAATTGAAATGGACCTTATTGGAAGGTCTTTGGGACTTGATCCTGACGGTATTTGGCCACTTGAGGGCACACCAGAACAGGAAGCATATATCCAACGGCGGGTTGGTGATGCTTGGAAGGTCATGTCGATACCGTTTAGTTTAATCTTGGCGACTGTTCATTCGATTGTACTGGCTGGTCTCCTGGTTGTTCAGCGAGGCCGCCGACAAAATCCGGCGCGCCAGAAATCCTAAAGTCAAATGGTACGAACAGCTAAAAATTTAGGAGGTAAGGAAAACCTCTATAGGCGGTGTTAAGGATTCGACGTATACTCATCGGCATTTGATGAGGGGATTAATTATGCTGCTTAATATTACACTTTTCGCGCTGGGTTGGGGTTGTGTGACGGTATTTGCGGTTCTGTTGCTGAGTTAGACACAATTGACGCAAAACCGATGCCAATTGCTGCCAATTGCGCCTTGCCCCTGCGGGCAGCGCAAGGCATTGTGACCAGCAACGCTGTTGAAAGGGGGCCATGAGAGCCCCAGATACTCGTTTACGGAAACGGAGATGACCGAAGGCTGCCGCCAAGCGGGGCCAGTGTTGTCTTGCTAAAACAGGAAAATGAGCATGCAAGAACCTTTAAACGCCTCGTACCCGGTATTGCCGCTGCGCGATATCGTGGTGTTCCCGCACATGATTGTGCCGCTGTTCGTGGGGCGTGAGAAATCGGTCCGCGCCCTTGAAGAGGTGATGCAGGACGATAAGCAAATTCTGCTGTCCAGCCAGATTGACCCGGGTGATGACGATCCCGAAAGCGATGGCATCTACGACGCCGGCGTGTTGGCCAATGTGCTGCAACTGCTGAAACTGCCCGACGGCACCGTCAAAGTGCTGGTCGAAGGGGTGCGCCGGGTGCGCATCACCCACTATCTTGAAAATCCCGACTTCTTTGAAGCCAGCGCCGAGCCGCTGAGCGAAATGCCGGGCGATGCGGCGACGATCGAGGCGCTGCTGCGAACGGTCACGACCGAGTTTGAACGTTACGCCAAGGTCAAGAAAAACATTCCTGAAGAGGCGCTTACCGCTGTGTCGGAATCCACCGAATCCGCCAAGCTGGCCGATCTGGTGGCCGGGCATCTGGGCATCGAAGTGGGCCAGAAACAGGACCTTCTGGAAACGCTGAGCGTGTCTGAGCGGCTTGAGAAGGTTTATGGCCTGATGCAGGGCGAAATGAGCGTTCTGCAGGTCGAGAAAAAGATCAAAACCCGCGTCAAATCCCAGATGGAACGCACCCAGCGCGAATACTATCTGAATGAGCAGATGAAGGCCATTCAGAAGGAATTGGGCGATGGCGAGGATGGCGAAGGCGAATTGGCCGAGCTTGAAGCGAAGGTGGCCAACACCAAGCTGAGCAAAGAGGCCAAGGAAAAGGCCGAGGCCGAGCTGAAAAAGCTGAAAAACATGAGCCCGATGTCGGCCGAGGCCACCGTCGTGCGCAACTATCTGGACTGGATGCTGGGCCTGCCCTGGGGCAAGAAATCTCGCGTCAAGAAAGACCTGCACCGCGCCGAGACCATCTTGGACAAAGACCATTACGGTTTGGAAAAGGTCAAAGAGCGGATCGTCGAATACCTCGCCGTGCAACAGCGGTCCAAAAAGCTGAAAGGTCCGATTCTGTGCCTTGTCGGCCCTCCGGGTGTGGGTAAAACCAGCCTCGGGAAGTCCGTTGCCAAGGCGACGGGGCGCGAGTTTATTCGCATCTCGCTGGGCGGTGTGCGGGACGAATCTGAGATCCGCGGCCACCGTCGGACCTATATCGGGTCGATGCCTGGCAAGATCATCCAGTCGCTGAAAAAGGCCAAGACGACGAACCCGCTGATCCTGTTGGATGAGATCGACAAGATGGGGCAGGATTTCCGGGGTGACCCGGCCAGCGCCATGTTGGAAGTGCTTGACCCGGAACAGAATTCCACCTTTGTGGATCACTATCTGGAGGTCGAATATGACCTCAGCGACGTGATGTTCCTGACCACGGCCAACAGCTACAACATGCCCGGGCCGTTGCTGGATCGGATGGAGATCATCCCGCTGGCAGGCTATACCGAGGACGAAAAGCGCGAGATCGCCAAACAGCATCTGATTGCCAAGCAGATCAAGAACCACGGTCTGAAGAAGGGTGAGTTCACGCTGTCTGACGAGGCGCTGACCGGCATGATCCGCCACTATACCCGCGAGGCGGGGGTGCGGAACCTTGAGCGTGAGATCGCCAAGGTGGCGCGCAAGGCGGTGACCATGATCATCAAGAAAGAAGCCGACACCATCGAGGTGACGGATGACAATCTGAATGATTTCCTAGGCGTGAAAAAGTTCCGCTATGGTCTGGCCGAAGATGCCGATCAGGTGGGCGTGGTGACCGGGCTGGCCTATACGTCGGTGGGTGGTGAATTGCTGAACATCGAAGCATTGCGCCTGCCGGGTAAGGGGCGGATGAAGACCACCGGCAAGCTGGGCGACGTGATGAAGGAGTCGATTGATGCGGCCTCGTCTTACGTGCGTTCGGTCAGCCCGCAGATCGGGGTGAAGCCAACGAAGTTCGACAAGATCGACATCCACGTGCACGTCCCCGACGGGGCCACGCCCAAGGATGGTCCGTCGGCCGGTCTGGCCATGGTGACGTCGATCGTGTCGGTGCTGACGGGAATTCCGGTGCGCAAGGACATTGCCATGACGGGCGAGGTTTCGTTGCGTGGGAATGCCATGCCGATTGGTGGCCTGAAAGAAAAGCTGCTGGCGGCGCTGCGTGGCGGGATCAAGACCGTTCTTATTCCTGAAGAGAACGAGAAGGACCTGGCCGAGATTCCCGATAACGTGAAAGAGGGGCTCAAGATCATCCCTGTCAGCCACGTCACCGAGGTGCTGGAACATGCGCTGGTCAGCAAGCCCGAGGCCATCGAATGGGATGAAGCGGCCGAGGAAGCGGCGGCTGCGGCGCTGGCGGCCAAGTCCGGAACCGGGGACGGCGCCACCGCGCATTGATCACACGCCCCGCGTTTGAGAACAGCAAAGGCCGCCCGGACGGGGCGGCCTTTTTACATATTGCGGTTCAGGCTGTTGAATAAGCGGCGGCCCGGAACGGCATTCAACACCTTGTAGCGGTCCCGATAGCGTTTTGTGTTATTCACCTGAGCGGCTTAAAAAGCGCCGCCTGCCGTCGCAGCCAGAAGCATCAGCGCAACCATGACGATCAAACCATCTTCTTTGGCAGAATCACGTTCGGCTTCGGCGATGACAAGATCTGCCTCGACAACCGGATCATCCAGACTTCCGGCAGAGACAGGGGCGGTGGCAATGGCCGTCGCAAGGCACGACGCCGCAAGTAATTGTTTCAAAACTGTCCCCCAATACAGCTAAATCACTGTTGCCTGTTTACCTGTTTTATTGGTGTTTCGTCAACATATGGGTGGTTTGCGCGGGGATAACCCCGTATGCTGTTGCAAAACGAGAAACAATCCAGAGGCAGATCATGGCAAAGGCCCCTACCAAATCCACTCGCTCCACTTCGGCAAAAAATCCTGCGGTAAAGCGCGGCACAGCCAAAAGCCGCGCCGCAACAGCAACGTCCGGAGCGACCCGCGCCGCGCCCAAGGCAAGCAGTGCCGAACTCCGATCCAAGATTCCGCCCCCTCCCGCCAAACCGGCAACATCGCTGCGACCTGCCACATCTGCGGGGGGCGCCAGCGAAGTGTTGAGCGAACCGGAGCTGAAAAAGCAGGAGTTGCTGCAAAAGGTGGTGGATAAATCGGGGATCAAGAAGAAAGATGCCAAGCCTGTCGTCGAGGCCATGCTTGAGGTTCTGGGCGAGGCCCTGGCCGATGGGCGCGAGTTCAATCTGCAACCCATGGGCAAGCTGAAACTGAACCGCACCAAGGAAACCCCCAACGCACGGATTATCGTTGCCAAAATCCGCCAAAGCAAACGCACAGGCGGGGGTGGCATGGGGCCTAAAGACACGGTTGCAGCCGCTGCCGAGTGACGCTAAAACCCGCGAGGCCGGGTGATTAGCTCAGTGGTAGAGCGCTTCGTTCACATCGAAGATGTCAGGAGTTCGAATCTCTTATCACCCACCATCTTCCTGCTTTTGACCCAAAGGTGCGGGCATGGATCTGCCTAAACTGATCATTCTGCGCCATGGCGAGACGGCCTGGAATATCGAGGGCCGCGTGCAGGGCCGTCAGGATTCCGCGTTAACTGAAACGGGCCGTGCGCAAGCCGCAACACAGGGCCGCCTTTTGCAGGGCCTGCCCGAAGTGAAATCCGGCTCTGTTCGTGTGCTGTGCAGCCCTTTGGGGCGTGCCCGCGCGACCGCGACGATTGCATTGCGGGGGTTGCCGCTGGCCATCAAACTGAATGCGCGTCTGCAAGAGGTATCGGCCGGGGACTGGGAAGGGCGCACCCGCGACGATCTGTTTGCCGAATTCGGGGGTGAGGGGGGCATCACGAACGAGTTCGACCTGTTTACATCGGCACCGGGTGGCGAGCGCTATGACGATCTGGAGGCACGGTGCCGGGCGTTTTTGAACGATCTGAGTGGCCCGACCGTGGCCATCACCCATGGCGTGACAAGCCTCATGCTGCGTGGCCTGGCCTGTGGCTTGAGCCGTGCGGCGATGGAGGCTTTGCCGCGGGGGCAGGGGTGCCTTTATGTGATTGATCAGGGCCGCGAGACCTGCGTGAGCGAAACCGCGACATGAGCGGCGCGAAGAATTGGCCCAAGATCTGGTTCCTCCGCCATGGCCAGACCTACTGGAATGCCGAGCGACGCATACAGGGACAGCTTGAATCAGAGCTGACGCCCCTTGGCGTGCAACATGCCCATGCACAGGCCCGGATCATGCGGCCCATTCTGCAACAGCGCCCGCCCTGTTTTGTTTCGCCTCTGGGCCGCGCACAGCAAACGGCGCAGATTGCATTGGGCGGCCTGCCGTTCCAAAACGATGATCGCCTTGCCGAAGCCCATGCCGGCGATTGGCAGGGATTGCTGCGCGATGATGTGATCCGTGATCACGCCGCCACGCTGCCCGCAGATATCTCGGCGCTTGAACTGTTTCTGGCGGCCCCCGGTGGCGAAGGGTTCGAGGCATTTGAAGGGCGGATCGCCGCCTTTCTTGACGATCTGACGGAGCCCAGCGTGATAGTGGCACACGGGTTGCTGGGGCAGGTTTTGCGTGGATTGATCCGCGGGTTGCGCCGGGCCGAGATGGGCGCGCTGCCCAATGAACAGGCCTGCGTCTACCTTCTGGAGGAGGGCCGGGAAGCCGCCCTGCGCGACGACGACAAAGCAGAGTGATTTCGCCTCTTGCGTCGCGCGCCCGGCTTGGGTAAACCGCACGGCACGGGTCGTTAGCTCAGTTGGTAGAGCGCTTCGTTTACACCGAAGATGTCGGGAGTTCGAGCCTCTCACGACCCACCATTTCTTCTGCGCAATATCAGTCACTCAAGAAGTTTGCACAATCCATGTAAACCTTGTGTTTACGTGTCCGTTGCGCCTTCGCTGTACTTAGACGCTGAAGATATCTCCAAACAATGGAGATACAGGCTATGGCCACAGTGAACAAAAGATCCAGCGGCAAATGGTAGTCAACGGTGCGAAGGGATGACAGAGCGATGTCCAGATCGTTCAGCAAGCGTGCCGATGCCTTGAAATCCCGGCTTCCTGTTCCTTGATCATCCCGATATCTGTGCCTCGGTAAAACGGCTCTTTCGCATTTGTTTGCTTCTTCATAAGGTTGAGCAAACTCTACATCAGAACGAGGGAAGTTTCGGGGGGCAGGTCACCTGTCTCATCAATTTTCTGAATCAAATTAGAATAAAAGCTCGGCATGAGTGAAATAGGACCAAGATGTGGTAACGCGCGAGCTATCGAAGGATGAGGTGTTGAGAGATAACCTCCCAGAAAATCAAGAACTTCTCCAGTTAGAACAATCGGGCCCGTATTTGTATCGCTCTGGTTTGCCACAGTCACGGTTTCTTTCCTTCACGTTTGACATCAAGAAAATCAGCAACAGCTGTAAGCGCCATCACTTGAACAAAAATGATGCTCCCAAGATATGATCCGGGACTGGCTGTTCTGGAGAGCTCGGTATTTGTTATGCTATCTGCTGCAAAGGGAGCAGCCAAAGCGCTAATAAATAAAGCGGCAAGATACCAACCCATAAAGACTACAGCTATAGGAGCGCGGTCTTCCGAAAAGGCAGGTAAACGATTATCCTTTGCATGCAGATAAACCAATCTGGCTAGAAATAGAAAAAGCATGCTTGAAAATATACCGATTAACCTGTCCCAAAAAGCACTGCTGCTAACAAAAAAAGAAAGCGAAACCGTACAAAAGAGAAAAATTGGAACCGCTGAAAGTAGTTTTAAATAATACCAGTCTGTTTCGATTCTTCGACCGTACATTAGCGCAAGTCTAATCATAAAATATGCTCCTCGGATTATGCCGCAAGCCGGGGACGGTCCTGCCGACATCCCGCCCTAACCACCAGCTCCTTACACCCAGCCTGGGTTTCAGAGCTAAAAAGCTGGGAGATATGGGCCGTGAGCACTAAAGCCTAACTTTCAGTTAGGAAGATACCCAGCACCACCAGTAACTCATTAAGTCTCCACTTTCAGCTGACGGGGGCTGACATTCCACCGAAATAGGCTTGGATTGGCTAGCAAGAAAAAATGGGATACTTTTACTCACTCCTATCTATGCTTACTAGAAGACACGTTCCCCCCTTACCCCTATCGCTGAGCCACCGCTGCACTCGGACAACGTTACTTCACAGATAGGACGGGTGGGTCAACAGACATTAGACGTTTTCTAATGCGGGTGGTGACAGCGGGCAAGGTGCGTTGATATGCACGCAGAACTGGCTAGGTGGGTAGAGCGCTTCGTTTACACCGAAGATGTCGGGAGTTCGAGCCTCTCACGACCCACCATTTACCCAGCCGCAACAAACCAGCCTGATCCGCGATGATCCGTTGCATTGATGGTGTTCGACTTTCTCCTGCCTCGTTTTTGCCTCGAAAGCACCATTTTGCTTTTGACCTGAACTGGTCTAAAGCGGACAGCATCTCAGCAGGCATGTAGGTGTCCCATAAAAGGGATCGAAGCGCGCGGCGTGGGGTGAAGTCTGTTTCGTTAAGTGATCCGTATTGTTTTGCGGGCAGGTGAAGGCGATAGCTAGGGCAGAAATATGGGGACTTCCCTGGATTTGATTAAAGTCGGTGGCGCGTGCATTAACGCGCTGGCCCAAAAAGACTGCGAAGTGGAAATGATAACCGATTTCCGCCAGGCCGAAGAGCTGACCGAGGCCATGGGCAAAGACAGTCAGACGGCAAAACTGTCCTCCAAATTCAATGACTTCACCGAAGAGAGCGGCTTTTGGTTGTTCATGAAGCAGCGCGGCGAATACGTCACTGCCGTGGCGACGCGATATGACAATGTGGGGCGCGAGAGCATGGGGGATTACATGATCCGCACCATGCGCCGCCATTACCCCCATGACAGTGGTGAGACCCTGCTGGAATTCACGGATGCGCTGCCGCCGGGTTTTCACGGCCGCCTTGCCTATATCGGGGAGTTGTTCGTGCATCCCGAGCATCGCGGTTCCCGGCAGAAACTGCGGTATTTCATGTTCCTGCTGCACACCTGCATTGCCACGAAATGGAAGGTCGACTGGACCTATGCGATGATGCGCGACCGCGACGTCAGGGCCGGGTTTTCCACGTCTTACGGGTTTTCGATCCAGTTGCCGGGCGTTGCGAAATGGGCCGATCCACCCCCGCCGGGGCGGGGTGATGCCGAATGGCTGGTGGCGCTGTCAGAGCCCCATTTGCAGCATATGATGGATTACTATGCGCACTCACTCGAGAGCTTGTGAGTAATTCAGAACATACCCGTTGCCCTGCGTGTCTTTTACCGGCAGCAACAGCCGTTTGTAGGTGAAGCGCAGCGGAAACGTGTGACCGGGCAGGGTGACGTCGATTTCCTGAATGGAGAGTTGTGGATCGCCCTTGGTGGTCTCGACATGGGCCAGGGTGACGCTCTCGCTTAGCTTGGATTCGAACGTGGTAAAGAGATGGCGCAGATGTTCGGCCGAGTTGATGCCGAATGAGCGTGTCGCCAGGCTTTGCTCGCCGATCTTATAGGGATCGGGCAGGCGCGCATCCGGGCGCGGTGCGCGGTAGAGATCGACATGTTCGGACAAGGCATCGAAATTGGCCAGTATGCCACCTTGCTGATGCCACCAGGTCAGAACATCGTCCAGCAGGGGCTGTGCGCCGCGACTGGCCAGCTTGCGGTGGGCCTCTTTGGTGACGGCTGTCAGGATACGTTCGGCATGGGCAGACACGACCCGCGTATCCGCCTCGGTTCCTGCCAGGGTGATCTGATCGTCGAGCCCGGCAATCTGGTTGGGCGTCAACCCCAGGGCCGAGCAGATTTTAACGACGCTGGAATACCCCGGATCACTCTGGTTCGAGAGAAGATTCGAGATGTACCGCTCGCCCTGTCCGATTTTCAGGGAGAGGCTTTTGTAGTCATACTCCGAATCCTGAATCAGAGCTTTGAGGCGATAATGAAAGTCGGTCACTGGTACGGTTATCCTAAATTACGGACTGTGAGTCATTTATATTGACGTTGCTGCCCCCACGTCAATTATAGAATTTATGATCAGGGTAACGGTTGAGTTAAGTATGCAAAAGAACCAGACGTATCTCAATGCGCGGCGTGAAGGTCTGTTGGTCGACATTCAGGATCGCCTTTTGAGAGGAGAGCGCCGGGCCCTGAAACCGCAAGACATCCCCTTTCTGCTGGAATGGATCGTTGAAAGCGAGGATGCGGATCAACGTGCGGAGTTGCTGAAGCTGTTTCATCGGTTGGGCGGTCTTGATCTGGTGCGGGCGGCCCTGTCGGATTACCACTAGGGCCCATTCAAACGACCCGCCTTGCCGGTAAAGAGGACTGTGATCGGGTGAACTTTCTGATTGTGCCCTCCGCGGGTCAACTTCTTTCAGAGGTTTCACGATTTGCCCATTGACGGGCGCGCCGGGCTGGATTAATCAGCCCCTCACGCGCGGTTGTAGCTCAGTTGGTTAGAGTACCGGCCTGTCACGCCGGGGGTCGCGGGTTCGAGCCCCGTCAACCGCGCCATTTTTTTCCTTACATCACAATAGACGTTACCATGATCGAAGGGCTATGTCCGGCGGGTGATTGGCGGCGTCCCGTCCCCTCTGTTTTTTCAGATCAACGTCAAGTTGTGGCCATTTTTCGAACCCATACTGCCTTTTAAGCTGGAGATGGGTATGACACAGGCGAGTTTTGCGGAACGATTGAAGCGGATTGAAGCATCGGGCGGGGAGATCGTCATGCATGTCGGGATTGCAGAAGAAGGCAATGCCGCGCCAAGTCAAAACAAGGTCCGCGCCTCGTCGGGCGTGCTGCGTTTTGTTTTTGGTGCCGCTTTGATGTTTGTCGTGAGCAGACTGCTGCTGGATATGAACGCCGTGCAGGCCTGGGTGGATCGCTCGCCGGTATTGCTCCCTTATGAAAATGGTGTGATGGGTGCCCTCACGGTGGGCATCGCGATTACAATGCTTTTCTTTGCATTCAAGATTGGGCGGGCTGCGATGCGGATCAGAACACAGCCGCACCGCCTGCCTTTCGCCTGTGGTATGGTGATCGGCTTCGTGCTTGGCATGGGGCCGGATGTGTTTCTTGCCGAACTGACTGAGCGGTTCAGCTGAAAAATCGCTGTAGGGCAGTGTGAGTTGCTGTCGGGTTTGTATCAGGAAAGAAATGCCCGCCGGGAATGGCCTGCGTTGTCATATCTGTGCATTTCCCGGCCCATGTTGCGGCCACATCATAGGCCTTTGCCATCACACCATCGGCACCGTAAAGGATCAGCGTGGGGCAGGGGATGCGCGCACCGAGATCGGCGGTGTCGTGCTCCATGTCATGGACCAGCGCGGCGCGATAATCGTCGCACATCGCCCGGATCGTTTGGGGCTGCCGCCAGGCGCGGCGATAGGCCTGTAACTGATCCGCCTCGAAATCCTCCAGCGTGGCCCCGCCCCAGCCCAGAAGGCAGGATTGATAATAGGCATCCGGGTCATGGCCAATCAGGGTTTCGGGGAAAGGCGTTGGCTGAGCCAGAAAAAACCAATGGTAATAATCGGTTGCCACGTCCTGACGCAACTCGGATAGCAAGGTGTGCGTGGGGACGATATCCATCAGGCACAGACGGGTGACCCGTTCGGGCGCATCCAGTGTCAGGCGATGTGCCACCCGCGCGCCGCGGTCATGGCCAGCCAGCGCGAATTGATCGAACCCCAGATGGGTCATCAGAGCCAACAGGTCCTTGCCTATTGCGCGAAAACTGTAATTCTCCACGCCCTCGGGTGTGCCGCTGTCACCATATCCGCGCAGGTCGGGCGCGATCACCGTGTGCGTTTTTGCCAGTTCCGGGGCGATTCGCGCCCACATGGCCCGCGTCTGGGGGAATCCGTGCAACACCAGCAAAGGCGGGCCATCGCCGCCCATCGACCAGCTGACGCGGCATTCGTTCAGATCCTGTGAGTGATGCGTGAACCCTTTCATTGTTCCCCAAATACGCGAAAACCCCGGTTAACCACGCGCCAGCCTGTCCAGAATACGCGCCCAGCTGCGGGTGCCTTTGTGAAAGCTTTCTACATTGTATTTCTCATTCGGGCTGTGGATGGCGTCATCGTCATTGGCAAAACCGATCAGCATCGAGTCGAGGCCCAGAATATCCTTGAAGAACCCCGCAATGGGGATCGACCCGCCCATGCCTGCCAGAACCGCCTCGCGGTTCCATTCATCACTCAACGCCGCGCGGGCCAGCCCGAATTCAGGGCGCTCGGTGTTCATCACCGCCGCTGCCGACCCGTCGAGGCTGTTGTTCCACGTCACCCGGGCGTCCGTTGGCAGGCGATCTTCGACATGTTTGCGAATCTTCACCCGCAAGGCATCCGGGTCCATGTCGCCCACCAAACGGCAGGTCATTTTGCAATGCGCCTCGGCCGGGATCACGGTTTTGGTGCCCGCCCCCTGATAGCCGCCCCAGAGCCCGTTGATTTCAAGTGTCGGGCGCGCCCATTGCTGTACCAATGCCGAATAGCCTGCTTCGCCATGGGCCTGGGTCATCCCGACAGAGTTGAGGTAGGTTTCTTCATCAAACCCGCAGCCATCCCATTGGCGCAGCTGGTCCTCGGGGACCTCGTGCACCCCGTCATAAAACCCCTCGACGGCGACGCGCCCCTGATCATCGTGGAACGACGCGATGATGTGAGAGATTTCGCGCAGCGGGTTCAGGGCAGGGCCGCCGTAATGACCCGAATGCAGGTCAATCCGGGGGCCATGCAGGGTGAACTCATCCTTCAGCATTCCGCGCAGTTGCGAGGCGATCGAGGGCACACCGGGAGAAACCATCGAGGTGTCACAGATCAGCGCGATATCGGCGCTCAGTTCCTCGGCATTTTCTTTCATGAACGGGATAAGGGAGGGCGAGCCTGATTCCTCTTCGCCCTCGAAGAAAAACGTGATGCGACAGGGCAGGGTGCCGGTCACTGCCTTGTAGGCACGGCAGGCTTCGACAAAGGTCATCAGCTGGCCCTTGTCATCGGAAGACCCGCGACCGCGGATCACCTGCCCATGCGGGGTGTCTTCGATCTGTGGATCGAAGGGATCGGTGTTCCACAGGTCAAGCGGATCGACCGGCTGCACATCATAGTGGCCATAAAACAGCAGATGCGGGCCGTCGCCCTCCATATGCCCCACGACCATCGGTTGACCCGGTGTCATGCGTTTTTCCGCTTTTACACCAAGGCTTTGCAGGTCGGTGATCAGCCAGTCGGCAGCCTCCTGACAGCGATCATCATAGGCCGGATCCGTCGAAATCGACGGGATTCGCAGCAGCCCTTTCAACCGCTCAAGCGCATGGGGCAGATCATTGTCGATTTGGGCAAGAATGGCATCAAGGGACATCGCGGAAGCCTCGTCTTTTGGGGGCAAAATCGTGGCCGACCGTAGCAGGGAACGCCGTACTGTCCAGCCACTTGATCAATGTCAAAGAGTCCGGGCGTGGCAAATTGTAGCTTGGCGACAAGAGGTGCATTTAATATATGCATCAAGGACGCCAAAACGTCGCGTAAGCGACGGGATTTGCCCCGGAACCCGGGCAAGTCTGCCAAGGAGGGGATACACGTGGACTATACTGCCAAGCTGGATCAAGCGATTGCCAGGCTGCACGACGAAGGGCGTTACCGCACCTTTATCGATATTGAGCGTCAAAAGGGTCAGTTTCCCCATGCAACATGGCGCAAGCCAGATGGTAGCGAAATGCCGATCACCGTGTGGTGTGGCAATGACTATCTTGGCATGGGTCAGCATCCCGATGTTCTGGCCGCGATGCACGAGGCGCTGGACGCGACCGGTGCAGGGTCGGGCGGGACGCGCAACATTTCGGGCACAACCGTTTATCACAAGCGGCTTGAAGCCGAACTGGCCGATCTGCACGGCAAGGAAAGCGCGCTGTTGTTCACCAGCGCATATATCGCAAATGATGCAACTTTAAGCACTTTGCCGAAACTGTTCCCGGGCCTGATCATTTATTCGGACGCGCTGAACCATGCGTCGATGATCGAAGGGGTGCGCCGCAACGGCGGGGCCAAGCGGATTTTCCGTCACAACGATGTCGAGCATCTGCGCGAGCTTCTGGCCGCCGATGATCCGGACGTGCCCAAGGTGATTGCCTTTGAATCGATCTACTCGATGGATGGCGATTTCGGCCCGATCGAAGCGATCTGCGATCTGGCCGACGAATTCGGCGCACTGACTTATATCGACGAGGTTCATGCGGTAGGCATGTATGGCCCGCGCGGGGCCGGTGTGGCCGAGCGTGATCGCCTGATGCATCGTCTGGACATCATCAACGGCACCCTTGCCAAAGCCTATGGCGTGATGGGTGGCTATATCGCCGCATCGGCGAAAATGTGTGATGCCATAAGGTCTTACGCGCCGGGATTCATCTTTACAACGTCGCTTCCGCCCGCTGTGGCAGCAGGGGCCGCAGCGAGCGTGGCGCATCTCAAGCGGAACCCGGAATTGCGCGAGCAACACCAGACGCAAGCGAAGATTCTGAAGACACGGCTGAAGGGTCTGGGCCTGCCGCTGATTGATCATGGCAGCCATATCGTGCCGGTGATCGTGGGGGACCCGGTGCATACCAAGAAGTTGAGCGACATGATGCTGGACGGCTATGGCATCTATGTGCAGCCGATCAATTATCCCACCGTGCCGCGTGGTACAGAGCGGCTTCGCTTTACGCCCAGCCCGGTGCACGGGCCCAAGGAAATGGACCACCTGGTGCGCGCCATGGACGAGCTTTGGAGCCATTGTGCCCTGAACCGGGCCGAGTTGAGCGCATAAACGCTGAAAGCGCTTCAACAGGTGCAAAAAACCTTGCGATATGTTAGGTTAGCCGAAACAAAGAGCTAGTTTCCGAATCGGGACATTCGGGCGTTGTGTATTCGGGCTAACGGTGCGTAACAGAGGCAAACGGGATGATTGGGCGTCTATCCAAGCGCAAGGAAGCGATCGAAGAGGTTGAACCCAAAGGGTTCGACGATTTCGACCTGCGCCTTGGAGATGTGATGCGCGGAGAGCGCGCGACGCTTGGCAAATCCCTTCTCGACGTCGAACGAGAGCTGCGTATCAAGGCCAGCTATATCGCCGCGATTGAGAACTCTGACCCGGATGCCTTTGATACACCTGGGTTTATTCCGGGCTATGTCCGCTCTTACGCACGCTACCTGAACATGGACCCGGACAAGGCGTTCCGCTCGTTCTGCGTGGAAAGCGGCTTTTCGATTGCCCATGGCATGTCGGCCGAAGCCTCGTCGATCCGCAAGGCGGATGATCCCATTCGCCGCAAGGCGCGTGATGCCGATCCCCTGATGGCCCCCAACACCCCGTTCCTGCCAGCCTCGGAAAGCTTCCTTGCGCGGATCGAACCGGGTGCGATTGGGTCTGTTGCCGTCCTGATCGCGCTGATCGGCGCGATTGGCTATGGCGGCTACAGCGTTCTCAACGAAGTGCAACAGGTGCAACTGGCCCCGGTGGAGAACACGCCCGACGTTCTGGCGGATCTTGATCCTCTGGCCGGGATGAGTGTTCAGAACGAAGACGTGATCGACATCGAAACGGTAACGGCGTTCCAGGCACCGGCCACCGATGGTCTTGATCGCCTTTATCGCCCCGAGGCGCTGGATGTGCCGGTTATGGTGGCCCGTGATGCGCCTATTTCGACGCTGGACCCGTCCCGCGTGGGGGCGTTGAACAACGGAGTGCCGCAGGCCGATCGTGACAGCGACACCACCGTGTTGCTGGCCGAAGACACGAGTGAGATCCCGCCTTCGGTGACACCCCAGGTGCTTGAAGATTTCCCGCCGGAATTGCGCATCGTGGCGGTACGCCCGGCCTGGGTGCGCGTCACTGCGGCGGATGGCAGTTCGATCTTCGAAGGCGTGATGAACGCCGGCGACAGCTATGATGTGCCTGCGACGGAAGAACCACCCACATTGCGGGTGGGCGAATCCGGAGCGATCTATTTTGCCATGAATGGCGATCATTACGGGCCCGTCGGGCCCAGCGGATCGGTCACGTCGAACGTGCCGTTGGCGTCGACCACCTTGGCGGAACTCTATACCGTGGCCGATATCTCTCAGGATCGCGATCTGGAACGCTATGTGGCTGAGTTGAAGCTGGGTCAATAAGCCCCTGTCTTGCAATTGCCCCACGGGGCCTGCTGTCCTATCTTACTTAAAACGAGCTTCATCGAGGTGTCCTTGCGATGACCCACAATCCCATTCGTCCCTGGCGTAACATCGACCGTCGCGAAAGCCGCCAGATCCATGTTGGGCCTGTCCCTGTGGGCGGGGGCGCACCGATCAGCGTGCAGACCATGACCAACACCGACACCACCGATGTGGCTGCCACGGTGGCGCAGGTGCAGGCCGCTGCCGATGCTGGTGCGGATATCGTGCGTGTTTCGGTTCCGGACGAAGCCAGCTCTAAAGCCCTGAAAGATATCGTAAAAGAATCGCCCGTGCCGATCGTGGCAGATATTCATTTCCATTACCGCCGCGGGATTGAGGCGGCCGAGGCGGGCGCGGCCTGCCTGCGCATCAACCCCGGAAATATCGGCAGCGAAGAGCGCGTGAAAGAGGTGATCAACGCCGCCCGCGATCATGGCTGCTCGATGCGGATCGGCGTAAATGCCGGGTCCTTGGAAAAGCACCTTCTGGACAAATATGGCGAGCCGTGTCCGGATGCGATGGTGGAATCCGGTCTCGATCACATCCGTATCCTGCAGGACCATGATTTCCACGAATTCAAGATCAGCGTGAAGGCCAGCGACGTGTTTATGGCCGCCGCTGCCTATCAGCAACTGGCCGATGCGACCGACGCCCCCATCCATCTTGGGATTACTGAGGCGGGGGCCTACACCACCGGAACGGTGAAATCGGCCATTGGATTGGGCAACCTGCTGTGGATGGGGATTGGTGACACGATCCGCGTGAGCCTGTCTGCCGATCCGGTGGAAGAGATCAAGGTGGGCTATGAGATTTTGAAGGCGCTTGGCCTGCGCCATCGCGGTGTGAACATCATCAGCTGTCCGTCCTGCGCGCGGCAGGGGTTCAACGTGATTAAAACCGTTGAAACGCTGGAAAAACGGCTGGAGCATATCAAGACCCCGATGAGCCTGAGCATCATCGGTTGCGTGGTGAACGGCCCCGGCGAGGCGCTGATGACCGATGTCGGCTTTACCGGAGGTGGGGCCGGCAGCGGTATGGTGTACTTGGCGGGCAAGGCCAGCCACAAGATGTCAAACGATCAAATGATCGACCATATTGTCGAAGAGGTCGAAAAACGCGCCGCCGAGATAGATGCAGGAGCGAGCGAGGCCCACGCGGCCGAGTAACGGTGCCTTTATTTACTGGCTGCGGATTTCCTCGGCCAGCTGCATCATCCCCTCAAGTGGCAGGTAGCCGCGCAGCATCTGATCGTTCATCACGAAAGACGGTGTGCCCGAGATTTGCAATCTCTGACCCAGCTGTCGATTCTGTGTGATCACTTCGGTGACCTCATCGCTGCTCATATGGTCCAGAATGGCGGCGCCATCCAGACCCAGCGTATCCGCGACGCGCGACAGGGACGTTTCATTGATCGGGCCGGTGAAGGCCATCAGCGTGTCATGGGCGGCCTTGTAGGCGTCCTCGCCAGCCAGCTGCTGCGTGGCGATTGCAAACCGTGCCGACAGTTCACTTTCCTCACCCAGAATTGGGAACTCTTTGAGAATAAGGCGAATATTGCCATCCTGCTCGATCAGCTGCTCGACTTCTTCAAAGGCACGGCGGCAATAGCCACAGCGGTAATCCATGAACTCGACCAGCGTGATGTCGCCCTCGGGGTTGCCGCCCACCCATGAGTATCCATCGTTGAACAGGGCATCAGTGTTGGCTTGCACCAGTTCGTTATCGTTCTCCGCCTGTGCCGCCTGTTCACGCTGTTCCAGAACCGCAACGGCCTCCATGATCACCTCGGGGTTTTCCAACAGGTAATTGCGGATTTCGGTGCGGAAACTGTCGCGTTCGGCATCGCTCATGTTGTCCAGATCAAAGGCCTGTGCGGGCAGGGCCAGGCAAAGGGCCGTGGCCGTGGCAGTCAGAGAAAGGCGGGTCATCGACAGGTGTCTCCGTTGTTATTTTTTTCGGGCGGCAGCTTGGGATGCAGAAAGCACATCCTGCGCGCGCTGCCAAGCGGCGGATCCGCGGGGTAAGAGGTCCGAGGCGCGTTGGGCGTGAATCCCGGCATCTTTCAGCCGACCGCCCATCGCGTATCGCTCGGCGGTCAGAACCGAGGCCATGCCGTTATTGCCCAGCTTGGCATTTGCCGCGGCCAGATCACGCAGAACACGGCCATCTCGACCGTCTCTTGCGCGCGCGTTTTCAAGGATTTGCGCGGCTTTCTTAACCTGTCCATCGGCCAAGAGCGCCCGGCCATAAGCGCCCAGGATCAGGGCGTTGTTGGGATTGAGGTTGGTAGCCCGGGCATAGGCCGAAACCGCCGGTTTGACCTGACGGCTTTCCATCAGGATTTGTCCTCGCAATTCGTGCAGGTAAGGGTCGTTTGGCCGCAGGCTGATGGCTTTGTCGATGGCGGGCAGCGATTTGCGCAGGTTCGACTGGCGATGATAGGCCACGGCCTGACGCATCAGTTTGATATCCTGATAGCCAAACTCACCCGCCCGGCGCAGCGTCCATTTGGGTGAGCGTTGGAAGGCCGACAATTTGGATTTGGCCCGGGCGAACCAGTAGTCGTAAGTGGGATTGTCGCGTTTGCGATCCGCATAGCCCGCCGCCAGCCGTTGCAGCACGCGGTAGCGATCCGCCGACAGCGGGTGCGTGCGGGCATAGGCATCGCGGCGGCTGACCGATAGGGCTTCTTGTCCGCGGAAAATATCCATGACCTGAACAGCACCTTGCGGGTCGATTCCGGCATTCGCCATATATCGCATCCCCGATTGGTCGGCGGCACTTTCCTCGGCCCGTGTATGGGCGAAAAGCTGACGCAGGGCCGAGGATTGCGCGCCCAAGGCCGCTGCGGCACCGATCTCGCCCCGGCCCGTCGCTGCACCTGCCGCGGCCCCCAAGACAGCGCCGATACCGGCTGCCGTGCGGGCATTGCGGACCGCGATGGGCCGGCGCACCAGGTGGCCATTGGCGATATGGGCTGCCTCATGCGCGATCACCGATTGCAGCATCGCGGCATTGTCCATTTTCAGGATCAGACCGGAATGGATGAAGATGGCGTTACGATCCACCACGAAGGCATTGAGGCTGCGATCGTCAATGATCAGGATATCGGTGCGTGACGGGCTAAGCCCGGCGGCCTTCAGCACAGGCGCGGAGAGCTGTTTCAACGCATATTCAATATCCGGATCGCGCAACAAGGTCAGTGCGCGCGCCGGAGCGCCAGCCACCAGCATAAGGATCGCGGCAATCAGGGTGAGGCGAAGAAGGTGCATTGACTGGTCCGGCTAATCAAGGTGAAACGGGCGTGCCCACCCAACTTAGGAACAAACATATGCGAAACTCAAGCCGCGGCCAGGTTGATCCCTTCATTGTGATGGACGTGATGGAGGCGGCCCGCGCTGCCGAGGCCGCCGGACGCCACATTATTCACATGGAGGTGGGGCAACCGGGAACGCCCGCGCCACAAGGTGCGCGCGATGCGTTGGCGCGGCAGATGAACGATGATCCGATGGGGTATACGGTCGCTTTGGGCCTGCCCGCACTGCGCGCGCGGATCGCCCGGCTTTATCAGCAGTGGTACGGGATTGATCTGAACCCCGAGCGGGTGATTGTCACCTCGGGCTCATCGGGGGCGTTCATTCTGGCCTTTACCGCCTTGTTTGATACGGGTGACCGGGTCGGGATCGGCGCGCCGGGCTATCCGAGCTACCGTCAGATCCTGCGCGCCCTTGACCTGGTGCCGGTGGATATCGAAACCGCAGCGGAGAACCGTTTGCAACCCGTTCCCGGCGATCTGGAGGGGCGCGATCTGAAGGGGTTGATGGTGGCCAGCCCGGCCAATCCCAGCGGCACGATGCTGGGCCATGATCAGATGCGGGGGTTGATCGAGGTTTGCGCCGGGCAGGGGGCCAGTTTCATCAGTGACGAGATTTATCACGGGATCGAGTATGAGGCAAAAGCTGTCAGCGCGCTGGAGATCAGCGACGAGGTCTACGTCATCAACTCGTTTTCCAAGTATTTCAGCATGACCGGCTGGCGTGTTGGTTGGATGGTTGTGCCCGAGGACCATGTGCGCGGGATTGAGCGTCTGGCGCAGAACCTGTTTATCTGCCCACCGCATGCCAGCCAGGTGGCCGCTCTTGCCGCGATGGAATGTACTGGTGAGCTTGAGGCGAACATGGCCGTCTACCGCGCCAATCGTGCGCTGATGCTGGACGGGTTGCCCAAGGCCGGGTTTACCAAGATTGCCCCACCGGATGGGGCGTTTTATGTCTATGCGGACGTGTCGGACATCACCGAGGACAGCTGTGCCTTTGCCGCCGAGATTTTGGAACAGGCTGGCGTGGCGGTGACACCGGGATTGGATTTTGACCCGGTGCGCGGCCATCGCACGCTCCGGTTTTCCTATGCGCGCGCGACCGCAGATATCGAGGAAGGTCTGGCAAGATTGAGGGCTTTTATGGAGGCACGCTCAAAGTGAAGTCACAGCCCGGTTAACAGGCCGCAGGCCCTCGCCATTTACCAAGTTCTTTGTCGCGCGACTCTTTTGAGGGTGATATACCCTGTTCAAACAGACCGGATACCGGCGGTGAGCAGTATGATCTTTCGAGCTTTGGCAATGATGCTGAGCCTGTGCGGCGCAGGGGCGTTTGCGCAGGATTTCAGCGGTTTGGCACGACTGGACCAGGCAAATTCGTCGATCACCGATACCCGTGGCGGCATTGCGCTGGAATTCACTCTGAGCCAGGGGGTGCCTTACCGGCTGTTCACCCTCTCTGAACCGGAACGGCTGGTGCTGGATTTTCGCGAGATTGACTGGAGCGGAACTGACACCGGGGCCCTGGATCAGAGCGAAAGCGTCAGCGCGGTACGTGTTGGTGCGTTCGGCCCTGGATGGTCGCGCATGGTGGTCGATCTGGGCGGGCCTTTCATGCTGCAGACTGCGGATATGGATATCGATGCCGAAACGGGCCGCGCGCTGTTGCGCGTGGATCTGAGCCGGACCAGCGTCGAGGAATTTGCCGCCCTTGCCGGGGCCCCCGAGGGTGCCATTTGGGGGGGCGACACCGCCGCGCAGGTGACAGCGAAGCCCGAGCGGTTCACCATTGTGCTGGACCCGGGCCATGGCGGTATTGATCCCGGGGCGGATCAGGGTGGGGTTCTGGAAAAAGACCTGATGCTGACATTTGCCTTTGAGTTACAAGAACTTCTGGTCCGCTCGGGCGATGTGGATGTGATCCTGACCCGCACGGATGATCGGTTCGTGTCGCTGGACCGCCGCGTTGCCATCGCCCATCAACTGCAGGCCGATCTGTTTCTCAGCCTCCATGCCGACGCCCTAAGCGAAGGGCACGCCCACGGCGCCACCGTTTATACCCTATCGCGACAAGCCTCGGACAAGGCCAGCGCGGCACTGGCAGAGCGGCATGACCGCGCTGATATTCTGGCCGGGGTCGACCTGAGCGGGCAGGATGACGTGGTGGCGGATGTATTGATTGATCTGTCCCGTCAGGAAACCCAGCCGCGCGCCGAGCGGCTGGCCGAGGCGCTGCGATTGGGTATCAAGCAACGTCAGTTGAAGCTGAACACGCGTCCCATGCGTTCGGCCGGATTCTCGGTGCTGAAATCACCCAATGTGCCTTCTGTTCTTTTGGAGCTGGGGTTTTTGTCCAGCGAAAAGGACCGCACCAATATCCAGAACCCGGAATGGCGCGCAGCGATGGCGGCCAGTATTCGCGATGCGATCTTCGCCTGGCGTCAGGCGGATGAGGCGACGGCCGATCTGGTGCGGCAATGAAGATGCGCGGAAAGCGGCACATTTCCCCGTTATTGTGTTTTGACGCCGCAAGCCCCGATGCCTATATGAACCATATCGTTTACCGGGGGTTTTCGTGTTACGCGCCATACTGACATTTTTCGGCACATTGTTCAGCCTTCTGACGCTGGGCGTGATGCTGATCGCGCTGAGTATCGGTGCGGTCTTCTATATCTATGGCAAGGACCTGCCCAGCCACGAAAGCCTGGCCAATTACACGCCCCCGACGATCAGCCGGATCTATTCCGGGCAGGGGCGGATCATCGACGAGTTTTCCACCGAACGCCGCCTGTTCACCCCGGCCGAGGATATTCCGCCCCTGGTCAAGAACGCGTTTATCTCGGCCGAAGACAAGAATTTTTACAACCACGCCGGCTATGATGCGCGCGGGATCGCAGCGGCCTTTGTCGAAGCGGTTCGAACGCGGGGCCAGACGGTGCGCGGTGCCTCAACCATCACGCAGCAGGTGATGAAGAACTTCCTGCTCAGCGGGGACCGGCGGATCGAGCGCAAGATCAAAGAGATCATTCTGGCCACGCGGATCGAGGACACGCTGGACAAAGAGGCGATCCTTGAACTGTATCTGAACGAGATTTTCCTGGGCCAGAACAGCTATGGCGTGGCGGCCGCCGCGCAGACCTATTTCAATAAACCCTTAAGTGAACTGGCCCCGCATGAGGCGGCGTTCCTGGCCACGATGCCCAAAGCGCCTTCGGATTATCACCCGGTCCGCCAGAAAGACCGCCTGCGCGCGCGGCGCGACTTTGTTCTCGAAGAGATGAAGGAGAACGGGTATCTGACCCAGGCCGAGTACGAGGTCGAAGTGGCGCAGCCGGTCCGCTCGGTCCAGAACGGCGATTTTGAGCCTTTCGCCCAGTCCCTGCCACCGCGCGATTATTTTACCGATGAAATCCGCCGTCAGCTGAGCCGCGATTTCGGTGAAGGCGAGTTCTTTACCGGCGGTCTGGCGGTGCGCGCGACGATTGATCCGGAAATGCAGGAGGTTGCGGCGCAATCCCTGCAGCTTCAGCTTGAGATTTATGACCGGGGCCGTGGCCGTTGGCGGGGTACGGGCGAAAAGCTGCCTCCCGAGGCGCTGGAAAGCGAAGCGGCATGGCGCGCGGCCTTGGCCGAGGTCGAGGTGTCGCGCGATGTTAATCTGAACGGCAAATGGCATCCTGCCGTGGTTCTGGAGATCGGCGATCAGCAAATGCGCATCGGCATCGAGGGGGTCGAGGAAACCGAGGCAGAACCTCACGTGGTGCCGCGCAAGGACATTGGCTGGCTGCCCGGCAGTTTCCAGGACGAGTTCGAGGTCGGCGATGTGGTGCATGTGCGCCGGATGACCGATGATGGGGCGTTTGTGCGCTGGACCTTGCGGCAGGTGCCCGAAGTGCAGGGCGGTTTTGTCGCGATGGACGTGCATACCGGCCGCGTGATCGCCATGCAGGGCGGGTTTTCCTATCAGCATTCGGTCTTTAACCGCGCCACGCAGGCGCAACGTCAGCCCGGCTCGAGCTTCAAACCGTTCGTTTACGCGGCAGCATTGGACAGCGGCTATACACCCGCCACAATCGTGGTCGACGCCCCGATCGAAATCAACACGCCGCAAGGCCTGTGGCGGCCGCGCAATTCGTCCAACAAGTTCTATGGGCCCACGCCCCTGCGTACGGGGATCGAACAGTCCCGGAACCTGATGACCATCCGTCTGGCGCAAGAGGTCGGCATGGATGTGGTTGCCGATTATGCCGAACGCTTTGGCGTTTATGACAACATGCGCCGGTTCCTGGCCAACTCGCTGGGGTCCGAGGAAACCACGCTTTACAAGATGGTGGCCGCCTATGCGATGTTCGCCAATGGCGGGGAGCGGATCGAGCCGACCCTGGTGGACCGCGTGCAGGACCGTTATGGCAAGACCGTCTATCGCCATGATCAGCGTGAGTGTACCGATTGTGACGTTGCCGATATCGCCGAAAACCGTGGTCCGCGGATCGTCTCGAACCGCAAACGGGTGATGGATGCGGTGACGGCCTATCAGCTGACCTCGATGATGCGCGGCGTTGTCGAACGCGGCACGGCCTCGGCCCATGTTAAATTGCCGGTGCCCGTGGCGGGCAAGACCGGGACCACCAACGAGGCGCGGGACGTGTGGTTCGTTGGCTTTACCAGCAATATCGTTGCCGGGTGTTACATCGGCTTTGACCAACCCCGCCCGATGGGGCGTGGCGCTTATGGTGGCACCATGTGTGGCCCGGTGTTCCAACGGTTCATGACCGAGGCCACGCAGAAATACGGGGGCGGCAAGTTCGCCGTGCCCGAGGGCTGCGAGTTCATCAAGATCGACCGCTTTACCGGCGCGCGCCTGTCCAGCGATGCCAGCGGCAACTATGTTGTCTCCGAGTGTTTCCGCGAGGGCGAAGAGTTCATGTTCGGCATCATGTTCGATGGCGGCTTTGCCATGGGCGACGATCTGGAATTGTTCAGCTCGGGCGAAACCGAAGTGATCCGGGAAATCACCACCTCGACCGGCGACACCGCGACAGTGGGCGAGAAAGCGACCTTTGGGTCGATCAGCTCGGGTGGGTTGTACTGAGCAGGGCTGCAATCCGCCCCTTCCGGGGAATAGATAGGACCGCACCGATGAAATCCTTTTGGACAGCCTGTCTTGTTCTAATGGTCATGTCGTCCAATGGCGCAGTCCGCGCGTCTGAAATTGATGCCTGCTATGGCGAAACGCTGGAAATACAAATCCACATGTTCGCGCCGGATCAACCCAATGGCGGGGAAGTGATCATGTCGCTGCCCAACCCAGCCTCATGGACATTGATCGCGCGCGATGGTCGGGGATCATTGCATGATGCCGGATGTCAGGAGGAGCCGGTGCCAGTCAGCCAGGCCTACTCATCCGGTATGCAGCACAAATTCGCGGTTGCATTAAAAAAGGCGGGTGCCCCGCGTGCCTTGGAGGGTGGGGTTGCTTTAACTTTGATTGGTGGATTGAGGCAATCGGTTTCAGAGGGGCTCTATAAAGGAAACTATCTTCCAGACAGCGAATGGCTTCCGGTCGCAAATGGATTTCGTCGGCTGAATTCCAAGGGTGATCGGCTGATTATGTCTTACCATGGACGTCGTTTCGCCGCTGGGACTTTCTATTTCCCCGATCACTACCTGGCACCGCAAGGTCATCCAATTAGCGCACGTTGTAGCTGGTTTGGATTTTGCCAAGTGGACTACCGCCTGCACGAACGGCTTGGAGTGAGATACAAGTTTCGCAGTTCCGTAGATTACGACACCAGATGGATTCCACAGGATCAGGCTCTGCGGGCATTGATCAACAGCTGGGTTGTCTCGCCAGTTGCCACTGAATAGAGCGTCCGAACTGGTCAAATGCTTGCCCGACTGTTGGGCCTGCGCTATCACCCAAGTCTGAGCAGACCGGGATCGAATAATGCGCGCTGAAATCCAGACCCTGATGGGCGAAATCGAAACCTCGCTGGAGCTTTTGCGCCAGCGGATGGATTGGGAGACCGCGCCGCATCGCTTGGAAGAGTTCAACGCGCGGGTCGAGGACCCGAACCTGTGGGACGATCCGGCCAAGGCGCAGAAGCTGATGCGCGAGCGTCAGTCGCTGGTTGATGCGATGGAAACCCACGATTCCATCAAGCAAGAGCTGTCCGACAATGCCGAATTGATCGAGATGGGCGAGATGGAAGACGACGCCGAGGTTGTTGAAGAGGCCGAAAACGCCATGCGCGCATTGGCCAAGAAAGCGGCGGCGAAAGAGCTTGAGGCGCTGTTGAACGGCGAGGCGGATGCCAATGACACCTTCCTTGAAATCAATGCCGGGGCTGGGGGCACGGAAAGCTGTGACTGGGCCTCGATGCTGGCACGGATGTATGTCCGCTGGGCCGAGAAACGCGGCTACACGGTCGAGCTGCAATCCGAACAATCCGGCGACGAGGCGGGCATCAAATCGGCCGCCTACAAGATCAGCGGGCACAACGCCTATGGCTGGTTGAAATCCGAAAGCGGCGTGCACCGCCTTGTCCGGATCAGCCCGTTTGATAGCGCGGCCAAGCGGCACACGTCGTTCTGTTCGGTCTGGGTTTATCCCGTGGTGGACGATGATATCGAAATCGAGGTGAACCCCAACGATATCCGCCTTGATACCTATCGCAGTTCCGGCGCGGGCGGTCAGCACGTCAACAAAACCGACTCGGCGGTGCGGATCACCCACCATCCCACCGGGATCGTCGTGACAAGCTCGGAGAAATCCCAGCACCAGAACCGCGATATTGCCATGAAGGCGCTGAAATCGCGGCTTTATCAGCTGGAACTGGATAAACGCAATCAGGCGATCAACGAGGCGCATGAGGCGAAGGGGGATGCCGGGTGGGGCAACCAGATCCGCTCTTACGTGCTGCAGCCCTACCAGATGGTCAAAGACCTGCGTACCAGCGTCGAAACCTCCGACACCAAAGGCGTGCTGGACGGGGATCTGGATCAGTTCATGGCCGCCACGCTGGCGATGGATGTGAGTGGCAAAAGCCGGGCCGAGGCGCAGGGCGAGTAAACCCGCCCTTGCATCGCCACGCCCCGTGAGGCCAGATAGGCCCATGTCAGACAGTCTTACCATGAATGCTGCCGATCAGGTTGCTGCGATGACCTCGGGGCAGTTGAGCGCCGAGGCGGTGATGCAGGCCACGCTGGAACGGATTGCCGAAGTGAACCCTTCGGTCAATGCCATCGTGTCGCTGCGCGGCGAGGCCGAATTGCTGGCCGAGGCCCGCGCGGTGGATCAGGGCGATGCCCTTGGACCGCTGCACGGTTTGCCGATTGCGATCAAAGACCTGGCCGATGCCAGGGGGCTGCCGACGTCGATGGGTTCGCCCTCGTTCGCCGGTCAGATCGCCGATCAGGACAGTCTTCATGTCGCTCGTATCCGCGCCGCCGGGGCGATTATCATTGGCAAGACCAACACGCCCGAATTTGGCCTTGGCAGCCATACTTACAACCCCGTTCATGGCACCACGCTGAACCCCTATGACCGCTCGGTCACCTGTGGCGGGTCCAGTGGCGGGGCGGCGGTGGCGCTGGCAACCGGTATGCTGTCCATCGCCGATGGGTCGGACATGATGGGGTCTCTGCGCAACCCGGCGGGGTGGAACAACGTCTATGGCATGCGGCCCAGCTGGGGCAGGGTGCCGGACACGCCCGAGGGCGATACGTTCCTGCACCGGCTATCGACCAATGGCCCGATGGCGCGCTGCCCGTCTGATTTGGCGCTGCTGCTGGATGTGATGGCCGGGCCGGACCCGCGCCAGCCGGGCGGGCTGCCCGGGGAAAAGATTGGCGGCTTGAGTGGCGATGTCACGGGCAAGCGCATAGGCTGGTTGGCGGATTGGGGCGGGGCATTGCCCTATGAAGACGGGATTTTGCCGCTCTGTGAGGACGCGCTGGACGTGTTTCACGAGCTTGGCTGTGAGGTTGAACCGCTGGCCCCGCCGTTCTCGCGCGATGCGCTTTGGGACAGCTGGACCACTTTGCGCAGCTTCAGCGTGGCCACCGGGCTGGCGCCGCTGATGGACAACCAGGAAACCCGTGGACAGCTGAAATCCGAAGCGATCTGGGAGGCCGAGCGCGGCCTGGCCATGAGCGCGATGGAGGTGCAGCGCGCCAGCGTCATTCGATCGGAATGGTTTACCCATGTCGCGGGTTTGTTTGAGCGGTTCGATGCGCTGGCCCTGCCCATGGCACAGGTCTGGCCCTTCCCGGTTGAAACGACATGGCCGCGCAACGTGGCCGGGGTCGAAATGGACACGTATCACCGCTGGATGGAATGCGTGATCCCGGTCAGCCTGATTGGATTGCCTGCCGTTTCTGTGCCCGCCGGGTTTGGGTCGCGCGGCCTGCCCATGGGTGTGCAATTGGCCGGGGCTTATGGCAATGACCGCGCTGTTCTGGAACTGGCCGAGGCCTATCACCGTGCCACGGATTGGCCGGGTCAACGTCCGCCACCGCTTTGATCCAATTCACTTAAACCGTTGCGCATGGGCGTTGCGTTGCTAAGCTATGCGCAACGGGAGGACCTAAGATGAAAGAGCCAAGAGCGCGCGAACACGGCGTGCCGCCCTTGGGGCGCGTGGAGTTTTCAATGATGGGCGAGGCGTTGCGCCGGGGCTGGGCCGATATCCGGCGTGCGCCGGGATATGCCGTTGTCTTTGCAGGGTTTTACGTGGTGTTCGGCTGGATCATGTTGTCGATCACCTGGATCACCGGGCACAGTTATTGGCTGATCTTTGCCGCCGTTGGCTTTCCATTGATCGGGCCGTTTGCAGCCGTTGGCCTTTATGAGGTCTCAAACCGCTTGCACAGAGGCTGGCCACTGGAATGGAAGGGGATTTTCGGGATCATCTTTTATCAGGGCCGCCGCCAGCTGCCGTCGATCTGCGTGATCATCATCATGGTATTCCTGTTCTGGTTCTTCCTGGCGCATATGATCTTTGCTCTGTTCCTTGGCTTTTCGACAATGACAAATATTTCAAGTAGTTACGAGGTGTACTTTACGTCGCAAGGTCTAAGCATGCTGACCGTGGGCACCGTGGTGGGCGGGTTGTTTGCCCTGTTGCTTTACATGATCACGGTGCTGTCCCTGCCGATGCTGCTGGACCGTGAGATCGACTTTGTCTCGGCCATGATTGCCAGCTTTGGCACCGTGATGGGCAATCCCGGTCCGATGCTGGCCTGGGGGATATTCATCGCTGTGCTGACCTTTCTGGCAATGGTGCCAATGTTTCTGGGACTGTTTCTGGTGTTGCCTCTGCTGGGTTATGCGACCTGGCATCTTTATCACCTGATCAAGATGGCGGGTGAGGCCAAGGCCGAGGGCTAGCGTTTCAGGCACGATTGCCGCGTCGAGCCTGCATGACTTGGATTGACCAATATCAAAACGCAGGCCGCCCGGACGCATTAAACTGATTATGCGTTGCCTGCAGCGCACGAGATGCTTGCCTCAAACGGGAATCCTTACGTATCGCATGACCAAGGAGATAACCAATGTTACGAACAATTGTGACTCCGATAGATGGTTCCAAACACGCACAGCTGGCGTTGGATTTGGCGACAAACCTTGCCGCCAGATATGAAGCCCGATTGGTTTTGATTAACGCTGCAGTCGGGGACGAAGACGTGCCTGAAGAACGTTACAACGCCGCCTCAAGAGAGCTGAGCGACGCCGAGGCAGATGGTCTGGATACCGGAGTTCCGCCGCACAGGTCACATTACCTGAGGGTTATCGGCTTTCTTGGAAAGTCCCTGCTTGAGAGTGCGAAACAACAAGCCGAAGACAAAGGCGTGAAAGAGGTCGAAACGGTTATCGCCCTGGGTGGCGCGGGCGAGCAGATCCTCCATCACGTGGAACGCACATCTGCCGATCTGATCGTGATGGGCAGTCGCGGTTTTAGCGAGTTGAAGGGCCTGGTTCTTGGCAGTGTTTCGCAAAAAGTGCTTGAGTACGCGCCATGCCCCTGTCTGACCGTTCATCGCAAGGGGGAAGAAAGCGGCGCACTTGAAGTCAAACGCATCCTCGTGGCCACAGATGGATCGGTTGCTGCGGATCGTGCGGTCGCGCTGGCAAGCGACGTTGCCAGCCGGTTGGGGGCAGAGCTTGTTCTTCAATACGTGATGTGGCGCGGGCCCTTGCTTGAGCAATTGCGCGCCACCGTGGACACCAGTGCGCTCAGCCAGACGGCCCGCGATGAGCTTGACCCGAAGAAAAACCCCATTGCCGAGCGCGCGGGTAGCGCGTTTTTCCCACCCGTTGTCTCGAAAGAGACCCTGATCGAAATCGGTGAGCAGGTTCTTGATCGTGGACGAAATATCGCCGAGGCAAAGAACGTTGGGAAGACGGAGCTGATCCTGCTGGACGGCGACCCGGCGCGAAAGATCGTGCAGACGGCCAAACATGGAGAGATCGACCTGGTCGTGCTTGGAAGTCGCGGGTTGGGGACCGGGGAAAGCCTGCTTCATGGCAGCGTGTCCTACAAGGTGAGCCATTCTGCCCCGTGCAGTTGCATGGTCGTTCGATAGGGTCCAACGCCACCGGGCGGTCGATTGTTCGCTGGGTGGGGCAGGGTGTCAGCTTGAAGAACGCGTGAAATAGCGGCTTAGTGTCTCATACGGCTAAGACGCTGTCTGTTTGTGTTCAGTATGGCCTTTAAATCGCGCCTTTACGATACATACTCAAGTTGAAGCCCTCAGCTTTCGCCAGGTGTGCAGAGAGGCAACCCCCAGATAGGATGATCAGGATGGAAAACTGGAAGAAGTTCTTTATAGGCGGCAAATGGGTCGATCCCATCGAAAGCACCGATTTTGACGTCATTCACCCCGGCAATGAGGAGGTCATTGCGACCATCGCGCTTGGATCGAAGGCGGATGTTGATGCGGCGACCGCCGCGGCCAAAGAGGCATTCAAGACATGGCAATTCAGCACGGTTGATGAGCGTGTTGCGCTGCTGGAACGCATGATTGTGGCCTATGAAAAGCGCGCCGAGGAATTCATCAGGGTCATGTCGCACGAGATGGGCACGACGATTTCGTTTTCGCGCGATGTGCATATGCCCGTGGGTGTTGGTCATATGGAGGCCGCTATCGAGGCGCTCAAGGCCCATGAATTCGAGCGCCCGTCGCTGAGAGGGGGATCTACCCTTGTCGATGAACCGGTGGGCGTCGTGGGCATGATCACCCCCTGGAACTGGCCTGTGAACCAGGTGATGATCAAGGTCGCGCCAGCCTTGGCCGCCGGCTGTACCATCGTGTTGAAGCCCAGCGAGTATTCACCGCTGAGTTCCATCATGCTGGCCGAGGTGATTGAAGAGGCGGGCTGTCCGCCCGGTGTCTTCAACATGATCAACGGCGATGGCCCGACCGTGGGCGAGGCGATTTCGACCCATCCGGATATCGACATGGTGTCGTTCACAGGCTCGACCCGTGCTGGCAAGGCGGTGACCAAGGCAGCGGCGGACACGATCAAACGCGTCACGCTGGAGCTGGGCGGGAAATCCCCTAACCTGTTGTTTGCAGATGCAGATCTGGAAGAAGCCGCGCAGATTTCTGTCGACAGCTGTTTCATCAACAATGGCCAGTCCTGCGATGCCGCCTCGCGGCTGTTGGTTGAGCGCAGTGTTTATGACAAGGTGGTCGATCTGGTGACGGATATCGTGGAAAACACCAAGGTGGATGACCCGATGAAAGAGGGCGATCACGTTGGTCCGGTCGTCAACAAAACCCAGTATGAGAACATTCAGCGTTTGATTCAGGCCGGCATCGACGATGGCGCGCGTCTGGCGGCAGGGGGGCTTGGGCGGCCGCAGGGCTTTAACGCGGGCTACTATGTGCGTCCGACGCTGTTTACGGATGTGAACAACGACATGACCATTGCCCGCCAAGAGGTGTTTGGCCCGGTGCTGACCGTGCTGCCGTTCGACACCGAAGACGAGGCCGTCGAGATCGCAAATGACACACCTTATGGGCTGGCTGCCTACATCCAATCGACGGACAAGGACCGGATCCACAGGGTCAGCCGTAAGCTGCGCGCG
This sequence comes from Roseovarius conchicola, assembly GCF_041403425.1. Classification (NCBI taxonomy): domain Bacteria; kingdom Pseudomonadati; phylum Pseudomonadota; class Alphaproteobacteria; order Rhodobacterales; family Roseobacteraceae; genus Roseovarius; species Roseovarius conchicola. The sequence continues at coordinate 1,105,346 of NZ_JBGEHK010000001.1, read as the reverse complement.
GGTGTTGTGAACGTAAACGGCAATGCTGGGGATTATGACGTGCCGTTTGGCGGCTATAAGGAATCCGGCAATGGCCGTGAGGCAGGGCCCATGGGCTTCCATGAGTATCTTGAGACGAAAGCCATCACAATCTGACGCTGGCTTGAGGTAAGGACCGCCAGTATCTGCGTTTTTCAGCGGATATTGGCGGTTCAGCCATTCAGCTTCAGCGCACCAGTTCTTTCATCCCACGCTCAAGACCTTCCAAGGTCATCGGGACCATCTGATCCTCGAAAATCTCGCGGATCATCTGGATCGACTGGGTGTAGCTCCAGCTGCGCTCGGGCACCGGGTTGATCCACAGATGCGCGGGCCAGGCCTCGCGGGCGCGCTGCAGCCAGACCTGTCCGGCCTCTTCGTTCCAGTGTTCATTGGCGCCACCGGCATAGGCGATCTCGTAAGGGGACATGCTGGCGTCACCGACAAAGATACATTTGTAATCCGGCCCGTAGGTGTTCAGCACTTCCCAGGTCGGGGTCACCTCGTTCCAGCGGCGGCGATTGTCGCGCCACACGCCCTCATAGAGGCAGTTGTGGAAATAGTAGGATTCCAGATGCTTGAACTCGGCGCGGGCGGCGGAAAACAGTTCTTCCACCACTTTGACATGCGGGTCCATTGACCCCCCGGCATCAAGGAACAGCAGCACTTTGACCGCATTGCGCCGCTCGGGGCGGGTTTTGACATCGAGATAGCCATGCTCGGCGGTGGCGCGGATGGTGCCATCGAGGTCCAACTCGTCCGCAGCGCCATCGCGCGCCCATTGGCGCAGACGTTTCAGGGCGACCTTGATGTTGCGGGTGCCCAGCTCGACCGTGTCGTCAAAGTTGCGGAACTCACGCTTGTCCCAGACCTTCACAGCGCGTTGGTGGCGGGATTCGTTTTGCCCGATGCGCACGCCTTCGGGGTTGTAGCCATAGGCCCCGAAAGGGGAGGTGCCGGCTGTCCCGATCCATTTGTTGCCGCCCTGATGGCGGCCCTGCTGTTCCTTCAGCCGCTCTTTCAGCGTCTCCATCAGCTTGTCGAAACCGCCCAAGGCCTCGATCTCGGCCTTCTCCTCGGCGCTCAGATGCTTTTCGGCCATCTTTTCCAGCCAGTCGGCGGGCAGATCAACGGCCTCCAGAACCTGCTCGGGGCTGATCGCTTCAAGCCCCTCGAAACTGGCGGCAAAGGCACGATCGAACCGGTCGATCATCCGCTCGTCTTTGACCATGGCCGAGCGGGCGAGATAGTAGAAGCCTTCGATCTCGTAGGTGACAAGGCCTTTGCCCATTGCCTCAAGAAAGGTGAGGTACTCGCGCAAGGAAACAGGGATGCCGGAGTTTCGCAGGTTTTCGAAAAACGGCAGGAACATCGCGCTTAGACCGACAGGCGGTGAATGATCAGCGTGATGAACAGGCCCGCCAATGCAAACATCAGCGCGTAGACAAAGGCATATTGCAGGATATCAGCGGTGCGCCCCTTGCGACGGCGCGCCAGTAAGCCGCCGGTGAACGCGCCCAGAATGGCCCCAAACAAAACGATCATAGATGTGTTTACCCGTTCGATCCTTTGAGCGGGCTGAGCGCTGAAATCTCGCGCAGTTTTGCACGTACCGCCCAATCCGCGCCAAAGCCGTAGCGTGCCCAGCCCAGACTGTCCATACGTACGGCCTGCGCTTCTGCGACGCGGCCGGTCAGATCAAGCGCTTCGGCGCGCAACATCAGCAATGTGGCAAGAAGCGCGGCGTTTTCGTGCCGCTCGGCTGTGGCCAGATGCGGTGCGGTCATGGCCAACGCCTCTTCGCCGCGCCCGCTGCTGATGGCATAGGCGGCCAGTTGCGCGGCGGTATAGGCGCGGTGCAGGCCGGTGCCGGGATTTTGGCGATAGAGCCGATCCGCGGCGATAAACTGTGACTGTGCGAAACGCGGGTTGCTGGCCTGGGTCAGGCGACCCAGGGCAAAGTGACTAAAGGCGCGGCGGTGATCCGTCCATTTCATGGCATCGGCGATTTTTAACGCCTCATCACCTGCGGTGCGGCGTTGCCGGGGCGATGACCCGGGTCCAAGCGCGGTCTGGACGGCACGGATCCAGGCCCGCGGTGTCGAGGGTGTGAAGCGCGGTGCCAGTTGATCCCCTGCCGGGTTCAGGCGGCTGAGGATGGCGGGCAGGCGGGCTTCGACCTGGCCCCGGGCCATGCCATTGCGCAGCTCGGGCGAATAGTAAGCGCGCAGGATCAGCATATCAAAGCCGGTCAGAACGGTGTGGATGTTGTCATCGTTAAACACGCTGTCAGACAGCCGATAGAGATCATTGAGCGGACCTAAAGCCTGTGCCAGCTCTTCATGCAGGCAATCGCGCACCTCTTGCGGGCTGGCGTCATTGGGCAGGAAGATCGCCAGCTTGCGCCGGGACTCGAGATTGCTCCAGTTCGTCTGGCGTTGACGTTTGGCCGAGCGGTATTCCGACAGGCTGGAAATGTTCGGCACCACGAAACAGGCGGCCTTTGGCAGATGCTTGCGGATCTGGGCGCGTGATACGGCCTCGATGGTGATGTTGGCCTGCCCGGCGCGGCTGCGGGAAATGTTGATGCCTGCCTCGGTGCGCAAACGGTGCAGCAACCGGTTCAGATCCATTGACAACGTCGGGGGCGGGCTTCCGGTGACGCGCACGGAAACGGGCCCTTCGAACCGGGTAAAGGTGCTGAGCATCCGGCCGGATTCCAACTGGAAAGACAGGTCCATGAAGTCGCGCTTGATATCGCTGTTCGAGCGTGTCGGGGGCACTGGACGGGGCGCGGAAAACGCCTTCATCACCGGGAGTGAACTTTCAGAATACGTGGCCGCACGCGTCGGCGTGTCATTGGATGCCCCCGGGACACACGCCCCCAACATCAGACAAATCGGCAAAATTACGCGGCGCATAGGCCCCCCCAACGATATAATAACACCTCGGACCCACATGCCGGCAAGGCATAGGGATGGTGACCTGTTCGGGGGGTGAGACCTGGTTGGCGCTTCTTTTTGCTGCTCGTGCCCGGCACCTGGCCCAAATCCCTAACAGGATGGGAAGACGTATGATTTCTCATCCTGACCGGGGTAAGGACGAATTAAGGCAAAATTGTGGCAATTAATTCCACAAGCGAAACAGTGACTTGAGTTCTTTTTCTTTGTTCGCAGGGACGATCCCGTGTGCGCTGTCTAGAAAGTGCTCTATCGCGGTCTGCGCGCCATGAAGGCCAGCCGTTCGAACAGATGCACATCCTGTTCGTTTTTCAGCAAGGCACCGTGCAAACGGGGCAGGGCGTCGGTCCCGTCGCGGCGCAGATCCTCGGGGCTGAGATCCTCGGCAAGGATCAGTTTCAGCCAATCCAGCACCTCGGAAGTCGAAGGTTTCTTCCGCAAACCCGCCTGATCGCGAATCTCGTAAAACTGGGTCAGGGCAGTGGTCAGCAACGCATCCTTGATTCCCGGATGATGCACTTCGACGATCTTGCGCATGGTTTCGGCATCGGGAAAGCGGATGTAGTGAAAGAAACAGCGGCGCAGAAACGCGTCGGGCAGTTCCTTTTCATTGTTAGAGGTGATGATCACCACAGGGCGGTGCCGCGCCTTGATCGTCTGCCCGGTTTCATAGACGTGAAACTCCATCTTATCGAGTTCCTGCAGCAGATCATTCGGGAACTCGATATCGGCCTTGTCGACCTCATCAATCAGCAGCACGACTTTTTGGTCGGCCTCGAAGGCCTGCCAAAGCTTGCCCTTCTTGATGTAGTTGCCGACGTCATGCACACGTTCGTCGCCCAGCTGACTGTCGCGCAACCGGCTGACGGCGTCATATTCATAAAGTCCTTGCTGTGCCTTGGTGGTGGATTTGATGTTCCATTCCAGCATCTCAAGCCCCAGGGCATCCGCCACCTGGCGCGCCAGTTCGGTCTTGCCCGTGCCCGGTTCGCCCTTGACAAGAAGGGGGCGTTCCAATGTCACCGCGGCATTGACCGCAACCGTCAGATCGTCGGTGGCGACATAACTGTCTGTGCCCTGGAATTTCATAATTTATCGTTTCCTTTCAAGGCCGGGTAGGCCCCGGTTCGCGCGCACCCTAATGCGAAGGCGAAAACACATCAATGCTCTGTGATTGGGGAGTGACAAACCTATATTGCAGGTGTAGATCAGGCGCCAGAACGTGCCACATGTCTGAGGAGATCATTATGCCAGACGTTGGCCTTGATAAGGGAGCTGACATGAAATCGGAAGTATTTCTGCCCGACGATTATCGCCCGGCCGAGGACGAACCTTTCATGAATGACCGTCAGGTCGAATATTTTCGCCGCAAGCTGTTTGACTGGCGCGAAGAACTGTTGGCGGGCAGCCGGGATACGATTGAAGGCCTTCAGGATGGCACCCGTGCCATTCCCGATGTTGCCGATCGTGCTTCGGAGGAAACCGATCGTGCGCTGGAATTGCGCACAAGGGATCGTCAACGCAAGCTGGTTGCCAAGATCGATTCTGCCCTGCGCCGAATCGACGAGGGTGAATACGGTTATTGTGAAGTCACAGGTGAGCCGATCAGCCTTAAACGGCTGGATGCACGCCCGATTGCGACGATGAGCCTGGAGGCCCAGGAACGCCACGAACGCCGCGAGAAGGTACATCGCGACGACTGAGGCGAAAAACCACAGATAATCATCATCGCCGGGGCTTTCGCTCCGGCGTTTTTCGTTTCAAAGAGGGGCCATGAATATAACCGCTAGCAAAATCTGTGTGATCGGGGCCGGGATCGCGGGGCTGTCCGTGGCGCGCGCGCTGGCTTTGCGCGGGGCCAAGGTAACGGTGCTGGAACAGGCCGATGCGATCCGCGAGGTGGGCGCGGGCCTGCAGATCAGCCCGAATGGATTCGTGGTGTTGAGGGCCCTGGGGCTGGGGCGGTCATTGGCCGAGAAATCCGTGATGGCGGATGCGGTCAGCCTGCGGGACTATCAGAAGGGCGAGGTGCTGCGGCTGGACCTGACGCGACAGGTGCCGCGCGATTACCATTTCGTCCACCGCGCCGATCTGATCGAGACACTGGCCGAAGGTGCCCGCGCGGCAGGTGTTCGGGTTCGTCTTTTGCAACAGGTCGAAAGTATAACGCCCGGTGCCCCTGCGAAGATTACCACCGCAAGCGGCGCAACGGTTGAGGCCGACCTTGTGATTGGGGCGGACGGGCTGCATTCAAAAATGCGCCCGGTGCTGAATGAAACCACCAAACCCTTCTTTACCGGGCAGGTCGCGTGGCGTGCTGTCGTACCTGTTGAGAAGAAAGCCGAGCGGGTGGCCCGCCTGTTCATGGCCCCGCATCGGCATCTGGTGGTTTACCCGCTGCGCGACGGGCAGTTTCTGAACGTGGTGGCGATTCAGGAACGGGCGGCCTGGGTCGAAGAAGGCTGGCATGTCAAAGATGATCCCGAAAGCCTGCGCGCTGCCTTTGGCGATTTCGGGGCCGAAGCGCAGGACGTGTTACGCCGGATTGACGACGTTCACATCTGGGGGCTGTTTCGCCACCCGGTGGCCAAGACTTGGGTGGGCAAGGGTTTGGCGATGCTGGGGGATGCCGCGCACCCGACGCTGCCGTTTCTGGCCCAGGGGGCGAATCTGGCCCTGGAAGATGCCTGGGTATTGGCCGATTCCGTGGCCGAGTTGGGGATCAATACGCTCGCACTGGATGCCTATCAGGCCAAGCGGCGCCCCCGCGTATGCCGCGCGATCAAGGCGGCGACCGGGAATGCCTGGAAGTACCATTTGTCCTTTGGCCCGTTGCGATGGGCGGCACACATGGCCCTGCGTACGGGCGGGCGGCTGGCTCCGCAGTCGATGTTGCAGCAGTTTGACTGGCTCTATGAGCATGATGTGACGCGCCACGATTAGACCGTTCCGGCGCTGGTTAAGCGTCCAGATCAACCCAGATCGGAACATGGTCTGACGGTTTTTCCCGCGCGCGGATGTCCTTGTCGATCTGGCAGTCCCGCATCAGATCGGCCGCCTGCGGGGTCAGCAGGAAATGGTCGATCCTGATCCCGTCATCGCGGTTCCATGCGCCGGCCTGATAGTCCCAGAACGTGAAATGCCCCGGCCCCTGGGTGCGGGCGCGGAACGCTTCGGTAAATCCCAGATTGACGATCCGGCGAAACGCGGCGCGGCTTTCGGGGCGGGCCAGCGCATCTTCCTGCCAGACTTCGGGGCGCTTGGCGTCTTCGTCCTGCGGGATGATATTGTAATCCCCGGCCATCAGAGCCGGTTCTTCGCTGGCCATCAATTCCTGCGCACGCGTATAAAGCCGTTCCATCCAGGCGAGCTTATAGTCGTATTTCGGCCCCGGACATGGGTTGCCATTGGGCAGGTAAAGCCCGCAGACCCGTACCGCCCCTTTGTCGCCGATCACCGTGGCTTCGATCCAGCGGGCCTGTTCATCCGCATCATCGCCGGGCAGGCCGCGTGTGACATCTTCCAACGGCAGTTTCGACAGGATCGCCACCCCGTTAAAGCTTTTCTGGCCATGGGTTTCGACGCGATATCCCATGTCCTCGAAATGTTCGCGTGGAAAGCCCTCGTCGACCGATTTGATCTCTTGCAGCAGGGCCACATCGGGTTGGGCCTCGGAAAGCCAATCGCTGAGGGCGTTGATCCGGGCCTTGATGCCGTTGATGTTGAAACTGGCGATTTTCATGGGTGGCCCTCTCGATTGCGTCTAATCTATTGCGCAGGGGAGGGACGGGTGCAAGTTACATCGAAAACGATGTGCCACAGCCACAGGACGAGGATGCATTCGGATTGTCGATTACAAACCGCGCGCCGATTAGTTCTTCGCTGAAATCAATCACGGCCCCGGCCAGAAACGGCAGCGAGACGGAATCAACCACGACCTTCTGGCCTTTGCCCTCCAGCACCAGATCGTCCTCGGTCGGATCATCCAGCTTGATATCATAGTGAAAGCCCGAGCATCCGCCGCCCTCAACCGCCACGCGCAACGCCTGACCCTGGTCATGGGCACCGATCTCGGCCAGACGCTCAAACGCGCGTTCGGTCACTTTGGGGGGCAGGTTCATCGGGGTCGCTCCTGAGTGTTTCAACTCGTCCTGTGATGCAATATAAGAAAGAAGGGAACAGGCGGCAAGGATACCGGCAGAAATGTATGCGCCATTTGCAATGACGCCGCAGGCCACGCGTGGGCGGTTGGTGGCGGAAGAGGAAAGCGCGTTTCGTTCGTGTTTTCAACGGGATCGTGACCGGATCATCCATTCCAGCGCCTTTCGCCGCCTCAAGCACAAGACACAGGTGTTCGTCGAACATGAGGGTGATTATTTTCGCACCCGTCTGACCCATTCCATCGAGGTGGCACAGGTGGCGCGCACCATTGCTGGGGCGCTGCACCTCAATGGCGAGCTGACCGAAGCGGTCGCGCTGGCCCATGATCTGGGGCACACGCCCTTTGGCCATACGGGCGAGGATGCACTGGATGCGTTGATGACCCCATATGGCGGGTTTGATCACAATGCGCAGGCGGTGCGGATCGTCACCGCGCTGGAACGCCATTATGCGGATTTCGACGGGCTGAACCTGACCTGGGATACCTTGGAGGGGATCGCTAAGCATAACGGCCCGGTGACGGGCGATTTGCCCTACGCTCTGGCCGATTACAACGCGCTGCACGATCTGGAACTGCACACCCATGCCAGTGCCGAGGCGCAGGTTGCCGCGCTGGCTGACGACATCGCCTATAACAATCACGATCTGCATGACGGGCTGCGGGCCGGGCTGTTTTCAGAAGACGAGATCCACGCCTTGCCGGTGATCGGGCCGTGCTATGACGCCGTTGATCGCCACTATCCCGGCCTTGATTCCTATCGGCGTCGGCACGAAGCCCTGCGCCGGGTCTTTGGCGTGATGGTCGAAGATGTGATTGCAACGTCCAAGGCGATTTTGACGCAGCACAACCCGGATTCGTCACACGCTGTGCGCCATCTGGGCCATCCGGTGGTTCGGTTTTCTGACGCACTCTGGGCCGATCTGAAAGTGATCCGCGCATTTTTGTTCAAACACATGTACCGCGCGCCCGAAGTTGTGGCAATGCGCGAGCGCGTAACGGCTGTCGTTGAAGAGTTGTTCCCCTATTACCTGTCAGACCCCAGCCATCTGCCCAAACGGTGGCAGGACGATGTGGTCGCGGCCACCGATCAGACAGCTTTGGCCCGGCTGGTCAGCGATTACATCGCGGGCATGACGGACCGTTTTGCGTTGCAGGCCCATGCCCGGCTGTTGGGCGGTCCCGGCGGGGCGGGTGAGCGCGGCGGGGCATAACCTTTTCCTCCCTGATCCGCGGCGCATTTGTCGCGATGTCCGAAGGCTGTTAACCTTTTCGGCGGGAAGGGCCTTATAGACTGAGTTTTCGGGGTGAGGGAGCGTTACACTTTTAACGGCAAGACCGTGGTGCTTGCCGGTGCGGGATGTCCGGCCGGTGATGCCCTGGCGTCTGGATTTGCCAGCGCGGGCGCCAGAGTGGTTGCCATTGATCGAAATGAGTGCCGCGTGCTGGATATTGCCGCCCGTGATCCCGAACGCATTGATCCTTTGCGACTGGACATCCTTGATCCGGATCAGACAGCCTTGTTCGCGAATATATGGCAGGACGAGCCTCTGAATGTGCTGATCCACCTTCAACCCCTGCGCCATATCAACGATCTTGCCAAGGCGATTCCATCGGTCCTGTCATGGAACAACCGCCTGAGTCCGGGATTGAAAGCGGGGCAGAGCCGCGTGGTGGTTTTGTTCCAGGACATGCCGGATGCCGCAAAGCCCCGGCAGCGCGCGTTTCTGCCGGCACTTGAACGGCTGGCCAGAACCTTGCAGTCGGATTTTGAAGGCACGGGTGTCACTGTGAATGCGGTCCGTTTGCCTGCCCAAAGCAGCGCCACCATCACAACCAACCTTCTGCGCGTGGTAACATGGTTAACCGGGCCCCCGTCGCCACATCTTTCAGGCAGTTTGCTGGGGCTTCAGGCGCAGGGCGATTGACCTTCGCGTTGCCAATGGGGTACCGACGCGCAACGCCACAAAGGAACGCCCGATGAATCTGTTTACCGATATCCGCAGCCTTGTTCTTGAGGCCCTTGGGGCAATGCAGGAGGCAGGTGATCTGCCTGCGGGTCTGGACTTTGCAAATGTTGCGGTCGAACCTCCGCGCGATGCGGCCCATGGCGACATGGCGACCAATGCCGCGATGGTGCTGGCCAAGCCCGCCGGTGCCAAGCCGCGTGATATTGCCGAGGCGCTGGCCGCGCGTCTGGTGGAGGATGCTCGGATCACCGCCGCCGATGTCGCCGGTCCCGGTTTTCTGAACCTTCGGTTGGATGCGTCGGTCTGGCACGGGGTGGTGAAGGCGGCCTTGCAGACGGGCGATGGCTTTGGGCGCTCGGATATGGGGCAGGGCAGACGGGTGAATGTCGAGTATGTGTCGGCCAACCCGACCGGGCCTTTGCATGTCGGCCACACACGGGGTGCGGTGTTTGGCGATGCGCTGGCCAGCCTGCTGGATTTCGTCGGCTATGAGGTGACGCGCGAGTATTACATCAACGATGGGGGCGGGCAGGTCGATGTGTTGGCCCGCTCGGTCTACCTGCGCTATCTGGAAGCCCATGGGCAGGCGGTTGCCTTTGAAGACGGGACCTATCCGGGTGATTACCTGATCGCCGTGGGTGAAGCCCTGAAAGACAAGGTGGGCGACGCTTATGTCGATCAGCCCGAAAGCGTCTGGCTTGAAGAGGTGCGCAATTACGCCACCGATGCGATGATGGCGTTGGTCAGGGATGATCTGGCCGCGCTTGGCGTGCATATGGACCAGTTCTATTCGGAAAAGTCGCTCTATGGCACGGGCCGGATCGAAGCGGCGCTGGAAGACCTGGCGAGTAAAGGCCTGATCTATGAAGGCGTGCTGGAGCCGCCCAAGGGCAAGAAACCCGAGGATTGGGAGCCGCGTGAGCAGACCCTGTTCAAGTCCACCGAACATGGCGATGACGTGGACCGCCCGGTGAAGAAATCCGATGGCAGCTGGACCTATTTCGCGCCTGACATCGCTTATCATTATGATAAGGTTTCCAGGGGGTTCGATGCCCTTATTGATGTATTTGGCGCCGATCACGGTGGTTATGTCAAACGGATGAAAGCGGCTGTCTCGGCGCTGTCGGATGGCAAGGTGCCGCTGGACATCAAGCTGACCCAGCTGGTGAAGCTTTACAAGAATGGCGAGCCGTTCAAGATGTCCAAGCGTGCGGGCACTTTCGTGACCCTGCGCGACGTGGTCGATCAGGTGGGCGCGGATGTCACGCGCTTCCACATGCTGACCCGCAAGAATGATGCGCCGCTGGATTTTGATTTCGACAAGGTGCTGGAGCAATCCAAGGACAACCCGGTTTTCTACGTCCAGTATGCCAATGCGCGGGTCAACTCGGTGCTGCGCAAGGCACGCGAGGCCAAAATTGACGTGGCCGATGCCACTTTGGCCGCTGCGGACCTTGAGCAATTGACGGACGAGGCGCAGCTTTCAGTGGCCAAGAAGGTCGCCGAATGGCCCCGTCTGGTCGAAATCGCCGGGCGCACGAACGAGCCGCACCGCGTGGCCTTTTACCTCTACGATCTGGCCAGTGAATTGCACGCGCTTTGGAACCGGGGCAATGATCAACCCGCCCTGCGTTTCCTGGGTGAGGCTGATCCGGCTGCCACACAGGCGAAAATCGCGCTCGCACGCGCCGTAACCGTTGTTATTTCTGCAGGTCTTGGTATTCTGGGCGTAACTCCGGCGGAAGAGATGCGGTAAGAAACTGCACGGTTCGGGGATGATGAGGCAGAACTTATCCCCGGCGTTCCATAATCGCCGGAGAACACGAGGCGAGATATGGCGCAGATGCAGGACATGCGGGGCCCCGCAACCGGGCAAAGATCATCTATTTCGACACTGACCAATTTAATGGGGGCGGCTGCCTCTTTGGCTTTGCTGGTGGGCATCGGCGTGTGGAGTTATCAGCTTCTGATGCGCGATGTCAGCGGTGTGCCTGTGGTGCGCGCCGCCGAAGGGCCGATGCGCGTTCAACCGGAAAATCCCGGCGGACAGCAGGCCCAGCATCAGGGCCTTAGTGTGAACGGTGTGGCCGCTGAAGGCACCGCGGCGGATCCGGCGGATCGCCTTGTGCTGGCCCCGGCACCTTTGGAACTGACTGTCGAGGACGAAGCCTTGCCGTCGGTCGGGCAGGGCATCACCCAAGAGGCGGCCAGCACGCCAAGCCAGCCTGCAGACGAACCCGAGACGACGAATGTTGTGAACCCCGAAGACCTGCAACTGGCTGCGGTTGAACAACTGGCCACGCAATTGTCCGAAGGTGTCACACCTTTGCAGGAGTTGGAGCCGGCCCCCGAAGCTGCGCCTGAGACTGCCACGGATGACGCCGCCACGGATGACACTGTCACGGATGTAGCCCCCGAAGTGTTGGCCGCAATCGCCGCGCAGTCCGAAGTCGAGGGGGGATTGGGCCGGTCCCTGCGCCCCAAGCTGCGCCCCGCCACGCTGAGCAATGTGCAGCAAACCAGCGCAGTGCAACCGGCGTCCGGCCCCTCCGACATTGACCCCGCCGCGATCCCGGCGGGCACTCGCCTGGCGCAGCTGGGTGCGTTTGAAAGTGCCGAGGTGGCCCGCGCCGAGTGGGACCGGCTGCAAGGCCAGTTCAGTGAGTATCTGGAAGGCAAGGACCGCGTCGTGCAAAAGGCGACCAGCGGCGGGCGCACCTTCTATCGCCTGCGCGCCATGGGCTTTGCTGATCTCAGCGATGCACGGCGGTTCTGCTCGGCCCTTGTGGCCGAAAAAGCGGAATGTATTCCGGTGGTTACACGGTGACAAGATTTGGCGCGACGATTTTGGATGCGGACGAGCTGCGTCTGAGATCGGATGAAAAGGCGTTGTTTCGCGATGTGAACCCGTTCGGGTTTATTCTGTTTGCCCGCAATATCGACACGCCCGATCAGGTCCGCGCCCTGTGCGGTGACCTGCGCGAGGCTGTGGGGCGGGATTGTCCGATCACGATCGATCAGGAAGGCGGGCGCGTGCAGCGCCTGCGCGGCCCCCAGTGGCGCGAATGGCTGCCCCCGCTGGAGCAGGTGCAGGGTGCGGGTGACCGGGCCGCCGAGGTGATGTATCTGCGCTATCGCATCATCGCGGATGAGTTGCGCGCCCTTGGCATCGACAGCAATTGCGCGCCCCTTGTGGACGTGGCTGGACCGGACACGCATCCGTTCCTGCAAAACCGATGCTATGGGTTTGAGGCTGATGCTGTGGCTGAGATTGGCCGTGCCGTGGCCGATGCCCATCTGGATGGTGGTGTGTTGCCGGTGGTCAAACATATCCCGGGCCATGGCCGCGCCGTGGTAGACAGCCATCTGGACCTGCCGGTGGTGGATGCCGATCCCGAAGACCTCTCGGATACTGATTTCGCGCCGTTCCGCGCGCTGAATGATCTGCCCCTGGGGATGACCGCGCATCTGGTTTATTCCCGTCTGGGCAATGGGCCGGCCACCACGTCATCCACCGTGATGCAGATCATCCGGGAGGAAATCGGCTTTGACGGGCTGATCATGACCGATGATATTTCGATGAAGGCGCTGTCGGGGTCTCTGGCAGACATCGCGCGCGGCTCGCTGTCGGCGGGTTGCGACGTGGTTCTGCATTGCAACGGCACCTTTGCCGAACGCGTGGCCACGGCCGAAGCATCTGGCGAGATGAGCGAAACTGCCCAAGCCCGGGCAGAACGGGCGCTTGCCGCCCGCAAAACCCCTGATGAGGTTGACATTCCCGCGCTAGAGGCAAAGCTGTCGGCCATCATGAGCGGGCAGGATGATGTCTGAGGACAGTTTCGAGGAAATGGAGCGGATCGACAACGTTGCCGAGCGGATGGCCGCCGAGGCGTTGATCGTTGACGTGGACGGGTTTGAAGGCCCGCTGGACCTATTGCTGACGCTGGGGCGCACGCAGAAGGTGGATTTGCGCAAAATCTCGGTTCTGGCGTTGGCTAAGCAATATCTTGCCTTCGTGGAAAAGGCCAAACAACTACGCATCGAGTTGGCCGCCGACTATCTGGTGATGGCGGCCTGGCTGGCCTTCCTGAAATCCCGCCTGTTACTGCCGCCCGACCCCGAAGAAGAGGGGCCATCGGGCGAAGAACTGGCCGCGCATCTGGCGTTTCAGCTGGAGCGGTTGCAGGCGATGCGCGAAACCGCTGCCAAGCTGATGGCGCGGGACCAGCTGGGGCGCGATTTCTTTGCCCGCGGCATCCCCGAGGATGTCACGCAGGTGCGAAAAGTTACCTATACCGCCACGTTGCTGGACCTGATGCAGGGTTATGCGCGCATTCGCACCAAGGACGAATTCCGCCCCTACGTGATGGATCGCGACGCGGTGTTCACGCTGGAACAGGCGCTTGAGCGGATGCGTGGGCTGATCGGCTTTGCCGGCACATGGACGGATATCGCAACTTATCTGCCGGACGGGTTTACGACCGATCCGGCGCGGCGTCGCAGCGCCACGGCCTCGACCTTTGCTGCCTCGCTGGAGCTGGCGAAAGAGGGCAAGGTGGAATTGCGCCAGAGTGAGAATTTCGCGCCGCTGGAGTTGCGGCGTAAGGATTAAGAGTATGACAGAAGAAATTGAAGAAAAAGAAGAAAGCCTGTTCGAGGCGCCCCCCATGGGAGAGCAGGAGCGTATGGTCGAGGCGATCCTTTTTGCCACGGCCGAACCCATCACGACCCGCGAACTTGAATCGCGGATGCCCCATGGCAGCGATCCGGCCGAAGCGCTGGTGCATTTGCGCAAACGTTACGAGGGACGCGGCGTGAACGTGGTGCGCGTGGGTGATGCCTGGGCGATCCGCACGGCCCCTGATCTGGGATTCCTGATGCAACGGGAGACGGTTGAGACCCGCAAGCTTTCCCGTGCGGCGATCGAAACGCTGGCGATCATCGCCTATCATCAGCCCGTCACCCGTGCCGAGATTGAAGAAATCCGAGGCGTGTCGGTCAGCCGGGGGACGGTGGATCAGCTTTTGGAAATGGAGTGGATTCGCTTCGGTCGCCGTCGTATGACGCCGGGCCGCCCGGTGACCTTTGTTGTGACGCAGGAATTTCTGGATCATTTCGGGCTGGAAAATGCGCGCGACCTGCCGGGTCTCAAGGAATTGCGGGCCGCCGGATTGTTGGAAAATCGCCCGCCGCCGGGTTCGATGCCGCAACTGGGCGAGGGCGATGTGGATGGCGAGGAAGAAAGCACCGAAGGCCAGAACGAGCTGTTCGAAGACTGAGTCCGACAGGCAGCAGACCGCCCAAAATTCGGGAAAACAGGATATCTGCCCTGAAAATTTCATGATTTGGTGTTAGATAACGCTGAGAGGCAGGAATAGGAGGGCGCAATGAACGCCAATCAAATTATCAACATGGTCGTGCGTCTGGTGATGCGCAGAGTCATCAATGACGGCGTAAATGCCGGGATGAATGCCGTGAGCAACAAGATGTCAAAGGGCGATAACAGCGATGCACCGGCCCAGGACACGGCAGAAACGCAGAAGCGCATGCGTCAGACGATGAAAACCACCCGCCGGATGAGCAAATTCTAGACTTTAAAGTGTTTCGACAGTTTCAGGCCCTGACCCTGATAGTTCGACGCGATGTCCGTGCCGTATAGCTGCTCGGGCGTCTCGGACATGCGTTCATAGACCAGTCGTCCGACCACCTGACCGTGCTCCAGCACGAACGGGGCCTCGTGGCAGCGCACTTCCAGCACACCGCGCGATCCGCTGCCACCAGCGGCGTCATAGCCAAAGCCGGGGTCGAAGAACCCTGCATAATGCACCCGGAATTCCCCTACCATGGCCAGATAAGGCGCCATTTCCGCCGCACAATCGGGCGGAATGGCAATCGCCTCGCGGCTGACCAGAATATAGAATGCTCCGGGATCAAGGATGATGCGGCCATCCGTGGTGTGCACTTCTTCCCAGTATTCGGCCGGGTCGTAATGGGCCAGCTTGCTGAGGTCCACGACACCCGTATGACGTTTGGCGCGATACCCCACCAGATCGCCGGAGCTGGGTTTGAGATCGACGGAAAAGCCAAGGCCGTCCGAGATGATGGCGTCACCGGTGACAATCGGCGTGCGGTCGTGCACGGCGCGCAGTTCGTCATCATCCAGAAGGGTTTTCCCTTGACGAAAAATCACCTGGTTGAGCAGTTGGCCGGGTTGGGCCACGACCGAGAAACTTTGCGGGCAAAGCTCGGCATAAAGCGGGCCATCATAGCCTTCGGGCACGCGGTCAAATTCGATGCCCCGATCGGTGATCACGCGGGTCATCAGATCGAGCCGCCCGATCGAACTTTTTGCGCTGGCCGCCGCCGTCATGCCCTTTGGAAGGGACAGCCGCTCCATCAAAGGCACGACGTAGACACAGCCTTTTTCCAGCACGGCCCCGCCGGTCAGCGGGATTTGGTGCATGGTCAGTTCGTCCAGCCTCTCTGCCACCGAGGCCTGACCGGGCAGGAACGAGGCACGGACGCGATACGCCGTATCACCAAGGCGCAGATCAAGCGAGGCGGGTTGAATCTGTTCGTTCAGGATGGGCGAGGACGCGGCAATGCTCCCGCCGGTGATCATCTGTCTGATTTGTCGGTCCGATAAGACACCGGTTTTCATGGGTCTTGCCCCCAGTTACGAAAACACCCGCCCGAAACACGGGCGGGCGGTTTTCAAAATGGTCGGGCTAGCAGGACTCGAACCTGCGACCTTCCGTCCCCCAGACGGACGCGCTACCAGGCTGCGCCATAGCCCGAACTTAGGGCGTTCATACTGCTTTTCGCAGCAGGGGCAAGGGGGATATCCCACTTTTTGTCCTATGAACTTCCATCGGAAAGATGCGGAGAAAGCCGATCGCGCAGATCGGCCAGCTTGCTGGCCAATGTCTTGGGGATCGGTCCTTCGAATCGGGCCAGGGCAGACAACGCACCGGGAGTGCCGTCGATATCTTCTTTTGGATCAGCGGGCACCTCGATCTTGGTCGGAGCTTTTGCCGTTGGCGTTTCGGCCTTTGAGGCCGGTTCGGGCTCTGGCCTGCGGTGCATGAAGCTGGGGAGGGCGGGGGTGCTTTCCTCAGACGCGGGGGCGTCCGGCTCGGGAGCGGGCGCTGATTCCGGTTTGGCCGAGGGTGCGGGTTTGGCCGTTGATGTGTCGTCCGAACGCGCGTCGGTCTTGGCCGGTTTGGTGTCCGCCGGCCCGGCCTCGCTGTCGCGCTGAAAGGACAGAACCGTGCCAGTGGCCGGCCCTTCATCGGCAGGTGTGACGTCTTCGGCCAGTTCGCTGGCTTCGGCTTCGGTCACCTCATCCAGGGCCTGGGACAGGGCGACCACATGTTTGACGCCGTTTTCGCGCAGGATTTTTTGCACGCCCTTGATCGTCATGCCGTCGTCATGCAGCAATTTCTTGATGCCGCCCAGCAATTGCATATCGGTCGGGCGATAATACCGCCGTCCCCCGGCGCGTTTGACCGGTTTGACCTGACTGAACTTGCTTTCCCAGAACCGCAAGACATGGGCTGGGGTTTCCAGCCAGTCGGCCACTTCGCTGATTGTGCGGAAGGCTTCGGCGGATTTGGCCATCAGGTCGGGCGTTCCTAGCGTTTGTTACCTGCCGCGACGCGCTCTTTCATCAGGTGCGACGGGCGGAAGGTCAGGACGCGGCGGGGATTGATCGGAACCTCTTCGCCGGTTTTCGGATTGCGGCCAACCCGGGCCGACTTGTCGCGCACGGAAAACGTGCCGAAAGAAGAGATTTTGACCTGCTGGCCATCCACCAGCGCATCAGACATGTGGTTCAGCACAGTTTCCACCAACTGGGCGGAATCGTTGCGAGACAGGCCCACTTCGCGAAACACTGCTTCGCTCAAATCCATTCTGGTCAACGTCTTGTCGCTCATCACATCCCCCTTGGTTTTGGCAACTTTAGGGTGGAAGGTTTTTCAGAGTCAACGCATCGCGGGTGAAAAGCACCTTTTAAGCGGATGAAATCGGGGATTTTTCGCCGATCACCAGCGTAAAATCACCGAGCCCCAGGCTAAACCGCCGCCTATGGCTTCGGACAAGAGCAGATCACCACGCTTGATTTTGCCTTCTTCCACGCCCACTGACAGGGCCAGCGGAATAGAGGCTGCCGAGGTATTTCCGTGATCCTGAACGGTCACAATCACACGCTCCATCGGGATGCCCATCTTCTTGGCGGTGCCCTGAATGATGCGGATATTGGCCTGATGAGGGACGATCCAATCGATGTCGTCATCCTCGAGCCCGATTTGTTTCAGCGCGGCAAATGCAGTGCCGGCCAGCTTGTCGACCGCCTGACGGAACAGGGCGTTGCCCTGCATACGCAGCTTGCCTGATTGCCCCGAGGTGGACACACCGCCATCCACATACAGCATGTCGCGATACCGCCCGTCGGAATTGAGGTCTGCGCCCAGTATGCCGCGATCCGAGTTATCACCCTTACCCTCTTGCGCGCTCAGAACCAATGCGCCCGCCCCATCGCCAAACAGCACGCAGGTGGAGCGATCCGTCCAATCCATGATCCGGCTGAAGGTTTCGGCACCGATCACCAGAATGCGTTTGGCCTGGCCCGAGACGATCATCGCATTGGCCGTGGTCAGCGCATAGACAAACCCGGCGCAGACAGCCTGTACGTCAAAGGCAAAGCCATGGGTCATGCCGATGCCCGATTGCACCATGGTTCCTACCGATGGGAAGGTCAGATCGGGTGTTGAGGTGGCCACGACAATGCCATCGATATCCTCGGCCGTGCAGCCAGCATGGGCCATGGCCGCATTGGCGGCGCGAATGGCCAGATCGGAGGTGGTTTGCCCCTCGGCGGCAAAGCGCCGGTTTTCGATCCCTGAGCGCGAGCGAATCCATTCGTCCGTCGTGTCGAGCGTCTTCTCAAACTCCGAATTCGGAACAATGCGATCCGGCAGGTAATGGCCGACACCTTCGACAACGGCGCGCAGGGTCATGTTGGATCACTTTCATTTTCTTCATCATCGCTCAGCATCGCGGCAGATGCCACGCGCGCGGCAAGTTTGGCCGAAAACCCGGACTGGGCAAGCTGGAAGGCAAGTTTCACCGCTGCCGACACACCCGTTTCATCTGCCGAGCCGTGGGATTTTACCACCGTGCCGTTCAGCCCCAGAAACACGCCGCCATTGACCTGTCGCGGATCAATCCGCTTTTTAAGCCTCCGCATAGAGGTATAGGCCAAAAGCGAGGCCATGCGGGACCAAATCGTATATCGGAACGCCTCGCGCAGCAGATCGCCGATCATGTTGGCGGTGCCTTCGCCGGTTTTGAGCGCGACATTGCCGGTAAACCCATCCGTGACGATGACATCGCAGACATCTCCGGGCAGATCGCGCCCCTCAACGAATCCGACAAAGTCAAAATCGGCATGTTTGGCATTGGCTTTGATCAGGTCATGCGCCTCTTTCAATTCGGCGCGGCCCTTATGTTCTTCGGTGCCCACATTCAGCAGGCCGACGCGCGGGCGTTTCAGGCCAAACCCGTTGCGCGCATAGGAAATGCCCATCAGCGCATATTGCATCAGGTCCTTGGCATCGGCGCGGATATCGGCACCACCATCCAGCATCACGTTGAAGCCCTGCGGATTGCGCGAGGGCCACAGCACCGCGATGGCCGGGCGATAGACGCCGTCCAGCTTGCGCAGACGCACCACCGACAACAGCATCAGCGCACCGGTATTGCCGCAGGAGACACAGACGGTCGCTTCGCCGTTGCGCACCGAATCAAGGGCGGACCACATCGACGTGTTCTTGCCATTGCGCATCACATGACTGGGCTTGTCTTCCATCGTGACCACTTCGGTC
The DNA here is from genome assembly GCF_041403425.1 of Roseovarius conchicola. Taxonomy (NCBI): domain Bacteria; kingdom Pseudomonadati; phylum Pseudomonadota; class Alphaproteobacteria; order Rhodobacterales; family Roseobacteraceae; genus Roseovarius; species Roseovarius conchicola. The sequence continues at coordinate 1,086,352 of NZ_JBGEHK010000001.1, read as the reverse complement.
GCGTCGCGGATTTCACAGCAATCAGCCAGGTTCTTGCGTTTGGCGACTAGCTTTTCCAGCTCGTCCTTGGGACCGTGCAGAATAAACCCGATATCCGGGTTCTTATGAGCCGAACGCGAAATACCGGCGACAACGGTCGCCGGTCCCTCATCGCCACCCATGGCGTCAACCGAGATGATGGTACGCCCTGCGCCCGCCTTGGATGGATCCTTGCTAGCGGTCATGCGGGCGATTGTCCCCAGTCAGCTTAGGCTGCGTCTTCGTCCAGATCGATGTCATCAACCAGCGCGACAACTTCGCGATCCGCGTAATGGCCGCAGGCCGAGCAGACGTGGTGCGGGCGCTTGAGTTCGCCGCAGTTGGGGCATTCGTTGGGGTTCGCTGCGACCAGCGAGTCGTGGGCCCGCCGGTTGTTGCGGCGCGACTTGGAAACTTTGTTCTGTTGGACAGCCATGTCACAACCTTTATTTACTGTGGGCCAGCAGGCCCTGTTGCACGGGGTTTCAGCGGCTCTTAATCAGCGAGCGGCCGCCGGTTCAACCCAAAATCCGGTGAGAGCGCGAAAATACAGTGAAATCGTGGCAGGGCAAGCGATTTTTCGCCCTTAGTCGTCAGGTTTTTCAAGTTTGCCTTTCAGCGCGGCCAGACCGGCAAACGGCTTGGTGTCTTCATCGCTCATGGGGACGACGCCTTCAGCGGCAAAAGTGCTTTGTTCCAAGGCCGCATCCTCGGCGCGTGGATAGTCAGGCAGCGCCAGCGCCAGTGCCTCGCTCAGCACCGCGATCAGGTCGATTTCGGCGGGCAGGGGCTCGGTGCTGTCATCTTCGGGCATTTCGACCTCGTCTGATTCGATTGGAACCTCCCAATCGCGTACAAACCGGCGGGTGACGGGCTGATCAATGCGGGTGGTGACCGGGGACAGGGTAATCACGCAAGGTTGAATGGCTGTCGCGCCCAGCGTGCCCTCAAGCACCCAGTCATCGCGCCCCTCGGCCCGCAGGCGGCCTGCGAAGGACAGCTTGCGCAACCCAGACAGATCAAGCGCCTCGGCGATCTGGGCGCAGGTATCGGCGTCGGGTGTCAGGTCAAAGGCATGACCTTTGCGCTGGGGCAGGTCGGCCACGCGCAAAACCGTCTGTGTTTTGGGGATGTCGGCCATATCAGCGCGCTTCCTTTCTTGAACCTATGTACCACCTTGTTGTAAGCGGGATAAAAGGCAAGTCGTGCCAAGTTCAAGGGGGCGTAGATGTTTGGGGTCATCAACCGGGTGAAAACCATGCTGGCTGTTTGCCTTGTGGTCCTTGTTGCGGGATGTTCTGCCACCTATCAAAACCATGGCTACGTGCCCACTGACAGCGAGTTGCTGGAACTGGTCGAAGGCGTTGATTCCAAGGCGACAGTCGATGACGTGATCGGGCCGCCTTCGTCTGCGGGGCTTTTGGCGGGGGGCGACTACTACTATGTACGCAGCCGCATCAAGACCTTGGGCATGTTCCGCCCCGAAGTGGTGGAGCGTCAGATCCTCGCGATCAGTTTTGATGAGTCCGACACGATCGAGAATATCGAACGCTTTAGCCTGCAGGATGGCAATGTTGTCGCTCTGTCGCGCCGGGTGACGGATTCGTCCGTGGTGGGCAATGGCTTCTGGCGTCAGATCCTTGGCAATTTCGGCAATTTCGATCCCTCCACACTCTTCAACTGATGCGTCACTTCGCTGTCATCACGAATGTGATAAAGACGATTCCAGAGCGATAGAAATAAGGGTCATCCCGACCTGGTGGATTTCGTGATGCCGACATTGACCAAAGGGTGCTACAGGGCCCGCATCGCCCGAACCCACGCCGATATCGAGGCCGCCCAGGCTTTGCGGGGACTGGCCTTTGCAACAGCCCCTGATACCGCCTGCCGCGATTGCGATCCGTTTGATGATCTGTGCACGCATTTTCTGATCGAAGAGCAGAACGGCGGGCGTCTGGTGTGCTGTTTCCGCATCCTGCATCTAAACGGTGGAGCCGAGATTGAGCGCAGTTATTCGGCCCAGTTCTATGAACTTTCCGCCCTGAACGCATTTGACGGCCCGATGGTTGAGATGGGCCGCTTTTGTCTGCATCCCGAGGTGCATGACCCTGATGTGCTGCGCGTCGCTTGGGGTGCGTTGACCCGGTATGTGGATGATAACGGGATCGAGATGCTGTTTGGCTGTTCGTCCTTTCAGGGCACAGCGCATGATCCTTATCTTGATGCCTTCGCCATGCTGAAAGAGCGCCATCTGGCCCCGCGGCGCTGGTTGCCGCGGGTCAAAGCGCCCTCGGTGTTTCGATTCGCACAGGCGCTGCGCCTGCGTAAACCCGATGTGAAACAGGCCATGCTGCGGATGCCGCCTTTGCTGCGCACTTATCTTCTGATGGGGGGATGGGTCAGCGATCATGCGGTGGTCGATCCGCATATGAACACGCTGCATGTTTTTACCGGGCTTGAAATCAGGGCGATTCCTGCAGCGCGCAAACGTCTGTTACGGGCCGTGGCGCGATAGGATGTTGACGGCCTGAGCCCGCCAAGGTAGCCCGACGCCATGGCGCGCGCACCCCTTTTGCAACTGAGTGATGTTTCCCTGACCTTCGGCGGGGACCCGGTATTTGACGACCTTTCGCTGGTGATCCAGCAGGGGGATCGCGTTGCATTGGTCGGGCGCAACGGATCGGGTAAATCCACGTTGATGAAGGTGATGGCGGGCCTTGTTGAGGTGGATACCGGTACGCGCACCCTGACGCCCGGCAAAAGCGTCGGCTACATGGAGCAGGACCCGGACATGGCCGGGTTTGCGACCTTGGGGGATTACGCCATCTCGGGGCTGGACCCCAGCGAGATGTACAAGGTCGAACGCGCGGGGGAAGGTCTGAAATTCGATCCCGCACGGCCCGTCGAAACTGCCTCGGGCGGGGAACGCCGCCGTGCGGCGCTGGCCAAGCTGATGGCCGAAGCACCTGATCTGATGCTGCTGGACGAGCCGACGAACCATATGGATATCGAGGCGATCGGCTGGCTTGAGGCCGAGTTGAAACAGACGCGCGCTGGCTTTGTCCTGATCAGCCATGACCGCGCATTTTTACGTGCATTGAGCCGCGCAACCCTTTGGATTGACAGAGGAATGACCCGCCGGCACGAAAAGGGTTTCGAGGCTTTCGAGGCGTGGCGTGACACCGTCTGGGAAGAGGAAGACATCCAGCGTCACAAGCTGAACCGCAAGATCAAGGCCGAGGCCCGCTGGGCCGTGGAAGGGATCAGCGCGCGGCGCAAGCGCAACCAGGGCCGCGTGCGCGCATTGCAGGCCTTGCGTCAGGAACGCGCCAGCCAGATCAAGCGCCAGGGCACGGCCGCGATGGTTTTGGAAAGCGGGCCCAAATCCGGGCGCAAGGTGATCGAGGCACGGGGTATTTCCAAGTCTTTCGGCGATGTGCCGATTGTAAAAGATTTTTCGATCAAGATTCAGCGCGGTGACCGTGTGGGCTTTGTTGGCCCGAATGGTGTGGGCAAGACCACGCTGCTCAACATGCTGATTGGCAAAGAAGAACCGGATTCAGGGCAGGTCAGCCATGGCACGAAATTGCTGCCCGTTGTGTTCGATCAATCCCGCGCCGCGCTGGACCCGGATATGACCTTGTGGGACAGCCTGACCGGCGACAAGGACATGCGCGTGTCGGGGCAGGCCGATCAGGTGATGGTACGGGGGCAACCGCGCCATGTGGTTGGATATCTCAAGGATTTCCTGTTTGACGAAGCTCAGGCCCGCGCGCCGGTTCGCTCGCTGTCGGGCGGGGAAAAGGCGCGGCTTTTGTTGGCCAAGCTGATGGCGCGCGAAAGCAACCTTCTGGTGCTGGACGAGCCGACCAATGATCTGGATATCGAAACGCTCGACCTGTTGCAGGAATTGCTGGACGATTACGACGGCACAGTGATGCTGGTCAGTCACGACCGTGATTTTCTGGACCGTGTCGTGACCCAGACCATCGCGTTGGAGGGCCGGGGCCGGGCGACCGCCTATGCCGGTGGGTGGAGCGATTACCAGTCACAGAAACCCGAGGGTGAGAGCGGTCCTGCGATTTCTAAATCCAAATCAAAGGCGGGTCAAAAGCCTCAGAAAACGCAGGGAAAATCAGGGCTGAGCTTTACCGAGAAGCACCGCCTTGAAACCTTGCCCGATGAAATGGAACGCCTGCAAGCCGAGATCAGCAAACTGGAAGAGTTGATGGCCGATCCCGAGCTGTTCACCCGCGAGCCGGTAAAGTTCCAGAAGGCGACCGAAGCCCTGACCGCGCGCCACAAAGCCCTGTCAGAGGCCGAGGAAGAGTGGCTGGATCTGGCCGAGCGGGCCGAGGGTTAATCGTCCGCCACCTGCCGGGCGGTCAGGGCGAACGAGATGTCGACACCAAAGCCCAAAGACCCCTCATCCGTTACATCCAAACCCATTTTGAACGCCCGGCGATCCACCTCGGCGGTGCCTGTGGCTTCGGCCTGATCTCCTTCAATCGTGAGTTCAAAGGGCAGGTCGAATGGCACTGTTTCCTCGCGGATCGTCAGATTACCTTTGGCTGCCAAGCCGCTGTCGATACTCATAATATCCGCTTTGTAGGTGGCAAGTGGGTGGGCCGCGCTGTTCAGGTATGCGGGCCCGGTGGCCTGATCGGTCACACTGCCCAACGTCAGGGAGGCGGTGTTGATCTCGACCACCACTTCACCGTGTTTGCCGTTGGCATCTGCGGTCTCGGCATATTGAATGCGCGCGCTCCAGTCGGCGAACTGGCCCGTGATGTCAGCGCCCATTTGCGTCACGGTGATCTCAAGCGTGCCGTCTTCAACCTGCCAGTTGCCCCCTTCGGCGGACAGGGTGGTGGGCACCGGCGCGGCAGCCTCGGGCAGGGCGAACCACCCCAGCATGGCGGCACCGCCCAAAACCCCCGCCCAAACCGTGACAGCCCCGAGGAACGGTGCCGCATGGCCCGGCTGTTCGGCGGTCGGTTGCCCGTCCACATCACCGGGCCACATCCGGCGCAGCGTGGCATCGCCATCCAGAACGTGATGCTTCAACGCGCCCATGATATGAAGGCCAAGCGAACCGATCAGCACCCATTGCAGCACATAGTGCAGCGTACTGGTCAGGTCTGACAGCACGGGGTCTTTGGGCACGAAGGGCAGTGTTTGACCAAAGGGCCACCAAATCGGCGCATAGCCGGTTGTGGCAGCGTGATGCACCCAGCCACTGAGCGGGACCATCACCAGCGAACCGTAAAGCAACCAATGCACCGTGCTGGCCGCAAACGCCTCAAGCCGATTGTCCCCGTTCAGCAATCCGGGGCGGGGCTGGATCATCGCCCAGAATATGCGGGCAAGCGCAACGAAAAACACCGCCACGCCCAAAGTCTTATGCAGGGAGAACAACAGGGTGGTCCGGTCGATCAAGGTCTGATCCGGCGCGCCCTCGGCCGAAGTGATCGCATGGGCCATGTTCTCGGCAATAATCCCTAGGGGGATGATTGCCAGAATCAACAGGGCGGTCAGCCAGTGGAAGCTTTTGGCGACGCTGCCATAGCGCGTATCGGTGTTGTGGCGGGGCATGTCGGGCCTCTTCGGTTTTAACGCACCTTTAACATGCGGTGCGCGCAGGCGAAGGGCAATCTGTGGCCCACGCACATCTGAGGTGCGTTTGTGCAGGGCGTTGCCTAAGCGCGCTTTGCAGGATATCCCCGAGGGCAACAAGACGAAGGAGGCAACAGGCAACCATCATGAGCCGAGCATTTGTATTTCCGGGGCAGGGTGCCCAGACGATTGGCATGGGCAAAGCGCTGGCCGAGGCATATCCGGCTGCGAAAGCGGTGTTTGACGAGGTGGACGAGGCGTTGGGAGAGTCACTATCTGCGCTGATCTGGGAGGGCGAGCAGGATCAACTGACCCTGACGCAGAACGCGCAACCTGCATTGATGGCAACGTCGCTTGCGGCAACGCGCGCGCTGGAGGCCGAAGGCGTCACGCTGGACAAGGTGTCTTTTGTCGCCGGGCATTCATTGGGTGAGTATTCCGCATTGGCTGCCGCGGGCGCAATCAGCGTGGCGGATACGGCCCGGTTGCTGCGCACCCGTGGCGAGGCGATGCAAAAGGCGGTGCCTGTGGGTGTAGGGGCGATGGCCGCGATACTGGGCCTTGATCTGGAAACGGTTCGCCAACTTGCCGAGGAGGCCGCCCAAGGCGAGGTTTGTCAGGCCGCCAATGACAACGATCCGGCACAGGTAGTGATTTCCGGCCATGCAGGGGCCGTGCAACGTGCGGCGGATATGGCCAAGGAACGCGGAGCCAAACGCGCCATGTTGCTGCCTGTCAGCGCGCCCTTCCATTGTGCGCTGATGGAGCCTGCCGCCGAGGTGATGGAAAAGGCCCTTGCCGACGTTGATATTGCTGCGCCGACCGTGCCGCTGGTGGCCAATGTGGTGGCCGAGGCGGTCAGTGATCCGGCGGGTATCCGCGCGTTGTTGATCCGCCAGGTGACCGGATCGGTGCGCTGGCGCGAATCTGTGCAATACATGGCCGCGCAAGGTGTGAGCGAGATATGGGAAATCGGTGCGGGCAAGGCCTTGTCGGGCATGGTGCGCCGGATTGATCGCGATGTTGCGACTGGCGCTGTTGGTACGCCTGATGACGTCAAGGCCGCTACCGAGGCCATGGCCGGTTAAACCGCGCTGAATTCTGAAATAAGTGAGAGATTGTAAATGTTTGACCTGACAGGAAAATGCGCGCTGGTCACCGGCGCATCCGGAGGAATTGGCGGGGCCATCGCAAAGGCGCTGCATGGCGCGGGGGCCACGGTTGGAATCAGCGGCACGCGCGTTGATCCGTTGAATGCCCTGGCGTCCGAATTGGGCGACCGGGTGCATGTGCTGCCCTGCAACCTGTCCGACCCCGAGGCGGTCGATGCCCTGCCGAAACAGGCGATTGAGGCAATGGGCAGCGTGGATATTCTGGTCAATAATGCCGGAATCACCCGTGACCAGATTTTCATGCGCATGTCCGATGAAGAATGGCAAAGCGTGATTGACGTGAACCTGACCTCGACCATGCGTCTGTGCCGTGGCGTGATGCGCCCGATGATGAAGGCACGCTGGGGGCGGATCGTCAATATCAGCTCTATTGTCGGTGCCACGGGCAATCCCGGGCAGGTGAATTATGCGGCCTCCAAGGCCGGGATGGTGGGGCTGACCAAGTCCATCGCCTACGAGGTGGCCAGCCGGGGCATCACCGCCAACGCGGTCGCGCCGGGCTTTGTGGCAACGCCGATGACTGACAAGTTGACGGATGATCAGAAAGACAAGCTGAACGCGCAGATTCCTGCGGCCCGCATGGGGACGCCCGAGGAAATCGCCGCCGCGGTTCTCTATCTGGCGTCTCCCGAGGCAGGTTATGTCACGGGCACGACCTTGCATGTGAACGGTGGAATGGCGATGCTGTAACGGCGCTGTCGGGCCGTGCGGATCGACGCCCCGGGCGCCCGTCGACGAAGGGCCAGTCCTTGAATTCGAGGGTATGGTTCCCAAGTGGGGAAATGATTTGCCAACGCCGCGCCATGTGTTATAGGCGGCGCAGATTTGTCGGGGCTGACCAGTAAAGGTTCCCTGATCGTCCGGTCAGACCGGGCATATTCCAAGGCCTCTCTTCCGGTTGGACAGGGGCAATAACGGGCCAGACGGCCCATGAGAACGATGAGGATTATGACATGAGCGATATCGCAGACCGCGTGAAGAAGATCGTTGTGGAACACCTGGGCGTGGAAGAGGACAAGGTTGCTGAAAACGCCTCGTTCATCGACGATCTGGGCGCAGACAGCCTGGACACGGTCGAGCTGGTCATGGCTTTTGAAGAAGAGTTTGGTATCGAAATCCCGGATGACGCTGCCGAAACCATTCAGACTTTCGGCGATGCGGTTAAGTTCATCACGGAAGCGTCGTAAGACATATCTCCGCTATCTCGCGGTGATGAAGGCCTCGCATTTTGCGGGGCCTTTTCTTTGATGGATGCTTGCTTGCCTGCCCCAATCGGGTGATGTTTGTATGCCGCACCCACGTGGATGTGACCGGGGCGGTTGCTCGACATTTCAGACGGCCCGCGCTAGCACGGCTATATGTTAAGATCAGGGTTGAGCCGACGGATGATCAAGATCACGGCATTTTTTAAGGCACTTTGGGTGGCAGGCCTGCTTCTGCTTGCGGCGTGCAGCATGCCCGACGGAGAACGACGGGCGGTTCCGGCTGCGCCGTTGACGGTTCAGAGCACCGAGGCTGCCAGCGACGTCGCGGACCTTACGGCAAGTATTCTTGCGTTGAGCCCGGGCATTGATCCTGAGGAAGCCGCGCGTGCGGCACGGATATCTTATGAGCATACGGCGCGATTGCGCCGCGAGTACCAGATCACCGATGGTCCTCTGCTGCACAACATCAAGGTCAACAATGGCACCAAACCGCGCGGGTTGTGCTGGCATTGGGCCGAAGACATGGAAAAGCGCCTGAAGATCGAGAATTTCCAGACACTGGACCTGCACCGTGCCATTGCGAATTACGACAACTGGCGGCTTGAGCATTCTACCACGATTGTCAGCGCCAAAGGGGCGTCGATGTATGATGGCATCGTCTTGGATCCCTGGCGCAAAGGTGGGGTTCTGACGTGGAAGGCAGTGCGCGCCGATACCCGTTACAAATGGACCCCTCGGGCGGATGTGTTCGAGTGGAAGCGCGAGCGGGGGTTGCTGACAACACGCTATGTCACTGCCGCCGGGGGATGAACTGAAACACCCGAATTTGAGCGAGCTTTCGCGATAGTGTGTTAAAGACGCCGGCTCTGAGCCCTTTGCGGTCGTCGCTGTTAAGCACCAAGCCGGTTAACAGCCGCGCAGCGGCCCGGCCATCGTCAGCCCCTCCTTTGGGCTGGCGATTACTCTGACACAGGCGCTGCGCTCGTTCTGTGGATGTACTTTGCGAGCATAAAGCGCCCCGAAGCAAATGGTGGGTCGCCACCCCAGGGGCTGACGTTGGCCTCCGGTGGCTGGCCCGCGGCGAAGGTCCGCTTTGTCCCGCAACGCGGCCCTTACCGGCCCAACATACCTGAGGCTTACCTCCGTCAGTATCACCTGTTTGCGGCGCAAATCTTCTCTATCATGCCGATTTAGGGACAGCGCGGCCCTGTGCTATGATGCATGAGGGGCCGATCCGGTCGCCGCACCGGGGGCTTTATCGTGTTTCAAAGGGACGTGCTGCCATGATCATTTATCCCACACTTGAACTGCATAACGGAAAATGCGTGTCGCTGACGCGCGGACGTCTGGACGAGCCGGTGATTTGGCATCGCGATCCGGTCGAAACGGCGCGGGGCTTTGCTGCGGCCGGGGCGGAATGGATGCACCTGACGGACATCAACGCCCTTATCGGGGATGGCGATAACAACGATCTCTCCGAGGAAATCATCCGCAGCGCGGGCATTCCTGTCCAGATGGGCGGCGGGTTCCGGTCTCGCGAGGCGGTGGAACGTTGGATCGACAAAGGGGTCGGGCGCGTCGTGGTCGGCACATTGGCCTCGCAAGACCCCGGTCTGGTGAAGGAACTGGCCAAGTGGTATCCCGACCAGATTGTCCTGGCGATCGACATTTTCCAGGGGCAGATGATGACCGATGGCTGGCGTCAGCCCAGTGCGTTCAGTCCCGAAACCTTCATGGCGGAGTTTGAAAACACGCCCCTGGCAGGGATCATCCTGACGGATATCGACGCGGATATCGAAGACAGCGATGGCAGTCTGGGCGTGATCTCGGGGCTGGCCGGCAAGACCCGGCATCAGGTTGTATCGCGCGGCACGATTTCTCGCGCGGATGATGTGGTGCGCCTGAAATACATTCCCAATATCGAGGGCACGCTGATCGGGCGGGCGCTGATGTCCAAGGATATCGATCTGGCCGAAGCGCTGGAGTTTGCCCGCACGCAGCCGGAACCCACGGCCGAGTTCCAATAAGAAGTTTTAAAATGACCTTCTTTCAGATGCGCGACCCCGCCGATTTGCGGGCCGCGCTCTTGCTCCTCATGGGTAAGGCGCGCTAAGAGCAGCGTAGACCGATGGAGTGTGTCGCAAACCACTCCGAAAGAAAAGATGAAAGGGGCAGCATCATGCGGCGCGTTGTTGTGACAGGCCTTGGATTGGTGACACCGCTGGCTTCCGGCGTTGAAGAAAGCTGGAGCCGTTTGCTGGACGGGCAATCGGGTGCGGGGCCGATCACTCGTTTTGATGCCTCGAATGTGGTGACCACCTATGCCTGCGAAGTTCCTTTAGGCGATGGCACGGATGGTACGTTTAACGCGGACGATCACATGTCTCCCAAGGAGCGCCGCAAGGTGGATGATTTCATCCTCTATGGCTTGGCTGCTGCCGATCAGGCCGTCAAGGATGCGGGCTGGACTCCGGAGGACGAAGAAAGCCTGTTGCGCACCGGCGTAATGATCGGGTCTGGCATTGGCGGCCTGCAGTCGATTGAACAAACCACTCTGCTGATTGCCGAGAAAGGCCCGCGCCGCGTGTCGCCTTTCTTTATTCCGGGTGCCCTGATCAACCTGATCTCTGGTCAGGTGGGCATCCGGTACGGTTTCAAAGGGCCCAACCATGCGGTTGTAACGGCCTGTTCCACGGGCGCGCATGCCATCGGCGACGCGAGCCGCATGATCATGTTTGGCGATGCCGATGTGATGATCGCCGGCGGGGCCGAGGCGGCGATTTGCCAGATCGGAATCGCCGGGTTCAACGCTTGCAAGGCGCTGTCGACCAAACGCGCCGATGATCCCAAGGCCGCCAGCCGCCCCTATGATGCGGATCGGGACGGGTTTGTCATGGGCGAAGGCGCTGGCATCGTGGTGTTGGAGGAATACGAACACGCCAAGGCACGGGGCGCCAAGATTTACGCCGAAGTGGCGGGCTATGGCCTGTCGGGCGATGCCTATCACATCACCGCCCCTTCCGAGGATGGCGATGGGGGCTTTCGCTCGATGACGGCGGCGCTGAAGAACGCCGGGCTGACGCCGGGAGACGTGGATTACATCAACGCACATGGCACCTCGACCATGGCCGACACGATCGAGTTACAGGCAGTGGAACGCTTGCTGGGTGACAAGGCCGGGCATGCGACGATGAGTTCGACCAAATCCGCCACGGGCCACCTGCTGGGGGCCGCGGGCGCGATCGAGGCGATCTTCTCGATCCTGGCGATCCGCGATCAGGTGGCGCCGCCCACGATCAACCTGGACAACCCGGCGGTTGAGACGCCGATTGACCTGGCCCCGAACGCCAAGCGCGAACGTGAGATCAATGTCGCTCTGTCCAATTCTTTCGGGTTTGGCGGCACCAATGCGTCGGTTCTGTTCCGAAAGGTGGATTGATCCATGTGGCGTCACATCGCGTCAAATGCGCTGACTTTTCTGGTTGTCGCGGTGTTTCTGGTCGGCGGGGTGATCCTGTGGGGCCAGCGTGAGTATTCAACGGCCGGGCCATTGGAGGAACAGATCTGTCTGCGGGTTGAGCGCGGCGCGTCGATGCGCGGGGTTTCGCAGCAGCTGGAACGTGAAAACGCGGTGTCAAACAGTGCGATTTTTCGCATGGGTGCGGATTACACGGATAAATCCGGACAGCTGAAAGCCGGGAGCTGGCTGATCCCGGCGGGGGCCAGTATGAGCGAGATCACGGATATTGTCACCCGTGGCGGTGCCAGCACCTGTGGTACCGAGGTGGTCTATCGCATCGGGGTGACCCGTTCGCTGATCCAGGTGCGCGAGCTGGACCCGACGACCAATCGCTATGTGGAAAAGGCCGAGTTCAACCCGGCCGAGGATGACGCGCCGGTTGAATTTGCCGAAGTGCGCGCCCAGTCCGACACCCGCTACCGCGTCGCCATTGCCGAGGGCGTCACCAGCTGGCAGATCGTTGAAGGGCTGAAATCGGTTGATGTTCTGGAAGGCGAGGTCGCCGAGTTGCCCCCCGAGGGCAGCCTTGCGCCGGACAGTTATGATGTGTCCAGCGGCGATGCGCGCGGTGATCTGATCGCCCAGATGCGCGAGAAACAGGATGTCATTCTGGCCGCTGCCTGGGAAAACCGCGCTGAGGATCTGCCTCTGGAAAGTGCTTATGAGGCGTTGATCCTGGCCTCGATCATCGAAAAGGAAACCGGTGTGCCAACTGAGCGTGGCGAGGTGGCCAGCGTGTTCACCAACCGCCTGAACCAGGGCATGAAGCTGCAAACCGACCCGACCGTGATCTATGGTGTGACCGAAGGCGTTGGCGTGTTGGGGCGTGGCTTGCGGCAGAGTGAGCTTCGCCGCGAAACCCCTTGGAATACCTACGTGATTGATGGGTTGCCACCCACGCCAATTGCCAATCCGGGCCGGGCCAGTATCGAAGCGGCGGTGAACCCTCCGAAAAGCGATTACATCTTCTTCGTGGCCAAGTCCCTGAACCCGCGGGATGGGCACTTGTTTGCCGAAACGCTGGAAGAGCACAACGCCAATGTGGCGCTGTACCGCGAGTTGGAACGGCAGCGAGACGCAAACCAGTAAGAGGGCATCACTTGGCATTGAGGATGGCAGGTGACGGCATGGCAGCTTTGCGGACGAAGTTGCCAGCCGCCTGATTTATGCCAATGACCGCTTTAGGATGGGTGCTCAAAAAAGCCCGTTTTCTCGCTAAGGTTGATTGTGCGATGGGTACCCCTTACCGTCTATGCATTGTTTGGGAGGTTTCTATGAAGTATTTTAAATCGTTCGCAATTGCATCGCTTGGTTTCCTATCCGCTTGTGGTGTCGATACGTCCGGATTGTTGCCGGTGCATGATCACCCCATTGGACCGAACACGGTGCGTGTAGAAGTCCATGATATGCGTTTCTTTGATGTCGTGAGTACCGGTGATAGCGGTGCATTTGGCGGAGCGCGGGACGGAGAACTGCGAGAGTTAGAGTTAAAGTTGTCGGCAGATAGAGAGATTCAGTCTGTTTTGGCGAAGGGCGCGCTTGAGATTGTTAATGTCACCGACCGGGAGGAAGGTGTCCTTACATATACGGCGATATCGGCCGGAGATCAGCTTCGCTTGGGAGAGCGCGGTCCAACCTATCAAAACGGAGATCTATGGGTCAACGCGGAACGCGGAGCGACGGTCAGCCTGACCGTTCGGGCGCAAGAACTTGACTGCACAAGAGAGCGTCTCTGCACAAGGCGCGACACCGGTACGTATGTTTTTGAGTTTGACTTGCCGAGATTGCCAGACCGTCTTTCCGATGAATGTGGCCGAGGTCAGAGGTTTGTGTGGGATGATTTTTTAGGAGTGCTGGGCTTCCGCGACGTTCCAAGATCAGAGTCTCGCGAAGAAAGTGCGCCGGTCTTGCGTCCTTCCCCTCGCGACAATCCGATCCTTTGCATAACGCCGGCGAGGTAGACCGAAAGGCAAAGTTGGCGCGCGGTGTTTGCACCGGGCCACCAAGCTTGATCATGCCTGTGTTCAGACGCTATCCGGGAACGGCAAGGACAGATGCTGGATGCCGATGAACATGATCCTGCGGTCGCGCGACCATCTGAAGCCGGTGACCAAATAGGACCCGTCGAGCGCTGTGCAAAAACGGACGTTTTTGTCACTGGCGGCAAATTCTCAAAGAAAATTGAAAAGCCTTGTTCCAAAAACCGTTTGCAGAACAAGGTTCTGATTTTGGCAGGTTTCGGGCGCCCTTGTGAACTGGACATTCGTGCGAAACGCGGCATCAGTCACATTGCACTCAAAGCGGCCAATCGACAATCAAGCAGCACTGAGGTTCAAGCGCGGCTTAGAGCAGGGTTCCGGTGTGATTTTCCGCGTCGGACTCTCACTGCATCCGCAGCGCGCCATCCAGCCGGATCACTTCGCCGTTCAGATACCCGCATTCGATGACAAATTGCGCGAGGCGGGCGTATTCATTGGGATCACCCAGCCGTTTGGGGAAGGTGACGTCGGCGGCCAGCCCGTCCTGGACCTCCTGTGGTAGGGATTGCAGCATGGGGGTCAGGAAAATGCCCGGCGCGATGGCCATAACGCGGATGCCTTCGCGCTGTAAATCCCGCGCCATCGGCAGGCTGAGTCCGGCGATTCCCCCTTTGGAGGCGGCGTAGGCGGCTTGGCCTTTTTGCCCGTCAAAGGCAGCGATGGAGGCGGTGTTGATGATCACCCCGCGCGCGCCATCCGAGGCCGGATCGTTCTTGGCAATCTCTGCCGCCGCCAGCCTGGCCACGTTGAAACTGCCCACCAGGTTGATGTCGATCACGCTTTGGAAGGTGCCGAGAGGATGGGGGCCGTCGCGCCCCAACGTCTTGGCAGCGGGGGCGATGCCGGCACAATTGACCGCCGCAGTGATCTTGCCCATCGCCTTGCAGGCGATCTTGATGCTGTCCTGAACCGAATCCTCGTCGGTCACGTCGGTTTCGGCAAATGCCGCGCCAATCTCATCGGCCACGGCCTGACCACGCTCAGTATCGCGATCCAGTATTGTCACTTGCGCGCCGTGCTTTCGGAAATGCCGCGCCGTGGCCTCGCCCAGCCCCGAGGCGGCCCCGGTGATGATCGCGGCGGTGTCTTTGATATGCATGGGAGCCTCTTTTCAAGAAATGAACGTATGTTCAGATAACCCGAAGCCGCCGCCCTGTCAAAACCGGCGGCGCATCCATTTGGACGAGATCACCAACACGCCAACCGTAATCAGGATGCGGGCGATGTGGTGCAGGGTGACGATGGCGGGAGTGCCTGTCAGGCTGAGGGCGACCAAGGTCATCTCGGTTACGCCGCCGGGAGCGAAGCTGATCAGCATCATGTCAAAGCCCTGACCCGTCTGATGGCTGAGGCCGACGGCAAGGCCAGCGGCCAGAATCAGCATGCCTCCCACAGAAAGCAGCGCCAATCCCATGCCCTGGACAACCTGCTGCACGGTGATCCCGTTGAAGCGTGTCCCAAGCGCCGTTCCCACGATAATCAGCGCCAGATTGACCAGCCATTGCGGAATATCCAGATCAATCACACCGCTCAGCGACAAGGCGGCGCCCATGGCCATCGGCCCGGTCAGCTGACGGGCGGGCAGGCGCAGCAGCACTCCCAGCCCGATGCCCCCAAGGATCGCCAGCGCAACAATCGGCAGGGATGACCAAGGCACGTCCGGCTTGGCCAATGTCATGCCACCGGCGCTGCCCACAGCCTCGCCCAGCCAAAGTGACAGACCGATCGGAACCACGGTGACCACCACGATGACCCGCAGGAATTGCTGGAGCATCAGGCGGGCGGGGTCGGCCCCGGCCTCGTCGCCAAAGGCGATGCTTTCATAAAGCCCGCCGGGCATGCTGGAGTAAAACGCGGTGGGTCGATCATAGCGCCCAACTTTGCGAAATACCGAATAGTTGAAGGTGATGGCGACGCAGACAAACACGATCAGCGCGCCAAAGCTGAGCAGCAGATGACGGGTATTGGCAAACAAATCAGGCGTGACCTGCGCGCCGATCATCACACCGATCACCGCAATAAAGGCAAAACGAAGCCCGGGCAGATAGGCGAAGTCGTCCGGCAGGATCGGCTTGGCTGCCAGACAAATCGTTGCCGAAGCGATCAGCGGCCCCAACAGATAGGGCAGGGGCAGGCCCAGGGGAGCAGCTGCAAAAGCGGCCAGCGTGGAAATGCCAATGAGAAGAAGGGTGGCCAAAGCAGAGCGCATGCGCCTTTCAAACACCGCACGGGCCGCGCTGCAAGTCCCTGTGCGCTAGGCGAAATCGACAAATTTGCTGAATGGCATCTCGCGCAAACGCTGACCGGTGGCGGCGAAGATCGCCCCGGCAAGGGCGGCGGCGGCGGGGGGCACGGGTGGCTCACCAATGCCGCGCACCGTGTCGCTGTTTTCCAGGCCCCGCACGTGGATCCGGGGGCATTGCGCGTGGCGCATCCCCTCGAAGCTGTCGTAATTGTTTTGATCGGCGATGCCATCCGAATAGGTAAGCTCGCAATTCATTGCATGCCCCAGCGCCCAGACAACGCCGCCTTGCACATTGTTTTCGAAATTCACCGGGTCGACGATTGTACCCACATCCGCAGCGACCCAGACATGTTCGATGCGGATGCTGTCGTCGGTGGCACGTACCTCAACCACTTCAGCGCAAGGAACTCCGAAGGAGTTGGTCAGTGCCACGCCGCGCCCGCGATTTGCGCTGGGGTTGGGGCCGGACCAGCCCGACATGTCGGCGACGGCTTCCAGCACTTGGCGGGCCACGTCGTCATCGCACAGGCGCAGACGCTCCTCCATCGGGTCTGCCCCGGCGGCGTGGATCAACTCGTCCAGCGCGGCATTGTAGAAAAACCCGTTGGTTGCAGCACCGACCGAGCGCCACGAACTGATGGGGGCCAGATCGGGCGCGCGATAACCGGTGATGCGCTGGTTGGGAATGGCAAAAGGCTGTTCAAACGCGCCGGCAACGATCTGGCTGTCCGGGCCGGGAAGCGCCCCGATCTGACGACCCAGTTGCGAGCCCATGATCGAGGGCATGGCGATGCCCAGATCCATCGTCTCGACCTTGCCATCCTTCATGGTGCCGCGCAGGCGCGCCATGGCGATCTGCCGGGGAAAGTCGTGCGTCATATCTTCTTCGCGCGAATAGGTCAGCTTGACGGGCGTGCCCTTCATTTGCATGGCGATTTCCGTGGCGCGCCGGATGAAATCATCCTCAAGGCGATGGCCGAAGCTGCCGCCCATCATCTGCACATGCAGGGTGATCTTATCGGTGTCGATGCCGGTGAGGCGGCTGATATTGTCCTGTACAAAGCGTGGGATCTGGGTACCTGCCCAGCCCTCTGCCGCGTCCTCATCGACTCGCACGATGGCACAAAGCGGTTCCAGCGGGGCATGGGCCAGATAGGGCATGCGGTATTCGGCTTCTGTGACCTCGGCACCCGCCAACGCGGCATCCACATCGCCGTCATCCCGCTTGCGGCTGTCGCGGTTATCCCTGGTGAAAGAGGTTGCCAGAACGTCCCAATGGGCCGCCATGCTGGAAGGCATGGGCGAGGGACCCCAGTCAAAGCTGATCGCCTGTGCGGCCTGGAACGCGCGCCAAGTGTTGTCGGCAATCACGCCAACGCCGCCGGTGATGGGGACCACTGCCTTGACGCCGCGCATCGACAGCGCCTCGCTTGCATCAAAGCTGTTGAGCGTGCCGCCCTGTGCTGGGTTCAGCACCACGGTGGCATGGACCATTCCTTCGACGGAAATATCAATGCCATAGTCTTGCGTACCTGTGGATTTGGCCACGATATCAACGCGCTGCATCGGCTTGCCAATCAGCCGCCAGGTCGATGGATCGCGCAGGGGCACATTGGTGACCGGTTCGATCTGCGCGGCCTCGCTGGCCAGATCGCTATAGGGCAGGCGGGTGCCATCGGGCAGGATCACGGCCCCGCTTTCGGTCTTGAGGTCCTCAATAGCCGCACCTGTTTTTGCAGCGGCAGCGGCCTTGAGCGTTTCGCGGGCGGTGGCACCGGCGGCACGGAGTTTGTCAAACCCGTCCGGTACGGTGGTCGATCCGCCGGTGATCTGCACACCCATAAACTTGATCCCTGCATCGATGGTGCCTTGGGCAAGCGTGTTGATCATCCCGCCGCCCGGCGCGACGAAGGCGGCGGCCTCGTCCGACAGGGCGGTGTTCCAATAGGCAGGTGAGGGTGGGCCGGGATCAAAGCGGATCTGGTCCAGTTCGACATCCAGTTCTTCGGCGATCAGGGCGGCCTGCACCGAATAGGCCCCCTGTCCCTTGTCTGCACGGGGCGTAATCAGGGTAATGCCGTCGGCAGTGATCAGCACGTAAGGTGTCAATGCGGCTTGGCCTTCGGGGAGGCCGTTAAGCAGCGGGTTCTTTTCGGGTTGGTTGTATTTGTAAACGCCAAAGGCCACGCCGCCGACAATAGCGACCGAGCCGATCAGGAAGGACCGGCGGGCGATTTTTCCGATGCGGCTCATCTCTTAGCCCTCGCGCATCTTGGTGGCGGCGGTTTTGACGGCGGCACGGATGCGGGGGTAGGTGCCACAGCGACACAGGTTGCCATTCATCGCCTCGTCAATCTCGGCCTCGTTGGGGTTGGGAATGGCGGCCAGAAGGGCGGCGGCGCTCATCATCTGACCGGATTGGCAATATCCACATTGTGCCACCTGGTGTTCTATCCACGCAGCTTGCACAGCATGCAGCGCCTCCGGTGTGCCAAGCCCTTCGATCGTGGTGATCTGGGCGCCAACGGCATCTTCTGCCCAAGTCTGACAGGCACGCACAGGTTCGCCATCCAGATGCACGGTGCAGGCCCCGCATTGAGCGATCCCGCAGCCGTATTTGACACCGGTGATGCCCAGTTCGTCCCGCAGCACCCACAACAGGGGCATCTCGGGTTCCACATTGATGTCATACGTTTTGCCATTGACCGTGAGTTGCATTCTGCTCTCCGCAACTTGTGGTTTTCTTCTAGATAATATGGCAGCGGAACGGGGCAAGGTGAACTCGCAAAATGCATGAAACGACGAACAAATCGGGCCAGCATGTGAAGATTTGGCACCAACGATAAACGCCACATCGTCCAAAGAGAAAACAGGAGATCAGATTTTCTTTGGGCCTGTGTTTGGGCCGTGATATCAGGTAGGCAAACACATCATGCAAGGGCCCGGGCAAGGGTCTGGATGGGCAGTATCGAAGATTAAAGACGATTGAGGTTTGCATGGATATCACCGTTGTCGCCTGTATGAAGAACGAGGGACCGTTCATCCTTGAATGGCTGGCCCATCATCGCGCGATCGGGGCGAACAGGTTCATCATCTTTTCAAACGACTGTACGGACGGCACCAAGGAATTACTGGATTGCCTGGATGATGCCGGGATCATCCGCCATCTGGAAAATCCGAACTGTCTGGTGAATTCCAATCAGCGTATCAACGTGGCGTTTTCCTATGCCCAGCATCTCAAGGAATATCAGCGCGCCGAGTATGTTGCGCTGATTGATGTCGATGAATTTATCAATGTCACGCATGCAGACGGGACGCTGCCCACCTTGATCGGGGCGCTGGACCCGTTTGACGTGCTGTCCTTCAACCATGTGAATTTCGGTTTCGGCGGTGTCACGGATTTTGATCCCGGTCCGATCACCGGGCAGTTTTTCTTCACCGGGGGTGAACAGGTCGGCGCCGGGACCAAGGCGCGTACGGCAATCAAAAGCCTGCACCGCGTGCGCGATGATATTGTGCCGTTCAACCATTTTCCGACGGTCGCGCCCGAGTCCTATTCGGATGTGCGCTGGTGTGACGGGTCGGGCAATGCCCTGGAGATTTCGACCAAGAAACCGCGGCGCAAGATGCTGCAGGTGGCGCAGCGTGTCGGGAAGGTACAGCTTAATCACTATGTGCTGCGTTCGGCAGAAAGCTTTTTGGTGAAGCATGATCGCGGAAATGTGTTCGGCTTCGATAAGATCGACGCCATGCGATATGCGACCGAGTATAATCACAACCGGATCGAGGATCGTTCGATCCTGCAAAGCAGCGCGATCAGGGATGCCGAAACGCAGGCTTTGCTGGCCCTTCCCGGGATCGCAGAGCGGCATGAAAACTGCGTCAGCCATCACCGCGCGCGGATCAGGGCCTTGCGGGACAGCGATGCGGGGGCTGACCTTTTTGCAAAACTGAAAACGCTGATGGCGTCGGAGCAGGCGACCAATGGCTGATCTGCAGGCAATCTAACATCCGGGCCGGCGCCAGCGGTTCAGGTGAGTCGCCCGGCATACCGGAGTGAACAGGTGGTTACCCCCCCGTATCAGTAAACGCGCGCATCCCCTTGCAGCCCCCCCGGCGCAACACTAAGACTCCCTTAGGAACTCTTCGTGTAGAACACGGACGCAACGCTGAGGCAGGCAATATGACAGACCCCATCGACACCTATATGAACACTCTCGTACCCATGGTTGTGGAACAAACCAGCCGGGGCGAACGGGCCTATGATATCTTTTCGCGGCTGCTGAAAGAGCGGATTATTTTCCTGAGCGGGCCTGTGCATGACGGCATGTCCAGCCTGATCGTTGCGCAGCTTTTGCATCTTGAGGCGGAAAACCCCAGCAAGGAAATCAGCATGTATATCAACAGCCCCGGTGGCGTGGTCACCAGCGGTCTGTCGATCTATGACACGATGCAGTACATCCGCCCGAAGGTCAGCACGCTGGTGATCGGTCAGGCGGCCTCGATGGGCAGCTTGTTGCTGACCGCGGGTGAAGCGGGGATGCGCTTTTCTCTGCCCAACAGCCGGGTGATGGTGCACCAGCCTTCGGGCGGATATCAGGGGCAGGCGACGGACATCATGATCCATGCGCAGGAAACCCAGAAACTGAAAACCCGGCTGAACGAGATTTATGTCAAGCACACGGGCCAGACGCTGAAGAAGGTCGAAGACGCGCTGGAACGCGACAATTTCATGAGTCCCGAAGAAGCCAAGGACTGGGGTCTGATCGACGAAATCGTCGAGAACCGGGCCAAGGCGGATGATGAAACGACGTAAACAGTTTGGAAACGGATCGGGCGCCCGGAGACGCGAATTTGAGATTGTGGAGCCGCGGCACCTGCCGTAAGCTGACGCGAAACAGCAGGGCCGGTATGGCGACAGAGGACCGAAAGGCGACAATAGGTCATGGCGAATAACTCAGGCGGCGACAGCAAAAACACCCTCTATTGCAGCTTTTGCGGCAAAAGCCAGCACGAGGTGCGCAAGCTGATCGCGGGCCCTACCGTGTTCATCTGTGATGAATGCGTCGAGCTGTGCATGGATATCATCCGTGAAGAGACAAAGACCGCCGGTTTGAAATCCAGCGACGGTGTGCCGACCCCACGTGAGATTTGCGGTGTGCTTGACGATTATGTGATCGGTCAGGCAACGGCCAAGCGGGTGCTGTCGGTGGCGGTGCACAACCACTACAAACGTCTCGATCATTCCGGCAAGGCTGGCGAAATCGAACTGCAGAAATCCAACATTCTGCTGATCGGGCCAACCGGTTGCGGCAAGACGTTGCTGGCCCAGACCCTGGCGCGGATTCTGGATGTGCCCTTTACCATGGCCGATGCCACCACGCTGACCGAAGCGGGCTATGTGGGTGAGGATGTCGAAAACATCATCCTCAAACTGCTGCAGGCCAGCGAATACAACGTCGAACGCGCACAACGCGGCATCGTCTATATCGACGAGGTCGACAAGATCACGCGCAAATCGGAAAACCCCTCGATCACCCGCGATGTGTCGGGCGAAGGGGTTCAGCAGGCGTTGCTGAAACTGATGGAAGGCACCGTGGCTGCCGTGCCGCCGCAAGGTGGGCGCAAGCATCCGCAACAGGAATTCCTGCAAGTGGACACAACCAACATCCTGTTTGTCTGTGGCGGCGCCTTTGCCGGCCTCGACAAGATCATTGCCGCCCGTGGCAAGGGCAGCGCGATGGGCTTTGGGGCCGATGTGCGTGATGTGGATGACCGCGGCGTGGGCGAGATCTTCACCGATCTGGAACCGGAGGATCTGCTGAAATTCGGGTTAATCCCGGAGTTTGTGGGCCGCTTGCCTGTGATTGCAACGCTGGAAGATCTGGATGAAGACGCCCTGATCACCATCCTCACCGAACCCAAGAACGCTTTGGTCAAGCAATATCAACGCCTGTTCGAGTTGGAAGATGTGCAGCTGACCTTTACCGATGATGCGCTTGCGGCCATTGCAAAACGCGCGATTGAACGCAAAACCGGCGCTCGCGGCCTGCGTTCAATCCTGGAAAGCATCCTGCTGGATACGATGTTTGACCTGCCGGGCATGGACACGGTTGAAGAGGTCGTGGTCAATGAAGAGGCGGCCAATTCCGATGCTGCCCCCCTGATGATTTATGCCGATGCCAAGAAAGAGGGCACCAGCGCCAGTTGATCAGAATCGGGACGTCACAAGACATGTGGAAGGCAGGCCATGCGCCTGCCTTTTTCCGTTGAGGCAGCACTGGACCTTTGGGTGCAGATACGCCATATCTGGTGCAGGAACAGGAGGGCCGGATGGGCATTCTCAAATCAATTCTACGCGCAGTGACATGGTGGGACGGTTCCACCCTGAACACGCAACTTTGGAGCTGGCGCAAAGGCGTCAAAGTGGGCGAAGACGATCAGGGAAATGGCTATTTTGAAACACGTGACGGCAAGCGCCGCTGGGTGATGTTCAACGGTGAGGCCGAGGCCAGCCGGGTCAGCCCCGAATGGCATGGATGGCTGCACCACACCTATCAGGACCCGCCGACCGAAGCCCCTTTGCCGCGCAAGGCGTGGGAAAAGCCACATGAGGAAAACCTGACCGGCACGGCTATGGCCTATGCGCCTGCAGGATCGATCCGCCGCGCCGCCCCAGCAGAGCGGCGCGATTACGAGGCGTGGAGCCCGGAGTAGGCAGACGAGTATGTCGGAAAACAAAACCGAAGTGATTGTCGGTGGATTGGTGCTGGCCGCGGCGGCGGGTTTCCTGATCTATGCCGGGCAAATGACAGGCATTTCCACCGGTCAGACCGAGTATCAACTGAACGCCAGTTTTCGCAGTGCCGATGGCGTTGATGTGGGCACGGATGTGCGTCTGGCCGGGGTCAAGGTCGGCCGCGTTACCGAGATCACGCTGGATCCTGAAAGCTACCGTGCCCAGACCGAATTTACAGTGCGCGAAGGCATCGAAGTGCCGGATGACAGCGCTGTTGCGATCAGTTCGGAAGGGTTGCTGGGGGGGAACTATGTTGAAATCCTGCCTGGTGGATCGCCGTTTTATTTTGCTGCGGGCGATGAGATCGAGTTCACCCAAGGCTCGGTCAGCCTGATTGCCTTGCTGATGAAATTCGTGGCCGGAAGCGAGGAAGACGAAGGATGAGGGCGCTTGCGCTGTCGATCTGTCTGAGCCTCGGGTTTTCCATGCCCATCATCGCACAGGAGGTTTCGCAAGGCACCGGCGCTGTGCTGCGTGGTTTGGAAAAGGTAAACGGAAAGGTATTCGACATGGAGCTTGCCAATGGCGAGTCCTATGCGATTGACCGGTTGCTGATCACGCTAAGCGAATGCCGCTATCCCACGGACAATCCGTCGGGCGAGGCTTATGCGCTTCTGACCATCACGGAAACCGAAACCGCAAACCCTGTCTTTCAGGGTTGGATGGTTGCGTCCTCCCCGGCGCTGAACGCGCTGGAACATCCGCGTTACGACGTCTGGGTGCTGCGCTGCAAGACCGAGTAAGGGTCGGTTTCCAAATCTATTTCTTTGATCGAACGGGTCAGTCCGACCGCGTGCTCAAGACGCAGATGATAGGCGTTGCGGGTGATTTCGATCGCCCCCAGGCTGGCCAGGTGGTCGGTCAGGAACTGTGTGTCGAACAAGGTAAACCGACAGCGCCGCAAGTGATCGGTAAGATGGGCCAGCGCCAGCTTGGAACCATCGGTGCGATGCGAAAACATGCTTTCCCCGAAAAACGCCCCGCCAATGGCAACGCCGTAAACGCCCCCCGCCAGTTCACCCTGTTCATACACGGCCAGAGAATGCGCGTGACCTAACGTGAAGAGAGACGTGTAAAGTTCGGATATCTGGTCATTAATCCAGGTTTCATCGCGTGCGGCACAGGCCTGCAATACAGCTTCGAAATCGCGGTCGAGCGCCACCTCGTACCCGCCGCGCCGCATCCGGCGGGCCAGGGATCGCGAGATGTGAAACTTGTCCAGCGGCAGGATGCCCCGGCTGCGCGGGTCGACCCAGAACAGCTCGGGATCATCCCGGCTTTCGGCCATCGGAAAAATGCCTGACGTGTAGGCCCGCAGCAGCAACTCAGGGGTCAGCGTGAAATCGGCATCGCTCATGACGGTCTTGGGGTCATTCCCTCAGGTTGGTCTCCAGCCAATGTTCGAGCCAGTGGATGTTGTAGTCGCCAGAATGCACATCCTCTTCCTGCAAAAGTGCGTGGAACAGCGGCACGGTGGTATCCACACCATCCACGATCAACTCGCCCAATGCCCGGTTGAGGCGGGCAAGGGCCGAGGCGCGATCCGGGCCATGCACCACCAGCTTGGCAATCAGGCTGTCGTAATAGGGCGGGATCGAATAGCCGTCATAAAGCGCCGAATCCATGCGCACACCCAGACCGCCGGGGGCGTGAAACTGGGTGATTTTCCCGGGGCGCGGGGCGAATTCCGGCAGCTTTTCCGCGTTGATGCGCACTTCTATGGCGTGGCCATTGATGATCAGATCATCCTGCGTGAAGGACATCGGCAGCCCTTCGGCAACGCGGATCTGTTCCTGTACCAGGTCGACACCAAAGATGGCTTCGGTCACCGGGTGTTCCACCTGCAGGCGGGTGTTCATCTCGATGAAATAGAACTCACCCTTTTCATAAAGAAACTCGATCGTGCCGGCGCCGGCATAGTTGATCTTGGCCACTGCGTCGGCGCAGACCTTGCCGATCCGTGTGCGTTCCTCCTCAGAAATGCAGGGGCCGGGGGCCTCTTCAAATACTTTCTGGTGACGTCGCTGCAGCGAGCAATCGCGCTCACCCAGATGCACGGCCTTGCCCTTGCCGTCGCCAAACACCTGAATTTCAATATGGCGCGGCGTGGTCAGGTATTTCTCGATATAGACCTCGTCATTGCCAAAAGCATTCTTGGCCTCGGAGCGGGCGGTGCGGAAGGCCATTTCGATGTCATCCGCCGTCTCGGCCACTTTCATGCCGCGCCCGCCGCCGCCGGCAGTGGCCTTGACGATCACCGGATAACCCATTTCCTCGCCCAGAGCCTTGGCCGCAGCCAGATCGGGCACACCGCCGTCCGATCCGGGTACGCAGGGCACGCCTAACTCTTTCATCGTGTCCTTGGCGGTGATCTTGTCGCCCATGATGCGGATGTGCTCTGCGGTGGGACCGATGAACGTAAGGTCGTGATCCTCAACGATCTGCACGAAATTGGCGTTTTCACTCAGAAAACCATAGCCCGGATGAATCGCCTGAGCGCCGGTCACTTCGCAGGCGGCAATGATCGCGGGGATCGACAGATAGCTTTCCGTGCTGGAGGGCGGGCCAATACACACGCTTTCGTCCGCCATGCGTACATGCATCGCATCGGCATCCGCGGTGGAATGAACCGCGACGGACTGGATGCCCATTTCGCGCGCCGCGCGGATCACGCGCAGGGCAATTTCACCACGGTTGGCGACAAGGATTTTATCGAACATGGCTGTGCCCCTATTCGATGATCATCAGCGGTGCGCCATATTCCACGGCAGCCCCGTCTTCGACCAGAATGCGTTTCACCGTGCCACCGCGCGGGGCGGGAATGTGGTTCATGGTTTTCATCGCCTCGACGATCAGCAGCGTGTCGCCTTCGCTGACCTTGTCACCCACGCTGACGAAGGCGGGCGATCCGGGTTCGGCCTGCATATAGACGGTGCCCACCATCGGCGAAGCGACAGCGCCGGGATGATCCGCCGGATCTTCGGTTGCAGGCGCGGCCTCGGCAGCGGCCGGTGCGGCGGGTGCCGCTGGCGCAGGTGCGGCCATGGCCGCGGCAGGTGCGGGCATCGCGGCGTGGGCCACCACCTCCTGTTTGCGGCTGACACGTACGTTCAGGCTGTCATTTTCGCCGTAATCGCGTTTGACCTGCAACTCGGTCAACTCGTTGTCATTCAACAGCTCTGCCAGGGCTTTGACAAAGGCAACATCAGACTCATGGGTGTTTTTGGGCATCGGGGTCCTCGACCAATGGCGCTCCGGTGACGCTGCGTCACGGGCAATTGTTTTCCCTGCTTATAGGCCAAGCCAAGGGGCGAGAAAAGCGGGCATTTGAGGGGAAAATGGGGGCTTTTGGATCGGATTACCAGAGCGCGCCATGTTCTAGAGCGGCATACCGGACAGCTTGGCCACCAGTTCGGCCAGTTTGCGGGCCTGAAACTTCTCCAGCAGGCGGGCGCGATAGACCTCGATTGTGCGGTAGGACAACCCCAGTTCGCGGCCGATTTCCTTGGATGTCAGGCCGCGGCATGTCAGGATCGCCACCTCGCGTTCGCGCTGTGTCAACGCCACCAGGGGGCGTTCGTCGGAAAGATCCGCAAAGGACCAGATCCCGCGCAGGAACGGATCCTCGGGCGTCAGCGATTGGCCGCGCACCCGGCACCAGAACAGTGTGCCGTCGCGGCGTTTCATCACCCGTTCGTCCGAATAGCGCCCGGTGATCTGCATCTGGGCCAACCCGCGTTCGCCGATGCGGTTGTAATCCTCGATAGACGGGTAATGCTCGGCCAGTGACACGCCTTCAAACGCACTGGGCAGGCCACCAAAGGTTTCCCCGAACTGTCGGTTGCAGAGCTGGATGATGCGGTTCTCCAGAACGGCAAGCCCGATCGGGGCGTGTTCAAAGGCGAGGTCTTTGGGGGGCATTGGGCCTCTCGGACAGGGACGCGTAGTTCTACGACTTGATCGGGGCCGCTGCCAATGGTTTTTAGAGAAAGCCGGGTGAGGGAGAGAGACAATGAATATCGGGATATGGTTGGAGCGTGCAGCGGTCAGGGCACCCGGGGCGCCTGCGATCTTTCTGGGTCATGATCTGGTGGCCGATTACGCGGCCTTTCATACCCGGGCGGCACGTTTGGCCGGGTGGTTGACAGGGCAGGGTGTGCAGCCCGGTGACCGTGTGGCGATTTTCATGAAGAACACACCTGACTATCTGATCGCGCTTTATGGCATCTGGTATGCCGGGGCGGCGGCGGTGCCGATCAATGCCAAGCTGCATGGTCGCGAAGCGGCGTGGATCATCGAGGATAGCGGCGCCGGACTCACGTTCACCTCTCCCGGTCTGACCGAGGCTTTGCAAGACGCCGGGGTGCAGGGGGTGATCGTCGATCAGGCAAGTGAGGCCTTCTGCGAAGTCCTTGACCATGCGCCCGTCGATGGGATCACTGCGCGCGCCCCTAGTGATCTGGCGTGGTTGTTCTATACCTCTGGTACGACGGGGCGGCCCAAGGGCGTGATGATCACGCATCGGATGATCAGCGTGATGACCCTGTCTTATCTGGCTGACGTAGACGCGGTGACCTCGGATCATGCGACGCTTTATGCGGCCCCGATGAGCCATGCTGCGGGCATGTACATCCCGGTGCATGTGCTGATGGGCGCGCGCCATATCTGCCCTGCATCCGGACAGTTTGAACCGGATGAAATTTTCGATCTGGCACGCCACGCGCGCGATGTGCATCTGTTTGCCGCGCCCACGATGGTCAAGCGGTTGACGCTTGCCAAGGACGGGACGGGCGAGGGGCTGCGCACCATCGTTTATGCGGGCGGGCCAATGTATAACGCGGATATCATCGAGGCGGTTGAGCGGTTTGGCCCTATCTTCGTACAGGTCTACGGGCAAGGCGAATGCCCAATGGCGATCACCGCGCTTGGCCGCGCGGACGTGGCCGACCGCAGCCACCCGCGCTGGCAACAGCGTCTCGGCTCGGTCGGTCGGGCGCAATCCGTTGTTGAGGTGCAGATTGGCGATGATGAGGGAAACCTTCTGCCGCCTGGCACCAGTGGCGAGATCATGGTGCGCGGTGACGCGGTGATGCCCGGTTATTGGCGTAACGAGACAGCCACGGCCAAGACGCTGGTCAATGGCTGGCTGATGACCGGTGATGTGGGGCAATTGGACGAGGATGGGTATCTGACCCTGATGGATCGCTCGAAGGATATGATCATCTCGGGCGGCTCGAACATCTATCCGCGCGAGGTGGAAGAGGTGTTGTTACAGCACCCGTCGGTTCAGGAGGTCTCGGTCGTGGGCCGGGAAAACGCGGAATGGGGCGAGGATGTCGTGGCCTTCGTGGTCCCACAGGATGACGAGGTAGATGCAGAGGCGCTGGACGCCCATTGCCTTGACCACATCGCCCGGTTCAAACGCCCCAAGGCCTATTTTTCACTGTCTGAACTGCCCAAGAACAATTATGGCAAGGTCCTGAAAACCGAGCTGCGTGCGCGTCTGAAGGCCGATCGGGACGACTAGACCAGCGTGACCGGGGCCTTGCGTTTTATGCCTGACACCGCGTTGCCTGCGACCGCCGCCAACAGAACGGCCCCGCCGATCATTGTCAGCAATGTCGGCACTTCGCCCAGCACCAGCCAGACCCAGAGAGGGGCCAGCAAAACCTCGGCCAGCGACAGCAAGGTCAGTTCGGCCGCGGGCACCGACTTGGACCCCAGCGTATAGAGGACCAATCCCAGGCCCACCTGAAACACGCCCATCGAAAACGCGATCCCGCTGTCGCGCGGCGACAGGATCAGGGACAGGTCCAGGGCCAAACAGATCGCCGCCATCAGGACGATGCCAAACAGCCCGGACAGGAAGATGCAGGGCAACATCTCGCCCGCGCGACCCCAGCGCAGGGCGATGGTGAAAACCGCAAAACCAAGTGCCGAGCCGAGCGCGGCAAGATTGCCGACAAACGCGCCCTCGCCGAATTTGCCCCCCACCATGATGGCAATGCCCAGACAGGCACCGGCTATGGCAACCCAGGTTTGCCAGCGCACGCCCTCTCGCAGCACCAACAGCCCAAGGATCGCGGCCATGAAGGGCGCGGTTGCAAACAAAAGCATCGCATTGGCCACCGAGGTGGTCTGGATCGCATAGATACCGCCGGTATAGGCTGCGACGAGCGCCAATGCGCCGATCATGCCGCTTACTCCCAATGCCGGGATCATGGCGAAAGCCGAACGTCCATTGCGCCACCAGATCAGCAGATAGAGAAATGCCGACAGGCTGATCGAGCGATAGAACAGGATTTGCCAGACCTGTGCGTCGTCAATCAGTCGGATGCCAAGGCCGACGGTCGACCAGACCACACCGGCCAGAAATACCAGAAGCACCCCGCGTGGGTCGCGCGCGAGGATGGTCGGGTTACTCAGTTCGGCCATCATCCGGCCTGTCTTTATGCACGAGGTCGTCGTCCGTCGTGTGAGGGGGAATCGGGTTGCCGGGCGCATAAAGCCCTTCGGCCACCAGCGCCGGATCATCGGTGGTCTGCACCGCTTTCAGTTCGCGGTAGCCCAGGTAAAGTCCGCCAATGATGATCAGGGCCATGCCGATCAGGGTGGACCCGGCAGGCACCTCATCGAATAGAAGATAGGCAACAAGCGCGGCGAGGGGCAGATATGTGTAATCGAACGGGGCGACAAGGCTGGCGCTGGCCACCTGGTAGGCACGTGACAGCAGCACCCAGCCGACCATGCCCACAAGAGCCAGCAACAGCAGCTGGGGGATGTCCTGCACCCGATCCAGCGGAAAGGCTAGACGCAGATGGGGAAAATCAGGGCCCGGTGTGATCAACTGGTTCACAAGCCATCCGACGGGCAGAATAAGGATGCCGGCCACCCCCAGAGTATTCAGACCCACAGTGAGCGAGGTTTCGCGGTCGCCAATCTGGCGCGCAAGGACCTGCATCATCGCATAGCTGATCGCGCAGGTCAGTGGCAGGATCGCGATCCAGCTAAAGCCGTCTCCGGCCGGGTTCATCGCAATGACAACCCCGATAAATCCAAGCAACAGCGCGCCGATACGATGCGGGCCGATCTGTTCTTTCAACCAAACTGCGGCCAGAATGGCGGTGAACAGCGGGGCCGAGAAGAAGATTGTCGTCACCTCGGCCAGTCCCATGAATGGAAAAGCCGTGTAGAACATCGCAAAGCCTGCCACGAACAATGCACCGCGCACCAGGTGTATGGGCCAAAGCGGGCTGAGCAGGCGATGATCGCCGCCCAAATAGAGGATCAGGGGCACAAGGATGATCGCGGTGACCAGTGAGCGGATAAAAAGCAGCATCCAGATCGGATAGGTATCCAGCAGGGTCTTCATCAGCACATCCTGCGTGACAAAGAAGATCATCGCGATCAGAACGCAGCTGATCCCCTGCATCGGGTTCGACGCAGCACTATGCGAGCTGTTGGGCGTCAGGGTTGTCATTGGGGCACCGGTCAAAATGGGCTGGTTCCTCAAGGCTGCTTGAGCGCATCTGTTCTGTCTTGCTTAAAAGCGACTGCGTGTCGCAAACGGGCGTGATCAACATGAAGTATGTATCGTAATATTTTGTTTGTGAATGATAATTAATAGTATCTTCTGTTTCTGGCTATTGCGGTAACAGACCCCTATAAGGCTTGTGAAGTTTCAGAAAGTGACCCAATGCCATCCAACCGCCCGCTCTGGCTTGTCGCCGCTCCGGTGGTGTTTTTGATCCTGTGGTCAGGCGGCTATGCCGTTGCCAAAGTCGGGTTGCAGTACACACAGCCGATGACGTTGCTGGCTCTGCGCTTTGGTCTGGTGGTGGGGCTGATGGCGATCTTGTTTGTCATCCTACGCCCGCCTTTGCCCGCCACCTGCGCGGAATGGGGCCATCTGGCGATGGTCGGTTTCCTGATCCAGACAGTCTATTTCGGCATGAGTTACTTTGCTTTCCATGCTGGCGTCGCGGCGGGCACCGTGGCACTGTTGATGTCACTGCAGCCGGTGGTCGTGGCCTTGATTGCCCCGCGTTGGACAGGCGAGGCCGCGGGACGCAACCAATGGCTGGGTTTGATCCTTGGGTTGGCGGGGTGCGCCGTGGTGATCGCCGTGCGTTCAACCGTCGAAGCGCCGTCGCTGTTTGGATTCACCTGCGCGTTTCTGGGCCTGATGGGGATCACTGCCGGATCGTTATGGGAGAAGCGGTTTGGGCTGAAACATCACCCTGTCACCACCAATCTGATAGGTTATGCGGTGGGGTTGCTTGGGGTGCTGCCCTTGTTGTTGTTGCTGGAAGACCCGCAGGTTAACTGGACTTGGGAATTCACGGCGGCCCTTACTTATCTGGTGATCGGGAATTCGCTGATTGCGGTCGGCCTTTTGCTGGCCATGATCCGCGCAGGCGACGTGGCGCGGGTATCGGCGCTGTTCTTTTTGGTGCCCCCACTGGCCGCCTTGATCGCGTGGCTGTTGCTGGGCGAGGTGATGCCGCCATTGGCATGGGGTGGCATGGGGATCGCGGCAATCGGCGTCTACCTGGCGACACGCAAGGCGTAGCCGCTGGTGACAGAAAATAAAGGCGGGGTGAAACCCCGCCCTACCGTTTGCTTCAATGCCGGTTGTTTACTTGTTCATCCGGTTCTCGATCAGCTCGTCCACCACCGAGGGATCGGCGAGGGTAGAGGTGTCGCCCAGAGCGCCGTAGTCGTTCTCAGCGATCTTGCGCAGGATACGGCGCATGATTTTCCCTGAGCGCGTTTTCGGCAGGCCGGGGGCCCACTGGATCAGGTCGGGCGAGGCAATCGGCCCGATTTCCTGACGCACCCAGACGCGCAGCTCCTGACGCAGCTCTTCGGTGGGTTCTTCGCCAGCCATCAACGTGACATAGCAATAGATACCTTGTCCCTTGATATCATGGGGATAGCCGACGACAGCAGCCTCGGACACCTTGGAATGCGCCACGAGGGCGCTTTCGACTTCGGCGGTGCCCATCCGGTGACCCGACACGTTGATCACGTCATCGACGCGGCCGGTGATCCAGTAATCGCCGTCTTCATCGCGGCGGCAGCCGTCACCGGTGAAGTAATAGCCTTTGTAATCGGCGAAATAGGTTTTCATGAACCGCTCGTGATCGCCCCAGACGGTGCGCATCTGACCGGGCCAGCTGTCGGCGATGCACAGCACGCCCTCAACATCGTTGCCCTCGATAATCTCGCCCGAAGCGGGTTCGAGAACGATGGGTTTGATGCCGAAGAACGGTTTCATGGCCGCGCCCGGTTTCATCGCATGCGCGCCGGGCAGGGGGGTCATCAGATGACCGCCGGTTTCGGTCTGCCACCATGTATCGACGATGGGGCAACGCCCGCCACCGACAACGTTGGAATACCAGGTCCACGCTTCGGGGTTGATCGGCTCGCCCACGGTGCCCAGCACCTTGAGGCTCCTCAGATCGCAGGCCTCGACAAAGCTGTCGCCCTGGCCCATCAGCGCGCGCAGGGCGGTGGGTGCGGTGTAGAACTGGTTCACCTTGTGCTTTTCGCAGACCTGCCAGAAGCGTGAGGCATCCGGGTAGGTCGGCACACCTTCGAACATCAGCGTGGTTGCGCCATTGGCAAGTGGTCCATAGACGATATAGCTGTGGCCCGTGACCCAGCCCACATCGGCGGTGCACCAGTAGATATCGCCATCGTGGTAGTCGAACACGATTTCATGGGTCATCGCGGCATAGGTCAGGTAGCCGCCCGTGGTGTGCACGACGCCCTTGGGCATGCCGGTGGAACCAGACGTGTAGAGGATGAACAGCGGATCTTCGGCATTCATCTCTTCGGGCGGGCAGTCGGCATCGACTTTGGCGGCTTCTTCATGCCACCAGTAATCCAGACCATCACGCCAGGCGATCTGATCACCGGTGCGCTTGACCACAAGGCATTTGACCTCGTCAAAGTCGTTCAACAGCGCCTGATTGACGTTGTCTTTCAGCTTGGTGGCGCGGCCGCCGCGCGGGGCGGTGTCGGCGGTGATCACCAGCTTGGCGTCACAGCCATTCACCCGCGCGCCAAGGGCGTCCGGCGAGAAACCTGCGAACACGATCGAGTGGATCGCGCCGATGCGGGTACAGGCCAGCATGGCATAGGCCGCCTCGGGGATCATCGGCAGGTAAAGCACGACGCGATCACCCTTGCCGATGCCCAGCGATTTCATCACGTTGGCCATTTTGCAGACCTCGGCGTGCAGCTCTTTGTAGGTGAAGTGCTGTGCTGACTCGTTCGGATCATCCGGCTCCCAGATGATCGCGGTCTGATCGCCACGGGTTTCCAGATGACGGTCAATGCAGTTGGCTGAGACGTTCAGGGTGCCGTCCTCGTACCAGTTGATCGAGACATTGCCGAACTCGTAGCTGACATTCTTGATCGTTTTCGGGTGCGTCATCCAGTCGATGCGTTTGGCCTGCTCGGCCCAGAAAGCTTCGGGGTCATTGATCGAGGCAGCGTACATCTCGTCATACTTGGCCTCGTTGACCAGGGCGTTGGCGACAAATTCTGCGGAGGGGGGATAGGTTGCGTCGGCCATTTTGGGACCTTTCATCTTCGAGTATTCTGAATTGAAAAGACCCGCCCGGTTGGGGCGGGTCTGTGCATGTTATATAGCAAGATATTCCGCGCGGAGCGACTCATCCTCAAGCACTTCGGCGGCCGTGCCATCAAAGACGATCCCGCCGGTATCCAAAATCACGGCGCGATCGGCCAGTTCAAGCGCGCGAATGGCGTTCTGTTCAACGATCACCGTGGTGATGCCCTGTTCCTTGATCACGCGGAGTGTCTTTTCGATCTCGTCCACGATCACCGGGGCCAGCCCCTCGTAAGGTTCGTCCAACAGCAGCACCTTGATGTCACGGGCCAGAGCGCGGGCCACCGACAGCATCTGCTGCTCACCGCCCGAAAGGGTGACGCCTTCTTGGGTGCGACGTTCGCGCAAACGGGGGAACAATTCATAAAGGCGATCCAGCGACCAGCCGATCGGTGGAGCAATCTGTGCCAGCTTCAGGTTCTCCTCGACCGTGAGGCCGGGAATGATGCAACGATCTTCGGGGACAAGCCCGATGCCCACCGCCGAGGCCTGATGGCTTTTCATGTTGTGCAGCGGCTGGTGATCCAGCCAGATCTCGCCATGGTTCACCTGTGGGCTGTCCATCCGGGCAATCGCACGCAAGGTGGTGGTTTTACCCGCCCCGTTACGTCCCAGAAGCGCGAGAATCTCGCCTTCGTGGACGTTAAAGCTGATGTCCTGCACGATATAGCTTTCGCCGTAGTAAGCCTTGAGGCTCCAGACCGAGAGGAAGGCTGGTGCGGTCTCGGCGTGGCTGTGACCCTTTGAGAAATCCGGTTTGACGTTCATGTCTCAATCTCCCTCTTAGGCGCTCTCGCCAAGGTATGCTTCGCGCACCTTGGGATGGCCCTTGATGTTGTCAGGTGTGTCCTCAACCAGCGGCGTGCCCTGAGCCAGAACGGTGATCCGTTCGGCCAGAGAGAACACAACATGCATGTCATGTTCGATGATTGCGATGGTAATGTCACGCTCGTCCTTAATCTGTTTGAGCAGGTCGATGGTATTGTTGGTATCGGCCCGGGCCATACCGGCGGTGGGTTCGTCCAACAGCAACAGGCGCGGTTCCTGCGCCAGGCACATGCCGATTTCAAGGCGGCGCTTGTTGCCGCGGCTCATCGAGGCGGCATGGTCGTCGCGGTCATCGGCGAGGTTGAGGCTTTCTAGCATGCCCATCGCCTGATCAATGATTTCTTTTTCATTGCTCGCACTTTCAATGGCATGCATCCGGAAGGCGCCGTCGCGTTTGGCGAAGATCGGGATCATCATGTTTTCCAAAACGGTCAGATCGCCGAAAATCTCGGGTGTCTGGAACACGCGGGAAATGCCCATCTGGTTGATCTCGTAAGGCTTGCGCCCCAGTACCGACTGACCGTCAAACATGACGCTGCCGGTGTCCGGGATCAGCTTGCCCACCAGACAGTTCAGAAGGGTGGATTTGCCCGCCCCGTTGGGGCCGATGATGGCATGCACCGACTGATCCTCGACGCTGAGATTCACATCCCCCAGGGCCTGCAGACCGCCGAAGCGTTTGTTGACGTTTTTGACTTCAAGAATTCCCATCTTAACGTCTCCTTATTCTGCAGGGGTGGATTGACCGGCTTCGGGTTTGTCGTCCGCAGCCGTTTTGCGCGTGAACAGCGCCTTGATGCGTTGGCCGCCCTCAACCAGCCCACCGGGCAGGAAGATCACGACCAGCATGAACAACAGGCCCAGCGTCAGGTGCCAGCCCTTGCCGATGAAGGGATAGACCATGGTGATCACCAGATCCTCAAGCCCGTCGGGCATGAAGGCAAACCAGCTTTCCAGCGTTGCCTTGTTGATCTTGGAGACGATGTTTTCCATGTATTTGATGAAACCCGCGCCCAGAACCGGCCCGATCAGGGTGCCGGCGCCGCCAAGGATCGTCATCAGAACCACTTCGCCCGAGGCTGTCCAGAACATCCGTTCCGGGCCCACCTGCGTGTCCATCGCCACCAGAAGACCACCGGCCAGACCGGCATACATGCCCGAGATCACGAAGGCCGCCAGCGTGTAGGGCCGTGCGTTCAGGCCGGTGTAATACATCCGGGTCTGGTTTGACTTCACCGCGCGCAGCATGGTGCCAAAGGGCGAGCGGAAGATGCGGATGGAAAGATAGAAAGCCAGCAGCATCACCACGGCGGCGATGTAATAGCCCGCGTTGAAGGTAAACAGCCAGTTGCCCACCTCCATCTCAAAGCTGGAGCGCATGTCCATGCCAAAGAGGTTCGCGCGACCGATCTCTCCATCCTGCAGGTTTGACAGGATCGGACGGTCGGTCGGTTTGATCTGCAGGCCGGTTTCACCGCCCGTGATCGGTGTCAGCACCGAGTAAGCCAGCGCGTAAGACATCTGGGCAAAAGCGAGCGTCAGGATCGAAAAGTAAATCCCTGAGCGGCGCAGCGAGACATAACCCACCATAAGCGCAAAGATGCCAGCAAAGATGACCGCCATGATGATGGCCGGGATCACGTTCAGCGTCACCAGCTTCATCATCCAGATCGCCCCGTAGGACCCGACACCCAGGAAAGCGGCGTGTCCGAAGCTGAGATAGCCGGTCAGGCCAAACAGGATGTTGAACCCGATGGCGAGGATGCCAAAGATCACGAAACGCTGCATCAGGTCAGGATAGCCAGCGTTGAACTGCGCCATCGCGGAGCCTTCGGGGAAGGGGTTCAGGATGAAGGGGGCCAGCATCGTCAAGGCAATGACAATGATGAACAGGCGAAGGTCTTTTTTATCCAGTCCAAGCATGGCTTAGTCCTCCATCACGCCTTTGCGACCCATCAGGCCACGCGGACGCGTAAGTAGAATGACAATGGCAACCAGATAGATGATGATCTGATTGAGGCCCGGCAGCAGCTCAAGCACGGCACCCATCGAGGCAAAGCTTTCGAGGATCCCCAGCAGGAACCCGGCCAGCACAGCGCCCGGAAGCGAGCCCATGCCCCCCACAACCACCACAACAAAGCTGAGCACCAAGAAGTCCATGCCCATGTGATAGTTCGGAGAGTTGATGGGCGTGTACATCACCCCGGCAAGCCCGGCCACGGCGGCCGCAAGGCCAAACATGATGGTGAAGCGGCGGTCGATGTTGATGCCCAGAAGCTGCACCGTCTCGCGGTCGGCCATCCCGGCGCGGACAACCATCCCGAAGGTGGTGAATTGCAGGAAAGCAAAGACCGCGCCGATGATCACGGCGGCGAAGGCGAAATAGATGATCCGCCAGTAGGGGTAGATGATCAGGTTCGGGTCAAAGCCCAGCACGGCGCCGAAATCGAAAGAGCCCCGGAACGCGTCGGGCGCGGGGGTCGGGATCGGGTTGGCGCCATAGAAATACTTGATGACTTCCTGCAAAACGATGGCGAGGCCGAACGTCACGAGGATCTGATCGGCATGGGGGCGGTTGTAGAAATGCTTGATCAGCCCGCGCTCCATGATCACCCCGATCAGCATCATGATCGGAATGGCAAAAAGGATCGACAGCGGTACCGCCCAGTCGATCACAGCCGCGCCTGTGGCCTCGCCCAGAATGTCATAGATATATGGAATGTTTTCCATTTTCGGGTTGCCGAGGAAATCGACTTCGCCCGGCACCGGCACTTCGTGACTGAGTGTAAACAGGCGGCTGAGGGTCACGGCGCAGAAGGCCCCGATCATGAACAATGCCCCGTGGGCAAAGTTCACCACGCCCAGCGTGCCGAAGATCAGTGTAAGGCCAAGAGCGATCAGCGCATAGGCGGACCCTTTATCAAGGCCATTTAGAATTTGCAGAATGATGGCTTCCATCGGTCTGTCCCTTCAAGGTCAGGCGACGCCGTACGGGCGCAAGAAAACGATAAGAGTATTGGGGGTGTGGAGTGGGCCGCGGGGGCCCACTCCAGGATCACGAGACGCTTATGCGCCGTCGTTGCAGGCACCCAATGTGGCCTCGGGCCCACCCATTTGCGGGTGATCGGGCGCGTAGGTCACTTGCTCGACAGGTGTCACTTCGACGATTTCCAGAAGGTCGAACTCGGATTCCGGGTTCTCTTTCCCTTTCACAACCAGAACGTCTTTGAAGCACTGGTGATCGTCGCCACGATAGAGCGTCTTACCGTTGCCCATACCGTCGAATTCAAAGTCCTTCAGGGCTTCGCCAACGGCGCAAGGTGCGAAGGATCCGGCGCGTTCTACGGCATCTGCATAAAGCAGGGCCTGAACATAGCAGGTGTGCGCGGCCTGTGACGGCGGGAAGCCGTACTTGGTGCCGAAGGATTTCACGAAGGCTTTCGAGCCTTCATCGGTCAGCGACCAGTGCCAGTTGGTGGAACCGAAGATGCCCTTCACGTTGGCACCCGCACCTTTCGCCATCAGGCGAGAGTAGAGCGGAACAACGATCTGGAAGTCTTTACCGTTGACTTGCTTGTCACGCAGGCCGAACTGAACCGCGTTAGTCAGCGAGTTTACCATGTTGCCGCCGTAGTGGTTCAGAACCAGCGTGTCGGCACCCGACTGGAGCACCGGCGCGATGTAGGACGAGAAGTCGGTCTGTGTCAGCGGTGTTTTCACGGCTGCAACCGTATCCCAACCCATGGCTTCTGTTGAGGCGCGTACCGCTTCCTCGGTGGTGTAGCCCCAGTTGTAGTCGGCGGTCAGGTGATAGGCCTTCCGGTCGGTACCATAGGCATTGGCCAGCACCGGTGCGAGGGCTGCGCCGGACATGTACGAGTTAAAGAAGTGGCGGAAACCATTGGCCTTGCGGTCTTTACCCGTGGTGTCGTTCGAGTGGGTCAGACCCGCCATGAAGATAATGCCGGCTTCTTGGCACAGCGCCTGTACGGCCACGGCCACACCCGAGGACGACCCACCGGTGATCATCACCGCGCCGTCTTTTTCGATCATCGACTTGGCCGAGGCGCGCGCAGCGTCCGACTTAGTCTGTGTATCGCCGGTGACGTATTCGACTTTCTTGCCCAGGATGCCGTTGCCTTGCAGGGCCTTGGACGAGAATGTGTTCATCATGCCGCCATCGCCGCCACCGTTCAGGTGCTCGACCGCCAGCTCGTAGGCGCGCAGTTCGTCTGCACCCTCATCCGCGTAGGGGCCCGATTGCGGGACGTTGAAACCCAGTGTGACAGTGTCACCGGTGGGCGCATTTGTGTGCGCGGCCACAGAAGACGCGGTAAAGATGGTTGGCAGCGCGACGCCGGCCCCAGCAATAGCACTGGTTTTCAGCACACCACGACGCGTGAAGTTCGATTTGGACATTAGTATCCTCCCATTAAGAAATCCAAGGGGAGCGCCTCCTCTGCGCCGCCCCGAGATCGCACAGTTGTGCAAACCCATTATCGTTGAGAGTAAGAAAATTTCGCAACAAGCCACTTTGCGATAAGAATTTTTTTGTAAAAAAATCGACAATATGTATGGTGATTTTGTAAATTACTTTGTTTACGGTCCTGAAACCCGGTGAAACCTAAAGGAAATTCGCCATGGCGCAAAGTTCGATGGTGGGCAGCCGCATTCGCGAAAGACGTGTGCTGGCGGGGATAAAGCAATCTGACCTTGCCGGGCGGGCGGGGATTTCACCGTCTTACCTGAACCTGATCGAACATAACCGGCGCAGAATCGGCGGCAAACGGCTGTTGCAACTGGCCGAGGCGCTTGAGGTCGATCCGGCCTGGCTGAGCGAAGGTGCCGAAGCGACGCTGATCGCGGGCTTGCACGAAGCGGCTGGCGTCGACACCGGTCAGGCGGTCGAACTGGACCGTATCGAGGAGTTTGCCAGCCGTTTTCCGGGCTGGGCCGGGTTGCTGACGGAAACCGCGCGCCGCGCCGAAGGGCTGGAAGAGACCGTGCAGGCCCTGACCGACAGGCTTGCGCATGATCCGCAGCTGGCGGCATCGCTGCATGAGGTGATCTCGATGGTCACGGCGATCCGCTCGACCGCGTCGATCCTGGCCGATACGAAAGAACTCAAACCGGAATGGCGCGCGCGGTTCAATCGCAACATCAACGAGGACAGCCGCCGACTGGCCGAAGGGGCCGAGGATCTGGTGCGCTACCTTGAAGATGCACCCGACAAGGAATCCGAGATCAGATCGCCCCAGGACGAGTTGCACGCTTTTCTGGCGGCAGAAGATTATCACTTTGCCGCCCTTGAGGGGGAGGCCGGGGAGGTGTCCGATCTGATCGCCAACAGCCCGGTGCTGGTCAGCGATGCGGCGCGCAGCCTGGCCCATGATGTGTTGGTGCAATACGCCAGGGACGCTGCGGCCTTGCCCATGGCGGTTTTGCAAAAGGCAATCGACTGTCATGGCATGCAGCCGGACCGGCTGCTGGATCAACTGGATGTCGGGGCAGGGTGCCTGTTTCGCCGTCTGGCCGGATTGCCCTCAGACGTGTTTGGTCCTGTGGGGCTGGTGATTTGCGACGCCTCGGGCACATTGACCTTCCGCAAGCCGCTGCCCGGCTTTGATATTCCCCGTGCCGCCGGGGCCTGTGCGTTGTGGCCGCTCTATCAGGCGCTCGGCAATCCTGCGATACCGCAGTACCAGATGGTGGTACAATCCGGACGCGGCCATAGTGCGGCACAAAGCTATAGCGTTG
Organism: Roseovarius conchicola; assembly: GCF_041403425.1. Lineage (NCBI taxonomy): Bacteria > Pseudomonadati > Pseudomonadota > Alphaproteobacteria > Rhodobacterales > Roseobacteraceae > Roseovarius > Roseovarius conchicola. The sequence continues at coordinate 1,046,511 of NZ_JBGEHK010000001.1, read as the reverse complement.
CCGAGCATGTCACGCGGGCGCGGTTTAACCAACCGGCCAGCTTGCGGGCCTATATGCTGTTGCTGCCGGCCCCACCCGGCATTGATCCAGCCGACGCGCGCGAGGTTGGCACGACATGCCGCGTTTGCCCCACCGAGAGTTGTGTCGCACGTCGTGAACCGTCGATTTTGGCAAAGGGTTTTTGACAGCCGCGACGTGATTTCACATAGTGAGCGAACCGCCGGGGCCTGCCCGGGTGGAGGGGGGACTATAATAGATGAATAAGAAAGTGCTTCTGATCGAGGACGAGCCCAATATCATCGAGGCCGTGAGCTTTATCCTGTCACGCGAAGGCTGGGAGGTGAAAACCCACTCCAATGGCCACGACGCGGTGGATGCGGTGCGCAGCCGCGCGCCCGACCTGGTGATTCTGGACGTGATGTTGCCGGGCAAAAGCGGCTTTGAGATTTTGCAGGAAATGCGTGCCGACGAGGCGATGGCCGATCTGCCGGTTCTGATGCTGACCGCGCGCGGCCAGGTGAAAGACCGCGAGATGGCCGAACGGTTCGGCGTCAGCCGTTTCATGACCAAACCGTTTTCCAATGCCGAGGTGCTGGATGCGGTTCGTGAACTGGTGGCGCCATGAGCGATGAGGCGCAAAAGCCGCTTTTTCTGGAACGCGCCACTTATCGCCGACGCAGGATGGCTGATGCGGCACGGATGCTGCCGATCTTTGGCGTCGTCTTGCTGGCGCTGCCGATGCTCTGGAGTTCTGGCGAAAACGGCGCTGTGCGGACCACCCATGTGATGGGTTATGTCTTTGGCGTCTGGGTCATGCTTGCGGTTCTGGGGGCTGTGTTGCAGGCCTATCTCGCCCCGGACGACCGAAAGGCCGACGCCGAAAAGGACGCGTGAATGGTCACACTGAACATGCTTGTTCTGGTTTGCCTGCTCTATGTGGCCCTGCTGTTCGCGGTGGCCTTTGGTGCAGATCGCGCGGCCTTGCGGGGCCGGGGGCGCTGGTTGCGCAGCCCGTGGATTTATACGCTGTCGCTGTCGATCTATTGCACCGCCTGGACGTTTTACGGGGCTGTCGGGTTCGCGGCGCGCTCGGGCCTTGAATATCTAACGATCTACCTCGGCCCCAGCCTAGTGATGGTCGGCTGGTGGTGGGCGCTGCGCAAGATGGTGCGGATCGGGCGCAGTCAGCGGATCACCTCGATCGCCGATTTGATTTCTTCGCGCTACGGCAAATCCAACCTGCTGGCTGTGCTGGTCACGGTGCTCGCGGTGATCGGGGCCACACCCTATATCGCGTTGCAACTGCAATCCGTCGCACTGTCCTTTTCCGCCTTTGCCCAGAACGACCCCGGATCGGAACTGCCCAGTATCGAGGCCACCGCGTTGTGGGTGGCCATTGGCCTGGCGCTGTTCACTGTTCTTTTCGGCACGCGTAACCTCAATGCCAATGAACGCCATCACGGCGTGGTCATGGCCATCGCGCTTGAAGCGGTGGTGAAACTGTTCGCCCTTCTGGCGGTCGGCGTTTTCGTGGTCTGGGGTCTGGCCGGCGGCATTGGCGAAACCCTGGCGCGGATTGACGAGTCCAAAATCGCCACTTGGGAGGTTCCGGGCAGCCGTTGGGTCGGCCTGACCATGCTGTCGGCTGCGGCCTTTCTGTGTCTGCCACGGATGTTTCAGGTGATGGTTGTCGAGAACGAGGATGAAGGTCATCTGCGCACGGCCTCCTGGGCGTTTCCGGCCTACATGATGTTGATCAGCCTGTTTGTTGTGCCGATTGCGGCCGTCGGATTGGACCTGCTGCCTTCTGATGCCAATCCCGACCTGTTCGTCTTGACCCTGCCGTTGCAGGAAGGGCGCAACGGGCTGGCGATCCTGTCCTTCCTTGGCGGGTTTTCTTCGGCGACATCAATGGTGATCGTGGCGGCGATTGCGCTGTCGACCATGCTGTCCAACCATATCGTGATGCCGATCTGGCTGCGCACCACCGGCGGCAGCGCGGTGGTATCGGGCGATGTACGACAAGTGGCGTTGCTGGCGCGGCGCCTGTCCATCGCGGGCGTGGTCTTTCTGGGCTATGTCTATTTCCGCATGTCGGGCGGCGGAGCGGCCTTGGCCGCGATGGGGCTTGTGTCTTTCGCTGGCGTGGCCCAATTCCTGCCGGCGATGATGGGCGGTATCTTCTGGCGTGGCGCGACCCGAACCGGGGCGCTGTCTGGCTTGCTGGTGGGGTCATCCGTTTGGCTTTACTGCTTGTTCCTGCCCAGCTTTGGCCCTTCGGCCCTGATGCCCCAAGAGGTGTTTGATCACGGGTTTCTGGGAATGAGCTGGCTCAGGCCCTATGCGCTGTTCTGGACCGAGGGCATGGATCCGCTGGTGCATGCGGTGATGTGGAGCATGTTGCTGAACACGGCCACCTTTATCGCCATCTCACTGCTCAGCTTTCCGACACCGTTGGAGCGTTTGCAGGGTGCGCAGTTCGTTAATGTGTTCCAGCATTCCGCCACCACTGGCAGCTGGAGCGGGGGGCTGGCGCAGAGCGAAGACCTGCTGATCATGTCGCAACGGATCATGGGGGCCTCCGAGGCCCAGAAGTTCTTTGCCGAGGCGGCACGGGGTCAGGGTTTGCCGGGCTATCTGCCGGAACCGTCTCCTGACTTCCTGCAACAGCTGGAGCGGGAATTGTCCGGCTCGGTCGGGGGGGCGACGGCCCATGCGATGATCTCACAAATCGTGGGTGGGGCCACGGTATCGGTGCAGGATCTGATGGCGGTGGCCGATGAAACCGCGCAGATCATGGAGTATTCCAGCCAGCTTGAAACCAAGTCGCAGGAACTCAGCCATACAGCCCGGCAATTGCGCAATGCCAATGAAAAACTGACCCAGATGTCCAAGCAGAAAGACACGTTCCTGTCCCAGGTCAGTCACGAACTGCGTACCCCCATGACATCGCTGCGGGCCTTTTCGGAAATTCTGCTCGATACCAATGATTTGACGCCCGATGAACAGGACAAATACGCCACGATCATCCATGGTGAGGCCTTGCGCCTGACCCGGTTGCTGGATGATCTTCTGGACCTCAGCGTGCTGGAAAACGGCCAGGTGATCCTGAATGTCGAACATGGCACGTTGCGGCAAGTGCTGGATCGCTGCATCTCCGTATCGAGCGGGGATGCGCGCGCCCTGACCATCCGGCGCAACCGCGAGGCTGAAGACGTCATGCTGAACACCGATCTTGATCGGCTGGCGCAGGTGTTCATCAACCTGATTTCGAATGCGCGCAAATACTGCGATGCCGAGGATCCGGTGGTGACCATCCGCACCACGACCGAGGGCGATGACCTGTTGATTGATTTCACCGACAACGGGTCGGGCGTGTCCACAGATCAGCAAATGGTGATCTTCGAGAAATTCACCCGGGTCGGACAGAACGAAGCGCGCGGTGCGGGCCTTGGCCTGTCGATCTGTCGCGAGATCATGGCGCGGCTGGGTGGCGGGATCAGCTATCTTCCCGGACAGGGCGGGGCATCGTTTCGCGTGAGATTGCCGGTGGCGATCAAGATGGCGGCGCAATAACCGTGTGGTCCGGGGCGCGTCGGTGATCCGCGAAACGCTTTGGTAACCAAATTCCGGGTAACCTGCAGTCTGAACTCACAAACAGGCTGCGGCGACAGGAATGGCCCTGACGGACACATCTTCGATCATTCACAGGAAGGCCCGTGTGGGGCGGGAAGGGTTTGATGCGCGCGCAATGTCGCCTTCCAAGGCCTTGCGCCTGTCCCTGGCCAAGTCTGCCGAGACGTTGTTTGAACTGGCCTTGTCGGTCACCACGGTCGAACAGGTGACGATCGGGGCCAATGCCATTCCCGACAAGCTGGGCGATGACGGGTTGCTGATGCTGCTGGATGGGGCAGGCGGGCAGCGCGGTGCCGTCAAGCTGGATACGCAGTTTATCGCCGCGTTGATCGAGGCCCAGATCACGGGCGAGGTGCGGGCCACAGCGGCGCAACCTCGCACGTACACCCGCACCGATGCAGCAATGGCGGCCCCTTTTCTGGATGCCGTGCTGGACGGGTTTGATGCCCAATTGCGCGAGACGGATGAGGCCTATCTTCCCAAAGCCCTGCGGTTTGGCGACAAGGTGGATGATGCCCGCGTTCTTGGTCTGGCGCTGGAAGGGGGGCGGTATGACCTTTACTCCATCACCGTCGACCTTGCCGAGGGGGCCAAGACGGGTGTGATCTCGGTGCTTGTACCACAAATCACTGCCCCGAAGGGGCCCAAGCCGGGGCAGGATAACGCCGACAAAGCTGGCACCGATACTCTGGCGCAAAACGCGCTTGAGGCAACGGCAACCTTAGACGCGGTGATGGCGCGGATCGAAATGCCGTTGAAAGATATCTGGGGTCTGAAAGTGGGCATGGCGCTGCCAATTGCCGCAAAGTCGATTGACAATACGCAGTTGATCGCGCCGGGCAGCCATTTTGTGGCCGAGGTGCGGCTGGGCCAGTTGAACGGGTTGCGCGCTGTGCGGCTTGTCTCTGATCACGATGGTGGCGAAGATCAGGCAAACAGGCAAATCACGCCTGAACCTGCCGCCATAGAAAGCACGTTTGAATACGATCTCGACATGCTGCCGGCCCAAGCCGACGTGGCGGGTGACCCTGTCAAACCGGACCCGGGTGCAAAACCGCCGCCCGAGACCCTGCCACAACCGGCAGATGGTTAGCGCGGTCAGAGTTTGTTGACCGGCACTTTCAGGAACAAATTGCCTTGCTCATCTTCGGGCGGCATGTGCCCGGCGCGCATATTCACCTGCAACGAGGGCACGATCAGTTTTGGCATCGCAAGCTCAGCATCGCGCGCATCGCGCATTTTCACGAAGTCTTCGCAAGGCGTGGCATCGCCCACATGCACGTTGCGGGCCTTTTGTTCGCCCACGGTGGTTTCCCACGCATAGACGTCGCGCCCGGGGGCCTTATAATCATGGCCCACGAAAATGCGCGTCTCCTCGGGGAGCGCAAGTATCTTCTGGATGGACTGGTAGAGCATCTCGGATGACCCGCCGGGAAAGTCGCAGCGCGCCGTGCCGAAATCGGGCATGAAAAGCGTGTCGCCAACAAAGGCCGCATCGCCGATGACATAGGTCATGCAGGCCGGGGTGTGGCCGGGCGTGTGCAACACGTCGCCGCGCAACTGCCCGATGTGAAAGCTGTCGCCCTCGTGAAAAAGCCGGTCAAACTGCGAGCCATCGCGCTGAAATTCGGTGCCTTCATTGAACACCTTGCCGAATGTGTCCTGCACCACGCGAATATTGTCGCCAATCCCGATCTGACCACCCAAAGCCTCCTGCAGGTAAGGTGCTGCTGACAGGTGGTCGGCATGAACATGGGTTTCCAGAAGCCACGCGACCTCCAATCCTTCGTCGCGCACAAACTTTATGATCTGATCCGCCGACCGCGTGTCCGTCCGCCCCGAGGCGTAATCGAAATCCAGCACTGAATCTATGATCGCACAGGTCCGCCCCGCAGTATCGCGCACGATGTAGGAAATCGTATTGGTGGCATCGTCAAAAAAGGCGGTGACTTCTGGTGACATGGCGTTCTCCCGTTTGAACAACACATAGCATTTCTTGCATGTGTTTCAACCGTGGGGCTTGACGCAAGTCAAAGTGCCCCCTGCCATGGTTTGTTAACATATTCACGAAATCAAGAGGAGGGGTTATGACCGATACTGCCGGATATCGAAAAGCTTTGCTGGCGCGGTTGGGCGAGTTGGACACCCGGCTGCACGCGATCGAGTCTGAGTTGGACGAACCCGTTTCCAAGGATTGGGAAGAAGCGGCGGTCGAGCGGGAAGGCGAGGAAGTGCTGGAACAGCTGGGCCAAAGCGGCCAGGAAGAAATCGCCCGCATCCGCGCGGCACTGAAACGGTTGCGCGATGGCAGCTATGGTATCTGCGTGCGCTGCGAAGACCCGATTTCCGCTGCGCGGCTGGATGTTCTGCCGGACACTCCCCTGTGCAAGGATTGTGCTGTATAAAGTCATTCATCAAACAAATAACGAAAAAGAACGGAGGAGGTTATGAAAGACATTCTGAACAGACTTGAAGAATTAAAGACCGAGATCGAAGACGTCGCCGAAATGGACCGGCTGGCCTTTGAACCGGAAATTACCCGTCTGGTGGCGCAGTTGGATGAGCAGCACGAAACCGTGCCCAAGGACATCCGCAACCTGGCCGACGAATTGATGAGCGAAGCCATCGAGGCGCGCTTTGACAACATGCCTGTCTAGACCCTGATGCTGCCTTCGCGCTTGCTTGCATGACGAGATTTGAGTGTAATGTTCGTCATGTGGGTGACCGGTGCAAAAGGGGCACGGCGTGACAGAGCAGGTGGACACAGAAAAGCGGGACGGCATTGCGCTGATCACGCTGAAACGCCCACCCAACAACGCGCTGACCGCTGCGGTGCGTCGTGACCTTGCCTTTGCCCTCGAAGATGCCATCGAACAGCCCGACGTCACCGCGATCGTCCTTGGCGGGGCCGGGCGCGGGTTTTCGTCTGGTTATGACCTTTCCGAATTTGACGCCGAACCGACAGCACCTTCCCTCGGCGACATCTGCGCTTTGATCGAAGACAGTCCCAAGCCGGTGGTCTGTGCTTTGCATGGCATGGCAATGGGGGCAGGGTTCGAGCTGGCGCTGGCGGCCCATGCCCGTGTGGCCCAGCGCGACACGGGTTTTGCCCTGCCCGAGGTGAAGCTGGGCATGATGCCCGGGGGCGGTGCCACGCAAAGATTGCCGCGTATCCTTGGGGCGCAGAAAAGCCTTGAAATGCTGTTGACGGGGCAAACCATTCTGGCCGCTGATCCGCGTCTGAAACGCCTGATGACGCAGCTAACAGCGGATAGCCCGACGCAGCAGGCGCTGGCCGTTGCCCGGGATCTGGCGGCGCGCGGCCAATCGCCGAAAAGCCGTGAGATCACTCTGGGGTTTTCCGACCCGCTGGGGTTCCAGAAGTCGATAGGCACGGTTGCCGCGCAGCTATCGAACCGAAACGGGGTCGAGCGCGATATCCTGTCTTGCGTCGAGGCCGCGCAACTTCTGCCCTTTGCGCAGGGGCTGGCCTTTGAACACAGCCTTTACAAGGACCGCTTAGCCTCGCCCGAGGCGCGCAGTGCGCGGCATCTGGTTCTGGCCGGGCATCGCGCCGCCCGTCCTCCGGCCCGGCTCAAATCGCCGCCCGGCGAGGTCAATCATGTGGCCCTGCTTGGCGCGGATGGATTGGTCGCCGAGACCGCGATTGCCTGTCTCGAAGCGGGGTTCAAAGTCTCGGTGCTTGCCAGTGATGGTGCCAGTGCCGCCGATCTCACGGATCGAATAGACCGGGTCCGGGCCAAGGCGCAGGGCGATCCGGCCCAACGCGCCACCCGGCAGGAACGGCTTAGCATCGTGGATCAGCCGGGGCAGATTGCAGCGGTCGATCTGGTGTTGGATAGCGGGCAGGGTGTTGGGCTGTCACCCGATCGGTTGCGCCCCGATGCGGTTTGGATGGCGATCAGATCGAGGGTTGACCGGGCGCGTGCGGGCGCGCTGGCCGAAACGGGTCGGGCGCTCGGCATCGAGTTTTATCGTCCGGTCCATATCGCGCAGGTGGCGGAACTTTCGATCACGCGCGGGGCCGATCCGCAGGCCGTTGCGACCGTCTTGACCGCTTTGGCACGGCTCCGGCGGAGCGTTATCCAGACGACGCTGCCCGCAGGTACGGTCGGTGCACGGCTTAGCAACGCCCTGTTTGCTGCAGCCTGCCAATTGACCAGCGAAGGGGCCAACCCTTACGAAGTCGATGAGGCAGCGCACGATCTCGGGTTTGCCACGGGGCCGTTCGTGATGATGGACCGGGTTGGGCTGGCCCGGGCTCAACTGCGGCTGACCGCCTATGCAGACCAAAAAGGTTTGGACCCTGTTGAGACAACATTCCTGTCGGCGCTGGTTACCCAAGACCGGATCGGCGCAGAAGTGGGCAAAGGGGTTTATGCCCACACCTCCGGAAGGGTGTCCCGGGATCCCGATATCCCCGGCCTGCTTGCCGATCTGGCCCGGGGGGATCGGGCTGCCGGGTTCGACGGCCACGTCATTGGCGCGGTCCTGCATGGCGCGGTGGTGAACGAAGCGGTTGCCCTGATCGCCGAGGGGGCGGTCAGGCGCGCCTCTGATCTTGATCTGCTGATGGTACGCGGTTTCGGATTTGCAGCCAGTCGGGGTGGCCCGCTTTTCTGGGCCGATCTGAACGGCTTGTTCGGACTCTATCAAAAGATGCAGGCGCTCGCGCCAATCTCGCCATTGTGGCGCCCGCATGCAAAACTGGATGACATGATCCGAAACGGGCAGGGGTTCTTTGGCCGTCTGGCCGGGTGAGCCGCCTAGCCGAGGATGATCCCCAGCACCACCATCATCAACCCGATCACCGACAGGAACAGTGCCGCGGTGTTCAACGGCACAACCTTTTGCACGGCCGCGCGCAGCTCATCATCGCTGGCGCCGCTTTTGCGGGCTTTCCACACCGTGTAAATGCACCACACCAGCCCCAGGAGCCCTATCATTGACACCGCCGCGCCGATCCAGATCAGAGTTTGCATGGTTCATTTTCCTTCGGGTTTGCCTATCCAGACAGCGCCTAACGGATGGGGCGCTGGTTTTCAATCACAACAGGGCGGGATGCGTCTTGATCTGGGCTGCACGCGGCGCTAGGACGAAGGCCCTGACCCTTTTTCAACCCGTCAGCTAACCAAATAGGTGCGCCCATGTCCGATACGTCCTCCGATACAAGTTACCGCGTTACCGCAGACGAGCTGCGCCAGTTCATCGAGCGGTTCGAGCGGCTGGAGGCCGAGAAAAAGGACATCGCGGATCAGCAGAAAGAGGTCATGGCCGAGGCCAAGGCGCGCGGCTATGATACCGGCGTCATGCGCAAGGTGATTGCCCTGCGCAAGCGTGACAAGGACGACATCGCCGAAGAAGAGGCGGTTCTGGAGATGTACAAGGAAGCGTTGGGAATGTGAGCGCTTAGGGCGTGATCAGATTGATGCCGGGAATGGCCTGGATCGCGTAGAGATCATCGTCGTAAATCTCGGTCAGATCGTCGATCAGCCCATCTGTCCAGCCAAAGATATCCAGTTCTTCTTCAATCGCCTCATCGCGGGCGAATTTGTCGAGGAACGCAGCGATGACCCGGCGCTTTTGTGTCTCTGACATGCCGGGATGGGACTCGACGTAAGTGCGGAACCGCTGCATGCCCGCCTCGGTCATGATTTCTTCGAGCATGGTATATTCGCCCTCAAAGGCGGAGATCGGATCCAGCCCGGCCAGTTCGCGGACCACCTCGGACCAGATCAGCGGCAGATCCTCGTTGCACCACACGGTGATCGGCATATCCGGATACGCCTCGCGCACCCGGGCGATCATCTCGGACCAGCGCACGACGCGCGGATCAGCCCCGCGCATATACTCGTCAAAGCTGTTGATCGGGGTGTTGTGAAAGACCGCTGGCAGGAACGTGGCCGGGTTGCAGATCGCCAGAAACAGCTCGATCTGGTCGCCGTGAAAAATCTGCTGCAGGGCCGACAGCCGGTCTTCGGCAGCGCGGTACAACAACCCTGTCCCGACGGCCATTTTCGGGGTGCCGAAGAAACCGGAATTGGACAGGATCAGACGGTCACTGGCGGTGCCCTGAAGGATCGCATCCAGCACCACATCACGGGTTTCATCAATCAGGCCCACCATCCGGGTGGTTTGCATCACATCACGGATCAGTTTTCGATAGCTGGTCGGGTGGGGCACGTTGGTGCCCTTTTCTTCCAGCATGTCTCGGTTGGCCATCAGGCAGTGGACCAGCCGGTCTTCATCGGTGACATGCGCGCCTGCGTGAATGACAACTTGCATCTTTGGTCCGTGGCTCCAAGGGGTCGCAACCGTCATATACAGGCAGTTGCGGGGGGCGTGAAACCGGTTTTTTGAACCGGTTTACGGGTTCTAAGCCCCGAACCGGGCGAAACCGCGGCATGGGGGCGGTATTGTCGTGTAATTTTGCTTGCAGAGCGCGCGGCGGTTTTGTATCTCGGCGTTCGTGCCCCTATAGCTCAGCTGGTAGAGCAACTGATTTGTAATCAGTAGGTCCGCGGTTCGAGTCCGTGTGGGGGCACCATAAAATCCTTTAAAATCAAATAGTTGTGTTAAATTTAGGCACCCAGGAGAACGGGTGAACCCACAAGCAGACATATAGCAGACATTCTGCGATTCAGGCTTGGTTCATCCTCACTCTACAACCGAATGATACGCCCAGTACGGATAAACCTGACTGGGTCACAAATTTTGTAACGGGATTTTGTTCATATTTTCAATATGTTGATATGTTTTGATATGAAAATACGTTGTTGATTGAAAAATCAAAATTCAACACAGGCAGTCGGCACAAAATGTGACGAATGAAGATGTATAAGAAGCTCAGAGTTCTCGTATTCTTATATCAAGGCGTTGCTTTTAAATGTTATTATAGCGCTCACGTATGTGGAGTCTTTGTAACTACTGCCCGATTGCAGGTTTGCACTCAAGAATAGTCAACGCCCTTTACAGCTAAATGTAGTTCTGGGCGCGCCGTCATTATCTGCCTCGCTATAGAGTTCAAATGGCTGACCACCTCCGGAAGAGACATCCATGCATTGGTGTCAGGATGTCGCCAACGCTTACCATTAGCTTGGCAAATAAGTAGGCAACCGGTTCGACACATTTCGTGCTGTAAGTATTGGCCAACCAATTGATTGACAAGCGCCTCCTCCAACTGTCGTACGCTCCAAGTTTCTCGTTTCAACTCCACGGTGGCATAGCCTTGCATAGCGTGAGGGTGGAAGCGGATATCCGTACGGTTTTCGTCAATCACGACAGCCTCTTGCGTAAAATCGAAGACACCTCGATCTCGACCGCGCAACCAGTTTGCGATGAATCTGCGTAAATCGGTTTCCTGATCCAAGCGACGCAGAGCTTCGATAGGCGTATCGTCAGCATGCAGGACATCGTGTTCAAACGAGTCAAGTCTCGTCATCATGGCTGTCAGCAGTGATCTATTGTCGAACGGAATAAAAGCGCCCTCCCGATCCATTGCTTGAAAGGCGGTTAGCGGATGCGGGGTCACATCACTCATCTGAGCTGCGATTTCATAGGCCATCTGACGCAGTCTATCTGGCATATGCGCAAATTCGGGTTGTTCGGCCAATTCATGAATGACAGCCAAAGTTTCCGGCAACTTCGTATTCAGGAGAGACTCAAGCAGAAACGATCTTGCGTCTTGTGCATTGTCACGCAAATCCGGCGTGTATGTACCTTCATGCTCGACATCATCTTCTCGACGAACAGCTTGGTAAACACGCAATACTAGATTTCTCAAAAGTGGCACACGGCGCTCTTCGGGAATTTTGGCCAAGTCTGGCACCCGTCGAGTGTGCCTATCACCAAACACGTTAGCAAATGCATTGATTGCATTCTCACGTTTTTCGGCAGTGTCCAAATTCTCTGTTTCAAGTAAGAGGCGTTGGCACCCGGTTTCAGGATCCAGCATTGCAAGGAGCGACAGCACAAAATCAGCAGGTAGAATTGCATCTTGTTCGAGTTGTTGCTCGAGAGAACTGACGGCCAAGGCGTAAGTATCGGGGTTCCCATCTTCTGCGATTATGCGAACTGCATACTCCAGAGCATTCTTTGCACCATCTTGCTCCGCTGAAACGAAATCCGCTACGTGAGGCGCTACCCGGAACGCCAAGGCGGCCTTCATATTTCCAGTTCCGCTATACAGGACATCATGGAACATTTCTGCCTGACCCACTTCTTCCAGCTGTCCTAATTGAGCAAATGCCTCACCCGCAACCACATCGGCAACAGCTTGCGGATGCGCCTCGTCCAACGTGGCCATGTATCCGCCAAAACCATTCAGTTCGATGCATGCGATCCGCGCAGCTCTAACTGCCTCATCGTAAGAAAGAGATGTTGCCCAACCAATTGTTTCTGCTTCAGATTTCACTGCAGCCAGGGCAAGCAGCCAACTGTGAGGATAGCTATTGCGTTGCTCTAGTACCCGTTCGCTCCGGAGCTGAACGTCTGTTGCCCGCCAGAATACCGACAGTTCGCGACGATAACATTCCAGAAAGTCTTCGCCGAGCGTACGAGCAATCGTTGCACCGTCCCAGTGTCCCCAAGTGCTATCTTTGTCGACAGCCTGGCTTATGACTTTCTTTGCGTCGTACAGAACACCGAGCCGACGCTCACCACCCAAGAGGTAGTCGGGATCATTCAGAACTTCAGACCGCCATTCAAGCCATCCGGCGACACGTTGCGCTTCCTCTGTCTCGCGTTCGGCGTCATGAGCCCGCATTTCAAGATCAAACTCGTCGAGTTCCCTAGGCTGCGGGTTCAATATTCGATGGATGGTTTCAGTCCAATCCTGCCTGTCTTCCACTCGGTTTAGTAACTTCTCGGAAAGAGGTTGGTCTTCCTTAATGTCGAAAAACTGTGTGATTGCATGGAAGGCAACGCCCCTACGGTTTCTGTCAGCGGCTGGCGCAACTGCCTCAAGCAGCCAAGCTTGGTCACTGGTGTCATAACGGAGCGACCGTCTACTATCCGACGTGGCCCTAATAAACCGTGGCCAATCATCTTCATGCCCCTCCATCTCATCCGCTAATTGCAGGCACGCCCAAAAATAAGCCTCCCGAAGTCTGGAGTTCGCGCCAAGTTCTGACCAAACTGCTTTCGATTCTTTCTCCGCAATGATGCTTTCGTGTCGCTCTCCGAAGTGGATGGCGATGGAAAGCGCCCGTGCCCAAGCCGAGGGATCTTCTGTCTGTATTGGGACCGTCGTTTGACAACACGCAATGAGTCCATCCTGATAGTGATCCTTTTCCGCGTGCGCTTGATACATTCGGCAATCGTCTCGGCGCGATGCCCAAATTCCATCGGCTAATCGATCCCGCAGAACGGCTTGTTCTTCTTGGCTGAGTTGGTCGTTTTTGACGGTCTGATAAATTGCATAATTCAAACCATGAACAGAGTTTGGAACGACATCTAAACCATCGATAAGTGTCAAGAACGCCTCTGAGTTTATCAGGTTCGGCACCATTTCTGGTAGAATGTTCCTGATAACCCGCTGTGGTAAGACCCTGTTTGAGACCGCTTCTGCGAGAGTGCGTTTTTGATCCGATGTTCCGGCAACAAGGACACCTCGCGATGCGTAGATTCGATGATACGCGTCTAAGTTTTGATCTAATGCCGCTGTCAGCGCTAAATCTGCACAGTCTGGCATCGGCCCAAGCCAAATCATTTCAAGCAAGAGTTCCATGCTATCATGACCTGTGCAGGCATCCACCCAAAGCTCGCGGACGACCGCACCTAGGCTTGGGTGGGCGACTCGCCGGAGTTCTTGATGCCCAATGCCAGAACGACACCATCCTTTCCCGGAGTATTGAAGAGTATATTCACGCAAAACCTCAGCTCGAATATCCATTGATAGCGCACTTGGTAACCCTTGCTGAAACAGCAATCCCGGCTCTCGTTCCAACAAATCCCTCCGAATATCGGCATGCCAAAGGGCCAACCAAGCAGCTACCGGAGCAATGCTTGGTTTTACAACCGCTTCGCCACCGATTTCGCCAAACAAGAGAGCGAATATGTCGCGTTCGTGCATGCCATCTTCACGCAAACGATGCAGTCGCATTGCTGCTAAGTATTCTTGAGTTGACCGATGGTGGAACCGCACGGAACCGATACCACTCGGGTCGAATAGGGTTTTCCCAATTAGCTCCTTTTGTTGATCAGGCGTCCAGTCCGTCAGGATGTCTCCTACATCCAGCGCGTCAGGACTGTCGCTCTTCTCGACATTTAGTGTACGCCTCTTTAGCAGAAACATGGCTAGAGCAATTCGTTCGGCACCATGCTGGGCTTTCTCAGCACTCAGTGCTCGAGGTTTATTTGGTTGTTCTTCACGTAGTTTTCGCTGAATGCCTAGCTTCAGCTGATCTTCCAATGAACCCAATGGAACTCCGGTAACAAGCTGATCTAAAGCATTAATGATCTCAGCAGGCAGTCGGTAAAGATGCCAAAAATCATGTGCTTCCAAATGGGTGCAAAAAACATCGGCAAAATTCGGAGAGTAGTTTTGAGCGAAATCTCTTACCTCACCTTGGCTAAGAGGTAAAAGCGTGACGATGAACGGCGAGATGTTCTCGTTCTTGTTTTCGGGCTCTGTTTCAGTGCCAACTTTCCCTTGCACTGATCCCGATTTCGAAACCACCTGCAGAAAATAGGCTTCACTACCGTGGTCTTCTTCGTCATTTCGATTTGATCCACGTGAAGAAAAGGCGCGTTTTAGCCCAATAAACAGCCGACCGGCAGTGCGTCTCAAGCTCCCAAATGGGTTAGAGTGGCTGCCATCGCTCTGACCGACCGCCTCCGGGTTGTTTCTTAATTCTGAGGCGGGACTAAACGAATTCCGAGCCACGCAAAACGGCTCTAATTGCTGGCTGTCGATTTGGGACTGCCAATCGGCAGGGCGACAGGAAAGCACCAAATTCATTCGTGCAAAATGCGGTTCACAAGCTGAATGGAGCTTCCTAACGGCCGTACGCAGCGAACCCTCTCTGAGTTTTAGTTCATCCAAGGCATCTAAGAAGAAATAGGCGGTAGCCGTAGGACTTCCCTTCCAAGCCTCGAATGCCACCGCATCTTTCTCAGTCAACGCGTCTTCAAAATTTTCGTCATGCAATAACTCTAGTGGAATGAAAAACGCAAAACTTCCGGACTTGCGCAGTAAATCCACTTGTCTTTCGAACTCGTATGTCTTGCCCGAACGCCCCTCACCCAAGACAACCAAGGGGGTTTGTTCATAGAGGTCAGGCCACTTGTAGACACCATCGGGTTCTGAACCGAAGTAAGATAAATAATCGGGGTCTCTAAGTTCTTGTTTGTCGGCGCGTGCGAACCGGCGTGCGATAGCGACGTTTGACACCATTAAATTGAAACTCCAATATTCGAAGACGCTTCCCAACAAACAAATGGTTGAAGGTAACTAGCTTGTAGAAAAGTATCAGTTTTTTGCTGCAAGTTGAAGCAGGTGATCGATATTTTGGGAGTTCAGCGCGGTTTGATGTTTTCAATATCAGCTGTGCCCGTCAAACAGGGCTTCAGATTGGTCCTAGTCGTTTAACGACAACCGCAATGTGCGGATAAACTCAGTGTCGCGCTTGAAGTTTCAGCGCTGTTTGCGAGCGCAATGCTTCGGCTTCCCAGTCTGTCGTTGATAAGACCGGGACAAGCATTAGGCCGGACACCTGACCCAGTTGTTTGCTGTGAAGGGTTTTCGCCTCGTCTTGAGCAACCATGAGTTTGAACAGCCGGTCGAACGCTTTGGCAGCATGTTCAGACTCGGCCTTCGTAATGTCAGCTTGGGCCATGTACCGCTCGAACGCCCGTTTCAGCTGATCTAGCGTTTCGCATTCGCTGAATTTGACGGGACGAATGCGCTTCGATTTCTCGCCGAACAGAATCCGCGCCGCGTCCGCGTCGCCGCCTTGCGCTCTCAGCGTCAACGCATGGTACACCTTGGCTTCTTCTTCTGGGGTCATTGCAGCCGCCTCCACCGTTTTGAGGGTCATTGTAGGGCAGATACGAACGCCGCGCACTGGGTCGCAATGCGGCCTGATTCACGTTATCGAAACCTCCCAAAGCATCTTATTTTTCATTGGGTTGAGTGCGAAATCCCAATACAATGATGGCAGTTTAAGAATAAGGGGTGAGATCATGATAAACGCGGTGCCTGAGGGGATGGAGTTTGATGAAAAGCAGATGCGGTTTGACCTGAATCACGCAATAAGAAATGATCGCGTTTTCGGCGCTTTTCGCTTGTACGGAAAGCCTGCCGAGGGAGGTTCATTGTTATCCAACCCTCTCTATGGCCGCAAATATTATACCTACCACGATTTCGAGGTGGCATTGGCAGATATGCAAGACAATTGCCTTAAGTGGAGCGAAATCGACCCCGATATCAAAATCAGCCACGCGCTCGTCTATGTGATGGACGGGAGCGGGGGCAAACCCAAGTTTCGCGCTCATCTGTGGAAACCTGACATGGGCAATCGGCTTACCAAAATCGACTACTCACGCATGCACGATGGCGCAAATCCTTACGAGCCGCATGCGCTAGCAGCATTGCTTGAGCGGGACCGCCCTACGAAAGTTTCCACAATTGCCAATGCCGCATACAGAATGATCGGCAACCGAATTTCTAACCTGCATCCCTCAGTCAAGGGTTATGGGAAAGACATCCACTTGTTGATGTTGCAAAAGTCCCTGACAAGACTCATGCATTTAAACCCAATGATCATGTTTGAACGCGGCAAAGACCCACGTGGGTATGAC
Organism: Roseovarius conchicola; assembly: GCF_041403425.1. Taxonomy (NCBI): domain Bacteria; kingdom Pseudomonadati; phylum Pseudomonadota; class Alphaproteobacteria; order Rhodobacterales; family Roseobacteraceae; genus Roseovarius; species Roseovarius conchicola. Next base: position 1,030,053 of record NZ_JBGEHK010000001.1, on the reverse strand, counting down.
GCAAAAATTGAACATCTTGGTGCATTTGACACTGGCCAAAGTCTTATTTGTCGATTCTAGGGAAACTGTCGTAGGACACTTGCGAATATCGTTGCAGCGGAGCGTTTAGAATTAGTTTGTTGGAATCAGGCTTAGAGGCCAATTCACCTCGTAGGTGGCTATAGATTCATTTTTTGCCAACACCCGAACCGCAGACGGAATCCGTTCTGCCACTAGAACGCCTTTCAATCGACCATGGGCAAACTCGTCGCGTTGGCCAAGTGCCAGCAAGTAGTCAGCCACCTGATGGACGGCAGCTGCGTTCGCTTCGGCTCGCTTTAGTTCGATTATGAGCCAATCACCAGTCTTTCTGTCTCGGGCGAGTATGTCGATACGACGTGAATTCAAACCGCCATCCACAGGGTACTCGTCCTGAACTATATCGTAGCATGCACTCCAAGGCGTTTTTTCCCAATTGGTGAGTATCTCGCGCTGAATCACATACTCTGTCGTGAAACCCTCACTCTCATGCGCTTTGTGATTAAGGGTAAGAACGGAATGGTCGAAGCCTGAAAGCGCCCGAATTGCTGGAACAACATAGTCCCGCGCGACAACCAGATGACCCGCTGTTTTGTTCCGCGCTTCGAATGTGAAAGGAAGGCCTGCCGCAACAAACTGCTCGTGATACTTTCCATTGAAAACTGCGTGCCCAAATTCCCCGCTTTTCTCGCGGAACGTGTCGATGGCCAACGACCATTGCCCATCTGCCGTAGGCGAGAACGCGAGATAGACGACACCCCTCGTGTTAGGCCAGCGGGAGTTTTTACGAGGATGATCGGTACGGATCATGCAATTCAGGCCGCATTCGAACGCGGTTTCAACCAAATTTTCAACGGGTTGAGTTAGGTGCCAGTTTCGGGCGACGTATGCCTCATCTCCCTGTCGCACCAACAGTCCGCCTTCAACGTCCTCAATTGTAATTCCATTTGGGAAATTTCGATGCATCAAAGCGTTATCCTGCGTTTTCTAAGGTCATCTCTACCAATTGAGATGGCCCAATGCCAAACCTAGATTAGATAAATTGCCTTTTCCGATCTTGGCTATGCCAGTACCGGATCGGAAGCAGGCACAGGCTCGGTCAGATCGAAAGACCAACTTGCTTGAACAGCTATACCAAACCGGATTAGGTCCTCAGACTTCCTTCAAGTGTAAATTAAGACCTCCCGGCTCTTGCCACCCCCACCCCCACCTACATAGGGGGTCATTCCAAGGACCAATCTGCGTCGTCAGCGTCACCCCAGTCATGCGCAGCCACATTCATATGCTGGAGGAACGCTGCGCGCGCGGCTTGTAGAGCTGGGATGGTGATCACCCGGTGGGTTTGTGCTGTGTCACCACTGACGGTCATTGTGCGATTGCGGCCCGGTACCAAGGTAATCGATTTCAACACCCTAGCAGGCTGCGGGGCATTTGATCCAACGCGAATGTTAAAATTCCGAAAATGCTCAGCAAGCGCTTTGGTTCGCACCTCCCACGCTCCGCCGACGTTTCGTGAACATGGGGGCAGAACGCCGCTCTCCAGCAAATCACGCAGAACCCGTTCCGGCCCAACCGCAGATTCAAGCTTTTGGTCGTCACGGCCCTGAGTGTGCGGGATGGCACCCGGCTTGAAACCAGAGATATCGGAGGTCTGCAGAACATGCATGAATGCTTCCATCTCATGTGGATATTGCCGCCTGAATTGATCCCAATAGCCCCAGTCATTTGCATGTCGTGGGGACACCACCAAAACGAACATACGGCGGTCATGACGGGCGATATGAGCAACCTGTGACGCGTTGGACGTCATGAACACCCTCGCGCAATTCCGCGCCTCAACGGCGGCAATCCCCTTTGCATTGTAGGTCATGGTCTTGTTGGTGATCAGCGCCTTGACCTTGCTTTCCACAGCGCGGTCATTTGGAGCTACGGCCTCTTCAAAGTGCAGTAGGATTTTCTCTTTGGCGCTGTTGTTGAACTGGCCAACCAGCGTACTGGCATCAGCGGTTGTGGCGCAGTATCGTTCACCTAGCAGTTCTCGTATCAGGTCCATGAACGTGGACTTCCCAGTGCCTTGTTCCTCGCTTTGCAGGATGATTGCCGTTCCCGGCAGCTGCATGGGCTTTTGAATCATGTGTGCGAGATAGTTCAGCAGATACTCCGCAGCCTGTTCGTTGCTGGCGCAAATCACCTCTCGGATCAGATATGAAATTGCAGGCCATTCGCCCATGACAGGCATTGTTGCCCACCCTCTGAACGTGTTGAGAATGCTGCCAGTGTCGGTTGAAATGGTACGGTTCAGAGTGTCATATCGCATTTCTTGTTTGACGTATCGGCGTGCCTTGTCGGATTTGCACCATTCGCCAGCGGCTGGTTTGATGATCGGCACGTTCTTGTCGATATCCCAGCCACAGAACATGTCATCGTAAGATTTCGCTTGGCAGAACTGCGGCATCCTCCAGCTAATTTGTGAACCATTGAAGGGGTCGAACTGTCTGACGTCAGCGCCAATGGGTCCAAATAGCGGTATTTGATAAGGGAGAGTTTCTGGCTCATCGTAACCACTGAGGAGTGGACGATGAGAAAGACAACGAAGAGCCCTGGCGCGAAGATCGTCAAAGACATCAAACGCGCCACGCGCAAGCATTATTCATCCGAAGAGAAGATCCGTATCGTGCTGGACGGCTTGCGTGGCGAGGACAGCATTGCCGAGCTGTGTCGTCGTGAGGGCATATCACAGGGCGTCTATTACAAATGGTCCAAAGACTTCATGGAGGCGGGCAAAAACCGGCTGGCTGGGGACACAGCGCGTGCCGCGAACACTGATGAGGTCAAGGAGCTGCGTCGCGAAGCAAAGGATCTCAAAGAGGTTGTCGCAGAACAGACGCTTGAATTGCGCCTTCTCAAAAAAAGCATGCTGGGCGATGGGGACGACCACGAATGAGGTATGCTGCATCTGAGAAGCTAGAGATCATTCGGTTGGTCGAAGAGAGCCATCTTTCGGCGCGCCGGACATTGGCCAAGCTGGGTATACCCCGCACCACATTCTACCGCTGGTATGATCGGTATCTGCAGCGCGGTGAGGCTGGTTTGCATGATCAATCACCAAAGCCAAATCATGTCTGGAACCGGGTGCCCACTGAAGTGAAGCGCAAGGTTGTGGATCTCGCTCTGAAAGAGACGGAACTGTCGCCGCGCGAGCTGGCCGTCACGTTCACCGATCAAGAGCGCTACTTTGTGTCGGAATCTACGGTGTATCGCACGCTCAAGGCGCATGACCTGATCACCAGCCCTGCCTTCATCGTGTTGAAAGCCGCGAATGAGTTTGAGCATAAGACAACAGCCATCAATCAGCTGTGGCAGACCGACTTCACCTATCTCAAGGTTCTGGGTTGGGGCTGGTTTTATCTCAGCACAATTCTGGGCGATTACAGCCGCTACATCATCTCATGGAAACTCTGCACGAACATGCGGGCTGAGGATGTGACAGACACCCTCGATTTAGCCTTGCAGGCCTCCGGGTGCGATCAAGTTCACGTCGTTCATAAGCCACGTTTGTTGAGCGACAACGGATCCAGCTATGTCTCGGGCGACCTTGCTGATTGGTTGAAAGACAAGGGCATGAAGCACTCTCGCGGGGCACCTTATCACCCGCAAACCCAAGGCAAGATCGAGCGATGGCATCAAACACTGAAGAACCGCATCATGCTCGAAAACTACTTCCTGCCGGGTGATCTTGAAGCCCAGATCGAAGCCTTCGTCGATCACTACAACCACCAGCGCTATCATGAGAGCCTGAACAACGTCACACCCGCCGATGTCTACTTCGGACGTGACAAAGCCATTCTGGAACAACGAGAAAGGATCAAACGGAAGACATTCGAAACGCGACGCTTGCATCACAGCCAGCGCGCAGCATAATCACACAAACCAGATGAGCCGAACACTCACTTAGTTTACGCCGATCTTGGTTCCAAAAACTCTGACGACAGACAATTTGGTACGAACAGCAGGCAGGGTGAAGCGTTGCTTCTCCAGTTCGACCTCCGACCAGCGTAAGTGCGCAATGTCCGAGCGGCGTTGCGCGGTCAGAATGAGCAGGCGAACTATCGGTGTCCACAGGGGGTTGAGGAACTCGGCGGCGTCATAGATGGCGCGGATTTCGTCCAGAGTTAGAACCCTGTCGCGTGGTTTTTCACGTACAGCGTTTGACAAGCCAGCGCCGATGTTTTCATCCGTATATGACCGCTGCCATGCGAACTTTCCGAATGCACTTAATGCCGCTTTGTATCGGTTTGCATGGATTGGGGCATGTGCTGCGGTGGCGTCAATGAAAGCCTGCATATCGCGCCGGGTCAGCTTGGAAATCGGTTTGGTCGAATGGTCAGCCAACGCGGTCTGTAACTGGCGGTAACGCTCAGTGCCGGATTTCAGGTTGTCGAGATGAAGCGTCTTATAGGCGTCCAAAACTGTGGCGACCGTTGTGTTACGGATTTGCTCGGCCTTGCGGTCGACGCCTTCCATGGCCTCTTTCTCAAGCGCGATGGCTTTCTCCCGCGCCTCGGATAGACTGATCGCTGGAAAGCGGCCAAGGGTGTGGCTACGCAGCGGCCCGCCACGAATGCGCTTCTCGAATACCCAAGTCTTGATCCCAGTCGGGGTTACTCGAACGCGAAGACCAACCCGCAGGCTGTCCGATACGTCATATCGCTTGTCCCGCGCCTTGAGCGCTGCAACCGAGCGATCCGTCAATCTGACACGTTCAACCATATCCAAACCCTTTCAAACTGGCCGACCTAATTCTGGTCTGGCCTCTTTATCCGTAGGGCGACGGGGATCTGCGGATCAACAAGAAATAAGATCACTTTTCCCGGTCTGAAATCATCATTTCAAATCAGTATGTTGGGCTTGGTTGGATATTGCCCGGCGCATGGCCGGGCCATTCTCTCAACCCAGATTCGACCAGTTTCTCATTTCATCCTGTCAGACATATGGCAGACAATTTCACAAATCACGCGTCGCATTCGCATGTAACGAATGATAACGCCTCGCAATGTAGCTGGCACTGTTAGACCATTAAAAACAATGGCTTGGATGCAATGCATCGCAATGGGTCGCACACCCTTGCAACACCCTTGCTACTTGATTTGTAATCAGTAGGTCCGCGGTTCGAGTCCGTGTGGGGGCACCACCAAATTGATTTATCATGTCTTAATAGGACTATGTTTCGGTGGTCGATTTCTATCAACCTAAGCACGCAAATCATGTGATTTCGCGCAACTGCTCCATGCTTTTTTCCAACTCGCCGATCGGGGCAGGCCGAGCGATGTAGTACCCTTGGATCTGGTCACATTGATGCCGTTTCAGCCAATCGTACTGCTCTTTCGTTTCGACGCCTTCGGCAACAATCGTAGCGCCGATTTGGCGTCCCAGGGCCAGTATCAAACTGATTATCGGCCCCGATTTTGGAAGCTGCTCTATGAACGACTGGTCAATTTTAAGGCAGTGAAGTGGAATGCGGGAGATATAGGAGAGATTGGAGTAACCTGTTCCGAAATCATCTATCGCGATCCGATATCCCATATCGGTTATGGCCTTCAGTTTTGAGGTAATCCCCTCAAGATCACCGATCAAAACCGTTTCCGTGACCTCAAGTTCAATTTTCCCGGTTGGGAAACCGGGGGCGTTTGAAAAGGACTTCAACGTTTCCATCAAGCGTGCATCGCTGAACTGACGAGGCGAGATGTTAAGAGAGAGCTGCATCTCCAGCCCGGATTCGTGCCATTTCATGGCTTGCGCGAACCCCATTTCAAGAACCTGTTGACCCAGACTCTCGATCAAGCCGGTTTCTTCACAGACCGGGATGAACCTGTCTGGCGCAATGATGCCATGTTTCGGATGATCCCAGCGAACCAGACCTTCCATCGAAACCACGTCGCCCGAATGCAGATCGACCTTGGGTTGGTAGTGCAGAATGAATTCACGCCGCGTCAGGGCGTCTTGTATCTCGGTTTCAAGGCAGGCACGGCTTTGGGCGGCTTTGCCCATCTCTGAATCGTAAAATGTGCACCGGTTACGTCCCTCGCGCTTTGAATGGTATAGTGCGATATCGGCCTGACGAAGAACCGTCTCGAAATCGGTTTTGCCCGGTTCAAAGCTGGCAACCCCCATGCTGACATTGACCTGGACGTTGGTCGAGCCGCAATGGACAGCGCCGGATAACCTGTCAAATACGCTATTGGCCTTCTGGATTGCGCTGTTCTGCCCGGCATCTTCTTTCAGAAGGATAACAAATTCATCCCCCCCCAAACGTGCGACATAGTTGTCGGGGCCGGTTGCTGTTTGCGCTCGCAAGGCCAGTTCTTGCAGCACTTTGTCGCCTGCTTCATGCCCAAACGTATCATTGACTTGTTTGAACCGATCCACATCGAAGTAGAGCAGTGAGTGGCGCACCGATCCGTAATTGGCGAGTTCCTCGATATGCCTTTGCATGAAGGCCCGGTTGTAGCATTTCGTCAGTTGGTCGCGATCCGCGAGGTAGCGCGCCTGATCCCGCGCGATCTTGAGTTCACTGACATCAATTGCGGTCAACAGAACTGCGGGTTGGCCGGTTACGGCGTCACTGCAATACTTTGCCGAAAGATCGAACCAATGCGCATCTGATGCGGTGTTGATCTGTGTCACCAAGCGGTGTTCACCGGCGCGATCCAGCTCGAACATTGTCACGTGGTAGTCGGAAGAGTTGGCAAAAAGCGTCGAGAAGCACTTGGACGGGTCCGCCAGAATGTTGCGGGCTGCGGGGTTCATGTAAAGCGCGGGACCATCCAGAGCGTATAGTGCGATCATCACGTCAGTATGCAGCAAAGCCTCGGCGCTTCTCAGGTTCTCCGGCTCTTTGCCTATTGTCGCCAACACCTCGCATTGCATGCCCATGCGCCCGTCCAAAAGGCGAAACCCCCGGAATTCGACTGTCGAGCTGACCGGCACATCATTGGGATAGAGTGTCCACATCTCGCGGAACGAGGCCCGCCGCTTGATGAAGTCTGACTGATATTGCTTCAGCCGTTTCCCCACCGTGGGCGACATGTCGCTGGCCATGTCCCGCGCGCGCAGTTCTTCTTCATCTTTAGCCTGCCACATTTTGCAGGCTTCTGCGTTTGCATAGACCACGCGACCTCGGTCGATGTCGAAGACCCAGACAGGAGTCGAAAGCCCGCGTGCTGCGGCAAACGGATCAACACCAGGACCTGCGCCGCTGTCCACCTGCTCGGAGGCAACAACGTCCGGGTCGGGGGTCTTGTTTCTGGCGTGCATGTATGAACTCCCCGCCCGCCGAGTTACGCTGCTTTACTCGTCTCTGAGCCGAGCTTGGAAAGTGGCAGGAACCCCTTGGTCTTGCGCACGTCATCAATCCAGCGCGCAATGGCAGGGTAGTCCGCCAGGGACAGGCCCGCTTCCTCCAGAACGTGGACATAGCCGAATACTGCGATGTCACCGATCGAGTATCCCGACGACACGATGAACTTGCAGTCTTGGAAATGGGCGTTCAAACGTTCAAGGCCGGGCTTGGCAGCCTCTTTCCAGGTCGCGATATCCGCCGCGCGGTTCTGTTTTTCCTGCGGCAGGATGGCGGCGAAAAACCGGGCCGGAGAAATGAATGGTTCCAGTTTTGATTGCTCGAAGAACATCCATTGCAAGACCTGCGCACGCTCTGTTTTATCGGCAGGCATCAGGTAGGTACCTTCGGCCAGGTACCAAAGCATCGCGTTGCTTTCCCCGATATACCGTCCATCCTCAGTCACCATGAAGGGCACAACGCCATTCGGGTTGATGTCGGTATACCAGTCGGACCGCTGTTCACCGGCCAGTACGTCAACCAGTTGTAGGTCGAACGGTATCTGGAGTTGGTGAAGCGCAAGCCACGGCTTGAAACAATTGCCGGAACCAAGGCAGGCGAAAAGTTTGATCATGAGAATACCCTTTGGTCATGTGTCATCGACGGTCACTCTATTTAGAAAGGGTAAAACGGCGCTGAATCTGCGTGCTTTCCGAAACAGGAAGATCCGGACAATTCTTCCTAAATAGTCAAAAAGACGGGCCCGAAGTCCGGTGCTTTGCAGCGCGCAGAAAGCAGCGCCTTCATGGGACTGCCGAAGAGGAACGGGAGTGTCGTGCCGAAATCGGGCAGGGCGGCGGCACTCAAATTGACCAAGGTTGCAAGCTGATCTGCGGCGCTGAGCGCCGTGGTAGATGCCGCATGCCAAAGACGTCGGGGCCGCAAGGGCGACCACCTATCGTCGTTAACCATATCTTCAAATTCCTATGCGTTGTTAACACATTGAATCAAATCTTAGGTTAGTCGTTTTTTGAATGACGGAGGTCGGAAAATGCAACTGGAAACACGCCCTTACCTGAAAGATACCACCGTCGAGAACCCCGTGGCGCGACGTATCTGGCGTTCAAAATATCAATACCGGTCCAAGGGGCGGATCATCGATCAACACGTGGCGCACACATGGAAACGTGTCGCGCAGGGTCTCGCCGCCGCCGAGACACCGGACAAGCGCGCGGCAATCGAAGCACAGTTCTATGATGCGATGTCCAGCTATCGGCTTTTGCCGGGAGGTCGGATTTTGTCGGGCTGCGGGACGGCGCGTCATGTGACGCTTTCGAACACCTTTGTCATGCGCACAATTCCGGATTCCGTCGAGGGGATTATGGATACGGCCAAACAGGCCGCCCTGACCATGAAGATGGGCGGCGGGATCGGGTTTGACTTTTCGACCGTGCGCCCGAAAGGCGGCTATGTCAAAGGGCTGGATTGTGCCGCGGCAGGCCCGTTGGCCGCGATGGAAATCTGCGACGCGGTTTGCAAAATGGTTCTTTCGGGCATGGGGCGCGGTGCCATGATGGCCACCCTGCGCTGTGATCACCCGGATATCGAAGCCTTTATCACCGCCAAGGAAGACTCGACGAGATTGCGGAACTTCAACGTATCCGTTTTGGTCACCGACCCCTTCATGGAGGCAGTGCACAAGGATGAAGATTGGGATCTGATCTGGAATGGCTGGTGCGTGCGCACAGTGAAGGCGCGGGAGCTGTGGCAAATGATCCTGCGCAAGAGCTATGAATCCGCAGAGCCGGGCGTTCTGTTCATTGATCGCATCAACGCCCTCAATCCTCTCAATTACCTCGAAGAGATCTCCTCGACGAATTCCTGTGCCGAACAACCCTTGCCACCAAATGGCACCTGTCCCCTGGCCTCGATCAACCTTGCCCGGCTGGTCCATGCGCCTTTTCAGCCCGCTGCAGCACTGGATTTGGATGAGCTCAGGCGTTTGGCCGCAATTGCCGTGCGCATGTTGGACAACGCGATTGATATCTCGGAATTTGCAGTCCACGAACAGGAACAGGAAGCGAAAGGCAAACGGCGCATCGGGGTCGGGGTGACGGGTCTTGCCGATGCTTTGATCATGCTTGGGGTGCGTTACGGATCCGATGAGGCCGCCAAACATGTCTCGCGCTGGATGCGAACGCTTCAGAATGCTGCTTACCTGGCCTCTGCGAACCTGGCTGCCGAGCGCGGGGCCTTCCCGCTCTATGATCGCACACGCCATCAGAAACACGCGACCATTCAGAAGCTTGACCCTGAGGTGCGTCAGGCGATCATGCGGCATGGTTTACGTAACGGGTTGCTGACCACCGTTGCGCCGACCGGGACAACGTCGATGTATGCCGGAAATGTCTCGTCCGGGATCGAACCTGTCTTTGCGATCTCTTACAAAAGGGCATTCACCAAGGCGGACGGGTCCAAGACGATCCAGAATGTCGAGGATTACGCCGTGTGGCTTTACCGGCAGCTCTTTGGGCCGGATGCCGACCTGCCTGACGCGATGGTCACGGCGATGGAGCTTGACCCGCACGAGCATGTCGCAATGCAAGCCGCTGCGCAGGCCTGGGTTGACAGCGCCATCTCGAAAACGGTGAACTGCCCGGAAGACATTACGTTCGAGCAATTCGAACACGTTTATATGAAAGCCTATGAGAGCGGCTGCAAAGGATGCACAACGTTTCGCCCCAACCCGATAACCGGATCCATATTATCGGTCTGAGCAAATGACACGTCTGTTAAAGTCGATATCCGCGCGGCTGCTTGGAAACCTCTTACCCCACTCAGACCCAGAGACATCCGACAAACCCGCAAACAGGTTTCCCGTGGGCGATCCGCATGCGGCATGGGCACCCACGCACAGGCACAAGAAGGGCAGTCTCTACCGTGTTCTCTCGGAAGGCATCTGCGAAGCCACGCGAAACCCGGTGGTGATCTACGACGATGTCGAGGGGGTTGTTTGGGTTCGCTCTGCCGAGGAGTTCCGGGATGGGCGGTTCAAAGAGGTTTAGCGGCTGTTTCCACAGCCAAGCCTACTTTAAATCAGCAACCTGCTGGTGAACTTCAATGACGTTGCCTTCTGGATCATGGAAAAACACCTGGTGCCATTCCTTGGCAAAGGCTGTGCCGTAGTCGGAATATGGAATGCCCTGTTCGTCAAGCAGCTTCAGAAACGCGTCGAGATCGTCGGTCCGAAAGGCAATATGTCCGCGCTCAACCGGATTGATGACCTGAGCGTTCTTGAAAGCGACATCAAAAGCGCGCTCGGCCAAGTGCATTTGCATGGCACCGTCCGTGGCAAACCGGATTTTGCCGTCAAAGCCCTTTCCCTCGCGCGCTTCGGTGCGCGGAAACTCCTGTTGTGGCATGTCATCCAGCCCCAACACCCTGGTGTAGAAATCATGCATGCGGTCCACATCGTCGGACACGAAGTTGATGTGATGAAATTCCAGTTTCATTTGCTGCTTTGCCTTTCAAAAATCCGTCTCATCAGATACGTTTTTGTTGCCTTTAAAAGGACCCAAGGCAATCTAGCTTGAGTCGTCTGAAACCTCGGCCCACAAGGTCCGGATGTGATCGGGCAGGGCGCGCGCCGAGACATGCGCCTCGCGCACCAGATAGTCGAAATGGCCGGTCAGGGCCTGCACCCGCTCCGTATCACGAAACGCCATGTAATTGCGCCCGATATAGAGCACGCCAAGAAGGGGACCAAAGATCGTGACCGGGGCCGAGAAGATCGCGCGTGCGTCATACAGGTACAGGCGCAAACGGGGGTAAAGCTGCTCGGTCAGGGACAGCAATTGCCCGACCTGTTCAGCGCGCACATCATAGGGAAGACCCGAGTAATAGCCTTCACCGCGCACGAACGAGAAAATCTCGAAAAGGGGCAGGGCGATCTCGTAATCTGACTGGGTGTTGCGCATCCAGGCCAGCCGATCCTCGGAGGCCCCGATTGCCTGGTCAATCGAGCGGCCCAGATGCGGTGCATATTCCCATTTCAACATGGCGCGTGTTTTCAGCATGTCGGGCAGCCCGGCAGGCACATGGCGGATCTTGTAGCCAGCTGCCTCTTTGTGCCACTGGAAGATTTGTTCATCCACCAGGGCGCGGGGGGCCTGGGTCAGCGACAGGGAGTTGGCCAGAATATCGGCCGCGGTTTCGGGTCGGTCGGTGAGGCCCAAAAGCCAATCGGCCGACACCCCAAGGCTGGCGGCGCATTCGCCCACGACCTGTGCATTGGGCAGGCGCGCGGTGTCGCCTTTCAGCAATTGTGAAATGGTCGACCGATCCACCCCCACGGACCGGGCCAGCGCGCTCTGGCTGGTGCCCCGGTCACGCATTGCTTCGCCCAGACGGGTGCGAAACAAGTGTGATCGGTCGCGTTTGTCGGTTTTATCCATCATATGTTGAATTAAATCACATATGCAGAAGAATGTTAACTATTTCCTGAATTCTCTGCTGCCATTTTCTGACGTAACAGGTTTGTGAACACTCTGTTGGGGAACAGGAATGGACTCTCAAAAACGAACATTGGTGAAGGCGGTGGTCTGGAACGCCATTGGCTTGGCGATGATGAGCCTTGTCGGGCTGATCATGACCGGCTCGGCGATGATCGGCGGTACGATTGCCCTGATCAACACCGCGCTCGGGCTGAGCATGTATTTTGCCTACGAGCGTATCTGGGCTCGCATCCACTGGGGGCGCCAGCATGGATAAGTCGCGCGTGGAGTGGAAAACGCTGGCCCTGCTTGGGGCCTGTTATGCGCTTTGGGCGCTTGGCACGACCTGGCTGTTCGCGCTTTGGGCACCGCTGGGATTTGTTATCACCGTGGTGATGATCGGGCTGCATTCCTCGCTGACACACGAAATGGTGCATGGCCACCCCTTCCGCAGTGAGATCGCGAACGAGGCCATCATGCTGCCCTGCCTCGGGCTGTTCGTGCCGTTTCGCCGCTTTCGCGATTTGCACCTGGCACATCACGTCGACAGCCGCCTGACCGATCCATACGATGACCCGGAAAGCAATTTTCAGGACCCGGCGGTCTGGGTTCTTTTGCCACGCTGGGTGCAGGTGATGCTGCGGGTCCACAACACGCTCGCGGGGCGGATGCTGCTGGGGCCTGCGTTGGGCGTCTATTCATTGGTGCGCGACGATCTGCGGCTTATCCGGCAAGGTGACGGCGCGGTGCGTTTGGCGTGGTTGCTGCATCTGCCGGGTGTTGCGTTGGTGCTGGCCTGGGTCGTGCTGTCACCAATACCTTTCTGGGCTTATCTGATCGCGGCCTACATGGCCTGGTCGCTGATCAAGATCCGCACCTTTCTGGAACACCGTGCACATGAACGCGCCAGTGGCCGTACCGTGGTGATCGAAGATACCGGGTTCTTTGCCCTGCTGTTTCTGAACAACAACTACCACGTGGTACACCACATGCATCCCAAGGTCGCGTGGTATGATCTGCCCCGGATGTTCCGCAACAACCGTGAAAAATATCTGTCGCGCAATGATGGTTATTACTATCGCTCATACGCCGAGATCTTCCGCAAGCATTTCCTGCGCGCGAAAGACCCGGTGCCTCATCCTTTAATGGCTGAAGGGCCGTTGCCCGAAAATGCCGAAGTGAAAATCCCGGCTGAATAAACCGTATCTGGCCTTTGCCCTGAAACAGGGGCATGAGGGCAGATATGGAGTTCTGGATCATCCTCTCAATCGCGGCGGCGGCGTTTCAGACGCTGCGCTTCATGCTGCAGAAATCGCTCAGCATGGGGCCGCTTTCGCCTTTAGGGGCGACGTTCGCGCGGTTTTTCTATGCCGCGCCTTTCGCCTTTGTTGTGGCATGTGGGTATCTGGTTTGGCGGGGCGTGGGCTTTCCGGAACTGGGCAGCCTATTCTGGATTTACGTGCTGGCTGGGGGGCTGGCACAGATTTTGGCGACCTTCTTTGTTGTTTTGCTTTTTGCCACGCGCAATTTTGCGGTGGGTATCACCTTCAAGAAAACCGAAGTGATCCAGACGGCGATTGTCGGCTTCGTGATCCTGGGGGACCGGGTCAGCCTGCCGGGTATGGTCGCGATTATCATCGGCCTGGCCGGGGTGTTGGTGCTGAGCGATCCACCTGCCTCTGGCGCGCGCTGGTGGCGGCGGCTGATCAATCGCGCAGCCGGATTGGGGCTGGCTTCGGGCGCGTTTTTCGCGGTGTCCGCGGTCACCTATCGCGGTGCAACATTGGAAGTGGCCAGCGATGATGTATTCCTGCGCGCGGCGATTGCCGTCTCGGCGGTGACCCTGTCCCAGACCATCGCCATGTCGCTTTGGCTGCGCTGGCGGGAACCGGGGCAGCTGAGCGCGGTCTGGGCGTCGCGCCGCGTGGCGGTATGGATGGGGCTGACAAGCGTGGCAGGCAGTTGGAGCTGGTTCACGGCCTTCACCCTGCAAAACGCCGCCTATGTGTTTGCCGTGGGACAGATCGAGGTGATTTTTTCGATGATGGCCTCGGTGATGTTTTTCAAAGAAACCATCACGCGGCGTGAGTTATGGGGGATCGGGTTATTGACCGCCAGCATTCTGGTGCTGGTGGTGGCAGGCTAATCATCGCTCGTCGCATCCCCCACTGACAGTCCCGCCTGACAACACCACCCTTGCCTTGCCCGCTTTCGGGCGTATGCTGCACTGACAGAGTGAAGGTGCTGCGGTGCAGAAAAACGACAGAGATTACACGCTGATCACCGCAGATGCGGAGATGTCGGCCAACACCCATGGTGGGCGGGCGAAATGCCTGCAACGCCTTGTGCGGCTTGATTTGCCGGTGCCACGCACGATTGCACTGGCCTTTAACGCCGTGCACCGATTGGCAGCTGGAGAAATCCGCGATGTGTCGACGTTGCTTGAGCCGCTGGACGATACCCGCTTGTTATGTGTGCGCCCTTCTTCCGAAGACCCCGATTGGGGCGGGCCAGGGGCCATTCTGAATATCGGCATGAACGATGCGCGCTATGTCGAGTTGTCTGACCAGATTGGCAAGTCGGCCGCTGCTGCCCTCTACCTGCGTTTTGTGCAATCCTATGCCATTCATGTCGCACGTCTGGACCCGGACGTTTTTGAGGACGTTTCGGACGATCCGGTCACCGCAATATCCCAGGCGCTGCACGCTTATGAGGAGGAAACCGACGAGGGGTTTCCGCAGGAAACCGCGACCCAACTGTTGGAGGTTCTGCGCTCGATGGCGCGCGCATGGGAGGGCACCACCGCCCGGCTGCTGCGTCAGGCCAAGGGCGCCCCGGCGGATGCAGGTTTGGGGCTAGTGGTGCAGGAATTGGCGCTGGGTCTGGGCACAGGCGAATGCGGCTCGGGCGTGATGCAACTGGTCAACAGCGAAAGCGGCGAACGCAAGATCACCGGGCGCTACCTGTCGCAATCGCAGGGTCGCGACGCGCTCAGCCAGGATCAGGGCGCACTGTTTTTGGAGCGTGATCCGCGCGGGCCATCCTTGGAAGAACTTGCCCCCGAGGCCTTTGCCGAGCTGAAAGCCCACACCGCGTTGATGCGGGAGAAATTGCGCGAAGAGATGCAGTCGGAATTCACCATCGAGGATGGCAAGGTCTTCCTGCTGGATGGGGTGCGCGTGGCGCGCAATGCCCGCGCAGCGGTCAGCATCGCGGTCGCCTTGGCCGAGGACAAAATCATCTCGCGCGAAGAGGCTTTGATGCGGATCGAGCCCCGCGCGCTGAACGAATTGCTGCACCGGCAGGTTGATCCCGAAGCGCCGCGCGATATTCTGGCGCGTGGTATTGCCGCCAGCCCCGGCGCTGCCTACGGAAAGGTCGTCTTTTCCGCGGCTGAAGCGCAGGCTGGCGAGGCGCGGGACGAGCGTTGCATCCTTGTGCGTCGCGAGACCAGCCCCGAGGACATTCGCGGTATGCATGCTGCCGCCGGGGTTCTGACTGAACGGGGCGGGATGACCAGCCATGCTGCCGTGATTGGCCGCGGTATGGGCCTGCCTTGCGTGGTGGGGGTGACCGGAATCCGGTTGCAGCCGCGCAAGAAGCGGATCGTGATGCCGGACGGACGCGTGGTGAAGTCCGGAGACGTGATCACCATTGATGGCACCAGTGGCGAGGTTCTGGCCGGGCAGGCACCCCTGCTGGAATCCGCGCGCGAAGAGTCGCTCAAGACCCTGATGCGTTGGGCCGACGATATCCGCGACATCGCGGTGCGCGCCAATGCCGACACGCCCGCAGATGCCGAGATGGCGCGTGGGTTCAAGGCACAGGGCATCGGGCTGTGCCGGACCGAGCACATGTTCTTTGAAGATGATCGGCTGACCATCATGCGCGAGATGATTTTCGCAGATACAAGCGAAGATCGCGCCGCTGTTCTTGAGGTACTCCTGCCGATCCAGCGGGCGGATTTCATCGACCTCTTCCGCATCATGCAGGGTCAGCCCGTTTGCATCCGCCTGTTTGATCCGCCCTTGCACGAATTCCTGCCCACCGAACGGCGCGGCCAATTGCAGCTGGCCGAGGCGCTGGATCTGCCGCTATCGGACGTGACGCGCCGGATTGAAGCGCTTAGCGAATACAACCCGATGCTGGGTATGCGCGGCGTGCGCCTTGGAATTGCGATCCCCGAGATTTACGACATGCAGGCGCGCGCGATTTTCGAGGCCACGGTCGCCGCCAGCCTTGAGGGTGATCCGGTGGTGCCTGAAATCATGATCCCGCTGGTCAGCGCTAAGCGCGAGGTCGAGTTGATCAAGGCGCAAGTCGATGGCGTGGCCACAGCGGTGCGCAATGAGACCGGCAGCGATTTCAGCTATCGCCTGGGCGTTATGGTTGAAACCCCTCGTGCAGCATTGCGGACCGGGGATATTGCCCCGCTGGTGTCGTTCCTCAGCTTTGGCACCAATGACCTGACGCAGATGGCCTATGGGCTTTCACGCGATGACGCGGGCAAGTTCATGAGCGAATATGTCCGTCAGGGCGTCTTTCCCGAAGACCCGTTTCACTCGTTGGATACCGAAGGTGTCGGCGAATTGCTGAGCCTGGGGGCCGAGCGGGGGCGGGCCGCCAATAACGACGTGATGTTGTCGATTTGTGGTGAACATGGCGGTAACCCCGAATCAATCGCATTTTGCCGCGCGGCGGGGTTTGACTACGTGTCCTGCTCTCCCTTCCGGGTTCCGGTGGCGCGACTTGCTGCCGCACAGCTGGCGGTGAAAGACAAGATCGGGTAGGGGCCTCGGCCAAAACCGCAAGATCGGCCAAAGACCCTCTTGTAATAGTTGGCCAACTCTCGCGCATGCCATCCCGCAGGGTGGACCTGAGGGGCCATATCCGTTAGAGCGCCCGGATGTTTCCGGGGGCAACCCCGTTTTGGACTGGGGAAAACTCATGTTACGTATTGCACTCAGCGCCTTGGTGCTGATGACCGGGTCTGCGATGGCCGAGACACCGTCGAAGAAATTGGTGGATCAGGAATCGCGCGCTTTGAAAGCACTGTCGGCCGAGAAACGCTCGGCCCTGTTTCAGCGGCCCGAAACCGAGGTCAACTATTCACGCGACTGGCTGGTCAACAACAGCGTTGCCAAAGGGGACGCGCAATGGCGCTGTCTGGCCGAGGCGCTTTATTTCGAAGCCCGCGGCGAAAGCCTGAAGGGGCAGTTCGCGGTGGCCGAAGTGATCATGAACCGCGTCGACAGCAACAACTATCCGGACAGCGTGTGTGGTGTGATCCATCAGGGGACGGGCCGCAAGTACCAGTGCCAGTTCACCTATACCTGTGATGGCCACAAAGAGGTGATCGCCGAACCGCGTGCCTTTGATCAGGTGGGTCGTGTGGCCAATCTGATGGTCAACGGCGGCGAGCGCTCGTTGACCAAAGGGGCCACGCATTATCACACGAAAAGTGTGAACCCGCGTTGGGCACGTACCTATCCGCGCACGGCGACGATTGGGTATCACCACTTCTATCGTCAGTCGTATCGGGTGTCTTCGAACTAAGCTGCGCCTTAGGAGCACCATGTGGACAGCGGCGGCGTTTGCCCGAGATGGGCGCTGACGGCGGCCCGCTGCTGCTGTCTGTTGAATGGTTCCGGCCGCCGGATCTCTGTCATTGCCAGAGATGAGGCGCATATTGCGCGTTGGTCAAAACCCCTCTTTCCCCACAGACCCAACGCGCTAAACTTCTGGTATGCCCTACGCTTGGTCCGATTCCGTTCCTGAACCCGATATCCGCCGGCTTGAGCTGTGGCCGCATCGGTCCCTGTCCCGACGGGGCTTTGCGCTTTTTATCAGCATCACTTTCGTATTGATCCTGTTGCCGCTTTATCCGGTGCTGGGCACAATGGTGCTGTGGGGCCTGTTGCCGTTCATGATGCTGACGTTTGCGGGTGTGTGGTTTGGTTTGGAGAAATCCTACCAATCGGCCCGCCTGCACGAGGCCCTGACGATCAGCGACGATACCGTGCATCTGCTGCGCACCAATCCGCGAGGTGACACGCAGGAATGGGATTGCAACAGTTATTGGACACAGGTGAACATGCACCCCAAGGGCGGCCCGGTAGAATACTACGTCACCCTGGCCGGCAAGGGGCGCGAGGTCGAGATTGGTGCGTTCTTATCCGAGGACGAACGCAAAGCCCTTTATGGCGAACTGGCCGATGCGATCCGCGAGGTTCGGGCACGGGTCTCCGCGCCCGAATAGGCCATATCAGGCGTTACACAGCTTGTCTTTGACCATTGGGCCAACCGCACCAAAATCCATCTGGCCGGTATAGTTTTCTTTCAGCTTGCCCATGACCTTGCCCATGTCCCGGATCGAATCCGCCCCGGTTTGCGAGATCGCTTCGCTCACGGCCTCGGCCACTTCCTCATCGCTCAGCTGGCGGGGCAGGAATTCTTCGATCACCTTGATTTCCTGTTGCTCCCGCTCGGCAAGGTCAATCCGGCCGGCCTCTTCATAGGCGCGTACGCTTTCATTGCGCTGCTTGGTCATCTTGCCAAGGATCTGCAGGATTTCAGGGTCGCCGACGCCCGCATCAGACCCATTTCCGCGCGCGGCGATGTCCTGATCTTTGATCGCAGCGCTGATCAGGCGCAAGGTGCCCAAACGGTCGCTGTCTTTGTCTCGCATGGCCTGTTTGAGGGCCGTGTTTACCTGCTCTCGCAAATTCATACCGTTCATCCCTACGGTTATCACGAATTCCGGACGTTATTAGAAGTTGGGGGCTGAGGCAACCATTGCAACATGTCTGACCGTGCGTCAATTCCAGCGAGATGACTAGATTACGCGCTTGGCATCGGGAATTCAGGTTTCGCGCTACTTGCGCTGAAAAGGGGCTTCAACACGGATGCGAAACCCATTAGGTTCGCGCCAGTTTGCACCCCGGAGATTCCCGATATGGCTGATGCCTCCACTCCCCATCCGACGGCCTGTCTGGCGCTGGCGGACGGAACCATTTTCTACGGCAAGGGCTTTGGTGCCACCGGACAGACCACGGCCGAGCTGTGTTTTAACACCGCCATGACCGGATACCAGGAGATCATGACCGATCCCAGCTATGCCGGGCAGATCGTCACCTTCACCTTTCCCCATATCGGCAATGTCGGGGTGAACCCGGATGACGATGAAACCGCCGATCCGGTGGCCGATGGCATGGTGGTCAAATGGGACCCGACCGAGCCTTCCAACTGGCGCGCGACCGAACGGCTGGCTGATTGGCTGGCCCGGCGCGGGCGCATTGCGATTGGCGGGGTGGATACACGCCGTCTGACCCGTGCGATCCGCCAGCAGGGTGCGCCGCATGTGGCGCTGGCCCATGATCCTGAGGGCAAGTTCGATGTTGCTGCTTTGGTTGAGAAAGCGCGAGGATTCGTCGGTCTGGAAGGTCTTGATCTGGCCAAGCGGGTCACCTGTGCGCAAAGCTATCGCTGGGATGAAATGCGGTGGGCCTGGCCCGAGGGGTATACCCGCCAGACCGAGGTCAAGCACAAGGTCGTGGCCGTGGATTACGGCGCCAAGCGCAACATCCTGCGCTGCCTCGCCTCGGCGGGCTGCGAGGTGACCGTTTTGCCCGCGACAGCGACGGCGGACGAGGTTCTGGCCCATGACCCTGACGGCGTTTTCCTGTCAAACGGGCCGGGTGACCCTGCGGCAACTGGTGAATACGCGGTGCCGATGATCCAAGGTATTTTGGAGCGTGATCTGCCGGTCTTTGGCATTTGCCTGGGGCATCAAATGCTGGCGCTGGCTTTGGGTGCCCAGACGATCAAGATGAATCACGGCCATCACGGTGCCAACCACCCGGTTAAGGATCTCGATACCGGTAAAGTCGAAATTACCTCCATGAATCACGGGTTTGCGGTGGATAGTCAAACCTTGCCAGACGCGGTTGTAGAGACACATGTCTCGCTGTTCGATGGATCGAACTGTGGTATCCGCATGAAAGACCGCCCGGTCTTTTCCGTGCAACACCACCCCGAAGCGAGCCCCGGACCGCAGGACAGTTTCTACCTGTTTGAACGGTTCGCGGCCTCGATGGCGGGCTGACGCCGCCTGGAGTTAACCTTTCGTTAATCCCTTGTTTACTGCCTGTTAACCAAGCGCGGTCACATTCGTCCTGTTAGGGAATACCGAAGGGTAACAGGACTATGGGGATTTCAGAACTGCGCCAGTTGGGGGCGCAGACATTCGCCCGCGCCGAAATGGACAGCTCTGTTGGGGAAGAGTTGGTGCGCTCGGGCACAATCACCAAATCTGATGCGCTGTTGGCGCAGATGGTGCAACGTCATTGTGACACTTCGCTCGATCGGATTCTCAGTGCCGAGGGGCTGGCCAACGAACATGATTTGCTGGCCGCCCATGCCCGTCGGTTGCGCACCAAGCAGTTGGATGCAGAAGAAGTTGCAAATGCACCGCTGGCCAGTGATCGGTTGGACCCGCGCCTAATGTTGCGCCATGGTTTTGTTCCGCTTCAGGACAGCTATCAGCGACCGATCGTCGTGACGTCGAATGCCGACCACCTTCGCGCGGCCAATATCGACTGGCCCTTCGATATGGCGGGCGCGCAAAGGGTGCTGGCCCCGCGCGATGCCATTCAGGCGCGTGTCGCAGAAGAATTCCGCCCGGACCTGACATTGGCCGCTCAGGAACGTGTTCCGGAGGCGGAAAGCTGTCGCACCTGGGGAGGGCGGCTGAACCGCCGGCTGATGTTGACTGTTGGCTCGCTGGGGGTGTTATGCGCCGTGACACTGGCGTTTCCGACGGCCGTCTTCTCGCTTTTCGTGTTTTGGGCGATGTTCACACTGATCGTGACGGCGGGGATGAAAACGGCGGCTTTCGTTGCAAGCCTGTCGGCAAGCGACCCTGAAGTGGCGTCGGGGGGCACCAAGAAGGATCCCTTACCCAAAGTATCGATCCTTGTACCGCTGTTTCGCGAGAAAGAGATTCTGCACGCCCTGATTGCCCGGCTCAGTCGGCTGACCTATCCCAAATGCCTTCTGGATGTGATCCTGGTGCTGGAAGAGGAAGACACGCTGACCCAGGAAACGCTGGCGGAAATCGATTTGCCAAGCTGGATCCGTCCGGTTGTCGTGCCCGATGGCAAACCCCGCACCAAGCCGCGCGCGATGAATTATGCGCTGGATTTCTGCGAGGGCGATATCATCGGTATTTTCGATGCAGAGGATGCGCCTGATCCCGATCAGATCACCGTCATCGCACGCCGGTTTCAAAACGCCGCTCCCGAGGTTGCGTGTTTGCAAGGCATTCTGGATTATTACAATCCCACGCAGAACTGGCTGGCGCGGTGTTTCACCATCGAATATGCCACCTGGTTCCGCCTGATGATGCCGGGGATGGCGCGTCTGGGATTTGCCATTCCGCTGGGGGGCACGACACTCTACTTCCGCCGCGAAGTGTTGGAAGAACTGGGCGGCTGGGACGCCCATAACGTCACCGAAGATGCCGATCTGGGCTTCCGCCTTGCGCGGCACGGCTATCGCACCGAGATGATCAATACGGTGACTGAAGAAGAGGCCAATTGCCGGTTCTGGCCATGGATTAAGCAACGGTCTCGATGGTTAAAGGGGTACATGACCACCTATCTGGTGCATATGCGCAACCCGGTGCAACTGCATCGACAATTGGGTGCGTGGAAGTTTTGGGGGTTCCAAGCCCATTTCGTAACCGCCTTGTCGCAATTCATACTGGCCCCGTTCCTGTGGTCCTTCTGGCTTGTGCTGTTGGGATTGCCCCATCCGATGGATGCGGTGCTCTCGCGCCATGTGTTGGTGTTGGTGGGCAGCCTGTTCCTGATGATCGAGGTGATCAATATCACCATCCACATCTCGGCAGTTTCAGGATCACGCCACAAAAACCTTATGGCCTGGGCGCCCACGATGCATTTTTACACGCCGCTGGGCGCAATTGCGGCGTATAAGGCATTGTACGAATTGGTTTTTAAGCCATTTTTTTGGGATAAGACAGCACATGGGCTATCACTTGGCCTTGTGCACCCAACGTCGCCAACGCGGTCGTCAGACGGTGCTATTGATCTCTCCGCTATCGAGTTTAAGCCGCGTCACGAACGCCTTTGAAATATGGGCGCGCAGGGCGTCTCCTGCGGCCTCACCGTCGCGAGCCTCGATGGCATCAACGATGCTGTGATGCTCGGCCAGCGCATCTTCGCCGCGCCCCTCAGCGGCCAGTGACGTGGTCGCCATCAGCGCCATCGAGCGGTGTACCAGATCAAGTTGCTGCACCAGATAGCGGTTATGCGACGCCAGGTGGATTTGCTTGTGAAAGCGGCGGTTGGCCCGTGACATCGCCTTGGGGTCTCCCAACAAGGCCTGATCCCCTTCGACCATATCGCGCAGGACGCGCACCTCTTCTTCCGTAGCGTGACGCGCGGCCAGGTTGGCGGCCAGCCCTTCCAGTTCGGCGCGCACGACATAAAGTTCGGCCAGCTGGTTGTGATCCAGTGAGGACACGATCAGACTGCGTCCGTCCCGGGTGAGCAGGGATTGGGTTTCAAGCCGTTGCAGCGCCTCGCGAATGGGGGTGCGGGATACGCCGAACTGATCCGCCAGATCGCTTTCGACCAAACGGTCGCCGGGCTTGTAGAGGCCCATATCGATGGCATCGAGGATCAGCGAGTAGGCGTCGGTTTGGGGCGGTTTCATAAACGTGTCCATCTGAAATCTGATGTTCCAGCCTAGACGCCAAGGCAACGGACAATCAACCCTTGCCCGTCGTGCGTAAGAGGCTACTCTTTGCCGCATGCCAAAATCACTCTTCAGCCATGTCGACACTTGGGTCTTTGATCTGGACAATACGCTTTATCCGCCACAAGTGCGCCTTTTCGACCAGATTGAAGTGCGCATGACCCAATATGTCATGGACGCGCTTGGCGTCGAGCGCGCCGAGGCCGATCACCTTCGTCAGAAGTATTGGGCCGAACATGGCACCACCCTGGCCGGGCTGATGCGCGAGCACGATGTGGACCCGGGGCCTTACCTGACCCATGTGCACAAGATTTCGATGGCCGATCTGGAACCCGAACCCGAGCTTGAGGCGCATATCCGCGCGCTTCCAGGGCGCAAGATCGTCTATACCAACGGCACCGCGCCCTATGCCCAACGTGTGCTTGAGGCGCGGGGATTGGGTAATGTGATGGATGCGGTTTACGGCGTCGAACATGCCGGTTTTCGCCCCAAACCCGAGCGGGAAGCCTTTGATGCAGTGTTTGAAACGGATGGGGTGCGCCCGCACACCGCCGCCATGTTCGAGGATGAACCGCGCAATCTGGCCGCGCCGCACCAGATGGGGATGCGCACCGTGCATGTCGCCCCCGAGCCGCATGACGCCGACCACATTCATCACCACACTGACGACCTGACCGGGTTTCTGGCGCGGCTCTTGTGACAGTCTGACGCGCTGCGGCGAAATGTGCCTTTTGATCGGGCCGCTCAACCATATCTGCCCCTTGTAACGCGCGAACAAGGAGAGCAAAATGCCGTTTGACCAACAGGGATATGCCACAGAGGCAGAACTGCACATCACCACCGCCGAGGAGCAGGCGTCATGGCCTTACTACCTTGTTGCCGCACTGATCATGGCAGGATGGGCCACCAGCGTGGCGCTGTTCGGCATTCCGGGGCTCTATATCCCTGCGGTTCTGGCAGTACCGGTGATTTTTGCGACACTGGTGCGGATTACATTGGGGTAGCAAGCTGCCCCGCGCAAAGGGGAAGGCATGACAGATGCAAATGTTGATATCGTGGTGTCCGGCGGCGGTGTTGCCGGGCTGACTGCGGCGGCACTGTTCGGACATGCGGGGTTTTCCGTGATTTGCGTTGATCCCGCGCCGCCAGTGACCGAACGTGACACGGCTGGGTCCGATCTTCGCAGCACGGCGTTTTTGCAACCGGCCAGGGACTTGCTTGACCAGTGTGGGTTGTGGGAACGTCTCGCCCCGCATGCCTCGGACTTGCAGATCATGCGGATCGTCGACGCGGGCGGCAAGGTGGCCGAACCTCGTGTGGTCAAAGAATTTGATGCCGCCGATATCTCTGATCTTCCCTTCGGCTGGAACCTGCCCAATTGGCTGTTGCGCCGTGAAATGGTGGCGCATTTGCAAGGCCTAGATACTGTCGATTTCCGCCCGGGTGTGGGCACCAAATCAGTGTTTACCCGCGAGGCCGAGGCGAAGGTGGGATTGTCGGATGGTACCCGTGCCAACTGTCGTCTGGTGATTGCTGCGGATGGGCGCAATTCCCCGGTGCGCGAAGCGGTGGGCGTCGATGTGAAAACGACGCGCTATGGCCAAAAGGCACTGGCCTTTGCCGTCACCCACCCGATCCCACATCAGAACGTGTCCACCGAGATCCACCGCTCGGGCGGACCTTTCACATTGGTGCCGCTGCCTGATTACGAAGGGCGGCCCAGTTCGGCGATTGTCTGGATGGAAGAAGGGCCCGAGGCGCTGCGCCTTTCCAAATTGCCGAAAGAGGAATTTGAGGCGGCGATGAATGAACGCTCTTGCCTGTTGTTCGGCCCGCTCACGCTGGCCTCGCGCATGACAGTCTGGCCCATCATCAGCCAGGTGGCTGATGAGATGTATGGCGAGCGTGTCGCGCTGGTCGCCGAAGCTGCGCATGTGGTGCCGCCCATCGGGGCGCAGGGGCTGAACATGTCCCTGGGTGACATGCGTGTGCTGCTGGAACTGGCGCAGGCGAACCCCGCGCAGCTGGGCGATCGCACGATGCTGGCCGCCTATGCTCGCAAGCGTCATACCGAGGTCAAGGCGCGGGTGGCCGGCATTGACCTGTTGAACCGGGCTTCAATGATGCGGGCGCAGCCTTTGCGGGATGCCCGCGCGATGGGGCTGAACGCGATTTACTCGCTTGCTCCGGTGCGCAAGACCTTGATGCAGCTGGGTCTGGGCGTGCGTTAAGTGACGTTTCTGAAAGGCCATTGGCAACTGTTGGCCCTGACCGCGCTGATCGCGGCCCTTTGGCAGACGCCCGTGGTGGCCCCGCTGAAAATCCTGATCGTGTTTCTGCACGAGCTGGGCCATGTGATCGCCACTGTTTTGACGGGTGGTGAGGTATTGAGCCTGACAATTGATCCCCAGCAGGGCGGGTTGGTCACCTCGCGCGGAGGAAGCCGATTTATCGCGCTGAGTGCCGGGTATTTGGGATCATTGCTGATCGGCGTGGCGCTGTTTGTCTTTGCGATCCGCACCAAGGCGGACAAGGCGGTGGTCGGGCTGTTGGGGCTGACCTTGCTGTGGGCAACAGCGGCCTATATCCGCGATTGGTTTGCCCTTGGTTTCGGGTTGGCGTCTGCCGCATTGCTTTTGACGTCCGCATGGTTTTTACGACGTGAAATCAACGACCTGATACTGCGGGTGATTGGTCTGGCCAGCATGATTTACGTGCCGCTTGATATATTCAGCGACACGATTGCGCGAAGCCACCTGCGATCAGATGCACGGATGCTGGCCGAGGAATTTGCCGGGCCGACACTGTTATGGGGTGGGCTATGGCTGTTCATCAGCGTTGGTGTGATTGCACTTACCTTGCGCATCGGGCTGGAAGAGGACAGCAACATAAGCTTTCAGTGAGTACACTTGATTTATGCAGACATCCGCGGCTAAGAGGGCCGTCTTGTTCTAAAGCTGATGGAGGTTGTTATGGCAAAGCGTATCAAACCCGAAGATCGTCCCTCCTTTCGAGGTCACATCTAAACGTCGCCGATCCTTCCCGTCCGAGACACGGGTCAAGACGGGCAACCGAACGGTGCATGGGCGATGTGGACCTTCAAGAAAAGTTGGGACGGAATGATCCATGTCCCTGCGGGTCAGGGCGGCGTTACAAGCGGTGCTGCCTGCGTGGCGGCAAATATGATGGCAGCCGCCGAGACTATTACTTTCAGAGAGCGCCGGTGATCCGGCGCTCTTCATTTGTTTGCAAATCTCCGCGTTGGCTTTGAGCTGTTACAGGACCTGATCAAGCACCCCTTTCAGCCGGGTCAGGGTGCCGGGCACGTCGTAGAGCTTGTCGAGGCCAAACAGACCCAGCCGGAAGGTGCGGAAATCCTCGGGCTCGTCACAGGCCAGTGGCACACCGGCGGCGATCTGCATGCCTAGGGCTGCGAATTTCTTGCCATTCTGGATATCGGGATCGGTGGTATAGCTGACCACGACGCCGGGCGCGCCAAAGCCATCGGCGGCGACCGAGGTCACGCCTTTCTCTGCCAGATAGGCGCGCACGCTGTTGCCCAGCTCCCATTGCGCATCGCGCAGCTTGTCAAAGCCATAGTCGCGCGTTTCCACCATCGTGTCGCGGAAGGCGCGCAGCGCATCGGTGGGCATGGTGGCGTGATAGGCATGGCCGCCATTTTCATAGGCTTGCATGATCGAATGCCATTTTTTCAGATCAATCGCGAAACTGTCCGAGTTGGTTTTTTCCAACCGTTCAACTGCGCGGTCTGACATCATTACCAGCCCGGCAGAGGGGGACGCCGACCAGCCCTTTTGCGGGGCTGAGATCAGCACGTCCACGCCGGTTTCCTTCATGTCGACCCATGCACAGCCCGAGGCGATGCAATCCAGCACCATCAACGCGCCCACATCATGTGCCGCGCTGGCCAGTTGTTTGACATAGTCATCGGGCAGGATGACACCAGCGGAGGTTTCCACATGCGGGGCGAAAACGACGTCGGGTCTGGCCTCGAGGACTTTGGCCACAACCTCGTCAATCGGGGCAGGGGCGAAGGGCGCTTGCGATCCATTGCCGGTCTGGCGTGCCATGCACACGGTGGTGCCGGCAGTGAACTGACCGGCTTCGAAAATCTGCGACCAGCGGTACGAGAACCAGCCATTGCGTACGATCAGCGCATGGGCATCGCGGCCGAACTGGCGCGCGACCGCCTCCATCCCATAGCTGCCGCCACCGGGGACAATGGCGACCGCATCGGCCTTGTAGACATCCTTTAGCATCCCCGAAATATCGTTCATCACCTGCTGAAACGATGCGCTCATGTGGTTCAGGGAACGATCGGTGAAGACGACCGAGAATTCCTGCAAGCCGTCGGGATCAATATGGTCGAGAAGGGCGGACATGGGGCAGACTCCTATATGCGTTATGTCCGTGTTAGCGCGCAGGCCCGGGCAAGGCAAAGCCTACTTTCGCATACCGTTCAACCGATGGGTCCGGGGCGGCGTTCTTCGGAGAGAAGCACGTTGGCCTCCACATCGCCCACGCCCGGCAACATCATGATCCTGCGGCGCAAAATACGTTCAAAATCCGAGATATCCCGCGCGACCACGCGCAGGCGGTAGTCGTAAAGCCCAAGGATATGTTCGATGGTCTGCACCTCGGGGATCGCCGAGACTGCGCGCTCAAAATCCTCAAGGCTGACGCGGCCCTTGGTGGCCAGTTTCACGCCCAGAAACACGGTCACGCCAAAGCCCAGCCGTTCATGATCCAGATCCAGCCGCTGACCCCGGATCACACCGGTGTCATAGAGACGCCGGATGCGCCGCCATGTGGCGGGTTGGGAGAGGTTCAGCTTGCGACCAATGGCGGATGCGGTCTGGGTGGCATCCTCGGTCAGTTCACGCAGGATCAGCCGGTCGGTCGTGTCCAGTTCGATCATAACGGCAGCGCCTCGTCTGATTTAAGCCGCGCCACATGCATCAGAGCCTCGATGTCTGAGATATGGGGCAGGGTCAGAATGGCGCTGCGATAAATCTCCTGATAGTGCGCCATGTCGCGGGCGATCACCGAAAGCCGCGTGTCCACGCGGCCAAGGAAGGATTGTATTTCCACGACCTCGGGAACCTCGCGCGCGGCTTGCGTGAATTCATCGAAGGCCCGCGGATTGGTTTTATCCAGCGTAATGCGCAAGGACACCTCGACCTCGTATCCCAGGGCGCGCCAATCAATCACCGCACGATTGGCGCGGATCAGTCCGGCAGAGTGCATCTTGTCGAGACGCCGCGCGCAGGTCGCTGGCGTGACGCCTGCCAGCTCGGCAAGCTCTGCGGGGGTCAGCGTGGCGTCGTGTTGATAGTGGCGCAGGATGCGACGGTCTGTGTCGTTAAGCATGAAAATATACCAAATACATATTTCAAAGCATGATTATCATATAAAATGGAAAAGAATAGGTGCCTTTGTGCGAATCCTGCCGCTTGATTGCCTATCCTGCGCCCAGAACACAAACCCGAGGAGAGATTTATGCGCGTTTATTATGACCGCGATTGCGATATCAACCTGATCAAAGACCTGAACGTTGCCATTCTGGGCTATGGCAGCCAGGGCCACGCCCATGCGCTGAACCTGCGTGACAGCGGTGCCAAGAATGTGGTCGTTGCTTTGCGCGAGGGTTCACCCAGCGCCAAGAAGGCCGAAGGTGAAGGCCTGAAGGTGATGGAAATTGCCGAGGCGGCGGCCTGGTGTGATGTCATCATGTTCACCATGCCCGATGAGTTGCAGGCGGAAACCTACAAGAAATACGTGCATGACAACCTGAAAGACGGCGCGGCGATTGCCTTTGCCCATGGTCTGAACGTGCATTTCGGCCTGATTGAACCCAAGCCCGGCGTAGATGTGATCATGATGGCCCCGAAAGGCCCCGGTCACACCGTGCGCGGTGAATATGTCAAAGGCGGCGGCGTGCCTTGCCTTGTGGCGGTGGATCAGGACGCATCCGGCAAGGCGCTGGAAATCGGCCTGTCCTATTGCTCGGCCATTGGTGGCGGGCGCTCGGGCATCATCGAGACCAACTTCCGCGAAGAATGCGAAACCGATCTGTTCGGTGAACAGGCGGTTCTGTGTGGCGGCCTTGTCGAGTTGATCCGCATGGGCTTTGAGACGCTGGTAGAGGCCGGTTATGCGCCCGAGATGGCCTATTTCGAATGCTTGCACGAAGTGAAG
Organism: Roseovarius conchicola; assembly: GCF_041403425.1. Lineage (NCBI taxonomy): Bacteria > Pseudomonadati > Pseudomonadota > Alphaproteobacteria > Rhodobacterales > Roseobacteraceae > Roseovarius > Roseovarius conchicola. The sequence continues at coordinate 1,001,208 of NZ_JBGEHK010000001.1, read as the reverse complement.
CTGATTGTGGATCTGATCTATGAAGGCGGCATTGCCAACATGAACTACTCGATCTCCAACACGGCCGAATATGGCGAATATGTCAGCGGCCCGCGCATCCTGCCTTATGACGAGACCAAGGCGAAAATGAAGGCGGTTCTGCGCGACATTCAAACCGGCAAATTCGTGCGTGACTTCATGCAGGAAAACCAGGCTGGTCAGCCCTTCTTCAAAGGCACACGCCGTCTGAATGACGAGCATCAGATCGAAGAAGTTGGCCAAAAACTCCGGGACATGATGCCGTGGATTTCCGCAGGCAAGCTTGTGGATCAGGAAAAGAACTGATTTACCCATAACCACGTCAGAAAGGGCATCCGAGGACGGGTGCCCTTTTTCATTTCCAAGGATAACCCCGATGCCAAATATCTTGCCAAGACACTGGCTTATGCTCGCCTTTCTGGGGGTGATCTGGGGTGCGTCCTTCATGTTCATGTCGGTGGCACTTGGCGGGGTTGGCCCCTTGGTGCTGGCCGCCACGCGGATCACGTTGGGCGCGCTGTTTCTGCTGATCATTCTCTATGCGATGGGCAAGCGGTTACCGTCCTTGAGGGGCGAGAATGGCGTGATGATCTGGGGCTTTGCCTTGGCCATGGCGGTGTTTTCCAATGCGGTGCCTTTCTTTCTGCTGGGCTGGGGGCAACAAGTGGTTGCCTCGGGCTTTGCCGGGGTGTGCATGGCTGTCGTGCCGCTGTTTATCCTGCCGCTGGCGCATTGGCTGGTGCCCGGAGAGCAGATGTCACTGCGTCGTTTCGTCGGTTTTTTGATGGGAACGCTGGGAGTGGTGGTTCTGATCGGCCCGGCGGCGTTTGCCAGCACCGGTAAGGATTTGGAACTGCTGGCGAAACTGGCCTGTGTCAGCGCTGCGGGTTGCTATGCCATCGGCTCGATTTTCACACGGCTTTGCCCCGAGGTGGACCGGCTGGCGCTGTCGGCGGCGGTGTTGGCCTTGGCGGCCGTGATTCTGATCCCCGTCGCCCTTTCGGTTGAGGGTGTACCCGCGCAATTGGACAGCACGACGCTTTGGGCGCTGCTTTATCTGGGCATTCTGCCAACGGGAATCGCCCAGATCATACTGGTCACGGTGATCCGAGAGGCGGGCCCGGTCTTTATGAGCCTGGTGAATTACCAGGTGCCGATCTGGTCGGTGATCTTCGGTGCGGTGATCCTGCTCGAACCCTTGCCGCCCAGCCTGCTTTTGGGCATGGCGATGATCCTTGGCGGGGTGGCCCTCAGCCAATTGGGACGTCTGAAAAAGCTGTTCCTGCGGCGTTAGGCCAAGGTGGCCGCCTGCCAGAGGGCGAGGGCTTCGGCGGTCTCGGCAAGGTCATGGACGCGCAACATCTGAACACCTTGTGCTACGCCGGCCAAGGCCACGGCTATGGAACCGTGCACGCGCTGGCCAGCCTCTTGCGTGCCGCCAATTGTACCGATGAACCGTTTGCGCGATGCCCCGAGCAGGATCGGGCAGCCCAGCCCGTGAAAGATCGACAGGTTGCGCAGCAATGTCAGGTTATGCTCAAGCGTTTTGCCAAAGCCGATGCCGGGATCGACAATGATCTGATCCCGCGCGATGCCAGTGGCGACCAGCGCTTTGATCCGCCCGGACAGATAGTCATAGATGTCGAGCGCCACGTTGTCGTATCGCGGATCGTTCTGCATGATCTCAGGCGTGCCCTGAGCGTGCATGACACAGACGGGCAGCGCTGCCTCAGCGCAAAAAGGTGCCAGGGCGGGGTCGAAAGTAAAGCCCGCCACGTCATTGACCAATGTCGCGCCAGCCGTGTGAGCGGCCTTGGCCACCTGTGCTTTGCGCGTGTCGATCGAGATCGGCAGCTTTGTCTTGTTGCGCAGCGCGGCGATGACGGGGGCGGTTCGGTTAATCTCTTCCTCGGGGGCCACCTCGGTGGCGCCGGGGCGGGTGGATTCACCGCCAATATCTATGATCGCGGCCCCGGCGGCTTCCATTGCAAGGGCGCGGTCGAGGGCAACCCGGGGATCAAAATGCTGACCGCCATCGGAAAAGCTGTCGGGTGTGACATTGAGAATGCCCATCAGGCTGGGGGCCTCAAACCCTATTCCGCTGATCGATGAACGCGGGGCTGTGAGCGCGCCCAACATGGACTTCGGGACATCCCCTGCAGAGATCAGGCGCGAGGGCGCGTCACGATGGATTTCTTCAACCGTATCAAACCAACACCAGCCACCTGCCAGCGGCAAGGCACCTTCGGGGCGGGCATGGTCGGTGCGGGGGATGGGACGGTAATAGACGCTCATAGCCCGGATTGCGCGATATCCTGAATAAGCACTGGCACGGGCGAGGATTTGGGTGGCCCTTCGCCAATTAACAGCAGGTCCGAGCCATCCATATGGCCGGCGAACCAGGCTGCCAGTGCAACGGGATCATCCGGGCCAATGGACGGTCCGTCAACCGCATCCAGCACGATTTTCGAAGGGGCCCAGACGCTGATCTGGCCGTTTTTCATGGCCCAGTCCAGCTCGGTCCGTGTATCCACCACCACGCAGCGATCATCGCGACCCGCCAGCATCCAGGCGTTTTGTTCAATCGCCAGCAGGTCGACCCGACGCTGGGTCATCTTGTGGCCGGTTTTGGGGCTGTCCACATCGGGCAGGCCCACGCAGAGGATCACCGGCTCGGCGCGGGTTTCCAGCTGATCCAGCCAGCGCGCCAGATTGGGCGAGCGGATGGCGGTGTTGGTCAGGAACACCAGGTGCGGGCGCGGTGCGCCCTCGATTTGCGGATTCGCCGCTTTGGTCGCCAGATCGTCCATCGAGCGGACGATTTCCACGCCCAACGCGCCGGGGCCGCGATCCAGCTTTTCGATGCGCACGAAGGTTCGCACCGCCTGGGGTTCCTGCAGGATGCGTTCAGCGATACGCTCGGCCAGGGTTTCGAGCAGGTTCAGCCGTTCGTCGGCCAACTCGCCCATGATTGCTTCGGTCACCTTGTCATAAGACAGGATGCGGTCCACGTCGTCGTCAATCGGATCGGTGAGCGGGCGCACCTCGACCACGACGTTGAAGCAAATTCGCTGGGTAATGCCGCGTTCGGCCTGAAAGGCCCCGATTTCAACCTCGACCACATGGTCGCGCACCGAAATCCGATCCAAGGGACCGTCCGGCGCGGTGGCATCAGCGCGCGCTGCGGGATGCTCGAACGCGAGGCGAATTTCGTTGGACATGATGGCCCTCCGGCAAATGCTGGCCGGGCTTAGCACGGGAGGGCAGGGGCGTGAAGGGGCGTTTCCGACAGGCAAAGTGACCAGAACGGCGGGGGCAGACCGCCGCTCTGGCCTTCGGATCCGGGTGGACGGAGATCAAGGGACGCGTTACCCCCGTCAATGGCCCGGTGATCAGGGCGCGGTAGGGTGCACGCCCTTATCTGCGAGTGATGGCTTTGTCCTCTTCCAGCCCTTCGCGCAATCCATCCAGATCGGTGCTTTGAAAGAAACGGGAGGACATCAGCGAAATGTAAAAGCTGAACATCGAACGCTTCCCTAGCTGTAATAGGGCGGCTGTGCCCCCGAGCGGACAAGCATGGATTTGGTCACACGGATGGCGTCCTTCAGCCCCAGGCGCTGTTGTTTCAGTTCTTTGACGCGGTAGAGGTCGGGCGCGGGGCGCATCTGTTCGGCCTCAACCTGTGCGTCAATATCGCGATGACGGCGGCGCAGGGTCTTGATCCGGGCGATCAGCGAGGACGACGAGATTTTTCGTGTGGGCATCTGGGTCTCCTTGTTGGACTGGCGGAGTGGCATTCTTCGCCTGATGACAAAAACATGGGGTCGCCAGAGAAAAGAAAAATCCTATTGGCCCTGAAAAATTGATTGGAAAAACCTATTTAATTACAGCAACGGTGGAACCGGGGAACCCAAGCTATGTCTGATGATCTGACACTCAAGCAATTGCGATACTTCGTGGCATTGGCCGAGACGCGCCATTATCGGCGTGCCGCCGAACAGGTCGGGGTCAGTCAGCCATCGCTGAGCCAGCAGATTGTCGGGCTGGAGGCCGCGCTTGGTCTTGAACTGGTCGAGCGCGGACGGCGCGGTGCGGTTCTGACACCCGGTGGGCGCGACGTGCGAACCCGCGCACGCGCCATTCTGGATGAGGTCGCGGCCCTTAGCGCCATGAGCAAAGCGTCCCGGCAAGGCGAGGGGGGAACCATCCGGCTGGGATCAACCCCGACGCTTGGGCCCTACATCCTGCCGCATGTTGTGCGGCGCTTGCGCCTTTCTTACCCGGCGTTGAAGCTGATCATTCGCGATGGCGCGCCCAAGGTTTTGCAGGACGAGCTGATCGAGGGGCGGCACGACATGATCCTGACGCAGTTACCGGTACAATCGGGGGATGTGGAGGTCGAGCGCCTGTTCCGGGAACCCCTGAAACTCGCCGTCGCGCAGGACAATCCCCTGGCCTCGCAAGAGGTGATCCGCGACGCCGACATGGCAGGGCAGGACATACTGTCTTTGTCGGACGCTTACCTTCTGCACAGTCAGACCTTGCAGCTTTGCGAAGAACTGGGCGCGCGCCTGCGGCAGGATTATGAAGGCACCAGTCTGGATGCACTGCGCCAGATGACCGCGCTTGATATGGGGATCAGCTTTCTGCCTGCACTTTACGTACGCTCGGAGGCGCGCGAAGACACTGGCGATGTGGTGATCCGGGCATTCCGGGGTGATCGGATAACCCGTTCAATCGGGCTGGTGTGGCGCAAACGCTCGGCCCACGGGGCATTGATTGCGCGGATTGGGGGAATGATCCGCGCAGTAGTCCAGGAGAATTTCGCAGAGCTTGTTACAGTTGAGTAGGCCTCGGTGGGGGCGGGTCTGATCTGCCCTCCAATACCATTGCTTGCATCGCCAACGATAACTGTCTTGTTCTTCAATTCCATGATCACGCCCTTTCAAGATGCGAGGTCTGGCCGTCAAAGGGCGAGGTCAGCTGATCGGATCATCCTTTAAGTCGTCTGAAAAAGGAAAAGAGAGGCTGCGACACCGAAGAGCCCATGCGACTCTATCAGGTTCGCCCCATCACCGCCTTGCCGCAGAAGTGAGAATCATGCCAGCTATCGGGGCCGCTTTTGCAGGCAATCAGGAGGTTTCGTCTTGAAAATGTATGAACCAGGTCAGGATGTCGGGCCGCTGGAGCCGTGGCCATTGGACAACCCTGCCAGCAACTATCAGATCATCGAGGGCGCGCCGAAAACGTCCGGCCGGATCGACAAGGGTGGGCCGGGACATACCACGCGGTTTGGCATCTGGCGCTGCACGCAGGGTGTGTTCGCGTGCACCGAACAGGGGGACGAACTGATGACTGTGCTGGAAGGACGTTGCCGTATCACGGATCACAGCACGGGCGAGGTGGCCGAACTGGAGGCGGGTGAGAGCCTCTTTGTTCATGACGGCTCACGCGTGACGTGGGACATTCACGAAGAGGTCACCAAGGTGTTCCTGGGCTGGAAGCCTGACGGGTATTAGATGGATCGCCCATGTCGCAGCTTGAGACATATTTGCGGGAGTTTGACGGCGTTGCGGTGTCCGCATTGTCGGAGGCCCGGGTCGCTTTTAGAGATGCCGAGGGCTACCTTGACGAGGTGATCGCGCTTTGTGGCCATGAGGAACAGCTTCTGTCCCAAGGGGCGACCTGGATCCTGAAAGCAGAGCTGGAGGATGGCGCCAAGCTTTCGCCGCAGCAGGTCTCGCGCGTCATGGCTGTATTGCAGAAAGTCACAGCGTGGCAGGCGGCTTTGCATCTCTGCCAGTGTCTTGATCGGCTGGACCTGGACCCAAATCAGGCCCAAGCAACCATTGCGTGGGCATCTTCTTACTCAGGGCATCCGCGTCCATTTCTGCGGGCATGGAGCCTGCATGTGCAGGTGATGTTGGGATGCCGAGTCAAAACGGCTTGGCCGCATGTCAGGACGGTGTTGGAAGAAGCCGAGCATGACACGGCTGCATCGGTTCGCGCACGTGCCCGGAAATTGCGGGCTCTGAAGCAGGTCTCAGCCATACTCTAGCGGCGTTAAAACGAAATGGCCCCGGAGCAATCCGGGGCCATTCAAGCTCAGTCTGCCATCAGCTTAGTGCGCCGGACTTTTGTCCCAGTCTTCCTGCTTGGGCAGGATTTCGAACGTGTGCTCGGGCGGTGGCGAGGGCAGGGTCCATTCCAGCGTATCCGCGTACTCGTTCCACGGATTGTTCTCGGTCACCCGCGCGCCGCGGAAGATGGCGTAGGTGATGACCACAAAGAAGAACACGAAGCTGGCGAAGGAGATGAACGCGCCGATTGACGACCAGTAGTTCCAGACCGCGAAGGCCTCGGGATAGTCGATGTAGCGGCGTGGCATGCCCTGACGTCCCAGGAAGTGCTGGGGGAAGAAGGTCAGGTTGGCCCCGATGAACATGGTCCAGAAGTGCAGCTTGCCTGCCCATTCCGGATACATCCGCCCGGTCATTTTGGGGAAGTAGAAATAGATCCCCGCAAAGATACCGAACACGGCCCCAAGGCTCATCACATAGTGGAAGTGGGCGACGACATAATAGGTATCGTGATAGGCCCGGTCCACACCCGCCTGCGACAGAACGATACCGGTCACGCCGCCAACGGTGAAGAGGAAGAGGAACCCAAACGCCCAGAGCATCGGGGTTCTGAACTCGATCGAGCCGCCCCACATCGTGGCGATCCAGCTGAACACTTTCACACCGGTCGGGACGGCGATCACCATCGTGGCCAGCATGAAGTAGGACTGCTGTGTCAGGCTCATCCCCACGGTGTACATATGGTGCGCCCAGACAACGAAGCCCAGCGCGCCAATCGCGATCAGTGCCCAGACCATCGGCAGATAGCCGAAGACAGGCTTGCGCGCGAAGGTCGCGATGACATGGCTGATGATGCCGAATGCGGGCAGGATGATGATATACACCTCCGGGTGGCCAAAGAACCACAGGATGTGCTGATAGAGGATTGGATCGCCCCCGCCTGCCGGATCAAAGAACGTGGTGCCGAAATTCCGGTCGGTCAGCAGCATGGTGATCGCGCCCGCCAGGACAGGCAGAGCCAGAAGGATCAGCCAGGCGGTGACAAAGATCGACCATGAAAACAGCGGCACTTTGAACAGGGTCATGCCCGGTGCGCGCATGTTCAGGAAGGTTGTGATCATGTTGATCGCACCCAGGATCGAGCTTGCCCCCGAGACGTGAACCGCAAAGATTGCAAGGTCCATCGACATACCGGCCTCGGTGGTCGACAGCGGCGGATAAAGCACCCAGCCAACGCCAGACCCCAGTTGCCCATTACCACCCGGCGCAAGCAATGAGGCAACACCCAGCGATGTCCCGGCCACATAGAGCCAGAAGCTGAGGTTGTTCATCCGCGGGAAGGCCATATCCGGCGCGCCGATTTGCAGGGGCATAAAGTAGTTGCCGAAACCGCCGAACAGCGCCGGAATAACCACGAAGAACATCATCAGGACGCCGTGATAGGTGATCATCACGTTCCAAAGATGTCCGTTGGGCGTACATTCCGCCGAAGATGCGATAAACCGAGCACCTTCAAGGCACATATACTGCACCCCCGGCTCCATCAGTTCGAGCCGCATGTAGATGGTGAACGCCACCGAGATGAATCCGACGAATGCGGATACAACTAGGTAGAGAATACCGATATCTTTATGGTTGGTTGACATGAACCACCGGGTGAAAAACCCGCGCTGGTCCTCATGGTCGTGGCCATGAATGGCTGCGTCTGCCATCGTGTGCCTCCTGCTGGTAGTTATCTGCGCTCACGAAGGATGCCGTGATTGCGTGTCCCGTTGTATTCTGGTTCTAGAATGCTTAAGGGGCCGGGGCAACGTCAGAGTCGCGCAATTCGCGAATTATTTTCTGTGTTCTTCCGAGGCACTGAAAATCCGATGCGATGCGGAAAGCATGATGTGGATTTTCACTCTGAAAACCGATAAATACCGTTTTGAATGAATGTGCTATACGTCATTCTTAGTGCGGTTTCGCTTTGATGGTGACTGAGTGTTTGGCGCTTGCACTGCACTGTGAAGTCCCTGTTCCAAACAAAAACGGCCGCGAGAGGCGCGGCCGTTTGTCTCATGCCTCACTCAGGGCTGGTGAGAGATGCGGTTGACTCACGAGCCTTCCGCAGCTGCGGCGGCGAGGAAAGCAGCCACGTCGGCACCGTCTTTCTTCAGTTTGAAGGTCATCTTGGATTTCGCGGTGTAACCCTTCGCTTCCAACCATCCTTTCGGATCTTCCGCATAGGCGACCAGCTCATCCTCGGACCAGACGAAACCATCTTCGTTGGCGTCAACAAGACCGGCGCCGTATTTGAAGTCTTCGACGGATCCGGCGACCCGGCCAATCACGCCATAAAGGTTCGGTCCGGTCTTGCCACCTTTGACAATCGCTTCGCCATCATCGCTTTTGACCATGTGGCAGGCTTTGCATTTGTTAAAGACTTTCTTGCCTTTTTCTGCGTCGCCCTCAGCCATGGCTGGAGCGGCAAGAGCTAGGATCGTCGCTGTAGCTGTCAGTAAGGTTTTCATAAATGACCTCTTTGTTTCGATTTCTCGTGCGTCCTTGGGGGTATAGTAGTGGAGTGCTGGCGAGAGGCAACAGGGGGAATTTTGCCAAAAGCGATCATTTGCCACGCATAACCGGACTGATCACGCGATCGTGTAGTGAACGGTTGCGTGTCTGCCCCGCTTCGGACTCGTCCTTCTATCACGCCGACGGGTCTGGAAATGTGGTGTTGAACGTGCGCTTTAACGCGACGTCGACGTCCTCCATCGTCACCGGCAGTCCCAGATCGACCAGGCTGGTCACCCCGTGTTCAGAGATGCCGCAGGGCACGATTCCGCTGAAATGCTCCAGATCGGGTTCCACATTGATGGAAATGCCGTGAAAACTGATCCATTTGCGCAGGCGAATGCCGATCGCGGCGATCTTGTCTTCGGGGGCCTGGCCGCTGGCGGTCAGCGGTTTGTCGCGGCGCTCGACCCAGACACCAACGCGTCCGGGCCGAACCTCGCCAATGACATTGAACTGATCCAAAGTGGCAATCACCCAATCCTCAAGCTGGCGCACGAAACAGCGCACGTCGCGTCCGCGCCGGGCCACGTTCAGCATCACATAGACCACCCGTTGCCCGGGGCCGTGATAGGTATATTGCCCGCCGCGTTTGGTCTCATACACCGGAAAGCGATCCGGGTCGGTCAGATCGGCGGGCTTGGCCGAGGTGCCTGCAGTGTAAAGAGGAGGGTGCTCGACCAGCCAGATGCATTCCTCGGCCATGCCCGCTGCGATCTGGGCGGCGCGCGTTTCCATGAACGCCTCGGCGGCCTCGTATTCAGTCAGGCCAGGGGTTGTGATCCATTCCACCATGACCGAGCCAATAGCGCGGAACGCCCCGGCGTGAAAGAGGGTGTCGGAGTGCAGCCTTGAACGCCAGTCAAACCGTACTGCTGTTCGGCCATCGCTTGAATCACTGCCTGCGCCTTTATGAGCTCCTGAACCTGCATATGTTATCCGTGCCTGCAGAGGTCTTGGAGGCCGTTGCGATTTTCGCCAGCGGGTCGGGTATTTTTGGCCTTCACAAGCCCGGCGGCTTTGCCTATAGACGCGCTACTTACCAGATCACGTGCGGTCGTGGCGGAATTGGTAGACGCGCAGCGTTGAGGTCGCTGTTCCTTAACCGGAGTGGAAGTTCGAGTCTTCTCGACCGCACCAGATATCCCTTAACTTATTGGTCGTAAGCGCCGTTTTTCGGGCTGCCCCCCCGTTTACCCTATGATTCCTTGGATCATCGGTCAGTAGGATTTGAGCTTTTTACGTCGCGCTGCGTGGGCCGCGTTGACGCTGTGGTTTCGGACAACTTCCGGATCGAGTTTTTTCAACTTGTTCAGGTATTTCGGCCTTGGTCCATCAATCTCGATACAACGTTCGATCGCGGTCGCTGCCAAACCCGGGCGGGTGAACTTGAACTGCCGAAAAATCGTGAGCCAGTAGATCGTGCTGTTCTGGCGTTGCCGTCGTGCTTTGCGGATCAGATCTTCAAAATCGGCATCCGGATCCATCAGCACCGACAGGAAAGTGTCGATGGTCCCGGTTTCCTTGAAATAGCGCAGGATGTGATGCGACGCACCGGGAAGACAGTGCGCCCGGAAATTCTCGTCCCGCTCGAAAAGGTCGATATGTCTGCGATCAGGGTGCAATGTATCGTAGAAAACATGCTTTTGCGCATCGCGGGCCATCATGGCGTTCAGATCATAGCGAAACCGGCCAATCCGGTCGCTGTGTTCGCGCCACCGGCGTTCAAAAGGGACGACCTTCGGGTCGATGGAATATTGTGGCGATACGGCCACCACGCGCTCGGCGCGTAAAAGACCGGCGCACAGTAGCGCTCCGTAAGCACCCATGCTGGCCCCATAAAGGGTCACACGCGCATCCTCGGGGATGGCTGCGCGGATGGCGGCGCATAGGTCCTCGGTCTCACGGTCCTGGAACCAGTTTGACTGTCGCGAGCGGATAAAAATCGCCTGTGCGCCCCGTTTTTCCAGCGCATCCTGCCCGAAGGCCGCGATCTCAAAGCCGCTAATCTCGGGTTCCGCTGGTGGGAACACGACGATGTAATGGTTGTCCTCTTGCTCGGCATGTCGTGACAACCACGCTTCATACATGTTGCCTTTCCACAACCACCGCCGGGTGCAGTTTGTCGCCCAGGTGCTTTCTTTCGTGGCGTCCTGCAGCGCATGTGCCAGCGCCGCGGCGGTTTGAAGGCGGGGTGGGGCCGTATCAGCTGATCGTGGCAGGCTGACGTAGTTTGGCAGCCCGAGCGCATCTACGTAGGCGTCCGCGCTTGGGCCTTCCACGGTGGCTGCAACCGGCAATTGGGGGGCGCCCAGCATGATGCGAAACCTCTGCACCAACTTGGTGAAAAGTTCGCGGTTTTTGTTGGTTTCCGTCTCAGGGTGACTTTGACCAAGCCAGAGCATGCCAGCCAGTCGGTAGTCTTCGGTTTGCATGAGGTTCAACAGTTTGCGCCGGGATTTCGCCATCAGTCGCGTTGTATGCTCGGGGTTCCAGTTTTTCCAAAGATGTGCCCCGTAACCACCAAGAACAACGATATCCAGTGGCGCGCCGCCAGTGGCCAAGACAGTGCCCGCACCAACAGTCAGCAGACGTTCCAGCCCCTCTGGCAGGTCAGACACGTTCAGGAACCCCTTATCCGTATAGGCGCGCAGGTCCGCATCTAGGTCAGGCGTTTCGGTTTTATCCGCCTGCTCCGGGAATTCTCCGGCTATGATCACAAGGTCGCGCAAAACGGATTTCCTTACCGGGTAAACCATGTCTGGTTTGCTGCAGGTCGACAGATCATGGATGTCCGGCGCTGCCGGCTTTTCCCGGTGCTGCGAAGTTCTCTGCTTCGGCTCTCGCTGGCGGCATAGACCCAAGTTGTGCCTGTCGTCTTACCATCCTCCATTGCCCGATTGGATCAGTGACGAATTCTCGCGGCTTTGTGCTGACAGAAAAGTATATTTACCAATTAGTTGCAAGATAAAATGGCGGAGAGACAGGGATTCGAACCCTGGGTGGGCTTGCACCCACAACGGTTTTCGAGACCGCCCCGTTCGACCACTCCGGCACCTCTCCGCGGGGGTCTGGAAGCTGCGTGTAATTGCCTTTTTGGGGTGGGGCAAGGGCTTTTGCATTGTCTGGCGGCAGAATTTGCATAGGTTTAAGGCAGTCCATGGCAATCCAGGAGCAACTGTGTCCGTGATCCCCTTTCTCCACTCTCGTTTTTTCACCCTGTTGATTGCTTTGACCACCGTGTCTTTTCTGGCATCCGCGCCGGGGCATGCGGCAGATCGCGACCGGTTGGAAGCATTCCTGGAAGTGACAGGTTTTGACGTAGCCCTGGATAGCATTGCGCTCTCGGCTGAGCATGCGCCGGATATGCTGGGCCTGCAAACCAGCGATTTCGGCGACAATTGGCGGGTCATGGCCGAGCAGGTGTTTGATTCTGATGTGATGCATGAAATGGCGCTCGATATTCTGGAACAAACCCTGTCGGATGAACTTTTGGCCCATGCGGCCGGATTTTACGCGTCGGACCTTGGGCAACGGCTGGTCGAGGTCGAAAACGCCTCGCATATGGTTGAGGATGACGATGCCAAACGCGAAGAGGGCGAGGCGCTTCTGGCGGAATATGGCACCGGGTCGGGCACACGCGGAGAGCTATTGGCTCAGCTGAACGAGGCGGTGGACAGCGCGGGCACGGGCGTTCGGGCGATTCAGGAGTTGCAGGTGCGGTTTCTGATGGCGGCCTCTCACGCGGGGGTTCTGGAGAACGAGATTGACGAAGGCACGTTGCGCGCGCTGCTGCGCGAGGGCGAAGACGAGTTGCGCGACAGCCTGAAAGAGTCGAGCCTCGCCTCGGCGGCCTATACCTATCGTGATGTATCCGACGAGGATGTGATGGCGTACCGCGACGCCCTGCGGGACCCGAAGATGAAGCAGGTTTACGAGTTGATGAACGCGATCCAGCACGAGGTGATGGCCAACCGGTTCGAGGCATTGGCCGACCGTATGGCGGGCGTGCAACGCGGAGAGGACCTGTAAATATGGGAGTATTCATGCGTCTTGGTGTGGTGATGTGCATTGTCATGCTGCTGGCTTTGCCGGTGCAGGCAGAACGTGCCCCGCAGATCGAGGCGCTGCTTGAGGCGCTCAAGATTTCGGATACGATCGAGATCATGCAGGAAGAGGGCATTGATTACGGCGAAGACGTCGCCAGCGAATTGCTGCCCGATGCCGATCCGACCAGCTGGGCGCAAACCGTTTCGCGGATCTATGACCATGACAAGATGTTCGCCCTGATCGCTGATGCGTTCGAGGCCGAACTGGGCGATGCGGATCTGACTCCGGTTCTTGACTATTTCCAGTCGGAAGATGGCGCCGAGATCGTCATGCTGGAGGTTTCGGCCAGGCGCGCGTTTCTTGATGCGGATACCGAGGCAGCCGCGGCGGATCGGTATCACGACCTGTCTGACACGGATGCATGGTTCGTGAACCAGATCGACACGTTGATCCATGACAGCGACCTGGTCGAGATGAACGTGGCCGGGGCGCTGAATTCGGACCTGATGTTTTACCGTGGACTGACGGATGGCGGCGCGTTCGAGATGACAGAAGACGAAATGCTGGCCGATGTTTGGGCGCAGGAAGAAGATTTGCGCCGGTCGTCCGAGGATTGGCTGAGATCGTTTCTGGCGATGGCGTACCGCCCGCTCGAGACCGAGCAGCTGGAGGCATATGCTGCTTTCTACCGCAGCCCCGAAGGGCGCGAGTTGAACCGGGCGATTTTTGTGGCTTTCGATCAGATGTACGAGGAGATTTCGTATCTCTTGGGCCGTGCCGTCTCTCAACAGATGATGAGCGAAAAGCTTTAAGAATTTCCGTGAACCATTAGTGCCACCACCAGCGCCTCGGGCGAGGCGCGGTATTGCGCGATATCTTCGCGCAGGCGGTCGAGTAATACGGCTTGAACCGGGGCAGGGACATCGGCGAGAAGATAGGCCTGCGCCAGTGCCGGGCCGGGCTGTGTTTCAATTTCGCCAAGAAGGGCGGTGTGATGGTTGATCACATGCTTTTCGACCTTGCGGCGTTTGGCATTGTAGCTGGCGTTCTCCAATGCAGCGGAGGCGCCGTAGACTGGCAACAGTAATGGGTTTGCGGGCAGATGGCTGGCTTCGCCGTTGCCACACCCTGCACAAATCAAGGTGGCCCCTAAAAACCTTGCAAATCTCATTGCCAATCCTCTTGACTTTCAGGCCCGGCTCCTGAATAAGCGCGCATTCCGGCAGGGGTTCTGCGCGGAGATGATATCAATACCGCCCTCAGGGCGCGCTGTCCGAGGTGGCCAGTCTGGCCGCGAACACCCGATCAGGGGACCACAGGATGCGGAGAGAGTAAAGGAAATGCGCATGTTTGCGGTCCTCAAGACCGGTGGCAAGCAATACAAGGTCCAGTCGGGCGATATGCTCCGTGTGGAAAAGCTTGCGGCAGATGCCGGTGACAAAGTTCAATTCAACGAGATTCTGATGCTGGGCGGCGATAAGCCGGTCATTGGTTCTCCCTTGGTGGACGGCGCTGCCGTGCAGGCCGAAGTGGTGGACCAGATCAAGGGCGATAAGGTGATCCACTTTGTCAAACGCCGCCGGAAGCATGGCAGCCAGCGCACAAAAGGGCATCGTCAGCAACTGACCGTCCTGCGCGTGACCGAGATCCTTGAAAAAGGTGGCGACAAATCCGGCGTGATGGCCGCGATGGGTGCCGGTTCGGTGGCTGTTGTGGCAACCGCTGCCAAGCCTGCCAAAAAGGCCGAGGCCCCCAAGAAGGCTGAGAAGAAAGCCGAACCCAAGGCCGAGAAAAAGGCCGAGCCCAAAAAGGCCGCGCCCAAGAAAGCCGCCAAGGCCGAGGCCGGGTCGGACGATCTGAAACAGCTGTCGGGTGTTGGCCCCGCGCTGGAGAAAAAGCTGCTTGAGGCCGGTGTAACCACCTTTGCCCAGATCGCAGCATGGACCGAAGCAGATGTAGCTGCTATGGACGAGAAACTGTCGTTCAAAGGCCGGATCGAGCGTGAAGGCTGGATCGAACAGGCCAAAGAGCTGGCCAAAGGCTAAGGAGAGACGAGATGGCACATAAAAAAGCAGGCGGTTCATCCCGTAACGGCCGCGACTCAGCGGGCCGTCGTCTTGGCGTGAAACTCTACGGTGGTCAGTCGGTCATTCCCGGCAATATCATCGTGCGTCAACGCGGCAATAAATTCTGGCCGGGCGAAGGCGTCGGGCAGGGCAAAGACCATACAATCTTTGCAACTGCGGAAGGCGCCGTGAAGTTCCACAAGGGCTTCAAGGGCCGCACCTTTATTTCGGTTCTGCCAGTGGCGGAGGCCGCTGAGTAAGCCGACCTTAAGGTTTTGAAATCAAAAGGGATCGGCAGATGGCCGGTCCCTTTTTCTTTTGATGGTGATGTCCTCACGGTCTGTCACAAGCGCGGAGGAGGTGCTTGAAGATCGCTTGGGGTATCGCCAGTTTGAAAGTCCGGGGGATAAACCCCTCGCGTGCACTTTGAGGAGAAAGCGCATGAAACTGGAAACGATTATCAACCAGCCCGTCATCGAGGCCGAGAGTTTTGATTTGCGTCCATTGCGCATTTCAGATTCCGGGCTGATCACACTTTATACCAGCGATGCACGGGTGGCGAATTTCACCTCTGACATTCCCCATCCGCTTCCCCCCGGCTCCACCGAGGCGTTTATTGCCCGGACCCACGCCGATGATCGGACCGAGGATGTGTGGGCGATGGATGCTTCCAAATCCGGCGGGGCCGAACTGATGGGTGTGATCGGATTGGAGCGGATGGACCGTGATCAATCCGAAATCGGCTTCTGGGTGGCCCCGGCTTACTGGAACACCGGCGTTGCCTCGGCGGCGGTCGAGGCGCTTATCGCTGTGAATCCGCAAGACAGTTCCACCATTTTCGCCAGCGTGTTTCAGGACAATCCGGCCTCGGCCCGGGTGCTGACCAATTGCGGCTTTGAATATCTCGGCGATGCCGAGGCGTTCTCGGTTGCGCGTAACGCCAATGTGCCCACCTGGACCTACAGTCGGAAGGGCTGACCGATGCAGGATGGCCTGACCACACAGCGCCTTGTGCTGCGCCCGGTCCGGCCTTTTGATCTGGACAAGGTGCATGCAATCGCCAGCGACTACGAGGTGGTGCATCAGACCGGGACTTGGCCCTGGCCTGCGGATCGGGCATTCACCGCCGCACGTTGCGTCGAAAACATTCCGGGTGCCCCGATTTCTCTTGCCGCGTGGTTGGGAAATGACCTTGTTGGACTGATCGGCGTGCGTGATGACGGCGATCTGGGTTATATGCTGGCGTGCGATCATTGGGGGCAGGGCTATGCCACCGAGATGGGGCAGGCTGTTGTTCAGCATGCGCAGGCGCAAAAGACCTGGTCACAGCTGAAGGCCTGCGTGTTCGAGGATAACCCAGGTTCGGTGCGTGTGCTGGAAAAGCTGGGCTTTGTCGAGGGCGCGGCCTGTATCGGGCGCTGTGCCGCGCGCGACGCCGATTTGCCCATTCGCACGTTCACACTTGCGCTCGCCCGGCCTTGAGCCTGCGGGCGTTTCCCTCTATCGCACTCCCATATCGTTATTTAGGCAGCCCAGATGAAATTCCTCGATCTCGCAAAGGTCTATATTCGCTCCGGCGCGGGCGGCAACGGATGCATCAGCTTCCGCCGTGAGAAGTATATCGAGTATGGTGGCCCGGATGGCGGTGATGGCGGCAAGGGGGGCTCGGTCTGGGCCGAGGCGGTTGATGGACTCAACACGCTGATCGATTTCCGCTATCAACAGCACTTCTTCGCCAAGAACGGCCAGCCCGGCATGGGCCGTCAACGCACCGGCAAGGATGGAGATGACATCGTGCTGCGCGTGGCCGTGGGCACAGAAATCCTCGATGAAGATCAGGAGACGGTGATTGCCGACTTGATGGAGGTAGGTGACCGGGTGCTTCTGGCCAAGGGCGGCAATGGCGGTTTTGGCAACCTGCATTTCAAAACCTCGACCAATCAGGCCCCGCGCCGCGCCAATCCGGGGCAGGAGGGGGTGGAGCGGACGATCTGGCTGCGCCTCAAGCTGATTGCAGATGTCGGTCTGCTGGGCCTGCCCAATGCGGGCAAATCCACGTTTCTGGCCGCCACCTCGAATGCGCGCCCGAAGATTGCCGATTATCCGTTTACCACGCTGCATCCTAATCTGGGGGTCGTCGGCGTGGATGGCGTGGAATTCGTCGTGGCCGATATTCCGGGCCTGATTGATGGCGCATCAGAGGGCAGGGGGCTGGGTGATCTGTTTTTGGGCCATGTCGAACGCTGCTCGGTCCTGTTGCATCTGGTCGATGGCACCTCGGAAACCATTGTCGAGGATCACGCCACCATCATTCACGAGCTTGAGGCCTATGGCGGCGCGCTGGCCGACAAGCCGCGCATCACCGTGTTGAACAAGGTTGATGCCCTGGATCAAGACGCGCGGGCCGAGGCCAGGGCCAGTTTGGAAAAGGCTGTGGGCGGCCAGGTGCTTGAGATGTCCGGCGTGTCCCGCGACGGAGTGACCGAGGTGCTGCGTGCCCTTCGGTCGGAAATCGACGAAGACAAGCTGCGCTATGCAGTGCAAGACGATGAGCCGGAAACATGGCAACCCTAGACAGCGCAAAACGGCTGGTGATCAAGATCGGCTCGGCCCTGCTGGTGGACCGCGAGAGCGGCGCTTTGAAAGCTGAGTGGTTGCAGGCGCTGGCCGATGATGTCGCCCGGCTGAAGGCGCGGGGGATGGATGTGATCTTGGTTTCGTCCGGCTCGATTGCGCTCGGGCGCGGAGTTCTGAACCTGCCTGCTGCGGATCTATCGCTGGAACAATCGCAAGCCGCCGCCGCCGTGGGTCAGATCAAGTTGGCCGGAGCCTATGAACGTGCGTTGGAAGCGCATGGGTTGAAGGCGGCGCAGGTTCTGGTGACGCTGGAAGACAGCACCGATCGTCGCCGCTATCTGAATTCGCGCGCCACGCTTGAGCAGCTTTTGAAACTGGGCGTCATCCCCATCGTCAACGAAAATGACACCGTTGCCACGGATGAGATCCGCTATGGCGACAATGATCGGATGGCAGCGCAGGTGGCGGTCACGGCCGGGGCCGACCGGTTGATCCTGCTTAGTGATGTCGATGGGTTTTACACGGCGAATCCCGCGCAGGATGCGGATGCCAAACGCTTTGACATGATCGAGGCGATCACCCCCGAGATTGAGGCGATGGCGGGGGATGCCGGGTCGGGCCTGTCCAAAGGCGGCATGAAGACCAAGCTGATGGCAGCTAAGACGGCCATGGCCGGGGGCTGTGATATGGCCATTACCGAAGGCTCTGTGTTGAACCCGATTGCCGCGCTGGAAGCCGGTGCTGCGGCCACGTGGTTCCGTGCTCAGGGCGACCCGCAGCAGAAACGCAAAGCCTGGATCGCGGCAATGAAGCCAAAGGGCGAGGTGGTGCTGGATGCCGGTGCTATCAAAGCCTTGAAAGGCGGCAGCAGCCTGTTGCCTGCCGGAGTCGTGGCGGTGCGCGGTGCATTTCTGCGCGGTGATCCGGTGGCTGTAATGGATGAGGCGGGGCAACCGCTGGGCCAGGGATTGACCCGGTATGACGCGGATGACGCCGATAGAATTCGCGGTTTGCGTAGCGATCAGATCGAAGAGGTTCTGGGCCATCCGGCCCGTGGCCCATTGATCCACCGCGATGATATGGCGTTCTAAGCCACCCTGATGCTAGACTGACCCTGCTTTGACCCAAGGTATGACCCGATGAAAGATCTTGAGAACATTCCCGCCCTGATGGCTGAAATAGGTTCCCGCGCACAAGCGGCTGCCACCGCTTTGGCTGTCGCATCACCAGAGGCCAAGGCGCAGGCGCTGAACGCGGCCGCTGATGCTGTCTGGGCGCGTCGTGCCGAGATCATTGAAGCCAATGATCAGGACATGGTGTTTGGCCGCGATAAAGGGCTGTCAGACGCCATGATGGACCGTCTGAAGCTGACCGAAGACCGCATTCAGGGCATCGTTGACGGTCTGCGCGCCGTAGCGGGGCAGGATGATCCGGTGGGCGAGGTCTTGGCCGAATGGGATC
The DNA here is from genome assembly GCF_041403425.1 of Roseovarius conchicola. Lineage (NCBI taxonomy): Bacteria > Pseudomonadati > Pseudomonadota > Alphaproteobacteria > Rhodobacterales > Roseobacteraceae > Roseovarius > Roseovarius conchicola. Next base: position 982,400 of record NZ_JBGEHK010000001.1, on the reverse strand, counting down.
GCCCCATGGGGCTGCATATCCGCCGCGTCCGCACGCCGCTGGGGGTGATCGGGGTGATTTATGAAAGCCGTCCCAACGTAACGGCGGATGCCGGGGCGCTGTGTCTGAAATCGGGCAATGCGGTGATTTTGCGCGGCGGCTCGGAAAGCTTCCATTCGTCAGGCGCGATCCACGCCTGCCTCGTTGACGGGCTGCGCACTGCGGGTCTGCCCGAGGATGCGGTGCAGCTTGTGCCGACGCGCGATCGCGCGGCTGTTCAGGAAATGCTGACCATGACGGACACGATTGACGTGATCGTTCCGCGCGGGGGTAAGGGCCTTGTCGGGTTGGTCCAGCGCGAAGCGCGGGTGCCTGTGTTTGCTCATCTTGAGGGTATCGTGCATATCTATATCGACAAAGAGGCCGATCCGGCGAAGGCCATCGAGGTGGTGCTGAACGCCAAAACCCGGCGCACCGGAATTTGTGGCGCGGCGGAATGCCTGCTGATCCACCGTGATGTGGTCGACACAATCGGACAGGGCGTGATCCGGGCGTTGATTGAGGCGGGCGTGGAAGTGCGGGCTGACAAAGGGCTTGGGGAGATTGACGGCACGGTGCCTGCCAGCGATGGCGACTGGGGCTGCGAATATCTTGATATGATCATTGCGGCGAAGACCGTCGAGAGTATCGACGATGCCATCGCGCACATCCGTCAGTATGGTTCGTCCCATACCGATTGCATACTCACCGAAGACGACACCGCCGCGGCGCAGTTTTTCCGTGAACTCGATAGTGCCATTTTGATGCGCAACGCCTCGACCCAGTTCGCTGATGGCGGCGAGTTTGGCATGGGCGCCGAGATCGGGATTGCGACAGGCAAGATGCATGCACGCGGCCCGGTTGGCGCGGCGCAATTGACCAGCTTCAAGTACTTGGTGGATGGGGATGGAACCACCCGCGCCTAGAGCGTGATGGTTAACTCTTCGCTCGTGGCGCGATAGCTGCATCTGCGTCCCATTAACCCCAGATGATGGGGCAGCAGAACGAATTGCACGTGGGCGGGTTGGATTTCGCGCTGATCACCCAGGTCCAGCAGGCCATCCCACAGACCTGGATCAACGGCCAGTTTCGGGCCTGAGGCGGTAAGCGTCCAGTTTTCGTCAATCTGTTTGACGTCAATGTTTCCACCCATAGGCAAAGCCACTTCACAACACAATCCCGCAAGAACCACCAGCCGGGCCATGGTGCGTGGCATGCTGTCAGGTCCCGCCCAATCCAGTGTGATACGCCCATCATGATGCACCCCACGCCAGATATCGCGGATCTCATCCCCGCGGGTGATCTGTGTGTCCGACGCCATGCCAAAAGCCAGCCGAAACAAGCGGATACGCGCATTAGCGCTGGCGGCGCTGTCACTGACCAAGGCCATTTCCGGACCCTCGGGTGCACCGGATAGGCTGAGCAGTTCCAGGCCGTTATTGACCGCACCGATCAGGCTGATCAGGTCATGACAGATACGCGACCCTATGAGGGCGGCGAGGTTCTCGCTATAGTAAGTCAACTGATCCCGAACTCCCCGAATGGACAAGAAATGATCGAACTTAACGCACTCTTAGAACCCGGTATGTTGGTCGAACATCCCGGGCAACCGGATTGGGGCGTGGGGCAGGTGCAATCCAATGCCGGTGGCAAGATCACGGTTAACTTCCCCGATGCGGGAAAGGTGGTCATAGATGGCAGCCGCATCGCCCTTCTGCCTGTCACTTAGTCATACCTCATCTTACCAAATGGTTAATACTCGTAAAGGTTGAGCTTTGCGCCGGGGCTTTCGGTTGCCAAGCCGCGGGGCTTTGCCTACAACCCGGCCAAGGATGAGGACCCGGTGGATCATGAGCCGCACAGAGCCGCAATTCCGCGTTAAGCTTGCGGAAACACAGGAAGAATTACAAGCAGCCCAGCGGCTGCGCTACCGTGTTTTCGTCGAGGAACTGGGCGGTGATGGCCCATTGGTGGATCATGACAGCGGGCTTGAGGCCGATCGGTTTGACCCTTATTTCGACCACCTTATTCTGACCGTTGACACCAGGCCGGATGAGGTTGTGGGCGTTTACCGTCTTTTGCGCCAAGATCAGGCGGTCCGGGCCGGGCAGTTTTATTCGGAAGATGAATATGACCTGAGCGTGCTTACCTCGTCAGGGCGCGGACTGCTGGAGCTGGGCCGGTCCTGTCTTGATCCGGCGTTTCGTGGCGGCATGGCCATGTACCATCTTTGGACGGGCCTGGCGCGTTATGTTGCTGATCATAATATAGAAATTATGTTTGGCGTTGCCAGTTTTCATGGCACGGATGCAAACGCCCTGGCGCAACCGCTGTCTTTGCTGCATCACCGCCACCTGGCCCCTGATACCCTGCGTGTGCGGGCACGACGCGAGGCTTACCAGTCGATGAACCTTATTCCCGAGGCTGAATTGGACCGTCGCGCAGCAATGATGCAGGTGCCTGCTCTGATCAAAGCCTATCTGCGGATGGGTGGCTATGTTGGTGACGGCGCGTTTATTGATCACGGTTTCAACACCACGGATGTCTGTCTGGTGATGGACGCGACGCGGATGAATGAAAAGCAAAAAAACATTTACCAAAAAGAGGTTGTGGGGTGACATTCACGTGGCAACCTGACCAGGAGCCAGAGTTGTCTCCGATCCCGCTATGGCGTTGGAGCCTGATAATCCTTCGGGCTATTCCGCTGATAGTGATCCTGAGCATCGGTGTGTGCTTGACCGCGATCCTGCGGTTGATTGAACGCCCTCTGTTTGGCCTGCATCGTCCCGTCACTCCCTATATCACGACGGCGGTGTGTCGGCTGTGCATGTTGATATTCGGTATTGGCTATGAAACCGAAGGCGAGATCATGCGTGAACGAGGCGCTGTGGTCGCCAACCATTCATCCTGGTTGGATATTTTTGCGTTGAACGCGGGCAAACGGATTTATTTCGTGTCCAAGTCCGAGGTGGCAGGCTGGCCCGGCATTGGCGTGCTGGCGCGGATCACCGGGACGGTGTTTATTGCACGGGATCCAAAACAGGCCAAGCAACAGCTTGAACTGTTTGAGAAGCGGTTGATGGCCGGGCACAAATTATTATTCTTTCCGGAGGGAACATCGACCGACGGAGTTCGCGTTATTCCTTTTAAAACAACTCTTTTTCAATCGTTCTTCAATCATGATTTGCGCGATCAGATGAAGATTCAGCCCGTCACGCTGATCTACACGGCCCCTGAATCGCGCGATCACCGGTTCTACGGCTGGTGGGGGGATATGGATTTTGGGACGCATCTGCTGCGCGTGTTAGCCACAGCGCGCCAGGGCCACGTGAAGATCGTCTATCATCCTGCTGTAAAGGTGGCAGATTTCCCCAACCGTAAGGCTTTGGCCAAGCATGTTGAAGACGTCGTGCGCGCTGGAATGCCACCAGACCGCCGGATCACCTGATAGCCGTTACATATGACCGATCAAGGCGCCGAGAGCCGCTGAAGGATCGTCGTTCCGCCAAATCTCGTCCCCGATGCCAAAGAAATCAGTAAAAGGGGCCAATTGACGGATCAGATCGCCGTCCAGTGCCCCTTCGGCGACGACGGGGACTTCGATCATCTGCGACCACCAGTCAAACAGTTCGGCTTCCGCCCGCGATCCGTCGCCAAGTGCGCTGACTCCGACGGGGCCAAAGCTGATGTAATCGGCACCGGATTCTCCCGCACTCATCCCGTCATGGCGCGACGTGCCGCAAAACGCCCCGACCACCGCGTCAGGGCCCAGTTCCTTGCGGGCATAGCGCACCGTGCGAGCACCGTCTGTCAGGTGGACACCGTCCAGGCCCAAACGCTCGACCATCGCCAGATGGCTGTCGATGACAAGGGCGATATCGCGGGCATGGGTCACCTCGCGACAGGCGTCTGCGGCGCGGGCGATGCGATCTTCGTCCAGACTGGCCAAGGCCAGCCGCACACAGGCCACCTCATGTGCGTCCAACACGGCGGCAAGGCGGCCTGGGAACTGTGACAGCTCAAACTCGGGCGGGGTGATCAGGTAAATCTGTGGCTGCTCGACCTCGGCCATTTTCGGCGCTCCTGCAAAGTGTTTCAGCCCCTATAGCTTATGCGGGGGGACAAGGCCAAGAGGCTGGTTTGTGGAACGTATTTTTGGAACGGGATAGGGGCCGGGGGTTTTCAGGGCGTGTAGTGTGATTTAAGAGGCGGAGACTTTTGGAGAGATGATTATGCCGTCAGATAAAGCGCAGCCCGCGTTTGTCCTGGTGCGCCCGCAAATGGGCGAAAACATCGGCGCGGCCGCACGAGCGATGTGGAATTTCGGATTGGACCGGATGCGCATTGTCGGTCCGCGCGATGGATGGCCCAATCAGAAGGCGGTTGCCATGGCCTCAGGGGCTGGACGATTGTTGGATGAGGCGGTGTTAAGTGATGACTTGGCCATATCGCTGGAGGATTGCCATTTTGTCTTCGCCACCACCGCGCGGGCGCGCGACCTGACCAAACCGGTGTTTACGCCTGAGCGTGCGATGCAGCTGGCCGCAGAGGAAATCAAAGAAGGGCAACGGGTTGCGGTGCTTTTTGGCCCTGAAAGAGCCGGGTTGGAGAATGACGATATTGCCAAGGCCAATGCGATTATCAATGTGCCTGTGAACCCGGAGTTTGCCTCGCTGAATCTGGCGCAATGCGTGCTGTTGACCGGTTATGAGTGGCAGCGGGCGACGGTTGAAGCCCAGGCCGAACGGGTGGAAATGGCCGGTGCCGATTGGGCCGATCAGCGCGAGATTGAGGCGCTGGCAAAGCATTATGAAGAGCGCATGGAAGAGGCCGGTTTCTTTTTCCCTACGCACAAGGCCGAGAGCATGAAGATCAACCTGCGCAACATGTGGAGCCGGATGCCCCTGACCAATGCGGATGCCAAGATGTTGCACGGGGTGATGCGGCAGATGGTCCGCTGGAAGGAGCGGGATTGAAGCCAGCCCCCCGGCGCACTACCGTTGCGCAAAGAATTGAGGACAAACGATGAGCGGCAAGCGCAGCATCTTTGAAGAGGTCGGGCAGGATACGCCCAAACCCGAGGCCCCCAAAGGCGGGATGATTGATCAGGGCCGACGCGGGGCGCGAGGCGCGATCCGGGTGTGGTTGATGATTTTGTTCGCTCTCGTCGTGATCATGATCGCCGTTGGCGGGCTGACCCGGCTGACCGATAGCGGGCTCAGCATAACCGAATGGAAGCCGGTGACCGGTGCCTTGCCCCCGATGAGCGCCGAAGCGTGGCAGACCGAGTTCGAAAAGTACCGCGCCATTCCCGAATACCAGTTGCAAAACAAGGGCATGTCCCTTGAAGAGTTCAAGGTGATCTATTGGTGGGAATGGGGGCACCGGCAGTTGGGCCGCGTGATCGGGTTGGTTTGGGCGATCGGGTTTTTCGGCTTTCTGGCCGCACGGCAAATCCCCGTGGGCTGGACCGGACGGCTGGCATTGCTGGGCGTCTTGGGGGGCGTACAAGGGGCGATTGGCTGGTGGATGGTGTCCTCGGGCCTGACCGGTGCGATGCTGGATGTCGCCAGTTACCGGTTGGCGACGCATCTGGGGCTGGCCTTTGTGATCCTGGGCTTCATCGCCTGGTACATCATGATGCTGGGCCGCGAGGAGCGCGAATTGATGCAGGCGCGGCGCGCGCGCGAGGCCAAGCTGCTTGGTCTGTCGACCGGCTGGTTGCATTTCGCATTTCTGCAAATCCTCATCGGGGCGCTGGTGGCCGGGATTGACGCGGGCCGTACCTTTACCGATTGGCCGTTAATGGGCGGCAGTCTGATCCCGGAAGACTTCTGGATGGCGGAGCTGGGGCTGCGCAACCTGTTTGAAAACCCAGGCTTCGTGCAATTCATGCACCGCATCACCGGCTATCTGCTGCTGGGCTTTGCGATCATGGTGTGGTCAAAGGGCCGCCGGTCGGCCAATCGCGAGACGCAGTTTGCCTTCCATCTGGCCTTTATCGCGTTGATCGGACAGGTGCTGTTGGGCATCATCACGGTGATGTATGTCGCGCCGTGGCATCTGGCGATCATGCATCAGCTGTTGGCGGTGATCCTGTGGGTGCTGATCCTGCGTGCCCGTTTCCTCAGCCAATACCCCCAAGCGCAATCGGTCAGAGGATAGATCATGACTGCTTTTGAAGAGTTGATCGCGTTTACCCGCGACACCGAGGCGCTGGGGCAGGTGGCAGGCCGTCTTGGCTGGGATCAGGAAACCATGATGCCACGCGGTGCTGCAGGCCAGCGGGCCGAGGAAAGCGGTGCTTTGCAATCGGTGATCCACGCGCGACGCACCGATGCGCGGATTGGTGAGTGGCTGGAAGCGGCCGAGGACGAAACGCTGGATCAGGCAGGTGAAGCCATGCTGCGTCATATCCGGCGCGATTATGGCCGGCTTGTGCGCGTACCCGGTGATCTGGCCGTTGCACTGGCCAAGCTGACCAGCCGGGCACAGGGAGTCTGGGCCGAGGCGCGCGAGGCGGACGATTTTGCCAGTTTTGCACCGGTGTTGGATGAAGTTCTGGCGCTGAAACGGCAGGAAGGTGCCGCAATGGCCGATGGCGGTGATGTCTATGACGCCTTGTTGGACGACTACGAACCCCAGACCACCGCCGCCGATATTCAGATCTTGTTCGATGCGATGCGCCCCGGCCTGGTAGCATTGCGGGAGCAGGCCCTGGCCGGGAAAGATCCGGGCGGTGTCAGCGGGCAGTTTGACGAACAGGCGCAGATGAAACTCTCGCGCCAACTGGCTAAGGTGTTTGGATATGACATGGCGCGGGGCCGGGTGGACAAGGCCGTGCATCCGTTTTCCAGCGGATCAGGTGATGACGTGCGCATCACCACGCGCACCAGTGCCGAGGATCCGTTCAACTGCATCTATTCGACCATCCACGAGGTTGGGCATGGCTGTTATGAACAAAACATCGCCTCCGAGTATCGGTTGACGCCATTAGGGCAGGGCGTGTCGATGGGGGTGCATGAAAGCCAAAGCCGGATTTACGAGAATCAACTGGGGCGGAGCCGGGCATTTTGCGGCTGGCTTTATAGTCAGATGCGGGACGCCTTCGGCGATTTCGGTATCGAAAGTGAAGATGCGTTTTATGCTGCGGTGAACCGCGTACAGCGTGGGTTTATCCGCACCGAGGCGGATGAGGTGCAATACAACCTGCACATCATGCTGCGTTTTGATCTGGAGCGTGCGCTGGTCGCCGGTGATCTGGAGGTTGGCGATCTGGAAGCGGCGTGGAATGACCGTTTCAAGGCGGATTTCGGCTACGACATCGCGCGCCCTTCAGACGGGGTGTTGCAGGACGTGCACTGGTCGGTTGGCCTGTTTGGCTATTTCCCGACCTACAGTCTAGGCAATGTTTATGCCGGGTGCTTGCATAGCGCGCTGCGTCAGGCGCAGCCTGATCTGGACGACGCGCTGGCGGCGGGTGATTTGACCCCGGCCACGACGTGGCTGCGCGAAGCGGTGCAGGTGCATGGGGGCTTGTACGCTCCGCGCGAGGTGATCACCCGGGCCTGCGGGATGGAACCCTCATCCGAACCGTTGATGACCTATCTGGATCAAAAGTTCGGGGCGCTTTACGCTTAACTCAGGTTGGCCGATTACAGCCAAGCCCGCCTGACTCCATTGTTTCAAAGGCGCAGCGCGATCTCGTCAGTATCTGACTTTTCGATCCATTTGCTGAGGATTGCTGTCAAGCCTGCACGGTCACGAGTTTCAACAACATGGCGCAGTGAGTGCAAGACATTGGCCATCTCGATCTCGGAGAGATGCGATTCCTGCGCGCGCAAAATCTTGGGGTGGGGCGTGGTCAGCATGTCCGAGCCAATCAGCAGTTCTTCATGCAGTTTCTCACCGGGGCGCAGGCCCGTGATCTCGATCTCGATCTCGCCACCGGGGTTATCAGCGTCACGCACACTCAACCCGGCGCCCTCGATCATCTGACGGGCCACCTTCAGCACTTGTACGGGCTTGCCCATATCCAGCACAAAGACATCGCCGCCACGGGCAAAAGACCCGGCCAACAGCACAAGGCGGACGGCCTCGGGGATGGTCATGAAATAGCGAGTGACGTCCGTATGGGTCAGGGTGACGGGGCCGCCTTTCGCGATCTGCTCCTGAAACAGTGGAATGACCGAGCCGCTTGACCCCAGGACATTGCCGAAGCGGACCATGGAAAACCGCGTGTCTGTCGACCGGGTGGCCAAATCCTGCACCGCCATTTCGGCAAGCCGTTTCGAGGCCCCCATCGCAGAAGAGGGGCGCACGGCCTTATCCGTCGACACAAGGATAAAGCGCTCAACCTTCGCCTCGCGCGCGGCATCAGCCACGGTTTTCGTGCCCAGAACGTTGTTGCGCATGCCCTCAAGCGCGTTGGTTTCCACCAGTGGCACGTGCTTATAGGCCGCCGCGTGCAGCACGATATCGACCTTCATATCCTGCATGACTTCGGTCACGAGATACTTGTCACAGACCGACCCCAGAACCGTCTCAATATGAAGGTCTGGGGCGGCATTGCGCAATTCACGGTCGATACTGAACAGGGCATGCTCGCCGTGGTCCAGCAGGATCAGGCAATCAGGCCGGCACGAGAGCAACTGGCGACATATCTCGGACCCGATCGAGCCGCCCGCCCCGGTGATCAGAATACGCTGACCGGTATAGGCCTCGGTGCTGCCGGGCAGTTCTTCGTGCAAATGGTCGCGCCCCAGCAGGTCGGTATGTTCGATGCGCTTGATGTCGGACAGTGTGGTGGCGGTGTCTGCGACCAGATCGGCGAAGGAGGGCAGGGAATGGACCTCGATATCGATGGCGCTCAGACGCTTGATAATGCCATTGCGTACAGGATCACTGACGCTGGGCATGGCGAGGATGATGCGTTCCACCTGATACCGATCTATCAAGTGTGGTAAATCGGTCGAGGCATAGACCCGCAAACCAGCGATGGTCAGGTTTTGCATACGCAGATCATCATCGACAAACGCGACCGGCTGAACGGCGTCGTCGGTGGCCAGTGCCGAGGCCAATTGCTGACCGGTCTGGCCAGCGCCATAGATCAGGATGCGTTTGCGGGGGCTGCCTTTGTGATAGATTTGCAAAAGCAACTGACGCATCAGAAGGCGCGACATCACCGACAGGATCAGGAACAGCATGCCGGTGACCACATAAACATGTGGTGGTGTTGCCGGGCCCGACAGGAACAGCGCAGACGACAGACCAGCAGCGACCGTCATGACTGCCACAAAAGCCGAATCGACAACCCCCTGCATTTCATAGGCATTCAGCTTGATTTTATGCAAACCCAGAAGCACGGTCAGAACCGCTCCGGTACCCAGCATCAAAACCAGATCCAACCGAAGGTTTGACGGCATGCTCAGAATGACATCGTGGCCCAGAAGCAGGGCAATCGCCAACAGATGCGCAATGCCGATCAGCAGCACATCAATCGATAGAATAATCGCCCGTTTGTGGTTTCGGTTCAGCGCGACTACGAAATCGTAGAGCATCCAGCGTGTCCCCCGAGACCCGGGTGAGGCCCGTTTCTCTTGTTTTCATGTATGGTCATGCCACACGTTGTACTGGTGTCGGGATAACCGAAAAACGGTCTGACTGACAAGTATTGCGCACGGAACAGGGCGGTTTTAGCGTTGTTTCGTAGCAATTTGACCATGAAATGAGCAGAAACGGCCAAGTTCCGCCGATACCACTGGTTTTCAGTTCAAGTCTTATGCGCGTTTCAGAACCCGCGTGATCGTACGCCAGATCAGATAGCCATCATAACAGGCAGACTGGTTGCGCGCATAGATCAGATCAAGCTTGGCTTTGACGGGCACACAGCGGCGCAGATAGACGGCCTCGGTGTCTTGTGCGGTATGGCAGGCTGCCAAAAGCCGTTCTTCGGTCTTGTGAAAGATCAGGCTGGCCAACCCGGTGACACCCGGGCGGCATTTCAGGACCTCCGCGTAAAGCTCCGGACACAGCTCGACATAACGGCGCAGGGGCGGTCGGGGACCGACAAAGCTGATATCCCCACGCAGGATATTCAGCAGCTGTGGCATCTCATCGGCCCTGTAATGGCGCAGCCGCGCGCCCAATGGCGTAATCCGGCTTGATTTATCGCCACCAGAGACGCCGCTATCCTCGGCTGCTGTGGTCATGGTGCGGAACTTCCAGAGCATGAATGCCTGATCGGGCGTTTTCATGCGCTCCGAGCGATACAGGATCGGGCGGCCATCGGCGATGAGGATGCGGAAGGCCACGTAGAGGATCAGCGGTGACAGCAGCACGATAAAGAACAGGGCCAGGCAGATATCCATAAGCCGTTTTGAGAAAGTCATTCTGGATCCCGGAACTGTTGCCAATCTGCGATCATGTCTTCGGCCGTTCTATGCAAGCTTATCTGGGGCAGCAAGCGTGTCAGACGCTGTGCCTTCAAGGTTACGATCTGGGTGGCCCCATCGGGCGCGGGTTGCCACTCGATGTCTTGCCCGGCCGCCCGGGCCAGATCGGCCATGGCAACCGGATCGGGCGTGGCGACATTCAGGATGTCAGGCAGGTCCGCGACGGGCAAAGCGGACAATGCGCTTAGAATTCGGACCAGATCACCGGGGCTGAGATAGCTGCGCAGCGGCCCGGCGTCATTTTCAAACCGATCCAGCCGAACCGGGCCCTGCGTGGTCAGGGCAGGCGCGAGGCTATCGGCGCCCACCACATTGGCAAGACGCAAACAGACGTGATGTGCGTGATCATCGGCGAACCCTGCCACCCGCGCCTCCATCGCCAGCTTGGACTGCCCATATGGCCCATGCGGTTTTGGGGTCGTGGTTTCTTCCAGATCAGCGCCGGGGCCATAGACCGCGGCGGAGGACAGATGCAACACGCGGCGCGCTCCGCAGGCCCTGGCCACCGCCCGCGTGGCGTCGGCCAAGCTGATGTTCTGGTCGAGGGTCGCGGCATCACCGGATGTTTTTCCCCAAAGCGCCACCACGCTGTCACAGGAGGGCAGATCGGGCAGGGGAGACCCCGCCTCTAACAACAGATCGGCTGGCGGGTGTCGCGCGGCGAAAACCGGATGCACCGGTGAAGCGGGCCACATGCCCCACGCCTTGCGCAAGAGATGTCCCAATCGGCCGTTAGCCCCGGTGACTAGAATACGTGGTTTTTGCGCTGTTTCGGTCACGTTTATGTGCTGTCAGTGAGGGGGCTAATTTTTTCATTGTATACCAGCACTGGGGCAGGTTAGGGAATAGACCTAGTACATATAGTATCCACAGCCTGTGGAGGCGGCCTTTGGCAAACTTGAAACGATCCGTTATTTTTCTGGGACTTAGCTTGGTTTTGGCGGGATGTTCGCTTCCACGCGGGGCCGCTCTGCAAAACGAAGTTCTGAACGAAAGCGAATCTGAAACGCCAAGTTTCCAGGTTGTGAATGTCACGCGCGATATCACGCCGTCGCTGGCAACCTGGCCCGCGACAGGATGGGCAGGTCACTACCATTGGTTTGGATCCGACACCGGGCCCGACTCGTCGGTCATTCAAACCGGCGATGTTTTGTCCATCGCGATTTGGGATAACCAGGAGAATTCTCTCCTGTCTGGCGACGGGGCCAAGCTAACTTCGCTGCCTCCCATGACCGTCTCGTCTGCGGGTAAGATTTACATGCCCTATGTCGGTGAGGTGTCGGTGCGCGGAATGAGCCAGCCTGCGGCGCGCAACCGCCTGCAGGAAAGCCTTGATGACATCGCACCTTCCGCACAGGTGCAATTGTCTGTTGAACAGGGTCGCAACAATTCGATTGACCTGGTCAGCGGCGTTGGAAATCCCGGGCGTTATCCTCTGGAGAACCGCAACACCAAGATCCTGACTGCGCTGGCTTTGGGGGGTGGAATATCGTCGAACCTGCGCCATCCTCTGGTGCGCCTGCAACGCGGTGGACGCACTTACGAAACGCGCGCCGATGCGCTGCTTCGGGATGCGAACCGCAATGTCCGCCTGCGCGGTGGCGATCAGATTGCCGTTGTCGAGGATGACCGCACCTTCAATGTGCTGGGTGCTGCCAGCCAGGAAAGCGTTATCTACTTCGAGAAAGAAGAGATGAGCGCGATGGAAGCGCTGTCGGCGATGGGCGGGCTGCAGGATAGCCGGGCCAATCCCAAGGGCATTCTGATCTTGCGTGAATATGAGGCCGATGACCTCAAGCCGGGTCTGAGCGGGCCGGACATGCGGCAGGTGGTGTTCACGGTCAACCTGACCAATGCAGATGGCTTGTTTGCGGCGCGCCAGTTTATGATTCAGCCGGGGGATACGCTTCTGGCGACGGAATCGCCTGTCACCGCCGCCCAGACCATTCTGGGGCTCTTGGGCACCGTTGTTGGCTTTAGCGCGACGGTGAACAACCTGACAGACTGATTTTCGGTCACACCTGACAAACAAAAAACGGCCCCGGATGAAACTCCCGGGGCCGTTTTTTGATCTGTCCGCTCACAAAGCGGTTAGGAAGGACAAGCCTATTCAGCGGGTTCCACAGCGTCTTCTTCCTCTTCCCCCTGATCGGCGATCCATGCAACCGACACGACCTGCTCACCCTTGCCGGTGTCAAACACCTTGACCCCCCCGGCGCTGCGCGACCGGAAGGAAATCCCTTCGACCGGTACGCGGATAGATTGCCCCTTGGAGGTGGCCAGCATGATCTGGTCCGGCAACTCAACCGGGAAAGAGGCCACCAGCGGTCCACCGCGCATGGCCTTGTCCATGGCCTGTACACCTATGCCGCCACGCCCGCGGACAGGGTAATCGTGGCTGGAGCTGAGCTTGCCAGCGCCTTGCGCGCTGATCGTCAGGATCAGGTTTTCTGCGGCCTGCATTTCTTCGAACCGCTCAGAGCTGATCGCGGCATCGGCGTTCCCCTCGTCATCACTGGCACCTTCTTCATCGGCCCCGGCCATCTGGCGACGCATCTTGAGGTAAGCGGCGCGTTCATCGGCTGTTGCCTCGAAATGACGGATGACCGACATCGACACAACCGAATCCTCACCCTGAAGCCTGATACCGCGCACACCCGTGGAATCCCGGCCCTTGAAGACCCGCACCTCGGTGGTGGGGAAGCGGATCGCCCGGCCACTGGTCGTGACCAGCATCACGTCATCCTCTTCCGAACATATCCGCGCATTGACCAGCATGGTCCCGTCATCGGGCAGTTTCATTGCGATCTTGCCGTTCGATTTGACATTGGTGAAGTCGGACAGCGCATTGCGCCGAACATCCCCGGCCGAGGTTGCAAAGAAAATCTGTAGTTCTGACCAGTCTTCCTCGGGTACGTCCACCGGCATGATCGCGGCGATGCTCACGCCTTGTGGGATAGGCAGGATATTAACGATGGCCTTGCCCTTGGAGGTGCGTCCGCCCAAGGGCAGGCGCCATGTCTTGAGCTTGTAGACCATCCCATCGGTGGTGAAGAACAACAGTTGCGTATGGGTGTTGGCCACGAAAAGGGTGGTAACAACGTCCTCTTCCTTGGTCTGCATCCCGCCGACACCCTTGCCGCCGCGTTTTTGCGCTCGGAAATCAGCCAGGGCGGTACGTTTGATATAGCCACCCGATGTGACCGTGACGACCATGTCTTCGCGTTCGATAAGATCTTCGTCGTCCATATCACCGGACCAATCGACAATCTCGGTGCGGCGTGGAACGGCAAATTGTTCGCGTACCTCTTTGAGTTCATTGGAGATAATCTCCATGATCCGCTCACGGCTGGCCAGAATGGCAAGGTATTCCTTGATCTTACCTGCCAGCTCCTGCAGCTCGTCCGTGACTTCCTTGACGCCGATCTGGGTCAGGCGTTGCAGGCGCAATTCGAGAATGGCGCGGGCCTGTGTTTCGGACAGGTTATAGGTGCCGTCGTCATTGGCGGTGTGGGTCGGATCATCAATCAGTGCGATGTATTCAAGAATATCCTGCGCCGGCCAGGGTCGGGTCATCAGCCGTTCACGTGCCTCGGCGGCATCGGCAGAGCTGCGGATCGTGGCGACGATCTCATCCACATTGGTAACGGCTACGGCCAGACCACACAGGATGTGGCTGCGTTCGCGCGCCTTGCGCAATTCAAACGCGGTGCGTCTTGCAACGACCTCTTCTCGGAAGGTGATGAAGGAACTGAGAAACCGGTAGAGCGTAAGTTGCTCGGGGCGACCACCATTCAGGGCCAGCATATTGCAGCCGAAATAGGTCTGCATGGGAGTGAACCGGAACAGTTGATTCAACACCACCTCGGCGGTGGCATCCCGTTTTAGTTCCACCACCACGCGCACGCCGTTTCGATCGGATTCGTCCTGCACATGCGAGATACCTTCGATGCGCTTTTCGCGCGCGGCTTCGGCGATCTTCTCGATCATCGCCGCCTTGTTCACCTGATAAGGAATCTCATCAATAACAATGGCGTAGCGGTCTTTCCTAATCTCCTCAACGCGGGTTTTCGAACGTACGATGACGCTGCCGCGCCCTTCAAGATAGGCTTTGCGCGCACCCGAACGGCCCAGCATGATACCACCCGTCGGGAAATCAGGACCCGGCACATATTCGATCAGTTCTTCGCTGCTCAGATCCGGGTTGTCGATCAGGGCCAGCGTAGCGTCCACAACTTCTCCCAGATTGTGGGGCGGAATATTGGTGGCCATACCGACGGCAATACCACCCGCGCCGTTGACCAACATATTGGGAAAGCGGGCGGGCAGGACGGTGGGTTCGCGATCTTTGCCGTCGTAATTATCCTGAAAATCAACCGTGTCTTTTTCGATATCCGACAGCAGGCTGGCCGCGGGCTTGTCCATGCGCACTTCGGTGTAACGCATGGCCGCCGGGTTATCGCCATCCATCGAGCCGAAATTGCCCTGACCATCCAGCAAGGGCAGTGACATCGAGAAATCCTGCGCCATGCGCACCAGAGCGTCATAGATCGCGCTGTCGCCGTGAGGGTGGTATTTACCCATGACATCGCCCACCGGGCGTGCCGACTTGCGATAGGCCTTGTCGTGGGTGTTTCCGGTTTCGTGCATCGCGTAAAGGATGCGCCGATGCACCGGTTTCAAGCCGTCGCGCAGATCGGGGATCGCCCGGCTGACGATCACGCTCATCGCGTAATCCAGATAGGATGTCTTCATCTCGTCTTCGATCGAGACGGAGGGTCCATCATAAGTGGGGCGCTGAGGCGGAATTTCCTCAGGGTTATCAGGATGTTCTGGGGTGTCGTTCACGTGGGTGCCTGTTCTGTCCGCAACATCTATATCTTGTTGTGATGACTATATCAGAGGCAGGATATGGGGTGCAATGCCTGTGAACCCTCACACTTAGCAGCCACACGCTACCACTGATAACATATTGTTTTTATTGAAAAGTAATTTCTACCTGGCATCATGTTTTCATAACCAATCAAAAACACAACCAACAGGAGCAGATTATGGAGACATCCGAGACAAAACTGATGCTGAAGGGATATGGGCTGACCACGGCGGAGTTCTTTTACCACCTGCCGGATTATACCCATGTCCTGAACAGCTTTATCTGGCAGGACTACGACCTAGCCCCGGATCATCCGAAATTGTTTGAATTTGTCGAATTCTGGCAGCGTGAAATCGAGGGTCCGCTGCACTCGGTGCAGTTTACGCATCGCAAGCTGGTGGCCCCCGGAGAATGGCGCAATGTTGTGGGGGAGTTCACCCTGCATTAGCTGCCGCCAACGAAAAAGCCCGCCGGGTGAGGGCGGGCCTGTCCGAGAACATATCCGGGCAATCAGGGAATGATGCGATTGTACTTCATGCCTTCCAGCGACACACCGGCCAGCAACCCGGCCTGACCGAAGATCACCGCGATGACCGGGCTTGAGGCAGTTGTTGTTTCGGCCCGCAGATTCTCTGCGTAATCGTTAAACACATACTCAATGTCTGCGCCCGCTGCCCAGCCGGATGAACGGCGGAATTTCGACAGCGCGTCTTCAGTCATGAAAAACAGCACATGGGCAAACTGCTGTGCACCGATCTGCAGACCGAAGCTGCCCTTGGTGGCAGAATAGTAATCCACTGATGTCCCGCCCACGCGCAACGCGCCGCGCCCGTATCCGCCCCCGGCGAAAAAGCCCGCTTCGGTGATCAGCGGCATCACCAGCATGCCTGTCGCCTTTTGCGAAAGGGATCGCGTGTTGGGATAGTTGGTAAAGAGATAGTTCAGCGTCGTGTCGACGCGCGCGTCAATGCGTGATGCGCCGTCGCTGCCCACCCCGTTGCCGCATGCGGCCAGAAGGGGGGTTGCGCCAAGCGCGCCCAGCGTAAAGCTGCGTCTGGTAAGATGTGTCATGAGCCTGCTCGTTTATTGTTGCCTGACAAAATGTCGGTTTTTTCCACACCGATCTAATCGTCACTATAGGGGCTGACAGGTTAACTGTCACTAAACATTGTGGTGATGCGCAAGATATCGCCCGATCAAACGGTGTTTTCAGGCCATTGCACGGGCGAGGTCCGGGGCGAAGTAGCTGAGCACGCCATCACAGCCAGCGCGTTTGAACGCCATCAGGCTTTCCATCATCGCGCGCTCGCCATCGATCCAGCCGTTTTGCGCTGCCGCCTTGATCATCGCATATTCGCCAGACACCTGGTAAGCAAAGGTGGGCGCGCCGAAGGTGTCTTTTACACGGCGACAGATATCCAGATACGGCATCCCGGGCTTGACCATTACCATATCGGCGCCTTCCGAGAGGTCCCTCTCGACAAGGCGCAGGGCCTCATCCGTATTGGCCGGGTCCATCTGATAGGTCTTCTTGTCACCTGTCAGTGCGCCGGAAGCACCAACCGCATCACGGAAGGGGCCGTAAAAGGCGCTGGCATATTTCGCCGCATAGCTGAGCAGCATGACGTTTTCATGGCCGTTGCTTTCCAGCGCCTGACGGATCGCGCCAATGCGCCCGTCCATCATGTCCGAGGGGCCGATGATGTCTACACCCGCTTCGGCCTGCGAGAGCGCCTGTTTGACAAGCGCCTTGATGGTTTCATCATTCACTATCACGCCATCACGGACAAACCCGTCATGGCCGGTGTCCGAATAGGGATCAAGCGCGACGTCAGTCATGATCGTGATCTCGGGTACGGCCGCCTTGATTGCCCGTGTGGCGCGGTTGGACAGATTGTCGGGATTCCACGCCTCGGCGCAATCCGAGGACCGGGCATCGGCATCCGTATAGGGGAAGAGGCAAATGGCGGGGATGCCCAGGTCGGCAGCTTCGCGCGCGGCCTCAACCACCTTGTCGACACTGCGCCGCATCACGCCGGGCATGGAGGGCACAGGCTCTTCTATGCCATCCCCGGCGCGCACGAAGACGGGCCAGATCATGTCAGCCGCACTAAGGGAATTCTCTGCCACCAACGCGCGAATAGAGGCGGATTTACGGGTGCGGCGCAGGCGGGTGGCCGGGAAGGGGGCAAGGGTTGGGCGCATGGATCAGGCTTTCAGAAATGTGTCGCCTTTGCTTGACATGAAATTTACCGCGTCTCAAGGGTAGGAATTGCCGCGCGTCGGCGTTACAAGGCGCGGCGACATCAACCCCGAGGCCCATCCAAGTGAACTGGTACGAAAGCGTATTTGAGCTGATCGACATGCGCAGCTTCAGCAACCTTTGGTTCTGGATTGCGCTGGCGGTGATGTGGTCCTCGACCAGCCACTGGGTGCTGGGCGTGCCTTGGGACACGGTGATGCGGGCGCGCAAGGAACGCGATGAAGACGGCGAAGCGGCGCGGGACCTGATGGATTTAGTGCGTATCAACGTCAATCGCGTGCTGCATATCACAAACCAGTCGGGCTTGTTGATCACCGGCTTTGTCTGTTTTGCCCTGACGGTGATGTTTCTGACTGGCTTTATATTTGGCAAGGAATTCGCCCAAGCTCTGTTTTTGTTAGGATTTCCGATTTCACTGGTGGCCATTTTATCGGTGCGCACCGCGCGTCGACTGCGGGCCGAGCAGCCAACTGGCGAAGCGTTGTTCAAGCGATTGCACACCCATCGGGTGATCACGCAGGTGATTGGCATGATCTCGATCTTCATCACGGCGATCTGGGGCATGTTGCAGAACATGAATGCCTCTGTCCTGTTCTGAGTGATCGGAACGCAAAACCATGACAACGCCAAACCAGATCACCGTCAGCGGCGCGCCCGAAGGGTTTGATGCCCGTCTGATCCTGAACGAACTTGAGGCGTGCGCTGGTCCCGTCGCCCATGTGGCGCGCGATGACAAACGCATGGCCGCCATGGCCGCCGCGCTGCGCTTCTTTGCGCCCGACATTCCGGTGATCCAGTTTCCAGGATGGGATTGCCTGGCCTATGACCGGGTGTCCCCCAATGCCGATATCTCGGCGGCGCGAATGGCCACACTGGCGGGGCTGGTGCATGGGATGCCGGATCGTTTCATCCTGCTGACCACGCTGAATGCGGTGACCCAGCGCTTACCCGCCCGCGAGGTGCTACGCGAGGCAGCCTTTACCGCTCGGATCGAGCATCAGATTGACGAGGCTGAACTGCGCGCCTTTCTGACCCGGATGGGATTTTCACAAGCCCCCACCGTGATGGAACCGGGCGATTACGCCGTGCGCGGCGGGATTATTGATATCTACCCGCCCGGTGATGGCGGCCCGGTGCGGCTGGATCTGTTCGGCGATGTGCTGGACGGGGTGCGCCGGTTTGACCCGGTGACACAACGCACGACCGAAAAGCTTGAGATGATCGAACTGGCCCCGGTCAGCGAGGTTATTCTGGACGAGGCTGCGATCCGGCGCTTCCGTCAGAATTATCGCATCGAGTTTGGCGCTGGCGGCGTGGATGATCCACTCTATGAGGCCGTGAGCGCGGGGCGCAAACATCAGGGCGTGGAACACTGGCTGCCGTTTTTTCATGACCGTCTGGAAACCCTGTTGGACTATCTGCCCCATGCGACAGTGGTTCTGGATGATCAGGTCACACCCGCCCGCCTGGCCCGGTGGGAGGCCATTACCGATCAATACGAGGCGCGTCAGCACGCCCTCAGCCAGAAAGCACGCGAGGATACGATCTATAAACCGATCCCGCCGGGCTTGCTCTATCTGGATGATGTCGCTTGGGGCGAGGCCGTGAAAGAGCACCGCGTGCTGCAGCTCTCGGCGCTTCCGCAAGCCACCGGACCGGGGGTGATCGATGCTGGCGGCCGGATTGGCCGTGACTTTGCACCTGAGCGTCAACAGGAAAGTATCAGCCTTTTTGGCGCCCTGAAAACCCATATTGAGGCGCGCATGGCCGAGGGTCCCGTGCTGTTAGCCAGCTATTCCGAAGGCGCGCGCGAGCGCATGGAGGGTCTGTTGGAGGATGAGGGGCTGATTGGGGCGGTGACCGTCACATCGGCCAAATCCATCGATAAGCGGGGCCTGCATTTGGCGGTTTGGCCGCTGGAACATGGCTTTGCCGCGCCCGAGCTGACCGTGATCGCCGAGCAGGATATCCTGGGCGACCGGTTGATCCGTGCGCCCAAACGCCGTCGCAGGGCCGAGAATTTCCTGACCGAGACCCAAAGTCTGAGTCCCGGGAATCTGGTTGTGCATGTGGATCACGGCATCGGGCGCTATCACGGGCTTGAGGTGATCACGGCGGCCGGGGCCGCGCATGAATGCCTCGCACTGGAATATGCTGAAAAAGCGCGGCTGTTCCTTCCGGTGGAAAATATCGAACTGCTCAGCCGGTATGGACATGAAGAGGGGTTGTTGGATCGCCTTGGCGGCGGGGCATGGCAATCCAAAAAAGCCAAGCTGAAAGAGCGTATTCGCGAGATGGCGGATCGCCTGATCCGGATCGCAGCCGAACGCGCATTGCGCAGGGCCCCGGTGCTGGAACCCGAACATCACGCCTGGGAAGAATTCTCGGCGCGGTTTCCCTATACTGAAACCGATGATCAACTCAGCGCCATTGAGGACGTGCTGGGCGATCTTGAAGCCGGCACGCCAATGGATCGCTTGATTTGCGGCGATGTGGGTTTTGGCAAGACCGAAGTGGCGATGCGCGCGGCTTTCGTGGCGGCAATGCAGGGGCAGCAGGTTGCGGTGATTGCGCCCACAACCCTTTTGGCGCGCCAGCATTATCAAAGCTTTGCCGAACGGTTCCGCGGGTTTCCTGTCACCGTGCGCCCGCTCAGTCGGTTTGTCACCGTGGGCGACGCCAACAAGACGCGTGAGGGGATGGCCAACGGACAGGTTGATATCGTGGTGGGTACACATGCTTTGCTGGCCAAGAACATCCGTTTCAAGAACCTCGGCTTGCTGGTGATCGACGAGGAACAACGTTTTGGTGTCGGGCATAAAGAACGGCTGAAACAGCTGCGCAGTGACGTGCATGTTCTGACCCTGACCGCTACGCCGATTCCGCGCACCCTGCAACTGAGCCTGTCGGGGGTGCGTGATCTGTCGATCATCGGGACACCGCCGGTCGATCGTCTGTCGATCCGCACCTATGTCAGCGAATTCGACTCAGTCACTATCCGCGAGGCGCTGTTGCGCGAACATTATCGCGGCGGGCAAAGCTTTTACGTGGTGCCGCGCATCAAGGACCTGCCCGAGATCGAAGAGTTCATGCAAAATCAGGTGCCCGAGGTGACCTATGTGGTGGCCCATGGCCAGATGGCCGCGCGCGAGTTGGACGACCGGATGAACGCATTTTATGATGGCAAGTACGATGTGCTGTTGGCCACAACGATTGTGGAAAGCGGCCTTGATATCCCGACGGCCAACACGATGGTGGTGCACCGTGCCGATATGTTTGGTCTTGCACAGCTCTATCAGATCCGGGGCCGGGTGGGGCGCTCCAAGGCGCGGGCATATGCGTATCTCACCACGAAACCGCGGGTGCCATTGACCCCTGCGGCCGAGAAACGGCTGCGCGTGCTGGGTTCGCTGGATACGCTGG
The DNA here is from genome assembly GCF_041403425.1 of Roseovarius conchicola. Taxonomy (NCBI): domain Bacteria; kingdom Pseudomonadati; phylum Pseudomonadota; class Alphaproteobacteria; order Rhodobacterales; family Roseobacteraceae; genus Roseovarius; species Roseovarius conchicola. The sequence continues at coordinate 961,369 of NZ_JBGEHK010000001.1, read as the reverse complement.
GGGCCGGGTTCACATTGGCCTCGCAAGACCTGGACATTCGCGGGGCAGGCAATCTTCTGGGCGAAGAGCAATCTGGTCAGATGCGCGATGTAGGGTATGAACTTTACCAATCCATGCTGGAAGAGGCGATTGCCAAGATCAAGGCCGGGGAACTGGAAGGGCTGTCAGATGCCGATGATCAATGGGCGCCGCAAATCAATCTGGGCGTGCCGGTTCTGATCCCTGAAAAATACGTGCCTGATCTGGATGTCCGCCTAGGATTATATCGTCGTCTCAGCAGTTTACACACCAAAGTTGAACTAGAAGGCTTTGCCGCCGAACTGATCGATCGCTTTGGCAAACTGCCGCGCGAGGTCAATATGCTGATGCTGGTGGTGCGGATCAAGGCGATGTGCAAACGGGCCGGGATTGCCAAGCTGGATGGCGGACCGAAGGGGGCAACGATCCAGTTCCACAACGATAAATTCGCCTCGCCTCAGGGGCTGGTTGAATTCATTCAGGCCCAGAACGGGTTGGCCAAGGTGCGCGACAACAAGATCGTTGTGCGCCGTGATTGGCGCAAGGAAGCCGATAAGCTGAAAGGCGCTTTCGCCATTGCCCGTGACTTGGCCGAGAAGCTGATTGCCGAGAAGAAGCGCAAGAAAGGTGGCTGATGGCCTTACCCGATCTCGCGCACCAGATCACCCAATTGGCCCAGATCGGGCAGGGAACGGTAACGTGGCGCATCCTTGGGCGGCTCGTCATGTTCGACTTCCCAGGTCAGATCATGCGGGATGTGAATACCCCAGCCCCCGGCCTCAATCGCCGGGCGCACGTCCGAGCGGAGTGAATTGCCCACCATCATGGCATGGGCCGGGCCGTCACCGTGGCGCTGAAAGATATCAACGTAGATCGGACAGGTTTTGCCTGACACAATCTCGACCTCGTCGAACAGATCCCCAAGGCCGGATTGTGCCAGCTTGCGTTCCTGATCCAGTAAATCCCCCTTGGTGATCAACAGGATACGATGGCTGTCGCTGATCTCTTGCAAGGTTTCCTTGGCATGGGGGAGCAGTTCGATCGGGTGTTGCAGCATATCCTGACCGGCGGCGATAAGCTCGGCAATCACCGGGGCAGGGACGGTCTGATCCGTCACCTCGATAGCGGTTTCGATCATCGACAATACGAACCCTTTGATGCCAAAGCCGTAATGGCCCAGATTGCGCCGTTCAGCGGCGATCAGACGTTGCATCAGGTCGTCGGGCTGGGCGTAATCTGCGAGTAATTCGGCAAACCGCTCTTGCGTGAGGCGAAAGAACTGTTCGTTCTGCCAAAGCGTGTCGTCGGCATCAAAGCCAATTGTTGTCAAATTTTTCGGCATCGGTGGTTTTGGACTCTTACGCCCCCTTTTCTAACCCGAGGCAAAGGTTATATAGAAACCTCACATGATCAATCGTCAATTCGACAGAGCGCAGCAGATGCCCATGACGCCCTTCTCTATGGCCGGTTCGGACGACAATGACGGCGACAGCGCGGTTGTTGTTGAAACGCGTACCAAGACCAAGCGTCCGCCTTTGTACAAGGTGCTGTTGCTGAATGACGACTATACCCCGATGGAATTCGTCGTCGCCGTATTAGAGCGGTTTTTTCACATGACCCATGCCGAGGCGTTCGAGATCATGCTGACCGTGCACAAGAAGGGTGTGGCGGTTGTCGGCGTGTTCAGCCACGAGATTGCTGAAACCAAAGTGGGGCAGGTGATGGATTTCGCCCGCCAGCATCAGCATCCGCTGCAATGCACTATGGAAAAAGAGTAGTTTGTCAGCCTCGCGTCTGACAATTGCCATTGAGGGCGGCGATATCGCGCTGCCCGAGATTGGGCAAATAGCTGTGTTTGGCCCTCGTGCGGGCTATGACCTGTCGGCACTGCCCAAGGACCGTGTGGTGGTGATCACCGGGTTTCATCCGGACTATATGCATTTTGAAGGGCAGGGCTTTGCCTGTGCCGTGGTCCCTGAAGGACGGTTTGCGGCAGCGATCTTGTGCCTGCCGCGTGCCAAGCCACTGGCGCGTGCCCTTCTGGCCCAAGCGGCAGAGTTGAGCGATCTGGTGATCGTTGACGGTGCCAAGACCGATGGCATCGAATCCATCCTGAAGGACGTGCGCAAACGGGTCGAGATCAGCGCGCCCCTGTCCAAGGCCCATGGCAAGATATTCTCGCTGCAAGGCTCGGATGACTTTGCAGATTGGGTTGCCGCGCCGTCCTCCGTCATCGATGGGTTTGTGACCGCTCCGGGGGTGTTTTCTGCCGATGGGGTTGATCCCGGCTCGGCCATGCTGGCCACGCACTTGCCGAAGAAACTGGGCGCGCAAGTGGCCGATCTGGGCGGTGGCTGGGGCTATCTCAGCCGCGCGGTGTTGGAGCATGACGGCGTTGAGACACTCTATTTGGTCGAGGCCGATCATGCCGCGCTGGATTGCGCGCGCCTGAATATCGACGATCCGAGGGTAGAATTCCACTGGGCCGATGCCACACATTGGCAAACACCGTCTTTTCTGGATACGATTGTGATGAACCCGCCTTTTCACACTGGTCGGGCAGCCGATCCGTCGCTGGGCCGCGCCTTCGTACAAGCCGCTGCCGCCATGTTGAAACCTGCGGGGCAGTTGTGGATGGTGGCCAATCGGCATCTGCCCTACGAAACCACGTTGGCGCAGGCCTTCGTGCAATCCGAGGAGGTCGCGGGCGATACCAAGTTCAAAATTCTGCGCGGCACACGACCGGCTATAAAACGACGCTGAACTGGCCTAAGCTGCCCGTTGAAATCAGGGAAAGGATCCCCTTCATGTCCATGTCTATCACCGGAAAGACCGCCATCGTGACCGGCGGGGCCAATGGAATCGGCCTCGCTATCGGGCGGCATTTTGCGAATATGGGCGCCAATGTCGTTTTTGCCGATATGGATGAAGAGCATCTGGTCAAAGAACTGGGTGATAACTTGGAAGACAGCAATATCCGTTACTTTGCGGGTGATCTGCGCGAAAAGCTGACCCTGGCCAATCTGCTGTCAGCCACGATTGATGCCTTTGACGAGGTTGATATTCTGGTCAATGCAGCGCGTCAGGTGATCCCGTCGGACCCGCTGAATCCGGATGATGACGCGGTGAAGACCTTGCTCAATCAAAATCTGATGCCGGCTTTGCGGCTGAGCCAATTGGTGGCAAAACGCATGATCAAACAGGCGGAGGACCGCGAAGAGGGGATGGCGGGTGCGATTGTGAACCTCTCGTCCATCGCTGCCAATCGCGCGCATCCCGATCTGCTGGCCTATTCCGTGGCGTCCGCGGCGCTGGACCAGTTGACCCGCTCGCTGGCCGTGGCCCTTGCACCTGAACGCATTCGCGTGAACGCGGTGGCCTTCGGCTCGGTGATGAGCGCGTCTCTGCAGGATGCTTTGCGCGACAACAGCAATTTCCGTGAAGACATCGAAGCGCATACCCCCTTGGGGCGGATAGCGTCCCCGGCTGAACTGGCCACGGCCGTACAATATCTGGCCAGCGACGCGGCTAGTTTTATGACCGGGCAAATCATGACGATTGATGGCGGGCGTAGCCTGCTTGATTCCGTGTCGGTTCCGGCGCATTGATGAAGCGAAAGCTCAAGGCAGAAGGTATAGGCACATGACGGACATGTCCGATGAAAAGCATCGCGCAGCCTCTTGGTTTCGCGCGTTGCGCGACGAGATTGTGGCAGCCTTCGAGGGGCTGGAAGACAGTCATGCAAAAGGTCCATTTGCCGATTTGGGGGCAGGCCGTTTCGAGGTGAGCGAAACCAAGCGCGCCAGCGATGACGGCAGTGACGCGGGCGGTGGATTGATGAGCGTAATGCGCGGGGGACGCGTGTTTGAAAAGGTCGGCGTCAATGTTTCGGAGGTCTACGGATCGCTGGGCGAGGCGGCACAAAAAGCGATGGCCGCGCGCGGTGTGCCGGGTATGGACAAGGATCCGCGGTTCTGGGCCAGCGGGATCAGCCTTGTGGCGCATATGCAAAACCCCCATGTGCCGGCTGTGCATATGAACACCCGGATGTTCTGGACGCCGGGGGCGTGGTGGTTCGGCGGCGGGTCAGACCTGAACCCCTGCATCGAGTATGATGAGGACACGACCCATTTCCACGAGCAGCAAAAGACCCACCTGGACCCACATGGGACACAGCTTTACCCCGAGTTGAAGGCCTGGGCGGATGAGTATTTCTATGTTCCTCACCGGGGTCGTGCGCGCGGTGTTGGTGGTATTTTCATGGATGACAGAAACACCGGCGATTGGGAGGCAGATTTTGCGCTAACCCGGGATATTGGCCGCGCGTTCCTGCCCGCTTACCTGCCTTTGGTCGAAAAACGCCGGGTGCTGCCATTTGGCGAAGCCGAGAAAGAAACGCAACTGGTGCATCGCGGGCTCTATGCCGAGTATAATCTGGTTTACGATCGAGGCACAAAATTTGGTCTGGCCACGGGACATGACGCGAACGCCGTGCTGATGAGCCTGCCACCCTTCGCAAAGTGGACCTGACGCCCTAGGATTTGCTCTCGTACTCAGCCAGAATTTTTGCACCACGCTCGGCCAGGGCGCCGGTGCCATCTTTCCAGCGGCGATGAATCCAGAACCATTGCTCCATATTGTCTCGCACGGCCGCCTCTAACATTTGATTGAACTCCCGCGTCATGGTGACCGGATCGGAATGCGGGATCGGTGTTTCCGTGTGGATGGTGAAATTCAGCCCGCCCGCATCGCGCAGGCCCCAGACCGGCACCAGAAGCGCGTCGAACTTGAGCGCCATTTCTGCTGTTGCCAGCGACGTCAGCGCGGGCTTGCCGAAGAAATCAAGGGGCACACCGTCATGGGCGTTGAGGTCATTGAGGATCGCCAGAACCCCGCCCGAGCGGAGGTGTTTGACCATCTGGATCATGCCCTTGCGGCCCTGTTCGAACATCGGTTCCGAGAGTGCGGCCATGGCCGCAACATAGTGGTCGTTGAAGGGCCGGTTGGCTATGGGCCGGTAGAAGACGCCCATGTTGAACCCCTGTTCCATCATCGCCATGCGCGCGGCATTGAAACTGCCGAAATGGCCGGTAACGAAAATGACCGGGCGGCCGGCCTCACGGGCGGCCCGCACATCGGGCAGGCCAGGGCCGCTCACGGGGGATTTCCGGGCATGATCAGGAAATTCGGACGAGTAGAGTTCCGCCATGTTGCGCCCGGCATTGTCGGGCACCTCAATGGAAAGACGCCTGATTTCGGCTTCGGACAGATCCGGGCAGACGAAACGCAGGTTGTCTCTGACGCGTTTGCGATATCCCGCTAGCGGTGCCAAAACGCGCGAGGTGAGCCAGCCTACGACAGGAATACGCCACCGATAAGGAAGACAACGGGCCAGCACGATAGGCGCATAAAGCGCGCCACCGATCAGCCTTTCGCCAAGGGGAATATGATCTGGGTTTGCGCGCGTCATGTCAGGTCAGTCTGGTTGCCAGAACTTGTGACATACGGAAGGCTGGCGGGTTTCACAAGGCAGTACGAGGCAGACCGGTGCCGATCATGCTGTCACGGGTGACCAGCCGCGCCAGTTCGTTTTCGCTGAGCTCTTGGGTGCCAGCGGGGCGCGCAGGCAAGACGATATAACGCATGTCGGCTGTGCTGTCGTGAACGCGCACCTTGACGCTGTCCGGCAAATCAACGCCAAACTCGCGTAACACCGCGCGCGGTTCGGATACAGCGCGCGACCGGTAGGCGCGGGTTTTGTACCAATCGGGCGGCAGGCCCAGCAGGTTTCTGGGATAGCAACTGCATAAAGTGCAGACGATAAGATTATGTATTTTATCGGTATTTTCTACTGCGATCAGGTTCAGGGGGCCGATATCAAACCCCATCTCGCGGCTGGCGACCGAGGCATCGGACAACAGGCGCGCCTTGAACGCCGGATCGACCCAGGCACGGGCCACCACTGCCGCGCCATTGGCCGGCGACCGGGCATCCATTGCATCGATCTGGGTGGTGATTTCAGCCGGGGTAAGTTGTCCTTTCTCGATCAACAACTCGCGCACCGCGATTTCCATCCGCTGCCAGTAGGTGAGCGGCTCGTCATTGTCCTGGCGATACGGGTGGCCCGAGGGGCTGAGATGGTCGTGGTCGTGATGATCATGAGGCATCTGCGTTCAGACCTTTTCCAGCCAGTGGCCATAAATCTCAGCATCTACGGTGTCGTTTGGGTTTTCGGCGGCGTCGCCCCAGACTTCAGCCATCGAAAACCGCACGCGATAGAGCGGTTTCTTATCGGCCTTGTGGCCATAGGCCAACTGTTCCGGGTTGCCGAACCTACCCAGTTCCCGCTCGATCACCCCGGTCTTGCCGCGCAGGTACCATGGCGCGCGGACATGGCCCGGAGGGGTGAGGGCCTTGATGCGCACCCGGTCAGCCACGTGAGGCCTCGCCATAGGTCGGGCCACGGGTTTCAATCTCGGCCATGCGGGTTGCAAGCTCTTCAAGCGTATAAACACCAGCCTCGACCAGGTTCTGGTTCACGGCTGCGACCCAGCGTTCGTAATAGCTGTGTTTTTCAAAAGCATCTTCGCCCATATCTTCCAGCGCCCGGCGCAAACCGTCGACAGTGAAAAGCCCCTTGGCACCACATAGCACCATCAAGGCATCAACCCGTTTTTCCCAAAGGGCAAAATCATGCCCCTCCATTGGAATGGGACCTGCGGGGATGCCCCCCATGTCATGCCAGCGGCGTCCGTCTGTATCACTCATGAGGGCAGCGTAAGATGAGAGAGTTGAGCTGTCCAGCCTAGTCGGTTTCTTCCTCATCCGGGACGATCAGGACAATTTCACCGCTGGCCTGAAGGTTGCGAACCGCGTTTACAACCTCGGTCATCGCGTCTTCTCCATCTTTGGTTTTGACCTTGTCGGACTCTTCCATTTCCTCGCGGATCGCGTCGGACATCCGTTTGGACATGTTGCTGAGAATAAATTCGGCCACGGGGGCCAGGTCGCTATCTGACGCTGCCTTGAGCGCCGTGATCAGGATGTTTTGTTCCACATCACGGGTGATCCTGGGTACATCGACCGGGTTCACCCGCTCGGGGATATGCACGAAGGTGAAGATGGCCTTGCGCACGAGGATGGCAAATTCACGATCGGTTTCATCCAATCCGATCAGGACATCATCGCGAGTGGAAGAGGGTGAATAGTTGAGAATTGCCCCGACACGTTCCACCGGTCCACTGTCAAAAGCCGTTTCGGGCTGATCATGCAGCTGCGCGGCCAGCGCCAGGCCGATGCGATCCACGGCATCCGGACTGACCGCGCCGGTGCGCGACATTTCAAAGGCAATCTGGCGGGCAAAAGGACCAGGCAGTTGGCCCAGCACCTCGGCGGCGCGCGCGACCGCCAACTTGGACAGCATGACTGCGGCCACTTCCGGGCTTTCGGATTTCAGAATCGTGATCAGCTTCTCGGGTTCGGCGGCGGCCACCTGTTCCCACGGGTCACCGAACTGACGCACACCCGCTTCCTTGCGAAGACGGGCAGCGGTTTGCGGGCTGATCCGACCGTCAAGCGCGCTCAAAGCTCCGGCGACACCCCTTGGGAATGTCAGCCCTAATGCCTCAAGTTCTTGCGCGAACTCCGCCACCACATCTGCCAGCGTTTGACGATCCACATAGCGCATTGAACCCATTTGAGTGGTCAGCGAGGCCTGCAATGATTCGGGCAGATCGGAAAGCGGGATCTCGGCCCCTTCATTCAGTAGAAACCGCACCACGATGGCGGCTTTTTGACGGCGCGAAAGTCCGGCGGCGCCGGGCCTTATCGGTGGCACCGCACTTGGTATTTGCGCCGGTTTGATCCGGGCAAGGGGTTTGGCATTACTCATCCCAGTCCTCAACTTGAGTGTGAGGCAGGATAGGCCTTAGAGCGTGAAGATTTCTCTAAAATGAAAAAGCCCCGGCAATAAATCACCAGAGCTTTTGTCGCGCTTTGTATCTGATGTGCCTTAGCCGGTGGCCTGGGGCACGCAGGTTTTGGTCTCAGCGTCGTAAGTTGTGCCTTCGGCGCAGGACATGGCTTGTTCATGGTTGTGCATCTGACAGGCCATGGTGCCGGTCGCGAAACTGCTTGTCGCGATGAGGGCGGCGATCATGAAGATACGGGTCATCTGATGGCTCCTTCAACGATGAAAGCCCAGGTACAGTGACTAGGGCGATGGATTTGGTTAACCGGTTGTCATTGCAACGCAGCTGCGGCTTTCGGCATCATAGATCATGCCTTCCGCACAGGACATGACCGGCCCGGTATGGGCGCGGCATCCGGCATAGGTGGACACGCTTGATGCGGCAATCAACACGGCGGCGATAAGCGTCTTGCGAGTCATGGAAACGCTCCCATTTAGACTGTGTTGCAAGATTATAGCACAGATATCTGCGAAAAGCGCGTCAGCTTTCCCCGAACACCCGTTTGAAGATCGTGTCGACATGTTTGGTATGATAGCCCATGTCGAATTTCTCTTCGATGGCATCCACGCCAAGGGCGGCCACGACATCGGTATCACCCAGCAATTCTTCTTTGAAATCTGTGCGATGCTCCCAGACCTTCAGTGCGTTGCGCTGCACCATGGAATAGGCGTCTTCGCGGCTGACACCGGCTTGGGTAAGCGCCAGCAACACCCGCTGGCTCATCACCAGACCGGGGAATTTGTTCATGTTGTCCAGCATGTTTTCCGGGAAGATCAGCATTTTGTCGATCACGCCGGTCAGGCGCGCGAGGGCAAAATCAAGTGTTACGGTGGCGTCCGGGCCGATCATCCGCTCGACCGAGCTGTGCGAGATGTCGCGTTCATGCCAAAGCGCCACGTTTTCCATTGCCGGGATCACGGCCATGCGGACAAGGCGGGCGAGGCCGGTCAGGTTTTCTGTCAGCACCGGGTTTTTCTTGTGCGGCATCGCGGACGAGCCTTTCTGGCCCATCGAGAAAAACTCGGCCCCCTCCAGCACCTCGGTGCGTTGCATGTGACGGATTTCGATGGCGACGTTTTCCACCGAAGACGCGATCACGCCCAGCGTGGCAAAGAAGGCGGCGTGGCGGTCGCGCGGGATGACTTGGGTGCTGATCGGCTCGGGGCTGAGGCCCAGCTGCGCGCAAACATGTTCTTCAACGCGCGGATCAATATTGGCAAACGTGCCCACAGCGCCCGAGATGGCGCCGGTGGCGATTTCTTCGCGGGCGGTGCGCAGACGGGTCAGGTTGCGATCCATCTCGGCATAGAACCGCGCAAAGGTCAGTCCCATCGTGGTCGGCTCGGCATGGATGCCGTGGCTGCGACCCACACGCAGCGTGTTCTTATGCTCAAGCGCGCGGCGTTTCAGCGCCGTCATCAGGCCCTCCACATCGGCAATGAGAATATCGGCGGCGCGCACCAATTGAACGTTGAGGCAGGTGTCCAGCACGTCCGAACTGGTCATGCCCTGATGCACAAACCGCGCTTCGTCGCTGCCCACATGCTCGGCCAGATGGGTGAGGAAGGCGATCACGTCATGCTTGGTCACCGCCTCGATCTCGTCAATGCGCGCGACGTCAAACTCCACATCCTTGGCTTTCCACACGGCCTCGGCATTCTCGCGGGGGATCACGCCCAGATCGGCCATGGCATCACAGGCATGGGCCTCGATCTCGTACCAGATGCGGAATTTGGTGGCGGGCTCCCAGATGGCAACCATATCGGGACGAGAATAGCGGGGAATCATGTGACGGGCCTTTGGCTTTGCGTTAGAAGGTGAGCGCGGTTTAACCGGGCAGGGCAGAGGCAGCAAGGCGATGACAGTGAACCTGTTGGATTTTGAGGGCGCATGGGTGCTGGAAAAGCGGATGGTGCATGATAATGCGCCCAATGCCGAGTTTCGCGGCTCGGCCCGGTTCATCCCTGATGGGGACGGGCTGTTCTATGAAGAGAAGGGGCTGATCAAGGTCGAAGGCCAACGCCCGGTCAGTGCACAGCGTGTCTATCTGTGGCGCGAAGCCGAAGGCGGGCGGATTGAAGTCCTGTTTGAAGATGGCAGTGCCTTTCACAGTTTTGACCGCGAGACACTGGAAGACACCCATTGGTGCGACCCCGATACCTACAAGGTGAAATACACCTTCGATATCTGGCCGGAATGGATGGTCAGATGGGACGTATCGGGGCCGAACAAATCTTACCGGATGGTTTGCACTTATCGTCGGCCAGTGCCCGGGGACTAAACGCCGCTTCGCAGGTGTTGGTTTCAGGATGTATTGGTTTTGGGTGCGGTTCAGATTTGATCTGATTTGGAACGCTTTGAAAAACAGTCGATTAGAGCCCTTTACGGTCATCCCACGGCGCGGAATCAAGGCCGCAGGCCGCCGCGCGATCGCCAGACCGCCCGAAAGGGCTGGCGATTTGACCGGGCTTGGCGCAGTGCTGTGATCTTACACGGGCTTGGCTGCCATAAAGCGTGTTATAGAACGGTTGGATCGCCATCCCGCGGTCTGGCCATCGCGCGGCTCCGCAAGTGACTGCTTCGTCCGCACATCGGACATTGGCGCAATGCGGGATGATGCAATATTTTGCATCATATCTGATTGCGTCCTCGGCCCTCAAGGGCGTTGTCATCCCGTTTTGGGGGCGTCATGCCCCTCGCTGAAACAGCCAGCGAGGGGCCTTGTTGTCAGTGAAGCACCAGATGCGGTTGCCCGTCCGAGGTCTTCTCAACCGTGCGCCCTTTGGCGTTCACCGTGGCCGTCACCTGACGGCGCAGGGCGCTGAACTTATCCGAGGCGACCACATCCACCGGTTCATCAAAGACCAGTGTGAGTTGGGCGTGATCAGCCCCTTTCTGGTTCACCGATTTGATCCGGCCCGCAAAGATGTGACCAAGATAGCGGCCCTCGACACGCCCGCCGATTTGCCAGCGCGGGGCAGGGGCGGTCTCAATCGCGGCGGACAGGGTGTTCCAGTCGCGATATCCCCATTGCCGCGCAAGGATTTCAAGCGCAGCGGCGTGGCTGATCGGGGTGCCGGTTTCGGCAAGGGTGGTGCGCAAACGGCGGGCTTGGGCCTTTAGCGTGTCGCGCGAAGGTAAAACAATCTGTGTCATGGTTTCTTTCCCGGTCGAGTCGTGCTCCGGAAGACGGGCGCCCGCGTTGCCGCCCGGTTATGACTCGTCTGGTCAGAAACGGGGACAATGATTGATCAGAGCTTCACCATGGTCATATGACCAGCGAGCGGCGGGGGCCCTGAACCCCTTGGAGACGTGGAGATAGGGACGGCCCAGTCTTACGTCAAGGGGGGCTATGCGGCCGAGGTGTGGGTCAGCGCCAAGGGATCGGCAGGGGCGAAATCGCGCAACGTCGCATAGACCAGAAGCGAGGCACCAACGGGCGGAGTGTAAAGCAGCATCGTGGCACCCAGCGTGTAGATGGTCAGCCGCTTGGGTAGAGAGCAGTCCTCGTCGTTTCCAAGGTCATGAAACTCGGCCTCGATGAACTCGGCAGTGTTCTTATCCTTTGAGCCGGAGTCTAAGGGTGACGCGGTTTGCCCGCTCGCCTCGTCCTGTTCGTTCGCTGCGCCCTGGGCGGGCCAGGATTGTGCCGCTTCTTTCGCCAGGATTTCGGCGACATCGTCCATCAACTCGGAATCGACCTGCTGATCCGTGTCCTTGTGCAGAACACGGCGTGCCGTCAGATAGCTGGCGAGATGCGCCAACAGCAACTCCTTGATGAACTGGCAGGTTTCGACCCCCACCTCTACGCCGAAGTTGTTCGGGGATTTCCCGACTGCCATCACCAGATAGCCGGGCGCGCCGGGGAATTCAGGCGGTAACCAACCCAGCAGGATGCGCAACGCATCCCGTTCGATAATGGCGATATCGTCACCATCCCAGATCAGCGTGCGGCGGGTCAGGCCCGTCGGCTGAAACGAGATGTCGAGATCCTCGACAATATCTTCAAAGCCCTGGCGGGGGAGCACACAAAACTCCAGGGCGGCAATCGTACCAAAAACCTGTTCGGTCATTTTGGTTCTCGTGATCCATTACTGACGCCCGAACTCAGCCACAGCAATTAGGCCAAATTAAGATTAAATTGAGCATTCGACGTGGCTCTCCCGTTTAACGGGAGCGCGGCCTGGATCAAATCACAGCGGTGATCGGCGCAGATCAGCCGTCGATCTGGCTGGCCATGATCGCGATAGCCTTCTGATAGACCCCGGCTGCGTTCCACTGTTTGATCACGTTGAAATTGGGCTGCCCTTCCTGATAGCCCTGACCGGGCTGCCACCCTTTCTGGCGCAGGAAATTGGCGGTCGAGGCCAGCGCATCAGCCTGATTGTAGAAATCTATGCGCCCGTCGCCATTGGCATCCACACCGTATTTCAACGCATTGCCGGGCAGGAACTGTGTATGGCCCAATTCGCCATGTTTTGCGCCCTTGGTAGCGGGCGTGATGGCGCCGCTGTCCACCAGTTTCAGTGCCCCGATGGCGTGGGGTGCAAAGAAATCGGAGCGGCGGCAATCATAGGTGAGCGTGACGATGGCCGAGACGACCGAGCTGTCGCCCATGAACCCGCCAAAGCCGGTTTCCATCCCGTGAATGGCGATAATCACGCCAGCAGGGACGCCATACTGGCGCTCTAGGGCGGCATAGAAATTCGCGTTCTTTGCTTTACGCTTCCTCCCTTGGGCCACGATCGTGTTGGCACCACGGACCTTCATGAATTTATCAAGGCTGTATTTGAAGCTTTTCTGGTTGCGATCTGCCGAGATCGTGCGCGACGCATAGCTTGAATTTGCCAGCGCCTGCAGACCGCGCTGCCCGACACCCGCCGCCTTGGCTTCTTTTGCGAAGGCCGTTTTCCAGGCGTTGAAGCCCCCGGCATCGTTGCCGCATTGCGCAGCGAAAGCTGCACCCGCTGAGAATAAACAGGCGGCGCTGAAGGCGGCGGCGAAGGTTTTAACTGACATGATGTGGGGCTCCGTTACTCAATAAATCACTTTATCCTAGCGGGACGATGAGTGGTGAGAAAGTAAAACTTCCGTAAAACAAGGTGTGTAGGCAGCATACTGCGCTTGCCCGAACGTATCCAAAAGGTCTTCAAAATACGAGAATGCGAGGTTCGTTATAGATCCTTTGCTCTCTTGGCGGCGCGAGTTCTGGTCACCCCGGATCGTCCTGCAGATAATCCTCTTCCACACCGTATTTCTCATAGAGAACATGATAGAACTCGGGTTCATGCGTTTCGGTTTCATAGTTGTTGGTCAGTTCTTCGCCCGCCTGAATATCTCGGGTTGCAACTAATGCGTAACGGTCGTCCAGAAGCATCTTGGTGACATCTTGCACGTAGTGCGGCGATGCAGGGTATACTGGTTTTGTCATTGGTGTTGCGTTGTTGGTTTCAACATTTGCATCACGCGCATGATTGATCAAAACCCCGTCGTCAAAAACCCGGATCAGGCACTCAGGGAAGTCTTCAAGCCCAAAAACATGGGTGAGTTCATAGCGTACCTCCTCGTCCGAGAGATGTTTGATGGCTTTTTTGAAACCCATCTCATCGTAGACGGTGTAGAGACCCGGTACATGACGCCAGACGATGTCTCCTCGCTTGATGGCGGCCTTTGAGAACACTCCAAGGCCTTTGCCACCGCTCGGCTTGACTTCGACAGGACAGCAAAACCCGGTCGCCTTGGCAGTATCCATGTCATATCCTCCGCGCGCAGACTAAGGGAAACGGGGGCACCCGATCAAGGCGCCCCCATTCAGAAATATGTGGTGATGAAGACTGCGCTTAGCAGCTGTAATACATCAGGAATTCAACCGGGTGCGGCGTGTGCTCGTACATTTCGATCTCTTCCATCTTCAGCTCCATATAGCCGTCGATCTGATCTTTGGTGAACACGTCGCCGGCCAGAAGGAAGTCATGATCTGCGGCCAGCGCATCAATCGCTTCGCGCAGGCTTCCACAAACCGTCGGGATTCCTTCCAGCTCTTCTGCGGGCAGGTCATAGAGGTTTTTGTCCATCGCTTCGCCCGGATCGATCTTGTTCTTGATCCCGTCAAGACCGGCCATCAGCAGGGCGGCAAAGCAGAGGTAAGGGTTGGCCGCCGGATCGGGGAAACGAGCCTCAACACGCTTGGCTTTGGGGCTTTCAGTCCACGGGATGCGCACACAGCCCGAACGGTTACGGGCCGAATAGGCGCGCAGAACCGGCGCTTCAAAGCCAGGGATCAGGCGTTTGTAGCTGTTGGTCGACGGGTTGGTGAAGGCGTTCAGCGTCTTGGCGTGTTTCAGAACACCACCGATGAAGTACAGCGCTTCCTGGCTGAGGTCGGCGTATTTGTCGCCCGCAAACAGCGGCTTGCCGTCTTTCCAGATCGACATGTTCACATGCATGCCGGTGCCGTTGTCGCCATAGATCGGCTTGGGCATGAATGTCGCGGTTTTACCGTAGGCTTGTGCCACGTTGTGGATCACGTACTTGTACTTCTGCAGCTCGTCGGCTTGCTTGGTCAGGCTGTCAAAGATCAGGCCCAGCTCGTGCTGACAGGACGCCACTTCGTGGTGGTGTTTGTCGACCTTCATGTCCAGACGCTTCATCGTGGACAGCATTTCGCTGCGGATGTCCTGAGCGTCGTCGGTGGGGTTCACCGGGAAGTAGCCGCCTTTAACGCCGGGACGATGGCCCATATTGCCCATCTCGTATTCGGTGTCAGAGTTCCAGGATCCGTCCATCGCATCTACTTCGTATGATACTTTGTTGATTGTGTTGGACATTCTGACGTCGTCAAACAGGAAGAACTCGGCCTCGGGGCCCATATAGGCCACATCGCCAATGCCCGAAGATTTCAGATAAGCTTCGGCTTTCTGCGCGGTACCACGCGGGTCGCGGTGATAGGCTTCGCCGGTGTCCGGCTCGACAACCGAGCAATGCACGCAGAGGGTTTTCTCGGCATAGAACGGGTCGATATAGCCGCTTTCCGTGTCGGGCATCAGCTTCATGTCCGATGCTTCGATGCTTTTCCACCCGGCGATGGACGAGCCGTCAAACATGAAGCCTTCTTCAAGGAAGTCCTCGTCGACTTGGTCGGCCATGACAGTCACGTGTTGCAGTTTGCCACGCGGGTCGGTGAAACGAATGTCGACATATTCGACATCTTCGTCCCGGATGGTGTTGAGCAGGTCTTTTGCACTCATCTGAGGGCTCCCTTTGAGTTACTGTGGGGTTGGGATTTAAAGGGCGTCCGAGCCGGATTCACCGGTGCGGATGCGAATGGCTTGTTCTACGGGGCTGACGAAAATCTTGCCGTCACCGATCTTGTCGGTCTTGG
The DNA here is from genome assembly GCF_041403425.1 of Roseovarius conchicola. Lineage (NCBI taxonomy): Bacteria > Pseudomonadati > Pseudomonadota > Alphaproteobacteria > Rhodobacterales > Roseobacteraceae > Roseovarius > Roseovarius conchicola. The sequence continues at coordinate 946,000 of NZ_JBGEHK010000001.1, read as the reverse complement.
CCGCGTCAACGATCGCCTCGATGGCGGCATCAACCTGATCATCGTCCAGCACGACATCGATTTTCACCTTGGGCAGGAAATCAACGACATATTCAGCGCCGCGATAGAGTTCCGTGTGGCCTTTCTGTCGGCCAAACCCCTTGACCTCGATCACCGAGAGGCCTTGAACACCAACATCCTGAAGGGCTTCTTTGACTTCATCCAGCTTGAAGGGCTTGATGATCGCTTCGATCTTTTTCATGGGCCAGTCTCCTTGGCAGAGGGGTATTGCGGCTGACTGACCACTTCTATTCACTGACGACAATCGGATAGGGTAGGACAGGTATGCTGCAAGGCAGCGCGTAATAGGTAATGCCTAAAAAATAGGCATAGTGCCTTTGTAGTGCGCAAAATTGAATCGTGAAAGGGTCGATCATGACCGAATTGCTGACCGCCACCCAAATGCGCGCCATTGAAACTGCCGCGATTGAGTCGGGGGAAGTGACGGGCCTTGAGCTGATGGAACGTGCCGGGCGCGGCGTGGTCGAGGCGGTGTTCGAGGAATGGCCCGAGTTGGCCAAGACCTCCCATCGAGCGGTGGTGCTGTGCGGCCCCGGCAACAACGGCGGCGATGGCTTTGTCGTGGCGCGATTGCTGAAAGAATGGGGCTGGGAGGTGGAGGTGTTTCTCTACGGTGACCCCGCCAAACTGCCGTCGGATGCGAAGGTGAATTATGAGCGGTGGCGGGAGTTGGGGGAAATCTCAGAGCATTTTGGCCTTTCTGTTGAAAAACAAATTGGCCTTATCGAAGCTTTTATACACGAGGAAAACCCAATTCTGTTTGTCGAAGCACTTTTGGGAACCGGGCTTTCAAGACCCATCGAAAAATTCATGACAGATTTTGATATGGTTCTCTTGAACGGGGCATCTCACGATCCGATAAAGCGTGTTTCTATCGATATTCCTGCTGGTTTGTGTGCGGACAGTGGTCGTGTGCTCGGGCGCGCATTTCATGCTGAACTTACGGTATCATTTCATGAGCGTAAATTGGGGCACCTTTTGGATGAAGGCCCTGATCATTGTGGTTCTTTGAAGAACAAATCCATAGCATTGACAGATGATTTCATGAGAGATTTCAACTTTGATATTGCTCATAAAGTTGATGTTGGACCGAATACCGAGGGATCGTCCACTTATTCTCAGTTCTCTAAAGGTTTTTCCTGGGAACACAAATACGATCACGGCCACGCCGTAGTAGTCTCTGGTGGCCCAGGCAAAACAGGCGCCACACGGTTGGCGGCGCGGGGTGCGCTGCGGATCGGGGCGGGGCTGGTGACATTGGGCGTGCCGCCGAACGCGCAGATGGAGGTGGCGAGCCAGATCACCGCGTTGATGCTCTCACAAATTGAGGACGGCGACGGACTGGCCCGGATACTGGAGGATGATCGTCTGAATGCGGTGTGCCTGGGGCCGGGTTTGGGCTTAGAGCGGGCGCGAGAGTTGGTCCCTATTGCATGTGGCGGGGTGAAACCCCGCCCTACGGTGTTGGATGCCGACGCGTTGACGACGTTCGCAGATGCGCCCGAAGTTCTGTTCGGGATGCTACATGACAAATGTGTGCTGACGCCTCATGCCGGCGAATTTGCGCGGTTGTTCCCCGATATCGCCGAGAAGCTGAACGAGACCCCGACCAAGGGCCCAGCCTATTCCAAAGTGGATGCCACGCGAGAGGCTGCCAAGCGGGCAGGGTGCGTGGTCCTGTTCAAAGGCCCGGACACGGTGATCGCCGCGCCAGATGGGCGATGCAGCATCAATTCGGCTCATTATGATCGCGCCGCTCCTTGGCTGGCCACGGCCGGGTCGGGCGATGTGTTGGCCGGGTTCATCACCGGGTTGTTGGCGCGAGGGTTCCAACCAATGCAGGCGGCGGAAACAGCCGCCTGGCTGCATATTGAATGCGCGCGCAGCTTTGGCCCCGGATTAATTGCCGAGGACCTGCCCGAAGAATTGCCCAAGGTGTTCCGCGAACTGGGTCTCTGACAACGCAAAACCCCGACCTGCGATCAGACCGGGGCTTCACACTCAGGAAAACAGTTTGCGATCAGGCGGCTTGCGCGCCGCTGTCAGTATTGGTGAGGGCCGAGGCATCGCTGCCCACTTCCAACCCGTCCATATAAAGAATGTGGGGCGTGTCAAAACCCAGCTCATAGATGGTCATCTCAACCTCACCCTGATCGGTGATGAATTCGCCATCAATCAGGCGATGCGCAGGCACCATCGCCTGACGCGCATTGAAGATCGCCCGAGCGCGCCAGTCGCGCACAAGAACAGGCTGACCCGCGGGCAGGGTGACATCGCGTTCAGGCCGCGTGTGCCCCAGCGACCCGGCAAGGATCGTGACCGCGCGGGTTGTGACCTGTCGGGAATGCACCGACGTGACCAAAGCGACACCGCTGTCGCGCGTGATGACGCGATCACCGGGGGCCAGGTCCGAGACCAGCCGCTCGCCGTTCAGTGTCATGATGACACTGTCGGCCCAAAGGCCGGATACATGTCCAGAGATATTTTGACGGGATTCCTTGATCGATTGACCACTGATCCGCCCGACCGTTTTCGGTTTCATGGCGTTTCTCGCTTTATGACTGCCTCAGTTTTTCAATCAGATTATGGCAAGAATCGGTTAATGTCGTGCCTTTTTTCGCACATATGGCTGATTTGCGCCTTTTTGCCCCATATTTAGAGAGAGACCGCCGATCCGATGCCCTGGATTTTTGAGTGATATCGGTCTTTATTGTTGGCGCGAAACGTTTTAGATAGCCGATCACTGCGCTGCCAAGCGCGGGAACGTGCGGGTGTGGCGGAATTGGTAGACGCACCAGATTTAGGTTCTGGCGCCTTTGGCGTGGGGGTTCGAGTCCCTTCACCCGCACCATTTTAACAGATCAGAGTAAATTGCCTCGATGGTGCCGCGTGATGCGGCCTTATCAGACTGTGTTATCTGCGTCACGAACGGTCCAGGCGGCTCGGTAAAAATAGCACCAGACTCCGCTTGCATCGACGCGCTGGCAATCCTAGAACGGCCTCTGATTTTGACCGCCGCAGACGCCTCTGCGGCCCGATGCATATGAGAGGACGACAATGCAGGTCACCGAGACACTGAACGAGGGGCTGAAACGCGCCTACACCATGGTTCTGAGCGCCAAAGAGTTGGACGACAAGGTTGTCGAAAAGCTGAAAGAGGCCCAGCCCGAAGTTGAAATGAAGGGCTTTCGCAAAGGCAAGGTGCCGCTGCCGTTGCTGAAAAAGCAGTTTGGTCAGCGCATCATGGGCGAAGCCATGCAAGAAGCCGTCGATGGCGCCATGTCGCAGCATTTCGAGGCCAGCGGCGATCGCCCCTCGGCCGAGCCTGCCGTCAAGATGACCAATGAAGATTGGAAAGAAGGCGACGACGTTGAGATCGAGATGAGTTATGAGGCGCTGCCCGATGTGCCGGAGGTTGATCTGGGCAAGGTCAAGCTGGAAAAGCTGGTGGTCAAGGCCGATGACGCAGCCGTTGACGAGGCGCTGGCCAATCTGGCCGAAAGCAGCCAGGATTTCAAAGACCGTCGCAAGGGAAGCAAGGCCAAGGACGGTGATCAGGTCGTGATCGATTTCGTGGGCAAGATCGATGGCGAGGCGTTTGAGGGCGGCAGCGCAGATGACTATCCGCTGGTTCTGGGATCGAACAGCTTCATCCCGGGCTTCGAGGAACAACTGGTCGGTGTGAAAGCCGAAGAGGAAAAAGCCGTCACGGTTAGCTTCCCTGAAGAATATCAAGCCGAGCATCTGGCCGGAAAAGAGGCGGTGTTTGACTGCACCGTGAAATCGGTGAAAGAACCGGTCGCCGCCGAGATCAACGATGATCTGGCCGTGAAATTCGGGGCCGAGGATCTGGCTGGCTTGAAGGCGCAGATCAGTGAGCGTCTGGAAGCGGAGTATGCTGGCGCGGCCCGCGCAGTGATGAAGCGTGGTTTACTGGACGAGTTGGACAAGCAGGTCAGCTTTGAACTGCCCCCGACCATGGTCGAAATGGAAGCCAAGCAGATCGCGCATCAGCTGTGGCACGAAGAGAACCCCGAGGTGGAGGGACACGACCACCCCGAGATTGAGACCACGGACGAGCACACCAAGCTGGCCGAGCGCCGCGTGCGTCTGGGGCTGTTGCTTGCCGAAATGGGCAAGAACGCCGAAATCGAAGTGTCGGATGCGGAAATGACCCAGGCGGTGATGGAGCAGGCGCGGCAATATCCGGGGCAGGAGCGGGAATTCTTTGAGTTCGTGCAGAAAAACCCCGGTATGCAGCAGCAATTGCGCGCCCCGATCTTCGAAGACAAGGTCATCGACCACGCGTTTGAGCAGACCAAGATGAAAGAAAAAGAGATCAGCAAGGATGACTTGCAAAAAGCCGTCGAGGCACTGGACGATCTCTGAGCCCGATCAGTAAGTGGGGAAAATATAGGCCGCCCTTGCCAAGGGCGGCCTTCTTCGTTCTGCCGTGTTGGTGTCGCGATCCTGCTGGGGGTCAGGCGTCGCAATTACGGCGAGAACGAAGCATTCCGGTCAGAGCCTGCTGCAGGGCCAGGGCGGCTGCGCGTTCATGTTGGCTCTCGGCGGAAGTGATTTGTTCGTGACAGTAAATCTGCAATTCGGCGCTTAGCGCATCGATGTCGGGTGTGGCGCGACCGGCTGCGACCTCGTCTTCGCCAAGGAAGATATCGCCCTCGATACCCGCAAAGGCGCGCACTTTGTTGATCCGATCGTCAGAACAGTCGCACAGCGCGGCCAAGGCCTTGACCTTGCCCATCTCCGCAGTCTTACCGACATAGCCGTAAGGGGCGTTATCTGAGCGTTTCAGGATCCGGTCCATCACTGGGTCGATCACGGTGATAATGTCCTGAATGCCTGAGTCACGGCCATATTCCAGGATGCCTGCCATCAGTTCACATGTGGCGTAGGACACCGAATTACGCTCGGTTCCTTTGGCCAGGCGATCCCGGTCGACGCAGAAACGGGTCGATTCCCAGATCGTGGCGCTGCGCAAAGGGGGCTCGCCATCCAGAATATCAAAGAAGACATCCGACAGCATGTGCGGCCCGGTCGTTTGCAGAAGCCGGGCACAGCCCACAACCTCGTAATCGTCGTCCAGGCAGATGATGTAAGCCGGGTTCAACTCGTCGAATTCGTCAATCTCGCGACCATTCTTCACTGCCACGTCCCAGCCCATCCGGTCCTGAAACACACGCGCACGCAACCTATACATATCGTCCAGAACTGTCGAAAAACGGTCTTTGTTCAACGCATCAACCACAAGTAGCATTTTGCCTTCTCCCTAGCTTTGTTCAGCACCCTAGAACTCAAACCTAACAACATCCTGAGCGGGCGATATTGGGGAAATCCCGTATTTAGGACCAGCACAGCCGCTAAAAGTCTAATAAAACAAGGAAAGTTTTTTGGGGTTGCCGATTTGAGCGGAAAACTGACTCCACCTTGGCTTGGATTTTGAGAGCAACCGGCTCAGTTTTGAGGTGACCTTGGGGTCAGTTGCGTCAGGCTGGCCCGATCAGGCCCATGCTGATCGCGCGTCCGACCGCTTGTGGCGTGGAGAGCGCGTTCAGTTTCTCACGACTCGAGCGCAAATGCACCTCGACCGTACGGGGCGAGATTGACAGAATGTCGCCGATGTCCTGTTGGGTTTTTCCACCTGCGACCCATTGCAGAATTTCGACTTCGCGCTGCGACAGGGCAGGGTAGCGCAGGATATCCATCAGGCTGTCAGATTTCATCACGCGGTCATGCATGTAGACGGCGGCCAACTGAAGATCTGCGACGATCGTGCGCTTTTTCTTGGCCCAGTCCTGCGCCGTGACCGAGGAAGAGACGCTGAACAACCCGGTTTCTCCGAACGGTCCACGGATCGGTATGGTCAGGCCTACATCCGGGATGCCGAAATCCTGGGCTTGCGAAAAGACGTTGTTGAACGCGTCGCTGCGCTCAAGACGGCTCCAGTCGACAGGCGCAATGCTGCGCGCCGCCGTGTGCAGAGTGGGATCACTCAGGTGCAGACCCTGCTCCATATAGTGGGTCTTCCAATCGTCAGGATAGGTCGTAAACGCGGCAACCTTGCCGCTGACCGGATTTGCCGAGGCGTAAGAAGCATACTCGATCTCCATGCCCTCGCATATTTTGGCAAGGTACTCGACAAAGTCGTGGTGGCCTTCTGGTGTGGCGGCCAGATCAATCAATTCCATCTGTACGCTCCCGAGCATGATGGTGCGCAAGAATGTAGGAAGTCATCAACAGACGAAAAGAGGAACGTAGACAGTTTGGCCATGCCGTATGCCCTCCTGACCGAAGTGCGATCGACGCAGAATCGCTGTGCTGCGGCCGCGGCGAGCAGGGAGGTGATCTTGTCGCGTTGAAGGCCGCTTTTTCGGCTGATCAAACTCGTTTTCGTCCCCAGGGACGCTCCTAAAGAGAAGTGAGAGAAGGTGAACTCGTTCTACCACTGCCTGAACTGTACCATATTTAGGACCGGACTGTCGAGTTCCGTAACTCTCAGGAACACAAAGAAAAAAGGGCCGCGCATTCTGGATGCGCGGCCCCAAAGGCGTGATTTTCAAGATGTCAGGCGTCTTTGGGAGTGTCTTCCTCAGACTCGACCGGGGCATCGTCGCCCTCTGAAATCTCGGCTGCCAGATCATCGTCGTCGCTGGCTGCGGCACCAATGTCATCAAACAGCTCGGCGATTTCGAACTCGGCGGCTTCCTCGGCTTCGGCCGCGGCATCCTGAATGGATTTACCGGAGGCCTGAAGTTCAGCCTCTTCCTGCGACCGGGCCACGTTCAGCACGATGGTGGCTTCCACTTCGGGGTGAAGCGAGACGATCACGTCATGCAGACCCAGTTCCTTGATCGGGCGGGTCAGGGCGACCTGCTTGCGATCAACGGCGAACCCTTCGGCTGTGGCCGCTTCGGCCGCATCGCGGGTCGAAACCGAGCCATAAAGCGCGCCAGCGTCCGACGCTTGGCGAATCACGATGAACTGTTGCCCATCAAGCTTCTCGGCCATGGATTCCGCTTCTTTGCGGGTTTCCAGGTTGTTGGCTTCCAGCTGTGCCTTGCGAGCGTCAAAATCAGCGATGTTCTGTTCCGAGGCCGACAGGGCCTTGCCCTGAGGCAGAAGGAAGTTGCGGGCATAGCCCGGCTTCACATCGACGACTTCGCCCATTTGGCCCAGCTTGGCCACGCGTTCAAGAAGGATAACTTGCATATCAAATACTCCTTACTTCACGGCATAGGGCAGCAAGGCCAGGAAACGGGCGCGTTTGATGGCACGGGCCAGCTCGCGTTGTTTCTTGGCCGAAACGGCGGTGATGCGCGAGGGCACGATTTTGCCACGCTCAGAGATGTAGCGTTGCAGCAGCTTGGTATCTTTATAGTCGATCTTCGGCGCGTTATCACCCGAGAAGGGGCAGACCTTGCGACGGCGGAAAAATGGTTTTGCAGCCATAACTTATTGTCCTTTCTTCAAGCGGGATCAGCGGCGCTCGCGGCGGTCGCCGCGTTCGTCACGTTTCTGCATCTGCACGCTCGGGCCTTCGACATGCTCGTCGACCTTGATGGTCAACACGCGCATCACATCGTCATGCAGGCGCATCAGGCGCTCCATTTCCTGCACAGCGCCCGAGGGGGCATCTGTTTTCAGGTAGGCATAGTGGCCCTTGCGGTTCTTGTTGATCTTGTAGGCCATCGTCTTGATACCCCAATACTCGTGCTCGACGAGTTTGCCGCCATTGTCGGCAAGGACGGTACCAAAATGTTCGATCAGACCTTCGGCTTGCGTGTTGGACAAGTCCTGACGCGAGATAAAGACATGCTCATAAAGCGGCATGTGTGCTCCACTTCTATCAAGGCGCATTTCAAAGGAGGGCCAATCCTTCTGCGACCCATCCACGAGAGACTGCGCGGTTCATAAAAACTGCAGAAGGAAGCGGGCATATACGATGGATTGAGCGGGCAGGCAAGGGCGCAATAAGGATGGGGCCCGGTTGTCAGAATATCTCCGTCGAAGTGCCCCATTGTGGTCTTTTTTGCCCGCCAGAATTGCACGTGAGGACCGCAAGACATGCAATGGAGGACAGTCATGGCTGTGACCAGCGAAGCCCATCAGGAGTTTGAAAAGGCGCAAGCACTTCGCAAGTCGCTGCGGGAAACCAGTTCGGTTAACCGAAGTGGCCGGGTTTTTCTGGGATCCATCCTCATCATATCGGCCTTGGGTCTGTGGTTGGTGCCCGTCGCCGATGGCGATGCCGGCATGCGGTTGATCAAATTGCTGATCTCGCTGGTGCTAATGGGGCTGGGGGCGATGTTTCTCAGCTCGATTGACGACCGCGGCGAGGCCCCGGAAATCGAAATCGATGTTCAGGGGCGCGAGTTGCGCGTTCTGAAAGCAGACATGTCCGGGCAGATGAGTGTTGTCAGCTCTCACAGCTTCGACAGCCTTACGGACGTGACCTTGAAAGACAAACTTCTGACTGCGCGCAGTGCCGCGGGCGAGCTGCTGCTTTCGGTTCCGGTAACCGATAAACATACCGAAAAGGCGCTTCGGGCCGCCTTGCAAGAGGTGGCTTGAGCAGCTTCTGAAGTGGCGAGTGTTCGCTGACACACACCAAATGTTGAACCGTACAGACTTGCCCTGCAGCGATTGCAGGGCATTTTATGGTGATAAGTTCGTGATCAACAGCAGTTCCAACCAGGAGTTTTCAATGAAGTATCTTGCCACAACCGCCGCCGCCCTTGCCGTGCTCGCCTCGGGCGCGATGGCCGCCCCCGAAAAATACACGCTGGATGCCAGCCATAGCCAGGTTGTGTTCACCTATAACCACCTGGGCTTTTCGACCACCTACAACATGTTTTCGGGTTTCGACGGTGAGATCATGTTCGATGCTGAAGATCCCGCCGCGTCATCAGTGTCCGTCTCGATGCCCGTGATGTCACTGTTTACGGGTTGGGAAAAGCGGTTCGAGCACTTCATGTCCGACGACTTCTTTGGTGCGTCCGAGGGTGACATGATCACCTTCACCTCGACCGGCATCGAAGTCACCGGTGACGACACCGCCAACATCACCGGCGATCTGACCATCAACGAGATGACAAAATCCGTGGTGCTCGAAGCCAAACTGAATAAGGCTGATACGCACCCGATGGCCGGCAAGCCCTGGATGGGATTTGACGCGACCACAACGATCCTGCGTTCGGATTATGGTCTGGGCAAGTTCGCCCCCAATGTCGGTGACGAACTGGACGTGATGATTTCGATCGAGGCGATGAAAGCCGAATAGTATCGGACGTGGCGGCAGGGATCAGTCCTTGCCGCCGTCCCCCTCTTTCTTGCTCTTGAATGCCTTGAGTTTGTTCAAAAGCAGCGCGCGCGCCTTGATGTTGGCGCGCCGTACACGCAGCGCGGTCAGGAACGCTTCTTCTGCGGTTTGTGACGTCGCGCCCAGGACACGCCCGATTTCTGTGATCAGTTCTTCGTCGCCAGTGGCGTCGATCGCCTTGATCACATCCTTCGCCAACTCATCGGCAAGATCCTCTGTGACACCCATGGCGCTTACCGTGTTGTCTCGGTCAAACGGCGTTTGACATAGTCTGTGACGGTGTCGATCATCGTATCCATGTAGGGCTCTTCAAAGAAGTGGCCCGATCCTTCCACTTCGTCATGGGTGATGGTGATGCCTTGCTGCTCGTGCAGCTTGTTCACCAAAGCCGTTGTATCAGCTGGCGGTGCGACACGATCGTTGGTGCCGTTGATGATCAGGCCAGATGACGGGCAGGGGGCGAGGAAGGAAAAGTCATACATGTTGGCGGGGGGCGAAACACTGATGAACCCGGTGATTTCCGGGCGCCGCATCAGCAGCTGCATCCCGATCCAGGCGCCAAAGCTGAACCCGGCAACCCAGCAATGCTTGGAATTGTTGTTCATCGATTGGAGGTAATCCAGCGCCGAAGCAGCGTCAGAAAGTTCACCCACGCCCTGATCATATTCGCCCTGGCTGCGCCCGACACCGCGGAAGTTAAACCGCAACACGGTAAAGCCCATGTTGTAGAACGCATAATGCAGGTTATAGACCACCTTGTTGTTCATGGTGCCGCCAAACTGCGGGTGCGGATGCAGCACGATGGCAATCGGGGCGTCACGTTCACGTTGCGGGTGGTAGCGTCCTTCGAGGCGGCCTTCGGGACCGGCGAAAATGACCTCTGGCATATGCTGTCTATTCCCTGATATGCGGCAGGATGGATTTCTTGACGAAATTACCCGGCCAACTTAGAATGTTTCTAAACTTCCGGCAGGCCGGATCAGCTTCAAGCGAGATAAGACCTTGTATCGCAGAGGTCAATCAATTCGCGGGGGAAAGACAATGAAACTTAGCACCAAAGGCCGTTATGCAATGGTCGCCCTCGTCGACATTGCACTTCAGGATGCCGATACGCTCGTGACTTTGGGGGATGTGTCGAAGCGACAGGACATTTCGCTTCCCTATCTTGAACAGCTGTTCGTGAAGCTGCGCCGTGCCGAACTGGTTGAATCGGTGCGCGGACCGGGGGGCGGATACAAACTGGCGCGCCCGACATCGGAAATCCGGGTGGCCGACATTCTGGCCGCAGTGGATGAGACGGTGGATGCGCTGCACAAAGGGGCAGGGGCGTCAGGTGCGGCAAGTGGGTCGCGCGCGCAAAGCATGACCAACCGACTTTGGGAATCGCTGAGCGCGAATGTCTATGTGTTCCTGCATCAGACCCGGTTGAGCGATGTGGTCAAGAACACCCTTGCGCCCTGTCCGGCGGTGCCAAACCTCTTTTCTGTTGTGGATGAGGATTGAGGTATCGTGACATCCGACGACCTTTTGGCGCTGCACGAATTACAGGATATGCCCGTCATCCTCGATCCGGTCGGGCAGGCTTTTGTTCGTAAGCTAACGACCTGGAGCGACGCGGGAGAACGCGTGGAGCATCGCCGTCACCGGCACGAGGCGATTGCCCATTCAGGCATGTCCTTGGAAGAGTTGCATTTGTTCTTTGCCCGTGCCGGACTGATCGCGGCACAAAGCTGGAATGCCCATCGAACCATTTGGGGTAAGCTCAGGAATTTTCTGACTGCAAGCCATATCGGCTTTGCACAGGTGCCGGGGCGGATCCTGAAACAGGCGATGGAACGGATGGGAGAAGGAACCGGAGATACCGTGATCCCCACAGCCAACTATCTAATGCGCGCGGACGTGGCCCTTGAGTTTCGCGACCGGTTTGCCGCGTTGCGGAGTGAAAACGCATGAGCCGAACATATCTTGATTTCAATGCAACTGCCCCACTGCGCAGCGAGGCGCGCGAGGCGATGATTGCGGCGATGGACGTCGTCGGTAACCCGTCCAGTGTTCACGGGGAAGGGCGTGCCGTAAAAGGGCTGGTGGAGCGTGCTCGCGCACAAGTGGCTGAGGCCGTGGGGTGCAAGCCACAGGAAGTGATCTTTACCTCCGGGGCAACCGAAGCGGCCAGGGTGCTGGGCGATATGCCTTCGGGGCACGACATACTTGTCGATGAGACCTCGCATGATGCCCTTTGGGCACATGTGTGCATGCAGAATTGGGTCGAACACCCAAGAGGGCCCGGACACACGCTGGCGATGGGTCTGGCCAACTCTGAATCCGGGATCATCACGGAACCACCCGCCAAAGTGGATGGGCAATATCCTGTTGGGCGGGCGCACGCGGATTGGCTGCTTCTGGATGTAACCCAAGCTATCGGGCGTATTCCCTTCTCGTTTGCATGGTCTGGCGCTGATATGGCTATCCTCTCAGCGCATAAGCTGGGCGGGCCAAAGGGCGTCGGTGCGCTGATCTTGCGTCAGGGACTCGATATCACACCGCTTGCCGATGGAGGCGGGCAGGAGATGGGCCGCCGATCCGGCACCGAGAATGTCATTGGGATTGCCGGTTTTGGCGCGGCAATCGAGGCCGCTATGCGCGATCTGGAGGCGGGAGTCTGGGCCAAGGTTGAAAAACTTAGAAACATTCTAGAATCATCTATTGAGGAATCGGCAAAAGGGACTATTTTTGTCGGGAAATCTCAGCCAAGGCTGCCAAACACCTCTCTCATCCTGACGGATGGGTGGAAAGGGGAGACCCAGGTGATGCAGATGGATCTTGCTGGGTTTGCCATTTCGGCAGGCTCGGCCTGTTCCAGCGGCAAGGTGAAAACCAGCCGGGTGCTGAAAGCGATGGGGTTCAGCGATAGCGAGGCGGCAAGTGCCATTCGCGTGTCTCTGGGGCCTGAGACGACAGAAGAAGACATCAGGCGCTTTGCCCAAGCCTGGCTGAATTGTCTGGAGAAACATCGCGCCCGGGCGGCGTGAGCGACAAGGAGAGCGACATGGCGGTATTGGACGAACCACAGGTCAAGGACGGTGTGGATCAGGAGACAGTGGACGCCGTGCGCGAGGTCAGCACGTATAAATACGGCTGGGAAACCGATATCGAGATGGAATACGCCCCCAAGGGCCTGACACCCGATATCGTGCGCCTGATTTCCGAGAAAAACGAAGAGCCCGAATGGATGACCGAGTGGCGCCTTGCCGCTTACGAACGCTGGCTCAAGCTGAAAGAGCCGGACTGGGCAATGGTCGACTATCCGGAAATCGACTTTCAGGATCAGTATTATTACGCGCGTCCCAAGTCGATGGAAGTAAAACCGAAATCACTGGACGAGGTCGATCCAAAGCTGTTGGCGACCTATGAAAAGCTGGGTATCCCGCTCAAGGAACAGATGATTCTGGCCGGCGTTGAAGGAGCCGAGGCGGCCCCGGCCGAGGGGCGCAAAGTGGCGGTGGATGCGGTGTTTGACTCCGTATCTGTGGGCACGACCTTTCAGAAAGAGTTGAAAGAGGCGGGCGTGATTTTCTGCTCGATCTCCGAGGCGATCAAGGACCACCCCGAACTGGTCAAGAAGTACCTTGGCTCGGTCGTTCCGGTCAGTGACAATTTTTATGCCACGCTGAACAGCGCAGTGTTTTCTGATGGCTCGTTTGTCTACGTGCCGCCGGGCGTGCGTTGCCCGATGGAACTCAGCACTTACTTCCGTATCAATGCCGAGAATACTGGGCAGTTTGAACGCACGCTGATCATCGCCGACAAGGGGTCTTATGTCAGCTATCTGGAAGGCTGTACCGCGCCGCAACGCGACGTGGCACAGCTTCATGCCGCCGTGGTTGAGATCGTCATCGAAGAAGATGCCGAAGTAAAATACTCCACCGTACAGAACTGGTATCCCGGGGATGAGAACGGCAAGGGCGGTATCTATAACTTCGTAACAAAACGGGCCGATTGCCGGGGCGACCGCGCCAAGGTGATGTGGACACAAGTCGAAACCGGCTCGGCCGTGACGTGGAAGTACCCATCCTGCATTCTGCGCGGGGATGACAGCCAGGGCGAATTCTATTCGATTGCCATCACCAACAACATGCAGCAAGCCGATACCGGCACAAAGATGGTGCATCTTGGCAAGAACACCAAGTCGCGCATCGTCTCGAAAGGCATCAGTGCGGGCAAGGCGCAGAACACCTATCGCGGGCTGGTTTCCATGCACCCCAAGGCCAAGGAAAGCCGAAACTATACGCAATGCGACAGCCTGTTGATCGGCAGCGATTGTGGTGCGCATACGGTGCCGTATATCGAGGTGAAGAACAATTCCTCGCGGGTCGAACATGAAGCGACCACCTCGAAGGTCGATGACGATCAGCTGTTCTATTGCCGCCAGCGCGGCATGGACGAGGAAGAGGCCGTGGCGCTGGTGGTCAACGGGTTCTGTAAGGATGTTCTACAAGCCCTGCCAATGGAATTTGCCATGGAAGCTCAGCAGCTTGTTGCGATCAGCCTTGAAGGCTCGGTGGGATAGCGGGATGCAACGCAGATTCCTGCACTGGCTGTTACCTCCGATGATGAAGGAACAGATGATGGTTTGGGCGTTGTTGCCCCTGATCTTTGCAGTGCCTGCATTGATTGTTGTCACGCTGTGGCCGGAGCAGGACACACAAGTCTTCTGGAAGGCCATGTCCGTCACCTGCGGAACGATTGTGTTTGTCGCGCTTTGGGGCGTCTATCATTACTTTGCGATATATCTGTCCGTGCTTGGACACGAAGGGAGGGGCACAGAATGAGCGCAGCCTCCCCAATTCCTCTGGCCTCAAAAATCGCCGCCGTATTACCCTACGCGCTTCCGGTTCTGGGCGGCACGATTGGGATTTTCTATGTCAACGCTACGCCGAACGCCTCGCCGGTGCTGTGGATCGCAACCGGGGCGTTGTTGGGGGGCGTGCTGGCGCGGTTTCTGGTGAAACCTCTGGAATCCTTCGCGGCCAAACAGCGCCTTAAGGGCAAAACGAACCGAGAGGCAGAGTGATGATCATCACAACCACAAACACAATCGAAGGACGCCACATCAAGCAATACCGCGGCATCGTCGTGGGCGAGGCCATTATGGGCGCCAATGTGGTGCGCGATGTGTTTGCCTCGATCACTGATATCGTCGGGGGGCGCTCGGGTGCCTATGAAAGCAAGTTGCAGGATGCCCGCGACACGGCCTTGCGCGAACTGGAAGAACGGGCCTCGGCCTCGGGCGCAAATGCGGTTGTGGGCGTCGATCTGGATTATGAAGTGGTGGGACAGTCCATGCTGATGGTCTCGGCCAGTGGAACAGCGGTGGTTCTGGGCTAGCCCGGCACACAGAGAACAAGAAGAACACGCCTTTGCTGCCGCAGGGCGCAAAGTTGAAATGAGGACAAATAAATGCTGGAAATCAAAAACCTACACGTCGATCTTGAAGAAGAAGACAAGACCATTCTCAAGGGCGTCGACCTGACGGTTGAGGCGGGCAAGGTACACGCGATCATGGGGCCGAACGGTTCCGGCAAATCGACCTTGTCTTATGTCCTGTCCGGCAAGGATGGCTATGAGGTGACCCAGGGCTCGGCCACACTGGAAGGCGATGACATCCTTGAGATGGAACCCGAAGAGCGCGCTGCAGCCGGTCTGTTCCTGGCATTCCAATACCCGGTGGAGATTCCCGGCGTGGGCAACATGACCTTCCTGCGTACGGCGTTGAATTCGCAGCTAAAAGCACGCGATGAGCCCGAAATGAGCGCGACGGACTTCCTGAAGATGGTGCGTGATAAGGCCAAGACCCTCAAGATCGACGCGGACATGCTGAAGCGCCCGGTCAATGTTGGCTTCTCAGGCGGCGAGAAGAAGCGGAACGAAATCCTGCAAATGGCTGTTCTCGAACCAAAAATGTGTATTCTTGATGAAACGGATTCCGGTCTTGACGTTGATGCGATGAAGCTGGTGGCCGAAGGTGTGAATGCCTTGCGCGACCAGGGGCGCGGGTTTCTTGTGATCACCCATTATCAACGCCTGCTGGACCATATCAAACCTGATGTCGTGCACATTATGGCCGAGGGCCGCATTGTCAAAACCGGTGGACCCGAGTTGGCGCTGGAAGTCGAACACAACGGCTATGCCGATATTCTGGCGGAGGTGGCGTGATGGCGCAGCCACAGGCAAAACAGGATGCCGCCGAGGCGCGGCTGGCCGCGCTGACCCACCCCGAGGGGGCCGCATGGGCCACGGCCGCGCGCGACGATGCGCTGGTGCGGTTGCGGACCATGGGGCTGCCGGATCGCCGGGACGAGTATTGGAAATACACCCGTCCGGACAGTTTGGTGAGTGCAGAGGCCCCCGAGGCGGCGCTCTATGACACCAGTGGCGAACGCGAGTTGTTCGGCAATGTAGATCGGTTGAAAATCGTGTTCGTGGACGGTGTCTTTGATGCCGAGGCAAGCGATGATCTGGCCCTTGAAGGAGCAAGCATCGAACGACTGGCAGAAGCAGGCAAAGCGGATATCCATTGGGCCAAGGACGTTTATGGCGTGTTGGAAACCCGGGGGCAAACACCGGTTGAACGCCCGCTGGCGGCGCTGAACACAGCCATGGCAACCGATGGTGTCCTGATCCATGCAACCGGTAAGGTCAGCAAGCCCATACACTTTATTTACCATCATAAATCAACAACTTCTGATGCGATCCTCCATCATGCTATCAAGCTGGACGAGGGTGCGGACTTGACCATTCTGGAAAGTGGCCCGGCGGCGGCGCGGTTCAACAAGGTGATGGAAGTGGAGGTGGCCCACAATGCCGGTTTCCACCATGTGCGCAAGCAAGGGCGCGATCATGAGCGTCGCGCGGTGACGCATATTTTCGCCCGCCTTGGTCAGGAAAGTGCATTCAAGTCGTTCACGCTGACCTCTAACGGCGTGCTAACGCGCAACGAATGCGTGATCGAGTTGACCGGGGATGACGCCATTGCCCATGTGGCAGGGGCCGCTGTGGGCGATGGTGATTTTCATCATGATGACACGGTGTTCATCACCCACGACGCCGAACGCTGCGAAAGCCGTCAGGTGTTCAAGAAGGTGCTGCGCAATGGGGCGACCGGTGTGTTCCAGGGCAAGATCTTGGTCAAGGAAGGTTCTCAGAAGACGGACGGTTACCAGATCAGCCAATCATTGTTGCTGGATGGCGATAGCCAGTTTCTGGCCAAGCCCGAACTTGAGATCTACGCCGATGACGTGGCCTGTTCGCATGGCTCGACCTCGGGGGCGATTGATGAGGAGGGCCTGTTTTACCTGCGCGCGCGCGGCATCCCTGAAAAAATTGCCACCGATCTGCTGACCATCGCATTTCTGGCCGAAGCCGTTGACGAAGTAGAAGATGAAGGGCTGCGCAGCGATATCATCAGCCGCCTTGAGGGCTGGTTGGAGCGGCGGCGCGGCTAATGCCTGTCGCCCGGGATATCGCGGCCACCTATCGCGGACCGCGCCGGGTGATGCGCCGTCTGTTGGCGATGGGGCCACGGGAAGATCGCGCCTTGGTTATCCTGATGGCAGCTTGCGTGGTTGTTTTCATCGCCCAGTGGCCTCGCCTGTCGCGTGAGGCGCATCTGACCGGCCAGGAGTTGAACCCGCTTCTGGGTGGCACCTTGATGGCGTGGATTTTTATTGCGCCTTTGCTGTTTTACGCGATTGCTTTTCTGAGCCATCTGGTGCTGAGAGCGCTGGGGCGCAAATGCGATGCTTTTGCCACGCGAATGGCTCTGTTTTGGGCGTTGTTGGCCTCAACGCCGCTGATCCTGTTGCACGGGTTGGTGGCTGGGTTTATCGGGCCGGGCATCGAGTTGCAGATCGTAGGTGTGTTATGGCTGGTGGTTTTCCTCTGGTTCTGGTTATCCAACATGCGTGAGGCAGGATGGAGCACCGAATGACACAATCCGAATTCCAAGCCCTGGTGGTCGATACGGTACGTACCCCAGCCGACGCGGCGGCCCGGGTGCTTAGTAGCTATGATCTGCCACGCCAATGGTTGTGGATGGCGTTGGTACTGATGTGCGTCTTGAACGCCATCGTGTATTCGATCTCGCTTCAACTGTCGCCACCGGGAGACCCGGCGGTGATGGCGATGATTCCACCGGCGTTCCAATCCCCTGTATTATTCACCGTGTTCCTGTGCGGTGTCCTGGTGATTTCGGTCTTTGTGCTGCACTGGATCGGTCAGGCGATGGGCGGGCAGGGACAGATGGGAGATATCCTGCTGGTCATCACCTGGCTTCAGGTGATGCGTTTGCTGCTGCAGGCTGCGGTACTGGTCCTGTCGCTGGTTACACCGTTCCTTGGCGGGCTGCTTGCCTTGATCGGTGCGATCTGGGGCATCTTTATTCTGGCGTCCTTCCTCGATGTGGCGCATCGGTTTGACAATATCGCCAAGGCGGTGGGAGTGATGGTTCTGGCATTGGTGGCCATGTTGCTTGGGCTATCGGTCATCGTGACGGTGATTGGCGCCGTGGTCGTCGGAGGGACGGGTTATGTATAACGTTAACGAGATCCGGAAAGACTTCCCGATCCTTTCCCGCCAGGTGAACGGCAAACCTTTGGTGTATCTGGACAACGGGGCTTCAGCGCAGAAACCGCTGGCGGTCATTGATGCGATCACGACCGCCTATTCCCATGAATATGCGAATGTTCACAGGGGGTTGCACACGCTTTCTAACCTCGCGACCGAAAAGTACGAGGCCGTACGTGGTATTATTGCCCGGTTCCTTGGCGTGGCCGATGAGGATCAGATCGTGCTGAATTCCGGCACCACTGAGGGGATCAATATGATCGCCTATGGCTGGGCCATGCCGCGGATGCAGGCGGGTGATGAAATCCTGCTTTCAGTCATGGAGCACCATGCCAATATCGTGCCCTGGCATTTCCTGCGGGAGCGCCAAGGCGTGGCCTTGAAATGGGTTGATGTGGATGCCACTGGTGCGCTGGATGCGCAAACGGTGATCGACGCGATCACACCTAAGACCAAGCTGATTGCGATCACCCATCTGAGCAACGTGCTGGGCACCAAGGTCGATATCAAGGCGATCTGTGATGCCGCGCGCGCCCAAGGCGTGCCGGTTCTGGTTGATGGCAGTCAGGCGGCGGTGCACATGCCCGTCAATGTCGATGAGTTGGGCTGTGATTTCTATGCCATCACTGGCCACAAACTCTATGGGCCCTCGGGATCGGGTGCGATCTATGTCCACAAGGACCGTCTGGCCGAGATGCGCCCCTTCATGGGTGGTGGCGATATGATCCGCGAGGTCAGCAAGGGCGAAGTGACCTATAATGATCCGCCGATGAAATTCGAGGCCGGCACCCCCGGCATTGTGCAAACCATCGGTCTTGGTGCGGCGCTGGAATACATGATGGGAGTCGGGATGGAGCAGATTGCTGCCCATGAGGACGATCTCAGCAAGTATGCGCAATCGCGTCTGGCGGGCCTGAACTGGATATCAGTTCAAGGCACCACATCGAACAAGGGGGCGATCTTTTCTTTCACCATGGATGGGGCGGCCCACGCCCACGACATCTCGACGATCCTTGACAAAAAGGGCGTCGCGGTGCGCGCGGGCCATCATTGTGCCGGGCCACTGATGGATCACCTCGGCGTCAGCGCGACCTGCCGGGCCTCGTTCGGGATGTATAACACACGCGACGAGGTCGATGTGCTGATTGATGCACTAGAACTGGCGCACGAACTTTTTAGCTGATAGTCTCAGGTGTATTGGACCTTAAAACTCAATTGAGACGACAGAAGGAGTTGTTACATGACGCGTATAGCACCAATGGTAGTTGTTATCAGCATGCTTACACTGGGGGCGTGTTCACAGCCGGAACCACAACCAATTCAACCACAACCCACATATGACAAGTATGGCAACCCCGAAGGCGACGGTGGAGGTTGTGTCGGTGGGCAAACAGCAGGTGCAGGCGGCAATCCTTGCCCTCCACCCGGTGGCTACTATCAACAGCCTGATGGTGGTGGTGACAGCTCGGGCGGTGGCCAAGCGGGTACCCCCTGAGCACGTCCTTATCTACATTATCCAGCCGCGCGCTTCAGGGGCGCGGCATTTCTTCTGCGATTTTGCCGTAATTTGTGACCATCGGGGACAGGCCAGAAAAGTCCATCGTGGTACTCATCGAGCCTTCCGAACAGCTATAAGCCATTGTGATCTGCCCCATTCCGGGCTGGCTGACAGGTTGGGTGTATTCGCCCTCTGGCGTTGTCATGGTAACCTTGCCTGACAACCCACCCGCATCCTGACAGATATTCATGGTGCCGTCCTTGGCCGACCAGCGCCCGAAGGCGGTTGTTGTAAAACCTTCACCAACCGCAACTCTTTCATCGTCCCGGATTGTAATTGATATATCAAGTGGTTCGGCCCCGTAGAGCCCGTCCGAGTTGAAGGTGACGAAGCGCGGCCCGTCCCGCACGTTGGTCAGCGGCAAGCCTTGCGAGCGCATCCACTCGATTGGGCCACCGCCGGTCATCTGCCATGTCCCGGTGAGGCACATGTCCACCTCGTCCGTATCACCACAGGGCTGACAGGCGCGACGGCGTTCAACATCGTTTTGGATGGTCTGCGGGCCTGAACCTGTGTTCATACCGGCAAGACGGTGGGTGCCCGGCTGACCTTCGCGCACGTCGGTTTCCTCGGGCCATGGCTTCTGCCAATCCCGCTCGTTTTCGCGACGGATTGACAGGTTGGCACTGCCTGGGCTGACGCGGTTGCCCCAAGTTCCGCATGTGTATTCCAGCTGCGCATACCTGATCGCAAAGGGAACAAGCTCAACCCGTTGAATGCCCGGTGCGTCGATTGTCAGAGTTTCCGACGGGGTAGGGGACGAGGCCAGTGATCCACCCTGGGGGTGAGCGATTTCACCATCGATATAGGTCTGGGCAAATTCGAGCCACTGATCATCAGACAGCGCGCCGCGCATCGCGGCATGTTGCGCCGAGGATCCTCCGGAGGTGGCCATCGAGGCCATGAAAGTGGTCAGGGCACCGGCACCCTGCGTCTGGCCAAACCAGAAGAAGAACAGCGCTGCGTCATGGGCCAGCTGATCCAGCGACGTGCCCGCCTCAACAGCCGCGTCAAAGCCGGCACTGCGATCGGTGAATGGTTGGCTTCCCTCGACCGCCAGTGCAGCAAAATACTCGGCCGAACCTTCGATCCACCAATCTCCACCACTGCCATAGGTGCCCATCTGACCGCCATTCAGTGTGGCGTATTGCAGGCAGTGAAAAATCTCGTGCGCCGTGGTTGTTTCGATTTCGGCGGGGTCCGTGGCCGCCGCCAGGCCATAAAGCGTCACAAGGCATTCACCCGCCCGGCCAAGACCACCGTCGCCACCGCGCCCGTCCGCCACACCCAGCACACGACGATCGGGATCAAAGTCGCGCACATCATCGAGGATAAGCAGGGTTACATCATCAAGCGCATATCCACCCAGACCGGGCATGGCCGAGGCTGCCGCCTGAGCGCCTGACTCAATCGCCGTCATCAGGGCAGGGGGAACCGCCCATCCGGCGGATATGTCGGATATGCCACGAATTTGGCGTGGCCCGGACGGGGTTGCGACAACGATCCGAAAATGCTCGACGCAATCAATGCTGGTTGCGGATGCCGCGTCTGGGAACTCCGCCAGATAACCCGGATCAGTGCAATCGCCAAAGGCGGCCCAAACGGGCGTGATCGGTAGGGACATGGCAAGAAATGTAGTCAGGAATATGAAAAAGCGCATAAAAACTCTCCAAACTGAACGAGTGGAACGACCTGTGTATACCATGTTTTCAATGCAAGCCGAGCACCTCGATGCTCCCGCCTTTTTACATTGCGACAGAGAAGTGAAGCCGCTATAGACCCGGCTTAGGCACCTGTAGCTCAGCTGGATAGAGCGCTGCCCTCCGAAGGCGGATGTCAAGTCTGGCGATGGCGAAAGGTGCTGCTGAAAAGGACTATTGAAACAAAGGCTTGAGCGGATGTCGGAACCGCTGTTCAAACGGGCTAGAGTTTCGAGTAAGCACTGCGTAAGCAGTAGGAAGAAATAGAGCACCCGTAGCTCAGCTGGATAGAGTGTCGGCCTCCGAAGGCGGATGTCAAGTCTAGCGATGGTTGTTGGTGTCGGAAGAAAGAAGTGACTAAACAACGGCTTGAGCGGATATCGGGTTCGCTCTTCAAGAGGCCGAAAATTTCGCGTAAGCATGGCGTAAGCATCTCGCGAACGGTATGCACCCGTAGCTCAGCTGGATAGAGCGCCGCCCTCCGAAGGCGGAGGCCAGAGGTTCGAATCCTCTCGGGTGCGCCATTACCTTTTTGCAGCCAGAAAAGTCCCGTAAAGCCTTGAACGGCAAGGATATTTCAGGGGTTTGAAAGCCGCTTTTGCGGTCGAACTTTATATTGCTTCCGAACACCAGTCTAAGCATGGCGCGACGGTCTTCTAGTTTTCCAGTTTCCCAGAGATTCCAAGGGCTTGAGAGGAATCGAAGGGCGGTTTGAAAAGTGCCGTCATAGTCTTTCGCGACCGTCCCGCATTTTGCGACCTTTTCCTTGAGAAGCTCTTTCTTACGTTCGAGCTTCTCTACCTTGCGCTCATATGCACTAATGACAGCGGTTGATTCTGCATCGACTAGGCGATCCAGCAACTTGGATATCTGATTCTCAACATTGCCAATCTCGACACGCATTTGTGTCGCTTCTGTTTTGCTTGATCCTGCGCGCTTTTCCCAAAGGTCGCGGAAAATCTCGCTGGCAAGGCTGAACAGCTCTTGTGAAGGCGTGAGTGACTGGACGAGCTTTTCAAGCGCAGTTTCGATCTTCCCTTTAGCAATCGACTTCTTGTCGCTTGGGCAGCCTTTCTGGCGGCACATATAGTAAGCGTAGTAGTCGTTTCGTCCTTTTGCCCATGTTGAAGTCATGGGATGACCGCAATCGGCGCAGCAGACGAACCCGCGCATTGGGAAATCCTCGCTGATATTCTTTCGCGCAGGCGCATGAGCGCCTTCATTCAAGCGTTCCTGAATACGCTCATACGTCGCGAGGCTAATCAGCCCCTCATGCTGACCTTTGCGCAGCGTCACATCCCAATTGGAATGCTCGAGATAGCCCGCGAACAAAATCTGATTGAGAAGCTGTGTCGCACGTTCGATAGTCACTGTGCCGTGACGGCATGTCGGGAAATGCGGTTTTGATTCGAAGAACCATGCTACTTCTGCGCGTGAAGCAAAGCGACCGCTCGCAAAGCCTTCAAGGCCTTCCGTAATGATAGAGGCCATAGGCTCGTCTCGAACGAGCATTTTGCCGCCGCCTGGCTGGCGTTCATAGCGATAGCCCCACGGGGCTTGGAACACCCAATAACCGTTCATCATGCGTGCTCGCATGCGATTGGTCGTTTGCTCGCCGTTCTTTTGCCGTTGATGCTGTGACACGCTTGCGAGCAGGTTCTCGATAAGCTGACTGTCGGAGTCCTCTCCAAACTCGATTGAAGGCGATTCCAGTGTAGCGCCCGCTGATGCGATCGCACTGCGAAGACGCAGATGCGCCTCTAACCCACGCGCCAGACGGCTAATATCGTCGATGATGACAACATGGCCATATTTGCGATTGCTGCGCAGGTATTTGAGCATGGCCTGCATGCCGGGTCGACCTGTGACCGAACCCGTCATATCGTCGGAGAAAGTTTCAGCAACGTCATAGCCGCGATAGCTTGCGAACTCTCGGCAACGAGTCTCTTGCGATTCCAGCCCCGTGCCGCGCGTCGTTTGTTTCACCGAGCTTACACGGCAATAGATGACTGCTTTTTGTTGTGTATTTGCGCTCATGGTGTCCGCTCTTTCTCGGAATCCGATTGCTGGCCGATGCGTTCACATCTGCCGTCAATAGACTGTTTTCGTTGTGTTTCTGAGAGTTTATCACAAGCAGAGTGACGCGGGAAAGCACTATCTTCCCGCTTTTCTAGGATTATTTGTTCGGAGGTTTCGCCAAACGCGGCGTCAACAAAATGGGTCATGATATCGGCAACTCTGCCGATCAATTCGTCCTTCTCGGACTCTGGCATATCGATATCGGCGACGAACCGCCGATATTTCACCAAATCATTTTGCTCCAGTAATGCCACCCAAAACCCTTCTGCCCCACAGGGAGGCAAATCATTCAAGATACGGGTTTTGAATAGGACGGCTTGCTACCGTTTCTGGGAAAAACACCAACCCCACATCTTGGCAGTTTTTCCGGCACCTTTCTCTCAGTTTACTACATTGCACTTCGAGTACGCAAATTTGGTCGCGACCACTCGTATAGGCGAACCGATCACTGTCCCATTGCGGACGTTTGGTGCTAAAAGCTGACATTCAGCTCTCGACCCAATTACGGTCGTTCACCACTTTTCCGAGTGAGGTAGCGAGGCGCGGCAAAGCACATCTGGGAGAATTGGTTTTATTGCTTGAGATATGAGCGCAGCATTCGCTGTAACTCCTGTGACATCACGTCCGGTGAAGCTGCGACCCCAATCTCGTCAACGAACCACCGGTGGGTCAACGCGTCTGCAGCATCGATCATCATCGTGGCTTTGAGGTCTGCATTCTCAACGCTGGCTGCTATCAGTCTAGTCAGCAGCGCGATTGCTTGGTTTCGGATTCCATTTACCCGGATGCGCTGGATGGATGAAAGCGGGACCTCTCCTGAAAGAGACCTATGCAGTCTTGGGTTATCGCGATGAATCTCGATGAAGCCTTGAACCAAAAACTCCACAACCTTCTCAAGCGGTAGTTGATCAGGAACGTTCCTTGCCAACGCCGCCAGTCGCGCTTCACCGCTGGACAGATGTCGGTCGATGATCACATCGACGATTGCTTCCTTGTTCGGGAAGTACTCGTAGACCGAACCAATCGACACGCCCGCGATCCTAGCGATCACGTTGGTATTGAGTGCGTCCCATCCATCATGCGCCAAAATCCGAGTAGCAGCCTCGACAATGGCTTCGACTGTGTTTTTTGAACGCGCCTGCCTTGCCTGTCTAACAGCCTTTTTTGGTCTGGGTCGTGTCGATCTTGAAGCCATGGGAAACCCGAGTTTCACAATCTGAGCAAATATTCAATAATCTGTTTATGCAGAAGTTCTCAGATTTACCATCCTGGGCAAATTTCCGTCGGGTTCTTTCCGACGAATTTGGCATCAGTCTTGAGAGTGATCCGGTCGAGCACGCTGTCCCGATCCGAGGCCATTTGGTGCGGATGGATGAGTGGCCCGCAAGGGGCGAATGCGAGGGAACCGTCATTCTCGTTCATGGTGGCGGCGGGAATGGACGCATCCTTGCGCCTCTGGCTGAACCTATAGCCGGGCTTGGCTGGCGCGTATTGGCACCAGATCTCCCCGGCTTTGGCCTCACAGAACCATCTGTAAGCTTCGATTGGGATTATGCGGAATGGCCCGCGGTGATTGCGGAGATCGCCAACGCTCAGCAAAGTCCAGTCGTTCTGATGGGGCTTTCGATGGGTGGAATGACTGCGTTCTTTGCGGCCCAGAAATGCGACAGGGTAGCGGGCGTTATGGCGACCACTTTGCTCGACCTTTCCGATGAGGACCATTTCGTGCGTGCCGCACGTTGGCCATGGCTCGGCAATCTCAGCCTGCTCAGTATGTCTCTAACCCCCTGGCTATTCGACCGCGTTTGGCTACCGCTTTCTCTTGCAACGCCTCTTCGCGAAATGAGCAGCAGCAAGCCAATGCAGAGATACTTTTCACGCGATCCCCTAATTGGCAAAAGCTGGAAGCCCGCGAGATTTTTCAGAACAGTCCACGCGTTTAAGCCGAGTTCAATCAGGCTCGATTGCCCGCTCTTGCTCGTTCATCCCGGCGCAGACTTCTGGACGCCAACAGAACTAAGCCTCGAAGTCTTTGAGCGCATCGATGCGCCAAAGGAATTTATCGAGCTGAGCAATGGTTCGCATTTGCCATTGGAGAAGCCGGCCTATAAGGAGCTTGCGGAACAGATTGGCCACTTCCTGATGGCAATAGCTCAAGAGACAGCTACAGTGCAGCCAACGCTCCAAAGTGAATGACTGCATTCCACCCCAAAGTTAGACATGACAACATACGGTCCAGCACCCTAAAAGCCGACGTGGCTCAATTCTCAACGGCAGAGCTACCGTGCAATTCCCGAACATCTCCAATTTGTGATTGCCAAGGGCTTACCTGATAAAACGGCAGCGTATTACAAACGATGAGCTGCGGTAGCCCAGCAACTTTGATGATCTGTTTTCCGTTGCCGATGGCGCGAATATCCTCGGCCTGTAAAACAGGCCTGCGGCTCTCACCTCGATTGGTGCCCGCGCTCTCAATTGCGCCACCTCCGACATTCTGACCACGTGTGACAAGAGTTCGGTTGCCAGACCATCGTTCGACATCACGCATGAGCGCGGGGTCTTCGATACCTGTCATTGTGAAAATGGCAGCTTGGTCTTCAAATTCCTTGACTGCATCGCGCGACCAGCGGCCTTCCATTGAGTAGCGCCCTTGGCTGAAGAACCAGAGCTGGATGCCTTTGCCGCGATAAAGGCGCAGCGCTTTCATAATCGCAGGCGCTGGTGGCAGCTGCGGAAACTCATCAAGCAGGAAGCATGTGCGAAGTGGGCCACGCTCACGGGCTATCGCTTCGACCGCATAGTTCACGATGAGGCTGATCCACGGCGCTATGACACCGAGCTTCTCGCTTGGTGCCATCAGGTAGACGGTGGTCGGCTCATGCTTGAGCCGTGCGAAGTCAAAGTCATGCGCAGCAGTGGTATGGTCGAGCGTTTTACCGATCTCGAAAGCCGATAAGGCCTCAATTGCATCAGCCTTGTAAGCCTCAAACTGCTTAGGTGCATCGGCATCGGTCGCACCCAAAGCCGACGCACGGCGTGCAATGCCCTCAATGCCGCAACTGACCATGAGCTGGAAGTCGCGGGAAAAATCATCGTCTGAGGCGTTCACAAACCGCCACAGATTACCCAAGGTGCAATTCTGCGGCTCCATATAGGCCAGATATTCCATCCGCATTGCGAGCAAGCGGATTGCCCCTTTGCGCACCCAACCATTTTCGCCATCGCGCGGATTTGGCGGGAGCAGGATTTGCGCAATCTCTTCGGCCTGTGTGTCGATCTCGCCGCCGTCTGAGACAATATCGACGAGCACATGCAGCGGATTGATACGGGTGTTTTCTAAGCCCAGCAGGCCAAACGGATTGAGCGTGACACATTTCTGGCCCAGCGTTTCCGCCCGATGCTCAATTGACGCATAACAGTTTTCGCCATCCTTCACGTCAACGACGATCAGGCTACGATCCCGCACATGGGCGAGATTAGGAAGGATCAGATCGCGCCCTTTGCCGCTACCCGTCCGGGCATAGGTTAAGAGCTGCCCGTCGCCTGCAAAGAACAACATCTTGCCTTCATGCGCTCCGAGAAACAGACCGTTTGCATTGAGCAGATCTGCATTCTCGATTTCGGCCGTATCAGCCAGATGACCATCGCCTAGCTGACCAGACGGCCCCATGATGCTCATGTAGTAATTTTGCCACTCAGCGCGCTCTCGCGCTTCCCTCTCGCGTTGCGCGCGGTTAAGTGCCTGGGCTGTCTGAAACAGCCGAGGCAACAAAACTCCGAACGATTCAAGACGCATCGGAATCATTTTCTGCGTTTGCATCGCGGCTAATTGAGGGCGGATCAGGAAAAGTGATCGGAGCGATGTTCTCAAACGCACTCTGCACTTCGGTCGGTGGAGCAAGATCAATGTCCCAGCCTTCGACATCGACCGTCACACCTTCGGTCACACTGCGATCAAGCTCGTTCTGTAGCTGGTTGCCGATGTTGTCAGCATAATCGATGGCCGATTGGCCAAGCTCTGGATCGGCAAGCCCTGCCAGCCGACCGAACAGGCGAGCAAAATTTACGACTGTCACATCCATACCCTGCTGCGAGCGGGCCACATCCATGCTTTGTTGGACATAGGCCTGTTGCAGCCGCGCCGTCGCATCGGCGAATATCTTGGTGCGGTCGTAAGTGGCTTGGTAATTTTGCAGCACGCTCTGTGCGACAACGCGGTATTGCTCTTGCTGTTGTTCGGCACTGACACGCACTTCGGCTGCCCAGTCCTCGAATTCGGCTTGGGTTTCGAGTTCATGCGCCCTGATTTCGGCAGCATAGCGACCGCTATAGGTGCCGGTGAAGGTCGAAGGGCGGTATTCGAGCGGCGCAAACATTTCCGCAGCGTAGAATATCGCGGCACAAATCAACGCGCCTCCTACCATACTGACGCCAGCAGAAATGAACGGACGCTTCGGCGGTGCAACAATCTGAAAAGGTAGTGGCTGTGCCGATGGATGGGGTGTTGAGGCAACGCCGCCGCTTTGACGCGGGGCGCTGCCTTCATAATTGACCGAGAATTGTTCTTTACTCATGGCTTCTGTTTCCTTCCGTTTCGTTCAGGAAACAGAAGCCAGATCAGCCGGACGAGCGTGGGAGAAAGAAGTCGCTTATGCGGCCTCATTCCCTCGCCGATGAAACGGACAATCGCCGCATCGCTCGAAATAGGCCCATGCCCAATGACCGCATTGCGGATCGTTGAGACAAACCTGCTCAGAAAAGCTCTCAGCAATTTCAGGATGCGCCACCCAGAAAGCGAGTGAGAGCAAGATGAGGCGCTGCGCAAGCCGCGCCTGCGGTGCCTGCCTTGGTGGGGACTCCGCAAAGGCCACCAAGTAGGACAACCAGCGAAAGGTGCCGTCATCGTTGAAGGCATCGTCGATTGCCGTGTCGCTGATCTCGAATGGCGGGCCATTCTTTCGGACAAAGCTAACCCGTTCGCTGAAAAGCTGGTCAGCCATCCAGTCAGGCACTTTCAGGCGTGACGGGCAGCGTTCCCAGATTAGCCTGCTTGGCAATCTGATTCATATTATTGGCGAGGCGAGACTGGCCAAGTTTGCCGAGGACGCGCAGCAGCGCATCGCGGTCTATCTGGCTCACTCGCTTTCGGCGGGGTGGATTGTCGAGCAGCCGTTCGCGGATATAGGCACCAAGCGGCATGCCTTCGGCCTGTTCTTCAAGCCTTGCCCGTTCCTCAAACGAGAGGCGGAGCGAGAAGGGAGGGTCGTAAGGCTTTTTCGCCATAGCGACCGCCCCCTCACGCCTTCAGCCGCCTCCGAGCAGTCACAGAAGCGCGACGGCGCGGAGATCGGCCATCCTTGCTTGTCTTGGGCTTCTGGAAATTATCCTGACCGAGCGAAGTGTGCTGGAGCTGCTTGTTCCAGTCCTGCATTACCTCTAAAAGGTTTGCGGCTGCACCTTCAGGGTGCGCCATTTCTCTCAATAATTCAATGTCTTAAAAATTGGCACTTCGGAGTGTTGTTGCTTACGTGGTGCTTACGCGGCGACTTTGCGCAAGCAAACAGGTGGCCTAAGCGTGCCAAGGCGGTATCGCCAACTAAGTCGGTCGGTTGTGCCGGAAGTTCGAATCTCACGTACCCCACCGCCTAAGAAGCAGCCTGCTGGTCATCGATTTAGCGCGCTTGGACGCTCGGCACTCGCTGACGATCTGGCTGCCACTCAGCGAGGAGCGGTAGGCCTGCGATCCACTAGAAAAAGGGGCGTACCAAATGCGCGAGGGCTCTCCCCAACATCGACACTTTGTTCAAGCCGAGGGACGCGATTTGAACGCCTCAAAAAGCGCATGGGTCGTTTCGTCGGCGCCGCCGCCGGGTGCGAATGATATGTCTCGCGGTTGAAGGAACGCGCCGCTGCGAGCCTGAACGCCAATAGGTTGGATCGGTGCGTTCTGCTCCTTGTCCAGAATGCTCACTGGCTCATTTCCTGCGCCAAAAATCCATCTGTCTCCCCACTGTACAAGAGCGACAACTACCGGAAAGAGGTCACGTCCGCGCTGAGTAAGTTTGTAATTGTACCGCTCAACGTCAGGCTTGGTCTGAACCTTTCTCAGGATGTCTTCATCAACGAGTGTTTGGAGCCGGGACGACAGCACAGTTTTGGCAAGTCCCAACCGTTCCTGGAACTCTGAGAACGACTGGATGCCGTAAAATGCGTCTCGAATGATCAACAGCGTCCACTTATCGCCGATGACATCGACGGTTCGGGCAAGCGAGCAATTAAAGTGTTCGAGAGACGTGCGAGTCATTTGACTCAACTCCTTGAGATGGTATTCTTAAAATACCTTATGCCCTAAGCTGGCCCGCCTTTCAAGGTCAGAAAGAAAACTCATGTCCGAAACCCAAGACGTTCACGCCGTTCAGCGCGGCCTCCAAAGTCACATCGGTGATACAGAGATAAGGACTCTCTGGGAAATCGGGCCCTATGCTCGCGGACCTTTCGGGACGATGTTTGGTGGCCTAATAGCAGGGATTATGTCGGACAGTCTCGACCAGGCCACCAAAGCGCGACATCCGAACCCTGCCTCAATCCATGTTGACCTCATACGTCCGGTTCGCGTGGGCCTTGTGGAAGTATCGGCGGTCCGGACGAGGCGGGCACGCACGATGTCTTGGTTTTCCCTCACACTTTGGCAAGGCAATAAGGAGTGCGCTTCTGCACGCATTATCCAGACTGCTCCCACCCAACTGGATCGACTGCCAAAAAGTGCTTGGGCGAAAGGGAGCTTTGAACCAGAATCACTGCGCCAAGCAGATCGCTCAACACCGCTCGATGGGCCCTGGTTCGGCGATCTTCTCGATTACAACATCGACGATCAACTGAACCAAAGATGGTTTTCCCTATCAGACACTCAGCGCCTCGATCTCTCACAGCCCGCTTTTGCGGCCACGATCGCTGACTATGCCGCGGGTGTATCCAGGCCGGACAGTTGGGAAGCACCCGCGATAAAAGCGTTTCCTAATCCGATGATGTCGGTTGTCCTCAACCGAATGCCCGAGCCCGGATGGGTTGGGCTGAAGGCAAGAAGCACCTGGGATGAGGCCGGGTTGGGCATTGCGGTGACCGACCTTCTCGATGTGCGCGGTGTGTTCGGCGCCTCACACCAAATCAACGTCCTCATCCCACGTGGCTAAAATAGTATCTTTACAATACTAAATTAGAGAGTATGTTAAAGCTACCGAGTTCAAGGAGCTTTGCCATGCCAGTCATCACTGTCGATTATCCGAAAGGAAAATTCTCACCTACGCAGCGCGACGATCTCGCCGAGGCGATGACGCAGGTCATACTCCAGATCGAAGGCGGCGCAGACACGCCTGAAGGCCGCTCGATTGCATGGGTGAAGTTCAACGAAATCGATGGCGACGACTGGTATATTGGCGGGGACAACGGAACAGCGTTCGAAGGGGCTGCTGGCAAGTTCTTTGTCGAGCTGAATGTTCCTGAAGGCTCGATGGATCAAGAGCGCAAATCGCAGTGCCATCAAGCCATCTTCAAGGCGCTTCTCGACGCCACGGGCACATTGGATGTTGAGGGCGCCGCCCAAGCTATCTTTATACAGATCGTAGAATGGCCAGAAGGCCATCTTGCGGCGAACGGCCGAACCTCGAGCCTTCTCGGCATTGCAAGAACGGCCGGCATTCCAGCTGACCATCCGCTGCTGAGGTTTCCGCGGGCCTATTTCGACGCGAAAGATCGACTCTACGATCTAGCGGAGTTCCCAGAAAAGACGGCCGGACGAGCGCTCGTTCGTTACTAGCTGCGAACCTCCTACCATATCGGCCGCTTGAAAAACTATCAAACAAGGATCCTTCACCATGCCCATGTGCACTGTTCACTACACTAAAGGCTCTATTTCCCCCGAGCAAAAGAAAGCACTCGGTGAAGAGATGACTAACGTTCTTCTCATGATCGAGGGTGGGCAAGACACCCCTGGCGGCCGGTCAATCGCTTGGGTCATGTTTAATGAACTTGGGGAAGATGATTTCTTCGTCGGTGGAACGACCGACGGAACTTATGTTTCCGAAGCGGGAAAATTCCTCGTCGTCGTGACCGTGCCTGAGGGTTCGATGAACAAGGAGCGCAAATCGATGGTGCACAAGGCCGTCAATGAGAGCTTCCTTAAAATGACTGGCACTGAGGGTGTGGCCGGCGCTGGCCGGTCTGTCTGGGTTCAGGTCAATGAAATTCCTGAAGGGCATTGGGGCACCAGCGGAAAAACCGCAGGCGTGATGGGTATCGCCATGATTGCAGGCCTCACGCCAAAATCTCCGATCCTGGATTACACACGGGCGTATCTCGACGCCAAAGAGCGGTGGATGGAAGAAGCAGCTTATCCCAAAGATGCCGCCGGGCGCGCAGTGGTCCGGTATTAGGCGCGATCCATGTCTAGGGTTCTTTACGAGCGCGTTGGCGATGTCGGCATAATCACATTCGATCATCCGCCGATAAACGCCTTCTCAGCGGATTTTGAGGAAGGTTTCCTCGCCGCCATTCGTTCGGCAATGCGTGGTGATGTCCGCGCCTTGTTGACCAAGGCAAGTGGCCCAAATTTTTGTGCCGGGGCTGACGTAAATATGTTTGTTGGTCTCGACAGGCGCACGGGCTCCGGACTGGTTTCCGGCGCGATCAACATGGTGAACTTGGTCGAGAGCCTTCCGATACCTACGGTTTGCGCAGTCAACGGGATGGCGATCGCGGCGGGCATGGAAATCATGCTGGCGCACGACATAGCAATTGTTGGTCAATCCGCTCAGATTGGACAAACCGAAGCCATGATTGGAACGGCGACACTCGCTGGCGGCGCGCAACGCATCGCAGCAAGAGCTGGAGTCGCACGCGCCAAAGAAATGGTATTTGAAGCAAAGGTGTATAGCGCCGAGACCCTTGAGCGATGGAACATCGTCAACAAGGTGGTCGCAGACGACAAATTGCATGAGCATGCCCTTGCTTATGCCAGGCGCTTAGCGGCTGGCCCTACGGCTGCCTATGCCATCGGCAAAGCAGCGATAAACGCCTTTGCAGCGCCGGGCCTTTCATCTGCCGACGGATCACTCATTGGTTCGGCCGGACAGGTCTTTGAAACGTCGGACAAGCAGCGCGGCGTTAAAGCTTTTTTGAAAGATGGCGCGAAAGCATTCTCTTCCGGTGACTTCAAATATGAGGGCAAGTGATGTCCGACGCCCTTTTTGATTTATCGGGT
Organism: Roseovarius conchicola; assembly: GCF_041403425.1. Classification (NCBI taxonomy): domain Bacteria; kingdom Pseudomonadati; phylum Pseudomonadota; class Alphaproteobacteria; order Rhodobacterales; family Roseobacteraceae; genus Roseovarius; species Roseovarius conchicola. Next base: position 913,388 of record NZ_JBGEHK010000001.1, on the reverse strand, counting down.
AGAACGGCGCTTGTCACAGGTGGCACAAGAGGCATCGGCGAGATGATCGCTAAGGGCTTTCTTGAACGTGGTGCGCGGGTCTACATCACATCCCGTAAGGCCGATGCTTGCGCCGCAATGCAAGCGAAACTGAGCCAGTACGGGGACTGCATCGCTCAGCCATCGGACTTGTCTTCGATAGAAGGCGTCAGCGCTCTTGCCGATTGGCTGTCGTCTGAAATCAAGTCGCTCGATATTCTGGTCAATAATGCCGGTGCCGCCTGGGGCGAACCATTGGAGACGTTTTCCGAGCCCGGTTGGGATCGGGTCATGGATCTCAATGTCAAAGGCGTTTTCTTCCTGACACAGAAAATGTTGCCGCTTTTGCGAGAGGCAGCTGAACAAAACAGACCCGCCAAGATTATCAATGTGGGTTCGATTGAAGGCTTCGTGCGGCCTTTTGAAATCGATAGTTACGCGTATCCCGCCTCAAAAGCGGCGGTCCACCATCTGACGCGTATTCTTGCTGGGCGCCTCGCCATCGACAACATAACCGTCAATGCGATCGCGCCTGGTCCATTCGAAAGCAAGATGACGGCTTATGCGCTCGCTACGGATCACGGGCGCGCCTCCGTTGCGCAGCGCATTCCATTACAGCGGATCGGTCATGACACCGACATGGCAGGGCTCACCGTCTTTCTCGCATCGCGGGCTTCGGATTTTGTCACCGGCGTCACAATTCCCCTCGACGGCGGTTACGTGAATCTTCGCTAGACAAACACAAAGAGGAAAAGCCATGCCCCAAGACGTCACCTTCTATTTTGATTTTGTAAGCCCCTACTCTTACCTGGCATTTACGCAGCTACCTGCGTTAGTGGAGCGCACAAACGCTGCCTTTACTTTCAAGCCCGTCCATATCCTTACAATCATGGACAAGGTCGGCAATGTCCCGACGACCGCCACCTGCAAGTCCAAAGGGCTGTATGCGCGCACTGATCTCGCCCGTTGGGCAATGCAGTACAAGACAATGATCAAACCGCATCCAAAGTTTGGAACATTCAGCACCGAACCCTTGTTGCTTGGCGCACTGGCGGCTGAAGGCCGTGGCCAGCTTGCTGCCTATACGAAGGCAGCATTCGAGGCGATCTGGCTGAATGAAGGTGATGTCGAAAGCGGCGATGCGATTGTGGCTTGGTTGACCACAGCGGGCGTTGTTGACGCTGAGGAGATTTGGAAAAACCGCGACGACTTCAAAGCGCAATTGGAAGAAAACCACCAGTCGGCCATATCTGACGGCGTATTCGGTGTCCCCAGCTTCAAGACGTCGACTGGTCTTTATTTTGGGAATGACCGATTGCACTTCCTTGAAGCAGAGCTCGTGGCATGAGCGGCGCGCAAGAGGAAGGAGACGTCTGTCTCATCACGGGTGTCGGACCTGGCACCGGTACGTCTTTGGTAAGACGCTTCACCGAAGCCGGTTATCGTGTCGCCATGTTGGCTCGCAGCAAAGACCGGCTAGCCGAACTCGCAGATACTGTTGATCGCGCCTATGCGTTTCCTTGTGACGTCGCCGACACGGCGTCCCTGATCAACGTGGTAGGAGACATTCGTCGCACGCTCGGCGCGCCGCGCATGGTTATTCATAACGCGGTCGGCGGCGCTTTTGGCAACTTCATGGAGATTGAGCCTGAGGTTCTCGAAAGGAACTTCCAGATCAATACGATGGCTTTGCTGCATCTTGCGCGACTGACCGTCCAGGACATGATTGATACTGGCGGCGGCGTCATTCTTGGAACCGGCAATACCTCGGCCTATCGCGGAAAATCCAATTTCGCAGGCTTTGCACCGAGCAAGGCAGCGCAGCGCATTTTATTGGAGAGTATCGCAAGGCAAGTCGGACCAATGGGCGTTCATGCTGCTTATGTTGCCATCGACGCAGTAATTGATGTGCCCTGGACGCGCAAAATGGCACCAGAGAAGCCGGACGACTTTTTCGCCAAACCTGATGAAATTGCAGAGGAGTGTTTTCGGATCGCTCACCAATCAAGGTCTACTTGGTCCTCTGACGTGATCATAAGACCGTTTGGTGAGGACTGGTGATTTTAGTGCACAGGTCAAATTCAAACTGTTTACAATATGACTGCTGCTGAGCCAGAAAGGAAAATATCGCTCTTTGATTTTGAGATCCTGATTAGCGTGGCGGAATCTGGGAGTTTTCACCAAGCGGCTAAAAGGCTTGGTATTGGCCAACCAGCGGTTTCTCGGAGGGTAGAAAAGCTCGAAGATGTATTGGGTGTTTCGCTTTTTGAGCGAGGGGCTGCTGGGGCGAAACTAACCCTTGCAGGATCTGAGTTCTTAACCTGCTCGAGTGCCGTGTATGAAAACCTCAAGGCCGCATTCCAACGTGCCCGATCTCATGCAGTTGCAAAATACGGTGAGCTACGAATTGGCAGCATGTCTTCGTTCTCGAATGGGCCGCAACGCACACTGATCAAAGCATTTATCGAAAGACACCCCAGGGTACGGCTCAACTTTCTTGAGTCAGAGCGTCGCCACATGATCACTATGCTTGCTCACCGAACGATCGACGTGGTCATCGCGGTTGGCGAAACACCCTATGAAAATTGCGATGGCTTACTCCTGACCCAAGAATCGGTTTTCGTTGCTGTCGATCGCGATAGTCACTTCGCGCATTCAGAACGCTTAACTTGGTCAGATATTGCGGACGAGCATTTTCTCGTTAGTTCGCGTGAGGCCGGGCCTGATATTCACGATTTCATCGTTCGTCACGCCACCGCCTTTGGCCGAGACGCTTCTATCGCAAGGCATCATCTTTGTCGCGACGGGGTAATCAATCTTGTTGGGCTTGGCTTGGGGGTCACTATCGTCGGTGGCCACTCGGCTGGAGCGCAATACCCTAACGTAGTCTTCGTCCCATTAGGCGGAGAGGATGAACGAGTACCGTTCTCACTGATCTGGCGTCCGGAAAACGACAATCCAGCCCTTCGACGGTTCATCAGTCTGGCGCGGATCGAGGCAAGGCAGAATGGCGCTCTTTCCTGAGCTTCGCGAACCCGCGATCGGTCTTCATGAACCGTTCGATCATCGGTGCGATCAGCTTTGCGGGTTCAAGGTTTTGCCTGCTTTCTGCTCCGAGGATGTCCGCATAGTCTGTCAGATCGCGATGCACCTGTGCCGGCAACTCGACTGTCAACTTGACCGGCTTGTCGTCGCGAATGTCGCCCAGCTTCAACTTGCTCATCGCATGTCTCCTTGAGGTTCGAGAATGAGATCCCGCGTGACCATCACCCGTACCGGGAATCCCGGTCGGATGGTCAGCGTCGGCGGTATCTGAAGCTGGCGCTGTACGATCGCTTCCCCGGCGCGTCCGATCGTGGCCTGTGTGCCATCTCGGATCGCTTCGGCGATCTCGTCGCCGCCATCCTCGCCGGTTTCGAGGCCGATATTGAGGATCGTGGCGAGTCCAGCGGCGCGAAACAGTTGGCCCCAGTGATTGTCGACACGGTCTTCTAGCCCCGCATATCCCGCCTGATCGGTTCCGGGCTGGCGTTCGAGGACGATGGAGCGACCGTCGGGCAAGATGAGCCGGGTCCACGCCAAGAGGACGCGACGCTGACCGGTTTCGACGCGGCTGTCATATTCACCGAGGAGCCGCGCACCCTGTGAGATCAACAGGAATTGCCCGGTCGGGCTGTCATAGACATTGGCGGTGACCTGCGCTGTGATCTGCCCGGGAAGATCGGAGCGCAGCCCGGTCAGCAGCGCCGCTTCGATGACCGATCCCGCTTGCAGGACATAGGGGCTCGGCGGGGATTGGAGCCGGTCCGCCGCGGTGGTCCTTCGGTCGACCTCGCGATCCAGGAAGGCTTCCTGTCGCTCCGTGGCGTCGGGTTGTTGTGCCTGCCCGGCCGATGCCGGGAACAGACCTTGTAGTCCAGGCGCCGGAGATGTTGTGGGATCTGCCTGTGCGCGCGAAGCACCCGCGCCGCTTGATCTCGCGTCGGCAAAGAGCGTCGCGAGCCGGGCGGCCTCGGCCTCCTGCAAGCGCAGTTGCTCTTCGGTATCAACGGCGGGACCGGTCGCGGGGACGACAGGGACGGGCTCGCCCCGACGCTGCGCAGACAGGACCGGGCGTCCCAGTTCTCCCGGAAGCGGTGGCCCGAGTTGTGGGATCGACGCGTAGTCGCGCGGCAGACCCAAAAGCCCCTCGGCCTCCTGGACTCGTTCCGTCGAGAAGAGCTCTGACGGCCCATCGCCTGGATCGGAACCTTGCAAGGCCACGATCAAGATCGCCCCGATGCCGAGCCCGCCCGCGACGGCAAGCACCGTGATGGCCTTGCGCGAGAGCCGCATGACCCGTGGCGGATCAGGCCGCAGGCGGAGTTCCTTGGCGATGTCCTGTTCGCCGCGCTGCGCGTCCTCGCGGGGGTCGTCCAGTTGCTGATCCTCTCTCCCGGTCATGGCTCACCGGTCCTCGGCCGGACGCCAAGCGGAACCGACGCGCTCTTCGCGCTCGGTGCTTCGCCGTATCCTATCCGTGCGTACGATCCGCACGACTCGCTGGCGATCTCCAAGACGCAACTCCGCAGCGGCGAAGAGCCGATCGACGATCATGTAGTTGCGCCGGACCCGGTAGTTGACGAGCTGCCCGTCTCCTTCCGGCCCGATCACGAAGAGCGGCGGCATCTCGCCCTGGCTAATGCCGCGCGGGAACTCGATGAACACCTGCCGACCGTCGTCGAAGACACGGCGTGGCCGCCACGGTGCGCGGTCGCCCGTGATACGGTAGCGGAACTTGAGATCGTCGAGATCGACATTGCGCCCGATCGGCAAGCTTGCCTCGGCCTGATCGTTCTGACGACGCAAAGCGATGAGTTCGTCTTCGGGATATTGCCAAGAGACAGAGGCCATGTAGGCCTGCGGCGTGGCGCGCAGTTCGAGATGATAGGTGCGCCGATCCGTGTTGATGACGAGATTGGTCACCAGGTCGGGCCGTGTCGGCTTCACCAGCACGTGGATGCGGCGGTTCTCGCCGGACCCGCTCTCGGTGTCGCCAATGATCCAGCGGGCCGTGTCCCCGGCGGCGATGGGACCGGACCCGACGAAGCTTTCTCCCGGTTGAAGCGCGATGTCCGTGACCTGGCCGGGCGAGGTGTAGACCTGATAGAGCGCGCCCGAACTGTAGGGATAGAGCTGGACGGCGTTGATGAAGCCGTCACGGACTGGTTCGATCCGGGCGGCGGCGTTGGCGTTGGTCACGCGCTCGGTCGGTTCCGCCGCTTCTGCCGGACGATCGTCGGCATCGACCCGCATGAGCTGGCCGGGCAGCGGTAGAGGCTCCGGTGTCTCCACGATCCGAACAGGCCGCGCCGGTTCCACGACAAGCGTTGCGGCAACCGGGTCGTCGTAGCTGATCTCGGGCGGTTTGAAAGTGGCGCACCCGGCTAGCATCGAGCCAGCGAGAAGTGTTGTAATGGACAGTCTGGCTGACATGCCGATTTGGCGTGTGATGCAATCACTCATTGGGCGTTCTCCCGTGACCAGTTGATGGCGTGGACGAAGACGCCGAGGGGGTTTTTGCGGAGGCGGTCGGCATCGCGGGGCGGTTGGACGACGACGCTGAGGATGCCGGTCCAGCGTTCGGTGACGACGAGCTGTCCGTTCACGTAGCGGCGCTCCGTCCACGCGACGCGGAAGCTGTTGTCGGAGGCGCGGATGACGCTGGAGATCTCGGCCGTTACCTGAACCTCGCCAACGCGGGCGAAGGGGTTGTTCTCTCGGGCGAAGTCGTTGAGCGCGACGGAGCCACGATCAGTGGTAAAGTCGTATGCGCGCAGCCAGTTCTGACGCAGGACGATGGGATCGGCGGGAACCTGGCGGACGTTCTCGATGAAGCGCGCGAGGTGGAAGGCGATCTGCGGATCGGTCGGGCGGTAATTGGCAGTCGCGGGAGCGACGGCCTGGGCGGCGCCAAGCCGGTCAACTTCGACCACGTAAGGGACGATGGTGCCTTGAGTGGACTGCCATACGAGTGCGAGACCGAAGGTCGCAGTCGTGGCGAGGCACCCGATGGCCATGAGGCGCCAGTTGCGGGCCTGGACGCGGGCGGAGCCCATGCGCTCGTCCCAGATCTGGGCGGCCTTCTGGTAGGGTGTTACAGGCTCGGGGGTCTTGGCGTATCGCACGCTGGGTCTCTTGAAGCTCATGATCTCTCCGAAAGGCTGATGGCCGCGCCCGCGCCGCCGCTATCGCCGGATCGGATGGCGTGGGCAGCGACAGCGGTGCCGTGTTGCAGGCTTTGCTGGCGCTTCATGCGGCGCGCCCAGGCGGGCGGTCCGTCATTGGCTGGTGTTGGCGTGGAAGACAGGGAATTGCTGAACTTGCCGCCCGTGGCTTCGAAGGCGGCGCGCGAGCCGGAGCGGTAGCTGTCGCCGACGGCGCGCTTGAGGGGGCTGACGGCGGTATTGACTCCGGCCTGACCGACCGCAACCATGCCGCTCGCGGCTTTCCCGGCGGTCGATGTGCCCGAGGCTGCGCCGATTTTGAAGGCGGTGGAAGCACCACCTGCGACAGCCGATCCACCGCGCAGGGCGGCTCCACCGGCGGCTCCGGCCATCTTCGCACCTGCGAGGCCTCCGGCGACCACGCCACCAGCTGCGAGGCCGGCTCCGACCGCCGCGCCCGCGCCCAGTTGCGGTCCGCCCGACACGATGCCATTCGCGATACCAGGGCCGAAGATGCCGAGCGCGAGCAGCGACAGAGCCGCAAGAACGATAGCCATTGCATCCTCTATGGTCGGCTCACCCGTGAAACCGGCGGTGAACTCGCCGAAGATCGTCGAGCCGATGCCGACTATCACGGCGAGCACGAGCACCTTGACGCCCGAAGAGATCACGAGCCCGAGCACGCGTTCGGCCATGAAGGCAGTTTTGTTGAAGAGGCCGAAGGGCACGAGGATGAAGCCCGCGAGCGTCGCCAGCTTGAACTCGATCAGGGTCACGAAGAGCTGGATCGCGAGGATGAAGAACGACAGCAGGACGACGATCCAGGCGAAGAGCAAGATCGAAATCTGTATGAAATTCTCGAAGAAGGAGACGAAACCCATCAGGTCGGCGATGGATTCCAGAATCGGCTGCCCGGCTTCGAGCCCGACAGCGGCGATGCGCCCGGGTTGCAAAAGTTCGCCCGCGCCGATCGCGCCGCCGGTGGCGACGAGGCCGAGCCCTGCGAAGCTTTCGAAGACGATCCGGGCGAGCGTGTTCCAGTTGCTGATGATATAGGCGAAGATGCCGACGAAGAGCGTCTTCTTCACGAGCCGTCCGATGATGTCGTCATCCGCGCCCCAGGCCCAGAAGAGCGCGGCGAGCGTGACGTCGATGACGATCAACGTGGTGGCGAGGAAGGCGACGTCACCTCCGAGCAGCCCGAACCCGCTGTCGATATAGGTCGTGAAGACCTCCAGGAACCGATCGATGACGCCGACATCGTCCATGCCCTACTCCGTCTCAGGATCGTTGGTGGAGGTGCCGAAGAACCGGCGGCGATTCTCTTCCCACGCGGCCTGACACTCGGTGTCGGCTTCGAGCGCTTCCGGTGTGAGCGAGCGGCAGCGCTGGAGGCTCTCGCGCAGCGGATCGTCCGAAACCACAGCCGCAGGCTCGGCCGCACGCTCTTCCTCAAAGGCGCGTTGAAGTTCCATCGCCACCATGAGCGCGGCGATCGCGCCCATGGCGATAGCGATGGCTTTCAGTGTGGTCTCGGCGCTCAGCTTCATCGCGGCCTACCAGAACATCCGGACAGTCGTCGGCTCGTAGCCGGAGCCGTAGTCGAGGAAGCGGTTGAGGTTCTCGCGCGCTTGCGCTTCTGCCGTCGCAACCCGCGCGGCTTCCAGTGATTGTGCGCGGTTCTGAGCGGCGATCGCGGCGGTCAGGTCGGAGATTTGCTGGCTTTGGAGGGCGAGAAGCTGATTCCCAGCTTGCGTGGCCTGCAAGGCGCCGGTGGCGGCCTGGCTCCGGCCGACGAGCGCCTGCATCTCGGTACGGGCGGTCTCGATGTTCCCGACAACACCGGCCTGGACCTTAAGCGCATCCTCGAACCCGGCAACCGAGGTCCGCCAGCGGTCCTGTGCGCCTGCGATCATCTGATCGAAATCGCCCCGCGCGGCGGCCGCACCGTAGTCCCGCGTGAAGGCTTCGTCGATCGTCGCCACATCGTGGGCGATCCGCTGCGCTTGGCCCAAGAGCTGCTGGGTCTGCTGGACCGAAGATTGCAGGCGCGACAGCGAGGAATATGGCAGGCTCGCAAGGTTGCGCGCCTGATTGACCAGCATCTGAGCTTCGTTCTGCAACTGGGCGATCTGGTTGTTGATCTGCTCCAGCGTCCGCGCGGCGGTCAGCAAGTTCTCGGCATGGTTGGTCGGGTCGTAGACGATCCCGCCAAACCCGCCGCCGAAGAACGCATGTGCGGGCGGTGCAGTCGCCGGGGTAAGCGCCATGGCGCTCGACAGCAGCAGAGCTGCGGCGGCACGGCCCGCGAGTTTACGTGTGTTGGTCTTGAACATCATTTGTCTCCTTGTCGTCGTTGGCTTCTGGGGTGATGGATGGGTTGGCCTCGACCACTTCGTTGGACGGACCGAGCAGTTCGGTGGCCCAGCCGAGATCGCGCCGGGCGAGCCAAGCGGCGGCGAAGCCGTTTCGGCCGTGCTCATCCAGGATCGCATCGATGGCGGCGTGATCGGATTTGGAAGACGCCGCGGTGAAGGCGAGTGCGACCTCGCCGAGACCAAGCGCGAAGAGCCGGTTGCCCCGACGCGACTGGCAGTAATAGTCGCGCTTCGGCGTTGCCCTTGCGATGATCTCGATCTGACGATCGTTGAGCCCGAAGCTGCGGTAGGTGGCGGCGATCTGCGGCTCGAATGCGCGCTCGTTTGGCAGAAAAATCCGGGTTGGGCAGCTCTCGACGATGGCGGGCGCGATGTCCGAGCCGTCGATATCGGCGAGCGATTGGGTGGCGAAGATCACACTGGCGTTCTTCTTGCGGAGCGTCTTCAGCCATTCGCGCAGTTGCGTGCCGAAGGTGGCATCGTCCAAAGCGAGCCAGCCCTCATCGACGATGATGAGGCTCGGCCGTCCGTCGAGCCGCGCTTCGATCCGGTGGAAGAGGTAAGCGAGGACGGCGGGCGCGGCGGCAGAGCCGATCAGCCCTTCTGTCTCGAAGGCCTGGAAGTCGGCCGTGCCAAGATGTTCGCTCTCCGCGTCGAGCAACCGTCCGAACGGCCCGCCCAGGCAGAATGGGGCGAGCGCGCGCTTGAGCTCGTTCGATTGCAGCAGGACCGAGAGGCCTGTCACCGTGCGCTCTCCGATGGGGGCGGAGGCAAGCGAGGTCAGCGCCGACCAAAGATGATCCCGCGCGACCGGGTCGATCGTCACCCCTTCGCGGGCCAGCAACCCCGCGAGCCAGCCCTGCGCCCAACTGCGTTCCGCTGCGTCGTCGATCCGCGCGAGCGGTTGCAGCTGGACCGCATCCTCTTCGTCGGACAGAGCGAGGCCGAGATCTTCCCAATCCCCGCCGCAGGCCAGCGTCGCGCAGCGGATCGAGCCGCCGAAATCGAACGCGAAGATCTGGGCGCCCGAATAGCGCCGGAATTGCAGCGCCATGAGCGCCAGTAGAACGGATTTGCCCGCACCGGTCGGGCCGACCATGAGTGTATGGCCGACATCGCCCACATGAGTCGAAAAGCGGAACGGCGTCGCCCCTTGCGTCTCGGCGTAGAAGAGCGGCGGGCCGCCGAGATGATCGTTCCGTTGTGGTCCGGCCCAGACCGCCGAGATCGGGATCATATGCGCGAGATTGAGCGTCGAAATCGGCGGTTGGCGGACATTGGCGTAGAGATGGCCGGGCAGCGAGCCGAGCCAAGCTTCTATGGCGTTCAGCGTCTCCGGAATGCAGGTGAAGTCGCGGCCCTGCACGACCTTCTCGGCGAGCTTGATCTTGGCGTCCGCCGCGCGCTCGTCCGCGTCCCAGATTGTGATCGTCGCGGTGACATAGGCGGCACCCACGATATCGCTTCCGAGTTCTTGCAGGGCCTCGTCCGCATCCAGCGCTTTGTTGTCGGCATCTGAATCCAGAAGCGTCGAGGCCTCGTTGGTCATCACCTCCTTGAAGATTGCGGCGACCGATTTGCGCTTGGCGAACCATTGGCGGCGAATGCGCGTGAAGAGCTTCGTGGCGTCGGTCTTGTCGAGGCAAATGGCGCGCGTTGCCCAACGATATTCGAAAGCCTGCGCATTGAGTTCGTCGAGAAGTCCCGGCCAGGTCGATGTCGGAAAGCCGATGATGGAGAGCGTGCGCAAATGCGCGTCGCCGAGCTTCGGGGCGAGCCCGGCGACCAGCGGCTCGTCCACGAGATAAGCATCGAGATGCATCGGCGTCTCGGGCACACGGACGGACTGTGCCCGCGTCGAGATGGTTGAATGCAGATAGGACAGCGTCTCCGCGTCATCGAGCCAGACCGCCTCGGGCATGAAGCCTTCGAAGAGATCAAGCAGCCGGTCCGAGCGCGAGCGGAAAGCCGCGAGGTGTTCTTGCGGGTTGGCGCCCTTGCTCGGCGCGTCCTCGAACAGCCAGCCACTCGTCCGGCTTGTATCGTCGGCGGGCGGCATCCAGGTCAGCGTCATGAAATAGTGGCTCTCGAAGTGTGCCGACGCTTCCTCGAAATGCGCCCGCCGCTCCGCGTCGACCAATGCGGATACTGGATCGGGAAATTCCGAGAGCGGATAATCCCGCGCGGGGATGCGTTGCGCTTCTACGAACACCGCCCATCCCGAGCCAAGGCGTCGGAGCGCGCTGTTGAGCCTTGCTGCGGTTGCGACCAGCTCGGACGGTGTCGCGGAGTCGAGATCTGGCCCCCGGAAGGCTGCCGTTCGCTGGAAACTCCCATCCTTGTTGAGGATCACGCCTTCGCCGATCAGCGCGGCCCAGGGCAGGAAATCGGCAAGCAGCGCGGCTTTGGAGCGGTATTCGGCGAGGCGCATCATTTCCTCACACCCCCATCCAGGTCGGATAACGGAGGTGGCGACGCGCGACGTCGGCGATTTGCGCGTCGCGCTTGGCGGCAAAGACCGCCAGCATGTGTCCAATGGCCCAGAGCGCGAGCCCGACCAGCCAGAGGCGGAGGCCCAGACCCACGGCGGCCGCTATAGTGCCGTTGGCAATCGCGATAGTTCGCGGTGCGCCGCCGAGCAGGATCGGCTCGGTGAGGGCGCGATGGACGGGCGCGGTGAAGCCGGGGATGTCGGTGGGATCGCTCATACGAGGACACCGCCGCCGAAGGAGAAGAAGGACAGAAAAAAGCTCGATGCGGCGAAGGCGATGGAAAGGCCGAAGACGATCTGCACGAGCCGGCGCGCGCCGCCCGATGTGTCGCCGAAGGCGAGCGTCAGGCCGGTGATGATGATGATCATGACGGCGACGATCTTGGCGACCGGCCCCTCGATCGACTCCAGGATCGCCTGGAGCGGCGCTTCCCAGGGCATGCCCGACCCCGCAGCCTGCGCCTGACCGGCGGCCAGCACGAAGCCGAAGGCGGCGGCGCCGAGATAGATGGGCCAGCGGGGGTAAAGGAGAGTGAGTCGGGTGGTCATGTGGCGGTTCCTTTCGGGTTGGTGAGAAGGGAATGGAGCGCATAGTCGCCATCGGCAGTCAGGCCGGTGACGCGCGCGAGGTCCGCGAGGCGGCGATCGCTGCCGCGCCCCTGCAGGACAGCGAGTACGTCGATGGTCTCCGCGATGAGCGCTCGCGGGACGGTGATGACGGCTTCCTGGATGAGCTGTTCGAGGCGGCGGAGCGCGCCGATGGCCGAACCCGCATGGATCGTGCCGATCCCACCCGGATGCCCCGTGCCCCAGGCTTTCAGCAGGTCTAGGGCTTCGGACCCGCGCACCTCGCCGATGGGAATGCGATCTGGGCGAAGGCGCAGGGAAGAACGGACGAGGTCCGAGAGTGTCGCGACCCCGTCCTTCGTGCGCAGCGCAACCAGATTGGACGTCGTGCATTGCAGTTCGCGGGTGTCTTCGATGAGCACCACCCGGTCGGAGGTCTTGGCGACCTCGGCCAGCAGCGCATTGGTCAGCGTGGTCTTACCCGTGGATGTACCACCGGCGACGAGGATGTTGGCGCGGGATGCCACCGCCTCGCGAAGTGCATCGGCGGCGGCCCCATCCATGATCCCGGCGCGGACGTAATCGTCGAGCGTGAAGACGGCGACGCCGGGCTTGCGGATGGCGAAAGTTGGCGCGGCGACGACCGGAGGGAGCAATCCCTCGAAGCGTTCGCCGGTTCCGGGTAGCTCGGCGGATACTCGCGGCGCATCCGCATGGACTTCGGCGCCGACATGATGGGCGACGAGGCGAACGATCCGCTCGCCATCGTCGGCGGTAAGCGTGGCACCCGTATCGCAGAGACCCTCGCCGAGCCGGTCGACCCAGAGGCGTCCGCATGGATTGAGCATCACTTCGACGACGGCGTCCTCGTCGAGCCAGGCCGCAATATCCGCACCAAGCGCCGTGCGGAGCATGCGGGAACCGCGCTCGATCGCTGCTGATTTGAGAGTGTGGACGGTCATAGGCGGCCCCGCAATTGAGTACGGGGTCGATCAAGAAGCCCGCTAAAGGATCATTCGCAACAGGTTTGACGGGGTAGTAGTGCGGTGGCGTAGAGAGGCAGGGACAAGCGCATTTCACATGAAGTCGCGATGGCGTCAGACGGTGGATGTTCGCTCGCGGATGTCCTCCGATACTTCCTTGGTGAGCGTTTTCCCCTTTGCGAGTCGCCGCCCGAGCGCTTCTACGAACCCGTCATAACGCTCCTTGCCCGAGGCCTGTGCGGCCTCGCGCATCTCATCCGGCGGCGGCGGCGTGGTGGTCAGCCAGAACTTCACGAACAGGGCCATCGCCTCATTGCCGATGGATAGATCGCGTTCCAACCGTTCCACAGCCCGGGTCAGCCGATCCAGACGTCGGACGATCGCCGCCTCGCGCTGATCCGCTCCGTCTGGCGACAGGAAAGTGGCGAGCGCCGCCTCCACGATCTGCGATTTCGAGACCTTCCGCCTCGCGGCCAACGCCTCCAACTCACCCGACAAAGCCGGATCGAAATACACGTTCAGCCGGTCTTTCTTCACGGCCACCTCCTAGAGCTCGATCCCGTCATCGGGATCAAGCGAGGCCTGCCGTGCGACCGTGCCGAACCGGTCACGCATGGCCTTGGCCCGCTGTGCATCATCCTCCGGTTCGTCATCGAGATCGGCGAACTCGCTGCGTGCCGGAGCCGGTTCTGGCGCGATGTCTTCATGTTCCGGCAAGTCAGGTTCGCGACGGACACCACTATCGGTGTCGTCGGTTGTTGACTTTCGCTTCTTCGGTGGCGGCGCAGCGATCGGTTCGCCGCCGCTCCAATCGTCTGCCGTGCTGCTAACTGAGTCATCGCTGGCAGTGCGATCCGGCGGCGGCGCAATGCGAGCCTTGAACTGGGGATCGGTATAGTAGCGCGCTTTCTCCGCGCGCACCGGCGGCGAACCTGAGACCAGCACGATCTCTTCGGTCGGCGGCAGTTGCATCATTTCGCCGGGGGTGAGCAGCGGCCGCGCCGTCTCTTGGCGCGAGACCATCAGATGCCCAAGCCAGGGGGACAGCCGATGTCCGGCATAGTTCTTCATCGCGCGCATCTCGGTCGCTGTCCCGAGCGCGTCTGATACGCGCTTGGCCGTGCGCTCGTCGTTTGTTGCGAAGGCGACGCGCACATGGCAATTGTCGAGGATGGCGTTGTTTTGCCCGTAGGCCTTCTCGATCTGATTGAGCGACTGGGCGATCAGGAACGCCTTGATGCCGTAGCCCGCCATGAAGGCGAGCTGGCTTTCGAAGAAGTCGAGGCGGCCGAGCGCCGGGAATTCGTCCAGCATCAGCAGCATGCGGTGACTGCGCTTGGCGTGCAGGTCTTCGGTGAGCCTTCTGCCGATCTGATTGAGCACGAGCCGGATGAGCGGCTTGGTGCGCGAGATGTCGGATGGCGGCACGACGAGATAGAGCGTCACCGGCCTGTCGCCGGTCACGAGATCGTCGATCCGCCAGTCGCAGCGGCGCGTGACTTTGGCCACGACCGGATCGCGATAGAGCCCGAGGAAACTCATCGCCGTCGAGAGGACGCCTGATCGTTCGTTCTCGGATTTGTTCAGGAGTTCGCGCGCGGCCTGCGCGACAACAGGATGCGGGTGATCTCCGAGATGCGGCGTCCGCATCATGGCGGCTAGGGTCGACTCGATCGGCCGCTTTGGATCGGACAGAAACGCCGCGACGCCCGCCAACGTTTTGTCTGCTTCGGCGTAGAGAACGTGCAGGATTGCGCCCACGAGCAACGAGTGGCTCGTCTTCTCCCAGTGGTTCCGTCGTTCGAGGAGGCCTTCGGGGTCGACCAGGATATCGGCGACGTTCTGGACGTCGCGCACTTCACTGTCGCCGCGCCGCACTTCGAGCAGCGGATTGTAGGCCGCCGAGGTCGGGTCGGTTGGATCGAAGAGCAGTTCCCGGCTGAAGCGGGAGCGGTAGTTCGCCGTGAGCTGCCAGTTCTCGCCCTTGATATCGTGGACGATGGCGGAGCCGGGCCAGGTCAGAAGCGAGGGCACCACCAGACCGACGCCCTTGCCGGATCGCGTAGGAGCGAAGCACAACACGTGCTCGGGGCCGTCATGCCGGAGGTAGCGGGACTGGTAGCGTCCGAGGACCACACCATCGTCGACGAACAATCCTGCTTCGCGCATATCCTTCTCGGTGCCCCAGCGGGCGGACCCGTAGGTGGTCACGTTGCTCGCTTCGCGGGCGCGCAACACGGAGAGAAAGATGGCCATGCCGACAGAAGCGATTCCGCCCGCGCCCGCGATGATGGCGCCTTCCATGAAGATGCGCGGCGCATAGGCGTCGTACCAGTACCACCAGACGAAGACGTTCCAGGGCGCGTAGATCGGCAGACCAAGGATCGTCGTCATCGGCTCGCCCAATTCGGACTGGAAGCCGAGCCGGAACGCGACCCATTGCGTCGCCGCCCAGACGAAGAGCAGCGCGACGGTCGAGACGATGAGGATCTGGCCCCACAGGATGGCGGTGGCGGGCGATGCATGTTTCTTCGAGGTCACAAGGTTCTCCGGGTCAGATCGAAAGGCCGCGTTTGCGGCCGAGCGACCAGTTGATGCCGCCGCCGGCTGTGGCGGTGCCCGAGACGGTCTGGCCGAGATACTTTTCGAGCTGGGGTTTCCAGGGCACGAGCTCGAAGCCCATGCCGTCATCGATCATGGCGAAGCGGCCCGAGGCGAGGTCAAGGCGTTGGCGATAGGTTCCGGCAACGGTCTCGCCGTCACCGGACTTTCGAAATGGCAGACCGGTCTCGTCTGTGGTCTTGCTCGCCGCTCTATCGAGATCGCGCTGGCGGAGTGTCTTCAAGAGATCGCGGTTGAAGGTGCCTCGGTGACCTTGCCGCGTCGCAAGACCCTGACCGACCAAATGCTCGGCGCGTTTTTCCAGAGCGTCGCGGACCTCGGCTCCGAACCCGCTCTGCGCCAACGGCGCGCGTGTCTTGGCGAGCGCCAACCGATCGACCCAGGTCGCGCCGTCGGCATCGACTTGTTTGCCGAGCGCGATGTCCGACCGCCCGACTAAGGCGAGGCGTCGCGCCCCAACATCCTTCCCGGCCCAGCTCCGCGTCTCGACGATCCCGCCGAGAGGCGTGTCGCCGGTGAGATCGAGATCGCGAAAGCGCAGATGATGGAGACGGCCATCGACCCCGTCGATGACCGCGTAAGCTTCGCCCGAGAGTTCGTTGTGCAGCCCGCGATCGACCAGCTTGCCGAGGATGGGAGTGTCCGGATGTCCTTCGATGGCGAAGTCGGTTTGTGCGCGAGCCTGACCACCCATCGAACGATGCATCGTCTTGATGATGTCGCCGCGCACGGCCATCTCGCGCAGCGTGTCTTCCATGCCGGGCTTGAGCTGCCAGACCGAGGGCGCGAGCTTTTCGGCGAGCCCGAACCGTTCCAACGTCTGCGCGCGCCCGATCATCCGGCGCTTGAGGTCTTTGTCGTCGAGATCGGGTGCGCCCGGCCGCATATCCGCAATGCCGAGTGTGTCGTCCGAGTAGGACCGCAGCACCCGGTCCAGTCCAGTCCAGCGCTCGGCCTTCACTTCGACATCGAGACCGGCGGCGATTTCCTTCTCGCTGCGTGGTCCGAGTTCGAGCTCGACGAGTTCCTCTGCGCGGCCCCGCAAACCGCGGCTGATGTAGTCGCGCGAGATCACGAGGTCTTTCCCGTCATCGGCCTTGCCGCGCACCATCACATGAATATGCGGATTGTCGGTGTTCCAATGATCGACCGCGACCCAACTGAGTTCGGTGCCGAGATCGCGCTCGGCTTGGGCCATAAGGTCGCGGGTGAAGGCGCGCAGATCCTGCATTTGCCCGGCGTCTTCCGGCGAGACGATGAAGCGAAAATGGTGCCGATCGTCCTCGGTGCTGGCGGCAAAAACGCGGTCGTCGGCCTGCTCATGTTCTTTGTCGAACATCACCGCATTTCGGCCATCCTTGGTGACGCCCTCGCGCTTCAGATAGTCGAGGTGCTTGGCAAGCGGCACCGAGCGAAACTTCTGGCCGCGATGTCTAACGATCCGCGCATTCACGACAACCCGGCGCTGGGCTCGCGCGAGGCCTCTTGAGACTCGCACGAAGCGTCCACGCCCGAACGTCGATCGACCAGAGCGAGCGCCGCTCGTCCTGAAATGATTGCCGGTATGCCCCGCTTTCTTCGCGGCACGCATGACCTGTCCGACGAAGCTCTTGGCGCGTTTGGCTGACGGGCCTTTGTCGCGGATGCGACCCGGCTTGATGCGGATGTCGTTATCGCGCTGGCTCATGCTCGTGCCTCCCCAAAAACAGGCGTGGCACGGTGAAAGGGACGGAGAATCAGTGAGATAACCCTGGGTGCAGCACTTTGACCAAGCGGGCAGCACGCAAAAACCCTAACAACAACAACGCCGTAGACGCTTTGCGCGTCCGGCCTTTTATCTTGCCCTCCCGTCGTTGAGTTGGTCTGCAATCCTCCGCCTGCCGCATTCCATACGAAGCAGCACGACGGAACGGGGCGCAGCCAGATCGCTACGATCATCGGTCTGACTCCTCGGTTCTGGAGACGAAAAGCGGGTTTGGTTGGCTGTTCTGAGAACCCGATTGGCGGGGTTTTTCGGCAGACCGAACATCAGCGGATGCTCGGTCTGGCTCTGCACTGCGTTGCGTTTCACGCGAAGCTGATACCGATGCAAAGATCGGTGCGGACTGCCACCGATCGGTAGAAACTGTGCGCACTGGCTGCAACGGCGCTGCATCCGAAAAGCCAAGCTCTTGCGAAAGCGCGGCAACGTAAAGACGGGTCTCACGCGGCAAGGTGCGCCCAGTTCGCAGGTGCTCGGCATACCGCCCGGGGCCAGCATTGTAGGCCGCGAGAAACCCCGGCGCGCCAAACTGGTCGTACATCTGACGCAGATAGGCCGCGCCCGCGAGGATGTTCTCGCGACGGTCGAACGGGTCCGATCCGAACCCATGGGCCGCGCGAAGCTCGGCCCAGGTGCCGGGCATGATCTGCATTAGACCCATCGCACCGGCGCTGCTGACGGCGCGGGGATTGCCCGCGCTCTCGGCCTGCATGACGGAGCGTATCCAGCGCTCGGGGATGCCGAAGCGCTGCGCCGCTTCTGCGATATACGCTTCGATGTCGGACGTCGGCCCGGAGGTCTCTGCGGAGCGCGAGACCGTATCCCGTGCGTCAGCGGCGGGCGGATTGGTGCAACCGGAAAGCACGAACAAGATCGCGGAAGCGGCAACGAAGCGACGGCCGGAAGGGCGAAGGAAGGCCATCGCGTCAGCCCTCCCGCGTGAAGATCGCGACGGCGCGGCCGATGATCGTGTCGCGCGGCAACGGCCCGAAATACCGGCCGTCGAGGCTCGCCTCGGTGTCGGGATTGAGGAAGAAGATCTGTTCGTCGGTGAGCAGATGACAGCCCTGCCAAACGGGCAGCGGGCGGTCGAAGCGGTCGCGCTCTTTCGCTGTTGCTACCGCTACCCCGTCAATGCTGACCGTGACGCCAATGCGGCAGACACGCTGTCCCGGAAGGGCGGCGACATGCTTGATGAGAGGGACGTCGGCGCCGAGATAGCTGTGCTCCAGGAGCCAGTCGCCGAGCGGCGATGGCGGTTCCAGTACGACTAGCTCGCCAATCTTCGGGGCGTCGATGGGCTGCACGGCGTAGAAGCCGATGGGCACGCTGGCCGATGCGTTCCAGACCAGGATCGGGTTGGCGTGGACGATCGCGGAGAATGCGATCAGGGCGATACCGGCGCTGCCGATGATGAGCGAGGTGTGTGCGCGTTTCATGCTGCCAGCGCCCGACGTTTGAGCCAGGCGGCATGCCGAAATGCTGTGTAACGACGCGGTTCGAGATTACAGTTGAGGCGGTTATGGACGTGCCGCCAGTGGTCTGGGCAGACGTCCTCCGGCGCGATGTGTTCGGCCTCGATCTGGTCGATTGAGAGCAGCGCCGCTTCGACCTTGGGCCAGCCCGAAAGCCGCAGCAGAGACACCCCGCCTGGCGTCACGAATGGGACCGTCGAATAGCGCTCGCCCGGGCGGGTCGCTTGCAGGATATCGATCCGGCTCTCGATTGTGCCGTAGTCGTTCGCGGCCCAGCGAACGAAGGCGAAGACGCTGCCGGGATCGACACCGACGACGCGGATCGAGCGGCTTTTGATCGTCTCCTGAACGATCCGTCCGAAGCGCAGCCAGCGCTCGATGCGGCCTTCGATCCATGTGAGTTCGATGGTCGTGCGCCCGCTCATGAGCGCTTCTCGCCGCTATAGGCCGGCGAGATCGCCGCATGCCGTTTGGCCGGAAGCACGGTGTCGCCGGTGTCGTCGGAGGTCGAGCGTTTCTCGCCGCGGCTGACCCAGGCTTGCAGATCTTCGACCGCGTAAACGACACGCCCGCCGATCTTGGAATACTTCGGGCCGGTGCCGTAAGTGCGGTGTTTCTCCAGCGTGCGGCCGGATAGGCCGAGAAAGCGGGCGGCTTCAGGGGTTCTCAGATAGCGCGGCGGAAGGCCGGCATTGGGATCGGGCATCGGGGGCTCCTCTGGTCATCGCGGGTCCGTCGCGGGATGCGAGGGACGGCTGATGGCCAGAGAAGCGGAGAAGAGCGCCCAGGAGGGATGATGAAGATTCTCGCGAGGAATCGTCACCCCTTCGAGAAGGACGAGTGGTGTTCCGATAGGATCTGTTTGGGGGACGGTGAGACAGTTACTTTCGAGGCAAGCGGGCTGCTGATTTCCCGCGCAATAGCTGTCGATAGCCGTCACTTACGAGGGTACGTCCATATGCGGCGAGACGCGCGACCTGCGCTTTCAGAGCGCTCGTCTTCCAAGGTTCGGCGGCGACCCGTCGTGCGCCGAAATAGGTCACCGCAATGTCGCGCAGACGCGTCCCCGATTGCCGTGCATCGTTCGTGCGGAGCGCATGACCGATGCGTTTACGTCGTTGAAGGGTGAACAGAGCGCGTGGGGTTTGACCACGCCAGACACGCCTTAGACGCTCTGCGGTGGCGACTCTGATGGACCAGTCAGGCGTCAAAGGCACGATGACGGCGCGGGGGCGGTCTTCGGTCAAGGCGTCGTCCGAAACGACGATCAATCCGGTACGAATGCACGACCAGTAGCGACCATGGTCGCCACGCCTCGTTTCGAGGATGATTTGATCGAAGACAGCGTGTTCGGCCTCACAGAGATTTCTGGCCGTCATCAAGCATGTTACGACTGGCGCAACGGATGGCTTCCAGTAGAGTTTCGCATCCGTTGCCTTTAGCTCAGGATCGACCGGGAAATCGCAACCTCCAAGCGGCCGCCTCGTTCTCGGTCATATCTGGAAACGCGGCGCGGTAGTCTGGATTGCGCCTGAGGCATTCCCAGGCCAGACCGGAGGCATCGAGTTTTTCGATGTAATCGTAATCGGTTTCGTCTCTCCAGTTCGTCGGCATATCCGCTCTCCAACTGTTACGCGCCGAGCGTCAGACGCTTTGGACTCAGCAATATGCTCGCGTTAAACGGGAAAGCGTAGGGAGACGGACGGCATAGGGCGATGCGCGAAGGGCATCACGCGCAAGCTCGCTTATTGCGGCTTCAGGCGTTCGTCAGGAGGTCGCGGTAGCCTTGCTCAGCGACCCAGTGAGCGCGCACGAGGTGATTGTTATGCACGCGTCTGGCGCGCTCCGGTTCGTCTTTGGCGTCGATCCCGAACAGGCGGTGCGCGACTTCCGAAAGCGCCGCCCCATCGGCTTCCGCGTCGAGGAGGCGTGCATAAAGCTTGAGCTGGGCGCGGTCATATTCGGTCAGGTGGTCGCTGTTTGGCGGGGTATCGGTAAGTTTTCGACTAATCTCGCTGCTCATCTTATCCCCCATGGGCACCGTTGATGCCCATATGGTTAATGCCTCATTTACATGGCTTCGCGCAACTGCCGCACGGCTGAAAGGCTGCATTTACGTATCTGATCGCTGAACGACATGGCATAGGATGTGTATTATAATACGTCGCACTAAAATACGCGATAGGTCTTTTGTCGTCGGATGGATATCCGGCAGATTTTTGGGAACAATCTCAAGCACTACAGAACTTTAGCTGATATGAGCCAAGCGGCGTTGGCCGTGAAGATGGGCGTGGATCGCGCCCATGTGAGTTCGATGGAGCGCGGCCAGCAGAACGTCACGATCATAACCCTGTGGCACGCCGCGCTGGCGCTGGATGTGCGACCGGATCTGCTGTTGAAGGAAGGCACACGAGACGAAGGCTAATCCTTCGGCGGCAGCCCACCCAGATATCGGCTCTTGGGACCGGAGCGGTCGTACACCGTTGAAAGCCGAACGGCGGTTTTTCGCGTTTACACATTTTTGAATGCCGGTCTGGTCTAGGCGTCCGTGTGACGCCCTTTCCGATAGTTTTTGGAGAAGTGACCGAGCATCCGGGTCAATGCCGGAACGATCACGACGGTCATCGCGGGGACCATCACGCCGGTCAAAAGGAGCGTGCGCAGGGCCAAAGGCCAATGCCCAAGCGTTCCTTCAAGAGCGAACAACAGTGCCGTGATTGTTGGCCATGCTGCCGCCCAGGTGATCAGCACCCCGCGCATGTCAGGCTGCCAGTGCTGCTGCGTTGGCTTCCAGATGCGCGATTGTCGTCGTGCCGGGAATGACAAGGACGTTCGGTGCGCGCGCCAACAAGGTGCGTAGTGCTTCGCCCGGATCGACCGCTGCGCCCTGTTTCATTGGGTTTGCACCCAATGGACCGTGCGGCACAAACGCGGTGCCATGTTCGTTCAGCCAGTCGATCATCTCTTCTAGCGCGGCATCATGTTCATCGGCGGGCGAATAGCGGTTCTGCACCGCCGCAATCGGCGCGACCTTCAGCGCGTCCTCGACTTGCGTTTGGGAGACGTTGGATAAACCGATCATTTCAATTTTTCCTGCTTGGCGCATCTCTTCCAGCGCTGCCACACTCTCGGAAACCGGTGTGACGCCGTCGGGCGCATGCACATAGTAGAGGTCGATCTTGTCCGTGCTGAGGTTGGCGAGACTATCTTCGAGATGTCGTTTCATCGTATCGGCCGAGGTATCCCGCGTGAGGCTGGTGGCGCTTTTCTCGACGCCGCCTTTGGAGGCGATGAACATATCGCCATAGCTGCCATCGGCACCCACTAGCGCATCCGCGATCAGTTTTTCGTTCTCATGCGGGCCGTAGGCCCGGGCTGTATCGATGTGGTTGATTCCGAGATCACGGGCACGGCGCAGCAGGTCAATGCCGCCCTGCCAATCGGCGTAGGGACCAAAATTGCGGGGCTGGCCTGTTAGGCGCATGGCACCATATCCGATGCGGTTCACGGTCCGCCCGTTCAGGAATGTAAAGGTCGTGTCTAATTCATTGGTCATGTCTTGGTTCCTTTCGTTTCTGTTGCCAAGAACATACCCATCACTCTCTGAGACGGTAGTAGCATGAAGAGTAAGACTGCTATACGATCAACGTATGAGCACCCGTTTTGACCGCCTCGCCCTTCTTGAAACCTTCGTTCGTATTGCTGAGCGGCAATCGCTCTCCGGGGCAGCGCGTGATCTCGGCACGTCACAGCCCTCAGTTTCCAGGCAGCTTGCCGCCTTGGAGAGCCGACTTGGCGTTGTTCTCGTGCGGCGCACCACACATGATGTCACGCTGACGCCAGACGGTCTGGCGCTGTTGGCAGATGCGCGGCGTATGATCGGGGAATGGGAGGCGATTGAAGATCGTCATAGCGAAGATGACGCGCTGAAGGGCACCATCCGGGTCATCGCACCGGTCGCCCTTGGCCAGAGCCTGTTTATTAGGGCTTCCGCGCAGTTCATGAAGGATCACCCAAACATCACGATAGACTGGCGGCTGCGAGATGATCCGATCCGTTTTGCCGAGGAAGGCTGCGATTGCTGGCTCAAGGTTGGTCCTGTCCAGGATGAGACGCTTGTCGTGCGGGAACTGGCGCGGGTGGAACGACTTGTCGTCGGGACACCGGAATGTTTGGCGCGACATGCTGGAATTGATCTAGAGACAATGCCCTGGCTGACACTTGGTCCCTTCGAGGGAAACCGGATTGGGTTGTTCGATGAAAGCGAAACGCCGCAGACATTCTCCGTCACGCCGAAGATGGCGAGCGACAACATTTTTGCCGTTTATGAAGCCGCGATGCAGGGCGTTGGCATCGCGATCATGCCGCATTGGTTCGTTGCGGCTGACCTTGAAGAAGGCAGATTGGTCGACGTGAAACCGGCCCTGCGAGCCGCACGCTTACCAGTGAATCTCGCACTTGCTTCGGGGACAAGGCGCCCTGCACGAGTTGAGCAGTTCTGTCATGCGGTTCAAAGCTGGTGTGATGCGCAACTCTAAGAAACCAAATAAAAATAGCTAAGTTTGCAAACCGTAGAATCTCAAAATCGGGCTCGGCGCCGCCATTCGATTGCGGGATGAGCGATCACGATACACACATTCGCAAATACTGGTTACCCGTATAGGAAAAAACCCCGCCCGGTCTCCCGGGCGGGGCTGAGGCTGCGGTGCTCAGTCGCCGTTCTTGCGGCGTGCCCGGGACCAGATGAGGCTGAAGGTCTCTTCGCCGCCTTCGACGACCGTGTCATCGAAGAGGTTGGCGTAGATCGGCTGGGTGAAGCTCGGATCGTCCAGCTTGAGGCTAAGATAATCGCGGTCCTCGTTCGAGCGCTTCGACCAGGCGGCGCCGATCTCGGCGCGGCCGACGAAGACCCGGTGGGAGGGAGCGTTCTCGCCTGAGGTGCTGTCCTCCGGGACGATGCGGACGTTCTGCGCCTGCACGTTGAGGGTGACGATTTCTCCGACGTATTCGTTGCCGGTCTTCTTGAAGGTTCCGATGGTGGCCATGTCATTTCTCCTTTGGTTTTCGATCCCGCGCCCGTCGCGGTCTCGATGGCGATCGTCAGGACCGGGACGATCCGCCGACGCAGCCCTTGGCCCGCAGCGCCAGCGGAGGACGCCGGGGGCGGTCTTTCTTGGACCCGTAAGGGTCGTCCCGCGAGGAATGGGCAAAGCCCAGGGGAAGAAAGTCCGCCCCCGGCGTTGCGGCTGAGGCGGTCGAGGCGTCAGCCGATCCCGGTCAGATCAGCCCAATGAGAGGCCGTGACGGACGCGGGTGACGAGGGCATGGGATGAGAAATGACCGCCACCCTCGGACCGGGCAATCCATCGGCAATGTCGGTCGGAGAAAGACAGGCTCTGGCGTGCAGAACGGCGTAGAGCATGTTCATCGACAAGCTCTCCCGGCATTGCGAGAATGCTCCCTCCCACTTAGGCTTGGAAGTGTTTGATATGCGTTGTGCTTGGTCGAGGCGCTTTAACGAGATCAAACGCGCTCAGCCGAATGCCCATATCCGAGCTTCGGCCTGACCTGCGCTATACCGTGATGTCAGGCTTTCTGAAACGGCGAGGTGTCAGCGATCATTCGCGAAAGGGCTCGCCTGGATGGCTTCTGTGTGCTGCCCATCATCCTCGCCAATAGGACCGGCGAGGCTTGCGATCCGCACCCAGGCGGTGCCTGCGGTGACGATCCCGCCGATGATCGCGAATGCCAGTGTCCAAGTTTCGGAAGCACCCCCGATCTGCGACAGGCCCTTGATCGCGGAAAAACCGGCGACGCCGGCAGGCGCCGCGAAGAGCGCGCCGACGGCGAGACGGATGGGGACGGACTGGACCTTGGCGAAGACAATCTGGCCAATGAGATAGGTGAAGACGGCGGCAAACATACCAGCCACTAATGCCGCGATCACGCCCGCCTCGGTGTCGTAGATATACATGCCGACGCTCATCCCGACAAAGGCGGGGAGCGCGTAGACAGCGAGTGCGAACAACACCCAGACGAGGAAGCCGAGGCCGATGACACTTAGGAAGGCTGATACGAACATAGGCGGTCTCCTCTCATGGGATGCGCCTCCACCACCGCCACGGCACTAATAAAGTATAGCATATCCACGGTGTTCGCGGAATATTCCCGTTGAGCGCATCGCGATGCGATATACGCATCACGGGTCATGACGATCCGCCTTTCGTTGCGCGGAAATCATAGAGCGGGATGCCCAGCACCTTGGCTTTGTCGGCGAGATTGTCGGTGATGCCCGAACCCGGGAACACGATCATACCGATCGGCAGGGTTTCCAGGAGTTGATCGTTGCGCTTGAACGGCGCTGCTTTGCCGTGGCGAGTCCAGTCTGGCTTGAAGACGATCTGTTGGCACTTGCGATTGTCGGCCCAACAGGCCGCGATGCGTTCCGCGCCTTTGGGCGACCCACCATGCAGGAGCACCATGTCGTCGTGCTTGGCGCGGACCTTGTCGAGGGCGGCCCAGATGGCCCCGGTATCACTTACGTCCTGCCCGCCGGTGAAGGCGATCTTGGTGCCTGTCGGAAGCAGCGGTTCGAGTTCGGCCTTGCGCTTCGCGTCGAGATAGTCGCGGCTGTCGATCATCGCGGCGGTCATGTGCTTGCGATTGACGTGGCTGCCCGAGCGCGGATGCCAAGTCTGGCCGAGATGTGCTTCGAAATGCTCGGCAGCGAGATCGCGCATGCCCTCATAGGCGTTGCGCTGTTCGGTGAGCGTCAGCCCTTCAGCGATGAGGCGTTCCAGTTCGACCGAGCGGATTTCAGAGCCGTCCTGGCTGCGCTGCGCGCGTCGCTGCGCCTGTTCGTTATCGTCGAGCTTGCGATCGATGCGGGTCGCCATGCGGTGGAAGACATTGGTGGTCGACCAGAGCAGGTCTTCGAGATCGGGTTCGAGCCGCGTGTCGCCGAGCGCCACGACAAGTGCATCAAAGATGTCGGCGATCGCGCCTTCGACGATGCTGGCGTCTGGCAATGGCCGCGGATCGGGCTCATCGGCGAAGGGGCGATGTCCGAAGAGCTGGAGTTCGTCGAGGACGAGGGCTGTGGCGGAGCGTGTCTCGGGTTCGTGCTGGGTCATGGGCGTTGTGCCTCCTTGTCGCTGACCGCGCCTCGCGCGGCATTCATGGGCGACGGAAAGCGGGACGCAACCGGGCCTGCACCCTTCGCCAGAAGGGCCGGAGCGTCAGCGGAGGATGGCAGAGGCGACGCCGTTTTGAATCGCGATGCAAAGCCGGGCTCGCCCGGCGGCGGAAAACGGTGTCGCCGCAGCCATTGCCGGACCGGGCGGGTTCCGCTCCGGCTCGCCCCTCTCGGGAAGGCCGTCAGGCGCGGCTCCGTGGCGAGGGCTCATTCAGCCTGTCCCGCTGACGACACCGGTTCTCGACTTCAGCCGGTCTCGACCGCCAGCAAGGTCGGAACATCGACCGGTGAGAGCTGGGGACGCAAATGGCTGCGCATCTCGTCGATGCCGCATTTCCGGAGATCGCCGTTGAAATCATCCAGCATGGGTCGCAACGGCAAGAGGTGCAGGTCGCTGTCCGCGAAGCGCTCGACCAGTGCATCGAAAGCCGCCTGACCGGCCCCGTCATTGTCGATGGCGACATAGAGTCGGCGGCGATCTGCGGGCGGATCGAACGCTGCGAGATGGTTGCCGGAAAGCGCTGCGGCAACCGTAAGACTGGAAAGTGCTTGCCTTATCGAGAGCATCGTCTCCAGGCCTTCGCCGACAGCGAGAATGTCGGTCGGTGATCCGATCCTGGCGGCGTGGCCGAGCAGATTGCCCATCGCCTTGCGGTTGGGATCGAGCGGAGCCTTTTCGGCCGTCTGCGGATCAAGCCAGGTCCGATGAACGCCGGTCAGGGTTCCGGCAGTGTCGGTGACCTTGGCGAGTAGTGCGGGCCAAGCGTCGGGTGCGTCGTCGACATCTGCACCCTCTCTCCAGTAGTAGCAGTTCGGATGAAACCGGAGTGCGCCCACACTTCGAAGGCCTTTCAGACCGCGTGCGGAGAGATAACGCTCCGCCAACGTGCCCGCGATCGGCTGACCCATCGCCCAAAGCCGCCGTGCCGCCTCGGGCGATCCACGCGCTACCGGCGTCTGGGGCTGTCTTGCGGGCGGTTCGGGACGTGGCAGGCTCAGAAAGCGTCGTGCCTCGTCGAGCGTGTCGCGGAGTGTGGAGAGATTGAGATTGGCTGCTATGAGGTCGAGCAGATCACCATGTTCGCCGGTGGCGGCATCGGTCCATTTGCCCGCTGCGCCCTTGCCGCGGGTCGGCCCGGAGAGACGGATGTAGAGGCTGCGACCAGGAGTGTTGTCGACGTCGCCGACGACCCAGTAATTGCCATGCTTTCGACCATTGGAGAGGTATTGGCGGCACACAGCCTCGGCCTCGCGGCTCAGCTTTTGCGATAGGTCCGTTGCGGGACTGTCCATGTCGGTCTCCTGAAAAATACACAAAAAAAAGGCCTGCCGCGTCCGACAGGCCCCAGGGTGAGGGAGTTGGGGGAGCGTCTCCCTCGGTTGGTGGTCGCCAACTGCTCGAAGAATTGGGCGAAGGCGGCTTCGGCGACAGGTTGATCATCACCCAATCGGGTGGTTCGAACCATCGACCAAGAGCCGCCGAACGCCTGCCTTTGTGCCCTCACTCGGCGGCTTGGAGCGCGACCGCTTCCTCGTCGTCCTCGACGGCGGGTTCCTCTGACGCGACATCGCCATCATCGACGATCTCGAATTCCGGCTCGTCCGGGTCTTCCGCGAGTGGGGCCGTGCGCAGCGGTTGCGGGAGCCAGCCGGAGCCAGCCAGCAGCTCTTCCGCTGCGTCGACCATGTCGGGCTTCTTGAACCCGGCGATCCGGTCGGCGTCCTTGTCGCCCTTCGCCTCGCGGACGGCGGCGAGGATCTGCGCCTTGGTCACGCGACCGAGATAGCTGTCGGCCGTCGGCGTCCAGCCTGCCTTCACCATGTCGAACCCGAGCGTCGATGCGAGGATATCGGCATGTGCAATCTGGCGCGGCTTGCGGTGGTGCGGCTCCTGCACGGCGTTGACGGTCATCGCCACGCAATGGGCGAAGAGCGCGTCCCGGCTGTCGCTGTCCCACTCGGTCAGCGCATCCCACAGCTCTTCCGGTTGCTTCGGCAGATTGCCCGCCCAGGTCTCGATCCCGAGATCGATCGACTGAACGTAAGCAGCGTCGCCGAGGTTCGGGGCTTGCGATCCAAACTGCGCTGAACGCGGGCTGATCTCCACGCAGCTGTCCTGGCCGTAATGGTAGAAGAGCTGCAGGACCATCGCGTGCAGGCAGGCGAGCATGGCCAGCTGCGGATCGTTCGCGAGTGCGTTGCGCAGCGCCATCGTGCGATGGACGGTCAGTTCGCAGACGAGGCGGTCTGACAGCGGCTTGGTACCGTCGTCATCTTCGTCCTCATCGTGATCCTGATCCGTCACTGGATCGGATGCGTCAGCGACTGCATCGTCCGTATCAGGATCGACGGTTGTACCCTCCGGATCGTCCTCCATCTCGACTGCCGGTTCGTCCTCGGGGCGGACATAGCCACGCTCGACGCGAAGCCCGCCGGAGCCGTCGATGCTGACGAACGCGCCCGCGATGGCGTAGTCCTCCGCCTCGAACCGGATCGGACGATTCTGGAGCGCTTCCATCGCCGTTTCGATCTCGCCAAGCCGTTTGTCGACGTCTTCGGGAAGTTCATCCGCTTCGGCGTAGTTGTCTTCGAGCTTGTCGTACTCGGCCTTGAGCGCCTCGTAGGTCTTCTCTTCCTCCTCGCTCATCGGTTCGGCTTCGCCGCGAATGCGCCGAAGGTCATAGGTGTGGCCGTAAGGAAAGTCGGTGCCGACCTCGATCCAGTGCCAGCCTTCGGCGCGGATCGCCTCCGCTTCTTCGTTCAGCTTCTCGGTGACCATGGTTTCCAGCAGCGCGGCATCCTGAAGCCAGCCGCCATCGTCGGTCTGGAAGAGATCGCGCAGCACTTCGCCACCGGCTTCGACATAATTGTCGAGACCCACGAACTGCGCGCGGCGGTCGGAGGCACGCACGGCGCCTTCGGTCAGCATACGGCGGATTTCATAGGGCTGTTTGGAATAGTGCTGCTTGAGCGCGTCCCAGACTTGTTCCTGGCGTTCGTGGTCGGGATTGACCGTGAAGGCCATCAGTTGGTCGAGGGTCATCTCTTCCTCGGTATAGGCGTCGAGCAGTGTCGCCGAGACGGCGGCCAGTTTGAGGCGTTGCTTGACGAAGCCCGCGGAGACGAAGAAGGCCGCGGCGATCTCCTCTTCAGACTTGCCCTTCTCGCGCATCGCCTGGAAGGCGCGAAACTGGTCGAGCGGATGGAGTGGCGCGCGCTGGATGTTCTCTGCCAAGCTGTCCTCTTCGGCGAGACCTTCGGTCCGGACGATGCAGGGCACGGGCGCGGTCTTGTTGAGCCGACGCTGTTTGACGAGCAGTTCGAGCGCGCGGTAGCGGCGCCCGCCGGCCGGGATCTCGAACATGCCGGTTTCCGCGCCCTCATCGTCGAGGACGGGGCGCACCGTGATCGACGACAGGAGCGTGCGCCGGGCGATGTCCTCGGCCAGCTCCTCGATCGAGACGCCGGCCTTGACCTTCCGGACGTTGGACTGGCTGAGCACGAGCTTGTTGAAGGGGATGTCGCGCGAGGCGCTGAGGGTGATTTTCTTGGACTTTGTCATGGGATTTCTCCGCGACGGGCGGTCATGAGACTCTCTCTGACCTCCAGACCCGTCACGAAAATCCCGGCCCACCTCTTCCTCTGAGGAAGCGATGGGCCGGGGACAGGCTCTCGGGATAGGTGCGGAACCGTGGCCTTCAGGCAGCCGCCTCCAGCAGCTTCTTGGCGCGCGTCTCCATGGTGAGCCGCGCATCCTGCTGCGGCTTGGACCGCGCGACCGCCGTAATGCCCTGGACGAAGTCGAACACGCTCTCGGGCAGACGGCCTTCTTCGGCCAGCACCGTCTTGACGATCTTGCCGGTCTCCGCCTTGGAGAAGCCGCGCTTGCGCAGGAAGTCGGTGCGGTCCTCGTCGCTGCGCGCGACGATCCGTTCGCGCGCCGCCCGGATGCCCTGGATGAAGGGCTGCGGGGAGGAGTCAGCGAAGTTTGCGAGCGCCGGAGCCGCCTCGTGCGCGAAACGGTTGGCGGCGTATTTGGAATGCCGGATCGAAATCTCTTGGAAGTCCTCGACCCCCCAGAGATTGCGGTTCTGGCAGACGGCGCGAAGATAGAAGCTGGCGATGCCGAGCGTCTTCGCCCCCACCTCCGAATTCCAGCAATAGAAACCACGGAAGAAGAGATCGGGCGAACCGTCGGGCAGCGTGCCCGCCTCGATCGGGTTCCTGTCGTCGACTAGGAAGAGGAAGACATCGCGGTCGGAGGCGTAGAGCGTGGTCGTGTCCTTGGTGACGTCGACCATCGGATTGTAGACGCCGGTCGACCAATCGAGCACGCCCGGCACCTTCCACCGCGTGTCACCGACGCCATCGCCCGCGATGCGCTGGACTGCCGAGACCAGCTCATGGTCGAAGATGCGGCCATAATCCGGACCGGTCACGGCACGCAGCTCAGTGCGGGCGTTCGCGACCTCCATCGTCTTGACCTGCTCGGCGCGGTGATTGGTGAGGCCGTATTGCAGGTTGATGCCGGCCAGAGGCGCCGGCAGCTGGCGCAGATAGGCCGCCGGCGCGCCGACAAGGCTCGCGAGCTGGCCGAAGCTCCAATGGGTCGGCGCGACGGGCGCCTCGGCGTCCGGCAGCACCAGCGCGAGCTTTTCGGGATCATCGCGATGGGCCTCCACGCGGATCGCCGCGCTTTCGACCGTCCGCGTCTTGCTCCGCGTGGCCCGGCCCTTCACCGATGCGTATAGGTCCGAAAGCGAGAGATACTTCTCGTCGTCGGGCCGCGAAAACCATTCGGACGACACCCGCCCATTGTGCCCACCGCGGGACACATCCACCTTGTAGCCGCCGCTCTCGGGGCGGCCGTTCATGATCTCAATTGCAGTCATGGCTGTTCTCCATGACGGGCGACCTGAGAGCCTCTCTCTCGACCTTCAAACCCGTCACGGCGACAGCCGCTTCTCTCTTACTCTAAAGGGGGCGTTGCGGGGTCTCCCCGCAGAAGGGGTCGGGCGAGACTGCAGGCTCGACCGCAGGGGAAGGCTTTCCCCTCATGGCTAAATCCCACTCACATAGAGTCTTTCAAAGGCAGGATTTCGGACAACTAGAAGCGCCAGAAGCCTGAGTGCTCGCTGGTCTGTTATCCCTTAAACCCGTTGGGAATCGTCTGAGAGATATCTGATTGGTTCTTGCGGGGTGCCTAGTGCAACTGGCGTTGCCAACTCCAATATGTCCAAGAAGCTGGATTTGCGCTCGGCGCATATGCTGATGCGCCCGTCAGCTAGATCAAACTCCAGTCGACCCATTTCCGGAAAGTAGTACGTTACCTGCTGTTTTCGCTCAGATTCTTCCAGCGTTCCCCCAAAATCCATTTCAACTTCTTCGAGACGTCGAACAACTGAATCGAACTCTGGACCGCGTCCATGAATACGGCAGACGACACGATCAAACGTGATGCCAAATATCTCGTCGATGTCCTGAAGTTTTTCCTCAGAGTCGTTGCGCACGGACAAACAGCGCATGATTTGGATCTCGGCAGGGTCGTCTGGCGTTTGCCTGACCTCTATCCAAAAACGGAAATGATCGGTGTCCAATGTGTCGTCACCGGTTCCGATATCATCCCGACGCAGCCGGAGGACACGCTTGGCCTCTTTATAGTAATCTTCGATTTCTTCGGCGATCTCTTCTTCAAGTAGGCTACGTGCAAATTCTGCACTGCTTGCATTCACATTATCGGGCACGAAGTGTTTCTTTGAGCGGGAGAACCCCGGCAGTTTGTGGTACGCGCGCGTTTCAATGTGGCTGAAAAATATGGCGTCCGGGCTGAACGATAGACCCGTGAAGTCATTCTCGGGCGGGACCGGTTCCTCTTCCTCGTTTACTTGGCATATCGCGAAGCGGTTTGTTGCTGACGTACGTGTGAGCGGGGTCTGCTGTGCCGCTGTAGACATGTTTTTCGTTATGTAACGACGGACCGATGTGCCGAGATAGTCTCTGAGCGAGGCGTCGGTAACGACTGAATACGCATCAATCGCATCTGGCGCCTTGCCACGGAGCGCATTCACGAGGTGGTAAGACCAAACACCATGCCCAAGCCCGGCATGACTGTAGGATTTCTGTCCTGGGGTGCAGGATAGGAAGACGCCCACATACTGGTCGACTTTCACGAAGTCTTTGAATTCATTTTCGCTCATAGTCGAAACCACGTCGCGGCTGCTGAACTGTTCTTCAAGATCCACAGCGCAAGCATCAATGAATGCGAGGAGTTGTTGGCAGTCGCTTTTCTCAACGGGATCGAAAAGTAGCTCACGCAGGTTGAGGCAGGTTCCAGATAGGTTGTAACCGTTGCTGTCCCAGACTGTGATCAGGTTTGAGACACCATTGTGAAAACCATGTCCTGCATAATAGAATATCAAAAGGTCGTTTGGTCCTGTCGCGTAGATGGCTTCTTTGACCCCATCCTGGACGCTCATGTTCGTGGCCATGCTATCGATCAGCTCGATGCGGTGTATCTCTCTGCCCGGGAACATTTGATCGAGCGCCGCCGAAAAAGCGACTGCGTCGGCCTTGGCAAAATCGACACTTGGGATCTGGCCGTTCGTTCGCGGCTGATAATCTTCAATAGCAATGATGATCGCCGTCACGTGTCCATCGCTGGCGAGCAGGCTTGATGGCTCTTCTGAGACTTCTAGTTTTTTGGGTTTCTTGGTCATTCGAAGAAGCTGCTATTGTCTACTTGGAGCGTGATATCATTGGGCTGTATTTCCATCGGTTTTGCGGGGTTAGATAAGATCACGGCGTGGTAGGGATAAGAGTCGTCCTGGCGAAATCCGATGTCGTTCCGCACATCTGAGCTGGAGCCATATTGCAGTTCGACCTCGACCTGTCCGGTGATAGCGTATTCGATTCTGGTCGCTGTCAGGGACCTGACTTCGATGGTGTCGATGTAGTGTCCATCAACCATTGTGTGTGTCGATAGCTCATCGAGTTCCTGGATGGTCTCCGAGATCAGGTTCTCGAAGACGGCGTTGTGCATAACACCCGCGGTCGCGCGAACAATCTCCTCCCGCCCGGCTGCAGCGGCGTGAAGAAGGTCGAGCAGGCTCTCGAATACCTCATGGATCATTTGGCGGACCACAGATCCCTTGCGCACGATTGTTTCAGAGCGAACATGAGTGGATTTGTTCAGCGCTTCGAAGGCGTCCAAAAGCGGTTTCGTGAAGTCTGTCATCTCAAGCTTGAGCACGTCTTTGACGAAATCCTCCGGAAGCCCTGCATGGACGATGTAATGTGCCTTTTGACGTCGAGTGACGGTCTTGGTGTCTTTGGCTTGGACAAACCAACCACAGTCTCGCACGGCGTCGTCCGGCGCGAGACTATGCAGAATGTGGCCAGTGACTTCGCGTAGCCCGCTCGCGACCAAGTTTCCTCTGATCGGGTTTTTCTTGTCCCGGGCGACCCTCATGACGCCTTTGACAAGTTTCTTCAAAAACTGATCGTCGGGGAAAAACTCCAGAAACTCGGCCTTCAGTTCCGCGATGTCGCGCCAATCAGTTTTTTGCCTAGCCAATGTGTATACGTCTCGCTGTATCAGGTTTATGGATGCCGTCGCTGAATTCATGATGATTTATCAGTATTTCTCGAAGCTTGGATTGTAAAACTGGTCAGCAAACTCACCCAGTATTGAGCGAGCTTCTCTCACAGCACTTTGAGCGAGCGGGCTTGCGATGTCGTCTAGTGATCGATCAGTCGTCGCAATGGCCCCGATGACCCGCAGCAGTGTGGCGAAGGACTCTCGAATTAGATCAAGGATGTATGGCTCACACCACAAGTCGCCATACTCCCGTTTTCGCAGTTCGCCGTGCCATCTTGGATTTCGGCTGAACACCAGAGACTTTTCCATTTTGAACGAGACGCCGTGTGCGATGTTGTGGCGAATGATGAACCCGGAACGGGTTGCCTTCGACCAAGTTTGCAGAAAGGTGCGAACATCGTCTTCAGGCACAGTCTCAGCGTACTTTTCCAACATCGAAATCAAGTTGGTTATCGGTTTTGAGTCCGTCTTTGGACGAATGCCCTTTGGTTCAATTTTCTCCAAGATCCAGATCGCGCGCTCGAGATGATGTTCAATGTTTCCAGCGTGAACGATGATAGAGGCGACCTTTGGCGCGGTGACCTCGTCCAGGCCAAGCGTTTTGTCCATCAGGGACGCTCGGCCATACTGTTTGGCAGGCTGCTTCATGATTCTGCTGCGCTTCGAGGTGTTGGGGTACCGCCGGGCTTCGGGACGAAGTCGGGCCAGGTATGCGGTTGTTGATGGAGGATGATGTGTACGACCCGCTGCTCTAGGGCGCGTTCTAGAGCGCGCCGGAAATTGGTCATGTTGCTCACGACCGCGTCGCGTCTAATGGCATGGCGCCAGTTGATTGCTTCGCCTTGCGGTAAGGTCCAATGCAGGAGGTGTGTCAGCGCCATGTGGCCGAACATCATGCCGTCATCATTACCGGCGACGAAGCGAAGGTCGATGTGTGTGTCGCTGTGGGATTGCTGTTCGGATAGATCCCACGTTGTGAAAAGCGTGGTGACGTCCGGGTCTAGATTATCCGCTGTCTCTCCGCCGGAGATCATAAAGCCCACCTCGTCGATCCTCATTTTCCATTGCTCAGTTACGGTGCCTTCTGATTCCTCTCGGTCGACGAGTGCTTCTTTCTTGCAGCGGAAACGCAGACCCGCACCGGAGGCGATCTTGTAAGCGACGTCGCCTGCAAGGACACCGAGTAGGTTCTCTTTCATGGCGTCGCCGAACGTGATGTTGAAGTTCGTCTGAGCCTTGGTGAGGTGCTGAATGTCGAAGAGCACCCAGATGCTGTGGTGTTTCCAGGCGATGAGCAGGGGCATCTTGACAAGCTGCGCGTATGCGCGGAGCCGATAAAGATATCGCGGGGTAAAGGAAAGCGTCTGCTTCGTCTTTGACTTCACTTCGATGAGGACGGGGCCAGAATGTTCAAACTCGGCCAACAAGTCGGGAACTTGATAGAGGTCGCGTGAGCTTGATGGCGCTTGATGCTGGTCGAGCTTATGAAGGAGACGCGCCTTGCCGAGCCAGCTGCAGATGGCCGTAAACTCGTCTTCGGCGGGCAGGCCTTGGTCTAGCCGCTTGACCTTGTCAGCGACTTTCTTCGGGTCGTCATCCCAGCCAAGCTCTGAGAGAACCTCTTGAATCAACCGATCGCTATCGTCTGTCTCCGTCATACACGCACCTAGAATCATATTCATAAATCCGCTTTGAATGCGGAGTTAGCCATATTGAGCTTGTCTCAACGATAATATCATAATAGAAAATCGGTGGGTAGAGCGGATTTTGGAATATGATACCTCAGCGCACCTCTAGTTTGGCGACCTATGTTGAAGAGCTCGCATCCAGCGGTAGAACCTGTTTCACCCGCGAGAACGCAGTAGAGGCGTTAGGGGTTAGCCATGGAGCGTTTCTCGATGCGGCCGCGCGCCTCAAAAAGCGGGGTCATATCTTTGCGCCACGCCGAGGCTTCTACGTCATTACGCCCACACGGTATTTGAAGTGGGGTGCCCCGCCACCGACCTGGTACATCGATGCTATGATGAAGGATGCGGGACGACCATACTATGTGGCGCTCCTGAAAGCCGCAGAGCTCCATGGGGCATCTCATCAAGCGGTCATGGAGTTCCAAGTCGTCACTGATCGGCAGTGGAAACCTATCCGGGCTGGACGTTCAAAGCTCGCTTTCTACTTCCGCAAAGACATTGAACGCGTAGGGCAAGGCGTTGAGCAACGAAAGACCGACACCGGCTCGATGCGGGTGTCGTCGCCAGCGCTAACCGCTTTGGATTTGATACGCTATCCGCATGCGAGCGGTGGTGTCGATCATGCGGCGAGCGTTCTCAATGAGCTGGCCGTCCATATTGATCCGATCGAGTTCGATGTCCTCGCGCCGAGCTTTGAGCGGTCTGTTGTCCAACGCCTCGGCTATGTCCTCGAGCATTTGGGACATGATGAGATTGCGTCCGGCTTGGAGAAGCATATCCGAAACGGCAATGTACCGTGGGTCGAGCTTGATCCTGGAGAAGCAAGTGCAGCCACCTCCTACGATGAGCGAGAACGAAACGCACGTTGGCACATCATTGTCCGCCGCCCAATTGAAGTCGATGAACAATGATCCCGGAAACCAACATCACAGCTTGGAGCTTGGTCGCGCCGTGGGCCGAGCCAAGGCAAGTCGAGCAGGACTTGATTATCTCTCGCGCGCTCGTCGAGATATTCAATCACGATTTTCTGGGCGCCGAACTAAGGTTTCGAGGGGGCACAGCCCTCAACAAGGTCATCTTCCCGGAGCCTTTGCGCTATTCGGAGGATATTGATCTCGTCCGCACAACGGCCGGACCAATTGGTCCCATCCTTGATGCTCTGCGAGAGGTATTGGAGCCGTGGCTGGGACAGGCCAATTATGCCGCAAGTCCAGTCG
Organism: Roseovarius conchicola; assembly: GCF_041403425.1. Classification (NCBI taxonomy): domain Bacteria; kingdom Pseudomonadati; phylum Pseudomonadota; class Alphaproteobacteria; order Rhodobacterales; family Roseobacteraceae; genus Roseovarius; species Roseovarius conchicola. Next base: position 877,189 of record NZ_JBGEHK010000001.1, on the reverse strand, counting down.
CACCGAAGTTGCGCTTTCGCGTGCCGGCTGAGGATGATCCCGACGCTCAGATCCGGTTAAAGGTAGAGATCAACATCGCTGAGATCGAAGCTTTCGACCCGCCAGCTTCGATCCCGTACGTTGTCGAGAATCCGTGGTTCACAGGCAACACGACCATCGCATCCTTTTCCCCTGAAGAACTGCTGGCGACGAAACTGCGCGCTTTGTTGCAGCGCGATAAGGGGCGCGACCTTTTTGATCTCGACCATGCGCTCGATGCGCTTCCCGCTCTCGATTTCGATCACGTTGTGGAACTGTTTGTCCGGTATCTCGATCAGCAAGATCAGACCATCTCCCGTGCAGAAGCAGAGCAGCGGATGCTCGCGAAGTTCGCACGGCCCGACTTGTTGGGTGACATTCGAGCACTGCTGACCCCTGATCGTGCTGATACGCTGGATGGTGCCGCCGGGCGAGCGGCCTTCATCAGGGTATTCATCAAAATAATCGAACGCTTGCCCGGTCAGCGGTGGGCCCGAACTGGGGAAGTTGCAGAGCAGCTAGGCCTCTCTGAACTTCTCGAGCGGTCTTCATGACTGGGTGCTTACCGACCCACTCCTCGCGCGCGATGCGTTCGGGGCGTCCGGTCGTACAGTCAGTCACAAGACTTTACCCACATAAAATAATGTGGTTTAATACATTAAAATATGTGTTATTGGGTCTAATGCGGTATACGGAATTCTTGGCAGAAATTGGGAAGGTTGGACTGAGTGTCCGTGGTTTTGCGGAACTGGTCGGCATGAATCCCAATTCAATTTCCAACTACGCTCGAACGGGAGAGCTTCCGACGCATCTGGGACTGATTGCCGTGCTCGTCGCGGGTGTCCATGATCTTGGCGGCGACTATCGTCAGGTGATGTCAAAGGTGCCTGTCGCTCCAAAGAAGGTGCGTGGCGGAGCCCGCAAAGGCCGCTTTGGGGGAGATCGCCAGGCTACCTTGGAGCTTGGCTCATGAACCGGCCTTTTGAGAAGTCCCTTGGAGGAAGTCGTGCGGACGTCAGGTGCTGGCATGGTTGATCTCAAAGCCAATGCAACTGCGTTTGGGGCCGACCTTGAGTCGCTACATCTGTTCGACGACGACAGCCCTGAATTGCTGCCCTACGCGACGTTGCTGACCGCCCGGCGCGCTGGTGACGAGGATTTGCGCATAGTCAGCGCCGTCTATGAGTGGCAAGGGGCACCACTAATCTTTCTGGTAGACGCTGACTCTGTCACAGATGACCGGCAACTCCACCGTATCAGACGCCTGCTCGCGATGCGCGGTGATGCGCCATATCTTGGGCTGATCGCGCCAGGGCAACTCAACGTTTACCGGCTCGCACTTGATCGCAAGACTCCGGCGGAAGCTGGTGTTGATTGGGGCGCCGACAGAGATGAAAAATCCACTGCCTTTCCTCGTCTCGGCAACATCCGTCCGCAAGCCGAAATCAACAAGCGCAACTGGATTTCGAATGTTGTCCTCAATCTTCTCACGGGCTCAATCGACGCATTGATCAAAGCTGGCGGTGTTTCGGACGAGGACGCCATATCGCTCGTCGGCCGGGCATTGTTCACGCGCTTTCTTGCGGATCGCCATCTACTACCAAAAAGTATGGTAGGCGAAACGTCTGCTGCCAACCTGTTCGACAATCGCTCAGCTGCTGAGAAGACATCCACTTGGCTCGACAAGACCTTCAACGGAGATCTCCTGCCACTCTCCGACGAGATCTTCTCGCACCTTCCGGACAACACATACAAGGTTTTGGGCGATGTACTCCGGCGCGCGCCCGACAGCCAACTTTTTCTGGGTTGGGAGGAGAAGTGGGATAACCTCGACTTCTCACACATCCCGGTAGGTGTCTTAAGCCAAGCCTACGAACTCTATTTGCGCAATCACGCACCATCCCGACAGCGCCGCGAAGGTGGATACTATACACCGCGGTCTATAGCGGATCTCCTCGTTCGTGCGTCCTTCCGCGCCTTGGAACGACAAGAAGCGAGCCATGAGGCTCGCGTTCTCGATCCAGCAGCTGGAGCTGGTGTCTTCCTCCTCACGGCATTTCGCGAGTTGGCTGCGGCGCGGTGGCGCATCGAGGGACAACGGCCCGATACAGCCGCCCTCCGCTCCATTTTGGATGATCAGCTTGTCGGTTTTGACATTAATGAGGCTGCGCTCAGGTTCGCTGCCCTAGGCCTTTATCTGATGTCGATCGAACTCGATCCGAACCCACGACCGGTCGACAAACTTCGCTTCAAGAATCTGCGCGGCACAGTCTTGCACTTGATTTGGAGCGAGGAAGAAGTTGAAGGAGCGGCGCTTGGGAGCTTGGGGCCGCTGGTAAGCGATGCGCATATCGGCAGATACGATCTGGTTTTAGGAAATCCTCCTTGGGCGAGTGGTACGGGTCTTCCCGATTGGCACTTCGTAAGCGCGAAAGTCCGGGAAATTGCGATCGATAGAAAGATCTCAATATCCGCACCGCCGCTTCCAAACGAAGGGCTCGACATACCCTTCATCTGGCGAGCCATGGAATGGGCAAAACCAAATGGGCAGATTGCGTTCGCCCTGCATGCGAGACTCCTATTTCAGCAGGGCGATGGCATGGCGGAAGCTCGCCAGGCTTTATTCGAGGCCCTCGATGTGACCTCTGTTATCAATGGAGTGGAACTCCGTCAGACCAAGGTCTGGCCTGAAATCACAGCTCCGTTTTGTCTAATGCTGGCGTCGAACAGAACTCCAGGTTTGAGCGCCGGCTTCCGCCTTATCAGTCCCAAGATCGAGGACACGTTAAACGATTCAGGAAGCATGCGGATCGACGCGCTCAATGCGGAAGTTGTGCCACCTCGCTAGCTCTTCGAAGTACCAGAAATTCTAAAAATTCTCTTTCGGGGAACTAAGGCCGATCTTGGTCTTGTCGAGCGTATTCGTACTCAAGGATTTCCGACGCTGAAAGAGTTTTGGAAAGAAGCAATAGGAATTGGCGAGCGTGGGCAAATGCGCGGTAGTGGCAACGGCTATCAGAAATTGCGCAATAGCAGTCGCATCCGGAAAAATGGCGATGGTAAACCTGGTGTGGATGCGAGCTATTTGAATGGTCGCCACGAGATAACTGCATCTTCGTTCACGCGTGTGTCCACCGAAACGCGCAATCTGGGTCTTTTTTCGCAGGATCGCATCCATGACCCGCGGTCGCTGGACCTGTTCGGCGGACCGCTTCTTATAGTCCACGAAGCCCCGCCTGTAATGACCGGTCGCATTGGAGTGTCGGTTTCTGACAAAGACGTGGTCTTCAACCAGAGTTTCTATGGATATAGCCCACTCGGATTTTCCGAGGCGAAAATCCTGGTTCGATATCTTGCCCTCGTGTTTGGAAGCGAGCTTGTCACGTGGATTGCTCTGATGACTAGCGGTCGGTTCGGCGTCGAGAGAGAAGCAATCGAGAAAGCAACGTTGGACAGGATACCGATACCTGATTTCAGAAAGCTGACGCGCTCACAAAAGGAAGAAATCTCAACTCTCTTCGAGGGCCTAAAGACAAGCGAACAATCCTGGGGAGAAGTAGATCGGTGGGTAGCAGAACTCTACGGGCTTGGCTCTCGAGACCTACAAGTCATTTCCGATACGCTCCAGTTTAGCCTGCCATATGCGCAAAATAAGCGAGATGCGCAGGCCAGTCCGACGAAGAAAGAGCAAGCACGTTTTTGTTCGGTGCTTGCCACGGAATTACAACCTTGGTGCGAGCGGTTTGGATCCAAGGTCTCTGTTTGCCGAATCGATTTACCGGCCAGTTCACCGTGGTATGGGATCAAAGTGCAAACGGCGTATGCCGATAATGGAACATCGGCTGGCGAAGACGATTGGGAAGGCCTGATGCGCGCGGCAGACGATGCGGCGGCATCAGAAGTGATATTAAGAGATCGCGAAGGAGCCTTGTTGATTGGTCGACTTGCACAGCGACGCTACTGGAGCGAAACGCAGGCTCGCTTACTTGCACAACGCATTGCCTGGTCACACATCGATTTGCTTCACAGGAAGGTGGACGCATGAGGGCGGCGACAATTCGCCCCCGCGCAGATCAGGTAGCCGAACTTACCCGCGGCATCGATTTGCCACTGCCCGAGGTCTCAGCTCTTCATCTTGAAATAGTCGCTGAAGGCCTACTGAAGGCATTTAGCGACATTCGCGTGACCGCGCCGACGACGGTGAAATCTGGTAGCGAGGCGGAAGTAACGGCACTTCTGGAAGCACGCTTGAACGCAATGATCCAAGATGATCCGCTGTGGAGACAGCTGGTCTTGTGCGTGGCGCGCGGGAAAGAGAGCATCAGCTATGATGGTTCACATCTGGAAAAACGACCCGATCTGTCGATATTCCTATCGGACGCGCATCGAGGCTTTCCGCTCATCGTTGAAGCAAAGATTATCGACGGGGCAAATTCGAAAACCGAAGCTCTATATTGCGACAACGGCCTACGCCGTTTCGTCGACGGCGAATATGCCTGGGGCAATCGTGAGGCATACATGATTGCCTACGTTCGAGATGGTTCGTCTATCGACAGTAAGCTGACGCCATACTTGTCCCATGCGATGGAACAAACGCCCTCGAAGTATCTCGTCGAAGGTCCTCCCTTTGCTGTCGGGCCAGATAATGTGGATTTGGCGCGCTCGCAACACGGGCGCAGCTTCCTTTACGGCAGTTCGTCCGCGCCGCCGGCGGAACCCGGACCTATTTCCGTTTGGCATCTATGGCTCACGTAAGAATGCAACCATGAGTGATTTGCAGATGAGGGTGGTGTCTCGACTTTGTTAATGGCGTGAAACACTAGTGCATTTGGCTCGAAGGATACTAACCGTCAGATATGACGTTTAATGCTGGTATAGCTGTCAAATATGACGGTTAGTGACAGGCATCGAGAACGACGGCTAACTGCACGGCCGCGCTTCGATCAGCATTTCGTTGATTGCGCTCCTTCGTGTCTGCCGGTCAAGCGTGTAGGTATTCCGTCTGAACTCAACCCCTTCGAGAAGCGCTTTCACGTAGCCTGAAACAGTGTCGGCAGCCATGATCAAGGTCGAATCGAGCGTGTGAACATACTTGCTCGTAACTGAGCCTTTGGCGTGCCCGATCAGCGCGGCGATGGTGATTTCAGTGAAACCAAGGTCATTGGCGATGCTGGCGAAGCTATGCCGCAGCACGTGGGGTGTCACATCCCAGAGCGGCGTGTCGGCGAAGAGCTTCTTCCAGCTCTGCGGAAAGTTTCCGACGGCGTTGTCCTCGCCTTGGCCAGGAAAGACGAACGTCCCATCCCGTTTCAAGCGCGCGGCCTCGAGATAGTCGACTACCGGCAAGCCGACCGGTCGTACTGATGCGCCTTCTTTGCTATCTTTCAGACGCAGGCAACTGCCTTCGATGTCGACCTCGCTCCACCGCAGATTGATGATCTCGCCACGCCTGCAGCCGGTCAGGGCGATGAGGCGGAGGATCTCGGCGTGGATGCCGAAGTTGCTGTCATGCTGCACGTCCTTAAGAATGCGACCCAGCGTCCGGTACTCCGCTTCACTCAGTCGTCGATCCCGCACCTTGTATCGCGGCTTCTTTAGGCCGTGTGTCGGGTTCTGATCAATGATCCCGGCTTCGATTGCGTAGGTGAAGATGCCGCCGAGGAGGCCCATGGTGCGGATGGCAGTGCCACGTCCGCCGCGCACGATCGCTTTGCCACGGAGCTTCTCCGTCTTCATAACGACGCGCGTCTTTCCGGCGATGATGTCTTTCATCAAATTGTTCATGTCCGGTTTGGTGATGTCCTTGATCCTCCGCGTGCCGAGCAAGGGGATGATGTGGCGGCGGATGCGACCTACGTCGGTCGCGACAGTAGTCGCCTTCTTGGGGCGCCCGCCTTTGCCGAGAACAAGGCCTGCTTCCATGTCGGCGATGTACTGTTCGCAGAGCTCCCGCACGGTCACCGCACGGCGTTCCTCTTCTCTTTCGGCAGCGGGGTCTTCTCCCTGAGCGATCTGGCCAAGCAATGCCTTTGCTTCAGGTGCGCCACTCCCAAGTCCATTGTTTTATCTTCGCATAGCCCCGGGATTGCGCTGATGGTGAAACCAACGTTCTCTTTCGGGGTTTTGGGATCAGCCCGGGCGTTGTCTCAGCAACCAGACAAAGAACAGCCCACCAATCAGTCCGGTCACGATCCCGATTGGCATGTCGTCAGGGGCCATGATTGTACGTGCCAGGATGTCAGACCAGAGAAGATAGATCGCTCCAAACAACGCTGAGGCAGGCAGAACCCGGGCGTAGTCGCCCCCGACCAGCAAGCGGACGATATGCGGGACCATCAGGCCGACAAAGCCGATAATGCCTGAAAAGGCCACCATCACGCCGGTGATCAATGCGCCTGTCATGAAAATCATCAACCGGAAACGGGCGACGGGAATGCCAAGGGTTGATGCGGTTTCATCGCCGATGGTCATGGCATTTAGATTGCGGGCGTTCAGCCAAAGATAGCTGCCGCACAACACCAAGATCACTAGCGGATAAATCAACTGGCTCCATTGTGCCAAACCCAACCCACCAAGCATCCAGAAGACCACTGTATGTGTGGCGCGTGGGTCGCCCAGAAAGATCAGAAGGTTGGCAAGGGACATGACGATGAACGACACGGCCACACCTGCCAAGATCAGGCGATCTGCACTGGTGGCCGAGGCAAATTGCGACACACCCAACACCAACAGTGTCGCCCCAAGCGCACCGAGGAAGGCAAACAAGGGCACCGTCAGAAGCCCAAGGAACATACCGGTGTGTAAAAGTGCCAGAATGGCGCCAAACGCACCGCCCGCCGAAATGCCCAGCAGGTGTGGATCGGCCAACGGGTTGCGCGTGACCGCCTGAAGACTGCCACCGACCATGGCCAGCCCCGCACCCACGAAGCAGGCCAGAAGAGCGCGGGGAAAGCGGATATCCCAGACGATAGCCTCGCGCCCGGCGGACCAGTCTTGCGCGATGGTGCCCGGGGCAATCTTGTTGATCACAATGCCCCAGACGGTTGGCAGGGGCACAGATATGGCCCCCACGCTGATGGCAACAGACATGGAGAAGAGCAGCAGGACAAGCCCACCGCCCGTCACAAAACGGAAACTGGTGCTGCGGCTGTCTGCTGCCCTTGCAATCATCTCATTGGTCCCGGAAAGCCGTGGCGAGAGTTTTCACCGCCTGGATGTTGCGCGGGCCTGGTGTGGCTTCGACATATTCCAACGTTACGAAACGGTCGTTCTTCACGGCATCCAGATCCGCAAAGGCTGGATTAGATGTCATGAAGTTGCGTTTTTCCTCGGCGGTCACCTCGCCGTAGTTCACGATTACGATGACCTCGGGATTGCGTTCAACCACGGTTTCCCAGCCCACAGTGGCCCAGCTTTTTTCGAGATCATTCACGATGTTGGTGCCACCGGCAGCCTCGATCAAAGCATTTGGCATGGCGTAACGGCCTGCCGTGAACGGAACGTCCTCTCCGCTGTCATAGACGAAGACACGCGGGGCCTCGCTCAGTGGGGAAAGGCCAGCCGTGAAATCGGCCAACTCGGCGCGGTAGCCTTCCACCAGGCTTTCAGCTTTGTCTTCAACGTTAAAGATTTTGCCCAGATTCAGCAGGTCGTTATACACGTCGTCCATGCTGGCGGCGGCTTTTTCACCGATGTGAATGCAGCTTTCCGTCAACTCATAGACCTTGATTCCGAAGGGCTCGAGCGTCTCGGGTGTCACCTCTCCGCCGACCTTCATGCCATAGTTCCAACCTGCGAAGAAGAAATCGGCATCCGCGCCGATCAGCACCTCTTTGCTGGGATACTTGGCAGACAGCTCTGGCAGTTCCTCAACCCCCGCCGTCATGGTTTCGTCCAGCGTTTTCCAGCCCGAAATGCCGGTGTATCCAACCATCCGGTCGGCCAGACCCAGCGCCAGCATCATTTCAGTCAGGTTGACGTCGTTCGAGATCGCGGCCCTGGGCGGCTCATTAAATGTGACTTCACGGTTGCAACTTTGCACGGTGGTTTGCGCAAACGCGGTTGTTGTCATCAAGGCAAGCAAAGCGCCCGATACAGTCGAAGTACAGGTCAGTTTCATCAGGGTTTTCCTTTAGTTCGGCAGATGAAATGAAAGATGCTGGTTATTGCTGCGGCTCAGCGTCTCACGTTGGGCGGTGACCCGGAATGTCCGGGACACCGATGCTTCGCTCAGCACCTCTTCGGGTGGGCCGAAACCCTTGCAGTGTCCGCCCTCAAGCAAAAGAACCACATCGCAGACTTGGGCCGCCATGTTCAGGTCATGCAGGGACACGACAATCGTCAGGCCCAGGGTGCGGATCAGCGACAGAATTTCAAGCTGATGGCGGATGTCGAGATGATTGGTCGGTTCGTCCATCACCAGCACCCGGGGCTGCTGCGCAAGCGCGCGCGCCACCATCACCCGTTGCCGTTCACCGCCCGATAGCGTGCCAAGGTCTCGGTATATCAGATGTTGAAGATCCATGCGGTCTATGGCCGCGTCAACAATCTCGGCGTCCCGCGCGCCGGGGGTCGAAAACCCCAGCCGGTGCGGCGTACGCCCAAGGGTAACGATGTCGTGCACAGTCAGCCCGAATGCACCAGGTTGCTCTTGCAGGACGGCCGCGACTTTGCGTGCCGCGGCACGCGGTGAGAGGGACCAGATATCCTCGCCATCCACCAGGATCCGCCCGGATGTTGGCTGTTGGTAGTGGTAGATCATGCGCAACAGCGTGGATTTACCCGCACTGTTGGGCCCAACCACGCCCAGCACCTGCCCGGGCTGAAGTTCGAAGCTGACTGGATGAAGCAGGCGGGGCAGAGAACTATGAGGCGCCCAGCTGATATCGTCCGCGACAAGGCTTGCGGCACTCATGACAGGCGCGCCTTGCTGTCTTCTGGGGCAAGCATCATGGCCGGAACCCGTGCCAGTGTATGCGTGCGCAACTTACCGGGTCGCTCAATCGCAGAACACCAACCATCCCCCGGAACTGCGTATTGCCGGGCAAACGCAACAAGGTCGTCAATATCCTGACCGGGCTCTATATCCCCGAACAGATAAGTGGCCTTGCGCGTGCTGTGGTAGGCAACCGTGCAAGGATGCTCACAACCTGCCATGCAGGCGGTGCCCGAGATTTCGAACGTTTCGGTGATCGTGTCACCGGCCGCATCGATGGCCGCGCGCAGCCGTTCGATCAGCTCATAGCCGGGATGACAGCTGTCGCTCTTGTGCTTGCACGATGTGCAGATGGTAATTCTGTGACTTGGTACGCCCATGTCGCCCTCCGCGATGGCGCGGGGCAAGCACAGGTCGATTTTCACACGGTTCAAACCGTAAAGCCATCATGGCCTCCTGTCCGGACACCCCGCCCAGGTTGAAGTTACATCTTTGATGGCAGGTCTCCTGACTTGCGGGTTGTCGCTTGCCCGAACCTTCCCAAACGCTGCGCGTTCAGTGGTGTTCATCGAGTTCGCTCGCCGCTCACAGTTGCGGGGGCAGTCACGGTTTTGGCGCCTGTTGGCTATTCCTCACCGTATTCCCTTTTCATTCCGAAAGCGCATTTGTCTTCCGAAAACCATCTGGGATCATTTCAGACAATAACTTCTCCAAGTCAATAGAATTACGGCATGCCGATTTCCGGAAATGGGGAAGGGCCATGATGTGCTTCAAAGCCGCCATGAAAGGGAAGATAGCCAGGGGCAGCTTTGTTCCGCAAATCGGTCATTTTGGCGCGATAAGGCGAGAGTCTAAATTGTATCAAAACTCATCATATTCGCACCAATGGGGCAGGGCCAAGATAACAACGCTCTGATGTGGTGCATATATCCGGTGCATATTTGCTGCATCTGATAGGCGCGGAATATGCTTATTGGTTACGCCAGAGTGTCCAGTCATGGGCAATCCCTTGATCGCCAGCTACGTGCCTTGAACGCCGCCAGTCTCGACAAGATTTTTCGCGAGAAGGTATCTGGAAAACTGTGAGGGGTCGGCCTCAGCTGGAATGTGCAATTGACAAGCTTGGGGCAGGGGGAGTGTTTGTGATCGCTGAGTGGAATAGGGCAACCCGATCTATGATTGATGGCATCACCATCATCCAGCGGATTGCGGATCGAGGTGCCTGCGTGAAAGTTCTGGACAAACCCTGGCTCGATCTGGCCACGCCGATGGGCAAGGTGAATTCTGGCTTTTCTCTCCGCCCTTGTCGAAGATGAACGAGAACGTATCACGCCGCGCGGGAATGAAGGCCGTGAAGGCACGGCCCAAAAGAGCGTCAGGTTTGGACGTAAACAAAAGTTGTCCGAGCATCAGCGCCAGCTCGCCCGTGAACGCATTGCCAACGGCGAGACTGCAGAGCCATTGCGCTAGACCTCGGTGTTGCTCATACGACGCTTTCAAGGTTGAGCTGACCAGCAGGGCGCATATGCCGCCGTGCCGTGGAGATTTCCTTCCAACGCAGGAAATACGCCAATGACTTAATTTTTGAATTCAGGGGGATATGTGTCTCAACAATTCAGTCCCATTATACAGATGATCCGACACATGCGCCGCGTTACAATCGTAAAAAGCGCATAATCAGTATTATGTAAATATAATATAAATGATGATTTGTAATTAATTTAGCATTTACAGAATGATACGGGATAAAGTTAACGCAATCTGGTTCGGCGGGATGATGGTCTGCCTCTGTCTTCTGCTTGTCCGAACTTAACTCCCGGGCTGGCTCCCTCAAGTCTTTCTTTTCGACTGGCCTCGACAGATGCAGCGCTGAGAGTCTAAGACTTGATCCAAAGGACACGCATTATGACATCTATTTTGATTTTGAACGGACCCAACCTCAACCTGCTGGGTCAGCGTCAGCCAGACGTTTATGGCTCGACCACGCTCGACGATATCGAAGAGATGAGCCAAGCGAGCGCCAAATCGCTAGGCGTCGCCCTCGCCTTTCAGCAACATAATAGTGAAGGCGTTCTGGTGGATCAGGTTCATGCGGCGCACGGTGTCCATGATGGGATTATCCTGAATGCGGGTGCGTATACGCATACGTCGATCGCACTGATGGATGCGATCAGTTCGGTGGAACTGCCGGTCATCGAGCTGCATCTGTCCAATATTCACGCCCGTGAGGAATTCCGCCACACCTCCTATATCGCCAAGGTTGCGCTTGGCGTGATCTGCGGGTTTGGTGCCCAAGGGTATTTGCTTGCGCTGCAGGCCATGGTCGAACATCTGAAGGCGCGCGGATGATCACGACAGACCATCTCAAGAAACTGCTGAATTCGCCGACGATCGAGGCGCTGTGGGATATGCATACGCGCCAGATGGCCGAATACGGATTTGACCGGCTGATCTATGGCTATACGCGCTATCGTACGGCAACCAGCCTTGGCGATCCGGATGATTTCGTGTTGCTGACCAATCACAAGCCGGAGTTTACCGATGTGTTTATCGGCGAAGGCCTGTATCATCATGGGCCGATGGTGCGTTGGGCTCTGGATCATGAAGGCGCGTGTTCGTGGTCGGTGATGCAGGAGATGGTCAAGTCGGGCACGCTGAGCGATCAGGAGAAGAAGGTCGTTGAATTCAACCAGCAACAAGGTGTTCTGGCGGGCTATTCTATCAGTTTCAAGTCGGTCTCACCACGCTCCAAGGGTGCGATCGCGCTGACAGCGCGCGCCGGGCTGAGCCAGGCTGAGGTGGACAGCATATGGACTGAACATGGTGATGATATCGTGGTGTTGAACAACATCACCCATCTGCGCATCCTGTCCCTTCCCTACAACGCACCCGGTCGGTCCCTGACCAAGCGCCAGCGTGAGGTGCTGGGTTGGGTTGGGGACGGTAAAACCGTGCAGGATATTGCCATGCTGCTGGAGTTGACGCCCGCCACAATTGAGAAACACCTGCGTCTTGCGCGCGAAGCACTCAGCGTGGAAACCACTGCTCAGGCTGTGTTGAAAGCGTCGTTTCAGAATCAAATGTTTGTGCTGGACGGTTAAATCCGGGCAAAAACGGGCATTTTTCCAATAAAACTGTAATTTTATCCTTTGGTAAGGAAACCCATACTTTCGTTACGCGACGTAAAGTTGCAATCTAAGTATGTTCCGTGAGTGGTGGCTTTAGCCTGGGAACATCGGGTCAGACCTCTGAGATAGCAGAGCTCTCTGATCTGCCGGTTACACCGGATGTCAGTCACTGGTCTTATTGTTCGGGTTGGTGGCTGACGCTTACTGCCTGCCGTTTCATCCCTGTTCTGACGGGCAGTATTCACGCGGTGCTGTCTTGTTTTGGGGGCAGCACCGTATTCTTCGGCATCAATGCCCTATTCAAGATAGTGGGTCAGATTGCTGTCCCATCTGTCCTCGCGCCCGTCCCGCAAGCCAACCTGATACAGTTTTGCCATATATACAGGGTCAAAAAGCTCGGTGGGCGTTTCGCTGAAATCCTTGGGCAGGATCAGTGTGTTTACCGAGAACCCATCGCGTCTGGCCAACGCCACGATCTGTCCGATGTCCCCGACGGTCTGCGACTTGATCAGCAGACTGACCGTGCGTTCCACCAATCGTGGCAGTCGGGTATTTTGCGGTTCATAGCGCGGATAGATACTTTTGTTCTGGATCACCCAGATTGTATTATCCCTGTTGGCGAGTCCGACATCCCGCAGAAGACGTTTCATCGGAACTTCGACGGGATAGACGAACACCTGTTGCGTCAGGCCGCCATCGACGTGCAATTCTTCGCGCAGACGCTTGCCATCACTTACCTCGATAGCAATCGGTTCGAACAGGACCGGGATTGATGCGGAGGCCAAGATAACCCGCCGGATCAACGCATTTGCTTCGGGGGTACCGATCTGGGCCATGCGCCCGATATCCCAGATAACCGGTCGTTCGGAATCGATATTGGTGGTTCCCACGAAAAGATCGCGCCCTTTCGCGGCCTCGCGTCCAATGTCGGCAATCACATTATCGTTCAGCTCACGTGCAATGGCAGCCGCCAGAGGGGCCGTATCGGCCACATACCCGCCGTCAATCAACGCCCTCAGAATCCGAAAACGGGCAATCTGCCGGGTTTGCGTCCTTGTGTAAAAACGTTCGAGGGCGGGGTCGTATTGCTGCCCCAGAAAGGCAAAAGGCGCGATGATCGCGCCGGTCGATATCCCCGTGACCATGTCAAAATCCGGGCGGCTGCCGGTGGCGCTCCACCCGGCCAGCACCCCTGCCCCATAGGCGCCACCTGCCCCACCACCCGAAAGCGCCAGAATGTTCAGGCCACCATCCTTGGGAAAACCGCCGACCCGCGCCCGGTATTCGCTGATCAGAGCCGCAGTGTCGCGCCCGAACTCATCGCCATAGACGCGGATATCCCTTGGCATGCCAACGGGATGAAACGCCGCTGCACCGGGTTCCGGCACCGCAATCGCGGTGCGGTCATGGTACGCGCAGCCCCCAATCCCCAAAACAAACACGCAGATCGCAAGATGTTTCAAACGGGTCCGGGGCATCTCGGCACTCACAGATTAGGGAAGTAATCCTCGCAGTTCCCTTCGCGATACACGTCTGCCGTGCAGCAATGCAAGCCCCCACCAAAGGCATAGGCATCCCTTAGCTCGACCGGAATCACCTCTAGGCCAAGTTTGTCCATCTGTTCGGCCTGATAGACCTCGGAAGCTTCGACACAAACGGTCCTTGGATCCAATACCAGCACGTTCATGGACAGCCACGTCGAGGAATAGCACAAGGGCGGCGGCGTGTTATGCGCAGGCTGCGCGGCATCCACGATCTCCCAGTCATTGTCGTTGAACATCTTGCGCTGTTCGTCGGGCAGACGGCGTTGCGGATTGTTCAGGATCAGGCCCGGCCGCAGCGGCGTAAAAGTGGCGTCGATATGGATCGGGTATGGATCGCCGGGGAAATTCACTGCATGAACGCGGTGATCCGGATAGTGACGGCGTAGCCATTCGATCCCTTTGAGGTTGGTGGTGAAGCCGTGCTGCACCACCAGATCCCGGCCAAAGCGCAGGACATCGGCAGCGTCAAATAGCGGCTCTTCTTCGGTGGTGACAAAGAATTTCTCGGCCGTCCATTTCAGGCGCTTTTCCACGCCGGTTTTTTCGGACAGATAATCAGGGTGATAATCGGCATCCGTCAGCCGCGGTTTCGGCGCGCATTCATGGCGGAAATTCGGGTCTTCGTCGAAATACCGCTGCATCAGGGGCCGGTAATTCAGGTACTCAAACCAACGGCAACGATAACTCATCGTGGCTTCCAGCATCTCGCTGCCCACGGTCAGCAGAACATCGCGCGGGGGCATACACCCGAACTGGCTGTCCGTGTGAAAATCCGGCGTGGTGGCGGGCAGAGAGTGATCAATCGGCGTGGGGCGATCCACGCGGATGCCGCGCTTTTCCAGCAGGGATGCGAAATTGTCCAAAAGCTCGTTGGCGCGATCAATCGTTTCCTGGGGCCGCCTGCCCCATTGTCCGCGCATATCGCTGTCCTCGGGCACCTTAGCATCCAGCGCAGGTTCCTCGGGCGGGATGTGACAATCATCGGCACGGCCAACAATCACATGGCGCAACCTGTCCCATTCATTCCAGCTGTTGACGATGGTTTTCTCAGGTCTCCACGCCATGCTGCGTCTCCTTGATTGACGGAGACGAAGGCCGGTCCCCTCAATCCCCCGATTGAAAGCCCCGGCGTACAGGAACAGTGAAACGGCAAGAGGTCCTATGCCCTCTGGCGACGCCATCGCCATTGCCCGAACAAAGTATAACAGCGCTATTCAGACAGAAAAGGCGGTTCATGTGGTCAACAAGTGATTTCAGCTAACAAATGTCTGACGATCCAGACGTTTGGGGTGCTATGTGCCTTCACGATCACCGATATCCCCTGCCCACCAGCTGCGCTTGTCTCCATGAAAGACAAGCAAAGTGTCGCCGGGTCTGAAGCCCATCAACTTATCTGCCTTATGCAGAAGGCTTCGACCTTCGCGTCCCGCTTTGTCGCGCCATATCAAGCAGTATCCATCGCCAGGACCCCACCAGTTCTTTTTGCGCACCTCAATCAGTTTGACCTCTTTGCGTTGGCCATGATTTCTTGCTCGGATTGCGCCCATGACTCGCCTTCCGTAGAACAAAGCCCCCAATAGAACAGCGAGGACGGATATCCACATCAGCCTACGCATAAAATGCCCCTTGCGCAGATTGCTACCTTTGGACACTTCGATTTTTTGAGGATTGCTGCGTAGGTAGGTCACATCAATCACCTGTCCCGGCTCAGCCGCGTTGTATTCGGAGTATTCCACGCGGCTTTTCAGGGAAATGGTTTCCCCGGCGTGCGTCTCGTATTCAAGATCGAGGATGAAATACGTTTTATTGTCGCCGCTGGCATTCCGTTTTCTTTCTGAATACTTTTGAACCACGAGTGCGTTGGCGACTTCTCCCTCTTCGGCAAACTGTCGAGCTGAGACCAAGGCCGGTTCACTGAAAAACCAGAACATAGCGACCCAGGACATGAAGACCATGACAGTGGTTCCACCAAGTTTGAAGAAAAGGATGAACAGCGATTTGGGAGGGTAAATGATAGGGTGCGACATATCTTCTAGCTGTGATTGAACTGTTCGATGAACAAGGTGGAATTGTCGCGCAACTTTCCCATTGCCGGGTTGTATCCCTTTTTGGAAACTCGCCAAATCAGCATGCATCGAGAAGTGCATGTTGGTTCAACAAAAAAGGGGCACCCGATTTGATGCCCCTTTTCTTTGGTTTGAAGAAGGCTCAGCCGCCAGCCGCTTTGGCGACTTCCTCGGCAAAGTTTTCTTCTTTTTTCTCAATGCCTTCGCCCACTTCCATGCGGACGTAACCGGTGATCTCGGCACCGGCCTCTTTGGCGGCGGCCTCGACCGTCAGGTCAGGGTTGATCACGAAGGCTTGGTTGACCAGCGTGACCTCGGCCATGAATTTCTTCATGCGGCCAACGATCATCTTCTCGATCACCTGCTCGGGCTTGCCCGATTCACGTGCGATGTCGATCTGAACCTGCTTTTCCTTCTCGACGACGGCGGGGTCCAGTTGCTCTTCGTTCAGGGCGGCAGGGTTGGTGGCCGCGATGTGCATGGCAACCTGTTTGCCAAACGCCTCGTCGCCGCCTTTCAGGGCAACCAGAACACCAATTTTGCCCATACCAGCGGTGGCGGCGTTGTGGACATACGCCACAACGGTATCGCCTTCCAGCGCGGCCATGCGGCGCAGCGACATGTTTTCACCGATGGTGGCTACTTTGGCGGTGATGGTGTCGGCAACAGATTTGCCACCCATATCCGCCGCGGCCAGTGCCTCGGTGTCGTTTACACCCATGGCAACGCTTGCCACGTCCGCGACCATGCTTTGGAACTCAGCGTTCTTCGCGACAAAGTCGGTTTCCGAGTTCACTTCAACCGCGACACCGCGACCGCCATCTACTTTCACAGCAACAAGGCCCTCAGCAGCGGTGCGGCCGGATTTCTTGGCAGCCTTCGCCAAACCTTTGGTGCGCAGCCAGTCAACAGCGGCTTCCATGTCGCCATCGGTTTCGGTCAACGCTTTTTTCGCGTCCATCATGCCTGCGCCGGTGCTGTCGCGCAGTTCTTTCACCATTCCAGCAGTGATCGCCATCTCGGCTCTCCTCAAATTTACGGATCAGTCATGGGCGCAGGTTTCCCCGCGCCCCGTATCAGTTTTGCGAAACCCCGAAGGCTTAGGCTTTTGCTTCCTCAGCAGGGGCTTCTTCCGCAGGCGCTTCGACAGGTGCCTCTTCCGCTACAGCTTCGGCTGCGGGGGCTTCAGCAACGGCCTCTTCCACGACAACTTCTTCCACAGGGGCCTCTTCCATCGCACCCAGGTCAACGCCAGCCGCGCCCATTTGGGCCGACATGCCATCCAGGGCTGCGCGGGCTGCCAGATCACAATAAAGAGTGATCGCACGGGCCGCGTCGTCATTGCCCGGGATGATGTAATCGATCCCGTCGGGCGAGCAGTTGGTGTCAACCACGGCCACAACCGGGATGCCCAGCTTGTTGGCTTCGGCCACGGCCAGTGCCTCTTTGCGCACGTCGATGACGAACAGCATATCAGGTGTGCCGCCCAGCTCGCGGATCCCGCCAAGCGACGCTTGCAGTTTGGTTTGGTCGCGTTCCATGCCAAGACGTTCTTTCTTGGTCAGGCCTTCGGCACCGCTTTCCATCGCTTCGTCGATGTCTTTCAGACGCTTGATGGACTGCGATACGGTTTTCCAGTTGGTCAGCGTACCGCCCAGCCAACGGTGGTTCATGAAGTACTGAGCCGATTTTTCGGCGGCTTCGGCGATCGGCCCTGCGGCCTGACGCTTGGTGCCGACGAACAGAACCCGACCACCTTTTGCGGTGGTTTCGCGGATCGCGTGCAGCGCCGCGTCCAGCATCGGGACGGTCTGTGTCAGGTCGAGAATGTGAATGCCGTTGCGCGCGCCATAGATGAACTCGCCCATACGGGGGTTCCAGCGTTGCGTCTGGTGGCCAAAATGTACGCCTGCTTCAAGCAGTTGGCGCATGGTGAACTCAGGTTGAGCCATGTCCGTTTCCTTTCCGGTTTAAGCCTCGGTACGGGATGAGAAGCATTTGCTTCAACCGGTGGACACGAAAGGGATGTCTCCCCCAACGGCCCGCCCATACCTGCGGAGTTAGTGGCGCGCGTATAGCCCGGCGTGTCAGCGTGCGCAAGCCCCTTTCAGGACAAGGGTGTGACCCGCCAAAAGACGAAACTTTGATCCAAAGCGGCCTTGTCCTTAAGTGACACAGATACCTCGATCCCCTGCCCCGTGAACTGCCGGATCAGATAGCTGTCCGGGTGGTTCACGTCCGGCGCATTTGGCGTTGCGCTGATATCGCCGAAACACGCGGCTGAAATCTGTTCGATCTGTGCATACAACGCCTCGGCGGCCGCCGCGCGATAGTCAAACCCCCATCTGCAGTGCTGGCTGGTCTGCCCCGATTGACTGAGGCTGGTGGCACAGACCGGGTTCGGCGCAATCCGGGCCGCAAGCGCGTCAAGCGGCGCAGAACCCGGGCAATGATCCTGCGCCTGCACGGCGGACGCAAGGATCAAGCCGCTCAGCAAGGAAAGGAAATGGCGTTTCATACCGCCAATCTGGCACAGCATACGTCGACTGTCAGGGCCAAATCGGCCTTGCGTGCCTTTGCCATCCGGGTCAAAACCGCCCGCATGAGCGATCTTCTTTGCATCGGCAGTGTTCTCTGGGACGTGATCGGACGCACCGCCAGCCATATGAAACCGGGGGCGGATGTACCGGGGCGGATTCTCCGCCAGCCCGGCGGCGTGGCCTTGAACATTGCCATGGCGCTCCGCCGCTTTGGTCTGTCCCCTGCCCTGCTCAGCGCTGTCGGGCGCGATGAGGCGGGCGAGGAGTTGATCCGCGCCTGCGATCTGATGGAGCTCGACACCGCGCATATCTATCGCTCGGATGATTTGCCCACCGATGTCTATATGGCCGTCGAGGCTGCAAACGGCCTGATCGCCGCGATTGCCGACGCGCATTCGCTAGAGGCTGCAGGCGCACGTATTCTGACCGCGCTTAGCGATGGGTCACTGGGCTCGGCCAAGCAGCCCTTTGCCGGCGCCGTTGCGCTGGATGGCAATCTGACCGAGGCGCTGCTGAGCGAGATCGCCACTGGCGATGTTCTGGCCAAGGCCGACCTGCGCCTCGCCCCCGCCTCGCCCGGAAAAGCGCAACGCCTGCTGCCCTTCCTGACTCACGGACAGGCGGTGCTTTATGTCAATCTGGAAGAAGCCGGATTGCTGTGCCAAACCAGTTTCACCCGCACATCCGACGCAGCCGAAGCCCTGCTGGTGCGTGGGGCAAAACGCGTGTTGATCACCGACGGGGCCAACCCGGCTTGTGATGGTGCGCCTTCGGGACTGATCACCGGACAGCCGCCACAGGTGCTGGTGACCCGTGTCACCGGTGCGGGTGATACGTTCATGGCCGCCCATATTGCCGCCGATCTGGCTGGCGCAAGCCGCGAGGCCGCGTTGGAACGCGCCTTGCAGGCCGCGGCCGCCCATGTATCAGGAGAGGCCTGAGCGATGAGTCTTTACACCCTTTCCCCCGAAGTGGCGCAGGCCCGTCGCGATGGCGCCCCGATCGTGGCCTTGGAAAGCACGATCATCACCCACGGTATGCCCTATCCGGACAACCTGGAAACCGCGTGGAAGGTGGAAGAGGCCGTGCGCGATACCGGGGCTATTCCTGCCACCATCGCCGTGCTGGACGGTGCTTTGCATATCGGGCTGTCCGAAGACGAACTGGAAACCCTGGCCAAGGCGCAAAACGTTGCCAAGCTCAGCCGGGCCGACCTTGCGGTCTGCATGGCCGATGGGCGTATCGGTGCCACGACGGTGGCGGCCACGATGATTGCCGCACATCTGGCCGGGATCAGGGTGTTCGCGACGGGCGGTATTGGCGGTGTTCATCAGGGTGCCAGCGACAGCTTTGACATTTCGGCGGATCTGCAGGAACTCGCCCAAAGCCCGGTCACCGTGGTATGCGCCGGGGCCAAGGCGATCCTCGATCTGCCCAAAACACTGGAAGTTCTGGAAACTTTAGGTGTGCCCGTGATTGCCTATGGACAGGACAGCTTCCCCGCCTTCTGGTCGGCCACCTCGCCGCTCACCGCGCCTTTGCGCATGGATACACCCGCGCAAATCGCCAAAGCCCATTTGATGCGTGGTGCATTGGGTCTGCCTGGCGGGCAACTCGTCGCCAACCCCATCCCGCCCGAGGCAGAGATGCCGCATGATCAAATTGCCCCGATCATCGCCCGGGCTCAGGCCGATGCCATGACCCAAAATATTACCGGCAAGGATGTCACGCCTTTCCTGTTGGGGCGCATTTACGAGCTAACAGAGGGGCGCTCTCTGGCAGCTAATATCGCGCTGGTTCTGAACAACGCCCGGCTGGCAGCGGCCATTGCCGCGGAGCTTGAGAAAAACGATACTCATTAACCCCCATTGTCGACCGGCAGGTTTCTGCTTACATATCGGCTGAACCCGTTGCTGATAGAGCCTCATGAACACACCGTTTGACGAAGAACCACCTCATCCACGCAAGGGCGGGATGTTTTCGGGGCTGCGTGCCAGCTTCCTGACCGGTATTGTTGTTATCGCTCCGGTGGCGCTGACGATCTGGTTCCTCTGGGCCTTTATCGGCTGGGTAGACAGCGTTGTGCTGCCCTTGGTGCCCTACAACTTCCAACCCGAGAAATACATCGGCATCAACCTGCGCGGCATTGGGGTGATCATCTTCCTGATCTTCACCATTCTGGTGGGGTGGATCGCCAAGGGCCTGATCGGCAAATCCCTGATCAACTTCGCCGAGTCGTTGGTCGACCGGATGCCAGTGGTGCGCACCATTTATTCCGGCGTCAAACAGATCGCAGAGACGGTGTTTGCCCAATCCGAGCGCAGCTTCGAAAAAGCCTGCCTGATCCAGTACCCCCGCAGAGGCATCTGGGCCATCGGGTTCATCTCGACCACCGCAAAGGGCGAAGTGTCCGCGCGCGCCGAAACTTCGGGTGACCTGATGGGGGTTTTCGTACCCACCACCCCAAACCCAACCTCGGGATTCCTGCTGTTCTTTCCAAAAGAAGATGTGATCGAACTGGACATGACTGTCGAAGAAGCCGCCAAGCTGGTGATCTCGGCGGGGCTTGTTTACCCTGACCACAATGGCGGGGTCGAGGTTGTGGAAGGTTAGAGACAATCTTCCAAGCTTGTCGAATGACTGTTTTGAGCCCAAAACTGTCGCCACTATTACGCGCCAAGCCGGTTAACAGCCGCGCAGCGGCCCGGCCATCGTCCGTCGACCGAAAGTCGATTACTTTGTAATCGACGCAGGGGGCCCCTCCCTTGGGCTGACGATTACTCTGACGACGGCGCTGCGTTCATTCTGTAGATGTACTTTGCGACCATAAAGCGCCCTGAAGCAAATGGTGGGTCGCCACCCCAGGGTCTGACGTTGGCCTCCGGTGGCTGGCACATAGCGGAGTTTGGTTTTGTCCCGCTGGGCGGACATTGCCTTTTTGACATGCAAAAGAGCCAATTCAGCCAAACATCTCTTCGATATCGGTGCTACCGACCACGTTCAAATCGTCGAAGTGGTTCGCAAGAAATGTATCACAGGCCGCGCGCCCGGCTTCTTTCAGTTGGTTGAGCAAGTAAGGGTTCGGCATCAGCTTGGTTGCGACCGACAGCTCGCGCATCAGCGCGTCATCTGCAATCATATGCACCAGCACATGTTTCATCGCCCCATCGGCCAGCGCGCCTTGCTTTAACAGCCGCTGTGCGAAACGGATCGCTCGCAATTCGCGCAACAATGACGAGTTAAAGCTGATCTCGTTAATCCGGTTGTGAATGTCCTGCGGGCTTTGAGGCACCTCGGCGCGCTCCAGCGGGTTGATGTTGATGATCAGGATGTCATCCGGCAAATCACCGTCAAACAGCGGAAACAGCGCCGGATTGCCCGTATAGCCGCCATCCCAATAGGATTGCCCATCAATCTCAACTGCCTGAAACATCGTTGGAAGACATGCCGACGCCAACAGGGCATCGGTGCTGATCTCCTGACCTGAAAACACCCGGATTTTGCCGCTATGCACATTGGTTGCCCCGACATAAAGCCGTGGTTCGGCATCGGCGCAAACCTTGTCATACTCAAAAGCCCGCGCAATCGGTTCCAGCGGGTTGGCATAAAACGGCCCATATGCGTAAGGCGACACCATGCGCGACATCGCATCGCTCCAAAGGTAGGCCGGAGACATCTCCAGTGCCGCGCTCACTGCGCCGGGCATTGGCATCGTGCCGCTCATCCAGGCGGGCATGCGGATGTCTTGCACGGCGCCCATCTTTGACCAAAGCCAATCCAAATGGGCCTTGGCCCCTGCCCTGCCATCTTCAAGCCAGCCCGCCTTGAAGGCCGCACCGTTCATCGCGCCGGCCGAGGTGCCCGAGATCGCTGCAACCTCGATCCGCTCATCCTCAAGCAGCCGGTCCAGCACGCCCCAGGTAAACGCACCATGCGCACCGCCACCCTGCAAGGCCAGATTGATCCGTTTTACATCCGCCACACGCCTGCCCCTTCGGTTTGACGCGCCCCTTGCGTTATCAAAGCGCCGTCCAACCGCCATCGACACTGATCGTTGTGCCCGTCACCTGTGCCGCTGAATCCGAACACAGGTAAAGCGCGGTCCCGCCCAGCTGTTCGACCGTGGCAAATTCTTTCGAGGGTTGCCGCGTTAACATAACGTTCTTGATCACGTCCTCGCGGCTCATGTCATATTCCTTCATCGTGTCTGGAATTTGCGCCTCGACCAGCGGTGTCAGAACGTAGCCCGGACAAATTGCGTTGGCGGTGATCGGTTCCTCGGCGGTTTCCAGCGCAGTCACTTTGGTCAACCCGACGACCCCATGTTTGGCCGCCACATAGGCCGACTTGTAAGGGCTTGCCGTTAACCCATGGGCCGAGGCCACGTTGATCACCCGGC
This sequence comes from Roseovarius conchicola, assembly GCF_041403425.1. Lineage (NCBI taxonomy): Bacteria > Pseudomonadati > Pseudomonadota > Alphaproteobacteria > Rhodobacterales > Roseobacteraceae > Roseovarius > Roseovarius conchicola. The sequence goes on along the minus strand of NZ_JBGEHK010000001.1, from coordinate 854,559 downwards.
CCCACCCGGCGGCACGCATCATCGGCAGGGCGGCGGCGGTGGTATGGAAGGCCGAGCTGAGATTGATCGCAATGATCGCATCCCATTTGCCGTTCGGGAAGTCAGGAATTGGCGCGACATGCTGAATGCCTGCGTTGTTCACCAGGATATCGCAGGACCCGGCCTTCTCGATCAGCGCGCGACACTCATCTGCCTTGGACATATCGGCCTTGATGTAACGTACCTCGGCACCATGATCGTCGGACAGCTGTTTTGCCAGCGCGTGATCTTCGTCGTTGTCAGTGAAGGAATTCAACACGACCTTCGCGCTCGCCTTGGCCAATTCGATCGCAATCCCCAAACCGATGCCTGAATTGGACCCTGTCACAATCGCTGTCTTACCCGCTACGCTCATCCCGTGCGCTCCTCATGATTTTACAATGCTGCAGTTGCAAAAAAGGATGAAGCCGCGTGGGTGAAATTGCAATCCCTACCCTCGAATGAAGACAGATTCGGCCAAGGTCATCCTTGTCCACGCCCCATTCATCCACACCCCATTACGCCCAAAAAAAACGCCCGCACGAAGCGGGCGTTAAGTTATTGAGGCAGGTTTCATACAGGCAAGAAACCTATCGAGCAGTAACATCTTTATAAGCAATCTCGCGCCGCAGTCCAAGCTAAAAGTTTGAAAAGACGTGAATCCCTGTTTACCTAACCCTTGAGGAAAAGAAGGGGCGAGAAGGATTGTTGCCGAAATGAGATCAGAATTTTTCCGCTCATTGCTTCTCTGCGCCATCATTTTTTCAGGCATTTTATCCACACCGCCTGTGAGCGCACAGCCCAGCCATGGCATAGCTATGTATGGAGAGCCCGCTCTACCACCGGATTTTGTGTCTCTCCCTTATGCAAATCCGGATGCACCCAAGGGCGGACAGGTGGTGACGGGCAATGTTGGGGGCTTCGATTCGCTCAATCCGTTCACCCTCAAGGGCAGCCCGCCCTGGCAACTGAGGTTCCTGGCGTACGAGTCCCTCATGGGCCGGTCCTGGGACGAACCGTTCTCGCTTTATGGCCTTCTGGCCGAATCGGTCGAGACAGGTCCGAATCGCGAATGGGTCGAATTCACCCTGCGCGAAGAGGCCCGATTCTCGGATGGCAGCCCGGTCACCGTCGAGGATGTGATCTGGTCTTACGAGACCTTGGCCACCCAGGGACACGTACGTTATGCCGGGTTCTGGAAAAAAGTGGACCGGATCGAAGCGACCGGGCCGCGCAGTGTCCGGCTGACCTTTAACACCGAAGACCGCGAGCTTGCCCTGATCGCGGGATTGCGTCCGATCCTGCAAAAGGCCCAGTGGGAGGGTAAGGATTTCGCCAGCGCGCGGATCGGTGACATCCCTATCGGCACCGCCCCTTACGTGGTCGACAGCTATGAGGTTGATCGCAATGTGGTTTTGAAGCGCAACCCGGATTACTGGGGTAACGACCTGCCCTTTCGCCGCGGAACCGCCAACTTTGACGAAATCCGGATCGAGTTCTACGGCGATGACACCGTGCTTAAGGAGGCGTTCAAAGGCCAGGCCATCTCGTTCGTGCGCGAGTTCAACGCCGAGGATTGGGCCACCCAGTATGATTTCCCCGCCGTTCAACGTGGCGATATCGTCAAATCCGAAATCCCGCACCAGAAACCGTCGGGCATGACCGGTTTCGTGATGAACACACGTCGTGCCGCTTTGGCCGATTGGCGCGTGCGCGAGGCGTTGATCCTCGCGTTCAATTTTGAGTTTATCAACGACACGCTGACCGGCGGGCGCCAACCGCGCATTACGTCGTACTTTTCAAACTCGGAACTGGGCATGCAGCCGGGACCGGCGACAGGCCGTGTCCGCGAACTGCTGGATCCATTCGCCGACGATCTCCTGCCCGGTACATTGGAAGGTTATGCCCTGCCCCAGGGGGATGGCACCAAACGCAACCGCGCCAATCTGCGCAAAGCCATCAGGTTGCTGGCCGAGGCGGGATGGGCCGTTCAGGATGGAGTGCTGAAAAACGCTGACGGTCAGCCGATGGAGCTAAATGTCGTGCTGAAACAGGATGCGCTGATTCAGCAGGCCACGGCAATCATGGATATCTATGCCCGCGCGCTGGAACGTCTCGGCATCACCTTGAACATTCAACAAATCGACAAGGCACAATATGCCGAGCGCGAGACGAGTTTTGATTTCGATATCACTTTCATGCGCCGCTCACTTTCGCTCAGCCCGGGCAATGAACAATTGCTCTACTGGGGATCAGCCGCCGCCGATCAGCCGGGCAGCCGCAACCTGATGGGCATGAAATCTCCGGCGGCGGAGGCGATGATCAACGCCATGCTGACTTCGGACAGCCGCGAGGACTTTATTGCAGCCACCCGTGCCCTGGACCGCGTTTTAACCGCCGGGCGCTATGTCATTCCGATCCACAACTACGCGGTTGGACGTGTGGCACATGTGAAACAGTTGACATACCCAAAAGACCGCCTGCCGATCTACGGGGATAGCATTTATTTCCTGCCTGAAGTATGGTGGTCGGAAGAATAAGAGCAGATAAAAAACGTAACTGAGGCAAAAAACAATGAAACATCTGGCAGTTCTCGGGCTCGTCGCCTTGCTGGCGGGCTGTGCAACCATTGACGGGATCGGACAAGATGTCTCGGGCGCGGCCCGTGGCGTTCAAAGCTGGTTCTGACAGGCTGACCGTCTCTTTGCTTGATTTGTGAATGAACCGCGCGCGCCCGATGCTGCGTGGGGTTTTAAGTGCTTATACCAGGGAGGTGACCCAGAGGATCGTTGCATCCTCATCGCTGAGCGACACGACATTATGGCCCATCGTGGCATCATAATAGGCGCTGTCGCCGCGACGCATGGTCACCGGTTCATAAAACTCGGTATAAAGCTGGATCACCCCGGTCAGCACATAAAGAAACTCTTCACCATCATGGCGCACCCAGCCGTCAAACTCCGCAATATTACGCGCCCGGATCCGGGCGCGATAAGGCAACATGTGTTTCTTGGTCAGCGCATCGCCCAGCAATTCATGCTCGTAAGTCACGGTGACTTTCTGCGCGCCCTCGCCCGACTTGGTCACGGCCATGCGTCCGTTGATCTGATCCTTCTGCGGCGGCGTAAACAATTGCGGCACCGAGATATCCAAACCCACGGCCAGCTTTTTCAATGCCTCGTAAGTGGGTGACATCTGACCGTTTTCGATCTTGCTGAGGGTTGAACGCGCCAACCCGGCCTGCGTCGCCGCCTGTTCCAGCGTCCAGTTGCGTGCCTTGCGCAACTCGCGCACGCGTTGCCCCAGATCCAGCGGCTCGGCGCTGCCGCTCTGGCCATCTTCGCGCTCGATGCGGATCAGGTTTTGGGGGTCCATTTGGTCCATGAGTTCTAGATAACGTTCCCGCCGTCCCCTTGCAACAGACCCGGCCTGCGCCTAAGCCTTGCGCTATGTTGTCAATCTTCGATAATGGGGCCTATTCGCCCTGCCCTGCGCCGTTCAATCTGGCGGCTCACGTGTTGGGCCAGGGTTCGGCGCTTGGCGATAAGACTGCACTGGATGTTTTGGGCCTCACAGGCGCGGACAGCTGGTCGTATCAGCGGCTGATTGCGGCGGTGCGCGGCACGGGAACGGGTCTGTTACAGGCTGGCCTTGTTCCCGGCGACCGGGTGATGATGCGGCTTGGCAATACGGTGGAATTTCCGATTGCATACCTGGGGGCAATAGCGGTCGGCTTGGTGCCTATTCCCACCTCATCACAGTTGACAGGCCCCGAAGTGCAAGGGGTGATCGAAACCACATCACCCGCTGCCATCTTGTTGGGTGATGGCATTGCCTGTCCCGCAACGACCTTGCGGGTGATTGACCAATCCACACTTGAAGCGATGCGCGATCTGCCCCCTGCCGCGTGGCACATGGGCGATCCGAACCGGCCCGGATATATCATCTTCACCTCCGGAACCTCGGGTATTCCCCGCGCCGTGGTCCACGCTCATCGCGCGATCTGGGCGCGTCAGATGATGCACACCGGCTGGTATGGACTGACCGTGGATGACCGATTGCTACATGCCGGGGCGTTCAACTGGACCTATACGCTGGGCACCGGCCTGATGGACCCGTGGAGCGTTGGAGCCACCGCCCTGATCCCCGAGCCCGGCGTCGCCCCGGATCAACTTCCAATGCTTCTGGCCCGGCATGACGCAACGATTTTTGCCGCAGCACCGGGCGTTTATCGAAAACTCTTAAACCATGTACCGCTCTCCTTGCCGAAGCTGCGCCATGGGCTGTCCGCTGGTGAAAAACTGTCCGATACGATCCGCCAGGCTTGGGAAACGGCCACCGGCACGCCGATTTACGAGGCGTATGGTATGTCCGAATGTTCGACCTTTATCTCGGGCAGTCCTGACCACCCTTCGGCACCGGGTGCGTTGGGGCGCCCGCAGGATGGCCGCCGGATTGCACTGGTAGATGAGGCAGGCAAACCTGTCCCTCTTGGAACAGAAGGAACAATTGCGGTGCATCGATCTGATCCCGGCCTGATGCTGGGTTATCACGGCGCCGAGCAGGCCACCGCCGGGAAGTTCAAAGGCGAATGGTTCCTGACCGGCGATCAGGGCCATATGGATGCTGACGGGCAAATCACCTATCACGGGCGTGACGATGACATGATGAATGCAGGGGGCTATCGCGTCTCGCCGATCGAGGTCGAGGCGGTGATGACCACCCATCCCGGCATCACCCAATGTGCCGTCACCGATATCGAGGTTAAGGCCGATGCCCGACTTATCATGGCTTTCTACACCGGCCCTGCGCCCGTGCCCGAGGCCGATTTACAGGCTCATGCCAAAACCCGTCTGGCGCGCTACAAACGCCCGCGCGGTTTCTTTCACGTCGACGCCCTGCCAACGGGTGCAAATGGTAAACTGATCCGCCGGGCTTTGGCTCCGGTCTATGAGGCACTGAATGATCAAGCTTGATATTATTTCCGACCCGATTTGCCCTTGGTGCTACATCGGGAAAACTCTTCTGGATCAAGCTCTTGCCGAGCGTCCTGATCACCCCTTCACGATGGAATGGCATCCCTTTCAGCTGAATCCCGACATGCCCGCCGAAGGCATGGATCGGCGCGCCTATCTGGAGGGTAAGTTTGGCGGCAAGGAAGGTGCGGTACAGGCCTATATGCCCGTGGTGGAACGCGCCGCAGCCGCGGGGCTTGAGATCAATTTCGAAGGGATCGCGCGCACTCCCAACACGCTGAACGCCCACCGTCTGATCCATTGGGCCGGAATTGAACAACGTCAAACCCCTGTCGTGATGGCGCTGTTCAAGGCCTATTTCGAAGAAGGTCGTGATATTGGCGACATGGACGTTCTGGCCGATATTTCCGACGCGGCAGGGATGGACGCCGCGGTGGTGCGCAAACTGCTGCAATCGGACGCCGATTTGGACGACATTCGTGCGCGCGACGCACAGTATCGCGAAATGGGCGTCACCGGCGTGCCCACGTTTATCGTGGCCAATCAACATGCAGTGCCGGGCTGCCAACCCGCCGAACTTTGGGTTAGGGTGATTGATGAATTTAAGGAACAAACCGCCTAGCTTACCCGGAGGCCCGACATGCGCAGCTTTCAGTTTCTCGCCATTTTATTGGCTCTTGCCACCGTGGTCCTCAGTGGCACGGTGTTTTTCAAGTTCGTTGAGGGCTGGAGCTGGATTGACGCGTATTTCTTCACAGTCGTCACCCTGTCGACCGTCGGCTATGGCGAGCTGGTGCCCGCGACACCGCTAGGCCGGATTGGCACAACGGTTTTCATCTTCGTTGGCCTTGGTGTCTTTGCGTTGGCGATCCAGCAATTCGGGCACTTCACTGTCAAGAAACGGGAAAAGCACGCCGAATGGTTGATGAAACATCTGGCCCATGCGCCACCGCCCGAGGATACCAAGGGCGACAGCTAGCGGCCAGTGTGCGCCTGCGGCGGCTGGCCTGTGCGGATACGGGCGTTGGCCCGCCCGGACGCGCTGTGATAGCCCAGCCATATGACTGACACCTCCGTCCAGCGTCCAAGCCTCGGCATTGCCGAATTCATCGCCCTCATGGCGATGCTGACCGCCATCGTGGCCTTTGCGATAGAGGCGATGCTGCCCGCCCTGCCCCAGATCGCGGGCGAACTCACGTCCGAGGCGCCTAATCGCGCCCAGTTGATCGTGACCAGTTTCGTCTTTGGCATGGGGTTGGGCACGTTCTTTGTGGGTCCTTTGTCGGACAGTTACGGGCGCAAGCCGGTTGTCCTGTGGGGCTCTGCCTTGTTTATGTTGGCCTCGGCCTTGGCCTGGATGGCGACCAGCCTTGAAATGGTGATCGCCGCCCGTGTGTTGCAGGGGCTTGGGGCTTCGGCGGCCCGGATCGTGCCAATGGCGATCACGCGCGACTATTTCGCCGGGCGTGAAATGGCGCGGATTAATTCGATCATCCTGATGGTATTCACCCTTGTGCCTGCGATTGCCCCGCTCTTGGGCAGCTACATCATCGCATTGGCGGGCTGGCGTGGGATATTTGCCTCGTTAATGCTGTTTTCCTTCGCCTCGGCCTTCTGGTTGGCCCTGCGTGTGGCCGAGCCCTTGCCCCCCGGGCGCCGTCGTCCGTTCCGTGCACGCCCGCTGAAGGAAGCGGTCCGCGAAGTTCTGGCCAATCCGGTTGTGCGGCGCAGCACCTTCGTGCTGACACTGTGTTATGTCGCCCTGTTCGCCTCGCTCAGCTCGATCCACCCGATCTTTGAAACGGGGTATGAGCGGGGTGCAAGCTTTCCCTACTGGTTCGCCCTGCTCGCCCTGACTGCCGGGGGGTTTAGCCTGCTGAATGCCGCGTTGGTGGTGCGGTTGGGCATGCGGCGGCTGGTACGGGTGGCGATGGCCGGGCTTGTGACGATCACTCTGATGCTGCTGATCTATGAAATGCTGATCGGACCCCTGCCCTTCTTGCTCTATTTCATTTGGCAGATTGGCGTCTTCATTAATATCTCGATGACGCTGGGCAACCTCACCGCCATCGCGTTGGAACCGATGGGGCATCTGGCGGGTACCGCCACCAGCGTTACCTCGGCGATCGCGACGGTAGGATCGGTGGTTTTCAGCATTCCCATCAGTCTGATGTTTGATGGCACAGCCCTGCCTTTGATGATCGGAGTGCTGGTCGCTGTCGGCGCAGGGCTGATACTTATGCGCGGTCTTGGGGCAGAATATATTGAATAGTATACAATCGCATACTGTACCTTTTCAGCACTGCGAAATTGCGTTATGACGCAGGCAGCAGGGCGACTCATCATGGGCCGCCACATGACCGATAATCCCTGATCCGGAGGCACATCATGGCCAACAGCACCACACCCGACATCATCTATACCAAGGTTGACGAAGCGCCTGAGCTTGCCAGCGCCTCACTCCTGCCGATCATTCAGAAGTTTGCCGCCGCTGCGGGTGTATCCGTCGGTACCAAGGATATCTCGCTTGCAGGCCGCATCCTGGCCACCTTTCCCGAACACCTCACCGCGGAGCAACGCATTCCAAACGATCTGGCCGAGCTTGGCGAGTTGGTGAAAACGCCCGAGGCGAACGTGATCAAGCTGCCCAATATCTCGGCTTCGGTGCCCCAACTGGTCGCCGCGATTGAAGAGTTGCAGGGCAAAGGCTTTGCAATCCCCGACTACCCCGAGACGCCGGAAACCATCGCCGAAAAAGAAGTGCGCGCGCTCTATGACACGATCAAAGGATCGGCGGTAAACCCGGTTCTGCGTGAAGGCAATTCGGATCGTCGCGCGGCGGCGGCTGTGAAATCCTTCGCCCAAAACAATCCCCATCGCATGGGCGACTGGAGCGCGGACAGCAAAACCCGTGTTGCTGCCATGGACGGTAATGATTTCTTCTCGAACGAAAAGTCCACGACGCTTGATGGCGCCGCGACAGCAAAGATCGTCCTTGAAACGGCTGATGGCGAAACCGTCCTGAAAGACGGTGTGTCCTACCCCGCTGGCACAGTGGTGGATGCGACGTTCATGTCCGCAAAGGCGCTGGATGAGTTTCTTGCCGCAGAAATCGAACAAACCAAGACCGAAGGCGTGCTGTTTTCGCTGCATATGAAGGCGACGATGATGAAGGTCTCGGACCCGATCATCTTTGGCCATGCGGTCAAGGCGTGGCTGGCCCCGGTGTTTGAGGCCCATGGCGATAAGATGGCCGAACTGGGTGTGAACCCCAATCAAGGTCTTGGTGCGCTGTTGGAGAAAGTCGAAGGCGACGCCGAAATCATGGCTGCCATCGAGGCCGTGACCGCAGCACGCCCGCCAATGTACATGGTCGACAGCGACCGGGGCATCACCAACCTGCATGTGCCCTCCGACGTCATCATCGATGCCTCGATGCCCGCGTTGATCCGCGCCGGTGGCAAAGGCTGGGGTCCGGACGGGAAAGAGGCCGATGCGGTCTGCGTGATCCCCGACAACTCCTACGCGCCGGTTTATGATGAGACGATCAAGTTCTTCAAGGCCAATGGAAAGCTCAACCCAGCCTCCGCCGGGACCGTGCAGAACCTGGGCCTGATGGCCCAGAAGGCCGAAGAATACGGCTCGCATCCCACCACGTTTGAGATCCCCGAGGCCGGCACTGTTAAGATGATCCTTGAGGATGGAACTGTGCTGCATTCTCACGCTGTCGAAGCTGGTGACATCTGGCGCTCGGCCTCGGCCCGCAAGGCACCGATCGAGGACTGGGTGAACCTGGCCATTGCCCGTCAGAAGGCCACGGGCTTCCGTGCGATCTTCTGGCTGGATGAAAACCGCGCCCATGATGCCGAACTGATCAACTATGTGCGCCCGATCCTTGACGCCAAAGGTGTGGCCGACAAGTTCGAGATCATGGCCCCGCGCGAGGCCACACGCGCCAGCCTTGAAACCATCACCAAGGGTGAAAACACCATCGCCATCACCGGCAACGTGCTGCGCGATTACCTGACCGACCTGTTCCCGATCCTCGAACTGGCCACTTCGGCCAAGATGTTGTCGATTGTGAAACTGATGCAGGGTGGCGGATTGTTTGAAACCGGCGCTGGCGGGTCGGCCCCGAAACATGTGCAACAGCTTCAGGCCGAAAACCACCTGCGTTGGGACAGCCTTGGCGAATTCTGCGCTCTGGGCGAAAGTTTCAAGTTCCTTGCCGACGCCAAAGATAATGCCAAGGCCCGCGTGCTTGGTGAAGCGGTCGAAGCGGCCACCCAAGGCATTCTCGATAACAATCGCTCACCCAGCCGCAAGGTGGGCGAGCCGGATAACCGCGACAGCCACTACTGGTTTGCCCGCTACTGGGCCGAGGCGCTTGCCGCGCAAAGCCACGATGCCGATCTGGCCGCCGAGTTTGCGCCCGTCGCCCAGGCCCTCGCCGACAATGAGGCCGCCATTGTGGCCGAACTGGCCGCAGCGCAGGGCAACGCGGCAGATACCGGCGGCTATTACACCGCCGATGCGGACAAATTGGCCGCAGTGATGCGCCCCAGTACCACGCTGAACGCCATCATTGGCTAACAGGATACCGCGCCCCGACCCGGCTTGAGGGAGTCGGGGCGCGCCATTACCAACGCTGTAATGCGGCCAGATAGGGTGCGGGATCGCCGATCTTTTCTGCCACCCAATCCGGATTGTAATGTGTGTCGAGATATCGCTCGCCCCCGTCGCAGAGAAGCGTGACGATCGAGCCTTGTTCGCCCCTTTCAAGCATACCTTCCGCCACTTTCAGCGCGCCCCAAAGGTTGGTGCCTGTTGATGGGCCGGCCTTGCGGCCAATCCGCTTTTCCAACCACCAGATTGTGGCGATACTGGCCGAGTCGGGCACTTGAAGCATCTCGTCTATCACGCTGGGCTGGAAAGACTTTTCCACTTTGGGCCGGCCGATCCCTTCGATCGGGCTGGAACAGTCTCGTGTCAGGTCCATATCGCCGGTCACGTAGCTGTCGTAAAACACCGAACACTCCGGATCGACAACCAGCAGGCGCGACCCATATCCTTTGTAGCGCACATAACGCCCCAAAGTGGCCGAGGTGCCGCCAGTGCCCGCACTCATCACCAGTGTATGGGGGATCGGGTGCGGTTCGCGTTGCATCTGCGAAAAGATGCTTTCAGCGATGTTGTTATTGCCCCGCCAATCGGTTGCACGCTCGGCATAAAGGAACTGATCCATGAAATACCCACCCGTCTGCTCGGCCAGTGTCACGGCGGTCTCGTGCATTTCCGGGGCCGTCTCAACGAAATGACACTGGCCGCCATAAAGGGTGATCATGTCGATCTTCTTTTGCGCGGTCGAGCGCGGCATAACCGCCACAAAAGGCAGCCCAAGCATCTGCGCAAAATAGGCTTCGGACACCGCCGTGCTGCCCGAAGACGCCTCGATCACTGTCATACCCTCAACCAGCTTGCCATTGCACAGCGCATAGAGAAACAGCGACCGGGCAAGGCGATGTTTCAGGCTGCCAGTAGGATGGGTGCTTTCATCCTTGAGATAAATATTAATCCCCTCCAGCACCGGCATCGGCAGCTTGAACAGATGCGTATCGGCCGAGCGTTGATAATCGGCCTCAATCCGTGAAATGGCGTCGGATACCCAACTGCGCATCGCGTTGCCCCTTCTGTGATGGTGGTGTTCCGTGAGTGGTGGTTAAGTCAGAGTAATTCGGTCGGCTTGAGAATCTTTCCCGATTATCATGACAAATTCCTTGATTGTGGGATGTTATCTCAGGTATCTCGCAATTTATGGTGAATATTGATGATATAGACCGCCGCATCCTGATGGAATTGCAACGTGATGCTTCCTTGCCGTTGGAAACATTGGGTGACCGTGTCGGACTGTCTCGCAATGCCTGCTGGCGCCGCGTCAAGGCCCTGGAGGCGGCGGGCATCATCAGGGGACGCGTGGCATTGCTGGATGCGCGTAAGCTGGGTCTGGGGCTGATGGTCTTCATGCAAGTACGCGCCGCGGCCCATGATGCGGCATGGCTTGAGAAATTTGCCCGCGCCACCACCGGTGTGCCAGAAATACAGGGGGTCTACCGGATGAGCGGCGATCTGGATTACCTGATCCGCGCCCGCGTGGCGGATATGGCCGACTATGATCGGCTCTACCAAACCTTGATTGCCCGTGTGCCGATGGGCGATGTCTCGGCAAGTTTCGTGATGGAAGAGATCAAGGACACAACAGCGCTACCCTTGTAACGCGCTCCCAGAATTTGGCTTTCGGCAATCCTTTTCTAGTTTTTGGCCATTTCATTGGATAAGTGCCTGGGGATTTCATTGTTTCAAATGGGTCAGGAATTGCAAAATTTAATGGAACAAATGATCTTTAAATGCTGAACAGCAAGCCGATCCCAAGAAAAAAGAAAAACTGACCCGCCAGGCTAAGAAAGCGGTCTATGAATTGGAAGATGATCAACGTTTCTTGGGGGAAGACATAAGCGCTTTGCAGGGCTGGGAAGACACACTGGTGCATTGCCAGGCGTTCACAAATCCGTCTCGAATGGATCAAGAATCATAACGACAACTAGAACACCGGCGTTCAGAGCCCCTCAAACTGCGCCTTTTGCATCGCGTTCCAGCGCACGGTCAGGGTGTAGCCGTCCTCGCCCGGTTCTTCGGCCTCAACCAGGCCTTTCTCAAACAGCCAGGCGCGTTTGCGCCCGTCCTTATAGCCCAGCACCACCTCTTCGTCCTGTGTTGTGCCGGCCAAAGCCGCTGTGATCGCATCGACCAGAGCATCAAGCCCCTCGCCTGTCACGGCCGAGATCGCCAGAACATCTTCGGCGCGCTCAGCACGGGTCAGGACCGCGGCCTTGGCCTCCCCGTCCAGCCGATCGACCTTATTCCAAACCTCGATCCGGGGCGTTGTCTCAAGCACGCCAAGACTGTCCATGATCGCCGCAACGTCCTGCGCCTGTTCCTCGGTTTCAGGGTGCGAGATATCGCGGACGTGACAGATCAGATCAGCCTCAAGCACCTCTTCCAAGGTGGCGCGGAAGGCCGCAACCAACTCGGTCGGCAGATCGCTGATGAACCCCACCGTGTCGCTGAGGATGATCTGGGGGCCGCCGCCGGGCAACTCGATCTTGCGCATCGTCGGGTCCAGCGTGGCAAACAGCATGTCCTTGGCCATCACCTCGGCCCCGGTCATGCGGTTGAACAGCGTGGATTTCCCGGCATTTGTGTAGCCCACCAGCGCGACAATCGGGAATGGCACCTTGGCGCGCGCGGCGCGGTGCAGGGTCCGGGTTTTGATCACCTTGGCCAATTGGCGGCGCAGGCGTACCAGTTGGTCGTCAATTGCCCGTCTGTCCGCTTCGATCTGCGTCTCGCCGGGACCGCCGACAAATCCTAAACCACCGCGCTGGCGTTCAAGGTGTGTCCAGGCGCGCACCAGACGGGTGCGTTGGTACGACAGGGCGGCCATCTCGACCTGCAACACCCCTTCCCGGGTCGCCGCCCGGTCGCTGAAGATTTCCAGGATCAGACCAGTCCGATCCAGCAATTTCAGCCCCCAGGCCTTCTCAAGGTTGCGTTGCTGTACAGGGCTGACCGGGCCGTCGATCAGAACCAGATCAATCTCTTCGGCTTCGAACAAAGCGCGCAGCTCTTCCAGTTTGCCCTTGCCAAACAACGTGCCTGGATGCGGGGTTTTCAAACGCACGACCGTATCGCCCGCCACTTCAAGTTCGGGCAAGGCATGGGCCAGCGACACTGCCTCTTCCAAAGCAAGAGCGGGATCGCGGGTGCGGTCGTTGGACGGGATGTCAGGATGCAGCACCCAAGCCCGGGTGCGCACAGGGGTGTCCCCCATCAAGAGGCGTCGTCACCGTCGTAGAGATTCACCGGCTGCGACGGCATAATCGTGCTGACCGCATGCTTGTAAACCAGCTGGGATTGCCCGTCACGGCGCAGCAGAATGCAAAAATTGTCAAACCAGGTGATCACACCCTGCAGCTTAACGCCATTGATCAGAAATACAGTGACCGGAATCTTGGTCTTGCGCACCTGATTCAGAAACGCGTCCTGCAGGTTTTGTCGGTCGTTCGCCATAATTAAATTAACCTTTATTCTTGCATGTGCCGCGGATCGGCACCGTTTTTCCCTCGGCGCGAGTATGGCGGCACCGTTCGGGGTTTGCCACCCCAAAAATCAAGTTGCTACGCTTGAGCGCAGGCCCACGCCTAGTTGCGCCAAAAACCGGGGTTCAGGAGAGCGATAATCGCCAAGGTTTCCATGCGTCCCAGAACCATAGCTGCGCATAGAACCAGTTTGGCCCCGGGGGCCAGTTCGAGCAAAACAATAGGCGTTTCCGCCGCCACGCTGACCAGCGGTCCTGTGGTGGACAAGGCCGCAATTGAAAGGATCAGCGCCGATTCCAAGTCCTGGCCCAACGCTGCCAGAACAACGGTGATCAAAGCCAGAGAAATCGCGAATAGCATAAAGAATATCCACGCAATGAACGCGCCTTCGCGGCGAATGCGTCGGCTGCCTTCGCTGGCCCGTCCCACTGAGGACGGATGCACCAACCGTTCCATCTCGCGACGTCCATTCAGGTAAAGCGCATAGACCCTCAGCAGTTTGACACCGCCGGCCGTGGTGGCCACCCCGCCTCCGACAAGGGACAGGCCCAGCAGGATCAACCCCGGCGTGCCAAGGCCTGACCAGTCGCGTGCCGCGACCCAATCGCCGCTTTCAAAACCGGTGGTTGACAGGAAGGACAACACGGTAAAGGCCCCGCCCCAAAGTGCCTGCAGCGCCATCCAGAGGTTTTCGGTCTCGTCCACGTCAAACGCGGCCAGCCAATGACGCGCAAAGAGCAGAATCGGTACGCTAATGACCAGGAGCACGCCAAGTCGAAATTCGGGATCAGTTTGAAAACCAGACTGGGCGCTGGTGATCGTGTCCTTCGAAAAGGTCAGACGCGACAATGCGAACAGCATGAACAGGAACATCACCATCTCGCCGCCAAGGCCCGAATTGCCGTTTTGCACCCCCCCCACCGGGGAAATCCCGCTGGTGGCCATCACCGACATCGAGTGGATCAGGGCAACCAGCGAGCGATCTCCATTCAGCATCAACAGGATCCACATCCCCCCCGTCAGGCCGATATAGATCGGGGCCAGCGTATAGGTGATCTGCTGAAATCGCTTGGCGGAACTGGCGCGCTGAAACCGGTCCAAACGGGTTTCGTTCTGCCCCGGTTCAGCACTGGCCGTCACCTCGAACCCCCCGAGGTTCAGCGGCGCCAGAACCGCCGAGGCCGACACCCAGATCAGCAAGCCCCCAAGCCAACCAACGATCCCGCGCCATAAATGCAGGCTGTCGACCAACCGGTCCGGATTGTTGAACAGTGGTAAGCCTGTCGTGGTCAGGGCCGACACCATGTCGAGATAAGCGTTGAGGAACGATGTGGTCTCCAACGCCTCGTAAAACGGCATGGCAAGAAATACCGGCAGCAGAACATAAGCCAGGAACAGCGAGATCAGGTTGGAGAAATCACTGTCCTTGCGTCGCTCGCGCGCGGACATGGCCAGACCGATGATCAAAACCAGCGCCATACCAAGCACAGCGGAATAACCAAAAGCCTGCGCGACGCTGTGATCATCGCGCATCAGCGCATCGATCATCGGAAGGAACATCGCCAGCGCGGCAATCCCGGTGAGGATCAGGATCAGGGGGAAAGACAGCAGCTTGCTGAACATGCGCGCGCCGATCCGGACCTAGAAAAAGTCGATCGAGACCTGCAACAGCTGCTCGACCTGGGCCACATCAGCGGCCATTGCAAAAATCACTACGACATCGCCTGCCTCGATCCGCAAGCCGCCCGTGGGTTTGAGAATTTCATCGCCGCGTTTCACTGCGCCAACCAGAACGCCCTCAGGAAAATCAATCTCGCGGATTTGTGCGCCCGCGATAGTCGAAGTCGACATCACTTCGGCCTCGATGACCTCTCCCTCAGCATCGCCGATGGAATAAACACCGCGCACCCGGCCATGACGGATATGGCGCAGGATCGAGCTGACGGTCGTGGCGCGTGGGTTGATATAGGCGTCAATGCCAAGCGGTTCCAACAAGGGCAGCAGCGTCGGGTCGTTGATCAGGCTGATCGCCATCGGGCAACCTTCGGCCTTGGCCCGCACGGCGGCCAACATGTTGGTCTTGTCATCATCGGTGACCGCCAGAATGGCATCAGCGCGGCTGATCCCGGCCTCGGCCAGCAATCCGCTGTCCAACCCATCGCCATTCAGCACGATAGTGCGCTCTAGTGTATCGGCCGCCGTTTCGGCCACTTTGCGATTCTTCTCGATCACCTTGGCGCGGATGCGTGCGGTGCTTTCTTCCAGTGATTTGGCAACAGCAAGGCCAATATTGCCCCCACCGACAATCACGATCCGTTCTTGCTTGGTTTCGGATTTGCCGAAGACTTCCAGGGTGCGGGGAATATCCTCGACCGGGGCAAAGACATATGCCTCGTCGCCCACAAACAACTGATCCCCCGCTTCGGGTGCAAACAGGCGCCCTTCGCGGCGCACGGCCAGTACCAGCACACGAAGGGTGGAAAACAGATCGCTTAGCTGGCGCAGCGGTGTGTTGACCACCGGACAATCTTCGTCCAGCCGTAGGCCCATCAACTGGGCCTTGCCGTCAAAAAACCGTTCCGTGTCGAAAGCGGCGGGCGCGGCCAGGCGTTGCAACGCGGCCTCGGCCACCTCTTTCTCGGGGCTGATCACGACGTCGATGGGCATGTGATCGCGCCGATAGAGATCTGAATAGATGGCATCCAGATAGGATTGGCTCCGCAGCCGGGCAATCTTGCGCGAAATGGCAAAAACCGAATGGGCCACCTGACAGGTGACCATGTTGACCTCGTCCGAATAGGTAGCGGCGATGATCATATCCGCATCACGCGCTCCGGCACGATCCAGCACGTCCGGATAACTGGCGAAACCTGCCAATCCTTGCACATCCAGCGTATCGGTGGCCCGGCGCACAAGATCGGGATTGTTATCCACGACCGTGACATCGTTCTTTTCGCCTGACAAATGGCGGGCGATTTGCCAGCCAACCTGCCCGGCGCCACAGATGATGACCTTCATAGGGCTTGCCTCATCCCGTTTGAGGGTTTTGAATGACAGATGGGTCTGCCATGGTCAATCGCTTTGTCCCGGGCCGCCAACAGCAGGTTGGAATGGAGTTTGTCATGAAACACGTGGGTTTTCTTGTTCTGGCATTGGGTGTTGCCGCGGCCTGCACCCCGCTGAACCTCTATTACAAAGAGGGCACGCCCGTTGACCGTTTGAACCGGGACGAGGCCAATTGCGGGTTAGAGGCGGCCAAGGCGGTGCCGATTGACAATCGCACCCGGATTGTTCCTGGAACGCAGATACCGAAGACCCATTGTAATGCGGCGGGACAATGCCACACCTATTGGGTGCAAACCACGCCGGACCGGATCGAAACCTATGACGCCAATGAAGGCGCGCGCCGGGCGTATGAAGAGCAATGCATGATTGCGAAAGGTTATCAGCGTGTGCGTCTGCCCGCCTGTACCAGCGATGTGGTGGAGGCAACTCAGATATCCCGCACCAAAGTGTTGCCGCCGATCACCGGAGAGTCTTGCGCAATCCGCATCAAAGGGGGCGGTTGGCAGGTTGTCACCCCGCCCAACTGACTTTCTGAACCAACAGGAAGCGATGCGAGCCTTTTCGCGATGCGTCAGGCTGACTGCGCGGCTTTCGAGCCGGTGACAACCCCCAAAGACTTCAGCTTGCGATGCAAGGCGCTGCGCTCCATGCCGACGAACTCGGCCGTGCGGCTGACATTGCCGCCAAAGCGGTTGATCTGAGTCAGCAGGTATTCACGCTCGAACGCCTCTCGCGCCTCGCGCAGCGGCATGGTGGCAATCGCGCCGGACAGCACCACGCGCCCATCGCTTTCGGGCGCTTCGCTTTCACCAGGCAACTCCCCCACGGCGATCGGACCAGTGTCATCACCAAGGATCAGCACCCGTTCGATCACATTGCGCAGCTGGCGGACGTTGCCGGGCCAGGACATGGTTTGCAGCAAGGCGCTAGCCTCTTCACTCAACACCCGCTGCGGAAGACCCTGGGATTTATGCAGCGTTTCGATGAAATAATCGGCCAACATCGGGATATCCTCGCGCCGCTCTTCCAGCGAAGGCACAGGGATAGGCACCACATTCAGGCGATGGAAAAGCTCCCGACGGAACCGTTCGGCGGCAATCTCGGCCTCAAGGTCGCGGTTGGTCGAGGAGATCACTCTCAAATCCACCCGCACTTTCTCCGATCCTCCCACGCGCAGGAAAGTCTGATCAACCAGAACCCGCAGGATCTTGGACTGGGTGCCAGAGGGCATATCCGCGACTTCGTCAAAGTAAATCACCCCGCCATTGGCCTCTTCCAGAAGCCCCGGTTCGATCCCTCTTTCGCCGTTTTCACGACCAAAAAGCACCTCTTCCATGCGCTCGGGCTCGATCGTTGCACAGCCCACAACCACAAAAGGAGCCGAGGCACGGTTGGAATTGGCGTGGATATAGCGCGCGGCCAGTTCCTTGCCGACCCCGGCAGGCCCGGTCAGCATCACGCGCCCATTGGATTTGGTCACCTTCTCAAGCTGGCTTAGCAGCGTGCGCATGGCCGCGCTTTCACCCAGAATCTCGGCCGGTTCGACTTCGCGCTGCTTCAGGGCTATGTTCTCGCGCCGCAGATGGGCAGTCTCCATGCCGCGGCGAATAACCACCAATAACTGGTCAATATTGAAGGGTTTCTCGATGAAGTCATAGGCGCCCTGCTTGATCGCTGCGACCGCGATTTCGATATTGCCGTGTCCGGAGATGATCACCACCGGCACTTCCGGGTAATCCCGTTTGACCGTCTTGAGGATATCGATCCCGTCCATATGGCTGTCTTTCAGCCAGATATCGAGGATCAAAAGTGCCGGCCTTTCCTGCGCAATCGCGGCCATGCATTCATCGGCATTGGCCCCGCGCCTTGTGCTATAACCTTCATCCTCAAGGATATCGGCAATCAATTCGCGGATATCGCGTTCGTCATCGACAATCAGAATATCGCCCATTTTGTCCTCACACTGCCTGTTCCATCGGGTCGTTTTGACCCATGTCTGTCGCTGCGATAAGCGGCAGTCGGATCACCGCCATCGCGCCTTGCCGCCCGTCCTCGCCAAAGGCAGGCGCGTCCTCCAGCGACAAGCTGCCGCCATGTTCTTCGATAATTTTCTTCACGATGGGCAAGCCCAGCCCTGTACCCTTCTCACGGGTGGTCACATAAGGCTCGAAGAGCCGCGAACGGTCTTCCGGCAAGCCGATCCCATTGTCGGCAATGCGGATCACAGCCTCTCCGTCATGCTGTTCCGTGCTGACCCGAATGGTTGGCATCAAACCCTCATCGCCGTATTTTTCGCAATAACTTTCAATGGCTTCCCCTGCGTTCTTCAATAGGTTTATCAGCGCTTGGTTGATCATTGTTGAATCGATTTCGGCCAACAATGGAGCATCCGTATACTCAGTCTCAAACCGGACATCTGGCTGGCCGCTTTCCTGCAGTAACGCGGCTTCGCGCACCATCTTGTCGAGGCTTTCCTCTTTGGTTACCGGTTCCGGCATGCGTGCGAATTTCGAGAATTCATCGACAATGCGCCGCAGGTCATTGGTCTGACGCACGACCACATCGGTCAGTTGTTCCAGTTCTTCCGCCGGGGCCTCGTCCAATTGTTTGGAAAACTTGCGCTTGATCCGCTCGGCAGACAATTGGATGGGCGTCAGCGGATTCTTGATTTCATGGGCAATACGGCGTGCCACATCGCCCCAGGCGGCCATGCGCTGTGCACTGACCAGATCGGTTACATCATCAAAGGCCAGCACATATCCCTCGCGTTTGCCCTCTTCAGAAAGCCGCGAGGACATACGCACCAGCAGGTTTTCCTGACGCGCGTTACGCGTCACCTTGATCTCTTCCTGCACGAAGCCGGTTGGATTGCTTTTGAGGCGTTGAAACAGCTCGCCGAATTCCGGAATCGCCACGCTTAATGCGACGGATTGCTGATCTTCGGTCCAGTCCATCAAGCGTTCTGCGGAGCGGTTCACGAAGGTGACACGCCCCTCCACATCAAGTCCCACAACGCCGGAGGATACGGACCCCAGAACGGAATCAAACAACCTGCGGCGGCGTTCAATTTGTTGCGTGTTGCTCAACAGGCGGTCACGTTGCGCCTTCAGCTGCCGGGTCATCTGGTTGAAATAGGTGCTGAGCATGGCGATCTCGTCATCGCCTTCTTCCTCGCGCACTTTCACGTCAAGATCGCCTTCACCCACGCGTTGCGCGGCGGATGTCAGGCGGCCAACAGGGCGTGACAACCGTTCGGCAAACCACAAACCCAGCCAGATCGCAGCCAGGATCAGGATCACCGCAAAGCCAAGGTAAAACAGGCCAAACTCAAAAAGCACCCTGCCCCGCTCACTTTCGCGCTGCTTATAGAAAAGCGCGGTTTCCTGCGTTTCATCCAGCAGGTTCAGGATATCGCCATCGACACTGCGACTGACATAGAGAAAACGATCCGGAATTGCTTCGAGTGGCATCAGGGCGCGAAACTCATCATTGTCCCAATCGCGGATCACGACAACGCCCCTCTCGCGGGCAAGGGCCAGTTCACTGGCCGCCGGTTGCTCGTAATCAAACAGGTACGACCTTTCACCGCGCGCGCGGATATCGCCGGTCCCATCAATGACGAAGGCTTCTTTCAGACCGCGTTGAATCTCGCGCTGACCGCGGGACAACACTTGCCGGATATCGCCATCGTCGATGAAGACCGCCGCGCGTTTCGTCGCGTTGATCACCGAGGCCAGAACCCGCGCATCCGCCACCAGATCCACGCGATGTTCCTCTTCATAGGCCTGTGCGGCCGCCACCGAGGTGTCGACAACACGCCCCACACGATCGGAAAACCATGCTTCAAGCCCCATGTTCACTGTGAAGGTTGCAAATATGGCCACGGTGATCGTGGGGATCAGCGCCATGATGGTAAACACCCCGGTCAGACGCAGGTGCAGTCGCGATCCGGCCGAGAGCTTTCGGCGGTCCGCCACCATGCGTAAAACGCGTTGCAGCACCAAGGCGGCCACTATGATCACGTAAACCAGATCAGCCAGAAGAACGATGCGCAATGTGCTGGACGAAGCACCCTGATCCAGCGGGCCCATGACAAGATAGGTCATCAAGGCCAGCACCGGCCCCAACACAACCAGACCAAACGTGGCCAAAGTCTGCAGTTTCCGCAAACGGCGCAGCCGGCTGATATTATCCCACGTTAGCCTGCGTGTCCTTGTTGCCACGCCCTACTCCCAATCTCTCGTAGGGCGTCAAAGCCCTGCACCCAGATTTAGCGGTCAAACGGGTTCTGCCGTTTTCGCGCCACATCTCTGTTGCAGTTTTACATCAACTTGCGGCGACGTGTCACGCGAATATCCAGTTCTGTGATCTTCTTGCGCAAAGTATTGCGATTGATACCCAAAAGGTCGGCGCATTTGGCCTGATTTCCGCCAGTGGCGTCCAACGCAATCTCGATCAGGGGCAGTTCGAACTCTCGCAGGATTCGTGCATAGAGACCCGGCGGCGGCAGCATTCCGCCATGCAGATCAAAGTAACGTTGCAGATGGGCGGCGACTGAAGCCTGCAAACTCTCCGCACCTCCCCCGCCCGCCGCAAGGCTCAGCGCCGCGCCCGCATTGGGTTGGGTGTCCAGGGCCAGGCGGGTGTCGGCCTCGGTGATGTCTTCGCTCTGCGCGGTCAGGCCAAGCCGTTGCACCATGTTTTCCAACTGGCGTACGTTGCCTGGCCAGCCATAGCGGCGCAGCCGCTCCAGCGCGTCCCCCGACAAGCGTCGCGGCGATTGACCGTCGCGGACGGCCTTTGTCAGAAAATGATCGGCCAGCAGGGAGATATCATCGACCCGATCCCGTAAGGCCGGCACATCGATAATGGCACCGGTCAGACGATAATACAGATCATCGCGCAACCCTTCGGACTTATCTTCGCGTGCCTGCATCGTGGCCAGGAACCGGGGCTTATCTTCGCCCGGGGCATCCATCATCCGCACCACGCGGCCCTGCAGCTCGGAATCAAAGTCAGCAATTTCGTCCAGCAGGATGGTACCGCCCCGCACCCGCGCCATCAGCTTGGCAGGGCCATCCAGATCGGTCAGATCAGAGGGCGTGACAAGAACCATCGGCAATCCACGCCGGTCAGACAGGTCATGAATAGCACGCGCGATCAGGGTCTTGCCGGTTCCGGATTCGCCATGGATCAGCACTGGCAAATCGGCATTCATGATCCGCGCCACCACCCGGTAGAGCGCTTGCATCACCGGTGTGCGCCCAATCAATGGCAGGTCGTCAGGCCGTTCAGGGCCCGGCCCCGCAGCGGCCACTCGCCTTGTATTGATCTCGAGCGCGCGCGCAGTGCGTTTCATGATGTCGGGCAGATCAAAGGGCTTGGGCAGATAATCAAACGCCGCCGCCTCTTCGGCCTTGATCGCGGTCATGATCGTGTTTTGCGCCGAAATCACGATCACCGGCAGACCGGGGCGATCCGCAGCGATTTTCGGGAGCATTTCCAACCCGTTCCCGTCGGGCATCATCACATCCGTGATCACCGCGTCGCCCTTGCCTTCGCCGACCCACCGCATCAGCGTGGTCAGGCTGGACGTGGCATGGACACGGCATCCGGCACGTGTCAGGGCTTGTGTAAGAACCGTTCGGATCGTGCGATCATCATCGGCCACCAGAACTGTGCCATCCATCTAGCTCGTCTCCTTTTCAGCCTGCCCGGCGCGCGGCAGCGATAATCGAAACACCGTGCGTCCAGGCACAGAATTCACCGACAGCCAGCCACCATGGTCCGATATGATCTTGGCTGCCAGCGCCAACCCCAGCCCGGTGCCGTTTTCACGCCCCGACACGAAGGGCTCAAACACTTGCGCTGCGATCTCGTCGGGAAGGCCCGGGCCGTCATCTATGATTTCGATATGCAATGGCAGGGATTGATCCGGGCCGCCTTCGCGCCGCACGCGCAGGGACTGCTCGTAATAGCTGTGCAACCGGATCGTGCCACTGCCATCCGCGGCCTCGGCGGCGTTTTTCAGCAGGTTCAACACCACCTGCAACAGTTGGTCACCATCGCCCAAGGCCAGCGGTAGCGAGGGATCGTAATCCTCGATCACCTCCATATGTGCGGCAAATCCTACAATTGCCGAGCGGCGCGCGCGATCCAGCACGTCATGCAGGTTGACGGGTGCCAATGTCGGCGCACTGATATTTCCGAACTGCTCAACCTGATCCAGCAGCCCGACGATGCGATGGCTTTCAGAGACGATCAGATCGGTCAATTCGCGGTCTGCCGCACTCAGATTCATCGCCACCAGTTGCGCTGCGCCGGTAATCCCCGCCAGAGGGTTCTTGATCTCGTGCGCCAGCATTTCCGCCATACCAATGGCCGAACGAGCAGCGGATTTTACCGAATGGCTTTGCGTCATCCGCCCGGCCAGTTCGCGTGGCGCGATCTGCAGGATCATATGGCCCGGTTGACCCGCCAGCGGCGCGATTTGCAGGTTACACTGCATAGGTGGATGGGTCCCGGTACCAATATCGACATCATTTACGAAAAGAGGGGCACCATGTGTCCGGGCACGTTCAAATGCGGCCTCCAGAGGGGTATCCACGCTCAGGCGATCCCATACCGGATAGCCCTCGACCGCACGCGCCGAAGACATCAGGAAGCCCTCGGCTGCGGGGTTGATCCTTGTGATGCGATCCTCGGCATCCAGGATCATCGCTGGCGTCGGCAGGGACGCCCATATCGCTTTATCTGCTCCGCTCATGCTGCTTGTCTTTCCGGATCGGCGATGGCCTGCGGCAGCAAACGTTTCACCTGATCAGGATCGCGAGCGGTCAGGATCAAGCGACGCAAGCTGGGTCCTGTCTCAGCCGTATCCATGTACCAGCCCAGGTGTTTGCGCGCCACGCGCAGGCCCAAATCAGTGCCGTAAAACTGCAATATTGCCTCGTAATGCTCTCCCACCAGATCAACCAATGCCGCTCCGGTAGGGATCTCAAGTTTAGCGCTGTCAAATAGCTCATGCGCTATCTGCGCCAAGACCCAGGGGCGGCCCTGCGCCCCGCGTCCAACCATCACGCCATCGGCTCCGGATTTATCCAGCGCCTTTTGCGCCGTCATGCTGTCTGTAATGTCTCCGTTGGCAATCACCGGTATGGTGACGGCCTGCTTGACTGCCGCAATGGCCGCCCAATCCGCATGACCCTTGTAGAACTGGCACCGGGTGCGGCCATGAATGGTGATCATCTGAATGCCCGCCGCTTCGGCGCGGCGCGCCAGTTCGGGCGCGTTCAGGCACGCATCGTCCCAACCCAGCCGAGTCTTCAACGTCACCGGCAGCTTGACCGCGCCGACCACCGCCTCGATCAGGTCAAGCGCATGATCAAGGTCTTTCATCAACGCCGACCCGGCGGCCCCGGCACCGCTGGCACTGGTCACCTTCTTAGCAGGGCAGCCCATATTGATATCAATCAGCGCCGCGCCGTTTGCCTCAACAATCCGCGCGGCTTCGGCCATCCAATAGGCCTCACGCCCGGCGATCTGCACGGCGGAGTTGGCGACCCCATAACCCAGCTCGGCTCGTTCGCGCACCCCCGGCTTGGCCTGCACCATCTCCTGGCTGGCCACCATTTCGCTCACCACCAGCCCCGCGCCAAAGCGAGACACCAGATTGCGAAACGGCAAATCAGTGATTCCAGCCAGCGGGGCCAGAAAAACAGGGGGCGAGAGAGTGATGTCGTTCAGTTTGACCGGCAAGTGCCTAATCCTTGTGCATTGCTCAGGTTCTAGGGCGAGATAGGGGGTTAGACAATGTTTTGAGGGTGAAATTCAGGCATCTCACAAGGTTGGCGCCTAATTTTTAGGCAATTCGCTCGACCATTGCACTTTGGCAAGACGGACCTTAATCACATATCCCATGAGCACCGCTGCTATCATCGTTGCCGCCGGGCGCGGCACCCGTGCCGGCGGGGGACTGCCAAAGCAATGGCGGCCCTTGGCTGGTCGGCGTGTGATCGATTGGACGGTAGCGGCATTTCAACAGGTCGAGGCGATCGAGACGATCCTTCTGGTGCTGCATTCCGATGATCTGGATCGCTTTGCTCCGGATGGCTGCGTTGAAGTTACCACCGGTGGCGCCACGCGCGCGCATTCGGTCCGCAATGGTCTTGAGGCTTTGGATGGGCGCGGGATTACGAAAGTGCTGATCCATGACGTGGCCCGCGCGTGCATAACGCCTGCGCATATTCGCGAAATTCTGGACCATCTGGATGATGGCGCCGTGGCGCCCGCCCTGCCCGTTACCGACGCGCTATGGACCGGCGAAGATGGACAAGTCACCGGCACCCAGGACCGTGCCGGATTGTTCCGCGCACAAACGCCACAAGGATTTGGGTTCGAGGCCATCCTAACTGCGCACCGCGCCCACCAAGGCGATCCGGCAGATGACGTTGAAGTCGCACGTGTGGCGGGCCTCCCGGTTAAGATCATTCAAGGGTCCGAGACAAACCTAAAAATCACCACACCCGAGGACTTTGCGCGGGTCGAGAAAATACTGAGGGATCAAATGGATATCCGTACTGGTTCAGGTTATGACGTGCACCGGTTTGGCGATGGTGATCATGTCATGCTTTGTGGTGTTGCCATCCCCCATGATCGCGGATTGCAAGGGCACTCCGATGCGGATGTGGGCATGCACGCGCTGACCGACGCGCTTTACGGTGCGTTGGCCGAAGGTGATATCGGGCGACACTTTCCCCCCAGCGACCCGCAATGGAAAGGCGCTGAAAGTCACATTTTCCTGACCCATGCGGTTCAGCTTGTTGAAGAAAAAGGTTATCGGATCAGCAACGTGGACGTCACTTTGATTTGCGAATTTCCCAAGATTGGGCCGCACGCGATGGCCATGCAATCCGCACTCAGTGTCTTGCTTGGCATCACGACCGACCGCGTGTCGGTCAAGGCCACCACCTCAGAGCGTCTGGGTTTTACCGGGCGCGGTGAGGGTATTGCCGCGATGGCCACTGCCACGCTGGTGTCGCCATGAAACTGGCCGAGATCATTGGCACGGTTTGTTACGTGGGTTACCTGCGCCCCGCTCCCGGCACATGGGGGTCGCTGGCCGCCCTTCCATTGGGCTGGCTCATCCATGTGATTGGCGGGCCATGGCTTTTTCTGATCGCGATTATTGCCGGATTTATCAAAGGCGTATGGGCCACGGCTCAACTCACCCAAGGTACCGAGGACCACGACCCATCCGAGATTGTCATCGACGAGGTCGTGGGTCAATGGATCGCCCTTCTGCCGCTGTCTTTCGGGGCCTGGCATGTGGGGGCGAACATCCTGGCGCTCTGGCCCGGTTGGGTCACCGCATTCATCGCATTCCGCGCTTTTGACATTCTCAAACCCGGCCCCATCGGCTGGGCTGACAGGCGCAATGATGCAATGGGTGTCATGCTTGATGATGTGATTGCCGGTGCCTTTGCCGCCCTCACGGTCCTGATCTTTGCTGGCATTTCACATGGAGTGATGGGCGGATGAAGGACGTTGTCGACCTTCTGGAACGCGCCCGGGCCAAGGGGTTGAAATTTGCCACGGCCGAAAGCTGCACCGGTGGAAAGATCGCGGCAGAACTGACTGAAATTGCAGGGTCTTCTGATGTTTTTCTATGCGGTTTTGTTACTTACTCCAACGCGGCCAAGATGCATATGCTGGGCGTTCAACCCGAGACACTGGACGCGCACGGTGCTGTATCAGAAGAGGTTGCACAAGAGATGGCAGAAGGTGCTTTGGGGAATTCGGACGCCGATATCGCCGTCTCGGTTACGGGTATCGCAGGCCCCGGCGGTTCCGAGCACAAGCCAGAGGGCCGGGTCTGTTTCGGGTTGGCCCATCGTGGCCATCCCACCCATATAGAGACGCAAGAATTTGGTCCATTGGGACGCGCGGAGGTGCGAGGGGTCAGCACATTGCGCGCGTTAGCCTTGTTGTCAGAGGCAGTTGATCGGGCCTAGCCCATCCGGCTCGTGATCTCCTCCAACGCGTCACTATTATCGTGAACCGCATCCCAAATCATCTCGCCCTTGGCTTCACCCAACAGCGCATCCACTTTGGCCCTGATCCGCAGGGCGCGCTCCGGCGTGTTAAGTGGCGCAGCGATGTCATACTCTGCCCGCTGCGGACCGGCCTTGGTGTTGATCACAACATGCGCCTGGGTTTCGGTCAGCGTGTCATCGGCCACAACATCGACTTTGTCGCGTAGTCTTTTTACATTAGGATTGCCACATAACTCATTGGTAAAACTCTCCAGATCAGCGGTATCCCGACCCAATAAGGATAAAGCTGTGACCATCCGATAGGAAAACTTCGCCTCTAAACCTGTCGTGGGTTCCGGTTTGTTACACACGCTCATCCAGCGCGGATGTGTGTGGATTTCAACCGATGTTACAGCCTCAGGATTCAGCGGTTTGAGTGTATTCAAAGCCTCGAGAGCGGCATGCAGGCCATGACAACAGGCATGAAACTTGTGGTTGACCGCCTCCATCAGAAACCCCTCTGTGTCAGGGACTTGCCCATCGCAATGATGCGTCTCACAGAACCCCAAAGGTCCCTCAACGGCCAGATCAGAGGAGGTGAAGCCGCGCATGGCCAGGGAGGCCGCCTCTACGCCATTCGCCGCAGCCAGACCGGCATTATAGGGTTTGCCCATGGTGCCGAATTGCGATTTGAGGCCCGAGGCGCGCGTGCTGACGATCGCCAGCGCCTGCTGCATCACCTCATGATCGCCCGACAGCAACATTGTCGCCGCAACCGTCGCGCCGAAAGCCCCGGCCGTCGCCGTCTGATGGAATCCCGTCTGATAATGCCCGCGCCCAAACGCAACGCCAAAGCGGACCGACGCCTCGCACCCGGCCAACGCTGCGCGCAACATCGCCGCTTTGCCCAGGCTCTGCTGTTCGGCCACGGCCAGGGCCGCCGGGATCACCGCAACGGATGGATGCCCGATATGGGCAAAATGCGTATCGTCCAGATCAAGCGCATGGGACGTTGTGCCATTGACCAAGGCAGCCGCGCGCGCCGGGGCTCGACCGCCGCCAAACATCGTTACCAGTTGCGCGCCGCCTTCCGCCTGAACCATCTCGCGGGTGATGCGCGCCACCGGTTCGCCCTGCCCGGCCACGCCCACCGCCAGCCAGTCGACCAGTGACAGGCGCATGATAGCCAAAGCGTTCTCTGACGGTTCGGTCAGCGCATGCCGCAAAACAGTGTTGAGCAAATCACCCATAAAGCTGTGCCGCGCGATCTTCAAAGGCCTGCACGACCCGTTTCATCGCATCATAGAAAAACAGCCCCGCAGCGGTTTGCAAAAGACGATTGCGAAACTCGAAATCCACGAAGAAAGAAACCTCGCACCCTTGCGCGGTTTCGGCAAAAGACCAGGTGGATTTCATATATTTGAAAGGCCCGTCCAAATACTCGGTCTCGATCCTGCGATCGTCGGGCCATAACACGACGCGGCTGCCAAACCGTTCGCGGAACACTTTGAAACTGATCACCAGATCAGCCAGCATTACCTCGCTGCCATTGTCCTGCGGCGTCACCGAGCGGATACGCGCGGCGGCGGTCCAGGGCAGGAACTGCGGATAAGAGGCCACATCGGCCACCAGATCATACATCTGCTGAGCCGAGTAAGGCAGCGGGCGGGTTTCAGAATGTGTTGGCATAAGTCCCCGGATTTCGCGTGACACTGCGCGGTTCTTTCGTAGACTGGCCGCAAGAAATCAAGGGGAAGTCATGGCGGATCGTCCTTATGTAATTGATCAGATGATCTCGGCCAAGTCCATCGCGGCACGCATTGAGGATCTCGCGCGGGAAATCAAAGGCGAGTTTGCCGATACGGATCGCTTGGTCGTGGTGGGGCTTTTGCGGGGGTCTTTCGTGTTCATCGCCGATCTCGTGCGCGAATTGGACATGACCGTCGAAGTGGATTTTGTCGAAACGTCTTCTTACGGGAACAGTACGGAATCCAGCCGCGAAGTGCGTATCCTCAAGGATCTGCGCGGCGAGATCGAGGGGCGTGATGTTCTGGTCGTGGAAGATATCGTGGATACCGGCCACACACTGACCCATGTGCTGCACCTGCTGGAAAGCCGCAACCCGCGCAAACTGCGCACCATCGCCCTGCTCGACAAACCCTCGCGTCGCGAGACCGATATTGCGGCCGATTGGATCGGCTTCGAGATTCCGGATGAATTTGTTGTAGGTTATGGCATTGATTATGCGCAGAGAAACCGCAATCTGCCCTTCATCGGAAAAGTCCGGTTTACAGAGCCATGAACTATCGCTGGCTGTTCAAGATGAAACGCTGGGTGCAAAATCCGCCCAGCGAAAAGCGGGTGATCCTTGTGCTTTCTATTGTTGCTATCTGCATCGTGGTGGCCATGATCGAACACTTTATCGGTTGGCCCGAGCTTTTGTCGATGGAACCCGGGCGAGCGCGCTGGAAATACTGACCGGGTCTTCCCTTGATGCTAGACTTTTAGCTGTCCGGCACCCTAAATGATTTTGATATACGTGGATCAAGGAAGGGTTCCTTAGGATGGCTGCTGAAAACGGACACGGGCATGCCCTACCTTCGTGGTTTGTAGAACCCGGTGAGGGCGATTTTTTTGCATGGTTTTCGCTGGCCATGATCGGCCTGGCGATTTACGGGATTTTCTATCTTTATGCCCGGTTTGATCGCTGGGCCGAGCATAGCGCGGCAGGTACGCCACTGGCCAAGACCATTCCGACAATGCTGACCATTGCGCTGCTTTACGAGGTGTTGCCACTTGGCCACTTCAACATCCTGTTGCCGCTGGCCGCGATCCTTGTGGCGTTGATGGCAGATCTGGCTCATTTCCGGTTTGGTAGTTCGCACAACGATACGGCCGAACCGGAACACGCATCCGAAACGCCACCCCAAGAGCCATCCAGCCCCGACGACTCGCCAGAAAAGGAGCCCGCCAATGCTTGAGCTGCTGGCCACCTCCTTTCCTGTCGTCATCCAGTATTTCCTGCTGAAACGCCGCGGCGAGACGATGACGCTTTGGAACATGAAGACAGCGTTATTCCTGTGGCTTGCCATGGCGTTCATGCTGTTCCTGACGATCTTTTATTTCCACCCGAAATCTTATTCCGGCCTCCTGCCCTTCCGCACCATTTCGGTGGTGTCCCAAACCACTGGCCCGGTGACCGAGATTCTGGTGGAGAACGGACAGACCGTGTCATCCGGCGATGTGTTATTCCGCATCAAGGATGACACTCAACGGGCAGCCCTGGTGCAGGCCGAGGCCCAATTTGCCAGCATCACAGCGGCCGAGGCCAAGGCCGCTGACAGCCTGAAACTGGCTCAGGCCGTGGTCAGCGAGGCCGAGGCTTCGTTAGCACAATTGCAGGATGATCTGGGCGATCAGCAGCAATTGCTGAGCCAGAACGTCGTTAGCAAGAATGTGGTTGAACAACTTCAACTGCAGGTGACAGTGGCCGAGGCTGAACTGGACTCGGCGACGATACAGCGCGATCTGGCGCAGGTCGATATAGATCAGACCCTGCCCGCACAACGCAAAGCGGCCGAGGCCGCCGTGGACGCCGCCAAGGTCGAGCTGGACAAGACCGAGGTCAAAACCTTCTCCGACGGGGTTGTCACGCAACTGGCACTGAGTGTCGGCAGCCCGGCTTCCAGCTTTATACTCAGCCCCGCCATGGTGATTATCCCCAAGCGGCCCGAGGGCCAGCCGCTGCGCATCACGGCCGGGTTTTCACAAGTTGCGCGAGGTGTGATGTATGAGGGCATGCCTGCTGAAATCGCTTGTGACAGCAATGTCAGCATGTCGTTCAAGAACGCCGTGCTGCCTGCCCGGATCGTGGCGTTCCAACCCGCCATTGCAGCCGGTCAGGTGGTACCAGGTGGCAAGTTGCTGGAGGCAGAAAACGGTCTGCGACGTGGATCGGTGCTGGCTTACTTTGAGCTTAATCACAAAGAGCATGAGGCGATCATGCTGGATGGCAGCGGTTGTATCGTGCAAACCTACACCAACAATATGGACGGATTTGTGGGGCACATGATCGGTGTCACGGGTGTGGTGAAGGCCGTCGGTCTGCGCCTGAAGGTCTGGGGCGTGCTGCTGGCCGGCGTCGGACTGACGGGTGGCGGGCACTAGGTTGATCTTTTGCGGCAACAGAACCAACCTCAAGGTTGGCGGCATTCTGATGTTTTCCAATACTGTCACGGGCTGCTAAAGCTTGGGCATGCACGGTCCTGATATTTCTTTCTTTCCACCTGCGAATGCCCGGACCCATGAAGTTTGCGGGTCTGGCGCCTATGTTTTTGCCTTTACACTGGCGGCGCAGATTGGTGGGAGAGTTCTGTGGGTGCGCGAGTCCTGGGACACCATGCAGCTTAACCCAAATGGGTTTGCCGGGTTCATTGATCCGGCGGTTCTGACCCTCTGTCACGCCAAAACCCCAAAAGAGGTTTTGGCGGTGTCGGAAGAAGCGTTGCGATCAGGGGCTGTCACGCTTCTTGTTATGACGCTGAGTCAGCCCATCGGCCTGACCGAAGGGCGAAGATTACAACTGGCCGCGCGGGACGGAAAAGCCACCGGATTGGCCATCATCCCCGAAGGCATGGGCAGCAATGCCGCAGAAACCCGGTGGCGGTGCAGCCCTGTTTTTGGCCCCAAAGACTCGACACTGCAGAAATGGGAGCTTATTAAGAACAAATCAGGAACATTAGGTGCTTGGCATGTTCGATGGGATACAACGTCGCGTCGTCTCATTATGGTTTCCCCGGCTGGCAAGTGACCGGGTTTTACGCCAGCACCTGATCGATGCCCCCTTTGCCCTGACACTGAAACAGCAGAACGCCAATCGGATTTACTGCCTGAACGGCGATGCCACGCGGCAAGGGTTGCACCGGGGAATGTCGTATGCCGATGCCCGCGCCTTTTGCCCAAGCTTGCAAAGCGCCCCTGCCGATCCCGCAAAAGACCAGCAGTTTCTTCATATCCTGCGTCGGTGGGCGACACGGTATTGCCCTTGGGTCGGAATGGAAGGCGAGGATGGGCTGGTTCTGGACATTACAGGATCCGCCCATCTTTGGGGCGGAGAGCAGGCCATGATCGCGGATATGCGCAGGCGGCTGTTGCGGGCGGGGCTGTCCGTTCAAATCGGGATTGGGGATACACGTGGCGCGGCCTGGGCCTTGGCCCATTATGGAGAGGGGCTTGCCCCCTCTGGCGATATGCTGGGGGCACTCAAGGCCCTGCCCGTGGCCGCGCTGCGCCTTGAGGACAAGACCTCGGTCGCGTTACAGCGGTTGGGGTTGCGAAAGATTGGAGACCTTGCGACTGCCCCGCGTGCGCCGTTGACCCGCCGTTTTGGCCCCGGCCTTTTGCTGCGGCTTGATCAGGCCCTTGGCACACAGCCCGAAGAGATCACACCGCTGACAGCCCCCCCGCATTACGGCGTGCGGATAACACTGCCTGAACCGATTGGGTTGCTGAGTGACGTCATCGCCGGCACCGACCGTTTGCTGGTTCAGCTGTGCGCAAAGCTGAAAGCACAGGAAATGGGCGCGCGCATGCTTTGCATCACGTTGCGCCGGGTGGACCAGGATCGGCAACAGGTCGAACTGCGTATGGCCCGCCCCTTGCGAGACCCCAAGCGCATCCTGCCCTTGTTCGAGCGTGGATTGGCCGAAGTTGAGGCCGGGTTTGGCATTGATCAATTGCGCCTTGAGGCGACACAGGTCGAAGCATTACCCGTGCAGCAAGTCAGCCACGTATCGGATCGCGGAAAGGACAAGCTGGACGACCTGATCAGCCGTCTTGGCACGCGTATCGGGCTGGAGAATATTCAGCGTTTCCTGCCCGCAGACAGCCATATTCCAGAGCGCAGCTTTCTGATCGCCTCTGCGGCTTACTCTGAACCGCAGAGTGGCTGGAGCAGCGCAAAGCCACGCCCACTTTGCCTGTTTTCGCCCGAACCGATTGCCGCCACAGGTGCCCGCCCGCCGGCCCGCTTTCGCTGGCGGCGCATGTCCCTGACCACAGGTCGCGCCACTGGCCCTGAACGCATCGCGCCGGAATGGTGGCTTGGGGATGAAAACTGGCGCTCTGGTATGCGTGATTACTGGCGGGTGGAGACCAAACAGGGGCGACGGCTGTGGCTGTTTTACACCCCGCAAAACCCGGGCTGGTTTGTGCAGGGGGAATTCGCATGATCGAGGTGAACCGCACCCATCGTCCGGTCGAAGCCTTTCGCCGGGACATGCTGGACCACCATGTGCAGGGGCAAGCCTATGCAGAGCTTTGCGTGACGACGAATTTCACCTTTCTGACCGGGGCATCACATCCCGAAGAATTGGTGATGCGCGCGGCTGAACTGGGTCTGTCGGCCATTGCCATAACGGATCACAATACCCTGGCCGGGGTGGTGCGGGCGTGGAGCGCCCTGAACGAACTGAAGCGCGAGGCAAAAGATGCGGTGCAAATCCGTTCCCAGCATCAGGTTGATTCTTCTTCACGGCAAGAGGTTGGGCAGGTTGACCCGATTGTGAAACCGGCCTCATTTTCATTGCCCAAACTGATTGTTGGATGTCGCTTGGTTTTACAGGACAGTTCCGTGGATTGGCTTGCTTTGCCCTGTAACAGGGCGGCTTATAAACGGCTGACCCGGTTGCTGACACTGGGCAAACGCCGGGCCGAAAAAGGACGGTGCGACCTCTATCGCAAAGACATGATAACCGCCTGCAAGGGCATGATTTTGATCGCCTTGCCGCAAACGGGTTTGGACAAAGCTGCGCCTGACATTCAGGCAATGAGGCGTCATTTTTCCAATCATGTGTTTCTCGGCGCGGCCCCTCGGTATGACGGCAGTGATCAGGCCTATCTGGCGGCCTGTGCTCGGCTGGCGCACAAGGCATCTGCCCCCATGGTGGCGGTTGGAGATGTTTTGATGCACCGCGCCAACCGCAGGCAATTGGCCGATGTGCTGACCTGCATGCGCGAGCATATCACCATCGATCAGATCGGAACCCGCGCCCTGCCCAATGCCGAACGTCGTTTGAAGTCCGGGGCTGATCTGGCGCGGTTGTTTCGCAACCATCCCGGCGCGTTGCAGCGAACGCTTGAGATTGCCAACAGATGCAGCTTTGACCTTGAGGAGCTGTCCTATGAATATCCTCATGAAGATAACGATGGCGAGACACCGCAGGCCCGCCTGGAACGTCTGGCCCATGAAGGTCTTAAAACCCGCTACCCCGCTGGCCCGCCAGAGCGGGCGATCCAGCTTATGAAAAAAGAACTGGCCTTGGTAAAGGAGCTGAAGTTTCCCGCCTATTTCCTGACCGTTCATGACATCATGCATTTTGCCAGATCACAGGGAATCCTCTGTCAGGGGCGCGGATCAGCGGCGAATTCGATCCTTTGCTACCTGTTGGGTATTACCGATGTCAGTCCGGATATGATCGCCATGGTTTTTGAACGGTTCGTGTCAAAACACAGGGGCGAGCCGCCGGATATCGACGTGGATTTCGAACATGAACGGCGTGAAGAGGTGATCCAGTGGATCTATCAGAAATATGGCCGGCACCGCGCGGGACTTTGCGCCACGTTGATTCATTTCCGCTCCCGCGCTGCGATCCGTGAAGTGGGCAAGGTCATGGGGTTGAGCCAGGACGTGACCTCGGGCCTGTCCAGCCAGATCTGGGGCATGACCAATGGCGGCGTTGATCTGGATCGCATTCGTGAACTCGGCCTTGATCCAGAGGATCGCCGCCTGATGCAGACCATTCGCCTGATCGGTGAGATCATCGGATTCCCG
The DNA here is from genome assembly GCF_041403425.1 of Roseovarius conchicola. Classification (NCBI taxonomy): domain Bacteria; kingdom Pseudomonadati; phylum Pseudomonadota; class Alphaproteobacteria; order Rhodobacterales; family Roseobacteraceae; genus Roseovarius; species Roseovarius conchicola. The sequence goes on along the minus strand of NZ_JBGEHK010000001.1, from coordinate 820,478 downwards.
CGCCATTTATCCCAGCATGTTGGCGGCTTTGTCATCACACGCGGGCGGCTGGACGAACTGTCGCCCATTGCCAACGCGGCGATGGAAGACCGCACGGTCATCGAATGGGACAAGGATGACATCGATGCACTTGGTATTTTGAAAGTCGATGTTCTGGGGCTGGGAATGCTGAGCTGCCTGCAGAAGGCATTCGCACTTTTGCAGCACCACGAAGGCCAGACACATACCATTGCGTCGGTCCCACAGGGGGATGCCGACACCTATGACATGCTGTGCCGCGCCGATGCGGTTGGCGTTTTTCAGGTGGAAAGCCGGGCGCAGATGAATTTCCTGCCCCGCATGCGTCCGCGCGAATTTTATGATCTGGTGATCGAGGTCGCCATTGTGCGGCCCGGTCCCATTCAGGGGGATATGGTCCAGCCCTATATCCGGCGGCGCAATGGCCTGGAAAAACCCGAACCCTTTGGTCCGGAGTTGGAAAAGGTCACGGAGCGGACATTGGGAGTGCCCCTGTTTCAGGAACAGGCCATGCAGATCGCCGTGGTGGGGGCCGGGTTTTCCGCCGAAGAAGCAGATCATCTGCGCCGGTCTCTGGCCTCCTTCCGGCGGATGGGCACCATCGGAAGTTTTCGCGAAAAGTTCATCAAGGGAATGCTGGACAACGGGTACAGCCCCGAGGTGGCAGACCGCTGTTTTTCCCAGATCGAGGGCTTTGCCGATTACGGCTTTCCCGAAAGCCACGCAGCGGCTTTTGCCATGCTGGCCTATGTGTCGGCCTGGCTGAAACGTCATCATCCGGCGGTGTTTGCCTGCGCGTTGCTCAATTCTCAGCCCATGGGGTTTTACGCCCCGGCCCAGATCGTACGCGATGCACGCGAACACGACGTTGAAACACGCCCTATTTGTGTCAACCATTCCGAATGGGACAATACGTTAGAGCGTCGCCCGGATGGCACGCTTGCCCTGCGACTGGGATTTCGCCAGATCAAAGGGGTCAGGGAAGAAGACGCCGGCTGGATCGTGGCCGCACGCGGCAATGGTTATCCGGATCCCGAGGCGCTGTGGCTGCGCGCCGGGTTACGGCCCGATGTGCTGATGCGCCTTGCCGAGGCAGATGCATTTTCCGATATGGGCCTCGCCCGTCGTGATGCGCTTTGGGCGGTCAAGGCAATCCGGGATCACAATCCGCTGCCTCTGTTCAATGATCCACTAGATGGAGAGGCGATAGATGAGCCACAGATGCATTTGCCAGCCATGCAGCTGGGTGAAGAGGTGGTCGAGGATTATGTCTCAACCCGCCTGACATTGCGGGCGCATCCAATGGAACTGTTGCGCCCCTCTCTGCCGGGGTTGGTCACACATGCCTCTTTGCAACATATCGCGCTTGGGCGGTACAGCGTTTGCGGGCTGGTGATTACCCGGCAGCGCCCGGGAACCGCCTCTGGCGTGATCTTCCTGACATTAGAGGATGAAACCGGTGTCAGTAACGTCGTTGTCTGGCCAAAGATTTATGAACGGTTTCGCCGTATCGTCATGGGGGGGCGGCTTTTGCGGGTATCTGGCTATCTGCAACGTGAGGGCATTGTCGTGCACCTGATTGCCCAGGATGTTCAGGATATGTCTCATAAACTGTCAGAACTGGGTCACCCACTGCCCGAAGCCCTGACAACCGAAGGCCCCCGCGCAGATGACACCCCGAAACAAGCCCGCTATCCGGCCCGTGCCATGCATCCGCGCGATCAAGCAAAACGCCTCTTCCCCAGCCGGGATTTTCATTAAAGCGTTTCGCGAAAACCCGGTGTCACTTCTTTCCGCGCAACGCACGAGCCTTGAGCGAATTTTGCCTCTGGAGAGTGCCTCAGGACCCCAAAACCTAAAATTCTGATTTCCTTAAAATTGCAGTCTCACTGTCGGGGTGATCCGACACAGGTTCCGCCCGACACCCCGCGCGCCTTCATTTCGATCAGAAAAACGCCTGCAGACCGGTTTGCGCCCGTCCCAGGATCAATGCATGCACATCATGCGTCCCTTCATAGGTGTTCACCGTCTCAAGGTTCATCATGTGGCGGATCACCTGAAAGTCGCCCGAGATCCCGTTCCCGCCATGCATATCACGGGAATGACGCGCAATATCAAGGGCTTTTCCGCAGTTGTTGCGCTTGATCAGGCTGATCATTTCAGGCGCTGCATTGGCGGCGTCCATCAGGCGCCCGACCTGCAGGCAGGCCTGCAAGCCCAGCGTGATTTCGGTTTGCATATCGGCCAGTTTCTTCTGGAACAGCTGCGTTTGCGCCAATGGGCGTTTGAACTGATGCCGGTCAAGCCCGTATTGCCGTGCAGCGTGCCAGCAGAACTCGGCGGCCCCCATCACCCCCCAGGCGATGCCATACCGCGCCCGGTTCAAACATCCAAAAGGCCCTTTAAGGCCCTGTATGTTCGGCAATAAGGCGTCTTCACCGACTTCAACCCCTTCCATGACGATCTCACCGGTGATGGAAGCGCGCAGGCTGAGCTTGTTGTCGATCTTAGGCGCACTCAATCCTGCCATCCCCTTCTCAAGCACGAAGCCACGGATTTTGCCATCATGTGCATCGGACTTGGCCCAGACGATGAACACATCGGCAATCGGTGAGTTGGAAATCCACATTTTTGATCCGGTCAGGCGGTAACCCCCGTCGATCTTTTCTGCGCGAGTCTTCATCCCCGCCGGATCACTGCCGGCATCCGGCTCGGTCAGGCCAAAACAACCGATGAACTCGCCACTGGCCAGCTTTGGCAGGTATTTCTGGCGCTGCTCTTCCGAGCCATAGGCATAGATCGGATACATCACCAAGGAGGACTGCACAGACATCATCGAGCGATAGCCGCTATCCACCCGCTCAACCTCACGCGCGACCAGACCATAGCTGACATAGCCCGCCCCAAGACCGCCATAGGCCTCGGGGATCGTGGTGCCCAACAAGCCCATTTGCCCCATTTCGCGAAAAATCTCGGGGTCGGTCTGTTCATCCGCATAGGCCTTGACCACGCGGGGTTGCAGCTTTTCCTGGCAATATGCCTGCGCACTTTCGGCCATCATACGTTCGTCTTCGTCAAGTTGGTCGGACAGTCGCAAGGGATCGGCCCAGTCAAACGTGCCCAGATCAGGGGCGTCCTTGGCGGTCAGTTTGGGGGTGTCCAAGCTCATTTCGATAATTCCTTGTATGAGGTTTGGGTAATATTTATTGCCTTTTGCGTGCGTATACCGCATTAAAAAGCGCAAAAACAGCGAGATTAACGCATAATAACATGAGCAAAGCGCAAGTATGAATGCACCCCGCCGATTCCTGCCCTCCATTCCGTCGCTGCGGGCTCTTGAGGCGTTGGATCGTTTGGGGAGTGCCACGGCTGTGGCTGATGAGTTGAATCAGACACAAGGTGCCATAAGCCGTCAATTGCGCACATTGGAAGAGCAGCTTGGTCAAAGCCTTTTTATTCGCAAGTCCAGACGCTTAACCCTCACTCCTGAAGCCGAAACCTATGCCGAGGAAATACGTCAGGCCCTTGCCCAGATCACGCGAGCATCCATGAAACTGAGCCTGAACCCCTCGGGTGGGACAATCAACCTTGCAATCTTGCCGACCTTCGGGATGCGCTGGCTGGTTCCGCGCCTCGCCGATTTTGCGCGCCAACACCCTGAGGTGACAATCAACCTGTCAACACGCATAGAAAAGTTTAATTTCGCAACAGAACCATTTGATGCTGCGATACAATTTGGGAGTGATATGTCACCGGATACGGAACGGCTGCGATTGAAACCCGAGGCGGTGATCGCCGTGGCCGCACCGGACCTGTTGAGGGGTAGAACCCTTGCCCATCCACGTGACATCCAGTCCCTACCCTTGTTGCATATCGCCAGCCGTCCGGATGCCTGGACGGATTGGTTCACCGCACAAAACGTTACGCCGGAGCACCCGGCAGGCACGGTGCATGATCAGTTCTCGACCCTTCTGCAAGCGGCGCTGCATGGGTTGGGAGTGGCCTTGCTGCCGGATTACCTCGTCGAACAGGATCTGGCCAGTGGCCGACTTGTGGCCGTCTGGGGTGGACCCGTAGAAAGCAGGGGGGCGTATCATCTGGTCTGGCCTGTGGAGGCCTCTAATGATCCAGCCCTGAAAAAATTTCGTGACTGGCTGGCCGGTCAGGCGGAAACCGAGGAAGACCCTCTGCCCCGATAACCGTTACCCCAGCGCATAGCCCGCACCGCGAACCGTGCGCAGCGGATCATCGCCGCCAAACTGGCACAGCGCTTTGCGCAGGCGCCCGATGTGGACGTCCACGGTGCGCGAATCCACATAGATATCGCGCCCCCAGACCCGATCCAGCAGCTGGTCACGGCTCCAGACCCGGCCGGGTTTCTCCATGAAGGTGGCCAGCAGGCGAAACTCGGTTGGGCCCAGTTTCAACTGTTCGCCTGCGCGGCTGACCCGGTGAGTTTCAGCGTCCAGCACGATGTCGTCAAACTCCAACCGCTCACCCACCACCGAAGGGCGCGAACGGCGCAGATGGGCGCGCACCCGGGCCATTAGCTCGGCCACTGAATAAGGCTTGATCACATAATCATCCGCCCCGGTTTCAAGGCCCCGCACGCGATCCACCTCTTCCGAACGCGCCGAGATCATGATGATCGGCACACCGCGCGTTTCGGGACGGATTTTCAGTTGGCGACAGACTTCGATACCCGACAGGTTGGGCAACATCCAATCCAGCAAGATCAGATCGGGTGGGGCTTCGTCCGCCAGCAGCAAAGCTTCTTCGCCATCCGCGGCATGCGACACACGAAACCCTTCGGCCTCAAGGTTGTAGGCCAGTACCTCGCGCTGCGCGCGTTCATCTTCGACCAGAAGAACCGTCGGTTGTTCCATTCACCCACCCCCTGCCCTAATGCGCCGCCGGGGCGATTTCTGGGTCGATCGATGTTTGATCTTGCTTGGGGCGTGCACCGTCCGGCAGTTCGCCGGTGACCAGATAGATCACCTGCTCGGCAATGGCGGTGACGTGATCGCCCATGCGCTCGGTGTTCTTGGCGATGAAATGCAGGTGCATGCAAGGCGTGATATTGCGCGGATCTTCCATCATGAAGGTCAGGAATTCGCGGAACAGTGCATTATACATCTGATCCACATCGTGATCGCGCTGGACAACCGATTGGGCCAGTTCGGCATCGCGCTGGATATAGGCATCCAGCGCGTCCTTCAGCATCAGTTCGACCTCGCGCGCCATGCGACGCAACGCGGCGGGTGCCCCGTCAATCTCGGGCATATGCGACAGCAGGTTGGTGCGCTTGGCCATGTTCTTGGCATAATCCCCGATCCGTTCGAGGTTGCCGCTGATCTTCAGCACGGACAGCACCACGCGCAAATCTTCGGCCATGGGCGCACGCAGGGCAATCACCGTGGCAGCGGCCTGGTTGATCTGTTCCTCAAGCGCGTCAATCGCGCGATCATTATCGCGGACCTGTTCTGCCTTTTCCTCATCGCGCATTTCCAACGAGGTTGCGGCCTCCATGATGGCCTGTTCGACAAGGCCGCCCATTTTCATGATCTGGGCCTGAACCGCTTCGAGATCGCGATCAAAGGCCGAAGCAATATGCACGTCGTTCATTGCAGCTCTCCTTAGCCGATCCGTCCGGTGATGTAGCTTTCCGTGCGCTCATCCGTAGGGTTTGTGAAAATCTGTTCGGTTGCGCCAAATTCCACCAGATGACCCAGGTGGAAAAACGCTGTTTTCTGGCTGACGCGGGCGGCCTGTTGCATCGAGTGGGTCACGATCACCACCGAATAGCTTTGGCGCAGTTCGTCGATCAGTTCTTCGACCTGCGCGGTCGCGATCGGGTCAAGCGCCGAGCACGGTTCGTCCATCAACAGCACTTCGGGTGCCGTGGCCACGGCGCGGGCAATGCACAAGCGTTGTTGCTGCCCACCCGAGAGGCCAGTGCCCGGGGCGCTGATACGGTCCTTAACCTCGTCCCAGAGCGCGGCGCGGCGTAGCGATTTTTCAACGATCTCGTCCAGCTCGGCCTTGTTGCGGGCCATGCCATGGATACGCGGGCCGTAAGCAACGTTGTCATAGATCGATTTGGGGAACGGGTTCGGCTTTTGAAACACCATCCCGACCTTGGCGCGCAGTTGCACGGGATCGACCTGCTTGTGATAGATGTCTTCGCCATCCAACAGGATGTCACCTTCGATCCGGCAAATATCAATCGTATCATTCATCCGGTTCAGACAGCGCAGGAATGTGGATTTTCCACAGCCCGAGGGGCCGATGAAGGCGGTGACGGTTTTATCGTCCAGATCGACATTCACGTCTTTGATGGCATGGTTATCACCATAATAAACCTGAACATTCTTGGCCGAGAATCTGTAGGTGGACTGGTCCAAACTGCTCTCCGACTGTGGTGTGTCATACATTGTATCGGTGTCCTCGTGCTCTTACCAGCGGCGCTCAAATCTGCGGCGTAGCAGGATTGCGATAAGGTTCATGGTCAAAAGGAAGGCCAGAAGGATGATGATCCCGCCCCAGGCGCGTTCGATAAAGGCCGGGTCCGAACGCTTGGCCCATTCATAAATCTGCGCTGGCATGGCCGAATTCGGGTCAAGGAACCCTGCCGCGACGCCATCAGGTGCGTTGGTGGCGATGTAGCCCACCATCCCTATCAGCAGAAGTGGTGCGGTTTCCCCGAGGGCCTGGGCCAGACCGATGATCGTGCCGGTCAGAATGCCGGGCATTGCCAGCGGCAGAACATGGTGGAACACCGCCTGCATTTTCGACGCGCCCACCCCAAGGGCCGCGTCGCGGATCGAGGGCGGCACAGCGCGCAGCGACGCACGGGTCGAAATGATGATCGTCGGCAGCGTCATCAGCGTCAGCACCAAGCCACCCACCAGAGGGGCGGATTGCGGCAGGTGCATAAACTGGATGAAGACGGCCAGACCAAGAATTCCGAACACGATGGACGGTACTGCGGCGAGGTTCGAGATATTCACCTCTATCAGGTCGGTGAACTTGTTCTTGGGCGCGAATTCTTCAAGGTAGATGGACGCCGCCACGCCAATCGGCAGCGACAGCAGCAATACCACCAGCATCATGAAGAACGACCCGATCATCGACACGCCCATACCGGCTTGCTCTGGGCGCTTGTCCGAGGCATCCGATCCGGTGATGAAGGCAAGGTTGAACCCCGAGGTCAGAATATCGTTGTCCAGCAGCGCATCCGCCAAATCCAACTGGGCAACGTTGATGTTCTTGTCCTCGGCGATAGTGTCCCGGCTGACCCGGTCTTTCAGATAACCGTCCACCCGCGAAGCCGCGAGGATGCGGAAATCCACCGTCTCGCCGATCCGATCGGGATTGTTGATCACGTAGTCGCGCACCTGGGCTGCGGCCGAGGGCGAAATAAGGTTCTTCATGTCCTTGGGCTTGGAAAGCCCGGTCTCAATCCCGGCTTCCTGCACTTGGTCCAACAGCCCTTGTTGGATCAGTGGCGCATAGCCGAAGGTCGAGACTTTCTTGATATCATCAATGTCACGCGCACCGTTTTTGTCCAGCTTGGCCGGGTCCAGATAGACCGGCACATTCAGGAATGCTTGCTGGAACGCACCGGTGCCGTTGCCCATGATCGTCGCCAGAAGGATCACAAGGAACAGCAAACCGGTGAAGATCGCCGTCAGGCCATAGGCGCGAAAGCGTTTTTCGGCGGCATTGCGGCGACGGGTACGCTCGTCTTGTTTCATCAGGCCGCCCTTGACGGGACGGGCTGCGGGAGAGGCTGTTGCGTCGGTCATTCGTATTGCTCCCGGTACTTGCGGACGATGTAGAGGGCAAACACGTTCAGCCCCAGCGTGATGATGAACAGCGTCATGCCAAGGGCGAAGGCCACCAGCGCTTCGGGGCTGGCAAAGTCAGCATCGCCCGTCAACTGGCTGACGATCTTGGCCGTGATCGTGGTCATCGCGTCAAACGGGTTCAGGCTGAGCCTTGCAGCGGCCCCTGCCCCAAGCACCACGATCATCGTCTCGCCGATGGCGCGGCTGGCAGCCAGCAGGATCGCCCCGGCGATACCCGGAAGGGCGGCCGGAAGGATCACTTGGCGAATTGTCTCGGACTTGGTGGCCCCAAGCCCGTAGGAGCCATCGCGCATCGCCTGGGGAACCGCGTTGATGATGTCATCACTGAGTGAGGAAACGAAGGGGATCAGCATGATCCCCATCACCAACCCGGCGGTCATCACGGCTGTTCCCGCCTGCATCCAACCAAGGCCATCATCGCCGAACACCTTCATCAGCATTGGGCCGACCGTCAGCAGTGCGAAGAGGCCATAAACTATGGTAGGAATGCCCGCCAACACCTCCAGAAGAGGTTTAGCGAAAGAGCGCAGCTTCGGCCCCGCATATTCCGACAGATAAATCGCGGCGAAAAGCCCGATGGGTACAGCGACCAGAAGGGCAATCACCGAGATGTAAAGCGTGCCCCAGAGAAGCGGCCAGATACCCAGTTCGGACCCGCCACCAAAGCTGGGCGACCATGTAAGTGAGCCAAAGAAGTCGGAGGCCGGATAAACGCGGAAAAACTCGACGGTGTTGAAGATCAACGACAGCACGATGCCCAGCGTGGTCAGAATGGCGATCGAGGCCGCCATCACAAGCAGCGTGCGGATCACCGCCTCGACGGCGTTGCGCGCGCGAAAATCCTTGTGGGTACGTCTATAGGCGTAAAGGAAGCCCGCGACTCCCATCAACAGCACGACGATGGTCATGGCCCAGATGGCGGTGTTCGACATCGCGCGGTATCTCTGCGCGGCCAATAGCACCTCGGCCGAGACGTTTGAGCCAAGCGCCACGCCGACACTGGCCAGGCGCTCCCGGACATTGGTGAATTCGGTGCGAATGTCCGTGGCCTCTTCGGCTGTCATCGCCCCGTTTGACACCGCAAAATCAAGCCCGTCAGCCACACGTCGTACGTCACTCATCATAAGGCTGAGCGAACCGTCTTCAGGGATGGCGCTTTGCGGGATCTGACCTTGCACCGACGAGCCGACGATCAGTGGCTGCGCGATCAGCCAGGTGCCGAGGATCAGGAACCCCGGGACCGCGGCACTGAGCGCGACATTGACGCCATAGTAATTCGGTCGGGAGTGGAGAATGCGAGCGTCCCCCTGCCCTGCGGCCAGGGCGCGGGCGCGGCCGATGAAAAACCCTGCCACTGCAATCGTCAGCAGGATCAGAACAATCGTGAAGGTGGGCATGGCAGCTCCGCAGTCAAAGGGTTGAGGCGGCGCAGGGATGCGCCACCTCGCGATTGGGTCGCTTAGCTTCCGCCGCCCATGACGGATTCGTCTGACACGACAGCTTGCGTTGCTGCCAGCTCAGGATCGGATACCAGACCGTATTCTGCCAGAGGGCCGTCGGGACCGGCGATTTCATCCGAGACAAAGAATTCAGCGAATTCCTTGAGGCCGGGGATAACGCCCATATGAGCTTTCTTGATGTAGAAGAACAACGGGCGTGACACCGGGTACTCGCCCGAAGCGATGGTTTCGGTCGACGGGCTGATGCCGCCCATGGTGGCCACTTTCAGGGTGTCGGTGTTGTTTTCATAGAAAGCCAGGCCAAAGACGCCAATGCCGTCCTGGTTGCTGTCGATACGGGCGAGGGTTTCCGTATAGTCACCATCGATATCCACAGACTTACCGTCGGTGCGCACTTTAATGCAGGCATCCTCGGCGTCATCCTCGGACATGCCCGCTTCCATCATAGCCGCCATCGCGCCGGATTCTTCACAGCCCACAGCGATCACTTTTTCTTCGAAGACCTCGCGGGTACCATGCTTGGTTCCCGGAATGAAGGCAGCGATTTCAACGGCGGGCAGATCAGGGTTCACATCGGCCCAGGTGGTATGCGGGTTATCCACCAGCGCACCGTCAACCATAACTTTTGGGCCCAGGGCGTTGAACCAGTCCACTGCTTGGAATTCGGTGAAGGCGGGGCCAGATTTCTGGCTGGCAAAGACAATACCATCATACCCGATGCGCACTTCGATGATGTCGGTCACGCCATTTTCTGCACAGGCTTTGACTTCTTTTTCGCGGATCGCACGTGATGCGTTTGCAATGTCGATCGTGTTTTCACCAACACCTTCGCAGAAGCGCTTCAGACCGGCAGACGACCCGCCCGATTCAACAACCGGTGTGGGGAAGTCAAAGTTCTCACCGAAGGCTTCGGCGACAATCGAGGCATAAGGCAGCACGGTGGACGACCCGGCAACCTGAACATTGTCACGCGCCATCGCGGCAGTGGCCGAAAGGGCGGCAATGGCTGTGGCCGAGGCGGAGATTTTGAGAAGGGACATGCGAAACGCTCCTGTTTTTGCATAAAACCGGCCGCAAGCAGATCGCGGCTCTGTCCCGGGGCATAACGGCCCGGCACTACGCTTTTGTTACGTTTTTGTAACGGTTTTATGACGACAGCAAAGAAACGGCGCTGTTCCAAAGGGCGGCGATGTAATGCCCTGCTACAAAGGCAAAATAGCCCTGAATTCACTGCCTTTTCCGACCGCACTGGAAATCCGCAAACGCCCGCGATGACGGTTCAGGATATGCTTGACGATGGCCAGACCCAGGCCCGTCCCCCCCATTTCGCGGGATCGGTGGTTGTCGACACGGTAGAATCGCTCGGTCAGGCGGGGAATATGCACTGCTTCAAAACCCGGGCCCTCATCCTGCACTGTCAGATGGGCCGCCGGGCCAAGAACAAGCGGATCGTTTTCCGAGGTCTTCAGCGTGACATGCACAGCCCTGTCCGGCCCACCGTATTTGATCGCGTTTTCCACCAGATTTGTCAAAACCTGACGCAGCTGGTCAGGGTCGCCCCGCACCACAAGCGCGTCGTCCTCAGGCGTTATAGAATTGAGGGATACGTTGGTTTCACGCCCAAGGGGCGTCAATGTCTGAAGCACGGAGTGTACAATCTCACACAGATCCACTGTGGTCTGTGGACGTACGCGTTCCTGTGCTTCGACACGGCTGAGAGACAGCAGATCGCGGACCAGTCGTTCCATCCGCTCGGCCTCGTCCTGCATGATATCCAGAAACCGCGTGCTGGCCTCTTTGTCATTGCGGGCTGGTCCGCGCAGGGTTTCGATGAAACCCATAAGGGCTGTCAAAGGGCTGCGTAATTCGTGGCTGACATTTGCTACAAAATCGCGGCGCATCTGGCTGGCCTGCTGAAAATGGGTGATGTCCTCAAAGCTGACCAGAACGCCCTGCCCCTGTCCCGTCTCCACGCTGGCGCAGCGGGTTACGAACGTCGTATCCTGCGCGCCATCGTTGGCAAGGTATCGGGTTTCCTGAGGCAGACCGTCGCGCAGGGTTGCTTCAACCGCGTCGAGCACGGTGGGTTGGCGCAGGATCGTCATGTAGTGACGGCCGGACAGCGCATCGGGTTGCCCATCGCCCAACAGGTCCGCAGCCCCCTGGTTTGCAGCGATAATTCTGTCTTGCGACCCGATCAGCACGGCAGGCATAGGTATTGCAAGACACAGGCTGACCAGTGCGCTTACCATCCCGGCCGCCCTAGACCTCGGTCAGACCGGCGCGAAAGCGGCGCATGTTTTGTTGGTAATGCAACGCGCTGTTGCGCAGGCCCTGAATGGCGTCTTCGCTCAACTGACGCACCACCTTGCCGGGGCTGCCCATTACCAGCGACCCGTCGGGAATATCCTTGCCTTCGGTGATCAGTGCCCCTGCCCCGATCAGGCAATTGCGACCGATGGTAGCCCCGTTCAGCACTGTGGCACCCATCCCGATCAGAGAGTTTTCGCCAATGGTACAGCCATGCAGCATTGCCTTGTGCCCAATGGTGCACCCCGCGCCGATGGTCAGCGGATAGCCCATATCGGTGTGCATCACGGTGTTTTCCTGCACATTGCTACCCGCCCCGATCAGGATCAGCTCGTTATCACCGCGCAAAGTGCATCCGAACCAGACCGATGCGCCTTCTTCAAGGTTCACCTGACCGATCAGGTTCGCATCAGGCGCCACCCAAGTGTCATCGGCAATCTGTGGTGCATGGCCGTCCAGGGCATAAAGGGTCATTGTGTATCCTCAAACTCGGCATGGAGCGCCTTGACATGGGCGTTCAGCCCGGGTTGTTGCAGACGTTTCAAGCGGGCCGCGGTGATGATGGACTTCAATTGTGTGTCCGTCTCATCCAGATCGTCATTGATCAGAACATAATCATATTCGGCCCAATGACTGATCTCATCCCAGCTTTTGCGCATCCGTTTGGCGATCACCTCGGCGCTGTCCTGCCCCCGATTAATCAGACGGCGATGCAGTTCGGTGATCGAAGGCGGCAGGATGAAAATCGACAAAGTGTGCTGCCCAAGGGCAGAATTCTGAATCTGCTGCGCCCCTTGCCAGTCAATGTCGAACAGAACATCGCGCCCGGTGTCGATGGCCGCCTGCACCGGCGCGCGGGGTGAGCCGTAGAAATTGCCAAAGACATGGGCATGTTCCAGCATATCACCCTCTGCCACGTCGGCGTTGAACTGTTTCTCACTCATGAAGTGATAGTCCTGACCGTCCACCTCGCCCTCGCGCGGGGTGCGGGTCGTGGCCGAGACCGAAAAGGCAATCGTCGGATCCCACTCGCGCAGGCGCCGGGACAAGGTCGATTTACCCGCGCCGGATGGCGAGCTGAGAATGATAAGAAGTCCTCTGCGTTGGCTCATGCTGCTCTCTGCCTCTTGTTATTCGACATTCTGAACCTGTTCGCGCATTTGGTCGATTACTGTTTTCAACTCCAGCCCGATCTTGGTCAACGCGGGGCTCTGTGCCTTGGAACACAGGGTATTGGCTTCTCGATTAAACTCCTGGCTCAGGAAATCCAGCTTGCGCCCGATGGGTGAACCTGCGGCGATGAGGTCGCGTGCGGCGGCCACATGCGCGCGCAACCGGTCGATTTCTTCGGTCACATCGGCCTTGACGGCCAGCACGGCCAACTCCTGCGCGATGCGCGCCTCGTCAATGTTATCGGCATTTTCGGTGACCCGCGCGAGGGCCGCGCGCAGGGCCTCGGCGGCTTCGGGTTTACGGGCTTCCGCAGCGGTAGCCGACGCTTCGGTCAAAGCGGCGATCTCGGTGATTTGCGCATCCATCAAACTGCTCAAGGCCGCCCCCTCATGAGCGCGCATGGCGAGGAAACTTTCCAAAACCGCCTCAAAATCTTCAAGCAACGCCTTTGACAGGGCTGTGCTGTCTACCTCGGCTCGCCCGGCTTCCATCACGCCGCGCAAGGCAAGGATATCAACCGCATTGGACGGGGCCAGTGTCACGCCGCGATCCATGGCCTGGGTTTCCACCTCGGCCAGCGCGCTGAGAACCGTGTTCAGTTGCGCGCTGTTCAGCACCTGACCGCCGCCCTTCTCCTCGGTACTCAGCCGCAGGTTCAACGTGACGTTGCCCCGTGCCATGGCCTTGCCCAGACGTGTGCGTAATGCGGTTTCCAGCCCGTCGATCCAATCGGGTACCCGCAGGCGCAGATCCAGACCCTTGCCATTCACGCTGCGCAATTCCCACGCCCAGCTATAGATTTCAAACTGTCCCTGGCCCGAGGCAAATGCGGTCATCGAATGCAGCACGCAGGCGTTCCTTTTTGTTGCAATGCGCCTTCTCCTACTGGGTTTTGCGCAAGACTGACAACCGATTTTGCGACCAGAGCGCACGAGCTTTCCGTTTCTGGTTAACCAATTGAGAGGTTTTTTTAGACAAAAGCGCAATCAAATGTGCCATTATTTAGCTTGCAGGGGGATCGGCGATTCTACTTAGGGGTGATTATTGATGGACAGTTGCAATCCAAGCGATGTCGTAGCTCTCGGGCCAAGCAGCGGGATTTCAAGAGAAAAACACCTTGGTTCCTTTGTCAGCTATTGGCAAAGCATGCGCAAGATGGGCGATGTCCCGCGCCGGTCCGATATCGACCCGCGCGGTATCGAACCGCTTTTGGAGAATGCGCTGATTGTGGAAAAAATTGCGCCTGGGCTTGCGCGGATGCGTATCGCGGGCTCTCAACTGAGCGATCTGATGGGTATGGAAGTGCGGGGCATGCCGCTCAGCGCCTTTATTGAACCTGCGGGCCGAGAAGAGCTTGCCGATCTTCTGGCCGATCTGTTCGAGCGCCCCGCGATCCTTGACCTTGCTCTAAAAAGCCCCTCGTCGATCGGGCGGCCTGCGATGACCGGGCGTCTTGTATTGTTGCCGCTGCGCAGCGACCTGGGAGATATCTCGCGCGCCTTGGGCTGTTTCATCACCGATGGGGTTTCAGGCCGGGTGCCGCGCCGGTTTCGCATCACCAATCGCACCGTGACCCCTGTGACCTTGCCGGAAGAGGCCTGCATGGCCTTCGCCGAGGCCCCCACGCCCTTCGAAGGCAACGCGCCGGCCCATCCCAGCGAGCGGCCATATCTGCGTCTGGTTAAGTAAACCTGCCTGAAACCCGCCCAAAAGAAGCACGCGGCCCGTTACATTGAGGCCCTATTTTCCTGTCATGACAATCCTGAAAACTGACAGGAGAGCATCATGGAACGGACCCGCAAAACTTTCAGGGCCCCCAAATTTCACCGACTGTTCGAATTCATTCGCCAGGGAGATTTGGCAAATGACATGGCCAATCGTCCGGTGACGCATGGGGCCGCGCACGGTTCCGACTTGTTGGTCTTACAGATCGCAGCCGCCCAATCGCTCAACCCTGATGCAGGCCGTTAACCTCGAAACCCGGTTGCGACCACGAATTTTTCTGAACTGTCCGAGCGTGAGGCAGGGGGTTTGACATTGGCCACTTTGGTGAACCGTTGCTTCAGCAGCTTTTGCAATTCGCCCTCCGCTCCGCCCGCCAGCACTTTGGACACGAAGGTCCCGCCCTCTTCCAGAACGTCAAAGGCAAAGTACGCCGCTGCCTCGCACAGCGCCATGATGCGCAGATGGTCGGTTTGTTTGTGCCCCGAACTGGAGGCTGCCATATCCGACATCACCACATCGGCCTTGCCACCCAACCAGTTTTTGACTTTGTCATCGGCCCCTTCATCCATGAAATCGAGCTGGTGAAATTCGCAGCCTGCCAAGGGTTCCACCTCTTGCAGGTCAATGCCCAGAATACGCCCCTGCGCCTTCCCTGACTTTTCGCCTAATGCGTTGACGCGCGGCACAGCCACCTGGCACCACCCTCCGGGCGCACAGCCCAGATCCACCACCCGCGCACCGGGCACCAGAAAGCGGAATTTGTCATCCAGTTCCATGATCTTGAAGGCCGCGCGTCCGCGATACCCTTCGGTCTGCGCACGCTTGACATAAGGGTCATTCAATTGCCGCTGCAACCACCGGGTCGAGCTTGAGCGCCGCCCGCGTGCCGTCTTGACCTTTACGGTCAGGTCACGCTGACCACGCCCCGAGGTGTTTTTGCCATCTGGTCCCTTGGCCATGGCTCAGTCTCCTTTGTCGTTCAGCACGCCATCAGCCGCCATCTGGGCATAGAGCATCCCTTCGCGCAGGCCCCGGTCCGCAACGGACAGGCGATCCGTTGGCCAGCACCGAAGCAGCGCCTGAAGGATCGCCGAACCGGACATGATGAGCGCCTGACGGTCCTGCCCGATACGAGGATCCTTGCGCCGTCCCGCCTCGCCCAGTGTCAGGTAGCGGCGGATCACCGCGTCGATCTCGTCGCTGGTCATGGTCAGGCCGTCAACCTTGTTTCGATCATAACGTTTCAAGCCCAGGTGGCTGGCCGCGACTGTGGTCACCGTGCCCGAGGTGCCAACGATCTGGAACCCGTCGCGGGGCTGTTCGTTCTTATAGGGCGCAAACTCGGCCAGGTTTTCCTCGAAATACCAGCTCATCAGGGCAAAGCGCGCGGCATCGTCTTCAACATCGTTGAACTGATCCCGCAGGGTAGCCACGCCCAGCGGGACACTGATCCAGTCGACCACCTTGGCTCCTTCAATGCCAGGAGGCGTCTGAAATCCCGAATGCATGCGCATGATCGATTGTGCGCGGTCTGTGCGCGCGACCTTGGTCAGGTCAATCCAGACCAGTTCGGTCGAGCCCCCGCCGATATCGACCACCAGCAATTGATCGGTGCTGGGCGCCACCAGCGGCGCACAGGACACCACGGCCAATTGTGCCTCTTCCTGCGGGTCGATGATGTCCAGGGTCAGGCCGGTTTCGCGGCGTACGCGCGACATGAATTCGGCCCCGTTTGTCGCACGTCGGCAAGCCTCGGTTGCAACGAGGCGCATGCGTTTGACCTTGTGGCGCTTGAGTTTCTGGCGGCAGACGCGCAGCGCCTGAATGGTGCGGTAGATGGACGAACGGGACAATCGGCCCGAATGCTCAAGCCCGGCCCCAAGTTGAACCGATTTGGAGAAGCTATCCACGACTTTAAACTGAGTGCCGCGCGGTTCGGCAATCAGCATTCTGCAACTGTTTGTTCCCAGATCCAATGCCGCATAGAGCGGAGATGCTGCACCAGCTGGGTTGAGTGCGGGGCTCTCAACCTGTTCAGGGATCGCGCCCGCACCATTGGGACGCTTGGGCGCCATGACGTCACGCCCTCCATTTCGAGTTGGGATCAAGATAGGAGTCTTCCAGAGACGGCGCAATCCCTTGCGGTGCCGAAAATGGTTATGAGAAACTTTCACAGGCAGGACGGTAGAAAGGTCACGTCGGATCGCATAGGACAAATGCGTCGCTGTGAGAATGCATGAAGTCGAAAACCGACCGTGAATGTGCCGCCATGTGCCCTAGATAGGGACAACTGAGAAAGAGGAATCAGCTATGGTTGATGTCACTGTTGTTTACTGGCGCGATATTCCCGCGCAAGTGATCGTGGGCAAGGGCCGTCGCGGCACCAAAAAACAACTGCCCGAGCGGTTTGAGCAGGCCATTGACCGGGCAGCGATGAAGACCGGCGCTGCCGGAACAGATGAATACCTCGCCGAGTGGCGCAAGGCAGCACCCTACTCTGTCGAGGGTGAGGCAAATGACGTGGTGGAAGCCGAGGCCGCGCGTCTCGATGCAGAATATGACCAGGACCGGATCAAGGCCCTGATCGCCAATGATGGATGGGCATGAGCAATCGCTCTTTTTGGGAGGCCGCTATGGCTTTGTTGAATTTCCGCAAGCGTGAAAGCGCCATTGACAAACCTGTGAATGGCAATGTCGAGGCGTTCCTCAAGGGATACTCGATCGAGGTGATGCCACGCACCGCCGAAAAGGTAGAGAACTTCCGCGATCTGCTGCCCGAAGGCACGCGCGTCTACATAGCCCATATCGAGGGCACCCCGATCGAAGACATGGTCGCCACTGCCAAGCGTTTGGCCGAGGATGGCTATCCGGTGATGCCGCATTTCCCGGCGCGCATCATCAAGGATCAGGCCACGCTGGCCGACTGGATCGCGCGCTATCAAGGTGAGGCCGGTGTTGATCAGGCCCTTCTTTTGGCTGGTGGTGTGACCGAGCCGCATGGTGACTTTGACAGTTCTATGCAGCTGCTGGAAAGTGGCGAATTCGGCAAGGCCGGCTTCAAACGCCTGCACGTAGCAGGTCACCCCGAAGGCAACCGCGACATCGATCCCGATGGCGGCACCCGCAATATCGACGAAGCCCTGCAATGGAAGCAGAAATTCTCGGAAACATCGGATGCGAAGATGGCCCTGGCCACGCAATTCTCGTTTGACGCGTATCCGGTGATCAACTGGGCCAACAGCCTTAGCGCCGCCGGGATCGATCTGCCTGTTCATATTGGCATTGCCGGTCCGGCCAAGCTGCAAACCCTGATTAAGTTTGCGATTGCCTGCGGTGTTGGCCCCTCTCTTAAAGTGCTGCAGCGGCGCGCGATGGACGTTTCAAAGCTGCTTTTGCCCTATGAGCCGGACGAGATCGTGAAAGCTCTGGCCGATCACAAGGCAGAGAACCCCGATTTCAACATCGAGTCGGTGCATTTCTTCCCGCTGGGCGGGATCAAGACCAACGCCAACTGGGCGATTGAAAACGGCGGCGCCTCGGGCGTACCCGCCAACCAACAAGGATAAATAAATGACCCGCACCATTGTTGAGAGCAAAACCAAGACCGCCATCATCGGCTTTGATCAGCCCTTCTGCGTGATTGGCGAGCGCATCAACCCCACGGGCCGCAAGAAACTGGCGGCCGAATTGGAAGCCGGTGATTTTTCGACCGTTGAGGCGGATGCGGTGGCGCAGGTTGCGGCCGGGGCGACAGTTCTCGATGTGAACGCGGGCGTGGTCTACAATTCCAACCCCAACCCGAACGAGACCGAACCACCGCTGATGACCAAGATGATCGAGCTGGTGCAAGGTCTGGTTGATGTGCCGTTGTGCATCGACAGTTCCGTTCCTGCCGCCTTGGAAGCGGGTTTGCAGGCCTGTGAAGGCCGCCCCCTGCTGAACTCGGTCACCGGCGAAGAAGACCGCCTGGAATTCGTTCTTCCATTGGTGAAGAAATACAATGTTCCGGTGGTTGCTATCTCGAACGATGACACCGGTATTTCCGAAGACCCCGAAGTACGCTTTGCGGTGGCCAAGAAGATCGTTGAGCGCGCTGCTGACTTTGGCATTCCGGCCCACGATATCGTGGTTGATCCGCTGGTGATGCCGATTGGTGCGATGGGCACGGCTGGTCTGCAGGTCTTTACGCTGGTGCGCAAACTGCGCGAGGAACTGGGCGTGAACACCACCTGTGGTGCCTCCAACATCAGCTTTGGCCTGCCCAACCGTCACGGCATCAACAACGCTTTCCTGCCTATGGCGATGGGCGCAGGTATGACATCGGCAATCATGAATCCTGTCGCCCTGCCCGTGAAACAGGCCGAAAAAGACGCCAAGCGCGCCGCGGCCGAGGCGGCTGGCATCGTGATTCCCGAGGACATGGATGACGAAACCTTCTGCCAGCTCTTCGGCCTTGGGTCGACGAAACCACGTGCGGGCAAGGAAATGGAGGCCATTCGTGCCGCCAACTTCCTGACCGACAATGACCCGCACGGCGCGGCCTGGATTCGCACCAACAAGGCGCCATCGGCCGAGGGCGAAGAAGGTGGTCGCGGTGGTCGCTCGGGTGGACGCCGTCGTCGCCGGGCATAATCTTCTGACAGAATTGAATGGCCCCCGCAACCGGATGGATGCGGGGGCCTTTTTTGTTTGCCAGCCTTCAGGGTGCGGTGATCTCAAGAGTGAGTTTGAAATCTTCCTCAAAAACGGCAAGCTGCTTGGTGACGGTATCTGCTCGACTGGTGTCCCCGGCGGTGCCGGTCAGCGTAATCTGATGCGCGTCCATGCTAAGCGTCCCTTTCTGCAGCAGGGACAAAGCCTTGAGGCTGGCGCGTGCTGCGATCCACCACTCGGCGTCGGCCGGGATAGCCGCGAAGTCCAGGGCGTCTGCTGTCACCGGGTATCCAAGGATCGCCGCCTGCGACGCCGGACCAAGGTCACTGGGGGTTTTCCCACTGAGCGTGGCGCGGTGACCGTCGAAGTCTAAACGGAACGCAAACGGGCGGCCATCGTCCTGAAAGGTCAGGTCAGTCATGGCGCTGTAGCCGGCGGGCAGGTTTTCCAGACGCGTCAACACCTCGCGTTCACGGGCCGGGTTAAGCACCGTGCCTCTGAGCAGAAGCTGATCACCTGTCAGTTCCAGCCGCCCTCGGGCAAACAAGGTCAGGGCGTCTGCCCCCGTGATCGCCGCCGCCTGCCAATTCAGCGGCGGTGGGTTGGGTGTGATGATCAAAGTATCTTCAAGCAGCTCCACGCCAAGCGCGTCACTCAGCATGGTAAGGGTCAGGCTATCGGGTAGCTTGCCCGACGCGCTCGCATTCTTGCCATCGAAATCGAGCGTCAAACGCACCGGCGTTCCATCATCGATCAACGTGAGATCCAGCGCCAGTTCCACCCCCTCGGGCAGTCCGGCCAGATGCATGGTTAACTCTTCGGCAGCAAGTGGGTCTTGTACCAGTGCGTTCAGGCTCAGCGTGGTGCCATCGAATTTCAGGGTGCCACTTTCGCTCATGCTTAGCCCCTCAGCCCCGATGCTGGCCGCGTCCCACCATACCTGGCCGGGTGAAATGCGCGCAATCTCAAGCCCATCGTCTTCAAGGGGTACGCCAATCAGGGCGGAAAGAACCGGCGACGACAGGCTGCGGGGCACCTTGCCGGAGGCAACACCAATGCCATCCGCCACTTCGAGTGTTAATCCGAAAGGCGCGCCACTATCGGCCAGCGTGATATCGGCAGAGACCTGCATTCGGGATGGCAGCCCCTCAAGCGTGGCCATCACCTTATCATAAGCCTCTTGCGACCAGGCATCGCCGGTCAAGGTCAGGCTGCGCCCGATCACCGCCAGATGGCCAGAATGCAGATGCTCTAACGCACCGACCCCCTGCAAGACCCCCTGCCCCCAACCCTCGAACGGAACGGGCAAGGGCGAGGCTGCGATTTCGGCCCCCTCGGTGGTCGGCAATTGCCCGACAAGTTCTGCAGGCAGCTTGCCGGACAGGCTGGGCGTGCCGCCCTCGCTGCGTGCCGCGTTCAGACGCAGGGGCGTGCCATCATCCAGCACGACGATCTTATGGGATACCACGTAACCCTCTGGCAGGTCTTCGATCAGCAATAGGGCGCGATCCCTGATGTCCGGAGTCAATGCATCACCGGTCAGGCGTACTGTCTGGTCCTGCAGCTTAAGGATCCCATGATCCAACTGTGACAAACCCCTCAGACCGGCGGTGGCGACATTAGGCCAGTGTTCATCCGGTGAACCAGAGGCGAGTGTCAGCGCGTCAACCCCTTCGCCAAAATCCTGACGCAGGGCGTCGCGCACGGCTTCGCTTGGGACACCGCCGGTGAATTTGATATCACCGCCCTCTTCCAGCCGCGCGCCCAAGGCAAATGGCTCTATACGTTCCAACAACGTCACTTCCGAGCGCAGCTTGCCGCGGCCTTCGATCTTGCGCAATTGGCCCAAAATGTCGTCTTTTTCGACCTCACTGTCGGCCAGTCCGGTCAGGGTGATGTTGCGCCCGTCCACGATGGCGCGCAGCCCATGAACGCTTTCGGTGGTGATCGCATTGGCTTGGGCGCGGATTCCAGCCTCGACAAGGGGTTCGTCAGATCGGAAATTGAACAGCCCCAGGGCAAACAAAGCTCCGATCAACAGCAGCGCGCCGAAGAAATCTTCCATCGAATATGTGCGTTCGCGCTTCATCCTGCCGTGGTTAAACACGCGAGGTAGGCCAAGGTAAACCCCGTTTCAGCACAGCCCCTGATCACGCGCCAGCATGGCGGCATGGGTGCGATTGCGCGCGCCGAGTTTGCGCGACAGTGTCTTGAGATGCAATTTGACCGTGACCTCCTGAATCTTCAGATCACGGGCGATTTCCTTGTTGGATTTGCCATGGCTGATCCCGCGCAGCACGTCCAGTTCGCGTGGGGTCAAGGCGATGCTCAGACCACCTTGTGCCGGATCAGACAAAAACTCGATCGGCATATAGACGTCACCGGCCAGCATTTCCCGTACCGCGGCCACCATATCCATGGGCGCAAGTGTCTTGGGCAGGAAACCTGCCGCGCCGTCGCGCAATGCACGGCGTGCCACATCCCGCGGCGCCGTGCCAGACAGAATGGCCACCGGACAGTTCGCCAATTGCCGCATCCGTGCCAGGCCAGCCAGTTGGTCCATTCCCGGCATCGAGTAATCCAGCAAGATCAGATCAAATGGAGCGAACGCCGAGTAATCATGGCACGCCTGCTCAAGGCTGGGCGCGCTGACAACCTGAAATCCACCTTGATGGCGCAGGTAATCAGCCAGTGTTTCGCGCACCAGAGCGTGATCATCAGCCAAGAGCAGCTTGGGCATCGGGAATTCGATCCTTTGGCCTGACGGGGCGTTCTTTAACAGAAAAAGGTCATAATTACCGCGAAAAAGGCCCCCAGCCCCCAATAGTGTGTGCCAGAGATGTTTGCAAAGAACAAACAGCGTCCCTATCATACCTTTTTTTGCCATTAGAGGCCAGTCACCACAGATGAGGGCATCATGACGCCAGCCCAGCTCGGCAGATGGCGGATCGGCCGCCGGGTGCAACTGACCCTGTTCAGTGGTCTGTCGGCATTGTTGTTGGTGGTTACCATCGTGTTGACCACGCAAGTCTTTTTGCAACTTGACGATTACCTGACCACCCAAAAAGACGACCTGATCCGTTCCATTTCGCGGCTGGAGGTTGAGCAACTCAAACTACATGAATCGCTTTATCGATATCAGCCGGACCTGCCTGAAAGTGCCGTTGACGTGGAAAAGCAGATTGCTGCACTGACGCAACAGGCAGACCTGATCACCTCTAACCCCGAATACCTGGACCTGCTTGGAGACGCCGCTGCGACACCGCTTGGACGGATCAACGATACCATTCAAACGGTAGAGGCGCAGCTTGCCGAATCCTCCGGACAATCTGTGGAGAGGCAGATCGCGTTGGAACGCCTGACCGCGAATCTTGGCACGCCCATTGCAGAACTGCTCGACATTGCTGTCACAGCAGATCGGCTTGCGACGCTGGCTGAACGCCGTACGCTGGAAAACCGTCTTTTGCAGGTCAGCTTGTTGAGCGTGGCATTGCTCCTTGCCTTGATGTCTCTGACCTTGTTGCTGTGGCAGCTTTACCGGCTGTATCGTCATCGCGCCCTGGAAAACCAGACAACCTTGAAGCGGCTTGAGACCATCCTGAACACCTCGCAGGATGCGGTGATGGTGGTGTGCCCGGATGGTCGCATCATAGATACCAATCGTGCGGCAGAAGCCTTGTTTTTTGACGGGGACAGCCCGTCTCCCTCGACCCGCATCGATCAGGTCCTCTTGCGCAAAGATCCCAATGGTGTGGTCAATCGGGTCAGCGCCGAGATGTTGCAGAAGTCCTGCGAAACCGGCCCGAACCTCTGTGCCAATGTCATCGCGCAAACTGCCAAAGGCACACGGTTGCCGGTTGAACTGTCCAATGACCGGGCCAAGCGAGGCGGTCAGACTGTCGTGATCTGCTTTATTCGCAACATTGCCCGACGTCTGGCGGATCAGGCCGAAGTGCTGGCCGCACGCGACACCGCGCTGTCGGGCGAGAAAGCTAAGGCGCGGTTTCTGGGTATGATCAGCCACGAAATGCGCACGCCGCTGAACGGCCTTCTGGGGACGTTGGACCTGTTGCAGGACACCAAACTCAGCAAAGAACAAGCCAAGCTGACCAAGATCATGCAAAGTTCGGGACAGGCCCTTCTAACCCAGATCAACGATGCCTTGGATATCACCCAGGCCCAGCAAGGTGCGCTCAGCCTGAATGACGAAGTGTTTGACCTCGACAAGCTGGTCAAGAAACTGCTGCGCGAACAGGGCCTCAGCGGCAATTTGCGGGGCAACACATTGCATCACGCCCCACCCCCGACCGACCCATTGGGCGTTGTCCGGGGAGACCCTAATCGCGTGCATCAGGTGTTGTTGAACCTGATCAGCAATGCCATCAAGTTTACCGAGAATGGTCAGATCACGATCGAAGCCTGCCGCTGTGTTCCCAATGATCCGGACCTGGTGGAGTTTCAGATCACCGATACCGGGATCGGCATAGACAAGGCTGATCACGCCCGTATCTTCGATGATTTCGTCCGATTGGAAAGCGGCGCGCAGGCCATCGAAGGATCGGGCCTTGGTTTGGGTATTGTTCGCCATCTGGTCGAGTTGATGGGGGGCGATCTGGGGCTAGAAAGCGAACCGGGCCTGGGCAGTGTTTTCTGGGTGCGCCTGCCTCTGCCCCCGGCCAGTGAATCCACCCGCCCCGAGCCCCGGCAAGCCACCCTGCCCGATGTGCCGATGGACATCCTGATTGTCGAAGACAACCCGATCAATCGCACCGTTCTGGAAGAAATGCTGCGCCAGGACGGTCACCGTGTCTGGCAGGCCACAAACGGGGCCGAGGGCGTGGAACTGGCCACAGAACAGCGGTTTGATCTGATCCTGATGGATATATCGATGCCCGTGATGGACGGGAGCGAAGCCGCCCGACGCATCCGTCAGGGCAATGGCATCTCGGCCAACTCGCGGATTTTGGCGCTCAGCGCCCATCCGACGCCAACCTTGGCCACCAGCCCGGGCATTGATGGTGTCCTTATGAAACCGCTGCGTCGTGCCGAGTTGCGTGCCGCTTTGGCTGGCGTCCCGCTCAACAAGGTTGATCCTGGCGCGCATCCCATGATTGATCCCCAACGCCTGAAAGAACTGCGCACCAGCCTCAGCGATGACAAGATCAGCGATCTTCTGGATGGGTTTGAAGCCGAAGGGGACGCCTTGTTTTCGAGATTGCCAGCCCTGACCCCAGACGATCCTGCCCCGTTGATCACCGACCTCCATCAGTTCGCGGGGCTTGCCGCGACGGTAGGCGCGATGCGGCTTCAACAGGCCTTGGGCTCAGCTGAAACTGCTCTCCACTCGGGCGAACACGACTCCATCACCTCGTCGCTCAGCATTCTGCCTTCAATCTGGGCAGAGACGCAGGCCCATCTTTCCAGGCGACGTAAGGCTGCCTGATCACGAACGCGCTTTACATTCGATATTTTAGAATGTTTCCTTTGAAGGCTTAGGTATGGCCCCGCCTTACAGGAAAACGCGATGAAGAAATCTCGACTTAGCCTGAAATGGCTTGAAGTGTTTCAACTGGCGGCGCGCAGCGGATCGGTGCAGGACGCCGCGCAAGAGGCAACCCTGTCGATCAGTACCGTGTCGCATCACCTGCGCCAGCTTGAGACCGCGCTGGGGGTCAGCCTGTTTGATCACGGACGGCGCCCCATGCGCCTGACGCCTTCAGGGGCGATGTTTCTGCGCCATGTCGACGAAGCGATGCAGATCCTGCGCCGCGCTGAGATCGAGGCGCAAAGCGGGCGGATGGCGGACACGAGGGCCTTGTCCCTTGCAGTGGTTGAGGACTTTGACAGTGAAATCGCCCCGGAACTGGCCCGGCTGCTCAGCGCCGCCATGCCCAACTGTACCTTCCGCCATCTCACACGCCCCAGCCATGAAACCCTGCAGATGTTGCGTGATCAGGATGTGGACATCGGCATCGCCGCGCGTCCCCAGTTCGATCAGGACGATCTGATCGAATATCCGGTGCTGCGCGATCCTTTCGTTGTCGCAGTGCCTGCTATGGCTGACACGGATGCGGCCGCCTATCTTGAGGGGCACAGCCCCCTGCCCCTGCTGCGTTACAGCCGTGACCAGATCATAGGCCGTCAGATCGAGGCGCAGCTGCGCCGCCTGCGCCGTGATTTACCCAACCGATTTGAGTTTGAAAGCAACCAGACGATCATGTCGATGGTCGCCGAAGGGGCTGGCTGGACGATCACCACACCCACCAACTATATTCGTGCCACGCGGTTTCAGCGACAGGTCAGTTTGCTGCCCTTCCCCGAGAAGGGATTTGCGCGGTACCTGTCGGTGTTTACAACTGGCCTGCATCCTTCGGCGGCTGCCGAAGTGGTGGCCAACACTTTACGCCAGCTGGTTCAGGCCCGCGCGATTGATCCGGCCGTGGCGCGTATTCCCTGGCTGTCCGAAGTCTTTACTTTGCAAAATGACCGGGTTGAGTGAACGTCTTAATCTGACCCGGCTCAGCTCGCAATCGTGAAGATGTCGCGGATTGCGGCCTCTTGGGTGGCATTCAGATAATCTGGATGATGCTCGGCCAGAACGGCACGCGCTTTTTCGTTGGCCACTGTCCAGGCATCGCGGGCACCCCCATCCGCCCAGGTCTTCGGGTTCTCGCGATCCGCCAATTTCGGATAGACGTAATCTCGCTCCATGGCCGAAAACGTATGCTGCCCGCCCAGGAAATGCCCTTCTCCCAGAACAGCCTCGCAAATCGCGTCAAAGCCAAGGTTTTCCTCTGATACTTCAACACCGCGCAGCGCGCGGTAGGTCATCGCATGCATTTGATCATCAAGGATAAACGCCTCGAAACTGGCCCCCAGCAACGAGGCGGTCATGCCGGAACTTTCATAGATCAGATTGCCCCCCGCCAAACCGGCGGCCAGCGAGGTCATGCCCTTTTCCACACCATATTGCGCATCAATCGCCTTGGCGTCTGTCATGCTGGCCGCCACGCCCGAGGGCAGGCCCAGCCAGTTGGACATCTGCGCCGAAGCCGCGTTCAGCAGAACGGTTTCCCCACCGCCACCGGCAAAGGCGCCGGTGCGCAGATCAATCACAAGGGGCCAATTGGAAAACACCATCGGATGGCCCGGTTTGATGGCATTGACCATGACCAGAGATGCCAGCGTTTCAGCCAGGGACTGCGCGAGAAAACCTGCCATGGTGGCAGGGGCCGTCGCCCCGGCTTGAGCCGCAGTTATGCATGAGACCGGAATATTGTGCTTGAGGCACTCAAACGTCACGTCCACCGCATCCTCACCATAGCGCATCGGCGAAATCACCGGGCTGATATGTGCCTTTACAAAGGGGCGCTTGGCAAACCTCCCCTCGCCCCCGGCAACGATATCAAACATCTGGACAATGGGATCGACATGTTCGGCCAGTGTAAAGGCGGTCGCAACCGGTTTGGTGGTGTTCTTCATCAACGCAAAGGCCGTGTTCACATCCAGATCAAACGGATCTTCCATATCCGTGGCAATGCAACACCGGGTGAACCAGCTGACGTTCGTTAGTGTGTCCTGCAACCGGGTGAAATCGTGCAGGTCCTGCAGCGTCGAACTGCGGTAGAGGCCGCTGTCGAGATCAAGGGTTTGCACCGCTGCACCCCCGGTCCCGAAATGCACGGTCTTGCCGCCGACTTCGATCGAGCGATCAGGGTCACGACCATGAAAGGTGAAGGATTTCGGTGCCTTGGCGATCATATCTTCGACCAGTGCTTTCGGGAATCCATACCGTCCGTTGCCAAGATTACGCGCACCTGCGGCCAGCAGGACCTGCGCCAATCTGTCGGGCACCTCGCCCATTCCCAATTCGTCCAGAAGCCGTAGGGCTGTGGCGTAGATGGATTGACAATCTGCCTCGCTCAGGGGGCGGTATTGCCCGCCTACCTGCCCTGGGGGCGCCGGGTTGATCACGGGCGGGGCCGCGCGTTTGGCCAGTCGATCCTTGCGCCCGGACCGGCGGGATTTGCGAGGGGTGTCCATGCTCATCAATGGGGTCTCCGGTCAAAAGCCTTTGTTGCAGGATCATGCGCTCTTCCCCCCTGTGCGGCGCAAGTCGAAAACAGCGCGCACAAGTATTTCAGATACCATATTCGACTATCTCGAAACTAACGCAATCTGATTGACCCAAAGCCCTCTCACGCAGTCAGTGAGTCAAACCCCATTGGAGAGTCCTGATGAAAACCCAAACTCGTTGCGTTGTGATCGGCGGCGGCATTGCTGGTTGCTCAACCCTTTATCATCTCACACAGGAAGGATGGACCGATGTTGTTCTGGTTGAACGCAATGAACTGACCAGCGGCACCACGTGGCATTCGGCCGCGCAAGTGACAAACTTCGGAATGAACCAGACAATGGTGGGTCTGAAAACTCATTCCATCAAGCTTTACAAGGAATTGGCCGACGATCCCGAATACCCGATCAACTATCATCATGGGGATGGCGGCATCCGTCTGGCCAATACCGAGGCACAGATGGAAGGCTATCGCCACTTTGCCTCGATGGCACGTGGCATGGATGTGCATTTCGAGGTGATCGACGCCGAGGAATGTGCCCGCCGTCATCCGTTGATCAGCACCGACAACCTTGTTGGCGGCCTCTGGGATCCGTTGGATGGCGATATCGACCCCGCACAGTTGTGTCAGGCGCTGGCACGCCGGGCCCGCAAGGCCGGAGCCGAGGTATATCGCAATACGCCTGTTACCGGGCTGACCCAACACGCCGATGACACCTGGACTGTCCATACGGATAAGGGAGATATCGACTGCAAGGTGGTGGTAAATGCCTGCGGATACCGCGTGAACGAAGTTGGCGCGATGATGGGCGTGCACCATCCGGTCATGTCGATGGAACACCAGTATTTCCTGACCGAAGAAATCCCGGCCATCAAGGAGGCTGGGCATCGGATGCCGTTGCTGCGCTGCCCAATCAGCGACTATTACTGCCGTCAGGAAAAGAACGGCCTTCTGGTGGGGTTTTACGAACAGGATTGCAAGACGTGGGGCATGGACGGAATTGATCCGAATTTCGTCAACGCTCTCTGCCCCGATGACCTCGACCGCGTGACGGATGTTCTGGAGGGTGCATTTGCGCGGATGCCCGCACTGATGGAAACCGGCATCCATACTGTGGTCAACGGCCCGATCACCTATACGATTGATGGTGCCCCCCTAGTGGGGCCTATCCCGGGCAAAAGAAATGCATTCTGTATTATAGGTTTACGCGCCGGTCTTGGCGAAGGTGGCGGGCATGGCTGGCTGCTGGCGCAACAGATCGTGCAGGGCGAGGCCTGCTATGATACCTGGCCGCTGGACCCGCGCCGCTTCACCACTCACGGCAATGTTGAACTGTGCGCACTGAAGGCAATCGAGGATTACCAGAACGAGTTTCGCTTTCACTTCCCGCATGAGCATCGCCCTGCTGGGCGCCCCGGTAAAACCACACCTCTGACCCCGGTGTTGGAGGCGGCAGGTGCGGAATTCACGCTTGTGAATGGTTGGGAGCGCGCCGAATTCTTCAAACCGACTCCTGATTTTCATGAAGACTATTCGTTCAAATTCAACAACGTGTTTGACATTGTTAAAGCCGAGGTCAGCGCCGTGCAAAGCGGCGTGGGACTGGCCGAAGTCAACGGGTTTAACCGGTTCGAACTGACCGGCAGTGGCGTGCATGATTTCCTGGACCGGATGTTCTGTGGCTCTGCGCCGCGAAAGTCTGGACGGATCGGGTTGGGATACCTGCTCAATCAGCATGGAATGCTGAAAAGCGAGGCCACCGTGGCCAACCTGCCCGCTTCGGATCGTGGGCCTGATCGGGTTTGGTACGGATCGGCCGCTGCTGCGGAATGGCACGATATGGACTGGTTGAAGATGCACCTGCGCCCGGATGAGGATGTGCAGATTCGCAGCCTGACCAATGATCAGACGATACTTGTTCTGGCTGGCCCTAAGGCGCGCGAAGTATTGCAATCCGTCAGCCGCGCGGATTGGTCTGCCGCAGCTTTCCCGTGGCTTTCAGCGCGGGAGTGCTTTATCGGAATTGCCCCCGCAACCGTCTTTTCCGTCAGCTTTTCCGGTGAGTTAGCCTATGAAATTCATGTTCCCAATGCGCATCTTTATAGTGCTTACCTTGCCTTGCGGAAGGCCGGTGAATCCCATGATCTGACGCATTTCGGAGCCCGCGCGGTCGAGTCGATGCGAATGGAAAAGGGGTTCCTGCACTGGAAGGCAGATATCCTGACCGAGTTTGATCCCTTCGAGACCGGACTGGCCAGATTCGTAAGGCTCGATAAGCCAGACTTCGTCGGTAAGGCGGCCCTGACAAAACGCCACGCGGCTGGTCCAACGAAGCGCCTCGTCACATTGGAGGTTCAGGGCAATGTGGCCCCGGCCCATGGTGGCGCGTCGGTCATGCTGGAGGGTCAGGTTGTCGGCACCGTAACCTCGGGCGACTATGGGCACAGGGCTGGCAAGAACCTCGCCTATGCCTTCTTGGATCCCGGCCTCGCCAGCAATGGCACAGCGTTGGAAATCGACATCATTGGAACCATGACCCCGGCACTGGTCATTCCTCCCTCACCTTACGATCCTGATATGTCTTTGCCACGGAGTTAATGGCATCAAAAAAGAACCAATTTTGACAAGATGCGGATTTATTGGTTCTTTTCTGACAGAAGTGGTATAGTCAGAAAGACCTTACCGCCGATTGAGAATCCGATGAACACTCAGGCCAGCAAGCCACAGACCGCAACACCGCAGCCGATTGGTGCGACCGCCCAGATCGTGATCGACACGCTTTTTGCGCGCATCAAGGCCGAAGAATATCCCGTCGATACCCGCCTGCCCTCGGAACGCACGCTGGCGGCGGAACTGGGTGTGGCCCGCAACACCGTGCGCGAGGCGCTGGATGTGCTTGAGTCGCAATCGGTGATCCGCCGTCGCGCGGGCAGTGGCAGCTTTGTCACTTATCGCTCATCCAGCCCAGCACCGGGTGCCGATCCGACATTGGCCGAAGATACCAGCCCGCTGGATCACTTGGTGGTACGCGGCATCCTGGAACCTGAAATGGTGCGCCTGGCGGTGGTTAACATGACGCCGCGGATGCTGAATGCATTGGCCGAAACCCTGTCCAAGATCGAGGCCATTCAGACCGACGTGGATGCGTTCATTGCATTGGAAGAGACGTTGTTCACACAGATCGCCGAGGGCACAGGCAACCCGCTTTTGGCGTCATGCTATCGCTTGACGATCGAAACCTATCGCCAGAGTTTCCGTACCAAACTGCGCCGTCGCGCATTGACACCTAAACGCATACAGGATCACCAGAAACGCTATAACACTCTGTTCAATGCGATCTCGTCACGTGATGTGGCCTCGGCCGTGGAATTCATCAAACTCCATCTGATTGAAGAACAAAGCCTGCTGTTGCAGGACGATCAGACACTCACCTGACGCGCGCCCAAGGCTGGGGGTGCCTCGTGCCGCGCCACCCGCTGATCCCACATCTGACCCAGGTTTTGCATCTCGGATCTCAACAGTTCGCTGTGGTTCGACAGCCAGTTGGGCACTGATCCGAAACTCACAATCCGCGCCTTGCCATCCTGTATCGTGACAACGGGCCAATCGCCGATCAACGCGTTGTCGATGCCAAAGATATCGCTGCCCCACCATTCGGCCGGACCAAAGGCATGGGTCACGTGGCCCAGTTCTTTCATCGCCGCCAAAACCGAACCTGTGTTGACTGATCCGGCCTTTTCAACGGCGGCATGCCAGATGTCGAGGATCGCGGCATATTCCCAGCTTACCGCACTCCAGCTTCCCGGATAGTCTGCGGTGTAGGCCTCGTAAAACTCGTTCGGGCGGTTGAAGAAAAATGCCTTCTCGCGCAGGGCCGGATCGTCAAAATCCGGGAATTGAAAGGTGAT
The DNA here is from genome assembly GCF_041403425.1 of Roseovarius conchicola. Classification (NCBI taxonomy): domain Bacteria; kingdom Pseudomonadati; phylum Pseudomonadota; class Alphaproteobacteria; order Rhodobacterales; family Roseobacteraceae; genus Roseovarius; species Roseovarius conchicola. Next base: position 789,285 of record NZ_JBGEHK010000001.1, on the reverse strand, counting down.
GCCTTCCATGAACTCCGTCGAGGTGCGGGCCGTCAGCGCTTCGTATTGATCCAGGGTGCAGGACAGAATCTGCCCCTTGAAGCCAGCCTTGTAGGCATATTCGGTCATCGCATGCACCATCGGCGTATAGCTGGTGCACCAGCACAGTACGTCGGGGTCCTGATCCAGCATTGGCTGCACGATCTGCGCCGGACCGCGCCCCATCGCCGGATACTGCACCTCTTTCACCACCTGCCACTCCGCGGCCTTGAACGCCGCACGGTAGGTCGCCAGCGACGGCAGGCCCATCCCATCCTGCTGACTGCACATGGCCACGGTTTTCAATGCCGGTTTGTTACGCGCCAACCAGTCGACGCCCGTGACCACATAGACCGGATGTACCTCGGAGGGTGCGATCAGGTAGCGCGTGTCAGGCGAGAGGTCCGAGGGCAACAGTGTGGAGGTCAGCACTCTCTTCTCGGTCAGGAAATCTGCAACGGCGGCGAAGGCATCTCCGCCCAGCATCATCATTAGCCTGATATCGTGCGCCTGAACCAGTTGCTTGGCACCTTCGCGCGCCATTGCCGGATCATCGCCGCAATCAAACGCATGAATGCGAATCGGATAGCGCCGCCCGCCAATCAAAATCCCGCCTGCCTGGTTCAACCAGCTTTCCCAGATCCGGCATCCATGCAGCCCCGGCAACCCCCAGGATTCCGCCTGCCCCGACAGCGGAGCGAGAAAGCCGATATTCACCGTATTGGTCATACCAACCGATAAACGCGGTAAGGCACCGCTGATCGCCAGGCGATGGGCAAAGCTTGAGGCGTCGATCTTGGTCCCTCCCGAAGATAGCAATTGACAGATTGGTTCAAATTTTGGCTTACTGAAATGAACCAATAAGACCAGTATCCAAATTTGGTCCACACCAATCAAGGGAGAATTACAAGATGTCCAAAAAACGTATCGCCGTGATCGGAGCAGGCCCGTCAGGCCTCGCCCAATTGCGCGCCTTCCAGTCTGCCAAGAAGAACGGCGAGGATATCCCCGAAATCGTCTGCTATGAAAAGCAATCGGATTGGGGTGGCTTGTGGAATTACACCTGGCGCACCGGTGTGGATGAAGATGGCGAGCCGTGCCACTGTTCAATGTATCGCTACCTGTGGTCCAACGGGCCAAAGGAAGGTCTGGAATTCGCCGACTACACGTTTGATGAACATTTCGGCAAGGAAATCGCCAGTTTCCCGCCCCGTGCCGTCTTGTTCGACTATATCAAAGGCCGTGTGGAAAAGGCCGGAGTACGCGATTGGATCAAGTTCAATCATGTGGTCCGCGATGTGCGCTTTGACGAGGGCACCGGCATGTTCACGGTCACGGCCAGGGATTCCAAAAATGATGCTGAAGAAGTGGGTGAGTTCGATCATGTAATCGTCGCCTCGGGCCACTTTTCAACGCCCAATGTGCCCTATTACCCGGGTTTTGAGAGCTTCAATGGCCGCATCTTGCATGCGCATGATTTCCGCGATGCACGCGAGTTTATCGACAAGGACATTCTGATTCTCGGCACCTCCTATTCGGCTGAGGACATTGGCAGCCAATGTTGGAAATATGGCTGCAAATCGGTCACCGTAGCGCACCGCACTGCACCCATGGGCTATAAATGGCCCGATAACTGGCAGGAGGTGCCCGCGCTGGTCAAGGTCGAAGGACGCACCGCTCATTTCAAGGACGGCACCAGCAAGGATGTCGATGCGATCATCCTGTGCACCGGCTATCGTCATCACTTCAACTTCCTGCCCGATGATCTCCGCCTGAAAACCGCCAACCGTCTGGCGGCTGCTGATCTCTACAAGGGGGTGGTTTGGACCAAGAACCCCAAAATGATGTATCTGGGCATGCAAGACCAATGGTATACGTTCAACATGTTTGATGCGCAGGCCTGGTGGGTGCGTGATCACATCATGGGTAAGATCGCCCTGCCCTCGCAGGCCGAGATGGAGGCCGATCCAGTCCGCCGCGAGGCCGAGGAAGACGCGATTGAGGATGATTATGGCGCCATCGCCTATCAGGGTGAATATGTGCTCGAACTGATCAGCGAAACGGATTATCCCAGCTTTGATGTCGAGGCCTCAAATCAGGCCTTCTACGAATGGAAGAAACACAAGAAGCAAGACATCATGGCCTTCCGCAACAACGGCTACACATCGCCGATGACCAAGAAGAAGGCGCCGCCGCACCACACCCCGTGGAAAGACGCGCTGGATGACAGCCTGGAAAGCTATCTGCAGACCTGATGCAGCAGCGGAGCGCACCCATATCAGAGTGCGCTCCGCTTTCTTCTTGCCAAAATATCCCCGCCGGAGGCATCTACCCTAAGGATTTGCGCCTTGCTCAGCCGATGATCACGCCGCGTTCAGCTTGCGCAGTTCCGCCTTACCACCCAGAGGCCGCCAGCTCCCGCTCTCATAGCGGCTGCTGATCCGTCCTTCCCCGTCCATCGTGAACAAGGCCAGCCAGCCGTTGTCAAACAACGCGCGGACCTGGGGATGGGTCTCAAGGATCGTGCTGATGGCTTCGGCTGGCGCTTCCACTACCACCGATAGGCGCAGCGGCTCATGGCGCAGGGTGTCGCCATCATGGACCGACTGCCACGGAAGACCGGCCCGCAACAGCCCGCCATTGCCTTCCACCACACCGATCCCGCCGGTCACGTTATGAAGCAGTTTGTTGCCTGCTCCAAAAGCCTCCGGCGCCAGGGCCGAACCTTTATATTGCAGTGAAATCCAGCTGGCCACGACCACAGGGGCCGTCAGAATCAACTCAAGTACGCCAAAGCCCTCATCCGCCTGCCAGTCGTAATCATGCAGGAATGCGCGGCCACCCAGATCCTGTCCGGCGCTACGCGACCGTGGCGCTGCAATGAACGCCGCACAGCCGGCCAGCCCCCATTCGGGGCGCAACTCGGACCAATCCACACCGCGCAGTGGCATATCCTCGGGCGTCTCGGCCCGGGGGAGCACCATGGCGCGTTCCATGCGCGCGGCGGTGGCAGCCTTGCTCAGTGCTGTCTTTAGCCGCGCGATCACTTGATCATGCGAGGCGTCGGGTTGGTCATCGTAAAGGCGCACCTCGTCCGATACGGTGTCATGCAGCCCTGCGATGAAATGGGTTGCATCGGGAATGTCGATGCCATGATCGCGCAATCCGATCCGCACCTCGGTGTCGTTCAGCAGCCCGGTCAGCAGACGGGCATTCACATCCCCCGCATGACCACCACAGGCCCCACATTGCAGCGCACTGGCATGAGGCGCGTTGGCCACGGTCGAACCGTGACCGGCGATCAGCACCAGACCGGCGAAGTTGTCGGTCAGCGACATAGCGCGCAGGATGGTGTTGGCTGCCCCGATCTTGTCTTCCAGCGGAAGGTCCAGACGCGGGGCCGGTTCGGCCTTTTCCTCGCGCAGGCTGGGCATGGCGTCGCGGATCAGCTTGCCGACGTACAGCGGCGCTGCGGCCTCAACAAAGGCGAAGGCCGACACGGCGGCCATTTTGAAGCGGCCCCAGGCGCGATGCGCGCGACGTTCCACCCGGCGGGCGAAATCGGCATTCGCAGCGCTATGGACGCGTGTCGAAACACCGGGGTTCAAAAGGATAGGCGCACGCGCCTCAACCATGTCCGAGGCTTCGGCCATATGTTCAACCGCCAAGCCAAAGAACCCGGCAAACCCGATGGTCTCTACGCCCTGATCTGCATTTTCCAGCGCCCGGCGCAGGATCTCCGAGCGCACGTCGATGCAGAAAGCGGCCTGAATGGCCGGTGTGTCGGCTTTGACCTCCACCTCGACCTGACCGTCTTCAAACCGTTCGGCCAGCGCGCGTTCAGCAGCGCGATCTGCGGCTTCCTGCAGTGCGGCATCCAGTCGGTCTTCGTGGCTGGGCTCCAGCGGTGCGGCAAACGCCTCACAGGTCTCAGCCCATTTCGCGCCAATCTCGTCCTCATAGCGCCGGTGCAGCAGCAGGTCCCAGATCAGGCGGATGGTCAGCAATTCAAACGTCGCCTCGTTGCGCCCGCCATCCCGTTCGGCAATCCAGCCCATGTGCCGGGCATATTGCGCCCATCCGCCCATGCTCATCAGAAGGCGGTGGAAATAGAACTCCGCGGCTTCCCCTGTCAGGTTCAGTTCGCCACAGGCGGCGGCAAACCCGGCGCGCGGGTCGTCTGGCAAGGCGGCGACGTCGCTGGCAAATCCGCTCAGGCCGGCGATGCCCGGTGTCAGATCGCGGCTCGCAAAGGCACGCCAAGAGGCATACAGCCCTTTATCGGGCGCTGGCCAGAACGCTTGTCCCTGATCAAAATGGGCAGCGGCCCATGCGCCGATCCGTTCGGTCACGAATTCCGACCATTCAACGCCCGTGGCGGCTTCGGCCAGTTCGGACATGTCAGGCAAAGCCTTGGGCTGTGGTGTCGGCGCGCTGAGGGCGCGGCGCAGAGCATCCCCGCTCAGACCCGGCTCGGTGGCGGCGGCGACCTCCAGATCAGCCTCGGTCAGCCGCCCCTCATCCCACATGGCGATCAGGTCGGTGCGGTCGCGGAACATCCGCAGACCGGCGACCCGGCCCAGGCGGGCGGCGGTCACCGCGCAAGGTTCTTGCGACTGGCCCAAAAAAGGGTTCACCGCAACTGTGGCCGACAGGGGGAAGGCCGGTGGGATATGGGCGATGGCAGCATCGGCGCGCCCAAAGAGCTCAAGCGAGAGGCCCGAGAAGACGAGTGTTGGCATGGCCATGTCAGTTATCCTTTCACGTTGGTGTTGGTATTGCGCCAGTGGCCGGTCATCCGGTCGGTCAACGCGTTGAGGTAAAGGCCGTTCATCAGGTGAACCCGCATGCCTGCCATCGCCGGGTGCCCTGCCCAGAGGGGAAACGTGGCCTGTGCCACGGCCGCCAGTCCGAAACTGGACACTGCGAGCGCGATCACCATCCAGATCAGCCCATCAGGGCTGGGCGGCGGCGGCAAAGTGCCCGCCGACAGCCCGGTCGCCCCGGTTTGCAGGCCGAAGTAACCGACCGTCGCCGCCCCCGACATCAGCGCCACGCGCCATGTCAGCGGCCACGGGGCCATGTCGGCCAGGCCTTGAGCGATCAGGTAAGCAACACCAAAGATCAGGATTGCCCCCAGCGCCACGGTCTGTGCGGGCTTATCAAGGATACCAAAGGCCATCCCGACCCCGGCATAGATCACCAGAGCCAGTCCAAAGGCCTTGGCCACTGCGCGCAGATCAGGCACAGCCACCGGGCCGGGACGGCGGATCGACGACACTTGCTCGACTGCGCCCCCAGCTGCGAGGAAGGCATGTGCCTTGTAAAGCGAGTGCGCCACGATATGCAGCAGGGCTAGTGGGAACAGGGCCAGACCGCATTGCAGCACCATGAAGCCCATCTGGGCGCAGGTGGACCAGGCCAGCGCGGTTTTCACCGCTGGCTGCGTCAGTGCCACGGCCGCACCGATCAACGCGCTGAACCCACCGATCAGGGCCAGAGTGGCCAACACGCCGGGCGAGGCCAGCAAGACATCGGCAAAGCGGATCAACAGGAAGCCACCGGCGTTTACCACGCCAGCATGCAGCAGGGCCGAAACCGGCGTGGGGGCTTCCATCACCTCGGTCAGCCAGCCATGGGTCGGGATCAGAGCGGATTTGAAGATCGCCGCAATGGCCAGCAGAATGCCGGCCAGCCAGAGCATCGGTGGAAGATCTCCGGCGCGTGCAGCGGCATTGATTTCGCCGATATCGGCGGTGCCGAAACCCCAGATCAGCAGGCCCGCCGCGCCCAGAAGTGCCGAGCTGCCGATAATGCCGGAAACGGCTTTCTTTTTGGCGGCGCGACGTGCACGCGGCCGATTTGGGTAAAACAGTAGCAGACGATGCAGGCCCACGCCTACAGCGACCCAGGCAAGAACCAGCTGTACGAGGTTGCCCGCCGTGACCAGAAGCAAAACACACCCCAGCGTCGTCGCCATACCGGCCATGAACGGCCCCTGCCGTGCTTCACCGTCCAGTGCGGTACGCGAGAAACGCAGCACAACCCAGCCGACGAAGGACACGGTCAGCATCATCGCGAGTGAGACGATATCGACCCTGACCGACAAGCCCAGCCCATTCACGCCCAGAACCGGGCTGGTTGCGGGACCGGTGAAGGCAAACCCGATGGCCGAGATCAGCCCCAGAGCGACAGCCCCAAGGGCTGCATACTCCGGCCAGCGCAGCCGCGCATCCGCGCGCGGCACCGGACGCAGGGTCAAGTGCAAGGCCACAAGAAACAGCCCGAACGGGGCCAAGAGGGGAAGAAGGGTCATGAGCACGTCTCCTTGAGTCGGTTTCACAAAGAGGTAGCGCCGATACTAATTCAATAAAAATACATTGATTAGTGATATTCGTTCTGTTTAATAGAACGATGTTGGAAATGAATTATCATCATCTGCGCTATTTTCGCGAAGTCGCGCATGAGGGCAACCTGACCCGTGCCGCCGAGCGGCTGAACTTATCGCAATCCGCTTTATCAACGCAAATCAGACAGTTAGAGGCGCGCTTGGGCCATGACTTGTTTGAACGGGCGGGCCGGAAACTGCTGTTGACCGAGGCGGGTCAGATCGCCCTGGACCATGCCGATCAGATTTTTGGCACCGGGGCCGAGCTTTTGGCCACTTTGGATCGCTCGGGCGAGGTTCGCCCGCCTTTACGGGTTGGGGCCCTCTCTACCTTGTCCCGCAACTTCCAACTGGCGTTTTTGCGCCCGATTCTTGCCGCTGGCGAAACCGATGTGATCCTCAAATCCGGCAGCGCCTCGGTCCTTTACGAAGCGCTTAAATCGCTGGCACTTGACGTGGTGCTGACCACCGAGCCGCCTCACTCTGAGGTTTATTCTGACTTCCGGGCCCACCGCATCGATGAACAGCCCGTCGGGGTTTATGGCCACCCTGCCCGGCTAAACTATCCGACTCTGAAAGACCTGCTGGCCGAACAGCCCATCATCCTGCCCACGGAAAGCCCTATTCGCACCGGGTTTGAAAGCCTTGTGGCGCGGCTGGGTATCACCCCACGCATTCTGGCAGATGTGGATGATATGGCGATGGTGCGTCTGTTGGCCCGGGAAAACGCCGGGATCGCGATTGCGCCCTCGGTTGTCGTGCGCGACGAGGTGGCGAGCGGTCTGTTGGCTGCAGCGCCTTTTGATCTTCGCATCAATGAAAGCTTTTATGCTGTTACCGTACGGCGCAATTTTCCGCATCAATTGCTGGATGAATTGCTGCCAGATTAGACGGCAGCGGTCTTCGCGCCGATCAGTGCGATGATTTCCCCAGCGGCCCGCAAGCCTGATTGGAATGCCCCGCTACAGGTGCCCTGCCCGCCAATGCTGGTTGCCTCGCCGGCGAAGAACAACCGCTCATCCACCGATTGGCCCAAAGCCTTGCGCTGATGCAGTTGGCCGGGCTTGGCACAGGCCCAGCTGCCCCGGGTCCAGGGTTCGCTGTTCCAGGCGGTCGGAATCGCGCGGGCCACATGTTTGCGAATATCGTTGCCAAAGATATCGGCGACCCGGTCAATGGCAAAGTCGGTGCAGGCCTGCGGCCCTTGTTTCTCAAGCCAAACACCCTGACGCCCGCCCATAAACACCATGGCAAGGTTCAAACCCATCGGGCAGGCGTTGACCTTGGCAAAGTCACCCGCATCGTTCCACGTGTTGTAATATCCGCGCCCCTCGGGGCCAAAGACATCCGTATCAAAATGCAGCCCGATCTTGTTTTCAGTTCCCATCGGCAGGGCATGGATGGCCTCGCTTTTCCACTCCGGCAGGTCGGGAGCGAACCGGATCTCACGCGAGGCAAGGATGCCGGTTGATACCGTGCTCAGCAGTACGCGCCCTTCGACCGTACCTTTGGGCGTTTCAACGCGCACGCCCTGCCCTGACCAATCGATGGCTGTCGCCGGAGCGTTCAGGGTCACCGGCACGTCCGCACCCCAATCCGCCACCAGATTGCCATAGCCACGCAGCACCGGGTATCCCAGCCCGCCGACCGAACTGTTGTTGTCAAAGGTCGAAATCTGGTCGGCGTCCAACCCCCAAGGAGGTGGAAATCCCGCCAAGAAGCGGCGGGGCAAACTCGTGGTCGATCTCGATAATGTCGCTCAGGGCGCTGTCAGTCGCAGCTTTGGCCCCCTTGGCCAGTTTTGCATGGGTGATTTCATAGAAACGCAGACAAGCTGCCCGTTCGTCATCATTCAGCAAGGCGCCATTGCGATGAAAACGTACACTCCCAAGGCGAAACAGGTCTTCCACATCCTTACCCAACGTGATGCCCATCTCATCCGCGATCGGGGTGAAAGGATTATCCGCCCCGCCAACCAGCCATGAACAGCCCAGATCAAACCAGACGCCTGGTGCGATTTCTTCGGAATAGGCGCGCCCACCTATGCGGTGAGATCCTTCCAGAATCGTGCAGGTCAGCCCGTGTCGGGCCAGTTCCTTGGCGGCGGACAAGCCTGCCGATCCGGCCCCGATGATGATAACGTCATCTGAATTGCTCATACTTAGTCTTACGACAGGAGCTTTGATTTGCGAACCCGCAAACACACAGACATCAACATCGCAGTATCGATCTGAAAGATGGCGGAGCGACAGGGATTCGAACCCTGGAGACGGTCTCCCGCCTACACACTTTCCAGGCGTGCGCCTTCGACCACTCGGCCACCGCTCCGTAAGCGCCTCTTTAGCGTCCGGGGTTGCAGAACATCAAGCGGATTTTGTCGAAAACGGCTTAATCATCCAGATGCAGGTGCACGCGACGGTTCTGACGGCCCTTGTTCTCGATCTTTCCAAGGCGGACGCGGCCGATTTCGCCGGTGCGGGCAACATGGGTGCCACCACAGGGTTGCAGATCGACTTGATCACGCCCCTGCCCAATCCGGATCAGGCGAACCTGCCCTGCCCCGGTTGGCGGTTGGACTGACATGGTTTTGACCAGACCGGGGTTGGCGCGCAGTTCGGCATCGCTGATCCAGTCTTCGGTCACGGGAAGGTCCGCATCAATCATGGCTTTCAGCGCATTTTCCAAAGGTGCCTTGTCAGTGGGTGCTTCGGGCATGTTGAAATCCAGACGGCCCTTTCCGGGGGCGATCGCGCCACCGGTGACCGGCAAGGGGATGACAACCGACAAAAGATGCAGCGCGGTGTGGACCCGCATGTGCTGATACCGGCGTGTCCAATCCAGCTTTTGCGTCACGTTGCTTCCCACGGTAGGCAATCCGACCGGTTCGGCAGGCACAAGGGCGATCTGATCCCCGTCGGCCTTAATCGCTGTTGCGACGGCAAGTTTCCCGCCAGCCCAATGCAGATGACCGCTATCTCCCGGTTGACCGCCACCGGTGGGATAAAACACGGTGGAATCCAGAACGACGCCGCCTTCAGGGGTGATGGCGATTACTTTGCTTTCGACCTCGCTGAGATAGGGATCGTCGCGAAACAGAAGCGCGCTCACCGATCGCCCCCATCACCAGCCGCGTCACCGTCGGAATCTCTCTCAGATGGGCTGACTTCGGTCTCGCCAGGTTCGATCTGGGGCGAGGCAGCAGGTGGGGTTGGGGGCGCACCCGGTGTACCTGACAGGGCCTCGGGATTGCGGATCCAGATGTCGCGTTGTGAGAACGGAATCTCGATACCTTCTTCGACGAAACGGCGGGCGATTTCATGGTTCATGTCCGATCTCACCGAGAGCACCCAATTCACGTCGCGCAGAATGGCGCGGATCTCAAAATCAAGCGAGTCCGAGCCAAAGCCCTGGAACACGACGTAAGGTGCGGGATTGGCAAGAACCATCGGATGGGCCTTGCCGACTTCCAGCAGGATTTCCTCGATCTTGCGCGTGTCGCTGCCATAGGCCACGCCGACGGGAACGATCACACGGCCAACGGTGTTGCCGCGGGTGTAATTGGTTACCCGTCCAGCAACCAGATCGGCGTTGGGCAGGATAACATCCGAGCGATCAAACGTTTCGATCCGGGTGGAACGCACCGAGATATTGCGCACGGTGCCATGCACCCCGCCCACCTCGATCCAATCCCCTTCCGAGATCGGTCGTTCGATCAGCAGGATGATCCCCGAGACGAAGTTTTCAACAATGGTCCTGAGGCCAAAACCGATGCCGACAGACAGCGCCCCGGCGACGATGGCAATCGAACTCAGGTCAAGCCCTGCTGACGTGATGGCGACCAATGCCGCGAGGAATATACCAATGTACCCGACGCCCGAGACGATCGCGTTGCGCCCACCCTGATCCAGCTTGGTCTTGGGCAGAACAGTGTTCTTAAGGGCACCCTGCAGCAACCGCGTCGCCATATAGCCGATGGCAAAGACCACGGCGAAGGTCAGGAAAATCGTAGGCGATACCGTAACGCCGCCCACATTCATACCTTCGGTAAAGCGCGTCCAAAGCTCTGACAGCTGTGCCGGACGTGCCCCCCATGCCATGGCAAAAATCGGCAATGATAACAGCACGAGTATCAGGCCGATCATTACCGGCACCAGTGATTCCGTCGCCCTGTCGCGGTTGCGGGTGATGGCCACATAAACCTCGACGATCAACCGTTGAAGCACCAGAAGGGCAGCCAGCAATTGCAGTGACAAGAGCGACGGAAACATCAGGAAATGGGCGAGCTTGAAATACCCGATTGCCGCCAGCAATGGCGATGCGATTCCCAGAACGGCCAGGGCCAGGGCCAGGAATTTGACGATCGAGTTTCGGAAGGTTTCCTCGCCATCGTCTCCGATCGCGTTCTTGCAGTGGCTCTGCAGCAGGCGCGCCATGCGCAGCAACATCAGCCCGGCAATCGCGATGAATGGAAACAAGACGACATTGATTGCTGTCTCGGTCCAACCCGAAAACTCGGAGACCATCGTAAAGAAGAAATAGGCCCCCGCAACAAACCCCAGCGAGGCCCCGTAGAGGCGCCCCGAGCGCCGCTGTGCCGGGTCAAGGTTCAGTGGCAAGGTCCGTGCTTCGCGCGCCGGGAAAATCCGCATGGCCAGCCAACTGGCCAACAGGAAGGCAAGGGTGGGTCCCGGTATTGCACTGATGATCTGTTCGCCGCGAAGCCCCACCAGATTGGTGAAGTAAACCGCCTCGGTCAGGGCAACGACGCCGAAAAACGGCAGGAACACCGATCCGAGCGAGACGACGAACGCACCGATCCAGCGCACCGCGCCGGGCTGATCCGTGAGCATCCAGTTGGTCGCCCGTTTGCTCCAGGCCCGACCCCGCGCCACCAGGACAAGCCCCAGCAAAACCAGCAGAGCCACCACCGGGAAATCATCCTTTGCCTCAGCACGCTGGACGGAATTGTTCCAGGCCGAGCTGAATTCACCACGTACTGAGGTCGCGGTGTTGTTGAGTGCCAACAAACCCGCTGCCCAATTGGCAGGATTTATCGGGGACGGCCCCAGCTCCAGCAGCTCTTCGGCCTGCCGTTCGCGGATGATATTGTCGATACCACTGATCAATCCGTCCGCGCGGCTCTGGGCCAGTTCGGCAATCCGCACCGGGGCCTGTAATTCAGCCAGACGTTCGTTCAGCAAGGTGCGGCTGCGGGCGATATTTGGTTCTTCCTCGCCCTCTTCGGGCACAGGTCCCAGAGCGTCAAGCTGGTTCTGAACGGTCGCGATTGCATTTGAATTGATGCTTTGGCCTGCAACGAATTTCTGCCGCCAGTCGGCCAGTTGCGCGCGCAGATCTTCCAAGGCGGCAGTGCTGGCACGGCTGGCTTCGATGGCCTCGTCCGCGCGGTCCGCCGTGCGCTGCCACGCCTCGTAGTCGGGAATTAGATTGGCCGGTTGCGCTTGCGCGGCAACCGGCAGGAATAGACTCGCCGCTGCGGCCCCGAACACGAGGGCCACGCTCAGACAGAGGATGCGCAGCAGATTACTCACTCCACAAATACCCCTGGAATGCTGCGCGGGGCGTGATCCAGCCAGCCCGGCGTGGGCAGCTCTTTTTCACGCAGGAATTCGGGGTTGAACAGTTTTGACTGGTATCGTGTGCCGTAATCACACAGCACGGTGACAATGGTGTGGCCCGGCCCCATTTCCTTGGCCATGCGGATCGCGCCGGCGATGTTCACGCCGGTTGATGCGCCCATGCACAGCCCCTCTTCCTGCAGCAGGTCAAAGACAATCGGCAGCGCCTCGTTGTCGCTCACCTGAGTAACGAAATCCGGGGCCAACCCTTCAAGGTTCTTGGTGATGCGCACCTGCCCGATCCCTTCAGCAATGGACCCGCCTTCGGATTCAAGGACACCGTGCTTATACCAGGAATAGAGCTTGGCTCCCATCGGATCGACCAGACCGATCTTGACGCCTTTGGACTGTAATGCCATCGCGACGCCGGTCAGCGTACCACCCGAACCGCAGGCACAGATGAAACCGTCTACTTTGCCGTCTGTCTGTTCCCAAATCTCTGGCCCGGTGGTGTCGATATGCGCCTGACGGTTGGCAATGTTATCGAACTGGTTGGCCCAGATGACTCCGTTTTGTTCGGTTGCTGCAAGTTTTTCGGTTAAACGCTCGGAATACCGAACAAAATTGTTCGGATTTGAATATGGGGCCGCCGGAACCTGCACCAGATCAGCCCCCGCCAGCCGTAGCATGTCTTTCTTTTCTTCGCTCTGGGTCTCGGGGATCACAATCACGGTCTTGAACCCCATCGAGGCCCCGACCAGTGCCAGGCCGATGCCTGTATTGCCGGCGGTGCCCTCGACAATCGTGCCACCCGGGGCCAGCGTGCCCTTGGCAACCGCATCTTTGATAATGGACAGGGCGGCGCGGTCCTTGACGGATTGGCCGGGGTTCAGAAACTCGCATTTGCCCAGAATGGTACAACCGGTTTCTTCGCTCGCGCGGCGCAGTTTGATCAGGGGCGTGTTGCCCACCGCTGCGGCCAGATCAGGTGCGAATGCCATCAAAACTATCCCCCGGAAATCATTGTATAACAGCTTTAGGACGGGTGCGGCAAAACCTCAAGCGGCTGCGCGCAATCGAGACCGGTTTGCCTTTAGCCAGATCAGCATCAGAACAAGCGGGCCGTTATTCGCCTCACCCGAGGTCAACAATGCCGCTGCGGCCTCATATGGCAGAACATGGGTGCGGATGTCTTCATGCTCGGCTTCAAGGCCGCCCTGCCCCTGTTCCATATCAGGCAAGTTGCACAGGCCCAGATAGCAATGAAAGTATTCAGTCGATGCGCCGGGCGAGCAATAGTGGCTTGAGATATGCTCGATCCCACGCAAGGCCAGCCCCGCCTCTTCCTGGCATTCGCGAAAGGCCGTGGCTTCGGGAGTTTCGCCTGCGTCGATGCGCCCCGCCACCGGTTCCAGAACCCAAGGATGGACATCGCCCCGGCCAAAGGGTCCCATACGAAACTGTTCGACCAACAACACCCGGTCGCGCGCCGGATCATAGGGCAACACTATGGTGGCATCTGTGCCCACAAACACTTCGCGCGGCAGAACATCGCTTGTGGTGCCATCAAACCTCGGGTGCCTTAGCTGGTAAGTACGGGTCAAGAAGAATCCCTTGTGGGGCGTATCCTGCGTTTCAATAGCGACACTGTCATGGGTCTGGGCCGAGCGGACATCTGTCGGCACGCTCAATTGTGCGGCAACCTCTGCGCCTGCGCGCGCCAAAATCATAGGCATGCGCCGTGCCAGTGTCGGCGCGTCAAGCTGTCCCGCATATCCAAGGGCTTCGGTCACGGCAAGTGGTGCGATCTGCCCCCAATCCCCGACCCAGTTGTCTTCGTTCCAATCGCCGGGTTTATCGTGCGCAACATGGATCACCACGCCGTCCGGCAATGCTTGAGCTTTCCCGCCAAGGGCCTCCTGCAGCAGGTCAAGCCCCTCGCGGTCGCTGATCACGCCATTCAATACAGCCCCTTCGCGTTCCACGGGAAGCGGGAAACAACCGGTATCATCCGGCAGTGCATAGCCCTGCACATGGTGTGGCTGCCCCGAAACGATCTGTGCCAGGGGACCGCAGAGAAACAGTCGTGTCATAGTAAAGACCTAGCGAGGGGTAAAACGGTTGGCGATCAACCCTGTCAAAATACCACCACCCACGATTATTCCGATCACTTTGGCGTCTAACAGGTATTGGCCGTAATCCACGGCATTATAGAAAACAGCTATGAGACCCTCGAACGGGCCGCCATGGCGCCCGGCAAGTGCATCGGCCAACATCAGGTTGAAACTCTGAGCGAACAGCCCCCAGAAGGTCAGTGCTGCTGCCCCTGTCAATCCACCGCTCAACGCCTCGGTCAAGCCACCTTGGACGCGCTTGCCGGTCACCCGCCAGCCACAGATAAGACCAAGTGCGACGTTGACCTGGTTGAACCAGCCAAATTGCGTTTGTTCGGGCAAAAGCGGGCGGATGGCTTCGGAGCCAAACCAGCCCACAATCGCAAGTCCAACGGCGGCAACCATCTTTGCGGAGGTGGGCATTTCATCGGTCAGGGGCATTTTAACCAGGTTTTGCGATGGTGATCTGTACTACGTTACAGTTACCCACCAAAAACGCCGAGGCACAAGAGGTCAGGTAAAAATTCCACATGCGCCGGAAACGGTCGTCAAAGCCAAGGGCAGCAACCTGGTCCCATTTCTCGTTGAATGTCTGGAACCAGCGCCGCAGAGTCAGATCGTAGCTGGCACCGAACTCCTTATTGCCATGCACGCTCAGGCCCGCGCGCTCGACCTGTTCCCGCAGCACCGTCGAACTGGGCAGCATCCCGCCCGGAAAGATGTATTTCTGAATGAAATCAACGTCATTTCGATAGTTTTCAAAACGGTCATCATCCACAGTGATGATCTGCAGCGTGGCCTTCTTGCCGGGGCGCAGGCGTTCGCGCACGGTGTCGAAATAGATCGGCCAGTATTTTTCGCCCACGGCTTCGAACATCTCGATCGACGCAATACCGTCATAGCTGCCCCGCTCGTCACGATAATCCTGCAGCTTTAAATTGACTTTATCGGAAAGCCCTGCCTTTTCAATGCGTTCACGGGCGTATTTCAACTGCTCTTCGCTGATCGTAAGACCTGTTACCTTTAAGCCACGTTGACCCGCCGCATATTCGGCAAACCCGCCCCAGCCACAGCCGATTTCCAGCACGTGATCACCGGGCTTAACCCCCATCTGATCCACCATGCTGGCATATTTGGCGATCTGCGCCTTCTCGGTGTCTTCTTGGCCGGTTTCAAACAGGGCCGAGGAATAGGTCATCGTATCATCCAGCCAAAGCCGGTAAAACGCATTGCCCAGATCGTAGTGATAACTGATGTTCTTCTTCGCCTGCGTGCGCGAGTTTCGGTTCAGCCAGTGACGCATCTTTTCATAAAGCCGCACCAGCCCCATGCCCGGAAAGCCATCGTAAACCGCATCGTTATCGGCATGGATGAAATCCATCAGCGCTTGCAGATCAGGTGTGCTCCACCACGCATCGAGATAGGCATCACAAAAACCCAGATAGCCTTCGCGCACCAGCCGGGCAAAACAATCCTCGTTATGGATCTGGATCACACCCACCGGTCCAGGATTGGGCCCTTCGGCCCGGAACACACGCCCATCGGGCAGTTCAAAATCCAGCCGACCAGTGTTGATCTGCTTGACCATCGCAAACACGTTAGAAAAATAACGCGGCAAATTGGCCTGGCCGGTCGTATCGGTCAGGATCATCGCCTGCTCCCCATTTGTCTTTTTGCGCAAGTTAGTGTGATGGGCCCTCACCGGCAAGGCCTTCTCGTCGGGTTTCAAAAACCACGCCCCTCATAGGCTGCAAGGGCTCGTTTACGCCCCTCGGCCAGATTAACCAGAGGATCAGGGTAGCGATCTGTTGCCGCGATTGACCAACTTTGCGGGATGGCATCAAAGAAAGAAAGCGCCTCAGCCGCAGGTGATGCTGCCCCTTCTGCGATCCAGCGTTTGGGGTAGGCATGATCGGGGTCAAACTTGTCCAGTTGCGTCTCGGGATTGAACACCCGGAAATACGGTGCCGCATCAGGCCCCGAGCCCGCCACCCATTGCCAGCCCATCGCATTCGAGGCCGGGTCCCAATCGGTCAGGCAGTGTTCAAACCAGCGCATTCCGATCTTCCAGTGCGACAGCAGATGTTTGGTCAGGTACGATCCAACAATCATCCGCGCGCGGTTATGCATCCGCCCAGTGACGTACATCTCACGCATGGCGGCATCGACGAATGGTACACCGGTGCGTCCCTGTTTCCAGGCGACCACATGGGGATGCTCTTCGTCTTCCTGCCAAGGAAAAGCTCCCCACTCGGACCGCCAGTTATCGGTCAGGATATGGGGCGTGTGATACATCAGGTGATAGGCAAACTCACGCCAGACCAGTTCTTTCAGCCAGTGTTCGGCCCCTTTCGCTCCTTCATTCAACGCCCGCAAACCTGCATGCCAGCATTGGCGCGGGGATATCTCACCCAAAGCGAGGTTTTCGGACATGCCAGAAGTAGCATCCAGGGCGGGAAGGTTGCGATCGTCCTTGTAGGCATCAATGGCGGTGTCGACAAACCAGTGCAGCCGATCTTGCGCGGCCTTCTCACCGACCCGCTGGTAAGGTAGACACACTGCTGCCCCCTGATGCATCTCCATCCCCAATTTCCAGTCGCTCAACATTTCGCTCTGCGGCCAGTTTTCGGGTGCAGGAATGGTGGAGGGGGCAGCACCGGGCGCAGGCACTTCGCGGTCTTTTACCGCGCGCCACATTGGAGAATAGACTCGGTAGAACCCGCCGGTCTTGGTCTCGACCGTCCAAGGTTCGAACAACACGTGACCCGAATGGCTGACAGCCTCGACCTCGATGGCCTTCAGTTCCGTTTTGATAGCTTTGTCGCGCAGAATGGCGTGCGGTTCATAAAGCCGCGACCAATGCACGGATTGGGCCCCAGTCTCGGAGATTAACGCCCGCAAAATCTCAAGCGCCTTGCCCCGGCGCAAGATGAGACGGCTTCCCTTATCCTCAAGTTGGCTGGCAAGCTTTTCCAACCCCAGACCCAACCGCCATTTCGGTGCCGCACCCAGGTTTTCGACGCTGTCATCATGGATAAACACCGGAATAACGGGCCCGCCCCGCTCACAGGCCGCCAGCAGCGCGGGGTTATCACTCAGACGCAAATCGCGCCTGAACCAAACAATCGTTGGTGAGGAATTGGTCATCTCTGCCCCTGGCCTCTTAAGCCTAAGTCTTTGCGCGAAATACGCCCGGGCCTTCGGGGTGGATCACAAAATCCGGTCAAGGGCGGATATTAGTTTTTCGACTTCTGCGGGGGATGTGTAATGCACAAAGCTGAGGCGCAAGACACCCTTATCCAGATCGATCCCCATAGATTGCAAGGGTCGCGATCCATAGAAGTCCCCACCTCCCGCCATAATACCATACTGGCTCAGTTCCGCTGCAGCCGCCTCACCTGGCCCAGGCAGTTCGACTGCCACGGTCGGGGCTTTGCATGTCGCATCCCGTGGGCCAATTAGGCGGGCTGAGTTTTTTTCGGCCAGATAGTCTAACAATGGCTGCAACAGACCGATCTCATGCGCGCGCATCAGATCGTGGACACCCGCGGTGCGTGTCGAGGCTTCTCCGGTGAGGCCGTGATGGTCAGCCAATGCATCGACATAATCGGCCATGCCTGCACAAGCCGCGACCTGGGCGTGATCAGGTCCGGCCGGGGTAAACCGCTTGTAGAGGTCACCGGCATTGAAATAGTGCCCCTGATTGGGCAAAAGCTGCCCAAGTTCACGCCGGATCACCATGATACCTTGATGCGGCCCATAGGTTTTGTAGCTGGAAAACAGATAGATATCGGCGCCCATTTGCCCAATGTTGGGAAATCCGTGCGGCGCATAAGACACGCCATCGACACAGACAAAAGCCCCTGCCGCATGGGCGCGGGCGGTGATTTCGACCACTGGATTGATCTCGCCCACGATATTCGAGCAATGAGGGAAACAGACCAGCCGAACGTTTTCATCAAGCAGCTCTTCAAGTCCGTCCAGTGGCAGTGTCCCCGTGCCAGGGTCAATCTTCCACTCGCGGATTTCGATGCCATCCTCAACCAACCTGCGCCAGGGGCCTGAATTGGCCTCATGGTCCTGATCCGTGACAATGATGGCCTCGCCCGGTGACATGAACTTGCGAAACGCCTGCGCCAGGACATAGGTGTTTTGCGTTGTGGACGGGCCAAAGCTCAACTCGTCACTGGCGACCCCCAACATCGCAGACAGGCGATTGCGGGCCTCGTCCATTTCTTCCCCGCCCAGCACACTGGCGGCGTAAGGTGCATAAGGCTGTACCTTGCGCTGCCGATAAAACCGTTCCAACCGGTGGATGACCGGAGCACAGGTGTAAGACCCGCCGGCATTCTCGAAAAAGGCCTGACCCTGCAACGAAGGCTCGTCAAAAGCCGGGAATTGCGCGCGCACAAAGTTGACATCCAGATTGGCGGCCATGCGAGTGGTCCTTTCAAAGGGTGTGAAAGCGATCCTCTGCCTACAAATGATCGCGGAGACTTTTGTATCTTGGCCAGAAAAACACCAAAGGCCCGGCCCGTGCAAGCTATCTCGCGTGAACCTTTGGTCTGGTACCGGTTGGACAAAACGTCGCATCCTGACAAGCCAGTGCCGCAAAACGCCAGTCCTTGATGACATTTGCGTGACAGGGTCGCCGGAATGGGAGCAATCTGAGGTATAAACGTCGCCTTTTCAGGCCGGAGGATGCGTGTCACGCGCCCTGCCCTCCCATACGCGCAATATAAATCAACGAAAAACAGGGAAACATCATGAGTATCAAACCTCCGTTTACGGATGTCGATATCAAGACGCAGGATGGTGGCTTTTACAAAGATAACAGCCTGCCTATCGCCTTGATTTCAAAATCAATTATGGTCGCCCTTGTGCTATGGGCGCTGGTCTTTCCGGCCAATGCGAACGGCACGCTGGGCAGCTGGAACAGTCAACTGCTGGAAGTCTTCAACCAGTTTTACATTGTCATCGTTGGCTTCTTCGTCTTTTTCCTGCTGGCCATCGCATTGATGCCAAAAACCGGCGCCCGGGTGATGGGAACGCCTGGTGAAAAGCCGGAGTTTTCGAACTTTTCATGGTTTTCCATGATGTTCGGCGCTGGTCTGGGCGTGGGTCTGATGGTTTTTGCCACCGCCGAGCCCTTGGGCCTGTGGGGGTCAAACCCCGTTGTGGTCGCCGGAGAGGTGCCGGGAAACACGCCCGAGGCATTGCAATCGGGCTTCCGTTATACCTTCCTGCATTACGGGTTCCACGCCTGGGCAATCTATGTGGTGACGGGCCTCAGCCTTGCGTACTACGCCTACACACGTGATATGCCATTGACCATTCGTTCGGCGCTGACGCCACTGTTCGGCCGGGCGATGAATGGCGTTTTCGGCCATATCGTCGACGTGCTGGGCGTGGTTGCCACGATCCTGGGTGTATCGGTCACCATCGGTTATGGTGTGAGCCAGTTCATTGACGGCGTCTATGCGATTACCGGTATGGACTGGATGATGAACATCACCGAAGGCGAAGCCCCGACACCGGGCAAGGTTGGCCTGATTGCCGGTCTGATCATGATCATGGGCATGTCGATCATCTCGGCTGTGTCTGGTGTTGGACGCGGGGTGAAATACCTTTCGAACCTCAATCTTGTTCTGTCGCTGATCTTGCTGATGACCTTCGTGATCTTTGGTTCGTTCGTCTTTGCGATGAGCACCTATGGTTCGGCCTTTGTCGATTACATCATCAACTTCGTCTCGCTCAGCTTCGGCTCGTACGGGCCGCAATCAGCAGCTGACTTTGCCGCTGCCCTGCCCGCAGATGCACAGCCTTTGGCCGGTGATCTGATGGCTGGTGCCACCAACGCCTGGGGCAGCTATGATGGCTTTGTTTCGGGTCTTGAAGGTGACGCTGCGGCGCTGCCGCCCGAAACGCTGGCCTCGGTCTATGAGGCGGGCAACCAGGGTCGTCAGTTCGGCTGGCAAGCTGGCTGGACCACGTTCTATTGGGCCTGGTGGATCGCGTTCTCGCCCTTCGTGGGCCTGTTCCTGGCACGCATCTCCAAGGGCCGCACTGTGCGTGAATTCATCATCGGGTGCGTGTTTGCCCCCGCTCTGGTGTGTTTCGCGTGGATGACCATCCTTGGTGGCACGGCGATTGATCTGGAAATGACCGGTGGGGCCGACGGGGCGATCATCGGTGCCTCTAACACCGCCAAGCTGTTTGTGACGCTGGGCCAGATGTTGGAGCCAGGTCTGCTGTCGGCGCTGACCATCATGTGCGTGGTGCTGATCATGACCTTCCTGGTCACATCTGCCGACTCTGGCATTCTGGTGATGAACACCATCATGTCGGGCGGCAGCCAGGAAACCGGCATCAAGCACCGCATTATCTGGGGTCTGATCCTGACCGCTGTGATTGGCACGCTGATTATTGCGGCGGGCGAAAACAACCCGATGGATGCCTTGCGCAATGCCATGATCATCGGTGCCCTGCCCTTTACCATGGTGATGGGTCTGATGTGTGTCGCGCTGGCCAAAGCGCTTTACCGTGACGGCAAACGGGAGAAGCTGGGACAGGTCAGCCAACCAGCTGAGTGATCCAGATCTAAACTGACGAAGCGGCGCTGCCTTCGGGTGGCGCCGCTTTTTTTGAGATGATGCTATTTGCGCCCAGTGCAGGTGATTGCCGTGATCGCGCCGCACGTACCTTTGCAGTAGCACTCCTGACTCTGATCGGCGGCGGCCACGTTGCCGGTCGTGACGCAATCCAGATGCACGGTGAAATCCCGCGTGCTGGGAACGTGACTGATCGAATGGGTATGGCCTTTCCATTTGCAGAAGCCGTCGGGCACCCATTTGCCACAGAAGGCACCCAGATCGTTCGTGCAGGCATCCAAGGGCACGCCCCGATCACCGACCGGGCTATAAACCACCGTGTTGCTTTCGCATATGGCAATCCGATCATTCATGGCGGCCACCTGATTGTTGGCCCAAGCAGCGTCCAGATTGGCGTGTTTAAGGCACTCGGCACGATCAAACTCGGGATTGGAGACAATCAGCTGAAAATCCTCACGGCCGGCGCAGGCCTCGTTGTGGCGTTGATAAAGGGGGCTGATAGCGGCCACGTAGAACCCGCATATGCCCTGTTTCTTTTGCGCAAGGCATTGCCCGATCTGCTGGTTGCGATTGTAGGTTTCGGTGGCGGCCGTGTTCATATGGACCGACATGCACCATTTGAAGTGCCCATCGTAATTGTTGTCAAAAGCGCTGTCCTGAAAGCCGCAATTCATCTCGGCATTTTGTTTTGCGCGGCGGACGGCATCAGTGGCATAGGCTTTGCAAGCGTTGCCTTGAATTTTCTGGCATTCGGCCAGCGCCCCGATACGGGCATTGTCTTCGGCGGTCAGATGCTGCATCTGCACCCCGGCTGACAAACACCACGCCTTGTGACCTTCGTAATTGTTACTCCAACGGCCACCGGTAAACCCGCAGCCTATGTTGTTATTGTGGTTGTTTTGAAACACCGCCTTTGCAGCGTAGGCATCGCAGTTGAGATTGGCATCAGCCCATAACGGACCACATGAAAGTCCAGCCAAAACCAGAAAAATGGATTGAATCACTTGGGTAAAACGCATGGCAGGCTCCCCAATCTATGCATTTTGGAACTTTTCCTTATCCCCCAGCCATCGTCAGGAGGGCGTCAATACCCGGCATAGTAACACAAACTGCACAAAAATTCAGCAACTTGCCTCTGACCCACAGGCGCAAAAGTCCCCGAAGTTGATTTTGCTTCCCCACTCAGAACGCGAAGCAGTGGTAAAATCAGGTGTTTTCCACCATTTGCAAATCAGCAAAGAGCTCTTATATTCATCAGGCTTGCTTCGGCAGGATATGGACATAAACGCGCTCATAATAAGCGGATCGGACCCGGGGGCGGTACCCGGCGGCTCCACCAAATTCCTTCGTTTGAGGATTTTGGGGGCCGAAACAGGATCGACGAACGTCTAAAGGGGTTAGCTTTGTCTCGGCTGTCTGCCACCGTTATCGGCGAAACTAAGCTAGTTGCAAACGACAACAAAGCTCCGATGGCTCTGGCTGCGTAAGCGGTTCGATCTATCGAAACCTTAAGTCCTTTCGCCTTGCAGCGATTGGCGGGGTCCGCAGGCACCTGGCAACAGAAGCCTGCACCTTCCCTCCCCCCGATTTTTGCGCCCCCGGACATGGGCACCGTTCCCGCAATGCCTGTGGCGTTCAGGCAACGGGATAACGCCCGATCCGCAACTTTCCGCCGAATGCCACATGGCCGCCCAATTTGCACGGCATAAGTGTGTTATCAGCTTCATACACCCGCGTAACATATCGCGGGAGAGATTGGGCAAAGAGCAATGACAGCGCATATCCGGCAGGTTTGCCAAACAAATACCTGTTGTGACGTGATCCGAACGGTCTGAGATGCCAAACATTACCGGCACCAGCGGCAATGACGATATCGACGTCACAAATGACAGCGGCACGCTGAACGGCACGCCTCAGGGCACGCCGATCGATAATATCCGTGCGCGCGGTGGCAATGACACGATCTCGGTCACCGACAGTACGATTTCGGGCAGTGTTCGCGCCAATGGCGGGGCCGACGAGGTCACCATAACGAACAGCACCGTTGACGGTGTGGTGGCCGCCGGAGGCGGTGGAGACACCGTCACGATCCAAGGGTCCACAGTTGGCAATGTCCGGCTTGGCGGCGGCAATGACACGCTAGATTTCATCGCTTCATCGGTCGACGGGGACATTCGCGGCGGCAATGGCACTGACTCGCTGAACCTGCCGGACGGGACTGTTATCAACGACGCGAATTTCGGGACAATCACCGTATCATCCGGAAGCAGTTATAGCCTGTCCAGCGGAACGTTCACACTACCGTCCGGAACGGTTGTCACTTACGCCAGCATGGAGGGCGGTACAGGGTTTCCTTGTTTCACACGCGACACCTGGATCGAAACACCGCAAGGGCCACGACGCGTTCAGCAGCTTGCCCTCGGTGACCATGTGCTAACCCAGGATAATGGCCCTAAACCCATCCGATGGATTGGCCGCCGCCGCCTGCGGAAAGAGGATATCGACCAGAATCGGAAATTGCGCCCCGTCACGATCAGCGCAGGCGCACTCGGGCATAACCTGCCCCGACGGACCCTGTCGGTATCGCGCCAGCATCGCATGCTGGTGCAATCCAAGATCGCCAAGCGCATGTTCGGTGTAACAGACGTGTTGATCCCGGCCATCAAGCTGGTCGCGTTGCCCGGCATCTTCGTGGATGACGCCTGCGACAGCGTCGAGTATTTCCATCTGCTGTTTGATCAGCATGAGATCATCTTTGCGGAAGGCGCACCGACCGAGAGTCTCTATACCGGCCCCGAAGCACTAAAAGCGGTCAGCCCGGCTGCCCGCCAGGAAATCCTGGAACTATTCCCAGAGCTTGGCGAGCTCGATTACCAGTTGAAACCCGCCCGTATGATCCCGCCAAACCGACGGCAGCGACAACTTATTCTGCGGCATCAAAAACACCACCGCCCCCTCTTGAGATGAGATGTGGCGCTCAGCGCCAGATGTCTTCCTTCTGTTCTTCCAATTGACAATACCTGTGCAATCGACAGGATGTGCATATGGGGCCCAACATGCGACTGCCCCGTGAGGCCACGGCCCAAAGTCGCATCCACTGAGGGCGTTTGGCGAAGGCTAAAGCTCCCTTGTCAGAGGATGTGTCATGCCTGCGCCCAATGAAATCACCGTTGCCCAACTGAACCGCCTGATCGGCACCTCCGAGTGCCCAGAAATCGTGGATATCTGCATTGATCCCGATTTTGCCGAAGACCCTTATCTGATCCCCGGGTCATGGCGGCACCCTCACTCAGACATCCCCGGTCTGATCACCCGCCTGAGCGGAGCCCGAGCCGTGATTGTCTGTCAGAAAGGCGCCAAACTCAGCCAAGGGCTGGCGGCGTGGTTGCGCGCTGAAGGCGTGGACGCCCAATATCTCTCAGGCGGTCAATATGGCTGGCGAGATACATCAGGCACGCAACGTATCCCCTTTGAAAAAATTCCAAAACCTGTCGAAGGCACAACCCTCTGGGTTACCCGACATCGGCCCAAGATTGACCGGGTTGCCTGTCCCTGGCTGATCCGGCGCTTTGTTGATCGACGCGCGCGCTTTCTGTTCGTCTCGCCCGCCGAGGTGGCCGGTGTTGCCGACCGATATGGAGCGACGCCATTTGATGTGGAGGATGTGTTCTGGAGCCATCGCGGCGACAACTGCACCTTTGACACAATGATCGAAGAATTCCAGCTGAACAGCCCTGCCCTGTCCCGCATGGCAGACATGATCCGTGGTGCTGATACCAACCGTCACGATCTGCATCCCGCCGCTGCCGGGCTATTGGCCGTTTCGGTGGGGCTGTCGCGCCAATACCGTGATGATCAGGCCCAGCTTGAGGCGGGCATGACGCTTTACGATGCGCTGTACCGCTGGGCGCGGGATGGCTATGAAGAGGGTCATGATTGGCCCACCAGCCGGGGACTGCGCGCGTGACACCTTCTTTGAGCGACCTGACACGGGTCTTCGGCCGCATCGGGGTTTTGTCCTTTGGTGGCCCTGCCGCGCAAATCTCGCTGATGCATGACGAGTTGGTCGAAAAGCACGGCTGGCTCAGCGAGAAACAATTTCTGGGCGCGCTGTCTTTTTGCATGTTACTGCCCGGACCGGAAGCCATGCAACTGGCCACGTATTCCGGATGGCGCTTGCGCGGCACGCTGGGCGGCCTGATCGCCGGGGTGCTGTTCGTTCTGCCCGGCGCGTTGGTAATCCTCGCCTTGGCCTTGGGATATGCGTTCTACGGGCAGATGCCGATCGTGCAGGCGGTTTTCGCCGGGATCAAAGCCGCCGTTGTTGCCATTGTCCTGCGCGCCCTGATCACGCTGTCGCGCAAGGCGCTGACCGGCTGGGATGCGTGGGTTTTGGCAGTGATCGGCTTTGGCGCAATGTTTTTCCTCAAGCTGCCCTTTCCTCTGCTCATCGCAGCAGCGGCAGCCTGGGGGTATCTGACCACCCGATCCGTGGCCGAGGAGCATGCTGACGTCGGCCCTTTGCCTTCTGCAGGCCAGACCATGCGCACCGTGGCAGTCTGGGGCGCGCTTTGGGCCACACCTGTAGCGTTGGCCGTGGCCACAGGTGCCTCTTTCCTGACCGATATAGCGCTGTTCTTCTCAACGCTCGCGGTGGTCACGTTCGGCGGGGCCTATGCGGTTCTGGCCTATATGACGCAAGCCGTGGTCGACACGCATGGCTGGCTTTCAACGCCCCAGATGATCGACGCACTGGGACTAGCCGAGACCACACCAGGGCCTCTGATCCTTGTCACGCAGTTTGTCGGCCTGCTGGCTGGTTTTGCCCAAGGGGGCGTTGGCCTTGCCCTTTTGGCAGGCGCAATGACCCTCTGGGTGACCTTCGTGCCTTGTTTCCTGTGGATTTTCGCAGGAGCGCCTTATGTCGAAGCCTTGTTGGCGCGCCCGCGTCTGAAGGGGGCGTTGAGTGCGATTTCCGCAGTGGTGGTCGGTGTGATCCTCAACCTGTCTGTCTGGTTCGCGCTGCATGTGGTTTTTGCCGAAGTTGGCGAAGGCGCCTTTGGCCCGCGCCCCGAACTGTCCAGCATCCTTTGGCAAAACACCGTGCTGATCGGAGTGGCCATGGCTTTGCTCATTGGCCTTCGATGGTCCGTGGTGCGCGTGTTGCTGATCATGGCAGCACTTGCAGGCGCGACCTATCTGATCGGCTAGGATTGGCCCCCGGAAGGCCTTTTGATTTCCCGGCAATATGCGTATGCTGAGTCGCAACTCACCGGAGGTCGGAATGTCAGGCTCGATTGATTACGGCAAACTGATGCATCGTGCGATGCGAAGCCTGATTCAAGAGGTTCTGCGCGACGTGCAACGCGATGGCCTGCCCGGTGCGCACCATTTTTTCATCACTTTCGACACCACCCATCCCGATGCCCGCCTAGCCGATTGGCTGCGCGAACGTTATCCAGAGGAAATGACCGTGGTGATGCAGAACTGGTTCGACGCACTTGAGGTCACGGATGAGGGCTTCTCGGTGACATTGAACTTCGGGGATGCGCCCGAAAACCTGTCCGTGCCCTATGACGCGATCCGCACTTTCGTCGACCCTTCGGTGGAATTCGGTCTGCGTTTTGAAAGCCAGGACGAGGATGATGCAGATCTGGCGGAACTGCCCCCGGCCTTGCATGAAGTGACCGAAAGCGAAGTGCCCGATGCCGAAGAAGAAGAGGCACCGCAGAAGGACGCGGATATCGTCAGCCTCGACAGTTTCCGAAAGTAGGCTCCTGCCCCTGCATTGAACTTTTCGATCCATCCGGTATGACAGGGGCAACTCTGCATCAAGGATCGAGCCGATGACAAATACCCGCACAGAAACCGATAGTTTTGGCCCCCTCGAGGTGCCCGCCGACAAGTATTGGGGCGCGCAAACGCAACGCTCGATCCTGAATTTCCCCATCGGTTGGGAAAAACAGCCCGTCGCTATCGTGCGTGCGCTGGGCGTGATCAAAAAGGCCTGCGCGCAGGCCAATAAAGAGCTTGGCAAGCTGGATGACACCCGTGCCGATGCGATCATTGAAGCCGCGGGCGAAGTGGTGGCAGGCAAGCTGGATGACAATTTCCCGCTTGTGGTCTGGCAAACCGGTTCGGGCACTCAAAGCAACATGAACGCCAACGAGGTGATCGCCAACCGTGCCATTGAAATTCTCGGCGGCACAATCGGTTCGAAAGATCCGGTGCACCCCAATGATCACTGCAATATGGGCCAATCCAGCAACGATACCTTCCCGACCGCGATGCATATCTCAGCCGCGATGACGGCCCATGACGTGCTGCTGCCGGGGTTGGAGAAACTGCATGCCGCCTTGCAGTCCAAGGTCGATGCGTTTGACGGCATCAT
Source organism: Roseovarius conchicola (assembly GCF_041403425.1). Taxonomy (NCBI): domain Bacteria; kingdom Pseudomonadati; phylum Pseudomonadota; class Alphaproteobacteria; order Rhodobacterales; family Roseobacteraceae; genus Roseovarius; species Roseovarius conchicola. The sequence continues at coordinate 762,184 of NZ_JBGEHK010000001.1, read as the reverse complement.
CAAGATCGGTCGCACCCATACCCAAGACGCCACGCCCCTGACCTTGGCGCAGGAGTTTTCGGGCTATACCCATCAGGTCGCCATGGGCATTCAGCGGGTGAAAGACGCGCTGGGGCGGATTTATGAGTTGGCGCAGGGTGGCACCGCGGTGGGCACGGGCCTCAACACGACCAAAGGCTGGGATGTGATGGTGGCCAAGAACATGGCCGAGATAACCGGCCTGCCCTTTGTCACCGCCCCCAATAAGTTTGAAGCCCTCGCTGCCCATGACGCGATGGTGGAAATCTCCGGCGCGCTGAAGACCGTTGCGGCAAGCCTGTTCAAGATCGCCAATGACATTCGCCTGCTCGGGTCAGGCCCGCGCTGTGGTCTGGGCGAGTTGGTGCTGCCGGAGAATGAACCGGGCAGTTCGATCATGCCCGGCAAGGTGAACCCGACGCAATGCGAAGCACTGACACAGGTGTGTGCGCATGTGATGGGCAATGATGCGGCGGTGGGTTTCGCGGGGTCGCAAGGCCATTTTGAGCTGAACGTCTACAAGCCGATGATGTCCTACAACGTCCTGCAGTCGATGCAGTTGCTGGGTGATGCCGCCTCGGCCTTTACCGACAATCTGGTGGATGGGCTGCAGGCCGACGAAACCCGTATCGACAAACTGATGCGCGAGAGCCTGATGCTGGTCACAGCGCTGGCGCCCGAGATCGGTTATGACAACGCCACCAAGGTGGCCAAAACCGCCCATAAGAACGGCACCACATTGAAAGAAGAAGCCGTCAAACTAGGCTTCGTGGACGAAGAGACGTTCGAACGCGTCGTGCGCCCAGAAAACATGGTTGGCCCCAAGTAATGGCGCAGCCGGTCAATCTGAACCGGGTCCGCAAAGAAAAGGCCCGGGCCGAGAAAAAGGCTCGCGCCGATACCAACGCTGTGGCGTTCGGGCGTACCAAAGCGCAGAAAACCGCAGAGAAAGCCAAAACCGACGCCCAAGTCCGGGCCTTGGACCAGCACAAGCGCGAGCCATGAGCGGGCGCCCTGTCAAACGATCGCTCACTCTGCGAGGCCATCGCACCAGCGTGTCATTGGAAGAAGAATTCTGGCAGGCCTTTCGGGATATTGCCGCGAGAAAGGGTTTTCCCATCAACACCTTGGCTGCAGAGATCGACGAAGCCCGCGGAGTAGAACGCGGCTTGGCTTCGGCAATTCGCGTTCATGTCCTAAAAGATTTTCAAGGCCGTGATGCACAAAACAGCTCTTAAGACTGAACGTCTGGGTTCAGGCCATCCTTTGGAGGATACGATGGTCATCACGTAATTTATCATGGAACAAAGCGATCAATTCGTCGCGTTCCAGTTTGTCTTGATCTGGCATATTGTGATTAGCCACAGGAGATGCGTAAGTTTTCCCGTGATCAGAGATATGTTTTGACCCGAAAGACATGTTGCGCAGATAAAAACTCAGTAAGGCGGTCATACTCATACTCCACATAGCCGAGGCGACCTGCGGCCAGCCCTTGAAACACTCCGTAAAAGTTGAGAAAAATGCGGCTTAAAATCAACCCCTCCAACGGTGTTCATAAACAAACTTTCTATAGTAAATTATTCTATTTCAATGTCTTACGTGCCGATCCTCTATTTGTGACGCTGCGTCACGCCGACGTTTAGCGGATTTTCATTGTTGTCTAATTGTCAACAATCCTTACGTTTGGAGAGTTTTAACCAGATTCCGTCCTTGCCCCGCACTGTCAGGTGCGCCACCGGCATAGGTGCTTTGCCCTCTACGGCCTCAAACCGGAACATCCGGACCAGCATAGCCAAAAGCAACGGTCCTTCGATCATCGCAAAACCTGCGCCAGTACACACGCGCTGCCCGGCGGAAAACGGCATATAGGCACAGCGCATCCCGGCCTTGCCGTTCTCTGTCTTGAACCGGTTTGGATCAAACCCATCGGGGTTATCCCAAATCCGCTCATGGCGGTGTTGATGCCAAGGACTCAGCACAATCTGGCTGCCTTTTGGAACGGAGCGGTCGCGAAAGGTTTCCGGGCAGGCCGCCTCGCGCACCATCATCGGCACCGGCGGATAAAGCCGCAAGGTCTCACGAAACACATCGCGGGTAATCGACAGCTTTGACATGTCCTTGAAATCCGGGATGTCGTCCAGCTCTGCGGCCTCAGCGGCCAGTTTCTCCTGCCATTCCGGATAAAGCGCCAACAGATAGAGCGCCCACGCCAGGGCCGATGCGCTTGTCTCATGTCCCGCCAGAAAGAAAATCGCGACCTGATCAACCATCTCCTCTGTATCGAATGTCTCGCCAGTCTGCGGATCGGCGGTTGTCATGATCTTGGTGGCAAGGTCATCCGGTGCGCTGCCCGCTTCAATCTGGGCCATGCGGGTCTGCGTCAGTTGTGTGATTAACTGACGGATCACCCGCGCGGTGCGTTTCGTCTCGGCCTTGTGAAACCGCGGGAACCAGCGTGGCAAAGGCAGGAACGCCCCAAGGTTCAAAACCGGTTGAGTGCGTTGATGTTGGCGAAATTCTTCGAACACGCGGGTCGCAACTTCGTGTTCGATCGGAATCGAAAACAGGGTGCGAAAGATCACATCGGCGGCGGCGTGGCTGGTCTCGGGCTCGATATCAAGCGGGGTGCCGTCGGCTATCGCCTCAAGCCGCACCACGGCGTACTGTCCAGCCTGCACCATGGCTGGAAAAACATCACGCAATCGCCCGCCTTCGAACGCCGGGTCAATGATGCGCCGCTGGCGTTTCCATGTCTCACCATTGGTGACAAACACGGAATTCCCCAAAAGCGGGTTCAGCCCTTCGCGAATGCGATCGGATTTTGGAAAGTCATCGGGGCGTTCTTTCAGGACCAGATCCACCAATTCAGGTTGATTGCACATGAATGAGCGAAAGAACGGCGTGCGAAACTCGGCCATCCAGGCCCGATAGAGCCGCTTTGGTTGGGCCGAAAGGATGTCTTGCCGAAACAGTTGCGCATACCGGCGCAGCGATACGCGGCCCTCGCGCGCGGGTGGTTTGGGCGGCAGCGTCATGGAGCAATGCTCGTGTATTTGGAAACGCTATGCTCAATCCGGCTGGGGGATGGGGCGCGGCCTTCATAGCGTTTGCCCAAGGGCAATGGTCCGGCAGTGATCTGGAAGTAATCGTAGTCACCCGGGCGATCAAAGGCACAGAGATATTGGAAATGCAGCCGGAAGAAGCGCCAGCGCAATTCTTTCCAACGTTCGGGGCTGAGCGTCTGGGTGAAGGCCGCCGACATCACCAGCGGCCAGCGTTTCCCTTCTGGCGCCACGCCCGACACGCCAACCGGATCGCACAGCGCAAAGGCGCAACCATCGCCCGGCGCGGTGACGTCGATCCATGACAATTCCTGACGGGTGGACAAAAACTGCAAATCAGCTCGCAAACGGTGCGCATCAAGCAAGAAGGATACCATCGGCACCACTTGCCCTAACGATAGAAAGGCCAGGGCTGGCCCATCCTCGGGCACCCGCCCCTGCCGGATCAAGTCAGACAAGATCGACACCCCCAGATGAGCGCCCGAAGAATGGCCAACCACCAGCACCTCGTCTACATCGCCCTGCAGGGCCTCGGCAATCTCGTCGGTGAACTCGGCCATGCGCGCCTCAAGCTCTGGCGGGTTGGCGCCCTTGGAAGCGGCCGAATAGGCGTAGTCATGCATCAGATAATAGGCGAATAGCTTGTTGTCCTTGGATTTAAACCACTTGAGCAACACAATGATCACTGCCACGCCCACCGCGATCGCAATCATCTGACCAACCTCGCCCAGCAAAGGCATCAATACCACCTTACCGGCCCAAACGCTCAAACCACCGGCGAGCAGGGCCAGTATCAATTGGACGATCAGAAACACTACTGGATAAAGTGCCGCGATCACCGGCCCCTTGCGCAGTTTCATCAGTCGAAACAAAGCACCAGAGGCTATGTAGATCCAGGCGGTCCGGATCATTTGTAGATAGGTGGCAAGGATCCCCTGATCCATGCTGTCCTTGACGATATCAGACCACACCAACACCTGAAAATCAGCCTGCGTATCATGGCCACCAATGGACGCCTCAACATGCCAGCCATAGCGCGCTCCACCCTGCCCCGGTGACAAGGCAATCTTGTATCCCGACACGTCTGCCTGCGCCGCGCTTTCCTTGCGGTACAGCTCGCGATAGCGGCGCGGATGAATGGGATCATACCCGGGAATGTAAAACACCTGCCTGCGCTGGACAGGTTTGGAACCACTGCTCATAGCCAACCTCTGCTCGCGCGCAGGGTAGCGCAGGAAATTGGCAAGAGTAAGACCTATCCGATATTGGCCATGGCCGGGAACATCTCGAGCAGCCAGAAGGAAAAGGCCGAGAAACCACCCGTCAGCATCAACAGCCCAATGGTCCAGAGCAACAGACCCATCACGCGTTCGATCTGCTCCATATGGCGTTTCATCCACGCCATGAGCCCGCCAAGGCGTGGAAGGAAGGCCGCAACAAGCAGGAAAGGCACACCAAGCCCGATGGCATAGACCGCCAGCAAGGTTGTGCCGCGCGTCACGGAAGCCTCTGATGCGGCGAGAGACAGGATTGCGCCCAGCTGCGGACCGATACAGGGCGTCCAACCGAAGGCAAAGGCCAGACCCAGCACATAGGCACCGAACGATGATCCGCCCCGATCACCGGCATCCAGACGAGCCTCGCGATCCAGAAAGCCGATCCGGTATATGCCAATGAAATGCGCCCCGAAAATCATAACGATCACGCCAGCAATCGTGTTGAACCAATCCTGATACTGCAAGAACATGATCCCCGCGGCGGAGGCGGCAAAGCCAAGCAGCAGGAAGACCGTGGACAGGCCCATAACAAAGAACAACGCAGGCACAATCGCCCGATTGCGCGCTGATGTGTCAGTCGACAGATCCGAAACGGTCACGCCACTCATATAGGCCAGGTAAGGCGGTACGATGGGCAGCACGCAGGGGCTGAGAAACGAGATCACGCCAGCAGCAAGCGCCACCAACATGGCAGGCAAAAGGGCGGCGTCTATGATTTCGATTCCAAACATACGCCACACTTAGTCTGTTCCGATCCCAAGGTCACGGGCGCAGAAGGTCACAACCTCGTGGACAGCATGAAACATCAAGATTATGTCGCAGGTATGGAAGAATCTGAGATCATCGATGCCCGGGGCCTGTTATGCCCCCTGCCCGTTCTGAAGCTGCGCAAACGGTTAAAACCGGTTGCGGCGGGCGCATGTGTCGATCTGTGGGCGGATGACCCAGCAGCCGTGATCGACGTGCCACATTTTTGTTCCGAGGCGGGTCATGAACTGATTTCAGTGACCGAAGCAGACGGGCATCAGGTCTACCGCGTTCAGAAAATCAGCTAGCCTTTTGCTAAACGCCCAAAGAAAAACCGCGCCTATCAGGGCGCGGTTTCTGTTTTGCAAGATGCTCAGCGGCCCAGTGACCACCACCCCTTACGCTTGGGTTTATCCGGGTCCGGTTCGACTGCTGTCGTTTCGACCACAGCTGGCGCCGGGTCAGGTGCTGCCTCGGCCATCACTGGTTCCGGCGCAGGCGCGGCTTCTGCGGCAGGCTCTGCCTTCTTGCGCGGAGCGCGCTTGCGCTTGGGCTTTTCTTCCGGCGCAGGGGCCTCTGCCTCGGGGGCGTCGCCCTCGGCAGCGGCGGCAGCTTCCGCTGCCTCTTTGTCTTTCTTGGTGGTCCGCCGCTTGCGTGTGGCTTTCGGTTTTTCCGCGGCCACGGCATCCTCGGTCACAGGTTCGGAAACCGGCGCATCCTCTGCCGGAGCTGCGTCTGCCTTTGCCTCATCCGCAGCTTTGGCCGGTTTGCGGCGGCTGCGTGTGCGCTTCGGTTTAAGCTTGGCCTCAGCCTCTGCCTCGGCTTCGGTCTCTGGCTTGGCGTCATCGGCATCCCCATCCGCAGATGCGGCCTCGGTCGATGCACCTTCGCCGTTTTCCGCATTTGCAGACGCATCGCCCGGCGCTGCGCCCTCTTCACCGTCACGACGGTTTTTCGAGCGGCGACGACGACGGCGGCGGCGCTTCTTGGGCTGACCTTCCTCTTCACTGGCTTCGGGACGGGTGTCCTGCTGTGCTTCGGTTGCGGCTTCGTCCTCGTCCACTTCGTCCATGAGCGAACTGTCGACGGACACCACGGCAGCAGAGGCTTCGGGCACGACCCGTGTGGCGGTCTTGAACTTCTCCATGGCGAAATCCGGGCTGACCAGCATCGGATCGCCTTCGATCCGAACGGACAAGCCGTAGCGGCTTTCGATCTGGGCCACATGTTCGCGTTTCTGGTTCATCAGGTAGTTGGCAATCGCCACCGGTGCCTTGACCAGCACTTCGCGCGAGCGACGGCGTGTACCCTCTTCCTCGATCTGGCGCAAAATACTCAGCGCCATGTTGTCGTCCGAGCGGATCAGACCAGTGCCGTGGCAAGCCGGGCATGGCTGCGTCGTGGCTTCGATCATACCGGGACGCAGACGTTGACGGCTCATCTCCATCAGACCAAAGCCACTGATCCGACCCACTTGAATGCGGGCGCGGTCGGTTTTCAGCTTGTCCTTCATACGCTTCTCGACAGCGGCGTTGTTCTTACGCTCGTCCATGTCGATAAAGTCGATCACGATCAGACCGGCAAGGTCACGCAGGCGCAATTGGCGCGCCACTTCCTCGGCGGCCTCAAGGTTGGTCTTGGTCGCCGTGTCCTCGATCGAACCTTCCTTGGTGGCCCGGCCAGAGTTCACGTCGATCGCCACCAGCGCCTCGGTCACACCGATCACGATGTAACCACCCGATTTCAACTGCACCGTGGGATTGAACATCCCCGACAGGTAGCTTTCCACCTGGAAGCGCGCAAACAGCGACAGGCTTTCGCTGTACTGCTTCACGTTCTTGGCATGGGACGGCATGATCATTTTCATGAAGTCCTTGGCGATGCGATAGCCGCGCTCGCCTTCCACCAGAACCTCGTCGATATCGCGATTATAGAGATCGCGGATCGAGCGTTTGATCAGGTCGCCCTCTTCATAGATTTTCGCCGGCGCGATGGATTTCAACGTCAACTCGCGAATTTGCTCCCACAGGCGTTGGAGGTATTCATAGTCGCGTTTGATTTCTGATTTGGTGCGCTTGGCCCCGGCGGTGCGCACGATCAGGCCCGCGCCTTGGGGCACGTCAATCTCGCTGGCGATTTCCTTCAGCTTCTTGCGGTCGGGTGCGTTGGTGATTTTACGTGAAATGCCACCGCCACGGGCAGTGTTGGGCATCAGCACGCAATAGCGACCTGCCAACGAAAGATATGTGGTCAGGGCAGCACCCTTATTGCCACGCTCTTCCTTGACAACCTGGATCAACAGGATCTGGCGAACCTTGATAACTTCCTGGATTTTGTAGCGCCGCGGGCGCGGTTTGCGGCGCGGACGGATGTCTTCGGCATCGTCATCGTCTGCCACCGATTCGATGGTCTCGTCCTTGTCGGCCGCTTTGGCCTTGGGCGTATCATCGTCGTCGTCGTCGTCAGGTGCCTCGGTCGCGGCTTCGTCTGGTGACTCTTCAGATGCTGTATCATCAGTAGCGTGATCGTCACCGCTAACATCGCCTTCTTCGACCGGCGTTTCGGCAACCGTCTCCATCGGCGAGAGACCTTCAAGATCATCCGCCGGGGCCGCATCGCCCTCACCGTCCAGATCAATCGTCTCCATCCCGTTGATTTTTTCGTCTTCGGGATCCGTCGCGACAACCGCGTCCTCGGCCTTGGTCGCCTCGGCCTTGGCCTTGCCACGCGAGCGACGGCGGCGCTTGGGCTTTTCCTCTTCCTCGTCGCGGGCTTTCTGAGCCTCGACGTAGGCGCGTTCTTCTTCCAGAAGCGCCTCGCGATCCGCGACAGGGATCTGGTAGTAATCCGGGTGGATTTCCGAGAACGCCAGGAACCCGTGGCGATTGCCGCCATAATCCACGAACGCCGCCTGCAGCGACGGTTCAACCCGTGTTACTTTTGCAAGATAGATATTTCCGGCGAGTTGCCGTTTGTTTTCGGATTCAAAGTCAAATTCCTCAACCTTGTTTCCGTCGACCACCACAACGCGGGTCTCTTCCGCGTGGGTGGCATCGATAAGCATTTTCTTAGCCATGTTTTCCGTGTGCACGCCAGCAATCGCCGCGGCCCGGGTGGGGCCGTGCTTTGCGGGTGGTGTCTATTGAGGGCGATGGCGCGCGTGTAACGAGACGCGCTCTGGGCGGCCTCTGCTCGGACATATGTCTGTGTCGCGCGTTGCATCGCGGTTCTTCTTCTCCAGCGTCGTTGGTGACGCCATTGCGAAAACCTGCGCTCACTGATGGGCTCAGGTCGTATGTTCGGCCCCGTTTCAAAGGGACCCAATCGGTCTGTTCAGATGTCTGGAAGGGTATCCACGAAGTCTGATACAGCGAAACTCTCAAGGACAAAGTGAACGGCTTTGCGCCGGCGTCCTTACGCTCACCTTAATGTCGATTGCCCTCGGATGACAATGGGTAATCTGCCCTGACCCGTTTTCCGGTTTCAACCATAGGGTGATTAATCCAGCACTCGACGACATTCATATTGAGCATCGCTTAAATCCTCAGTGCCGCAGAACCAATCCTTTCGATCCTCGCGCCACTCGTAAGTGAGTGACGTGCCATAGGTGGTGTTTTCCGGGAAAAGCGGTGGCGCAAAGGCGCTGCGGGGCACGTAAAAGGTCAGATAGTCCGGGTCCAACGCGCCGAGGTCGAGCATTTGATCCATCAGAGGCGCGGCCAGCGCCTGGAGCAACAGCTTATCCCCAAGCAAGGTCCCGGACGGCATCTGTCGTAAGGCCTCCTCGACGGCCCCGGCACGCGAGCGAAAGAAAGGCCGCTGCGCGATGATTACATAATCAAATTCAGGCCGCACGGCATCTGCCGGGGCGGGTTGAGCGAAATAGCTTCTGAAACCGTCGGGTTCCGCCACATATCGCTGCAATGGTGCTGTGGTCATGTCAATCGGCTGGCCCAGATCAAGCCCGGCAACCGCCTCGGGCGTCAAGCCCCACATCGGCGCTTCATCCCGCAGAAGCATCAAAGCTGCGCACAACCCGCGACTACATTCGCTCGTGGGATTGATGAAAAGCACCTGCTTGTCCCGCAGATCAGGAGCCGGCTTGCGAATCTCGGCACCCGCCACACGACGTTCCTGCCACGCTAACAAGGCGCTATCGAGTGCCGGAAGGACAAAGGCAACCACCACCCCGGCGGCGGCCAGCATCCAGAATGCCCTCTTCTTGCGAGTGACCGCCAAGGTGATGAGCGCGATGATCAACGCCAGATAAAGGATCGACACCAACGCAAACAGCGCCAAAGCCTGCCCCAATCCGTCGAAGCTGGGTTCAGCCCATGCCGGTTGCGCGGCCATCAAAATGACCGCGACAGCAAACCCTGTGACATTTCTGAACATCATCCCCTGCCCGCCACCTTTCCTCCCGGCCCGGCCTAACGCAAAGGCGGGTTGTCGGAAAGGGCGCTTAGCCGAGGTAATCGGTGCGCTGGAGACCGTATTTCGCCATCTTTTCGTTCAGGGTACGACGCGGCAGGCACAATTCTTCCATAACGGCGGCAATCGACCCCTTGTGGCGGCGCATGGTGTTGTCGATCAACATCCGCTCAAAAGCTTCAACATATTCCTTCAGGGGTTTGCCTTCGGTGGTCATCACCGGCTGCATATCCTGATGATCCGACATCAGAAGCGAGGCGATTGTACCGCTGCCGCGGCGTTCCTGCAGCACGGCGCGTTCGGCCACGTTATGTAGCTGGCGTACGTTGCCCGGCCATGGGGCCTGCAGCAACTGAGCCGCTTCCTGCGCGGTGACCTGCGGCGGCTCACAGCCGTAATCATCCGCAAACTCTTCGCCAAAGCGGGTGAACAGGGTCAGGATATCTTCGCCCCGCTGTCGCAGCGGCGGGACAATTATACGCAACGCGGCAAGGCGATAGAACAGGTCCGAGCGCAGCGCATCTTCGCAGGTCTTGTCCTGTTCCTGCATGTTGCAGATCGCGACGATGCGCGTTTCCGGCGGGGTGCCCTCTTCATTGATGAAATTCAAAAGCTTAGCTTGCGCTGCATCGCTCAGCGCCTCGATATCTTCCAGCACAAGTGTGCCACCGCGCGCCTCTTCGACAGCAGGTAACTGGCTGTCTTCGGGCTGCATCGGGCCGAAAAGCCGCTTGATAATGGCATCTTCCTCAAAGCCCGCGCAGGACACCAACACGAATTTCTTACCCGCGCGCGATCCAACCGCATGCAACGCGTGCGCCACCAGCGTCTTGCCGGTACCGGTTTCACCTTCGATCAGGACGTGGCCATCGGCCTGCCCCAGATCGAGGATATCTTCCTTCAGACGTTCCATCACCGGGCTGGACCCGATGAGTTTCTTCATCAATTGCCCGCCTTCGGACAATTCACGACGCAAGGCGCGGCTGTCCAAAGTCATGCGGCGCGAGGCCGTGGCCTTTTTGGCCAATTCGTTCATCCGGTCAGGATTGAACGGCTTTTCAAGGAAATCGAACGCGCCCACGCGCATCGCTTCAACCGCCATCGGCACATCGCCGTGGCCGGTGATCATGATGACCGGCAGACTGCTGTCGGTGCCCATCAGCTTTTTGAGGAACTGCATCCCGTCCATACCGGGCATCTTGATGTCAGTGACCACGATGCCGGGGTAATCGGCGCCCAAAACCTTCAGCGCGTCTTCGGCACTTGGAAAAGCCTCGGTGTCATAGCCCGAAAGGGCCAACCACTGGCTGATCGACTGACGCATGTCCTTTTCGTCATCGACGATTGCGATTTTCATGGCACTTGGCATGGCTCTTTACTCCGCTGCACGTGTCTCTTCTGGTAATATGGGTAGCTGCATCTCAAATACAGCCCCCCCCGATGCCGCGTTGCGTGCAGTCAAGCGGCCTCCCAAGTCGTTCACGATGCCTGACGAAATCGCAAGCCCCAAGCCAACGCCGTCGCCCGGTTGTTTGGTGGTGTAAAACGGCTCGAACAGGTTATCGAGATCCTCGATACCGGGGCCATTGTCACGCACGGTCAGCATCGCGGTTTCGCCCTTGGCCAACAGAATGTCGACCTCAGCGTCTTGGGTATTGCGCGTAGCATCCAACGCGTTACGCAGCAGGTTGATCATCACCTGTTCCACGCGCACCCTGTCGCCCATGATCATCACCGGCTCTTGCGGGATGGCGCGGGTGATCTTAACCTGGCGCTGGCGCAATTGCGGTTCCATCATCGCCAAGGCCGAAGACAGCGCATCGCCCATGTTTACAGGCTCAAACTCGTTCCCGCCCTGTCGTGCGTAGGACTTCAACTGCTTGGTGATCGCGCCCATGCGTTCGATCAGATCGTCGATCCTCTGGAACGAACTGACTGCCTCGTCCGGGCGATTGCGTTTCAGCAATAGCCGCGCGCCCGCCAGATAGGTTTTCATTGCCGCCAGCGGTTGGTTTAGTTCGTGGCTGACCGCCGCCGACATCTCGCCCAAGGCCGCCAGTTTCGAGCTTTGCGCCAGCGTCTGCTCGGCCACGGCGAGGTTCTCCTGCACCCGTCTGCGCTCGGCGATTTCCCGCTGTAGCCTTGCGTTCAATGCGCGAAGCTCTGCCGATTCCCGTTGGAACATCGCCATGCGAAACGCGGTCTTTCGGTTCAGGAAATAAAACGCCAAAGCCAGAAGAATCGCAAAGACCATGATTTCCAGCGCGAGGACACCATTCACCTTTTCGCGCACCGAGGCATAAGTGGTGAAACCGGCAATCCGCCAGCCTCGAAATGCCACGCGCCCCTCGACACGCATCACCGCCTCGCCTTCAAGATAGGCGTCGGCTGGCACCATGGTCCAATCGGCCGTGGTTTGAATGGCGCGCTGGATCGCACTGGCCACTGGTTCGCGTGCCAACGCCTCCTGCTCGCTCAGGCCGCGCCAGCGTGGCTCGGTCGCCAGAATGATCCGGCCTTCGCTGTCGGTGACCAGAACCGCGTCCGAGATCCCGGCCCAGGCGCGTTCGTATTTTTGAAGGTCCACCTCGACAACGATCACGCCGATCAGTTGGCTCTGGCTTTGCACGCGGCGGGAATAGTAAAACCGATAGATTCCGGTTTCATCTTCGAGAACATGAAAAATTGTTTCACTGGAACGGCTTGCGTCGACAAAGTAAGGTGCCTGCCGGTGATTTTCGCCCAGCATGTTCCTCTCGCTGGAAGCCACTGCGCGCCCATCATTGTCCAGCAAGGTCAGCGCCTTGGCCCCGATTTCATCCAGGAACGAGATCAACCGCTGAGTCGACTGAGCAAAATCGCCGGAGTTCAGGGCGGTGATCAAAGCCGGGTCACGCGCTAGAAGCTGCGGAACAATCGCGTTTTGGCGCAACTCACTCAGAAGGTTGCCACCGTATAACACCAGCCGCAATTCGGCGCGGTTGCGGGTGTTTTCAGTGAACCTGTCTGTCAGCAGCCGGTTCGTTACCGACACCACTGCAATCGCCATTCCAATCAGCAACAACAACGCCAGCCGCGCGCGCCACCCGGTGGTGCGCATCCGTTTGACTGGTTTGGACAGCGGCGGCTTGATCATCTGATCAGACTAAAGCGTTTTTGGGAAAACTTGAATCACAACTTTTCCAGAACCGCATTCGGGGCAGATTGCCCGCGCCTGAAGGTGTCAGGCATGCACCACATGTTTGACGAGGCTGTCAAAAAGTACTGCGCCTTCGGTATTACCATGAGCCGGATCGGCCATACGCTCGGGATGGGGCATCATGCCCATCACCCGGCGATTGGGCGACAGGATGCCAGCGATATTATCCTGTGATCCATTGGGGTTATCCGCATAAGTGAATGCGATGCGATCTTCGGCTTTGAGGGCTTTGATCGTCTCGTCATCGGCGTGGTAATTGCCATCGTGATGGGCGATCGGGATTGTAATGGTCTGTCCGGCTTCGTACCCGGCAGTATAGGCGCTTTTATCCGTGGTCACGGTCAGATCAATCGCCTTGCAGATGTATTTCAACCCGGCATTCCGCAGTAACACCCCCGGCAACAGGCCGGTTTCTGTCAGCACCTGAAAGCCGTTGCAGATGCCCAGTACATATCCGCCTTTTTCGGCGTGCGAGACCACAGACCGACAAATTGGTGAATTCGCGGCAATCGCCCCGCAGCGCAGATAATCGCCAAACGAAAATCCGCCCGGAATGCCAATCAGATCAATCCCATCTGGCAGCGAGGTGTCCTTGTGCCAGACCATCGACACTTTGGCCCCTGCCCGCTCGAACGCCACAGCCATGTCGCGATCACAGTTGGAGCCCGGAAAGACGATGACAGCCGCATGCATCAGCTCAACTCCACACTGTAGCTTTCGATCACCGTATTGGCGAGCAGCTTTTCACACATCTTTTTGACTTCGGCCTCGGCTTTGGCGGTATCTGTTTCGGTCAGGTCCAGCTCGATCACCTTGCCCTGGCGAACGCCCTCGACACCGTCAAACCCCAGCTGACCCAGCGCGTGGCGCACAGCCTCGCCCTGCGGATCAAGAACCCCGTTTTTCAGCATTACGTGTACGCGTGCTTTCATGTCGCTTATCCTGTCTTGCGCCTCAGTTGATCAATGTCGGCCGTTGCATCGGCGTTGCATTCTTGGGCATCACACCCAGACGGGTCGCAACTTCGGTATAGGCATCCGTCAGGCTGCCCAGATCGCGGCGGAACACGTCCTTGTCCAGCTTCTGGCCGCTTTCGATGTCCCAAAGGCGGCAGCTGTCGGGGCTGATCTCATCGGCGATGATCAGACGTTGGAAATCGCCATCATAGACCCGGCCAATCTCGATCTTGAAATCGATCAGACGGATGCCGACGCCATACATGATACCGGCCATGAAATCATTCACGCGCAGCGCGAGGCTGAGGATATCATCCATGTCCTGCTGGCTGGCCCAGCCAAAGGCGGCGATATGTTCCTCGGTGACCAGAGGGTCACCAAGCGAGTCGTCTTTCAGACAGTATTCCACGACGGGACGCGGCAGTTGCGTGCCCTCTTCCATCCCTAGGCGCTTGGCCATGGTGCCGGCGGCAAAATTGCGCACGATCACTTCCAGTGGCACGATCTCGCAGGAGCGTACCAACTGTTCACGCATGTTCAGACGCTTCAGGAAATGTGTGGGCACACCGATATTGTTCAAACCGGTCATGAAATACTCGGACAGCATGTTGTTCAACACGCCCTTGCCCTCGATCACGTCCTTCTTCTCGGCATTGAACGCTGTCGCGTCATCCTTGAAATACTGTATGATGGTGCCCGGTTCGGGCCCCTCATAAAGTGTTTTCGCCTTGCCTTCGTAAATCTTTTTGCCGCGTGCCAATGGAGACCCCGTCGCTTGGCCGGGGCCCAATCCCCGCCGCCATAGCGCCCTCATAGTCTATGGGCTGCATTGTCGCAAGATGGCGCGAGGGGTCTTGCGAAGGCCGACACAGAGTTGCATATCAAAGAGGATAGTAACGCTGACACCGGGGAACCGCCGATGAGCACCTTTGACGACCGCGAAACCGCCTTTGAAAACAAATACGCCCATGACGAAGAGATGCAGTTCAAGGCCGAAGCCCGCCGCAACAAGCTGTTGGGTCTTTGGGCGGCGGACCTGATGGGCAAATCCGGCGACGAGGCCGACGCCTATGCCAAGGAAGTGATCATCGCTGATTTTGAAGAAGCCGGTCACGAGGACGTGGTGCGCAAAGTGGCAGGCGATTTGGGTGATCTGGCCGATGCCGACACCATCCGCAACAAAATGACCGAGCTGATGGCCGAGGCCAAGGCGCAAGTGATGAGTGAAGTCGAGTAACCAAGCCTCACTCACTGAGATGCGAAGGCGCGGCACCCTAACGGTGTCGCGCTTTTTCATTTCACCAATTCAATGCGTTAGTCTGGGATAATGCAGTACGCAGGTGAACGGTAGCGACGACGAATTTGCCTGATCAATCTCATTGATCCACGCACGCGACCGAGTATCAATTCCTCTCATCAACATCATGAGAAAAATGCATTTGCGATGACCGCGCAAACATGAAAGACGAAGGAGCTTCCCGAAAGGACTCCTCCCATGACCAACGCGCTTTCCAAGATGATGACCACCCGGGACTGGATCTTGGCCGATGGGGCGACAGGCACCAACCTGTTCAATATGGGACTCTCCTCGGGCGACGCGCCCGAGATGTGGAATGACGAACATCCTGACAAGATCAACCTGCTCTACAGCATGGCCGTGGATGCGGGCAGCGATCTGTTCCTGACCAACTCGTTTGGCGGCAATGCCGCGCGGCTCAAGCTGCACGGCGCGCAGAAACGTGCCCGGGAACTCTCACGCATTTCGGCCGAGATTGGCCGCGACGTCGCCGACAAACGTGACCGCGACATCATCGTTGCAGGGTCTGTCGGCCCGACAGGCGAAATCATGGCCCCGATGGGTGAGTTGACCCATTCACTGGCGGTCGAGATTTTTCATGAGCAGGCCGAGGGCCTGAAAGAAGGCGGCGCAGATGTGCTGTGGCTGGAAACCATCTCGGCCCCTGAAGAATACAAGGCCGCCGCCGAAGCATTCGCGCTGGCGGACATGCCGTGGTGCGGCACGATGAGCTTTGACACAGCCGGGCGCACCATGATGGGCCTGACCTCGGCGGATATGTCGACCATGGTCGAAAAGCTGGACAATCCGCCGATTGCCTATGGCGCGAATTGCGGGGTTGGAGCATCTGATCTGTTACGCACGGTTCTGGGCTTTGTGGCACAGGGCAACGAGCGCCCCATTGTCGCCAAGGGCAATGCCGGAATTCCGAAATACGTCGATGGGCATATCCACTATGACGGCACCCCCGACCTGATGGCCGACTACGCCTGCCTGGCGCGCGATTCCGGCGCCACGATCATCGGCGGGTGTTGTGGCACCATGCCCGAGCATTTGTCGAAAATGCGTACAGCCCTTGAAACCCGCCCCAAGACAGATCGCCCCACCCTGGAACAGATCACCCAGGCCTTGGGCGCATTTTCATCCGCTGTGGATGGGACCGAAGAAGGTGCCGAGGCCCCGAAACGCAGATCACGCAGGCGCCGCTGAAGGCGTATTGCTCTAACCAAACAGTCTCAGCTGGTCGCCTTTATGTGGAGGCGGACAAAACAGATCGCATCTGAGTTCCGGTTGTGGCTTATCTAATCCCAACCGTCTTGCTGCCTTTCGGAAGCGTTGCGCGACAAGTTCGGCGTAAGGCCCGGTGCCGCGCATACGTTTGTGCCATTTGGCCTCATACTCCTTGCCGCCATGCATATCGCGGACATGACCCATGACTTTACTTACACGGTCAGGATAATGGGCGGCCAACCAATCCTGAAACAGCGGCGACACTTCCAATGGCAAGCGCAGCATGATCCAGCTGGCTGCAGTGGCCCCGGCCCGTGCCCCGGCCGCCAACAACGCCTCAAGCTCGTGATCGGTGAAGCCCGGGATCAGGGGTGAGGTCATGACGCGCACCGGCACGCCCGCCGTGGCCAACCTGGTGATGGTTGCAAGTCGGCGGGCGGGCGATGGGGCGCGCGGTTCCAGAGCACGGCACAAGCCATCGTCCAGCGTGGTCACCGAGATACCGACCCGTACCAATCCCTGAGCCGCCATCTCGGATAGGAGATCCAGATCACGCTCGATCAACGTCCCTTTGGTGACGATCGCCACCGGGTGCTTAAAGTCTCTCAAAGTCTCAAGACAGTGCCTTGTAATCATGTGTGTTTTCTCAATCGGCTGATAGGGATCGGTGTTGGTGCCAATCGCGATTGGGCTGACCTTGTAGCGGCCTGCGCGCAATTCCTTCGCCAACACCTGGGCCGCATCGGGCCGGGCCACCAGACGCGTTTCAAAATCCAGCCCCGGCGACATCCCCAGCCACGCATGGGTGGGACGCGCGAAGCAGTAGATGCAGCCATGCTCACAGCCACGATAAGGATTGATCGAACGATCAAACGGCAGGTCAGGTGAACGGTTGTAACTGATCATCCGGCGTGGGCGCTCAAGGCTGACCTGTGTACGCAAGTAAGTCTCGTCTTCGGGAATGTCCCACCCATCAGAGTCATATCCGACGCTATGGCGTTCATACCGGCCAACCTGATTGCTGACTGCGCCTCGGGCGGGGCGTTTAACGGTGGGTTTGACACTGTGATCGGGCATGAAGCCCACAGCTTGGAACAAATCAGGAACAAATGCAATAAGCTCAACAAGACGTTGAATAAGTTGACGCTGACATCCCACTTTTCTGCAGTATAAGTCGGTACGGGCCCGGTCAATGTCGCAATCCGAACAGTCGGCCTGCGTCAAAATGACCAAAAGGGGACAGAAGCAACACGCACGCGGCAAGCGTGCTTAGCCCTAAGGAAATCACATGTCTGACGAAGAAGACGACATCATCCTGTCGGAACTGGACGACGAAGAGCTGGTCCAGCAAATGTTTGACGATCTCTACGATGGCCTCAAAGAGGAAATCGAAGAAGGCGTGAACATTCTTCTGGAACGCAAATGGGCACCTTACGACATCCTGACCCAAGCTTTGGTGGGGGGCATGACAATCGTCGGTAAGGATTTCCGCGACGGTATTCTGTTTGTCCCCGAGGTGCTTCTGGCCGCGAACGCAATGAAGGGCGGCATGTCCATCCTGAAACCGCTGCTGGCCGAAACCGGTGCGCCACGTGTCGGCAAGATGGTGATCGGGACCGTGAAGGGCGACATTCACGACATCGGCAAGAACCTTGTGTCGATGATGATGGAAGGTGCGGGCTTTGAAGTGGTCGATCTGGGCATCAACAACCCGGTCGAAAACTACCTGGAAGCCTTGGAAACCGAAGCGCCCGAGATTTTGGGTATGTCGGCCCTGCTGACCACAACAATGCCTTACATGAAGGTCGTGATCGACACGATGGTGGAACAGGGTATTCGCGATGACTACATTGTTCTGGTGGGCGGTGCGCCCTTGAACGAAGAGTTTGGCAAAGCCATCGGTGCAGACGCCTATTGCCGCGATGCCGCTGTGGCCGTCGAAACTGCCAAGGATCTGGTAGGCCGCAAGCATAACCAAGGTGCGACGGGCTAAGCCAAACACCTGGCGTGATTTGGACGGCCCGCAGAAAATGCGGGCCGTTTGTTTTTGGGGAGTTGGATTATGACCCTGGCGCTGAACGATGATCAACTGACCGAAGATGGGTTGGGCGTTGCAACGCCCGGCGGTCAGATTCTGCTGATTGCTTGCGGCGCGCTGGCCCATGAAATCCTGGCAATCAAACGCGCCAATGGCTGGGATCACATGGTGCTGCAATGCCTGCCCGCCAAATATCACCTTTACCCGGAAAAGATCGTCGATGCGGTGGAAGAAACGGTCCTGAAAACCCGCGACATCTATGAGCAGGTATTTATCGTCTATGCCGATTGCGGCACCGGCGGACTACTGGAGGCCAAATGTGCCGAGCTTGGCGTCGAGATGGTGCCCGGGCCGCATTGCTATTCGTTCTTTGAAGGCAATGACACCTTTGCCGAGCATGACGATGAAATCACGGCATTCTACCTGACAGATTTTCTGGTCAAACAGTTCGACGCCTTCGTTTGGAAGCCGATGGGATTGGACAAACACCCGGAGCTGCGGGACATGATGTTTGGCAATTACACCAAGCTGGTCTATCAGGCGCAGACCAAAAACGAGGCTCTGGAAACCAAGGCCCGCGCCTGTGCAGACAGGCTGGGACTGGACTATGAATATCGGTTTACAGGGTATGGCGACCTGGCCAACGTACTCAAAGAAAAGTCCGCAAGCACCTGATTTACCAAACTCTTAGGCGCATGCAACAAATCAAGCGGCCTCGGCTGCGACGTGACGAATCCGCTCGATCATCGCGCGCAACCCGTTTGAACGCTGCGCAGAGAGGTGATCGTTCAACCCCAACCGCGCCATTTCAGCCAGGGCATCTACGCGCGCCACCTCACCTACGGGCAAACCGTTATATAGGGCGCGCAGCACCGCAATCAGCCCGCGGACGATCATCGCATCGCTTTCGCCCTCGAACGTGAACACACCGCCTTCGGTCTTGGGATGCAGCCACACTTGTGAGGCACAGCCATCGACCTTGGTGGCCGGCACTTTCAACGCATCCTCCAGCGGGTCCATCGCCTTGCCCTGATCAATCACATAGCGATAGCGGTCTTCCCACTCGTCCAGAAACTCGAAATCCGCAACGATATCTTCAAACGCTTCGGTGGCCATGATCTTTCCCTTTCAGATGCGCTCAATCAGGTAAGGCGCACAAAGCACAACGTCCAGTACCCGCTTATATCTTTTCATCGCGCGCGGGATAGGGTAGGTCCAAAGAAAAGCAAAGGGGCGTGGGGCCGATGCGGACCGTTGTAACTCTTCTGATGATTTCGACGCTGACACTCAGCGCATGCAGTGCGTGGCGCGAGTCGCGGGTCAACCCCTCGAACTGGTTCGGGGGCAGCCGCTCTGCCCCGGTTGAAACTGCTGATCCGGCCAGCACCAATCCGCTGCTCCCCGAGCGCGGCAACACGATTTTCCGTCGCGACAAACGCGAACGCTATGAGGGTACGTTGGTTGCGCAGGTCAGCGACCTTGTGGTCGAACGCAATCCCTATGGCGGCATCGTCCGGGTGACGGGCGTCTCGGCGCGGCAGGGTGCGTATGATGTGCGCCTGATCTCGGAGACGGATGGCGAACCCGTGGACGGTGTGCTGACATTCTCGCTGAAGGCCGTGCAGCCAACCGATCAGGGCCTTGGCAACACCACCACCCGCACCGTGCGCGTCGGGCGATTTGTCTCAACCGCTGTGTTGGAACGCACCCAGACTATTCGCGTGATCGGCGCAACCGAGGCGCGCACAACAGGACGGCGTTGATCCGGATCAAAGCTCTACGATTTTGATCGCGTTGCCCTTGGCTGTGAGGGCAAGCCCGCCATCGCACAGCCGAAGCGCATCCTTGCCAAAGACATCGTTGCGCCATCCCTTGAGGGCCGCCACATCGCGCCGGCCAGCCGAGATCGCATCCAGATCAGCGGCGGTGGCGATCAGTTTCGACGCCACACCGTATTTCTCGGTCTTCGCTTTCAGCAGCACCCGCAACAGATCGGCCAGCGCGGGGTTAATCTGCAGTTTTTCACGGTCGCGGTCGGCTTTTGGAAGCTTGTCATTTGGACAATCCAAGCCAGCCTTGACCGCCGCCAGAATACCGTCGGCAATGTCACCGCGCCGCGCCTCGCGCAGCAACAGGCGCGAACGGCCCAGATCCTGATGTGTGGCGGGCTTGGTTGAAGCCAGTTCAACCAGAGCGTCATCCTTGTACACCCGGTTGCGCGGGATATTGCGCGACTGCGCGTGATTTTCACGAAAGCGTGCCAACTCGCGCACGATGGCCAGGAACCTTCCGGAGTTGTTACGCGTCTTCACGCGTTTCCAGGCGTTTTCAGGGTCAATCGCATAGGTCGCCGGGTCTGTCAGAATCTCCAACTCTTCAGCCACCCATTTCTCGCGGCCTGTCTCGTGCAATTTGGCGGCCAGAAATTCATAGATGTCGCGCAAATGTGTCACGTCTGCCAAGGCGTAGGTTTTCTGTGCCTCGGTCAGAGGGCGGCGTGACCAGTCGGTAAATCGCGAGGTCTTGTCCAGACCCTGCCGGGCGATCTTGCGCACAAGTGTCTCGTATCCGACCTGCTCGCCAAAGCCACAGACCATGGCGGCGACCTGCGTATCGAACATCGGTTTCGGGATCACGCCCGCATCAATCTGAAAAATCTCAAGGTCCTGACGCGCGGCGTGGAAAACCTTCACAACCGACGTGTCCAGAAACAGTTCGTGCAGTGGCTTTAAAGAGAGCCCATCGACCAGTGGGTCAACCAGAACAGCACTATCCGGGCCATCATCCGGGATCGCCAATTGCACCAGACAGAGTTTCGAGTAATAGGTGCGTTCGCGCAGAAACTCGGTGTCGACGGTCACATAATCATAGTCGCGCGCCTTCGCGCAGAATTCGGCCAGGGCGTCGGTTGTGGTCAGCGTTTTCATCTGGAGATGTCTGGGCTCATAAGGGGATCAGGATCAAAGTCGGACCGGTATAGGCGAGCGGACCGGGAAAGGGAATGGCCTGTGGTCAGGGCAGGAAAACCGGGGTGCGATTCCCCTCGGCGAACCTGCGTAAAACGACCGGATAGAGAACATGCTCTTGCGCCAGTACCCGGGCGGCCAGCCCTTCGGCTGTATCGCCGGCCTTAATCGGAACACGAGCCTGCCCCAGCAACGGCCCTGCATCCAGTTCGGCGGTTACCTCGTGGACGGTGCAGCCTGCCTCGCTGTCGCCTGCCTCCAATGCGCGGGCATGGGTATTCAACCCGGGGTATTTGGGCAGCAACGAAGGATGGATGTTCAGCATCATCCCATCCCAGCGACTGACATAGTGTTCGGTCAGGATACGCATGAAGCCAGCATGACAGATGATATCGGGTTGGACGGCCTCAAGCTGTTCATTCAACACGGTTTCAAACGCCACCCGATCACCTTTGAAAGGACGGTGATCGACCACCACCGTGGGCACACCGCGCACAGCCGCCTTATCAAGCCCACCAGCATCTGGATTGTTCGACAGCACCAACACCGGGCGCGCCGGGTGATCGCCGCGCATACTGTCCAGCAGCGACACCATGTTCGAGCCGCCGCCAGAAATCAGGATCGCTACCCGTTTACTCACGCAAGTGTCCCGGCATAGACCATGCCCTCAGCCGACGTAACATGGCCCAACCGGATCACGGTTTCGCCCTCACCTTCCAGCAAGGTGGTCAGTGCATCGGCCTGTTCCGCATCAACGCTCAGGATCATCCCGACCCCGCAATTGAAGGTTTTCAACATCTCGGCCTCTGCCATGCCGCCTGTCTGCATCAGCCATTTGAATGTCCCGGGCAGTGTCCAGCTGTTGAGGTCAATCTCGGCACCCATTCCATCGGGCAGCACCCGTGGCAGGTTCTCGGTCAGCCCGCCGCCAGTGATATGGGCCAGAGCATGCACGCCCCCTGCCCGCACAGCCTTCAACGCCTGCGTCACATAAAGCCGTGTGGGTGTCAGCAAGGCCGCGCCGAGCGCGCCCTCGTCCCAAGGGCAATCCGCATCCCAGCCAAGTCCAGACATCTCGACCAGCTTGCGCACGAGAGAATAGCCGTTGGAATGCACACCATCACTGGCCAGACCCAGCAGAACATCGCCTTCAACGACACCCGATGGCAGATCGCTGCCCCGTTCCATCGCGCCGACAGCAAACCCCGCCAGATCAAAGTCGCCATCGGAATACATGCCCGGCATCTCGGCCGTTTCCCCACCGATCAGCGCACAGCCCGAACGGACGCAGCCCTCGGCAATCCCCTCAACAATCCGCGCGGCCTGCTCGGTTTCCAGTCGCCCGGTGGCGAAGTAATCAAGGAAGAACAGTGGTTCG
Source organism: Roseovarius conchicola (assembly GCF_041403425.1). Taxonomy (NCBI): domain Bacteria; kingdom Pseudomonadati; phylum Pseudomonadota; class Alphaproteobacteria; order Rhodobacterales; family Roseobacteraceae; genus Roseovarius; species Roseovarius conchicola. The sequence continues at coordinate 739,585 of NZ_JBGEHK010000001.1, read as the reverse complement.
GCCCCCTGACAGACAAGGTCGTTCACGCACATGGCCACCAGGTCAATCCCGATCGTGTCCACGTTTCCGGTATCAATCGCAATACGCAGCTTGGTGCCCACCCCATCCGTGGCCGCCACCAGCACCGGATCGACACATCCCGCCGCCTTAAGATCAAACAAAGCACCAAAGCCACCCAGACCGGCCATGACACCGGGTCGCGTGGTGCGCTTGGCCGCTGGTTGGATGCGTTCTACCAGCGTGTTTCCGGCGTCGATATCCACACCGGCATCGGCATAGGTGATCCCGTTTTTTGCGTCACTCATGAGGGGCAGCTCTCCGTCTTGCGTCTTGGGGCCTGCGGTAACCCATCGTCCGAGATTTCGCAACGCCCAAAGCCTTGACGCTCTGGCGCGGCACTCGTAGGTAAAGCGCAGGTGGGGCCTGTAGCTCAATTGGTTAGAGCAGAGCGCTCATAACGCTTTGGTTGCGGGTTCAAGTCCTGCCGGGCCTACCAGACTACACTTTGCGCAATGTATCCAACGCACATGACGCGTCGCACCGAAAGGCGCACCGTTTCAGAAGTGATCAAAACAACGTCAGTAGCCACGCGTAATGGCATCTAAACGCTCCAAGTTGATGATTGTAGACAGCATCAACTGATCCTGGCTCCAGTCATCTGGCTGGCGGATTGAAGCGGCAGCTATCGAGACGCTCAGGGCCAAGACCAAAATGGTGCCCCCCAAAACCAACCCACTCTGACCGCTGGCCTTGGGTTTCGTGTACATTGCAAGGATACGGGTTTCGAGCGAGCGGCGTGAGGTGTTGGTCGTGTTGCGCAAGAAGGCGACATTCAAGGCGCTCGGTTCAGGCCCAGATATCTGACGCTCGCAGTAATCCAGAAGGCATCTGGCATAGCTGTGTGGGTCAATGCGCCGGGTTTGCATAACCTGCTGGTCGCAGCTTAACTCTCGAAGACCATCGAAGGCGCGTTTCCAGAAATAAAATGCCGGGTTCCAATAGAGGATCGGGCGCAGCATTTCGAACGCCAGTTCCCATTCCACGTCCCCGGCGCGTAAATGCTGAAACTCGTGCGCGATGATCATGCGAAACTGTGACGGATGGGTCAGCAAATGCGTAGGCAAAACTACGTAACGACGCCTCAGGCCACGCGCCGCGAATGGCACAGCAACCGTGTCGGATATCAACACGTCAGTGTGCGCGGTCCGTCGCCATAAAAATCCACTGGCGATTGCCTGCCGCACTTGCATGAGCGATCGTATCGTGCGCCACAGATGATAGAGCGCGCCCAACCCCAGCACCAAAAGGCCGAGGACAGCCAGTGGCGCGGTACCATTCAAGACTCCGTTGACCACCCTGTCCCGTGTGCCCAACAGGGCCTCGAACTCGGTCGCGGGCAGCGCAATGTCGCCACGCAGATAGGCGGCAATGGCCATGTCATGAAGGGTCAGCGGCGTATTCGGATAAAGGGTCTGGCTGATGATGGTGCCGAAATAGGCAATCAAAGGGCTGCAGAGCGTCAGCACCAGAACGGCCTTCAGAAGCGTCAATTGCCGGCGGTAATCGTGCTGCAATCCCAGCCGGGCGATCACGGCTTGAGTCAGGCGCCACGCACCAAAGGCCAACACCAGCAGGATGTTGGCGTATATGAACAGGTCAAGAACCGTCTGCATCGCCATCATTTCGCAGCCTTTCGTCCACGAGCGCGCGAATATGCTCGAGGTCCAGCGCTGTCAGCCTTGTGTCGCCAACCAGATGCGCCACCAAGGACGCAGGCGTATCATCAAACAACGTGCGCGACAGGTTCTGTAGCGAGTGTGACTGGTACTTGTTCTTCTCAAGCAGCGGCACATAGACCAGCGTCTTGCCTTCCTTGCGGCTGTCCACAAATCCCTTCTGTTGAAGGATACGCAGGATGGTGGCCCCGGAGGTATACGCCAGGTTCCGCTCGGGCGGCAGGCGGTTCAGAACATCGCGGACTGATCCTTCGCCAAGGGCCCATAATTCAGTCATGAACTCCAGCTCGACCTCGGTGAGCAAATTGGCCTGTCGTTTTCTTCTCATTCCGTCACATCTTTGGTTCGTTGCGTACTACGTGCCTCCGGGAAACTCTAAGCCCGATTGGCTAAACTTTCCAGAACACAAACACGCCCCATCCCATGGCGATAAAAAGCGGTATCCAGATCGGCTGTCCGAACAGACCAAGCCAGGCCAGGAAAATGTAGGCCGAGCCCAGAAGCGTGATGAACAACCGGTCGCCCAGCGTGGTGGTCAGCCCCAGCACACCCTTGCGTTCCAACCCGTCACGAAAGCGGAACCCTTCAAGCAGTCCGATCAGGGCAATTGCGCCAAAGATGCCGATGAACACCGCAAGCGTGGCCGGGGTCCAGGCCATCCAGAAATCGGGCCAGAGCGGAGCGGTCCAGGAAAACCCCTTGTCGTCTTCCTTGGCAACGCTGCCCCAGCTGTTCTGGGCAAAGGCCGGGGTAGACAGCAACAGAAAAACGGCAAACCAACGCATATCAAACCCTCCCCATCGCAAAGCCGCGCGCGATGTAGTTTCGGACGAACCAGATGACGATAGCCCCGGGAATGATGGTCAGAGTGCCCGCCGCCGCCAACAGGCCCAGCTCGTATCCGGCGGAGGATGCCGTGCGGGTCATGACCGCCGCAATGGGTTTCGCCTCGACTGCTGTCAGGGTCTTTGCCAGCAGCATCTCGACCCATGAGAACATGAAGCAGAAGAACGCGGCGACACCAACGCCCGCCTTGATGTTGGGCAAGAAGATTTTGACGAAAAACCGCGGAAAGGAATAACCGTCAACATACGCCGTCTCGTCCAACTCTTTCGGAATGCTGCGCATGAACCCTTCAAGGATCCAGACCGCCAGCGGAATGTTGAACAAGCAATGCGCCAGCGCCACGGCCAGATGCGTGTCAAACAGCCCGACCGAGGAATAAAGCTGAAAGAACGGAAGAGCGAACACTGCCGCCGGGGCCATCCGGTTTGTCAGCAGCCAGAAGAACAGCTGCTTGTCGCCTAAGAACCGATAACGCGAAAACGCATAGGCCGCCGGCAGCGCCACACAGATCGAGATCACCGTGTTGATCGACACATAAAGGATCGAGTTGATGTAGCCCCAATACCACGTGGGATCGGTGAAGATCGCGATATAGTTGTCGAAGGTCACTTCCTTGGGAAACAGTGAAAAACCGGACAGGATGTCATTCGTCGTCTTAAAGCTCATCGCGACAAGCCAGTAGATCGGCAGCATCAGGAAGAGGATGTAGACAATCGGGATGGTCGAGCGTTTTTTCATTGCTTGTCGTCCTTCGTCATCACCACGTAGAAGACCCAGCTGACCAGCAGCGTGATGGCAAAATAGATCAGGCTCATCGCGGCCGCCGGGCCAAGGTCAAATTGCCCCAAAGCAATCTTCACCAGATCAATCGAGAGCAGCGTGGTCGAATTGCCCGGCCCGCCGCCTGTCAGCACGAAAGGCTCGGTGTAGATGTTGAAACTGTCCATGAACCGCAAAAGGATCGCGATGGTCAGCACCGTTTTCATCTTCGGCAGTTGGATATAGCGGAACACCGAAAAGGGCGATGCCCCATCGATCTTGGCCGCCTGATAATAGGCATCCGGGATCGAAACCAGACCCGCATAGCACAACAGCACGACCAGAGAGGTCCAGTGCCAGACATCCATGACGATCACTGTGATCCACGCCGACAGCGGCTGTTGGGTCATGTCATAGTTGATGCCCAGAACATCATTCATGAAGTATCCCAGCATTCCGACTTTGGGCAGGGCAAAGATGTTCCACATCGCACCTACCACATTCCACGGGATCAGCATCGGCAGCGCCATCAGCACAAGGCAGACCGGCACCCAGAAACCCTTGCGCGGCATGGAAAGCGCGATGATGATTCCCAGAGGCACTTCGATTGCTAAGATAATGGCAGTGAACAGGAACTGGCGGCCAAGCGCGGCCTGGAAGCGTTCCGAACGTAGGATCTGTTCGAACCAGTCCAGCCCCTGCCAGAAAAACTGGTTGTTGCCGAAGGTCTCCTGCACTGAATAATTGACCACCGTCATCATCGGCACCAGCGCGTTGAACGCCACCAGAAACAACACCGGCAACACGAAGAACCACGCCTTTTGATTTTCGGTTCTCATGTGCGCCTCGCAGTTGCGATCCAGCCATCACGATAGATGCGGGTTTTCTCGGGCGCGAAGCTCAGATGCACGGCGCTGCCTGTCTCGGGGGGCTGGGTTTCACTGACAGCTTTCAGGGTGCTTTCGCCGATCTTTGCTTCGATCACGAAATGCCGGCCCACGTCCGAGACTTTGGTGACATGCGCGGGGATGCCGCTGTCTGAAATCGCGATATGCTCAGGCCGGATGCCAAGGGCCAACGCGCCATGGCCGGTTTGCACAGGGCCTTCCAGATCAACGTTGTGACCTTGGAACAGCGCGCGGTTACCCTGCAACTCACAAGGCAGCACATTCATGCCGGGTGAGCCTATGAAATGACCGACAAACGTGTGCTGTGGACGCTCGAACAGCTCGATCGGGGTGCCGATCTGCACCACTTCGCCCTCCTGCATCACGACAACCTCATCCGCAAAGGTCAGCGCCTCGGTCTGATCGTGGGTGACATAGATCATCGTGGCCTTCACCCGCTGATGCAGCTCTTTCAACTTCGAGCGCAGTTTCCATTTCAGATGCGGGTCGATCACGGTCAGCGGTTCGTCGAACATCACGACATTCACATCATCCCGCACCAACCCGCGCCCCATCGAGATTTTCTGCTTGTTGTCCGGGCTGAGATGCGAGGCGCGGGTTTCCAGCATCTCGGAGACGTCCAGCATCTCTGCAATCTCGGCGACGCGACGGTTGATCACCTCAGCGGCGAAGCCTCGGTTCTTCAATGGGAAGGCAAGGTTTTCCCGCACAGTCATCGTGTCGTAGATCACCGGGAACTGGAACACCTGCGCAATGTTGCGTTTGTCAGGCGGCAGGCCTGTCACGTCCTTACCATCAAACAGAACCTGCCCCTCGGACGGGGTCAGAAGGCCCGAGATGATGTTGAGCAAGGTCGACTTGCCACAGCCTGACGGCCCCAAAAGGGCATAGGCCCCTCCGTCGCGCCAGGTGACGTCAATTTCCTTCAGCGCATAGTCGTCCGGTGATACGGGCGACGGAAAATAGCTGTGTTTCAAGTGGGATAGCTTGATTTCCGCCATGTCAGGCCACCCTTGTTCCGTCGGAACCAAAATAGCGGCAATGCACTGGCTCCATGTAAAACGTATGTTTTTCGCCCACCTCATAAGCGTGCACGCCCGGTGCCAGCGAGACCCATGCCTCTACTGTGCCCATCTCGAAATGGGCGCTGGAATCCGAGCCAGAGATTTCGGTGACAAGGACGGTCCCGGTCAACGGTACATCGGTATCGGCCTGCCGCATAGGGGTCACCCGGTGCGGGCGCACCGCCACGGTATAGGCCCCGTCGGTCAACCCCGCAGCATCACCGCTGAGGGACCAGCTTGCGCCATTTTGCATGACGGCAAGATCGCCTTGCTTGGTGACGGGGGCCAGATTGATGGGCGGATCGGAAAACACCCGCGCGGCGGCGATGTTTTCGGGGTTGCGGTAAATCTCGGCGGTGGGGCCAAACTGCGTAACCTGCCCGTCCGACATCAGGGCCGTCTTGCCGCTCAGCAAAAGGGCCTCTTCCGGTTCGGACGTGGCATAGACCACCACCGCACCGCGCCCGGCAAAAAGCTCGGGCAATTGTTCGCGCAGTTCTTCGCGCAGCTTGTAATCCAGATTGGCCAGCGGCTCGTCCAAAAATACCGCGCGGCTTTCCTTGGCAATGGCGCGGGCCAGGGCCGTGCGCTGTTGCTGCCCACCCGACAGCTCGCTGGGGCGGCGGTTCAGCATGGGGCGCAGTTGCAGCAGATCGGCGGTTTCTTCAACGCGCCCTTCGATCTCGCTTTGCGGCATCCCCGCCACACGCAGAGGCGAGGCGATGTTCTCAAATACCGACATGGTCGGGTAATTGACGAAAAACTGATGGACCAGACTGATGTTGCGTTTCTGGGTGGAAACCCGGCTCACATCCTCTCCGTCCATCAGGATGCGCCCCCCGGCCAGCGGGTCCAGCCCGGCCATCAGCTTGATCAAAGACGTCTTGCCCGAGCCGGTGGCCCCCAGCAACACGTTGAAATGGCCCGCCTCCAGCCGCAAATTCGTCGGCTTGATATGGGTTACACGACCCACCCTCTTGGAGGCATCTTGAAGTTCTATCATCCCCGGCAGTCCACCCGTACCCGTCTCAGGTCATGTGTGAGACCGCCACGTTTCGGCAGCGGTCTCGTTGTTTTCAGCGCAAGGCTTACTGGGCCTGCCAGCGTGCGACCAACTCGTCATAGTTGACGGTCTCGCCCTGTGGCTTTTCATTCTCCAGCTTGGCCTTGGGGGCACCGGGCTGGCTCAGCCAGTACTCGGCATCCTGTTCGTCATTCAGACGCGGACCACAGCCGCCATAGATACCGGCCCCTTCGTCAGCGGCCTGCATCCGGGCCATGGTGATGTCCATTTCCTCGGCCAGACGATCCATCGCCTCTTGCGGCGTGAAGGCCCCCGAGTTCACGTCACCGATCTGCTGCCACCAGATTTGCGCCAGCTTCGGATAGTCCGGCACGTTGATGCCGGTGGGAGACCATGCCACCCGGTCAGGCGAGCGGTAAAACTCGACCAGACCACCCAGTTTGGCCGCGCGTTCGGTGAAGCTTTCGTGATTGACCGAACTGTCGCGGATGAAGGTCAGACCCACATGCGACTTCTTCACATCGACGGTTTTCGAGGTCACAAACTGGGCGTAGAGCCAAGCGGCCTGCGCACGATCCGATGGTGTGGATTTCAGGAAGGTCCAGGACCCAACGTCCTGATAGCCAACCTTCTGCCCTTCGGTCCAATAGGGGCCATGCGGGCTGGGCGCCATCCGCCACAGCGGGTTGCCATCGGCGTCAACAGTGTTGTTGCCTTCTGATTGCGGTTTGACCATGTCGGCGGTGAAGGCCGTGTACCAGAAAATCTGCTGCGCCACGTTGCCTTGGCTGAGCGCCGGTAGGGATTGATAGAAATCATAGCTGGCCGAGCCCGGAGGCGCGTAGTTGCGCAGCCATTCGTCCCATTTACGGATCGCATAAACAGCCGCCGGACCGTTGGCCGCACCGCCACGTGTGACAGAGGCCCCGACCGGGTTACAGGTGCCGGCTTCCATGCGGATGCCCCATTCGTCCACGGGCACGCCGTTGGGCTCACCCACATCGCCAGCGCCGGCCATCGAGAGCCACGCATCGGTCATGCGCCAACCAAGGTCAGGCGCGCGCTTGCCGTAATCCATGTGACCATAAATCCGGGTGCCGTCGATTTCTTGAACATCATTGGTAAAGAACTCGGCGATGTCCTCATAAGCCGACCAGTTCACCGGAACGCCGAGGTCATACCCATACTTTTCTTTGAACGCGGCTTGGTTGGCCTCGTCATCAAACCAGTCCTTGCGGAACCAATAGAGGTTCGCAAACTGCTGATCCGGCAGTTGGTACAGATTACCATCCGGCCCGGTGGTGAACTGGATGCCCATGAAATCCTCAAGGTCCAGCGTGGGCGATGTGGTTCCGGCCCAGTCACCCGCCATCTGTTCGGTCAGGTTATACGCCAGCTGCAGCCGCGAATGCGTGCCGATCAGATCGCTGTCATTGACATAGCCGTCATAGAGGTTCCGGCCGGTCTGCATCTGGGTTTGCACCGCTTGCACGACCTCACCCTCGCCCAGAATCTGGTGGTTCACCTTGATCCCGGTGATCTCCTCGAAGGCTGCTGTCAGAACCTCGGATTCATAGCCGTGGGTTGGAATGCCCTCGGACAACACGTTGATTTCCATGCCAGAATAAGGCGCAGATGCCTCTATGAACCACTGCATCTCGGACAGTTGCTCTTCTTTTGACAAGGTTGATGGCTGAAATTCTTCGTCGATCCAGCGTTGAGCGGCTGCTTCGTCCGCAATAGCACTGGTAGACCCCGCGATGACGGCTGCAACCGCCACGGCGGAGAAAAGATACCTACGCATCTTTGTCCTCCCTTATGATTTAATCCGGCAGACACCAGACTTCATAAAGCGTGCATTTAAGCAGCTTGTTTTGTCAAACTAAAAAATTAGTAATAAGCCGGGACACGCAGAGTTTGGCAGTGAATTGGCTAGGTGTGCGGACATCTAAACTCATGGATTTTCATACAGGCCAGTCACATTTCAGGTTGCAACAAACACTCTGACACTGTTCGCTCGCGAGGCAGGCAAGACACAGCGCGAGGATGCCATGGACGCACAATCTGTTAAACGGATTCACTCCCCGCGCGATTCACCGCCCGATCACAATATCCGCGCGCAGGCCGCCAAGCCGCTGGCTTTCGCTAAGCCGCACGACGCCGCCGTGGGCGCGGGCAATATCCATTGTGATCGCAAGGCCAAGGCCAACCCCTGCCCCACGGTCCTGATTGCGCGCCTGATCCAGCCGCGCGAAAGGCTTCATCGCCTCGCCACGCCTCTCCGGCGGAATGCCCGGTCCGTCATCCTCAACCCGGATTCGCAGGGATTTTTCCGACAGCAGCACCGACACCTCGGCCTTGCTGCCATAGCGCACCGCATTGCCGACCAGGTTCTCAACGGCACGCCGAATCCCTCCGGGGCGCAGCGGCAACTCACCCTCGCCTTCGATCAAGACCAGTTCGACCGGCACTTTGGCACGCTGAAAATCCTCGACAATCTGGCGCACAAGGGCGATCGGATCGACCGGTTCGGGTTCCCCCTCTGATGCGCCGCGGGCAAAATCCAGAAACTCATCCAGCAGGCGTTGCATTTCCTCGACATCCTGCAGCATCGGCCCGCTGTCGTCTTCGTCCAGCATGCTGAGGCCCAGTTTCAGCCGCGTCAGCGGCGTGCGCATATCATGGCTGACGCCTGACAACATCAGTGTGCGTTGTTCGATCTGGCGCTCGATCCGGGCGCGCATGTCCAAAAATGCACTCCCGGCCGCGCGCACCTCGACAGCCCCCGCCGGGCGATAGGTCACGTGACGGCCGCGCCCAAACGCCTCGGCCGCGCGGGCAAGCCGGGTAATCGGGCGCAGTTGATTGCGCAGGTAAAGATAGGACACAATGGTCATCAATATCCCGATCACCAACATGTTCACAGGCAATTGGTGCGGATTTGACGCCGACACGCGCCGTCGATCAAACTCTAGCCGGATCACCTCGTCCCCGCGCGCCACGTAAAGCAGCACCGTCCTCTGATCCGGCAAAACCACCGCTTCGATATCCGGCAGCAAGCGACGCAACTCGCGGGTCACAACACCCGCGGTCAGATCGAACCACCGCCGTTCATCCGCTTGCGGTACGCTCTGCGGCGGTACAGCTTGCGCGCCGATCAACAGGGTGCGCGCCGCCTCCGATGCACCGATCTCGGCGGCGCTGACTGTCTCATCCGCCAGTAACAACCGCACTTCTCGACTGACCGACAAGGTCATTTGCCGGGTCACCCCATCGAAATGACGTTGCACGAACACCACCGACACCACCAATAAGACCGACAGAACCGGCAACAAAAGGATCAAAAAAGCACGCCCATACAGGCTGCGCGGCATATAAGATTTGAGCCAGCGGAAGTTCATGGGCTAAACCTAGCTGTGCCGCGCAGGAAGAGGAAGGCCCATGACAGCCCGTGACGCATTCAACCCACCGGTGGGCGTGGCCGAAACCCTTGGTCCCGGCCTGCGGCGTATTCTGGCACCCAACCCGTCGCCCATGACCTATCGGGGCACAAATACCTATCTTTTGGGAGACAGTGATCTGGCGGTGATCGATCCCGGCCCGGATGATCCCGCCCATCTGGCCGCCATTTTAGGCGTTGTGAAACCGGGGCAGCGCATCACACACATCCTTGTCACCCATTCCCATCTCGATCATTCCCCTCTCGCTCCTGTTCTGGCGTCGCGAACCGGTGCGCCCGTTTTGGCGTATGGCAATGCCAGTGCCGGGCGCAGTGCGGTAATGCAGGATTTGGCCGCCGCCGGGCTGGCACGGGGTGGCGAAGGTGTGGACCAGGCCTTTCAGCCTGATATCGTGCTGGTCGATAAGGAAATTATCGAGGCCGATGGCTGGCGACTAACAGCCCATTGGACGCCGGGGCACTTCGGGAACCACATGAGCTTTGAATGGGGTGACGTTGTCTTTACCGGCGATATCGTGATGGGCTGGGCCAGTTCTCTGGTGTCGCCCCCAGATGGCGACCTCACTGACTTCATGGCCTCCTGTCGCAAGCTGCAAACCCTGTCGGCCCGCACCTTTCACTCCGGGCATGGTGCGCCGATCACGGATCCCGCCGCACGGCTTGACTGGCTGATCACGCATCGCCTGACCCGCGAAGCATCTATCCTCGGCACGCTCGCAAACGAACCCGGCACGGTGTCCGAACTGACCCAAGCTATCTACACAGACACGCCACCCGCCCTCATGCACGCCGCCGGGCGCAACGTATTGGCCCATCTGATCGACCTTCATGGACGCGCCCTTGTGCACCCCAACGGCCCTCTGTCCGAAACCGCACAGTTTCATCTGGCGTAACCCGATCTGCGCAACGCGAAAAAGAGTCACAAACCCTCTGGACGCGGTGAATCCGTATTGCTATATGCGCCTGCATGGTCCGGCGTAGCTCAGCGGTAGAGCAGTTGACTGTTAATCAATTGGTCGTAGGTTCGATCCCTACCGCCGGAGCCAATTTTCCCGAAAAGTGAGAACTGCTTAGGCCGCGGGTACGTCTGCAAGTGCCTCAGGCGTGACATCCAGAATATCCCCCAGACCCAGTTGGGCCAGCGTGATGCTGACCTCATCGGCCAAGAAGCCTGCCATCTGATCCAGGCCGCGCGCACCGCCCGCTGCGATGGCGAAGGAAAACGGGCGGCCCATGAACACGAAATCGGCGCCCATGGCGTAGGCTTTGACGATGTCCTCACCGCTGCGCAGGCCGCTGTCGTAGAAGAGCGGCATGTCGGGGCCGACAGCAACCCGGATGTCACCCAGGGCGAGGATGGCTGGAACAGCTCCGTCCAGTTGACGCCCGCCATGGCTGGAAACCTGTATGGCATCGACACCGTGGGACTGCAGCTTCAGGGCATCGCCAGAATCCAACACACCTTTGATGACCAGCTTGCCATCCCATCTGTCGCGCATGCGTGCCAACAACTCCCAAGTGGCCCCTGCCCGGCTGCTTGTGCGATTGAACGCGCCATGTTTGCCGCCGAAGTTCCCCATCTCGGGTTTGCCGTGGAGCAGCTGCGGGATCGCCCAACCGGGGTGACAGGCAAAATCGAGAAACTGGCTGGGTCCGATCCTGAACGGCATTTTGAAACCCCGGCGCAGCTCGCGTGGGCGGCGCCCCACCTCGGGCACGTCCACGGTCAGCACCAAGGTTTCATAGCCTGCCGCCTTGGCGCGCGACAGCAGTTGCTCTGACGTCTCAGTGGCGCCGCTGACATAGAGTTGAAACCAGGCTCGCCCCTCGGCACGGTTGATCATCTCTTCGAGCGAAGTTGACGCGACGGTCGAAACGCCCACGGGGATCTTGTGACGGGCGGCCAATTCGGCCAACAGTCGGTCTGCCGAAGGCGATGTCAGATTGCACATACCCATCGGTGCGATGCCGAAGGGCAAACCCGTCTCGGCACCAAACAGCCGGGAAGTAATGCTGCGATGCTCCACATTGTTGAGGATGCGGGGACGCAGCCACAAATCGCGCATCACCTGTCGGTTCAGCGCCTCGCCATGTCCTGTGCCTGCAGCCCCGTCTATATAGTCAAAGATCATCCACGGCAGCCGCCGTTTCGCAATCCGCCGCGCATCGTCAAAGCAGTGGATAGTATTGTCGAACAACATGCGGCTTATGCCTGCACTGCGCCCATGAAGCGATCTCGGATGACGACTGGGTCTTTGGTGATGACCGGCAGCTTGATATTGCCGCTGTCACATTTGCACACGATCACGGTCATCTGGCGGGCATCAATCGCCTCCTGCAGTACATTGGCGGTGTCTTCGGCCTTGCATTCCAGCACATTCTCGCAGCCACAGGCCGCGGCGACAGCCGCCAGCGAGGTTTTCTTGCCTGCGTAAGTCGGTTGATCACCGGTCGAACCGTAGGATCCATTGTCGATGATCAAGAGGATGAAGTTGTCCGCCACATTATTGGCAATCGTTGGCAACGTGCCGAGATTGGTCAGGACCGAGCCATCGCCATCAATGGAAATCACCGTCTTGTCCTGCGCCAGGGCTACGCCCAGACCAATGGACGATGACAGCCCCATGGTGCCCAGCATGTAGAAATTTGACGGTTGGTCGTCAATCATATGCAGTTCCTGGCTGGGCAGGCCGATGTTACAGATCACCAGTTGGTCACGAAGGATGGGCGCGATATCGCGGAATACGTCGGAACGGATCATTGGTCTCCGTAGCCTCCCCAGAAGGACGCATCCGTCAGGATCGCCACAGGTTTGTTGCACATGAACGTGTATTTCAGGATCGTGTCAAACTCGTCAGCATCGGATTCCTTGTGGAAATGGTAGGTCGGGATATGCAGCTGGTTCAGCAGCGCCTTGGTATGCACCGCCATCTCCACCTGACAGGCCACCGGTTCACGCAGTTCGCCGCGATAGCTGATCAGCATCGGCAGAGGCATGCGGTAGAACTGGGTCAGCGTGACCAGCGTGTTCACGGTTACGCCAATGGCCGTGTTCTGCATAATGATTGCGGGGCGTTTGCCGCCCATGAAGGCCCCGGCGCACAGGCCCATGCCTTCATCTTCTTTGTTAGCGGGGATGTGATAGATTTCAGGCCGGGCTTCGACCTCATCAATCACGCCGGCAAGTTGTTTACAGGGGACGGTCGTAATGAAATCGACATCGTTGGCCACGAAATCGTCGACGAGTTTTGCGCTAATGGACATTGCGGGCTCCACAGTAATTACTGGGCTTTTTTGACGTAAACCTGGCGTATTGAAAGTCATATTTTCTTGCGCTTCTTTAAACCCCTGCTTTACTTTACGAGTCGCGCATGGAGGAGCGAATGACCATTTCACTTTTCAAAACACTGATCGCTGTGTCCGAAACAGGCAGTTTTGGCGGAGCGGCAGATGTTGTCTGTGTCACCCACGCCGCGGTGGGCCAACAGATGCGGCGGCTGGAAGAGAACCTGGGTGTCACGCTGTTTGACCGCTCGGAAAAAACTCCACGCCTGAACCAGTTGGGCAAGGCCTTCGTGCCCAAAGCCAAGGCTGTTGTGCAGGCCTATGATCATATTCTGGACGATCTGACAGGCGACCCGCGTATGATCGGCGAGTTGACTCTGGGGGCTGTGCCGTCGACCATTCTGAGCTTGATCCCGAAAACCGCCAAACGCCTGACCGGGCTTTATCCCGATCTGCACCTGCGGATCGTGCCGGGCCTGTCCCTGTCTCTGTTAGAGCAGGTAGAAAAAGGTACGCTGGATGCAGCTGTCCTCAGCCAACCCCTGCGCGTACCGGATCAGCTGAACTGGACCCCGTTTTTCGAGGAAGAGCTGGTCTTGCTGACCGCACCCGAGATCACCGAGCCTGATCCGCTGTGTATTCTGGCCACGATGCCCTATATCCGCCACACCCGTCAGGCCGGGGTTGGGCAATTGGCCGAAGACTGGCTGTCGCGCCAGAAGGTCAAAGTCAACGATACAATGGAGATGGGATCGCTGGAAAACGTGGTCAGTATGGTGGCGCATAATCTCGGCGTATCCGTTGGGCCAAACATGTGCCTGCCCGACCCGGTTTTTCAGAGCCTGCGCAAAGTCCCTCTGGGTTCATCTGCCCCGGCGCGCACGCTGGGGGTTCTGACCCGGGCGGATTGCTCGAAATTGCGACTGGTAGATCGATTGCTGGAGCAGATCAACGCCGTGGTGGCAGATCACGCAGAGGCCCGGTCTCAATAGTTCCCGGCCACGTATTTCGCAATGGCCCCACCCCGCGAATTCACGTCCAGTTTCTGGTATATCGCCTTGAGGTAATACTTCACGGTATTCTCGCTCAGCCCCAAACGCGCGGAAATCTGGAAATTGGTCAGCCCATCGACCAGCAGCGCCAGAATCTCATGCTCGCGCCGCGACAGGACATCGGCGTTTTCGTTGGTTAGGCGGCGCAGAATATCAGTGGGCACAATCGAATGACCTTCCACAAGATGCACCAGAATCTTCGGCAGGCTGGCCAGGATCTGTCCCATCATGCAGACCGAATTTGCGCCGGTCTTGATCGCCGTGCGGATGAAAGCAAACTCGGTGTCCTCAGCCACGACAACCACCATCACATGCGGATAGTCTTTGCGCACCATGTCCAGAATCTGATTGAGATCACCGTCACTCAGACGCACGCCCAGGATGAGGATGGTTTTGCCGGTCGCAGCGGACAGATGCGCCTTCAGACTGGCTTTGTCAGTGGCAAATTCGCCCAGGCGTACCTCGGGAATCTTCGCCACCAGGCTACCGATGCCCTGACAGACAATCACCTGCCGATCCGCCACTATGACCTTGGGCAGATCATTAGGCTCAGCTTCGTTTGTCGCAGTGATTGTATTCGTTTGTTCCATCGCAATAGCTTACACCATTTTTCTACCGCTCCCATCCCCCTCGTTGCGACACAGCGCCACCGGAAACCGAACGAAACAAGGGGTTTACGGTATGCGCTGGTATGCGAGCCAGACCCGGATGTGCCGCTTTCACCCGAAGGGGTGGGATCGCCCTACCCGTTTGTTCACCCGGTTCTGCCTCGGGGCCTCAGGGCCATTCGTCCGGGCGTTACCACGGTGCTGCCCCGAACCTAGTCTTCCCCAAACCTCATTTGCGGAGACGAACATCATGAACGGCTACAAACATCTTTTCATCCCCGGCCCCACCAATGTGCCGGAACCTGTCCGTCAGGCCATGAACGTCCCCATGGAAGACATGCGCGCGCCAGATTTCCCCGAGCTGGTGAACGGGCTGCTGGCCGATATGAAAAAAGCCTACCGTACCGAAACCGGCCGCGTCTTCATGTTCCCTTCATCAGGCACAGGTGCCTGGGAATCGGCGATCCAGAACACGCTGAACCACGGTGACAAGGTGCTGATGTCGCGCTTTGGTCAGTTTTCTCTGCTCTGGGTCGACATGGCCGAACGTCTGGGTCTGGATGTGGAATTGTGCGAGGTCGAATGGGGCCAGGGCGTACCGCTTGAAGAGTATCGCAAGGCGCTTGAGGCCGATAAGGGCCACGCGATCAAGGCGGTCTTTGCAACGCAAAACGAAACCGCCACCGGCGTGACATCGGACATTGCCGGTGTGCGCAAGGTGCTGGACGAGGTGGGCCACCCGGCGATGCTGTTTGTCGACGGTGTCAGCTCAATCGCCTCCATTGAATTCGAAATGGAGAAATGGGGCGTGGACCTTGCCGTGTCCGGCTCGCAGAAAGGCTTTATGCTGCCTGCCGGTCTGGGCTTTCTTGGTGTGTCAGAAAAGGCGCTGGAGGCCAACAAGGCACAGCATAACGCCGGGATGGCACGCTGCTATTTCAGCTTTGAAGACATGATCAAGCTGAACGATACCGGATACTTCCCATACACCCCCGCAACCCAGCTTTTCCGGGGTCTGCGCTGTGCGCTCGACATGATCCTTGAGGCTGGCATGGAAAGCATCTGGGAACGTCACAACCGTCTTGCAGGTGGCGTGCGCGCTGCCGTTGACGCATGGGATGGCTGCGAGTTGGTCGCGCGCGGACCGGAATGGGCCTCCGACACTGTCTCGGCCATTTACGCCCCCGAAGGTGTGGATGCGCGCGATGTGATTTCAGGTGCTTATTACAAGTACCAAACTTCGCTGGGCACCGGTCTGAACAAACTGATGGGCAAGGCGTTCCGCATCGGGCATCTTGGGTCCCTGAACCCGGTGATGTTGTGCGGTGCGATTTCAGCCGCTGAAATGGCATTGCTGGATGCAGGTGCCAAGATCGAGCCGGGCTCGGGTGTTGCCGCCGCGCAGGAACATTACCGCGCCACGACCCCGTCGGGCGCATAAGGAGGCAATCCATGAAAATTCTCGTCACTCGCGCCTGGCCACAAGAGGCCGAAGACCGTCTGATCGCCCAAAATCTGGGCGAGGTCACCCTGCGCAATCCCGACACCCCGATGAGCCATGACGAATGGATGGCGGCCGCGCAGATCTACGACGTGATCATGCCCACGGTCTCGGACAAGATCCCGGCCGAGTTCTACCCGGCCGCCAAAGGCAAACTGCGCGTCTTTGCAAATTACGGCGTCGGCTTTAACCACATCGATATCGACGCAGCGCGCGCCAATGACATCACCGTGACCAACACCCCTGACGTGCTGACCGATTGTACCGCCGATCTGGCCATGGGCCTTATGCTGGCCGCCGCGCGCCGCATTGGCGAGGGCGAACGCGAGACCCGCGCGGGCAACTGGATCGGCTGGCGCCCCACCCATATGATTGGCAAGAAAGTGACCGGCGCGACCTTGGGCATTATCGGTTTTGGCCGCATTGGTCAGGCCATGGCACGCCGCGCACATTACGGCTTTGGCATGAAAATCGTGTTTCAGGACGCCTGGGACGTGCCCGCCGATATCAAGGCGGCCAATGGCAATGCCGAACAACTGCGCAGCATGGCCGAGGTGGCCGCCACCTGCGATTTCCTGTCGCTGCACTGCCCCGGTGGCGATGACACCTACAAGATGATCAACGCCGATGTGTTCAATGCGATGAAACCCGGTTCGATCCTGGTGAATTCCGCACGGGGTGATGTGGTGGATGAAGACGCGTTGTTCGATGCGCTGGACAGTGGTCGACTGGCAGCTGCCGGATTAGATGTCTATCACAACGAACCGGCACTCGACGCACGTTTCATGAAATACGAGAACCTTGTGCTGGCCCCGCATCTGGGAAGCGCAACAGACGGCACGCGCGCCGCCATGGGCCACCGCGCCATCGACAACCTGGTCGCGTTTTTGAAGGGTGAGACACCGGTCGATCTGGTCACCTGAAACACTTCAGTCCACATTCAGGCACAGGCCGTCAGCTCCCCGGGGGCTGGCGGTTTTTCATGGCTAAGCGCCAGGCCGAACCACGCGGTGCGATTCGTCCGTCGCCCGGTCACGACCATCCCGGCATGAGCATAAGTTTCCGATCATAAACCATTGTTTTCTTTAGGTGGTTTCTGCAGCGCAGAAAGTATTCATTGGCATCCCGACCCCCACGAAACGGGTAGTGCCACCCTACCCGATCAGGCCCGCCCCCCAACCCCGCGCCGCCTTTCTTACCCGAGGGAAAGTAGGAAACGTGTTGGCCAACCGCGACACTGGATCATGGAATGGCCCGGCAATCGCCCGCCTTTGAAAGGAAGTCCAACATGAGTTACACGCTGCACCCGCTGAAAAAACAACGCCTGCAAAGATCCGAACTGGCTGTGCCCGGATCGAACCCGTCGATGATCGACAAGGCGGCCGACTCGAATGTGGATTGCATCTTCCTTGATTTGGAAGATGCCGTCGCGCCGCCCGAAAAGGTGCAGGCCCGCGCCAATATCATTCAAGCCCTGAACGATATCGACTGGAAGGCCAAGGGCAAGACGATGTGTATCCGCATCAACGGCCTGGACACGCATTACATGTACCGCGACGTGGTCGAGATCGTGGAACAGGCCGGTCAGCATCTCGATACCATTCTGGTGCCGAAGGTGGGTGTACCTGGCGATCTCTACACGGTTGAAACGATGGTTTCCCAGATCGAAGAAGCCATGGGTTTTACCCATCAGATCGGGCTTGAGGCCCTGATTGAAACCGCCCTTGGCATGGCCAATGTCGAAGCGATTGCAGCCACGCCGGGCCGTTTGGAAGCGATGCACTTCGGTGTCGCGGATTACGCAGCCTCAAACCGTGCACGCACCGTGGTCATCGGTGGTCTGAACCCCGACTACCCCGGTGATCAGTGGCACTTTGCGCTTTCGCGCATGACCGTGGCCTGCCGGGCCTACGGGTTGCGTGCCATTGACGGGCCGTTTGGCGATTTCAGCGATCCTGACAGCTATATTCTGGCTGCCAAACGCGCTGCAGCCTTGGGAATCGAAGGCAAATGGGCCATCCACCCCAGCCAGATCGACATGGCAAACGAGGTTTTCTCGCCGCCTGAGGCCGAGGTGACCCGCGCGCGCAACATCATCAAGGCCCTGCGCGAAGCCGAAGCGGCAGGCAAAGGCGCGGCCAGCCTCGATGGTAAAATGATCGATGCCGCGTCCGAACGCATGGCCAACAATGTCATCACGGTGGCTGATGCCATCGCCGCTAAAGGCTAAGGAGACTGTCCTATGGATATTCATGAATATCAGGCCAAAGAGCTGCTCAAGAGCTTTGGCGTTAATGTACCCCGGGGTGGCATTGCCTACAGCCCTGAACAGGCTGTCTATCGGACATCCGAGCTTTCGGGTGACAAGTGGGTGGTCAAGGCGCAAATCCATTCCGGCGCCCGAGGCAAGGCGGGCGGTGTGCGCATCTGTTCGACCGAAGAAGAGGTGTCGGATGCCGCAGCATGGATGCTGGGTCGCAAGCTAGTCACGCACCAGACCGGCCCGCAAGGCAAGCTGGTCAGCCGTCTTTACATCGAAGAAGCCACCAATATCGCGCAGGAACTTTATCTGGCCTTCGTGATGGACCGCAAAGAAGAGCGCGTCGTGGTTGTGGCCTCGGCACAGGGTGGCATGGAAATCGAAGAGATTTCCGAGAAGGAACCCGATTCCATAGTCCGTTCGGTCGTCGACCCTGCCGTTGGCATGCAGGCCTTCCAAGCGCGTGAAATCGCATTTTCACTTGGCCTTGATGCGTCACTGATCAGCCAGGCGGCCAAAACCATCACCGGCTGTTACAAGCTGATGGAAGAGAAAGACGCCAATATGGTCGAAATCAACCCGCTAGTGGTTACCGCCTCGAACGAGATTGTAGCGCTGGACGGGAAATTAAGTTTCGATGATAACGCTTTGTTCCGCCATCCGAATATCTCAGAACTGCGTGACAAAAGCCAGGAAGACCCGCGCGAAACCTATGCCGGGGATCGCGGCCTGAACTATATCGGCCTTGAGGGTGAAATTGGCTGTATCGTGAACGGTGCGGGCCTGGCGATGGCAACGCTCGATATGATCAAGCAATCCGGTGGTGAACCGGCTAACTTCCTCGATGTAGGCGGCGGCGCCAGCCCCGAACGTGTGTTAATGTCCTTCAAGGCCGTTCTCAATGACAAGAACGTCGAAGCGATTTTAGTCAACATCTTTGCCGGCATCAACCGCTGTGACTGGATCGCCGAAGGGGTGATCCGTGCCGTCAAGGAACTTGATCTGAAAATTCCTCTCGTGGTCCGCCTTTCGGGCACCAATGTCGAGGAAGGCCGCAAGCTGATCGCCGATAGCGGTCTAAACATCACAACTGCCGAAACCCTCGCCGAAGCTGCCGAACTGGTGGTGGGTGCGTGGAAAACGGCACGCGACGCATAAGGGAGGGCCAAGATATGTCCATCATCATCGACAAAGACAGCAAGGTTCTGGTCACAGGCCTCACCGGGCGCATTGGCAGCTTTCACGCCGAGGAAATGCGCGAATATGGCACCAATGTCGTGGGCGGCGTGACGCCTGGCAAAGGTGGCACCACGCATAATGGCCTGCCCGTGTTCAACACCGTTAAAGGGGCCGTGTCCGAGACCGGCGCCGATCTGGTCATCGCCTTCGTGCCCCCACCCTTCGCGGCGGACAGCATCATGGAAGCGGCGGATGCAGGCATCAAAACCTGCGTATGCATTGCCGACGGCATTCCTGCGCAGGACATGATCAAGGTGAAACGCTACATGCGCCGCTACAAGGCCGAGAAACGCATGCGTCTGATCGGGCCGAACTGCGCCGGGATCATCACTCCGGGTCAGGCTTTTGCCGGTCTGATGCCGCCCCATATCTACCTGCCGGGGCGCGTGGGTATCATTGGTCGGTCAGGTACGCTTGGTTACGAGGCCGCCAGCCAGATGAAGGAAAAAGGCATTGGCGTCTCCTCCTCCATCGGCATCGGTGGTGACCCCATCAACGGGTCGTCCTTCCGCGATATTCTTGAACTGTTCGAGCAGGACGAGGGTACCGATGCGGTGGTTCTGGTCGGCGAGATCGGCGGCCCGCAAGAAGCCGAAGCAGCCGAATACATCCGCGATCACATGAAGAAACCCGTTGCCGCTTACATTGCGGGTCTCTCGGCCCCTAAGGGGCGTACCATGGGCCATGCCGGTGCCATCGTCTCGGCCTTTGGCGAAAGCGCTCAGGAAAAGGTCGAGATCCTCTCCGAGGCAGGCGTCGCCATCGTACCGACCCCGTCGGCCTTTGGTCCGGTGGTCGAAAAGATGCTGAAAGCGGCCTGATCAGAATGCCCCGGCCCGCCATCCGGGCGGGCCGGGGTGTCGATCTGCCCTGACGCGACCGGGCAAAAACCGGCGCATCTAGCGCGGCGCCTCTTGTCATGGCGCGTTTGATCTGGCCTTTAGGGGGAAACGGTTAAAGGGTTCCCCAATGATCCTGCGTCTCTTGTTTGTACTGCTGTTGTCCGTCACGGCAGCCTGTTCAACCTCCGAAGCCCCAGCACCGGCGGCGGATGTCCCGCTCTACCCGAATGAAACACCTGAAATACGCGCTTTGGTAAACCAGTATGCCGATTTCTACGAGGTGCCGCGTCCCTTGGTGCACAAGGTCATCCAACGCGAAAGCGATTATCGCCCGCGTGCCCGCAACGGCCCCTACTATGGGATGATGCAAATCCTGCCCGCCACGGCGCGGGGTATGGGGTTTCGCGGCTCCCCCAACGACCTACTGGATGCCGAAACCAACCTGACATGGGCGGTGAAATATCTCAAAGGCGCGTGGATGGTCTCGGGCGGCGATCTGGATGCCGCGGTGATGTGGTATGCGCGTGGGTATTACTATGAGGCGAAACGCCAGTGCCTGCTGGTCGAAACCGGTTTGAATGACCGTGAGACGAACAGGGCCTGCGGCTGAGCGTTCCAGTGTAAAAGGGCAGAAGTAAACAATGGCGGCTTTGAGCCCTTTGCGGTCATTAAATTAAGCCGCGCGATGGCCAGACCGCGGGGTGGCGAACCGACCTTTGTGCAGAGCACTTTATGGCCGCCAAATCCGCAGAAGATCAGAGCGGCGCGCTTCCCTTGCCAAATCGCCAGCCCTTGCGGGCGGTCTGGCGATCGCGCGGCGGCTTCGCCTTGATTCCGCGCGGGGGCAATGCCGGCTCCGTCCCGCACAGCTGCCATTAAAGTAAAGGCGCGGCTTGGATGCCACGCCCTCAAAAGCATTGGACGCAGATCAGATATCCAGCGTGTGCTCTTTTTCCCAATGGCTGAAATGGGTGACAAAGCTGGTCCATTCCTGATGTTTCATCTTCAGGTACGCCGCCGAGAATTCCTCGCCCATAGACGCTTTCAGCTCTTTGTCTTTGTCATAAAGCCGCAAGGCATCCAGCATGTTCAGCGGCAGCTTGGGCGCGCCGCGCACCTTGTGGCCCTCCGCATACATGTCGATATCCCAGCGCTTGCCCGGATCAGCCTCTGTGCGCATCCCCGAAAGGCCCGCCGCGATAATCACCGCCTGCAAGAGATAGGGGTTCACCGCCCCGTCCGGCAGGCGCAGCTCGAAGCGCCCCGGGCCCGGCACCCGCACCATATGGGTACGGTTGTTGCCGGTCCATGTCACCGTGTTGGGCGCCCAGGTGGCCCCTGACATGGTGCGCGGTGCGTTGATGCGTTTGTAGCTGTTCACCGTCGGGTTAGTGATCGCGGCCAGGGCGCTGGCATGTTTCATGATGCCGCCAAGAAAATGAGCGCCCTGTTCAGAGAGGCCCAGTTCGGCCGTGGGACTGCCGCCGGTGGCATCCGTCGCAAAGACGTTGGTCTTGGCCGCAGCGCCCGGCGCATCCCAGACCGAGATATGCGCATGGCACCCATTGCCGGTCAGCCCTTCCACAGGCTTGGGCATGAAAGTGGCACGGAAGCCATGTTTCTCGGCCACGGATTTGGTCATGAACTTGAAGAAGCTGTGCTTGTCAGCCGTGGCGAGGACATCGTCGAATTCCCAATTCATCTCGAACTGGCCGTTCGCATCTTCATGATCGTTCTGATATGGCCCCCAGCCCAATTCCAGCATGTAATCGCAAATCTCGCGCACCACGTCATAACGACGCATGACGGCCTGCTGATCATAGCAAGGTTTTTCAGCCGTATCGAATTCGTCACTCAGCTGTGTGCCATCCGGCGTCAGCAGGAAATACTCGGCCTCGATGCCGGTTTTCACATGCATGCCTTCCCCGGCAGCCTCGGCGATCAGGCGCTTGAGCACATTGCGCGGGGCCTGCGCCACCGGTTCGCCTTCCATCATCGGATCGGCCGGAACCCAGGCCACTTCGGGTTTCCAAGGCAGTTGAATCACAGCATCCGGATCCGGCACGGCCAGCATATCGGGATGCGCCGGTGTCAGATCCAGCCAGGTGGCAAAGCCGGCAAATCCTGCGCCCTCTTCCTGCATATCGGCAATCGCCTGAGCAGGCACAAGCTTGGCCCGTTGACCGCCAAAAAGGTCCGTGTAGGAGATCATGAAGTATTTGACGCCCTTTTCCGCGGCGTAGGCGGCCAGATCAATGCTCATCTGCAATAGTCCTTTTCCCTGTTGTCGTCGTCAGGGGGCGGTTGCCCCGCCTCCCCGCATATTTGTTAATACCCTGTACCTGGCTTTCCCGGATACCAATCAGTGCCTGCCAACGGTATCTGCGCCATGGCCGCGGCTTCAAGAGTCAATGCGCACAAGTCTTCGGGTTCCAGATTGTGTACATGGCTTTTGCCGCAGGCCCGCGCCAAAGTCTGGGCTTCTAATGTCATCACTTTCAGATAGTTGCGCAGCTTACGTCCAGCCTCGACCGGGTCAAGGCGCGCCGACAGTTCCGGGTTCTGCGTCGAAATACCCGCTGGATCCCGCCCTTCGTGCCAATCGTCGTAGGCCCCTGCCGTGGTGCCCAGCTTGTTATACTCGGCCTCCCATTTGGGGTCATTGTCACCTATCGCCACCATCGCGGCTGTGCCGATGCTGGTCGCATCCGCCCCCAGCGCCAGAGCCTTGGCCACATCGGCACCGGTGCGAATACCACCTGAAACAATCAGCTGTACTTTTCGGTGCATGTCCAGATCCTGCAGCGCCCGAACAGCCTGACGGATACAAGCCAGAGTTGGCTGCCCCACATGTTCAATGAACACATCCTGCGTCGCGGCCGTGCCGCCCTGCATGCCGTCCAGCACCACGACATCGGCCCCGGCCTTGACCGCCAAAGTCGTGTCAAAATAAGGCCTTGCACCCCCGACCTTCACGTAGATCGGCACTTTCCAACCGGTGATCTCGCGCAGCTCAAGGATCTTGATTTCCAAATCGTCCGGTCCCGTCCAATCGGGGTGACGACAGGCGCTGCGTTGATCGATCCCCTCGGGCAGGTTGCGCATCTGCGCCACGCGTTCGGTGATCTTCTGGCCCAAAAGCATGCCTCCGCCACCGGGCTTGGCGCCCTGCCCGACAACCACTTCGATGGCGTCGGCACGGCGCAGATCATCCGGGTTCATGCCATAGCGGCTGGGCAGGTATTGATAGACCAGCTTTTCGGAATGGCCGCGCTCTTCCTCGGTCATGCCACCATCGCCCGTCGTGGTCGAGGTGCCCGCCAATGTCGCCCCGCGGCCCAGCGATTCCTTGGCTTGACCGGAGAGCGAACCAAAGCTCATCCCCGCGATGGTGATCGGGATATCCAGCTCGATCGGGTTCTTGGCATAGCGCGTGCCCAACACCACGTTGGTGTCACAGCGCTCACGATATCCTTCCAGCGGATAGCGCGACACGGATGCCCCCAAAAACAGCAGGTCGTCGAAATGCGGCACTTTGCGTTTCGCTCCGCCGCCCCGGATGTCATAGATGCCCGTCGCCGCCGCGCGGCGGATTTCGGCGTTTACCTCGGGGCTAAATGTGGCCGATTGGATCGGCACGGTGCGGGGAATGTGATGGTCGTCGTCCTTCGCCATGTCGATCTCCTTCAATATGCGTTGTCGATGTCAAAGTTATAGAGCTTGCGGGCCGAGCCATAGCGCGTGAATTCTTCCGGCTTGGCATCTACCCCGGCGCGCTCCAGAAGGTCGCTCAGCAGCGCGATATGTTCAGGGCGCATCTCTTTCTCTTCGCAATCCGCCCCAAGGCTTTTGACCGATCCGCGCACGAACAGCCGCGCCTCATAAATCGAATCCCCCAACGCCTCGCCCGCGTCACCGCAGACCACGAGGTTGCCCGATTGCGCCATGAAGGCCGACATATGACCAACATTGCCCTGCACCACGATGTCGATCCCCTTCATGGAAATCCCGCAGCGGCTGGCAGCATTGCCCTTGATCACCAGCATCCCGCCATGGCCCGTGGCCCCGGCATATTGGCTGGCGTCGCCTTCAACGATGACGGTGCCACTCATCATGTTCTCGGCCACACCGGGTCCGGCGCTGCCATCGACATGCACAGTGGCTTGTTTGTTCATGCCGCCACAGTAATAGCCGGTCGAGCCACGCACGGTGACTTCAATCGGCGCGTCCAGCCCCACGGCAATCGCATGGCTGCCCTTGGGGTTCACAATCTCCCAGGCGGTTTTGTTGGTTGTCGCGGCCTGAGCGTGCAGTTCCTCGTGCAGCGCGCGCAGCCCTTTCTCTCCCAAATCGAATGTCTGCATCTTAATGGTTCCAGAAATAGACGGTTGCGGGTTCAGGCTCCCAGACGCGGGCGTCTTCGATGCCCGGCAGGCTGACCAGGGCGCGATATTCGCTGCCAAAGGCCACATATTGGTCGGTTTCGGCCATCACGGCGGGTTTGCAGGCAATCGGGTCGCGCACCACGCCAAAGCCGTCCTTGGTGCCCACGACGAAGGTGTAAAACCCGTCGAGGTCATCGATGCCGCTTTCCAGCGCCTCACCCAACGTACTGCCATTCTGCATCTTCCACGTCAGGTAAGCAGCGGCCACTTCGGTGTCGTTTTCGGTTTCCACCGTCACACCCTGACGCGCCAGCTCCCTGCGCAACGAGTTGTGATTGGACAGAGATCCGTTGTGAACGAGACATTGATCGGCCCCGGTGGAAAACGGGTGCGCGCCCAGCGTCGTCACCGCACTTTCCGTGGCCATGCGTGTGTGGCCTATGCCATGGGTACCTTCCAGCCGCGGGATATCAAACCGTTCGGCCACATCACCGGGAAGGCCCACTTCCTTATAAATCTCAATGGTTTCCCCGGCGCTCATCACCCGCGCTTCGGGTCGAAGATCTTTCAAGGCAGCCCGCGCATCGCGCATCTTCTCTTCGGGCAGATCAATCACCGCATGGGTGTCTTTGGCCCGCAGATGCACCGCAACACCCAATTGCTCGGACAGTTCGTCCTCAAGTCCATGAAAAGTCTCAACGGGGTCGCCCGACTGGATGGTCAGCTTGGCGCGCCCCTCAGCGTCATCACCATAAACCGCGATCCCGGCACTGTCCGGGCCGCGGTCCGTCATAGTGATGAGCATTTCGGTCAACATCTCACCCAGCTTGGGTTCGAGCGATTTATCTTTCAAAAATAGTCCGACGATTCCACACATCGGCGCCTCCCTTACTCTTTGGCAGGAAACCTAGCGCAGCGGCGCGACCACTTCAACCATAAGAATTAATTTTTCCTGTGAGGAAATTTATCAGGAGCCGGACTGCGGGTAAGAAATCACCGAAATGTAGCGAATAGGCAGTGAAATCAACTCGTCCGGCCCATGGGGGGCGTCAGCGTCAAAAAACAAGCTGTCACCAGGTTTGAGGTGAAAACTCTGATCGCCGTGACGATACCCGACTTCACCTTCCAGCACATAAAGCAGCTCGATGCCTTCATGTTGAAAGGTCGGGAAAATATCGGATTCCGCTGTCAGGGTGATCAGGTAGGGTTCCACCATCACACCACTGGAATTGGCCCCAAGGTGGCCCAGCAACCGGTACTGGTGCCCTGCCCTTGTCCCGGCGCGTTCGCGTTCAACGGCCTCACCCGCTTTGACATGCACCGCCTCGCGCCGTTCCTCGAAACGGCGAAAAAATGCCGTCACAGGCACACTCAGAGCCGCTGACAGGGTTTGCAACGTGGTCAGGGATGCCGAGGTCACACCGTTCTCGATTTTTGACAGCATCCCGACGGACAGCCCTGTCGTCTGCGCCAGGTCGGCCACGGTCATCCCGCGCTGGCGGCGAAACTCGCGGACCTCACGGCCAATCGCCGTCTCAAGATTTTTCTCGCGAATGTCCTGAACCTTGTGGGGATCCTGGCTCAGTTTTGATGTGGGCATCTGGCTCTTATTCCTTCAAATCTCACCAACAATGAGAAATCCCCGCCCGGATTACAAGCGCATGGCTCACTCGGGCTTGGCGAGCTTTTCCAACTCCTCGGCCAGAATAGGTGCCCCAAGGGTCATCGAGTGTACCCCCATGATCGAGGTCAATTGCAACACTTCAAGAATTTCTTCCTGTGTCGCCCCTTCGCGCAAGGCGTTCTGCATATGGCGCCGCACGCCGGGTGCCCAGAGATGGGTGGTGGCTGCATTGATCGCGATCATGATCAGTTCTTTGGTTTTCTGCGGCAACGGCCCTTGTTTTTGCGGCACGGCGCGAAACGCCAGAAACGCCTCAAGATAGTCCGGGTCCATCTCGGCCATCAGATCCCAGATCGGGTTCCAGTCTTCGGTCTGACGTTGTGCATCCGTGGCGGGATAGTCGCTCATCTTCATCCTCCGCGATGTTTGAAACTGTCACGCCGGAAGGAATAGAGCGCCTCAGGGTCCACCATCGTGTCAATCACGGCCGGTTTGCCACAGGTCAGCGCATCTTCAATCGCCTGCGTCATCTGATCCAGTGTTTCGGCGCGATAACCTTTGGCGCCGTAAAGCGCGGCCAGCTTATCAAATGGCGGGCTTGATACATCCGCGCCGATGTAGCGTTGACCAAAGAAATCCTTTTGATAGGCCTTCTCGGCCCCCCAACAGCCGTTGTTCATCACTACAGTGACGGTGTTGATGCCATAATCCACAGCGGTACTAAGTTCAGAAACGGTCATGCCAAACCCGCCATCGCCCATCAGGGACACAACGGGACGGTCAGGCGCGGCCAGCTTGATCCCCAGACCTGCGGCGAAGGAAAAGCCAACAAGCCCGAAATCAAGCGGCGTGAACAGGCTTTTGGGATGGTGATAGTTCAACGCATCGGTCGCCTGAAGGCACAATGTACCTGCATCCATCGTCACGGCCGCGTCTTGGGGCAAGACATCCCGCAAAGTCTTGAACAGGCCGGTCGGGTGAATCGGCATCGCATCGATTTGTGCATCGGCATCCCGCTTGCTTAAGTAAGCCGCGCGCTCGGCTTGAAACGCATTCGTCCAGGCCTCTGCCGTGGCGCGCTTGTCCAGACGCTTAACTTCCGCGCGTATCTGATCGGCCACAATGGGCGCATCGCCCATGATCCCCATTTCCACCGAGAAGTAGCGGCCAATCGCGGTCGGCTCTTGCTCCACATGGATGATCTTGGCGTCTTCATTAATGTTATCATAGGTGTAGAAGGTGGCGTTAAAGCCGATCCGCGTACCAAGGGCCAGGATGACATCAGCCTCTTTCACCAATCGGGAGGCCACAGCATTACCGCGCGGTCCCATCTGCCCGGCATTAAGCGGGTGCCCAAACGGCACCGCATCACCATGCCCCGGCGAGGTGACCACAGGGCAGTTCAGCGCCTCGGCCAGCGCCATGCATTGATCTGCCGCGCCCGTGGTCTTGATCCCGCCCCCGGCGATGATCACAGGTTGTGTGGCCTCCGACAGTAAGGCCACGGCCCGGGTGATCGCCTCAGGCGCGCCAGCGGGTGGTGCGTAGGGGCGATACTGATGAGGGGTCTGGAATGTCTCAAACTCGGCCTGCCCGGCCAGAACATCGCGCGGCAGGTTCAGCTGCACCGGGCCTTGCCGTGGCGCCATCGCCTCGCGAAACGCCTCGCGCATCATTTCCGGCACGCGATCCGTGTTGGTGGCGGTCCAGGTTTTCTTGGTCACGGGCCTGAACAGGGCATCCTGATCAACCTCTTGAAAAGCATCACGATATTTATGCCCGCTGGCCAGGGCCCCGGCGATGCTGACCACTGGCGAATAGGCCGCTTTGGCCTGCGCCAGCCCGGTGACGAGATTGGTGGCACCGGGGCCGTTCTGCCCGGCCAGCACCACGCCCGCCTGCCCGCTCATCCGCGCAAACGCATCGGCCATATGGGTGCCGGTCCGTTCGTCATGCACCCCGATAAAGGTGATCTCGGGCGCATCATAAAGCGCGTCGAAGATCTCCATCGTGGCCGAGCCGATCAGGCCAAACACATGGGTGGTTCCTTCGGCCTTCAGCGCCTCGACGGCCGCCTGACCACCTGTCAGTTTTGTCATATGATTGGTCCCGTTCGCTCTGTCTCAGCCCAATATGCGGCCAAGGAAATCTTCAATGCGCCCGGCAAACAACCCGGGACGTTCGATCAAACCCAGATGTTGCAGGCTTGGAATAATCTGCACCTCGGCCCCGGCAATCTCGTCGCCGATGGCGTGGCTCATCGCAGGGGTCGACCCGCTGTCATTCTCGCAGGTCACCACCAATGTGGGATGGGTGATCGGCGGATCAGGGCGGATCAGCTCGACCACGCCCGACGCCAAAACCTGCCGATTCAGGGCATAGCTGTGATGATCATTGGCCAGAACGACTGCGCGAATTTCATCCACCAAAACCTTGTTATCCCGACGATATTCGGCGGTGAACCACCGCTCCAACGTGGCATCAATCGTGGCTTCGGGCCCACCGGCGCTGGTGTCCCTCGCGCGCTGTTCCACCAGATTTTGTTGTTCTTCCCCGCGTTCATGCGGGGAATTCAGGATCACCAGTGCCGACACCCGGTCCGGGTGATCCATCGCCACGCGCCGATTGATCATCCCGCCCAGCGAAAAGCCCACCAAGGCGGCCTTGTCGATGCTCAATTCATCCATCAGGACGATCAACTGTTGGGACAGGGTTGTCAGGCTGGGCACCTCATTCGGCAAAGGCGTCTCACCATGCCCGTTCAGATCGTAGGATAACACCCGGAACTGCCCGACCAACAGCCGCGCAATCGGACCCCATGTGCTGGCCCGTGTCATGCCCAGCCCGTGAATCAGCACCACAACGGGCGCGTCTTCCGGTCCGCTCAACTCATAGGCCGTGCCTCCTGCGCTTACCGGCATCTAAACGCCCGCCGGATTGTCAACATCCCGGCCCATTTCCTTGAGGTCCGCATAGCGATCCCCGATCCGGTGATTGGGATGGCCGCCGATCGACGCACCAAGCGCGATGATGATCTCATCCTCGGCCGGGGCATCGGGCACTTGAATATGAATGGTCTGATAATGCGAGCGGCGTCCGCCATCATCCTTGTCCATTA
This sequence comes from Roseovarius conchicola, assembly GCF_041403425.1. Taxonomy (NCBI): domain Bacteria; kingdom Pseudomonadati; phylum Pseudomonadota; class Alphaproteobacteria; order Rhodobacterales; family Roseobacteraceae; genus Roseovarius; species Roseovarius conchicola. The sequence goes on along the minus strand of NZ_JBGEHK010000001.1, from coordinate 709,874 downwards.
GCGGAATGATCAGCGAAGTCCCCGCCGCCCCCCGCGTATTGGAGAACACCAGATAGCTTTTGGCATCCACCGCCTCGCGGTACTGATTTCCAAACCACAACGTATGGGTCAGGCCCTGACCATGTTCCTGCTCGCCGCCCATGCCGACAACCGAGGCCTTACCATACCCTTCGACGGTGCCACCGGTTTCTTTCAAAACCATATCGGTCAGCAGTTTGCCCAGCACAGGCCCGTGTTCGCGAATTTCCGGGCCAAGGTCTTCGACATGCCCCATCCCGAACCACGGGTTGCGGATGATCGCCATGGCGGTGACCAGAATGGTCGGCTCTGCCACGTCCTTCCAGCCTTCCCGGTAAGTGGTCTGGACCTGGCTCAACGTCCGGCGCAATTCAACCGGCATGGGCCATTTCCTTCTCTGCAAAGGCCGGCATCACCTTATCGATGAATAACTGAAGAGATCGCTTTTGTTGGTCCATATCCATCCCCATCGAAGCATAATAGATAAACGCATCGACGCCTAAAGCCTCGTAAGCGCGCAGTTTTTCAGTAACTTCGGCAGGAGAACCGAACATCAGGTTTTCTTCCAGCATTTGCGGGTCAACCCTTGCGTTTCCATCCAGGGTTTCCAGCGGCACCTGCTCAGGGAAACCATTGATCACTTCGCCTGACTTCATCATCAGGTTGCCGAACTGGCCCAGAACCCCGCGCACCGAGGCCATGGCAGCCGCGCGATCCTCTTTATTGTCATAGACAGCCGAATGTCGCATCAGCGACCATGTGCCGCCATACTTGCCACCATTCTTGGCAATCGCATCATCCAGCCGGGCACGATAGGTCTCGGCCTCGCTCATCGGCATGGTCAGCGGCCAGGACATGATATTGCAGTTATGTTCGACCGCATAATCAAAGGTGATCGGCGCGCGGGCGGCCACCCATACGGGCACGTCAGGCTGCACCGGTTTGGGGCAGGATGTGGCGGTGGGGAACTGCCAGAATTCGCCATCATGCTCGTAATCTCCTTGCCAAAGGTTCTGCACGACGGGCAGCATTTCCTGCATATAGCGCCAGCTGTCACGCTGATCCAAACCGGGCTTCATGCGGTCAAATTCCCTTTGATACGCACCCGACCCAATGCCAAACTCAAGACGTCCATCGCTGATCAGGTCCAGAAACGCGGCTTCACCCGCCAGATCAATCGGATGCCAATAGGCGGCGTTCACCACGCCCACACCCAGGCGTATGTTTTTGGCATGTTCACCCCACCAGCCAAGGATCTGGAACGGGTTGGGGGCAATTGTCATCTCAAGCGCGTGGTGTTCCGCCGCCCAGGCGATCTCGAACCCGGCGGCATCCGCCATTTTCACCATCTCAAGCGTGTGATCGCGCACCGCTTTCATATCGGTCTCGGGGCTCATCCGCTCCAGATTGATCGCAATATGAAATTTCATCTCTCTCTCCTTCGCTCAACGCATTTGAAACGGATTGCCGATAGGCGCATCCGACGTGTTCATCCACACGGTCTTGGGACGGGTGTAATCATAGACTGCCTGAAACCCGCTTTCGCGGCCATAACCACTTGATTTCATGCCGCCAAATTCGGCCACAGGGCTGATCACGCGGTAAGTATTGACCCAGACGATCCCGGCACGCACCGCTCGGCTTACCCGCAGCGCACGAGCAGAGTTGCGGGTGAAAATCCCGGCGGCCAGTCCATGTTCGGTGTCATTGGCCAGCGCCAGCGCCTCTTCTTCGGTGCGGAACCGCAAAACACTCAGGACCGGGCCAAACAGCTCGGTATCGACGATGTGCAGATGCGGCCCGGGGCAATCAATGATGGTGGGCTGATAGAACTGATCACTGCCCGCATCGGCACGCGCGCCTCCGCATAGAACGGTGCCGCCCTCCTCCACTGCGCGCGCGACTTCGCGTTCGATCGTTTCGATCTGGCCCTTGGTGCAGAGCGGCCCCATCTGCGTGTCCTCGGCCATCGGATCCCCGATACGAATGCCACTTGCGATCTCGACCATCCGGGCGAGGAACTCATCTGCAATATCCTCGTGCACGATCAGTCGAGACCCTGCGACACAGGATTGCCCCGAGGCCCCGAAAATGCCCGCGACCGAGCCGTTGACGGCACTTTCCAGATCGGCATCGTCAAAGACGATAAACGGGGACTTGCCGCCCAGCTCCAGGCTAACCTGTGCAAAGTTCTGGGTCGTGTTCATCAGCACATGCTGTGCCGCAATCGGCCCGCCGGTGAAGGACACGCGCGCGACCAGGGGATGACTGGTCAAAACCTTGCCGCAGGGATCTCCATGGCCGGTCACAATATTGACCACGCCATCGGGAATGCCCGCCTCGGCAATCAAACGGCCGAATTCGAGGATCACGGCAGGGGCATGTTCCGAGGTTTTCAGCACCACGGTGTTGCCCGCCGCCAATGCAGGGCCGATTTTGACGGCTGTCAGGAACAGTTGCGAGTTCCACGGCACCACCGCTGCCACCACGCCCAAAGGTTCGCGATTGGTGAAAACGAACATGTCAGGTTTGTCGATGGGCAAGGTGTCGCCGCTGATCTTGTCGGCAGCACCCGCATAGAACATCAGGAATTCAGCGATGTATTTGGCCTGCCAGCGGGTCTCGGAAAACATCTTGCCGCTATCGCGGGTTTCGATCTCGCCCATTTCTTCGGACTTCTCGGCCATGAGGTCCGCCAATCGGCGCAAACACGCGCCCCGTTGGCTGGGTGTCATGTCGGCCCATGGTCCTTCATAACAGGCTTTGTGGGCTGCTTTGACAGCGCGGTCCACGTCCTCGGCCGTCGCCTCGGGCGCGGTGGCCCAAACGTCTCCGGTGGCGGGATTGACGGTTTCAAACCGCTTTCCATCCGAGGCATCAACCCACGCACCCCCGATCAACATCTGATAGTCTTTCATACCGTCCTCACCTGTTCGCTGCGGCATAGTTTGCCACAACCGTATAATTCTTGATATTGAATTGTTTTGCTGCATAAGTGCAAAAACTTCGAATTGAGAGGCCGTGATGAACCTGAACGCCCTGCAAACCTTCCTGTCGATTGTCGATACGGGCAGTCTGGTCCGCGCGTCTCATCAGTTGAACGTCACGCAATCGACGGTCACGGCCCGGCTGAAAACGCTGGAGGAGGAATTGGGGCAGACATTGCTTACGCGCCAGAAATCCGGGGCGACACTGACCCCGGCGGGCACCAAGCTATTGCGCTATGCGCGGATCATGACCGGGCTATGGCGCCAGGCCAAGCATGACACCGCCCTGCCCTCTGGTCTTGAAAGCATCTGTACCTTTGGTTGCGACCGCGAGTTGTGGCACGGACCCGGTCGTGCATTCTTTGATGGCGTGATTTCAGGGCATAAGGAAATGGCCGTGTCGGTCCTGCAAGGCAGTGCACAAGATCTGGAGCGATGGCTGGGAGACGGGATGGCGGATGTGATCCTGACCTACGACTCGGTGGCACGCGGCAGTCAAACCGTGCATCCCTTGCCGCCCGAGGAACTGGTGCTCTATTCCACCAACCCGGACACGCCAATAGATGCCGATCCGCACTACATCTTTGTTGATCATGGCGAGGAATATCGCCGGCAGCATGACGAGGCGTATCACAATGCCGGGATCGCACGGATCAGCTTTGACAGTTCCTGGTGGGCGCTTCAGTGCCTTTTGGAACGCGGTGGGTCCGCCTACCTGCCTCGCGCATTGGCCGCTTTTTACGTCGGGGACGGCCGTTTGCACACCCTGCGCGGCGCGCCGGTTTTTACGCGCAAGAAAAGCCTGATCGTAAATGATAGTGCAGCCGCAAATTGGTCATGGTTCCTGCCTTTGGTCAATATGCTACGCAATACTTGAGGGTCAGGCCGCACGGCGTGCAACCGCTGCAAAGGCACGCCGAGCTGCTCCAACAGTAAGGCAAGGCAAGGCAGCGGCGGGCATCTTGGTGATGTTCAGTTTGCGCCCAAGGGCACAGGCCACCGTCGAACGTTGCGCACGGCTGAGCGTCGTCAGGATTTGCGGGCCGAGCAAAAGCGTCTCTGACACCACGCCATCTGCAAGGATCAACTGATGATCGGCACAAAGCAGATGGTGCCAGACGATCTGACGTTTGCCCAGCATGTAGCGCACCCCGCGCAGGCACACCAACGCCTTGGCCGGGACGAGACAGGGGCTTTCAAAAACGCTGTCAAGCTGCCCCGGCAAACCCACAGCAATACGGTGCTGACCCGAGACAACCAGATCACGTGCTGGTCGCCCGGGCCCCAATGCACCGGATTTGATCAGCACCGGTTTTTGATGCCCATTCGCCCCATCCAGAGGCTGCACCCCCGACCAGACCCAGCGAACGTCATGAGAGGTGCCATCATAAGTGCAAACCCTGTCACCCGCTTGCAGGGTCTCAACCGGACGCGGGCCTTCGGGCGTTGCAATCAGGGTGCCAGGTCCATAACAGGCCGGAATACTCCCCTGGTTTGGCGTGGATTGGGTGAAATACCCGGCCCCGCCATTGTCCGATTGCAGCGATTGGCCGAACCCGGCCGACCCCACACTCAAACTGGTCAGGCCTACCGCTGGCCCCGTGGCGCCGGTGACAGTGTTACCATCATACGAGACGAATTGCTGAACGTTGCCCGACCCGTCCACTAAGGCAACCGCGTCATCCGGGTACATGTTGCCCATCGTATTGCCGACCGAAAAGCCCGGCGTTCCGGCGTCAACCGTGTAAACGTCATGCCCCCCCATGGTGCCATTTGCGACCCCCAATGGATGGGATGAGATAATCGCACCCGTATAGTCATAGATATGAACCATATAGCCGGACGGGTCAGTGCCTTCGGGCAAGGCAATCTCAAGGAACTCCTCATTGCTGTTCCCCACATATCGAAACTCAGAAATGTATCCAGCCATCGCCAATACCTCCGCGCTCAGCGGCGCAAGACTGTCGCCGGGACCTTTAACATTCCTCGAAAATGGCTGATCTATTTGTATTGAATTTTAAAGTTCGCTCCAGATGGCCGTAATTTGGGCCTCTAACTTCGGATTGTCTGAAGCCCCTTTTCGATAACCTGAAAATGATCAAAAGAATCGACGAAAACTTTCATTTTTCAGGTCTTTTTTACCTGCGCTGCCCTTGTCAGCCCTGCGAAGGCTGTGGTCCTATAAGCGCGAGCGGGATACCCGCCATCACTCAAAAAAGGACAGAGCGGATCAAACCGCCCGTGCCAGGGAGATACAATTTACCAACGAAATCCGCGACCGATGCAGGCCATCGGCGCATGCTGTTTGCTAGACAGCCAAAAACCCGTCGCAAAAACCCGACGGATCAACAAGGAGAGAAAGATGAAGAAATTTACCACACTGATGGGCACCACCTTGATGGTCGCCGCTGGCCCCGCGCTGGCAGCTGACGTTGTGATCGGCGTGCCGAACTGGGCGTCGGTCAATGCCACAGCACATGTGCTGGAAGTGGTGATCGAAGAAAACCTGGGTCTGGATGTGGAACTGCAGAACGGCACCAACCCGATCGTCTTCGAAGCGATGGACAAAGGCTCGATGCATGCCCACCCCGAAGTCTGGATGCCCAACCAGCAGAACCTGCATGACACCTATGTCAAAGACAAAGGCACGGTTGTGATGAACGAAAACCCCGTTCAGGCCGAGCAAGGCATGTGTGTTCCCAAATACATCGCCGAAGAGCATGACATCAAAACCATTGATGACCTCAGCGATCCCGACAAGGTTGCAATCTTTGACACCGACGGTAACGGCACGCCTGAAGTGTGGATTGGCGCACCCGGTTGGGCCTCAACCGTGGTTGAGAAAATTCGCGCGAAATCATATGGCTACGATCAAGTCTTCGAGTTGACCGAGTATGAAGAAACCATTGCCTATGCGAATCTCGCCAACGCCACCAAGGCCGGTGACCCCTGGGTCGGTTTCTGCTACAGCCCGCATTACATCTTTGTGACGCAAGAGCTGCATGTTCTGGAAGAGCCCGCGCATGACCCGTCGACATGGACCATTGTTCAGCCCACGGACGATCCTGATTGGCTGGAAAAATCCGAGGCCTCGACCGCGTGGAACGGTGCCACCCTGCACCTGCACTACTCGAAAGCTTTGGAAGAAGCCCATCCCGAAGTTGCGGCCCTGTTCCGGAACTTCCAGATGCAGGGCGATGACCTGAGCGCAATGGGCAAAGCCCTGGCGGTTGACGGTCAGGAAGCTGGCGATTTCGCCAAAGCCTGGGTTGCGGAAAACGAAGAAACCGTTCTGGGCTGGTTGACGAACTAAGCCATACCAATTGGCCGTCGCGACGTGTGTTGCGGCGGCCTCTCTATATCTGAATGACCGCGAAAAGCGGACCAACGGGGGATGGTATGGACGACCCAGTCGTAAAACTTAAAAATGTCTGGAAGATTTTTGGCGCGCGCGCTGACGAGGCGATGGAGGCTGTTCTTAAAGAAGGCCTGACCAAACCTCAGGTGCTGGAGCGCTTTGGCTGCGTGGTGGGCGTTCAGGACGCCAGCTTTGAAGTGCCTCGCGGTGAAATCTTCTGTATCATGGGCCTGTCTGGCTCGGGCAAATCCACATTGGTGCGCCATATCAATCGGTTGATCGAGCCGACATCTGGCAATATCGAAATTCTGGGGCATGATGTGTCCAAGATTTCCGAGGCCGAATTGCGCCGCATCCGATCCCAGCAGATCGGCATGGTGTTTCAGCATATGGCGCTGATGCCGCACCGCTCGGTGCGCGACAACGTGGCCTACCCGCTGGAAATTCGCAAAGTCTCGAAATCGAAACGCTGGGCGGTGTCTGACCACGCCTTGGGCTTGGTCGATCTGACCGGCTATGAAGATCGCTTGCCCAAGGAACTGTCGGGCGGGATGCAGCAGCGTGTGGGCATCGCCCGCGCCCTCGCTTCGGACCCCGAAGTGCTGTTAATGGACGAACCCTTCTCGGCGCTTGACCCGTTGATCCGCCTGCAGTTGCAGGATCAGTTCAAGGCGCTGGTCGCGCAGTTGCAGAAAACCACCCTGTTCATCACCCACGATCTGGACGAGGCCATTCGAATCGGCCACCGCATCGCCATCATGAAAGACGGCGTGATCGTACAGATCGGCACGCCTGAAGACATCGTGATGAACCCCTCGGACGATTATGTACGTGAATTCGTACAAGGCATCTCCAAGCTGAAACTGGTCAAGGCGCACTCGATTATGGAGCCGCTGGACAGCTACAAAGGGTCGCTTGATGGCGCACCGCGCGCCGATCATGGCGCGGATCTGGATCAGTTAATTGATCTGGCCGTGGAAACCGAACAACCGGTGGTGATCACCGAAGCCGGCACCGATGTGGGTGTCGTCACCAAACCGCGCCTTCTGCGCGGCATCCAGGGGGGCAAAGATGACTGATACTGCCACAGAATTGAAAGTCACCGCCGCCTCGGACATCGAGGTGGATCGCGACACGCTGGACGCTTCGATTAAGGAGTTTGCCGAAGTAAACGGCGACTACTATGTCGAGAGCTTCCACCAGATCCACGACAACACCAGCTTTGTGCCCAAGACCTTCAACATCTGGGCCGCGGTTCTGGGGCCGCTCTGGGCCTCGTCGCGGGCGATCTGGGGGATGTTCTGGGGCTTCCTGATCCTTGAAATCATCGCCTGGGTGCAAATTGGGCGCGGCCTTTGGGGCACGCCGGGATCGGAATTCCTGGAACGGGCAGCCAAGCAGGCCGAAACCATGCAGAGGCGGCTGGATCAGGCGGCTGCGGCCACCGAACAGGCCGATATCGACCGTTTTACCAAGCTGGCCGACAATATGCAGCGGGCCATCGACACCAACTTGGAGAAGGTCGAACAGGCGCAGGCCGAGGCGACCGGCATCATGATCACTGGCATCATCATGCTTCTGATCTTCAAGGTCATTCAGGGGCTTTATGCCAATACCGTCTATGAAAAACAGTATTCCCGCTGGCGGATCGAGCCCGACAGCACGGAAAGCGGGCGTTCAAACCGCAACGCCATTCTCGGCGCGGTTCTGACCGTCGCGATTGCGCCGCTGGTGATTTATCGCTTCACGGTCAATGCCACGATGGACCTGCTGACCACCTTCCCCGAGCGGCAATTGTCAGAATATGCGCTGGGTGAAGGCAATGGCACGTTCTTCTCGGTCATCGCCTCGTGGATGGAAGCGCGCATCGATGCCGCTGCCATTGCGGGTGGGGACGTCTTTGACGGCATTGTCTCGGGCGTCCGGTCGGTTCTGGACGGTTTGACCATCGCACTGAACGATTCCCCCTGGCCGGTTGTGATGCTGGTGATTGCGGTTGTTGCCTGGCGCTCGGCGGGCCCTCGCGTGGCCATCTTTACCGTCGCGTCAATGGCCTACATGTCCTTGCTGGGCTACTGGGCTCTGGCCATGGAAACACTGGCGCTGGTTGGCGCGGCTGTGTTGCTCTGCGTGGTGATCGGCATTCCGCTGGGCATCTGGTTCGGGAAGTCGCGCCGCGCCTACCGGATGGCCGAGCCGGTGCTGGACCTGATGCAGACCCTGCCGGCCTTCGTTTACCTGATCCCGATCATCGCGTTTTTCGGCACAGGTAACCCACCCGGCATTCTGGCCACGATCATCTTTGGGATGCCGCCGGTGATCCGCCTGACCGCTTTGGGGATGCGTGGCGTGCCTGAAAGCATCAAGGAGGCGGCAGACGCCTTTGGCGCCACGCGATGGCAAAAACTGAAGGATGTGGAAATTCCGCTGGCCCTGCCCTCGATCATGGCCGGTGTGAACCAGACCATCCTGATGTGCCTGTCCATGGTTGTGATCATCTCGCTGATCGGCGGCGGTGGTCTGGGTCAGGAAATCCTTGAGGCCTTGCAATACGCCGCCAAGGGCCCCGGCCTGCTAGGTGGCTTTGCGATCCTATTCCTCGCCATGGTGATGGACCGTGTCGTACAAGGCGCCTTCAAGCGCCAAGATCAAAAAGAGTGATCTAACGTCTTACTGATCTTGCCTTTTGAGAAAGGCCCAGGCTTAGATTGGCCCGGGCCTTTTTCATGCCCTATGGAGCTTCGACATGACTGACTCTTATCAAAAGTCCATGATGGATAATCTTTATTGGTGGGGTATTCCCACCATGTTCCGCGCGCCCAATGAAGGCCCCGAAGGACAGGACATCGCGCTTGTCGGGGTACCGCATAGCACCGGCAATGGCACAACCGAACGGGATCAGCACCTGGGCCCCCGCGCGCTGCGTCATGTTTCTGCCGTGCAGCGGCGCGTTCATATGGAGTTTCAGATTGATCCCTGGAACAGCGCCAAGATTGCCGATGTGGGCGATGTACCCTTTCCGCGTGCCAATGATAACGAGGATTGCATCGAGCAGATCACAGCCTTCTATAAGGACATCGATGCGGCTGGCGCACGCCCGGTATCCATCGGAGGTGATCATTCGATCACCGGTGGGATCGTAGAGGCCCTCGGTGGCGGCAAGCTGGCAGGCGGAGAGCCGGTCAGCTTCCTGCATCTGGATGCCCATACGGATGTCTTCACCAAGGTTGATCACTTCCTCGGCGCCAAGAAATCGGCGGCGCATTGGGGCGCCTACCTCGCAGATCAGGGACAGGTCGATCCTACCCGGTCGATGCAGATCGGGTTGCGCGGTCATCCCCGCAGTCTGGACTGGCTGCAGCCCTCCTACGACTATGGCTATAACGTTGTAACCATGAAGGATTTCCGTCAGCGTGGCCTAGCCGATGTTGTAGCGCAGACCAAAGAAGTGCTGGGCGACCGGCCCGTCTACATCACTTTTGACCTTGATTGCCTTGATCCCACTGTTGCCCCCGCAGTGTCCAATCTGGAACCCGGTGAGAAAGGCTTTGATATCGACGAAGCCGTCGGCATTGTCCGCGCAGCACGGGGCCTGAACATCATTGGCGGCGATGTGGTCTGCATGATGCCCACCAAGGACAGCCCCAACAATATCACCGCCCTGACTGCCGCGGCGGTGATGTTTGAAATGATCTCGATGATCGCGGAAAACACCGCGAAGACAAAGGTCTGATCCATGAAAGCTGCTGTCATGTCCGAATTCGGCGGCGCGTTACCACTGGAGACCGTGGCAGATCCGGAGTGTCCGCGTGATGGCGCGATTGTCATGGTGCGCGCCTGTGGTGTGTGCCGCTCGGATCATCATGCCTGGAAAGGGGCCGATCCCGACGTGGCTCTGCCTCACATCATGGGGCACGAGTTTTCCGGCGATGTGATCGCCACGGGCCCGGACTGTCGCGGCATCAAGATCGGCGACCGGGTCACCGCCCCCTTCGTGCTGGGCTGTGGTCATTGCTCTGATTGCCGCGCAGGTGAGCCAACCATTTGCGAGATCCAGAACACCATCGGCTTTACGATCCCTGGTGCCTTTGCCGAGCAGATCGCGATCCCGCAGGCCGATTTCAATCTTGTCGCTCTGCCAGACGATATGAGCTATGTGGCCGCCGCCGGGATGGGCTGTCGGGTCACCACCGCCTTTCGCGCCGTGGTCGATCGCGGGAGGTTGCAGCCGGGCGAATGGCTGGTGGTCCATGGTTGTGGTGGTGTTGGCCTGTCGGCTGTCATGATCGGAGCCGCCTTGGGTGCGCAGGTGATGGCTGTCGACGTGAATGACGAAGCGCTGGCCATGGCGCACGGCCTTGGGGCCAATGCGGTTCTGAACGCGGCCTTCGGCGATGTGGGGCCTGAAGTGCAACAGGCCACCGGCGGCGGCGGGCATGTGTCAGTCGATGCGCTTGGCATCACCACCACGTTTGAAAACTCGCTGCGCAGCCTGCGCAAAATGGGCCGTCATGTGCAGATTGGCATGCCCGTCGGGACTCATGCCACACCAACCCTGCCTTTGCTTGAGCTGGTTTATGCGCGCCAACTGACCCTGCATGGGACGCGCGGGCTTGGCCCTGCGCGGTTTGCCTCGCTGTTCGAGATGATCAGCGCCGGGCGCATGGATCCTGGGCGTCTTGTGACCCAGACATTGCCCCTCAGCGGCGCGCATGAGGCCCTAAAGTCCATGGATCGTTTCCAAAACTATGGTGTTTCGGTCATAGATCAGATGGATTGTTAACGTATCGTCAACCACGGCCACACTTTCGCCACATTTCCCTCCAAACCTCGTCTGCATCCGCAGATAATTCCTGTGGATAACTATAAAAGCGCCAGTCGGGTGCTCCGGCTGGACTGCTGATAAAAAACAGGAGCAGACCAATGCCAAATGTGACACCCAAGCCCCCCAGCAAACCTGCAGGCAAACCGAAACCGACTCAGCAAAACCAACCCAAGATCATCTCGAAACAGGTTTTCACCGACTTCGCCGCGATCTGACCGGTTTCCGTCGGTAGATTTGTCCACTATCCTGCGGGTATGACAGGCACATCCGTATCAACAATCCGTAATCTTGGCCCCGCAGTTGAGGCTGCTTGCCAACATGCAGGTATTGCGTCGGCGGAAGAGTTGCGCGCCTTGGGCGCGGATGCAGCCTATGCCCGCCTGATCGCCACTGGCACCTCACCCCACTTCATAGGGTATTACGCGCTTATCATGGGTTTACAGGGGCGTCCCTGGAACGACTGCCAGGGCGATGAGAAACGCCAACTGCGCGCCCGCTTTGATGCGATCAAGGCCGCAAACACGCCTTCCCCAAAATCCGAACTTGAACAGATGCTTGATCAGATTGGTGTGATTGAACCTTCCGAGAGAAGCCCGAACTGATGTGTGTCACAAAGCGCTGCGCACCTGTTAACCGGGCTAAAAAAGAACGGCGCATCTCTCGACACGCCGTTCCAAAAGAAAATCCGAACAGATGGTTTAGCCCACCAGTTCCAGACCTGAGAAGAAATACGCGATCTCAACCGCTGCGGTTTCCGGTGCGTCCGAACCGTGAACCGAGTTTTCACCGACCGACTCGGCAAATTCGGCGCGCACGGTACCCGGCGCGGCGTCGGCAGGGTTGGTCGCGCCCATCACTTCGCGGTTCTTGGCAATGGCACCCTCGCCTTCCAGAACCTGTACAACCACCGGCTCGCTGGCCATGAACTCGCACAGTTCGCCGTAAAACGGGCGCTCGGCGTGGACGGCATAGAACACACCCGCCTGTGCAGGGGTCAGATGAATGCGTTTTTGCGCGATGATGCGCAGACCTGCATCCTCGAACTTGGCGTTGATCTTGCCAGTCAGGTTGCGTTTGGTTGCGTCGGGTTTGATGATGCTCAGCGTGCGTTCAACAGCCATGTCAGCCTCTTTCAGTTCAGTGTTTGCGCGCCTGGCCCAATGCCCGCGCCCCTCATTGGCGGCTGCGATAGCATGGGGCAAAGGCTTTGAAAAGCGGCGAATGCGCTCTGGCCCGTCCTGACCAATATGCCTAGGATTGTTGCCAACCGAGCCTCAGAGCGGAGTCTTTATCATGTTATCATTTCTTTTCATCGCAGTGCTGCATGCCGGTGCGCATGGCGACACCACGGGCCCCGCCGCGATCCCTGCACAGGAATTTCGGCTGGACCCGAGCCATGCCAGTCTGGTCTTCTCTGTCAACCATCTGGGCCTGACCAATTACACCGCCGGGTTTGACAGCTTTGATGCCACGCTTACCCTGGATCCGGCCAATCCCGCCGCAGCCAAGCTGACCGCCACGATCAACCCATCTTCGTTGGACCTGCCCAGCCCGCCTGAGGGTTTTCTCGATGCCATGCTTGCCGCCCCTTGGTTCGATGTCGCCACCTATCCGGCGATCACGTTCACCTCTGACAGCGTCACGCTGACCGACGAAGACAGCGCCACGGTGACAGGCCAGATGACAATGTTGGGAGCTTCGGCCCCGGTCACACTGCAGGTGGATCTGAACGGGGCAATTCCCGCTGGCACATTCGAGCCTCACGCGCGCATCGGGTTTTCGGCCACCGGAGAAATCAACCGCTCGGCTTTCGGCATGACTTACGGTGTGCCTGAACCCGGTTCTACCGCTGGTGTCGGCGACCTTGTCACGTTCCGCATCGAGGCCGAGTTCACCGGCACCATCCCCGCAGAGTGAGCAAGGGGCGTTGACGCCACCGCACAGTTGCGGCATGGCTCGACCCCATGTTGCGCATTGATGATATCTCTTACTCGGTGGCCGGCCGCCCGCTGATCGAAAACGCCTCGGTCACAATTCCGGGCGGTCACAAAGTGGGCATTGTCGGGCGCAATGGCACTGGCAAAACAACGCTGTTCCGACTGATCCGGGGGGAACTGGCGCTGGAATCGGGCGCGATCACCCTGCCCCAGCGCGCGCGTATCGGAGGCGTCTCTCAGGAAGTACCCGGCAACGAGGTTTCGTTGATCGACACGGTCCTTGCCGCCGATACCGAGCGCACGGAATTGCTGGCCGAATCCGAAACCGCGACAGACCCGACCCGGATTTCGGACATTCAGATGCGACTGGTCGACATTGATGCCTGGTCCGCCGAAGCGCGCGCGGCCACCATCCTGCGCGGTCTGGGGTTCAGCAGTACCGAACAGCAACAACCCTGCTCGGATTTTTCAGGCGGGTGGCGCATGCGCGTCGCTTTGGCGGCCGTGCTGTTTTCTCAACCCGATCTGTTGCTGCTGGATGAACCGACCAACTACCTCGACCTTGAAGGTGCGCTGTGGCTGGAAACCTATCTGGCGAAATATCCACACACCGTGCTGATCGTTAGCCATGATCGTGGATTGCTTAATCGTGCCGTGGGCTCGATCCTGCATCTCGAAGACCGCAAGCTGACGCTGTATCAGGGCGGGTATGATACGTTTGCGCGTACCCGTGCCAGCCGGATCGCCGCCGCCGAATCCGAAGCCAAAAAACAGGAGGCCCGTCGCGCCCATCTGCAAAGCTTTGTGGATCGGTTCCGCGCCAAGGCCACCAAGGCGGTGCAGGCGCAATCCCGTCTCAAGATGATCGAGAAGATGACCCCGATCACCACGCCGAAAGAGGCGGCGTTGAAGAAATTCACTTTCCCGTCACCAGAGGAGCTGTCGCCACCGATCATCGCGATTGAAGGGGCCTCGGTCGGCTATGATGGACAGGCGGTCCTGTCACATCTGGACCTGCGTATTGATCAGGATGATCGCATCGCCTTGCTGGGCAAGAACGGCCAGGGGAAATCCACGCTTTCCAAGATGTTGGCCGATAAACTTAAACCACTACAGGGCCGAATGACGACCGCGTCGAAATTCCGCGTCGGCTATTTCGCACAACATCAGGTGGAAGAGCTGCATGTGGACGAAGCCCCGATTGATCACATCCGCCGCCTGCGCCCCGATGAAACGCCGTCACGCCTGCGCGCGCGCCTCGGTGGGTTTGGCATCGGTGCGGAACAGGCCGAAACGCTGGTGGGCAAACTGTCGGGTGGCCAAAAAGCGCGCCTGTCGCTGATGCTGGCCACGATTGATGCGCCCCATATGCTGATCCTGGACGAACCGACCAACCACCTTGATATCGAAAGCCGCGAGGCCCTTGTGGAGGCACTGACCGCCTATACCGGCGCGGTCATTCTGGTCAGCCACGACATGCACCTGCTCAGCCTCGTGGCGGATCGGTTGTGGCTGGTCAAGGACGGGCGCGTGGCGCCCTATGACGGTGATCTTGAAAGCTATCGCGCCGCGTTGCTGGCCGGCGACAAACCGGCCAAGACCAGCAAACCCAAACCTGCGAGAAAACGCCTGTCGCGCGACGAAATTCTGACCCTGCGCCAAGAGGTGCGCAAATGCGAAGATCGGGTCAACAAACTGAACGATATGCGTGACAAGGTGGCCGACAAACTGGCGCAGCCGTCGATGTACGAAGAAGAAAACGCCGCGCAAGCCGCGGGCTGGAATAAGAAATACGCCGAAGTGATGGATGGAATCGAACGCGCCGAAGGCCTTTGGATGAAAGCGCTTGAGCGGCTGGAAAAGGCGGAACGTTAAACCTGCTCCGCCAGATAGCGCGCGGCCCATTCTTCGTTCATCGAATCCGCCAGCTTGGCCACCGGAAGAGTCAGTGTTTTTGCCACAGCCGGGTCCTTCCCCAAATACTCCAGAATCTGCGCCAACACTCCCCACGGGTCGGCGGCCAGCGCGTCATAGGTGAGGGTTAGCGGCCGGATGCCCTGACGCGCGAACCACCCCTGCCATTCGCGCTCGTAGGCCTCGAACAATGCAATCTGTTGGCCAAGTGCTGCACGATCGTACACCGGGTCGCGGTGAGGTGCCAAACGCTCAATCTCGGTGCCGTCCGGCGCACGATGCCAAAGCCCGCTTTGTTCGGCTTTCAGGTATGAAATCGCCTGATCCAGCTTGTTTTCGCGGGTCAGGTAAAGATAGGCCGTACGCCCGAAAACCGCATCTATACGCGCCACATCGCCGTCCAATCGCGGATGAAGTTGTGCAAGTTGCTGAAAGAAAAACACAGCGCTGTGCTGTTGCAGCCGCAGCCCGAACATATCAGTCTTGCCCCTCCCATAGGCGCGTGCAGCCCCAAGGGCGGCGCGCACAGCCTCAGAGTGGGACGCGAAGGGTACGCCTTCCAGATCGTAATAGCCCAGCCACGCCTCCAGCGATGGTTCGTGGAAATGGGAATCTGGCAACCCGCAACACTGCGTGGCTTTCAGCAGCCCACATAACAACGTACTTCCACTGCGCGGGCTGGTGCACAGGATGTAGGATTGAACGGGTTTTGTCATGCGCGTCTCCCTGCGTTTGCACTATCACGAGGATGCGTGGCCGATAACATGGCTTGGCAAATCGCACTGGGCATGATGCAACGGGGGCACCCCCGAATCCACGGACAGGTTATGGACGTCGCTTTTCTGATCACCGCTTTTGTCACGCTTTTCGTGATCATTGACCCCATTGGGATGACGCCCCTCTTCGTGGCGCTGACCCAAGGAATTGAAGAGCGTCGGCGCCGTCTGATCGCGCTGCGTGCCTGCGTGACGGCTGCCCTGATCCTGATCGCCTTTGCCGCCTTTGGCGAGGCGGTGCTGGGCTTTATCGGCATTTCCATGCCCGCCTTTCGCATTGCCGGGGGCATCCTGTTGTTTCTGACCGCGCTGGACATGCTGTTTGAACGCCGCACCAAACGGCGTAAGGCCACATCGGACGAGGCTGAGGAGGAAGAGGGCGACGATCCATCGATCTTTCCGCTGGCGATTCCACTGATTGCGGGGCCCGGCTCGATCGCATCGGTTATCCTGCTGGCCGGACAGCGCCCGGGGATCGAAGGATTGGCCTGGGTGATTGGCGTCATGCTGGCGGTGGTCGCACTGGTCCTGCTGTTGTTCATGACAGCGGGCGTGTTGGAAAGACTGCTGGGCAAGACCGGCATCAACGTGATCACCCGTCTGTTCGGCATGTTGCTGGCCGCGCTGGCGGTACAGTTCGTATTGGACGGCTTGCGTGGATTTGGGCTGGCGGGATGACCTTCTCAATCCTGCCCCCTGCCCCTATATCTTAGATATGAGCGAGTATGATACAGGTCGTTTGATTTATCTGGCGCTACTGGGCGGCGCTGTTGTGCTTTGGTTCTTTGCCCAGAACCGCAATTCCCTGGGCAAACTCACGCAACATGCCTTGGTCTGGGGGCTGATCTTTATCGGTGTCATCGCGGCAGTGGGCCTTTGGGGCGACATCCGCCACACCGTGACACCCGGTATTGCCAATGTCACCGCTGACAACCAGATCGAACTGGCCCGCGCCATGGACGGGCATTACTATCTCACCGCCGATGTGAACGGTGCGCCGGTGGATTTCGTGGTGGACACCGGGGCCACCGGCATCGTGCTGACCCATGACGATGCTGAAGCGGCCGGGATCGACACAAGTACATTGGCCTATGTCGGTCGCGCATTCACAGCCAATGGCGAGGTGCGCACGGCCCCGGTCACGCTGGACAGTATCAATGTCGGTCCTTTACGCGACACACGTGTGCGCGCCACGGTCAACGAAGGCGAGATGGACCGCTCGTTACTTGGCATGGACTATCTTCAGCGATTTTCCAGCGTTGAAATCAGGGGCGGAAAAATGGTTCTGACCCGCTGAGCTTTTAAATTTAAAAACATATTCAATTTTTTATATATGTTTGATCTGGATCAAGGCCTTTCCGTAGCCCCCTCTCTACCTCTGACCTTAAACCTGACTTTACGATTCAGGTTTATGGATCAAAGGAGATACCACCATGCGCCGACCCTTACTTGCCACCCTCTTTGCCAGTCTGTTCTCCCTGCCAGCGCAGGCCGATGGTCCGGCCGATCTTGTCACCATCCTAACCAGTGACGAGCCACAGACCCAATTGATGAGCATGGTCCTGACCATGCAATCGCTGAAGCAAGGTGCCAATACCTACACGCTGCTCTGCGGCCCGGGCGGAGATTTGGCATTGAAGGATGCCCCGGCCAGCGCAACCGCGCCACAGGAACCCAAAGGCATGACGCCACAGGGATTGATGCAGATGATCATGGCCGAAGGCGGCATGGTCGAGGTCTGTGCGATTTACCTGCCCAACAAGGGTGTCGGACCAGACGCGTTGCTGGACGGGATCACCCCGGCCAAGCCTGCTCCGATGGCGGCGCGTTTGCTGGGGGACAACACCCGGATCATGTCGTTCTGAGCGATGGGGAAGAGGGTCACGCTTCGGCCTTCTTCTCCCATTTGCCGCTTTCTTCGGACCAGTATTGCGCCGCACATCCAGTGTCAGTCAAAATCTTCCAATGGCCCCGCGCCGTCTGAACCGCAGCATCATCATGGCCGTCAAACAGCACACAGACCCGTTCCATTTTGGTGACTTCTTGTGGATCAGGCTCGGCACCGTCGATCAGCATCACGCAGGCCGGATCGTTGGGATAATGCGTCTCGTCGGTCAATAGAATAGGCTGTTGTTCGGCATGCGGAGCACTGGCCAACCCGTGAGGCAAGAACCCCTCATCCGGACCTAACCACAGCTTTTGATCCAGCCAGTCAAGGCGGGCCTTGTCCGCGCCCCGCACCGCCACCCGCCAGCCCGCGCCCTGCGCCTTTCCCAGAAGGATCGGCAAAGTCGCCTCAAGCGGGGCGCGTGTGAGGTGATAGAAGAAGGCGGCGCCCATCTCAGCCCTCGTATTTATCCGCCACCAGACGATTGAGCGCCATGACACCCCAGCCAGTCGCCCCTTTCGGCGCATAGGCTGTTTCAGATTTCACGCTGGCCACGCCAGCGATATCCAGATGGATCCATGGCACGTCGTCCTTAACGAACCGCTTGAGGAATTGCGCCGCTGTGATTGAGCCCGCGGGGCGTCCGCCGACGTTCTTCATATCGGCAATCTGGCTTTTGAGCTGGTCGTCGTAGGCCGGGTCCAGCGGCATCTGCCATGCGCCTTCACCCTCGGCCTCGGCGGCCTTAAGGAAATCCTTGCAGAACGCATCGTCATTGGCAAAAACGCCCGCCTTTTCATGACCCAAACCGATGATGATCGCGCCCGTCAGGGTGGCCAGATCAATCATCGCGGCGGGTTTGTAGGTTTCCTGCGTATACCAGAGCACATCACACAGCACGAGACGGCCTTCGGCATCGGTGTTGATCACCTCGATCGTGTCACCCTTCATGGAGGTCACCACGTCACCGGGGCGCGTGGCGCGATCCGAGGGCATGTTTTCGACAAGGCCCACAAGGCCGACCACGTTGGCCTTGGCCTTGCGCAGGGCCAGCGCGCGCATGGCACCGGCCACGACGCCCGCGCCGCCCATATCCATGGTCATGTCTTCCATGCCAGCGGCGGGTTTAAGGCTGATACCACCGGTGTCAAACACAACGCCCTTTCCGATCAAAGCCAGAGGCGCAGACCCTTTCTTGCCACCCATCCATTCCATGATCGCCACCTTGGAAGGGCTGATGCTGCCATGTCCCACCGACAGCAGTGATCCCATGCCAAGCTTTTCCAGTTCTTTCTCTTCCAGAACTTTAACGGTCAGGCCCAACGCTTCCATATCCTTGATGCGCTTGGCGAATTCGGTGGTGGTGAGGTGGTTTGCCGGCTCAGCCACCAGATCGCGGGTGAAATGCACGCCCTCAACCACGGCCAGCAGCGGGGCGGCATCGGCCTTGGCCTCGTCAGGTTTTGCAACCATCATGGTCACGCCGCCAATCTCTTTCTCCTCGGCTGTCTTGTGGGCGGTGAATTCATAGGCGCGCAGGGCGATCCCTTGGGCAAGGTCGGCTGATCGACGTACAAGTCCGGCCAGAACGCTTAGCGCTGCCTCGCCCTTGACCTTGCCCAAAGCAACACCGGCTTTGCGGGCCAGATCGGGTTTGGCATTGCGCGGCAAACACACCACATCCAACGCGTCAGCAGCCATGCCGGTGGGATAGTTCAGGGTCTTAACCTCACCCTCTTTCATCTTTTCAACCGCACCGCTTTCCACCATGCGGGCCAATGCGCCCTTGGTCAGGCGATTCACCCGACGCGCGGACGGATCCATCTTACCTTCCGGTGTCAGGAATACCGCGACCCGGCCCTCCGTCGTGGCAATCTGATCCAGATCGGTTTCAATGAAATCTACGGCGACAGGTGTGGTCATTTTGGCGCTCCTATTGACGAATTTGAACCAGACCTAGCGCGCCTGCAATTGATTGACCAGCCGTGCGCGCTGTGGATCGGCGGTCAGGTTCCTGCCGATCATCAAAAAGAGACGTATTTGCAGTTTTCCCCTTTGGGGAATTCCGATAGGTTGACCACAAGATTTCGTGTTCGGGGGAATGTAGGTGGCCAGATTCGACAGATATATGCTGTCGCAACTCATGGTGCTCTTCGGATTTTTCGCGCTGGTTCTGGTGTCGATCTTCTGGATCAACAAGGCCGTGCGAATGTTTGACCGCCTGATCGGCGATGGCCAGCCGGCCTGGGTTTTTCTTGAGTTCACCGCCCTGACCCTGCCCGGTGTGATCGGTGTAGTGCTGCCTATCGCCGCCTTTGCCGGAGCGGTTTACGTTACCAACCGGCTGAGCACGGAAAGCGAACTCACCGTGATGCAGGCCACGGGATATTCGCCCTGGCGTTTGGTACGTCCGGTCTTCATTTACGGCGCAATCATCGCAGTGATGATGTCGATCCTGACCCATCTTCTGATCCCCGTCAGCCTGTCTCAGCTGCGCCTGCGCCAGGCCGAGGTGACACGCAACATCACCGCAAAGCTGCTGACCGAGGGCGAATTTCTGCACCCTGCCCCCGGTATCACCTTCTACATTCGCGACATCACGCCCGATGGCGAGTTGAAGGATGTTTTCCTGTCAGACCGTCGCGACATGGACAATCCGGTGACCTATACGTCGGGGCGCGCCTTCCTGGTGCGCGAAGGGGGCGGAACGAAACTGGTGATGCTGTCGGGGCTTAGTCAAGTGATGCGCAAAAACGGCAACCGCTTGTTCACCACCCATTTCGAGGATTTCTCTTACGACATTTCCAGCTTGATCTCGCGTGACGAGATCACGTTGAATAACATCGCCTTTGCACCCACGCCTGAATTGCTTTTAACCCCACAGGCCGCGTCAGAACGCACCGGGGCAACCCTGGGACAGGTCGCATTTGAGGCCCATAACCGTTTCAATCAGGCCCTGCTTTGCATAGTCGCGGCCATGGTGGGCTTTGCCACTCTGCTGCTGGGCACGTTCAGCCGGTTTGGCGTCTGGTGGCAAATCGTGCTGGCATTCTTTCTATTGGTCGGCATCAAGTTGGTGGAAGGCGTTGTGTCCGGCCCGGTTTTGGCCAAGGCGGCATTGTGGCCATTGCTATATGTTCCTGCCGCTGCGGGCGCCTTGCTGACCGCGGTAATGCTATACCTAGCCGCCAATCCGGGCTGGTTCAAACGACTGTTTCAACGGCGCAGATCGGCGGGGGGCGCGGCATGATCCTGCATTTCTATTTTGCCCGAAAGTTCTTTTGGACCTTCACCCTGATCGCGCTGGTCTTCGTGGTGTTGCTGGGTCTTATTGATCTTGTGGACGAATTGCAGGATTTCCCCGAATTGCCCTTCTGGTCGGTGGCCGAGATCGTGCTTCTGAACCTGCCCCATGCCAATTACGAAATCCTGCCACTGGTGATGATCCTTGCCACCGTGGCGCTTTTCTTGCGCTTGTCACGATCCTCGGAGCTGGTGGTAGTGCGGGCTGCAGGACGATCAGCGTTGAAGGGGCTGGTCGCCCCGGTCACCGTGGCGGCCCTGATCGGCATCCTGACCATCACCATGCTAAACCCGATCGTGGCGGCCTCGTCCAAACGCTATAACGATCTGGTCAACGGGTATCTGGGCGGCGGCTCGAACGTGTTGGCCATCGCCTCTGAAGGGTTGTGGCTGCGTCAGGGCAGCCCGAAGGGACAGACCGTGATCCATGCGGTGCGTGCGAGTTCTGATGTCAGTGTATTGTTCAACACCACCTTCATTTCCTTTGATCCCACAGGCATTCCGCTGCGCCGTGTCAATGCAGAAACCGCCGAGCTGAAACAGGGCGAGTGGCTGCTCAGCAATGTCAAATTGTGGGATCTGAGCGCGGGCACCAACCCCGAGGCGACCTCCCAACAGTTGGACCAACTGACCGTGCCATCAGCGTTGACACAGGACCGGATCATCGACAGCTTTGGCAAGCCGGAATACATCCCGCTCTGGGATCTTCCCGCCTTCATCGCTCAGCTTGAAGAGGCCGGGTTTTCCGCCCGCCGCTATGCGGTCTGGTTCCAAATGGAATTGTCACGTCCCCTGTTCCTGATCGCGCTCGTCCTGATCTCGGCAGCATTCACGATGCGTCACGCACGCCTGTCCAACACGGGCATGTCAGTGCTGATCGCAGTCTTGCTGGGCTTTACGCTCTATTACATCCGTAACTTTGCGCAGATACTTGGCGAGAACGGGCAAATCCCCATTCTTCTGGCGGCCTGGGCTCCCCCTGTGGCGTCGTTCCTCTTGGCGATAGGCATCCTTCTGCATATGGAGGATGGATGACGCTGCGCGCATTTCTTCTGGTGATGCTGGGGCTGTTTGTGATGCCCTCTATAGGCCACCCCGTTTCGGCCCAGTCCAACCTGCCCGTGGCCAGTGACACGGCAACGCCTGCCCTTCTGGTGGCTGATGATGTGTATCTTTCGGGCGATGACACGCTGGTGGCCGAGGGCAATGTCGAGGCGCTTTATGAAGGACGCCGCCTGCAGGCCGAACGCATCACCTATGACCGCACCACCGATCAGTTACGGATTGAGGGACCGATCACCTTGCAGGACGAGGAAGGCCGCATTTTGGTGCTGGCAGATACGGCCGAGTTGGATCGTTCGCTGCAAAACGGCATCCTGGTCGGTGCGCGCGTGGTGATGGATGATCAGTTGCAATTGGCCGCGCACGAGATGAACCGCGTCAACGGGCGTTACTCTCAACTCTATAAAGCCTCCGTGACCTCCTGTCGGGTCTGTGAGAACGGGCGGCCTCCTCTGTGGCAAATCCGAGCACGCCGTGTGATCCATGATCAACAGGAACAGCAGCTTTATTTCGATGATGCACAAGTCCGGGTGCTGGACACGCCAATCCTGTACCTGCCGCGTCTTCGCCTGCCAGACCCGACGCTGACGCGCGCCACAGGCTTCCTGATCCCAGAAATCTACAGCTCTTCAACTTTGGGCACCGGCGTCAAAGTGCCGTATTTCATCAAGCTCGGTGATCACGCTGACCTGACGCTGACGCCTTTTATCGCCACCAAGACGGCCACGCTCGAATATCGTTTTCGTCAGGCATTTCGAAATGGTGAGGTCGAATTCAACGGCGCCTTTTCAGACGACGATCAGGGCGTCCGCTCTACCCGCGCCTACATTTTTGGCGAAGGACGGTTCGAGCTGGGACTCGGCTTTAACCTGACCTTCGATATCGAGGCGGTGAATGACGACACATACCTGCTGGATTACTCCTATTCCAACAAGGACCGGCTTGACAGTCAGGTGGCTATCGAACGGGTCCAGCGCGATGAGTACATCCGTGGCGCGATCACCCATTTCCATTCGTTGCGCATCGGCGAATCCAATTCAACCCTGCCCACCATCGCACTAGACGCCGAATATGAACGACGGTTTTTCCCGTCCCGGCTGGGTGGTGAACTGGTGTTCTCGGCACTGGCCCATAGCCATTACCGCTCGTCTGATCTGACGACGGATGGGCCTGACTTTGATGTCTATGCCGATGGCCGTGACGTGACACGCATCACCACCTCAGCCGATTGGGCACGCAACTGGGTGCTGCCGTTGGGGGTGTTGGCACGGTTTCAGACCGGACTGGCCATTGACAGTGTATTCGTGGACCAGGCCGGTGGCACCTCGCTCAGTGAGGATACCGAAGTCACTCCCTCCAGCTCGATACAATTGCGTTGGCCATTCCTGAAACAGACCCGCACAGGCGCAAGCCATATCATCGAACCGATGGTCCAGTTGGGCTGGGCTGGGGGCAATACCAGTAACCTGCCCAATGATCAGTCCACTCATGTCGAATTTGACGAAGGCAACCTGCTCAGCATGTCGCGCTTTCCTGAGGCCGACCGGCGAGAACGCGGGCTTTCAGCGGCCTATGGCCTGAGTTGGAGCCGGATTGATCCAAGCGGTTGGGAAAACACGCTTGTGCTGGGGCAAGTCGTGCGCGAAGAACGCCAACTGGACGTTAGCGGGCTCAGCAGTTTTTCCAACACGTCGGGGCTGCAAAGCCGGCATTCGGATGTTCTGGTGGCCGGACAGTTGAAGACCCCTTTTGGGTTGGGTCTGACTGCGCGCGGGTTGTTTGACGGGGCCTATGACACCACCAAGGCCGAGGCGCGCGCCAGTTGGAAAAACGATCTGGCCGATATAGGGGCCACCTATATCTGGCTGCGCGCAGACCCGGCCGAGAACCGCCCCAGCACAACCTCTGAATGGGCGATCGACGGAAGTTACCGCATCTCGCGCCACTGGACGGGCAGCGCCAATTGGCGCTATGACGTGGCCAGTGATCGGAATGTGACAGCGGGGGTCGGCCTGACTTACACGAATGAATGCGTAGAGGCGAAACTTTCGGCCTCGCGCCGCTTCACCTCTTCGACTATTCTGGAACCATCGACAGATATCAGCTTCACCGTGGCATTGCGCGGCTTCACCACCAAAACGCAGGACAAAAGCTACGTCCGGACATGCAGGAACTAACCTAAATGACCCTTTCGTTTCGTAAAATCACCGTCGCCCTGGCTTTTTCGGTTGCCCTGGCACTGCCAGCCATGCCGACGATTGCGCAAAATCTGTTCGAGCCGGTGATCATCGTGAATGACCAATCCATTACCCGTTACGAGCTACAGCAACGCGCCCGAATGATGCAGCTGTTTCGCGCGCCCGGCAACCCGGCGGAACTGGCCCGCACCCAGCTGATCGAAGACCGCCTGAAGGTCGATGCCGCACGCGCGAATGGCATTATTCTGGAAGACCAGGACATCCAGCTTGGCATGGAAGAGTTTGCCTCGCGTCTCAACATCTCGGCCGAACAGCTGATCGCACAGCTGGAAAGCGCGGGAGTGTCAGGCAGCACATTTCGCGATTTCGTGCGCGCAGGCCTGACCTGGCGAGAACTGACCCGCGCCCGGTTCGCGCCGCGCGTGTCGGTTACCGAGGATGACCTTGAGCGCGCCAAAGCCGCCGTGTCGGGAAGCAGCTCCAGCGTGCGTGTCTTGCTGTCAGAAATCATCATGCCGGTCCCTCCCGGACAGGCAGAAGCAGTGCAGGAGCGCGCGGCACGCATTTCAGCAAACACCACCACCGAGGCGCAGTTCTCCGCCGAGGCTCGCCGGTATTCGGCCTCGCGTACACGCGGTCGCGGCGGACGCATGGAATGGATGCCGCTCACCAATCTGCCACCCCAATTGCGCCCGATCATCCTTGGGCTGGCCCCCGGACAGGTCAGCGATCCTTTGCCGCTTGAGAATGCAATCGCCCTGTTCCAACTGCGCGACATCGAAGAGCAGGACGCCCCTGCCCCTGAATACAGCGCAATCGAATATGCAATCTATTATCTGGCTGGCGGGAGCACCGAAGAGAATCTGGGGCGTGCGCAGCAGATCGAGAATGACACCGACACCTGCGACGACCTTTATGGCATCGCCCAGGACCAGCCCCCCGAGGTGCTTGAACGCACCAGCGAAGCCCCTGCAGATATTCCCCAGGATGTTGCTATCGTACTGGCCCGGCTTGATCCCGGCGAAATCGGTACCGTCACCCGCTCGGGCGGCGAAACGCTGGGTGTGGTTATGATGTGTGGGCGCTCTCCGCTGTTGGAAGGAGAAGGCCCGACCGATCAGGACCTGACCGCCTTTATCACCAACAGCCGGCTGGACAGCTTTGCAAGCGGCTATCTGGAAGAATTACGAGCCGAAGCGCGGATCATCGAAAAGGAATGACGGCGCCCGTCGCGCTTTGTTGTGGTGAGCCTGCCGGGGTTGGCCCCGAGTTGGCAGCGGCGGCGTGGTCGGCCTTGCGTGATAGCGTTCCGTTTTTCCTGATTGGCGATCCTGCGCACGTGCCTGAAGGCACCCCCATGACCACGATCACTTCGCCGGATGAAGCGATCAAAGCATCGGCCCACGCCCTGCCGGTTTTGCCCCATATCTTCCCGGGTGATCTGACCCATGGGCGGCCCGACCCAGCCCACGCGCAATCGGTGATCGACGTCATCGCGCGCGGTGTCGATCTGGTGCAATCCGGTGCCGCTCTGGCACTTTGTACCGCACCGATCCACAAACAGGCGCTGCAGGACGGTGCTGGCTTTGCCTATCCGGGCCACACCGAATATCTGGCAGCATTGGCGGATGTGCCACGGGTGGTGATGATGCTGGCCTCGGATCAGCTGCGCGTCGTGCCCACAACGATCCATATTCCCCTGTCCGATGTCCCCGCAGCGCTGACACCCGAGTTGCTGGAAGACACCATTCGCATCACCCATGCCGCCCTGATCCGCGATTTTGCAATTGCGGCCCCCCGTCTCGCCATTGCCGGGCTGAACCCCCACGCAGGGGAAGGCGGCAAGATGGGACAGGAAGAGATCAACCTGATCGACCCGGTGCTGTCCCGGCTACGTGACGCGGGTTTTGATGTGATCGGCCCGCTATCGGCGGACACGCTGTTTCACGCTGCCGCACGCCAAACCTATGACGCCGCAATCTGCATGTATCACGATCAGGCCCTGATCCCGATAAAGACACTGGAT
This sequence comes from Roseovarius conchicola, assembly GCF_041403425.1. Taxonomy (NCBI): domain Bacteria; kingdom Pseudomonadati; phylum Pseudomonadota; class Alphaproteobacteria; order Rhodobacterales; family Roseobacteraceae; genus Roseovarius; species Roseovarius conchicola. The sequence goes on along the minus strand of NZ_JBGEHK010000001.1, from coordinate 683,582 downwards.
TTCGATCGAGGCGTGAATGTCACGCTGGGCCTGCCTTTCGTGCGGACCTCACCGGATCATGGCACGGCGCTGGATATAGCAGGTCAGGGTATTGCCAATCCAACCTCGCTGATCGAGGCCTTGAAAATGGCGCAAAGGATGGCCTCCTGCCGATCTTGAAAGATCCCTTTGAGCCCTTTGCAGAAGTCTCAAAATCTCGCTGCGCGCGTTCGCAGCGAAATTCTTGCGGCTTGAGCACCAACTATCGCGTCGCAATGCAACACGATAGGCGGCCATTCGAATTGCCCGCAGATTACCCCTGTGCACCAACCCGCTCAGAGTAGACACGCGCTGACAAGCAATCGGCAGCAGAGAATGATGCAATCCTTTGTCCCTCCATCTAGATCAGCATACATAGTCTGCTGGCGTCCAAAATCGCGGCATGAATGCCTCGGGCGGATACGCAGTCACCTATTCTGAACAGCGCATACGGTGCATTTTCCTGACCTCCTAATGTCAGACCCGGCTGTGTGTCAGCGTTGAGAAATGCGCTGATGTCGATTTGTCCTGAGTTTACGGAGCCAGGCGCAAGTTCATCATAAAGGTCATCCATCGGAACAGTTCCGGCATCTATAACCACTTGGTCAAAGGACTGGATAAGTCGTTTGCCGCTATACTCATTGCGGAACGTGGCCTGGATTTGATTTCCGTCCCGCGCCAGTTTCGAAAGACGCTCATCGGTCTTTATTCTGACCCCGGCCCCATATAGATTCCGCAGATGAATGGCATGGTTGGTCACGCCAACATCTTCAGCAATCATCCGGTCCGGTGTCACCAATTCTACATTCGCACCTGACGACAAAGCGTATTCTGCCGCTGTAACACCGCTTTGACTGCCGGTTTCATCATAGATTAACACGTTCGATGCGACCGCTACCTCACCTGATAAGATATCCCAGGTCGAAGTGCCAAGAGAGCTACCGCCTTCTACGATGTCCATGTCCGGGATGCCGCCCGTCGCCAAAATGACAACATCTTTTGCAACGTCTTCAATATCTGTCGCATCCACATGGGAATTGAATCGAAACGTCACCCCTAATTCAGTGCAGCGGTCAAAGAGCCACCGCGTAATGCCGAGCATGTTTTGCCGCCACGGTATCCGAGATGCGTAGTAGATCTGGCCACCCGGTTGCGTTTGAGCTTCGAACACAGTGACGGCATGCCCGCGTTCGGCGCAAATTCTGGCAGCCTCCAGCCCCGCCGGACCAGCCCCGACAATAACGATATTTCGTTTCACATCGGCGGGCTTCGTGTCATGTGCCAGGACTGTTTCGCGGCCCGTTACGGCGTTGTGCACGCAAAAGGCATCCCCGCCGCGATAGATGCGGTCGATGCAAAACCCGGCCCCGACACAGGGTCGTATTTCGTTGTCTTTGCCCTGCAAATGTTTTCGGACGAGATGAGGATCAGCGATCTGGGCACGTGTCATGCCGATAAGGTCCACATGACCCTCTGACACTGCATAATTTGCTGTCGCCAGATCCGCGACACCCGCGGCATGCAACACTGGCAGACCGGATGCCCGACGAACCTTGCCTGCCAGTTCGATAAATCGACCGGATGGGAACGCCATGCTGGGAACTGTTTCAGCGACACCCGCCTTGGTCCAGTTGGCCCCCCCTGAGACATTGAGGCAATCGACCAACCCAGTTGTTGCGTGTGCCAGGGCAATGGCAATGCCATCTTCTTCGGTGATGCCGCCATCCTGAAACTCATTGGCGGTGAACCTCAGGCTTACGATGAAATCGTCGCGAACGGCATTGCGAATTGCCTCGAGAACTTCCATGCCAAATCGAAGCCGGTTTTCGAAGGACCCACCATAGTCGTCCGAACGTCGGTTCGATAACGGACTCCAGAACTGACCAATCAGATGCCCCGAGGCCAACAGCTCGATCCCATCGAGGCCCCCATCGCTGCATCGGCGCGCAGCCGCCGCGTAATCGTGAACTATCCTGCGGATATCGGACGTTTCCAACATCTTTGGCATCGCACCATGGGCAGGTTCGCGGATGGCCGAAGGGGCCACCGTCGGAAGCCAGTTGCCACTGGTCGGGCGTGTTCGGCGGCCTGCGTGGCTGAGTTGGCACATCAGGGCGACATCATGTGTATGGATACGTTTCGCGAAATTCGTCAGGTAGCCTACAACCCTGTCATCGCTCAGGTTCAACTGCCCGAAAGATGCAGGGGAATCCGCCGAGACCGAAGACGCGCCCCCGAACATCGTCATCGACAGCCCACCCTTAGCTTTCTCCTCGTGATAGGCTTGGTAACGCTCGCCCGGCATTCCATTCTCGGCATAGGCCGGGGCGTGGCTGGTGCTGATAATCCGATTTTTGAGGGTCAGGTGACCCAGCTCGAAGCTGTCGAACAGACGCTGATAGGGAGACGTGTTCATAGGCACCTCCGAGGGCACATGCTGCCGCGACTTGCCGCCAGCAAGTGCATCTATTCCCGAACGATCATGACTGAGCAATTTGCATGACGAACGACTTTTGCCGCGTTTGGCCCCAACAGGTAATCGCTTAGCTCAGGGCGGTGCGACGTCATAACAATAATGGACGCCCCGACCTTTTGTGACATGGCCAAAATCTGGTCGTAGATCGCGCCATGAGCGACAATGTGGTGTACCTTCATCCCTGCCAGGTCTTGCGCATCCGAGAACGCATGAAGTGCTTTTTGTGCAGCTTCCGTCGCATCATGCGTGAACCCCGAGGGAAAGAACGTCGACGTGAAGCTGTCGAGTGGCTGAACAACCGTTAGCAGATGAAGGACAGCATCGCAGCCTTTAGCGATCTGACATGCCGAGCGGATGGCTTTATGGCTCGCCTCCGGGTGCCCCAGGTCAATCGGAACCAGGATATCATCATACATTTTCGGTCACCTGCTCCTGACTTTTTCGACGCCGTACAAGCTGCCCGCCGACGATCCCCAACAAGGCCAGGTAGGCGGGGATGTAGAACCATTCTTTAGCCATTCGCGAGTTCGGTTTGTTCAATTCGAGAACTTTCCAATCGAAATCCACGCCCCACTTCTGGGCCGGGCTGTCAAAGGCAACATTGTCTACAAAGACCCCCTCCGGATCAAAGCGCATCTCCATGCCCGTTGCGTCAAGCAGGCGATCTTCGCCTGATGCACCTGTCTCGCCAAGCGGAATGGCCACAACACGCTGAATGATATCTCCGCTGAAGTTTTCGCCTTCCATCAGCATCTGAATCTGAGCGCCATTCTCTGCGTCTTCAACGACTTGGTAGATCAAGGTGGGATCAACCTTCTCGAACGGAGGCTGAAGCCGATCCAACCAGAACTCGGGCCGCAGAAGCGACAACGCGATCACAATCATCAGCGCACTTTCCAGCCTGAAGCTGCGCACGAAGAAGTACCCTTGCGTTGCCGCGGCAAAGACACACATTGCGATGGTGGATGACACGATGATAAGCGTCGCACTCCACCAGTTCTCGACGCCGATCAACAAGAGCTCCGGATTGAACACAAAGATGAAGGGCAAGATCGCGGTCCGAAGCGAATAGTAGAAGGCCTGAATGCAGGTCTTCATGGGGTCTGAACGCGCGACAGCAGCGCCTGCGAAACTGTCTACAGCGACAGGCGGTGTCGTTCCCGACATCAGGCCGAAGTAGAACACAAAGAGATGCACAGCAAAAAGCGGGATGATCAATCCGTTCTGCGCGGCCAGCACGACCAGCGGCTGTGCCATCACACTCGCGACAACGATGTAGTTTGCCGTTGTGGGCAGGCCCATGCCCAGCACGATGCACATGATTGCCGTAAACAGTAGCATAATCATGACGTTGCCACCCGACACTGCATTGATGATCTCGGTCATCAGCAACCCCAGGCCGGTCAGAGAGACGACGCCGACGATGATGCCTGCAGCACCCATCGCGACGGCGATCCCGACCATGTTGCGGGACCCGGCGATAAACCCCTGAGTGAGATCGTTGAAGCCTTCGCGCAGACCGTCGCCCGGTCCTCCCGTGGTTTCACCGCGGAAACGAGCCATCAATGGTTTCTGGGTGAGCATTATCGCCACCATAACCACAATGGCCCAGGATACGGCGAGACCCGGGGAGAGACGCTGTACCATCAGGCACCAGACGAGAACACCAATCGGCAACGCAAAGTGCAGACCCGCCATCAGGGTGGGTTTGAGTTTTGGAATCTCGACCAGCGGCGCGTTGGGGTCGTCGATCTCAAGCTCCGGATAATGTGCGGCGATTTTGAGCAACCAGATATAGAGAGCAATCATGAGAACCCCGGCCAGAGGCGTGACGTAGGCGCCTGCGACCATGCCCAGGCCGGTTGCAACCGCATAGACGATGCCAGCGACCAGCGCGACGGCCCCAAACCCGAACATAAAGCGTCCCAAACTTTGCAGAAGTGTACTTTCCTGCACTTTGGCAAGAACCGGCATGTTGGCTTTAACTGCTTCGAGGTGCACGATATAAAACAGGCCGATGTAACTGACGATGGCAGGGACAAAGGCGTGCACAACCACTTCAAAGTAAGTGATGCCAACAAATTCGGTCATCAGAAAGGCAGCCGCCCCCATGACCGGGGGCATGATCTGGCCATTGATCGAAGATGAAACTTCGATCGCGCCCGCTTTTTCGCCAGAAAATCCGATACGCTTCATCAACGGAATGGTGAACGTCCCGGTTGTCACCACATTGGCAATGGCTGATCCTGAGATCAGGCCGGTCAGGCCAGATGAAACAACGGCGGCCTTGGCGGGCCCGCCCCGCAGATGGCCCAACATCGAGAACGACAGTTTGATAAAGAAGTTCCCAGCCCCGCCTTTGTCGAGAAGCGCGCCAAAGAGAACAAACAGAAAGATGAAGCTGTTGGAGACGCCGAGCGGCAGGCCAAAGACGCCTTCGGTCGTCAACCACATGTGATCGACGTATCGGTTCAGCGAAAAGCCGCGATGCGAGATCAGTTCAGGCAGCATTGGCCCGACGAAAACGTAGACCGTAAAAACAGTGGCAACAATGACAAGTGACAGGCCAAGCACCCTGCGGGTGATTTCCAGAACCAGTATGATGCCGAGAATGGAAGAGATGGTTTCTGCGGTGGTCCGAATGCCCCCCGCATTTTCGACCACATCCCGATAAAATACCAAGATATAAAGCGCGCAGCCCGCAGCAAGGATAGCAAAAATCCAGTCGTAGAGCGGGATGTATTTGCGCGGTGCGGACAGAAAAGCCGGGAAGGTCAGGAAGCCCAGGAACAAAGCAAAGGCCAGGTGGATTGCGCGTTGCTGGCTGTCGTCAATAAGGCCTATCCCCGTAACGAAAGGCAGAGGCGACGCCATGTAGAGTTGATAGATCGGCCAGAAGATTGCGACACCCAGAATGATTTTGCGTGCCAGCCCGGAAGGGTCCCGGGCACCTGTATCGTTCTCGGCGATCAGGTCTTCCAATTCTTCTTGATGTGCTTTGTCTGACATGTTCGCCGTCCCCCGGAAACAAGGAAGGGCGCATCAAACCGACGCGCCCTTCGCATTTTTTTGTTTTATTTCAGCAAGCCAACTTCACGGTAATACCGCTCGGCACCCGGGTGATACGGCGCCGACTGACTGTTAGCGACCGCGCCTTCACGCGTGACATAGGTGTACAATGTGGATTGCGCCTTGAAGTCTTCGAAGTTGTCGAACACAGACTTGACCAGATTGTAGACCACTTGTTCATCCGTGTCTGCGGTCGCTACCACGGTCGCGGCGAGACCCCAGGTCTGTGCGTCTTCGGACTGCCCTTTGTAGGTGCCCGCCGGAATTGTGGACGGAGCGTAGTACGGAAACTCATCGATCATCGCGTCGATGGTCTCGTCGCTCCAGCTCAGGATAGACGCGTCACAGGTGTTGGTCGCCTCAGTGATCGAGGACGCCGTAATACCCGTCGTATAGAAGAACGCGTCGATCTTGCCGTCACAAAGCGCCTGCGCCTGTTCACGCGAGGTCAGACGTGTTGCCTGGCCGAAATAGCTATCGGGCTCAAGATCATAGCGCGACAGTGCGAAGGTCATCGTTGCTTCCGTGCCGGAACCCGCATTGCCGATGTTGACGGTTTTGCCTTCCAACTCGGGGAACGCGCTCAGGCCCAGATCAGCACGCGCAACCAAATGTGCGGTATCGAGGTGCAGCGAAAAGAGGAAGCGAAGGTCTTCATTCGCGCCATCTTCTTCGAACTTGGATGTGCCGTTATAGGAATGGTACTGCCAGTCCGATTGAGAGATAGCGATGTCCATTTCGCCCGCCTGGATGGAACGGAGGTTGGCAACAGAACCGCCAGTCGATTCGACGGTGCAGCGGATGTTGTGCCCCAGCTCCTTGCGGCTTTTGTTCAAAACGTTGCAAATGAAGCCACCGGTCGGATAGTAGCCGCCGCCGATACCGGCGGTTCCGATATTGACGAATTGCCGCTCTTGGGCCGAAGCGCCGGTGGCGGCAACCGCTGCAACACTCATCGCGACCGCCAGCTTAGTTAGTTTACTCATTTGGGTACTCCCTATTTCTGTCATTGAGTAAGGATGGAAAAGGCTCATGCGCCCCGCCTCAGGAATGCGGCGACCTCTTTTTGAGTCACTTCAATATGCTTGCGCAGCTTGTCCACCGCTGTGTTGATGTCGCCGCGCTCACAAGCGTCGAGAATTTCATCATGTTCGCGCATGGGGCGTTCTAGGCCGCTGGCCGTCGAAACCAGTAGCCGCAGATATTGTCCCAGCTTTGCCTGCAGATCGTTGATCATGAGAAGCAGCTGCGTGTTTCCGCAAGGCTCATAGAGCATTTGGTGGAAACGCAGGTTCGCGTCGCTCCATTCGGCGACTTGGGTGCGTCGAGCATAATCCGACAGCAGTTTGCGCATGTCCCGAAAGTCGCTTTCGATCATATTTGGGATTGCCAGCTCCAAAGCCCGGCATTCCAAAGCGATCCGGATGTCCAGTAGCTGGAGGATTTCGCTCTCTGAATATCCTCGGACAGCAGCACCCTTGTTGCGCTCAAAAACCACCAATTGGTCAACTTCAAGACGCCTAAGTGCCTCGCGAACCGGGATTTTACTGACGCCAAAGCGCTTGGCTATCTCGTCCTGCCGCAAAGGCGTTCCGGGCTTGATGGTGCCTGACAGAATTTGCGTTCTTAGCTCATCATAGATGGGGTCGGCGGCACTTAGCGTCATTTTGAACATCCGAATTAAATCAATTTCGGATTTGATCCTTGCAAATCGTATACTATTTTGTCAACTTATAATACGTACACCGCCAAGGCATTGGTGTTGTTAAAAAATTAATCGGCTGAAAAATCCCAGTGCAAAGGGAATCAAGGGCATGAAGTACGACATCGCAATAATTGGTGGTGGAATCATGGGGTCGGCTGCGGCCTATTTTCTCGCACGCTCCGGTATCGCTGGATCGGTTTGCGTAATCGAACCCGACCCAAGTTACGAATTCGCAACAACGCCCCAGGGCGCAGGGGGTGTGCGGCAGCAAATGAGTGTCGCGGAAAATGTCCAGATGTCCACATTCAGCCTCGGATTCTACAAAAACTTTGAGAATGAGCTGTCGGACATTCCCGATCTCCCGGACATCAACTTCACCGAGCAGGGTTATCTGTTTGTCGTGACCAAAGACGGTGAAAAGACCCTGCGCAGAAACCAGGCGTTGCAGTCTTCGCTCGGCGTCAACGCCGACCTGATCGACTATGCCGAACTGCGGCGCCGTTTCCCTTCTGTTGAGCGCGATGACATTGTGCTGGGTTGCCATACGCCCGATGATGGCTGGATTGATCCAAATGCGGGGCTATGGGGTTTCCGTCGCGCGGCAGAGCATCTCGGGGTTCAATACATCAAGGCAAAAGTCACTGGGATTGACAGCGACAGCAAAAAGGTAACGTCCCTTGGTCTGGACAACGGCCAGCGCATCGAAGCGGACTTGTTCATCAATACCGCTGGTCCATGGGTGGCCCCCCTTGCCGAGATGACCGGAGGTCACCTGCCTGTTGTTCCCATGTGCCGCGTTCAACACTTCTGGAAATGCGCCCACGAGATTGAACCTCTGCCACTGGTCAAGGACGAAAGTGGCATGTTCTTCCGGCCGGAAGGGGACGGATTTGCCGGGGGGCGTCCCAGTTTTGATATCGAACCCGGGTTCGTTGACGACATCTATTCCGGCTTCTTTGCAAATTACTTCGAAGACACGATCTGGCCGATGATGGCGGCGCTGGTTCCCAAATTCGAAGAACTCAAGCTTCAGCGCAGCTGGTTCGGACACTACGCGCAGAACACCTTGGACGGAAACATGATTATTGGCCGGTACTCCCCGGGCCACGACAATATCATCACAGCGTGTGGATTTTCGGGGCACGGGATTATGCATGCTCCGGCGGTCGGGCGCGCCTTGTCCGAACTGGCGCTCACGGGTGGCTATCAAACCATCGACCTGTCGCGCTTGGAGTTCGCGCGGGTTCAAGAAAATCAACCTCTGCCTGAAATCGGAATCAAATAAAGGGGCAATCCAGTGGCCACGACAACCAATCAAGTTGCCATTCTTGGTTCCGGAATCATCGGGATAGCGACCGCCTACTTCCTGGCTAAAAATCAAGGAATTACCCGGATCACTTTGATTGACCGGGATCAGCCGATGTCGTTTACCTCTGCCCAGTCGGGTGAAAACTACAGAAACTGGTGGCCCCATCCGACCATGGTTTCGTTCACCAACAGAAGCATCGATCTGTTGGAAGAAATTGCGCGAAACAGCAACAACCGGATCAACATGAACCGGCGTGGATATGCGCTGGCAACACGAAATGCAAACATCGATGGGCTGGTGCGACAACTGCACGACGGACTGAAGGACGACGCGGATCGACTACTTCGGTATCACACCGCGCGTAGCTCAAATACCTATCATTCATTTGCCAAACCGAACTGGAAAGGCGTTCCCGATGGCGTCGACATTCTGCAAAATCAAGATTTGATACGGTTGAACTTCCCAAGTTATGACCGGGAGGTTGCCACAATCATACATATCCGGCGGGGCGGCGATATTAGCGGTCAGCAGTTGGGCATGTATATGCTCGAGTACCTCAAAGAACTCGGCGTAAACCGTGTTGTTGGGGATGTGCAGAGCGTGACCTCACACGATGGATTCCAAGTTGAAGTACAGACCCCGGACGGAACGCAGATGATTGAAGCTGATATCTTCGTCAACGCCGCTGGGCCGTTTGCGGGCAAGATCGCTGAAATGCTCGGTGTCGAACTGCCGATCTACAATACCTTCCAGCAGAAAATTGCGTTCGAGGATCGGCTGGGCGCGGTCCCGCGCGCTTTGCCTTTTTCAATTGATCTCGACAGCCAGGAGATTGATTGGAATGCTGAGGAGAAAGAAATGCTTCTTCAGGATCCCGACTTCGCGTGGCTTGCCCAAGAGTTGCCGGGCGCAATTCACTGCAGACCGGATGGGGGCGACGGTGGACAGTGGGTTAAACTGGGCTGGGCTTTTAACGAAACTCCGGCAGAAGCCACTTGGGAACCCCCTCTGGATGACAACTACCCCGACATCGTGTTGCGCGGCGCTGCGCGACTGACGCCAGCTCTCAGGCAGTATTACGGCAAGCTTCCGCGAAACATGCACCATTATGGAGGGTGGTACACCCGAACAGAAGAAAACTGGCCGCTGATCGGCAGTATGGGACCGGACGGTGCTTTCATGAATTGCGCAATGTCCGGCTTTGGAACGATGGCTGCTTGTGCGGCCGGCGAGCTTTGTGCAGCAACAATCGCAGATGCGGAACTCCCCGACTACGCAGCGGATTTTTCTCTGGACAGGTACAAGAACGCCGATTTGATCACGGCCTTGCGCGCCGCTGACAAAGGAGTGCTCTGATGCGAACCGTAATTCTTGTTGGAGCTGGCCGGATGGCTGAAAGGATTAGAAACACCAACTCAGTTTTTGACGCTTGATCCGCACACAAAGCCGTCATTCGAAGAGATATCTGAAGACATTTTTCCCGGTCACAAGCATCAGCACTTCGATACCGCTTCGAAGATACCCAAATTTACAGCTGCGGATGCGGTTGTCCTGGCGACCAAACCGGAAATGGTAGCTGACTCGTTAAAATCGGTGCGAGAATTTATCGGACCGAACTCAGTTTTGGTGTCAGTTGCGGCTGGCGTTTCAACTGACACCATTAAGCGCGCGATATCTGGTGAACCGGCAGCTGTTCGCATCATGCCCAATATAGGCGCCATGGTTGGGCACGCGGTAAGCGCCGGTTACGCATCGGAAAACGCAACGGCGTGCCAAAAAACACTGGTTGCCGCACTCTTTTCATCGATCGGTGTCTTCTCCTGGCTTGATCGCGAAGACGATCTGCACGCGGTTACGGCTCTCTCAGGAAGTGGGCCAGCATACTATTTCGCGCTGTGCGAAGCCATGATCGAAGCCGCGCAGACCCTGGGATTGCCCGATGAGACATCGCGAAACCTGGCCATAGGAACCGTTGTTGCTGCCGGACGTCTACTTGAGCAAACCGCTGATCCGCAACACCTTCGCAAAACGGTAACCAGCCCCAACGGCACGACCGCTGCCGGACTGGATGCTATGACAGGCGGCGATGCTCTCTCCAGCCTGGTTCATGCCACGTTATCAGCCGCTCGAAATCGATCCATCGAACTGGCCTAAGCCAAGTCGCAAGCTGAGTTGTGGATAGCGCGCATTGATATCAGCAAAGTGCTTACGACGTGAGATTTGAAGCTTGTTTGAGTAACCGGAAACGGAAAATCCGTTTCAATCCCGTATTTCTCGTGTCGCAAGCGACAAAGCTTTCTGCACAAGTAATAGCTGCGTTGGCAAAGGACTGCTTCGTCGCGCAAAGCAGCCGTCCGACATGCCATGCAGCACTTGCCTTTTCAGCCCTAATCCTGAATGGAAAGATCATGAGCTCCATCGACACCCTTCCCCCGCTGCGACAGGTGATTGCCGATCACGGGCTTTCTGCGCGCAAGTCGCTGGGCCAGAACTTTCTGCTGGATCTGAACCTGACCGCCAAGATCGCCCGGCAAGCCGGTGATCTGACAGGTTGCGATGTGCTTGAAATCGGCCCCGGTCCAGGCGGTCTGACCCGTGGGTTGCTGTCTGAGGGCGCGCGCCGTGTCGTGGCAATCGAGAAAGACAGCCGCTGTCTGCCTGTGCTGGAGCAGATCGCCGCCGCCTATCCGAACCGCCTGTCCGTACTGAATGCCGACGCGCTTGAGATCAACGCACTGGACCATCTGAAGCCCCCGATCCGTATCGCGGCCAACCTTCCCTATAACGTCGGCACGGAACTGTTGGTGCGCTGGTTGACGCCGCCCGAATGGCCTCCCTTCTGGGACAGCCTGACATTGATGTTTCAACGCGAGGTGGCCGAGCGGATCGTGGCACAGCCCGGCTCAAAAGCCTATGGGCGTCTGGCCGTGCTGGCACAATGGCGGGCTGAAACGCGGATCGTTATGAGTCTGCCGCCCGAGGCGTTCACGCCGCCGCCCAAAGTGTCATCCGCCGTGGTGCATCTGAAGGCGTTTCCAGAGCCACGGTTTCCGGCAGACGCCAAGACACTGGAGCGGGTAGTGGCCAAGGCGTTCAATCAACGCCGCAAAATGCTGCGCGCGGCCCTGAAAGGCTTGGCACCTGACATTGAAGACCGGTTGATCAATGCCGGTATCAAACCCACGGATCGCGCGGAAACTGTCGGCCTTGAACAGTTCTGCGCGCTGGCCCGGCAGTTTCAGAGTTGAACCGCTGACCAGGCAAAGCCTTAGGACGCTCATTTGAGCAAACAAAAACGCGAGCCGAGTGGCCCGCGTGTTCGGTGTTCTGTTTCGAAGCCTTACTCTGCCGCTTCGGGTGCATCGCCCTTCGGAGCATCCTCAGGCGCGTCGTCATCGGCGGGCTTTTTAGGCCTGCGCTGGCGTTTTGGTTTGGGGGGCGATTGCGCCTCGGGTGTTTCCACCAAACCAGCATCACCGCTGTCCGCGACGATCACATCGGGCTGAGGTGCGTCGGCCAGATCACCACCATTAGATTCGCGTTCCTGCCTTTGAGCACGTTCGCGATCCCGTTCAGCCTGACGTTCCCGATTCTGGCGTTCCTGCTCTTCGCGCTTGGCTTCCTGCTCTTTCTGAGCCTCACCCAGTAGACGCAGGTAATGTTCGGCATGCTGTTGAAAGTTCTCAGTGGCCACACGGTCACCGCTTAGCTGGGCATCGCGCGCCAGCTGGTTGTATTTCTCAATAATCTGTTGTGGCGTTCCGCGCACCTTGCCTTCGGGTCCCGAGCTATCAAACACGCGGTTGATAACATTGACCCCAGAGCGGTTGTTGTTGCGATTGCCCTTATTGCGCGAACGTGACTTCGATGATCTCATTGTATTAGCTGATTGCCCTATGCTCAAATCGTCGCTTGATCCGATTGGCGCCCCTTGCGCCGAGTATAATTTGCCGAATCTGACGTGTCATGGCTTGGTGTCAGGCGGGATCGCCCAAACGGGCGTCGGTCGCGTTGACTAATATTCAATAAGCATGCGACGGGGCGCTGTACAAGGGCAAAGGCAAAGAATCGGTGTATTTTCCGCCATATTTGGCCCAAACACCGCTATTTTGGCCAAACCCCGCTGACAACACGGTCGCGCCCATCCAGATCGGGAATCACGGTGATCGCGTCAAATCCGGCCGCTTTGAACATCTCCGAAACCGCCGCGCCTTGCTGCCAACCGATTTCAACCAACAGACGCCCTCCGGGCACAAGATGCGCCCCTGCCCCCGGCACAATAATCCGATAGGCGCTCAGCCCATCCCTTTCATCCGTTAGGGCAATACGCGGTTCATAAGAGAGCTCTGGCTGCAAGTCCGCCATTTCTCTGACGGCGATGTAAGGCGGGTTTGACACGATCAGGTCATAGCGGCCACCGACAGCATCGAACCAGTTGCTTTCAATCAGGGCACAGCGATTCTCAACCTCCAAGGCACTTGAATTGATATGGGCAAGCGCCAGCGCCGAAGCCGAAATATCCGTGCCAATTCCAATCGCCTCGGGCCGCTCGGCCAACAGGGTCAGCAGGATGCAGCCTGATCCCGTCCCTAGATCGAGGACCTCGGAAAACGGTTGTGAAAGCGCAGCATCAACAAGGGTTTCTGTATCCGGCCGAGGGTCCAACACTTCTGGCCCCAGCTCAAAACGATATCCATAGAAGTCACGCCAACCCAAAAGTTGGGAGATGGGCTTGCCTTCACGTCTTTCTGATATGTCCGCAAAAAACACCGCCTCCGGCACGGCCTCCAACTCTTCATGCAAATGGAGGGTGAGCCGTCCCTGCTCGATCCCGAGACAAGCCGCCATCAATTTGCGAGCGTCTCGAACCGGATCATCAATTCCAACACCCCTCAACATTTCCACCCCAATGGCGAGGGCATCCTGAACGTTCACCCCTCCATCTCCGCCAGCAAGGTAGCCTGGGCATCGGCGGTCAGCGCATCAATGACCTCGTCCAGATCACCCTGCATGACCTGATCGAGCTTGTAGAGTGTCAGGTTGATGCGGTGATCGGTCATCCGTCCCTGCGGGAAATTGTAGGTGCGGATGCGTTCGGACCGGTCGCCCGAGCCCACCTGCGATGCGCGATCGGCCGAACGTTCATCATGCGCTTTTTGCCGCTCGGCGTCATACAGCCGGGTTTTCAGCACCTGCATCGCGATCTCGCGGTTGCGGTGCTGGGATTTCTCGGAACTGGTCACGACAATCCCGCTCGGGATATGCGTGATGCGCACGGCGGAATCGGTGGTGTTCACATGCTGCCCCCCCGAACCGGAGGCGCGCATCGTATCAATGCGGATGTCATTGGCATCAATCTGAATATCCACATCCTCGGCTTCGGGCAGAACCGCCACGGTTGCCGCCGAAGTATGAATGCGCCCGCCAGATTCCGTCTCGGGAACGCGCTGCACCCGATGAACGCCGGATTCGAACTTCATTCGGGCAAAGACGTTCTGCCCCTTCACGTGAGCAACCACCTCTTTGATCCCACCCAACTCGGTCTGGGTTTCTTCCAGAACGTCAAAGCTCCATCCACGGGACTCAGCATAGCGTTGATACATCCGCAGCAGATCACCGGCAAAAAGCGCCGCCTCTTCACCGCCCGTGCCGGGACGAATTTCGACCATGGCAGGACGTGCATCGGCCTTATCCTTGGGCAATAGGGCCAGTTGCAAAGCCGCTTCAAGATCGGGTTTCTGAGCTTCCAGCCCGGCCAGCTCTTCTTCGGCCAGCTCTTTCATCTCGGGATCATCCAGCATGGCGCGCGCGCCCTCGATATCATCCAGCATCTGGCGATAGGCGCGGATTTCCTCGACCACCGGGCGCAGTTCAGCATATTCGCGGCCCAGCTGCGCGATATCCCCACCGCCTTCGGCCATCTGCGCCTCGATAAACTCGAAGCGCTGGGTAATCTGTTCTAATCTGTCCAAGGGTATCATGGGGGCGATCCTGTCACGTATTCAAAACCTTTGGTCAAGGCGAAAACCCATGATATAATTGCAGGATGAAGTATCTTCTGCCTCTGATCCTGATCGCCAGCCCCGTTCTTGCTGATGGCACGATGGGTGGCAAAGCGATTGACTGTTATTGCACCGATAAATCCGGGGCACGCCTTGAGATTGGCGACATGACCTGCCTGCATGTGGATGGGCGCAGTTTCATGGCCCAATGCCAGATGTCACTGAACGTGCCCATGTGGCGCGAAATCAGCGAAGGTTGCCTGTCATCCTCCCTGCCCGAGCAAAGCCAGCCAGCGGTCCAGTCGCCTGGCATTCACGCCCAGATCTGACGCTCCGAACCGCAACCGTGCGTAAATCTCGATCTGCGGACCATTCTGACGGGTTGTGATGTAGTCGGGAAACCCAAAAAGTCTTGACCGCGCGATATAGGTGATCATGCCGTCATCTGCTGATCCGGCCAAGACTTGCGTGCGCGGCTCTGCGCGAATGATCTGATCCAGCCGGGTCAGACCGTCCTCCCCGGCCCCGACCACACGCATCGCGCCACCGGCCATATCCCGGTCGGTCACGGCCCCCGGCATGGCGTGCCAGATGGCGGGGTCCGAGGGTGCCATACGCGCCCAAACGGCCACGCCTATGGCCCCCAACACGACTGCCACCAGGAAATACACCAGCCAGTTCATGCCTCAGCCCTTTCGCTGGGTCCACCCCCAGATACAGGCCAGTTCCACCGCCACATGCGCCCCGGCCACGGCCGTCGCGCCGGTGGTATCATATTGCGGCGACACCTCAACAACGTCACCGCCCACCATATTGATCCCGGCCAGATCGCGCAGGATGATCGAGGCCTGTCCGGTGGTCAGCCCACCCCAGACCGGCGTACCCGTGCCCGGCGCAAAGGCCGGGTCGAGTCCGTCAATATCAAAAGTGAGATAGGTTTGGTGATCGCCCAGAATGCTTTTGATCTTTTCAGCCGTTTTCACAGGCCCTTCCAGATGCACTTCACGGGCGTCGATGATGTTCACGCCCAGTGTATCGGCATTATAGGTCCGTATGCCCACCTGAACCGAACGCGCCGGATCAACCAGACCGTCCTTCACGGCCTTGTAAAACATCGTGCCATGGTCAATCCGCTCCGGATCATCATCAGGCCAGGTGTCGGTGTGCGCATCGAACTGCAACAAGGAAAGCGGCCCGAACTTTTCCGCATAAGCCTTTAATATCGGGTAAGAAATATAGTGATCACCGCCAAGCGCGATGCTGGCAACGTCCGCATCGAGGAGCGTCTTGATATGTGCCGTCAACGCCGCGGGAAATTCGTGTACCTTGGCATAATCAAACGCGATATCGCCGTAATCGATCACGCTGAACTCGCTCATCACATCATAGTCGCCCCAGCCATAGACCATATCCATCGCCTGCAGGCTGCTGGCCTCACGAATGGCGCGTGGGCCAAAGCGGGTGCCGGGCCGATTGGTCACCGCCTGATCAAAGGGGACACCCGTGATGGCCAGATCGACACCTGTCAGATCTTTGGTGTATTTGCGCCGCATGAAGGACAACGCACCGCTATAGGCAGGTTCGCTTCCGATTCCCTTCAGGGTCTCTCGTGTGAACGCCTCATCCGAAACGTTTCTGTCATCTTGTCCCATTCTCTGTCTCCCTTAATCAACTGGCTGCGCCCGCTCGACCAGCCGCGCAAAGAACGAGGCCCCTATCGGCGCAACCTCGTCATTGAAATTGAACTTTTCATGATGCAGCCCCGGCCCCTCGCCCTGCCCCAGAAACAGGTAAGCGCCGACTCTGGCCTCCAGCATATAGGCGAAATCCTCAGCACCCATTTCGGCGGGGTAGTCATTCATAACGGCATCGCCAACGACATCGCTGGCGGTTTGGACGGCAAACTCCACCGATCCCGCATGATTGACCGTCGGCGGATACCCCACCTCGATCTCAAGACGGGCCTCAACGCCATAGGCTGCGGCCTGACCATCGACAATCGCTTGCAGGCGACAGAATACCATCCGCTGAACATCTTTATCGAAGGTACGAATGGTGCCGTTGATATAGGCAGTTTCAGGAATCACGTTGTCAATCGCTCCGGTATGAATCTGCGTAATCGAGATCACCAGATCATCCTTTTTTGCTGCATTCCGGCTTTTAATCGTTTGAATAGCCTGCACAATTCCACAAGCCGCGACCACCGGGTCGGTACATTCTTCGGGGAACGCGCCATGCCCGCCGCGCCCGGCGATGTGGATATGAAGTGTGTCGGCGGCCGCCATGATCGGCCCCGGGGTGGTCATCAAGCGCCCGGCCTCATGCCCCGGCAAGGTGTGCAGCGCATAGACCTGATCAATTGCGTAACGATCCAAGATGCCCTCTTCGACCATCACGCGCCCGCCGCCAGGCCCTTCCTCGGCAGGTTGGAAGATCAGCGCCACGCGGCCTTTGAAATTTCGGGTTTCGGCCAGGTACTTCGCTGCCCCCAAAAGCATCGTGGTATGCCCGTCATGACCGCAGGCATGCATTTTCCCCGGGTTCTGCGAGGCATAGGACAAGCCTGTTGCTTCTTCTATCGGCAAGGCATCCATGTCTGCGCGCAGGCCGATTGTAGGCCCATCACCCTGCCCTTCGATCACCGCGACAAGACCGCTTTCAGCGATTCCTGTCTCGATCTGAGTGATCCCGAACTCATGTAAACGTTCCACCACGAAAGCAGCTGTTTCGTGACAGTCAAAGCCCAGTTCGGGATGTGCATGCAGATGCTGACGCCAGCCTGCCATCTCGTCGGCAAATCCGGCAATGCGGTTGATCACGGCCATAGGCTGGACTCCGGTTGAAAGGCAGGTCAGGGTCCACTCAACCCCATTCATGGACCACGCGCAATGGCTGACGACACTCTCATTCATACCCCAAACGGGGGCATGCCCCGCCTGATTGAAATCATGCGTCGCTTGCGCGATCCAAAAACGGGATGTCCCTGGGATATCGAACAGGATTTCGCAACCATTGCGCCCTACACCATCGAAGAGGCCTATGAGGTGGCTGACGCGATCGAGCGTGAAGCATGGGGCGAGTTGCGCGATGAACTGGGCGATCTGCTTTTACAGGCTGTGTTTCACGCCCAGATGGCCAATGAAAAGAACCTATTTGATTTCAACGATGTGGCAGATGGAATAAGCGACAAGATGGTGGCGCGTCACTCGCACGTCTTCGGCGATGAAAGCCGTGACAAATCCGCCGAACAACAGACGCGTGACTGGGAAACCGTCAAAGCGGCCGAGCGTGCGGCCAAAAACCAATCCGGCGTGCTGGACGGGGTCGCCGTGGGCCTGCCGGCCCTGCTGCGCGCGGTCAAATTGCAAAAACGCGCGGCTCGGGTAGGTTTCGACTGGCCCGATGCCTCGCATGTGCTGGACAAAATCACCGAAGAAGCCGCCGAACTGACCGAGGCCGCCGAGACTTTGCCCCACGAAAAGGTCGAGGAAGAGTTTGGCGACCTTCTGTTCGTCATGGCCAATCTGGCGCGGCACATGGGGGTCGAACCCGAGGCTGCCCTGCGCAGGGCCAATGCCAAGTTCACAAGGCGGTTCCAACGTATCGAGGCGCTTCTCGCTGACCAAGGCAAGAGGCCCGAACAATCTGATCTCGCTGAAATGGACGCCCTATGGGATCGCGCCAAGGCAGAAGAGCGCCAAGACGATTAACCCCGGATGGACATTTCTAACAGGCGAAGCCATGGTCGCAGCATGAGCGCACGCAAGATTATCATTGATACCGATCCGGGTCAGGACGATGCCGTCGCAATCCTGTTGGCCATGGCCAGCCCGGACGAGATAGACCTGCTTGGGATCACCTGTGTCGCGGGCAATGTCCCACTTCCCCTGACCACGAGAAATGCACGTATTATCTGTGAGTTGGCAGGCAAGACTGATGTTCCTGTCTTCGCCGGATGTGACCGCCCGCTGGGGCGTGATCTGGTCACGGCTGAACATGTGCATGGCAAGACTGGTCTGGATGGTCCCGATCTGCCCGAACCGACAATGCCACTGCAGGATCGGCATGCGGTGGAGTTCATCATCGATACCTTGCGCGCCCAGCCCGCCGGCACTGTCACGCTGTGTCCTATCGGACCGCTGACCAATATTGCAACAGCTTTTAAGAAGGCCCCGGATATCATTGAAAAGGTGCAGGAAATTGTCCTGATGGGTGGTGCGTATTTCGAGGTTGGCAACATGACACCTGCTGCCGAATTCAACATCTATGTCGATCCGCAGGCCGCCGATATCGTTTTCCGTTCGGACGTACCGATCACCGTTCTGCCGCTGGACGTGACCCACAAGGCGCTGGTGACCAAGCCGCGCAACGATGCCTTCCGCGCCCTTGGCACACCGGTGGGCATCGCCGTGGCACAAATGACCGAGTTTTTTGAACGTTATGATCGTGAGAAATACGGCTCGGAAGGGGCACCCTTGCATGATCCTTGCGTCACCGCCTATCTGATCCGCCCCGATCTGTTCTCGGGACGGCAGGTGAACGTGCAGATTGAAACCACGTCCGAGCTGACCATGGGCATGACCGTGGCCGACTGGTGGGGAGTCACCGACAACACTCCCAACGCATATTTCATCGGCGATCTGGACGCCGATGGTTTCTTTGACCTTTTGACCGAAAGGCTGGCCCGGCTATGACCGCCCTCAACCTTGCCAAACCCGAAGATCTTGAACGCGTGATGCGCCTCGTCGGCGATTTCCACAAGGAAGAAGGTATCAATCAGGATGATCCGGTGCGCCGCGCCGCGATCCTGCCCCTGCTGGAAGGTTCGCCCCATGGGGCTGTCTACCTGATCGGCCCGGCCCGCGCGCCGATCGGCTATGTCACGGTTAGTTTCGGCTGGTCGATTGAGCTGGGCGGCATGGATGGCTTTATCGACGAGGTTTACATCCGCCCCGGAGTACGTGGCCGCGGCATTGGGTCAGAGGTGTTGCTGTCCTTGCCCAAAGCGCTTGCTGGTGCAGGCTTGAAGGCACTGCATCTTGAGGTCGACCG
Source organism: Roseovarius conchicola (assembly GCF_041403425.1). NCBI lineage: Bacteria > Pseudomonadati > Pseudomonadota > Alphaproteobacteria > Rhodobacterales > Roseobacteraceae > Roseovarius > Roseovarius conchicola. The sequence goes on along the minus strand of NZ_JBGEHK010000001.1, from coordinate 663,951 downwards.
CGAGGCCAGCAAGACGCGGGGGCTATATGAGAAATTGCATTTTCAGCCGCGCGAGCGATACATGCTCATGACGCGTACGCTCTAGCAACCTCGCCCCGCGCGGCTATATAAGTCTCATGACCCTGCACATCCCGTTCGACAACAGCTATGCGCGCCTGCCGATGCATTTCTTCACCCGGCTCAACCCAATGCCGGTGAAAACGCCTGCATTGATCCGGTTCAATCATGATCTGGCGCGCGACTTGGGCATCACGCCGGGCGACGACGACACGCTTGCGCAGATTTTTTCGGGCAATGCGGTGCCTGATGGTGCTGACCCTCTGGCGCAGGTCTATGCAGGTCACCAATTCGGTGGGTTTTCGCCGCAGTTGGGGGATGGTCGTGCCAATCTGCTGGGCGAGGCGCTGACGCCGGATGGGGCGCGGGCTGATATACAGCTAAAGGGCTCGGGCCCTACGCCCTATTCCCGCAGGGGCGACGGGCGCGCATGGTTGGGCCCGGTGCTGCGAGAATATGTGGTGTCCGAAGCGATGCATGCCCTTGGTGTACCCACCAGCCGGGCACTGGCCGCTGTCACCACAGGCGAACCGGTCTACCGCGAACAGGGCGCCCTGCCCGGCGCCGTGCTAACTCGGGTTGCGGCGAGCCACATCCGCGTCGGCACGTTTCAGTTTTTCGCCGCACTACGGGATGTAGAAGGGTTAAAAGCTCTCTATGAATACACCCGGGCGCGCCACTACCCGAACACGACTAACCCTTCCGACTTTCTGCGCGCCGTGGTTGCCGCGCAGGCAAAACTGATCGCGCATTGGATGGCCGTCGGCTTCATCCACGGCGTGATGAATACCGACAATACAACCTTGTCCGGCGAGACGATTGATTACGGGCCTTGCGCATTTCTTGACACCTTCCATCCCGACACGGTTTTCAGCTCGATTGATGCCCATGGCCGCTATGCCTATTCCAATCAGCCCAACGTGATCGTTTGGAACATGGCGCAACTGGCCACCTCGCTTGTGCAGCTGATGCCCGATGCCGATGCGGCGGTGGAAGAGTTTACCCAGATCATCCATGCGATGCCCGAACAAATTCAAGCCGAATGGCTGCACCGGTTTGGCCGGAAGATCGGGATCACGAACGCCACGCCCGAAGATGAGGCCCTGATCACCGACCTGCTGGGGCGCATGGCCACAAACCGTGCAGATTTCACCAACACGTTCCGCGCGCTCAGCGATGGCGCGGCCCGAGATGAATTCCTTGACCCGGCCAGTTTCGACGCGTGGGAGGTGACATGGCGTACCCGGATTGAGGCCGAGGCCGACCCCGAAACCACGATGCGCGCTGCCAACCCTGTGTTCATCCCGCGCAATCACCGGGTTGAGCAGATGATCGAGGCCGCCGTGGCAGGTGATTACGCGCCGTTCAACCGTCTGGTGGACGTACTGAGCAAACCCTATGAAGATCGCTCGGAAGCCAGTGATTTGAAAGCGCCACCGTTGCCGGCCGAAGTGGTACAGCAAACCTTCTGCGGTACCTGAATCACTTGCGGCGACGGCGAAAAAACCTCGGGTTGCTATCCACGAATTCCGCAATCACCCGTGGCAGCCCCCCTCGTGCCCATTCTTTCAAATAGGCATATCCGGCGCTGGCCCCCAACACTGCGCCGATGCCATTCACCATCAGGTCGCCCATCGTATCGTTTAGCCCGGATTTTTGCATGTTAAGCCCAAACAGCTGGTCCATTGCGAACTCGAAAACCTCCCAAGCGGTCCCGATGGCAATGGCAAAGCAAAACGCGAAGACGGCCATGGCAAAAGGCGGCGCGGCAAAACGATCGCCCTGAAACATCATGAAGACCAAAACAAAACCGATCAGCCCAAACCCCACCGCGGAACCACCATGCATCACCATATCCCACCACCAGTAGCGTTCGTAGAAATCAAACACCTCGCCCAGAAAGACGGTGCCACCGATAAACATCACGATGGCAGCGATGAAACTGGGCGGCACACGGATATCCGCCCAACGGGCCGCCAGCACCGGTGTCAGGGACAAGGCCAGCGTCGCCATGCCCACAAAGGCCTGCTCCCACCGAAACGTGGCGAGCGCCCACAGCACAACGCCCAACAGCAACAGCCAGATCAGGCGCGCCACCCAGGTTTGCTCGGCGAACACGGGGATGACTCCTCTTCGATTTCATGGTGGTATCCCTTGATATGAAGGCATCTCACATCAGGATTGCAAGCTACAATCTGCAAAAATGCGTCGGCCTCGATCTGCGGCGCAGGCCGGATCGCAGCCTGTCGGTGATCAACGCGCTGGAGGCCGATCTGGTGGTGCTGCAAGAGGCCGACAAACGCCTGCCACCCCGCCCCGCTGCCCTGCCCCACGAGATGATCGAAGCCGATGGATGGTGCATCCTGCCGTTTGGGGCACCAGGTGGGTCGCTGGGATGGCATGGCAATGCGATGCTGGCACGGGGATCGATGACCCCGATACAAACCGCCCATCTTGAGCTTCCCGGACTAGAGCCACGCGGGGCGATCCGCGCCGATCTCAACACTCCTATCGGACCACTGCGAGTGATCGGACTGCATCTCGGGCTGGTGCGTCGCTATCGACAACTGCAATTGTCCACGATCATGCGTGCGTTGCGGGATCTGCCCGCCCGTCCAACCATTCTGGCAGGCGATTTCAACGAGTGGCGCGCGATGGCAGGATTGGAAAGCGCCGCCCACGGCCTGACGTTTCTGCGCGGTGCGCCCAGCTTTCCTGCGCCGCGACCCGTCGCGCGCCTTGACCGGTTTGCCTTTGGGCCCGGACTGGAGGCGATGGAGACTGGCATCTATGCAGCACAGCCTGCACGAATCGCATCGGATCATTTGCCGGTTTGGCTGGACATCGCAACGTCATCGCCCTGAGCGGCATCACGCGGATGGCGCAAGCTTTCGGTTTTTCCCCTGTGGGGCCAACCCCAAGCCGGGCATACTGCGCTCAGCAAGTCTGGGAGGACGTATGACATGAGTATGATGAAGACATTGGCCAAGGTGGCCATCGGCGTGGCCGTGGCCAAGGGCGTGAGCGGGATGATGAAAAAGGGTGGCGGAGGCCAAACAGCGTCGCGCGGCCAGGTTGGCAATGGCGGCTTGTTTGGCGGGATGCACTCGCCAAATGCGCAGGCGCAGTCCGGTGGCGGCATCGAGGATATGCTGGGTTCGATCCTTGGCGGTGGTGGTACAGGCAGTACCCAAAGCGGCGGCGGTCTGGGTGGTCTTCTGGAGCAATTGGGCGGCACATCGCGTGGTGGATCATCAGGCGGTGGGCTGAACGATCTGCTGGGTGGCCTGGCCGGAGCTGGTAAAGGTGGAGGCGGTGGCCTTGGCGACATGCTGGGTGGCCTTCTGGGCGCGGCGGCAGGCAAGGCCCCCTCGCAATCCGGCGGAGGGTTTGGCGACCTTCTCAATCAGGCGATTGCCCGTCAGGATGAACCCGAACAGGCCCCCTCGGCCGATCAGGAGGCGATGGCCGCCCTGATGCTGCGCGCGATGATCGCTGCGATGAAATCCGATGGCGAGATTGACGCGGCCGAGCAGGAAAAACTGATGGGGCGGCTTGGTGATGTCTCGCCCGAGGAACAGGCATTCGTGCAAAACGAACTGCGCCAGCCACTGAGTGCCGATGCGATTGCACGCGACGTACCGCGCGGTCTTGAGGCGCAGGTTTATGCGATGTCGGTGATGGGCATTGATCTGGACAGCCAGAGCGAGGCGAAATACCTGCATCAACTGGCCTCGGCGATGGGCATCGGCCCCAAGGATGTCAACCATATCCACGAGCAGATGGGCGTGCCAGCGATCTACGCGTAAGACGGGACGACACCCCAAAAGGAAAGCCGCGGCACGTGTCCCTGCCGCGGCTTTTTTGACTGAGTCAGGCCGCCTTAGCGCGGTTCCCGCCGCCGCCACCGCGACGCCGCCGCCGTGATCTGCCCGGTGCCCCGCCCGGCTTGCCACCCGGTTTGCCGCCACCGGGGCCGCGACGCCGGCCTTTACCACCCTGTGGTTTGGCACCCGGCTCGGGCAGGTTTTCCCACGGACGCCCTGAGGCGACCGGAATCGAGATTTTCATGACCTTCTGAATGTCTTTCAATTCGCCCATTTCATCGGGTGAACAAAACGCCACGGCCGAGCCATCTTTGCCCGCCCGCGCGGTGCGGCCAATCCGGTGCACGTAGTTTTCAGGCACATTGGGCAGATCGAAGTTGTAGACATGCTTGACGTCCGGAATATCCAGACCTCGTGCCGCCACATCCGTGGCAACAAGAACTTTGACATGGCCGTCGCGGAACGCTTTCAAAGCCCGCTCGCGCTGACCCTGGCTTTTGTTGCCATGGATCGCGGCAACGGCAAAACCCGCCTGCTCCAGCTTGCGCGCCAGTTTGTCCGAGCCATGTTTGGTGCGCCCAAAGACCAAGGCCCGCTCATCACGGTGCTTGCCGATCAGCTCGATCAGTAGGTTTGGTTTTTCGGATTTGGCAATGAAGTGTATTTCCTGCGTGATCTTGTCCGCGGCCTTGCCGGGGGGCGAAACCTGCACCCGTTTCGGGTGGGTCAGATAGCTGCCTGCGATCTCTTCCATCTGCTTGGGCATGGTGGCCGAAAACAGCATCGTCTGACGCGGTGTCGCCAAAAGCCCCGCGATCTTACGCAGCGCGTGGATAAAGCCCAGGTCCAGCATCTGATCGGCCTCGTCCAGCACCAGAAAGCGGGTTTCCTGAAGGGTAAGCGCGCGGCGATCCAGCAAATCCAGCAAACGACCCGGTGTTGCCACCAGAATATCAGTGCCTTTGGACAGTCGATTGATCTGCGGGTTGATGCCCGCACCGCCCACAACCACGCCCACTTTCAGGGGCGATCCAGCGACCAGTGGGATCAGCGAATCCTTGATTTGCCCCGCCAATTCACGGGTCGGCGCCAGAATAAGGCTGCGCACGGTTTTGGGCGCAGGCTTGCCTTGCATCTCCATCAACTGCGTGACTAGCGGCAGGCCAAAGGCCAGCGTCTTTCCGGTGCCGGTTTGGGCCAGACCCAGCACATCCTCGCCATCCAACCCATAGGGGATTGCATGAGTCTGGATAGGGGTTGGTTCTTCAATGCCCATTTGGGTGAGTTTTTTCACCAGCGGGCCGGGCAGGCCCATTTCCTGAAACAGGTTCAATTCATTTCCTTTCAGGCCCCGCCCCAAATGGGCACAGGCCATGACAGGCCGCGTTTGCGGCCCTTCGTCTTGTGGTTACGCCAGTAGCCCAATGCCCGACATCATCGTCGTTACATCGCCTTGGCGTTTGGCCCCACGCGTGATTTTGGGATCATCTGAACCACCATCAGTTTTTTTATTATGGGGCGCTGCATATGGCAGGCCCGGTCTGCTCACGCGGCAGGATGGCGGGTTGAGGTGCATATGAGGGCGCTGTGTGGATAAGTCAACCTTTGTCGCCGCGGCACGGTAAACCGCCCAACTCAATGTGACAATCATATCAGACAGTTCGATCAGTCCCGCGCACCTGAAAACCGCGCTTGCCAGTCTTCGCGCTGCTCATCGGTGATTTTGGCGAATGACACCTCGGGCACGGTGAATTCATGGCCTTCGGGCAACGCGTTCAACGCAGCGGGTACATCATCGGGCCAGGACATATCCAGCGTATTCATCGCGGACAGCAACCGCGCGGCGGAATCAGGAATAAACGGTGCCGAAAGCACCGCGTAAAGCCGGATCAGGTTCAACCCCAGACGGATTTGCGCCGCCGCCTGTTCGGGGTCTTCCTTGATCGTCGACCAAGGCGCGGTGGATTGCAGATACTCATTGCCCGCCACCCAGATCGCGCGCAGTTCAGCCGCGGATTTGCGCACTTCCATCGCCTCCATATGACCCTCATAGGCCCGGATGCGGGTGGTCAGTTCGGCGATCAAGGCCTGTTCGGCATCGCCATAGCTGCCGCCAGATGGCACAGCTTCGCTGAATTTCGAACGGCAGAATTTAGTGACGCGGCTGGCGAAATTACCCAGTACATCGGCAAGGTCCTTATTCACCGAGGTCTGAAAGTTTTCCCAGGTAAATTCGCTGTCCGAACTTTCCGGCGCATGGGAAAGCAACCACCAACGCCAGTAATCAGCGGGCAGAAGTTCCAATGCCTGATCCATGAACACGCCCCTGCCCTGCGAGGTGCTAAACTGGCCACCGTCATAATTCAGGTAGTTGAACGATTTGATGTAATCGACCAGCTTCCACGGCTCGCCCGAGCCAAGGATCGTGGCCGGAAAACTAAGCGTGTGGAACGGCACATTATCCTTACCCATGAATTGGGTATAGCGCACATCATCCGCGCCCTTATCCGTGCGCCACCAGCGCTGCCAATCGGCGTCACCCCGCCCTGTCGCCTCGGCCCATTCACCGGCACAGGCGATATATTCGATGGGGGCATCGAACCAGACGTAGAACACTTTGCCTTCCATCCCCGGCCAGTCCTGATCGCCATTTTTAACCGGAATGCCCCAGTCCAGATCACGGGTGATGCCGCGATCCTGCAACCCGTCGCCATCGTTCAGCCATTTGCGTGCAATGGACGTGGTCAGGATGGGCCAGTCGGCTTTGCCGTCGATCCATTCGTTCAGCTGAGCGCGCATGCCCGACTGCTTCAGGAACAGGTGTTTGGTTTCCCGCACTTCTAAATCGGTCGACCCAGAGATGGCGCTACGCGGTTCGATCAGGTCGGTGGGGTCCAGCTGTTTTGTGCAGTTCTCGCACTGATCCCCGCGCGCCTTGTCATACCCGCAATTCGGGCACGTTCCTTCGATGTACCGATCCGGCAGGAAGCGGCCATCGGCATTAGAGTAGACCTGTTTTTCCGAGACCTCTTTGATCAGCCCAGCCTCCTGCAACCGCCCTGCAAAATGCTGGGTCAAGGCGTGGTTTTGCGCACTGGAGGAACGCCCGAAATGATCGAAGCTCAGACGGAAGCCCTTAGCGATGTCAGCCTGAATTTCATGCATCTCGGCGCAGTATTCGGCCACCGGTTTACCTGCTTTCGCAGCCGCCAGTTCGGCCGGTGTGCCATGTTCGTCCGTGGCACAGAGAAACATCACCTCGTGACCGCGCGCGCGCAGGTAGCGGGCGTAAAGATCGGCAGGTAATTGGCTGCCCACCAGATTGCCCAGATGCTTGATCCCGTTGATGTAGGGGATCGCGGAAGTGATCAGATGCCGTGCCATATCGCGCCTTTGGGTATCAGTGTCCGAGCGCCCGGTGTAGCGCAGCTTGTCCGGCAGGGCCAGAGGACTCACGTTACTTCTTGTCGCGGGTCTGCCCGGTCAGTTTGCCAATCACAAAGCTGGTACGCGGGGCCCAGATATAACGCGTGCGCTCTGTCTTGGTGGGCCGTGCGCGCATCCGGGTGAGGCCAAACAGGATCAGCAAACCGTGGCCCACCGCGATCATGGCAAACATCGACGCCGGACCATAAGCCGCCATCAGGTTGGAGGCTGCCAAAGGTGCCGCAATCGCGCCAAGCGCGTAGTAGAACATTAAGGCCGCCGACAGCTCGATCCGCTCATCGCTTTTGGCAAAGTCATGGGCGTGGGCGGCTGAGACCGAATAAATCGGGAATGATGTCAGACCAAACAGAAACGCCGTGACCATGATGCCCCAGGTGGGCAGGTCGTGGATCAGGGCCGAGGCGATACAGCAAATCACCGCCGCCACCGACAGCCAGATCAACACCTTGCGCCGGTCATAGCGGTCAGACAGCCACCCCACAGGAATCTGTGCCAAGGCCCCGCCCAGAACAAAAACCGCAAGGAAATAAGCGATCTGCTCGATCGCCAGGCCCACCTGTTGGCCATAAAGCGGGCCAACCATGCGGAAGGTCGCGCTGGACAGCGCCGCCACCAAAACCCCCATTGCCGCCAGTGGCGAACAGTTCCAAGCCAGCGCCGGACGCAGCCGCGGTGCCTTAGGCGTTTCCGGGGGCGAGGCTTTGGTCAGGGTCAGCGGCAGGATCGAGGCACAACACAGTATCGCGAGGATGTTATACGACACATAGGCCGCAGGCTCGAGCACCCCGATCATCAGCTGCGCCACCAGCGAGGCACCCATATCGGCCACACGGTACGCCCCCATCGTACGACCGCGGGTTTCGTTGGTAACCTTGGCGTTCAGCCAGGATTCGATCACCGTGTAACATCCCGCGACACACAGGCCCGAAGCGATCCGCATCACCGCCCAGGCGTAGGCGTCGATAATCACCATATGCGCCAAAAGGCCGATGGCTCCGGCGGCAGTGAAGGCCGCAAAGGCGCGGCTGTGACCCACATTCCCCATCAGGCGCGGTGCCCACCAGCAGCCAATGAAAAATCCGACGAAATGGGCCGAACCCAGCAGACCGATTTCCGCTGTGGTGAAATGCAGCGCGATGCCCGAAATCGCATCGAGCGGCCCTACCCCACCAGTGGAAAGCTGCATCAGCACGACGGACAGGAACAGGGCGGCGAAGGAAATCAGAGTGCGCATAATGCGCCCTTGATGACATGTTTCCTATGACAGGTCTGCCAATTGTCGACACCGCCCTGTCGTTTTCCGGGGAATTAGCGCGATATCCGCGCGATGATCCGCAACCCGATCATTGGCCCAACATAGCTGCCAAAGCCATCCGCGCCAAAGTCATTGCGGTTGATGGCGCCGGTGAGAAGCACGGTCAGGTTATCACGATCCCCTACCTCGGTGCCGCGTTGGCGAAACAATCCGGCCTGCAATGCCACCGGTCGGGTCACACCCCGCACTGTCAGATCGCCAGTTACGATAGCACCTCTCAGATCACCCCTGATCGAGGTCGAGCGGAACTGAATGGCCGGGTGGTTGCGAGTGTCCAGAATCTCTGGACCCTTCATCACCTGCGTGGCGAAAATGAACCCAGCACGCGCCTTGCTTGGGTTCAGCGTGACGTTGACCTCGCTGGCGGGCACATTGTCCAGATCGATGCGCATCCGGGCGGATTGTACAGGCATGGTGCCCCGCTTTTCACTGCCTTCAAACATGTAGGTGAAACCAACGTCCGATCTCTCCACATCCAGTTGATAGATTTCAGGATCCGACCAGGCCGGTGCTGCCAGGAACGCCAGACAAAAAAGCAAAATACGCATCATGATCATCCTTATGTCTTAGGGACATAACCCATTGGCGCGAACTGTCGCGACACGCTTGCGTGAATGGCGCGTGACCTTGGCCGCAAACACGCTAAACTGCGCCTCAAGACGCGAAAAGGACGAACTTCATGAAAACAAAAGAACTGGGGCGCACCGGTATTCAGGTGAGCGAGCTTTGCCTTGGGTCAATGACCTGGGGCACCCAAAACAGCGCCGCCGAGGGCCACGCCCAAATCGATATGGCGCTGGATCACGGCATCAATTTCATCGACACCGCCGAGATGTATCCGGTGAACCCGGTCAGCAAGGAAACGATTGGCCGGACCGAAGAGATCATTGGCCAATGGTGTGCCGCCAATCCGGCCCGGCGGAACGATGTTGTGTTGGCGACAAAACATTCCGGCGAAGGCCTGCGTTATGTCCGCGATGGCGCGCCGATCAGCTCGGCCAGTATTCCACGCGCGATTGAAGGCTCATTGAAGCGGCTGCAAACCGATCACATCGACCTTTACCAGTTCCACTGGCCCAACCGGGGCAGTTATATGTTCCGCCAGAACTGGAGCTATGATCCGTCCTCGCAGAACCGCGCCGAAACGCTGGCCCATATGGAAGATGCACTCGAGGCGCTGCAGCGCGAGGTCGATCGCGGAACGATCCGTGCCTTTGGTCTGTCCAATGAAAGTGCCTGGGGTACAGCGCAATGGCTGCGCGTGGCCGAGGGACGGGGATTGCCTCGTGTTGCCTCGATCCAGAATGAGTACTCACTGCTTTGTCGGCTTTACGACACCGATCTGGCCGAGTTGAGCGTGAACGAAGATGTCGGTCTGTTGGCGTTTTCACCGCTCGCGGTTGGGTTCCTGACTGGCAAATATCAGAACGGTGCCGTGCCCGAAGGATCGCGTATGACGCTGACCAAGGATCTCGGCGGGCGCAACGTGCCGCGCACCTATGAAGCGGTGGAAGCCTATCTTGAGATCGCGCGCAAACACGGGCTGGACCCGGCGCAAATGGCGCTGGCCTGGTGCCTGACCCGGCCTTTCATGGGCTCGGTCATATTTGGAGCGACAACGCTTCAGCAGCTGGAAACCGTGATTGGGGCGGCAGATATTACGCTGAGCGACGACGTGCTGCGCGAGATTGACCGCGCGCACAAGGCGCATCCGATGCCGTACTAAGCGGCGCATCGACAAAGTGGGTCGCAAATATGCGCCAGGAAAGGGATAGGGATGTTTATCCTGTTGCTACGCGGGCGAGAGGGCGCCCTTCTGCTGATAAAAATCAGTGCGTTGATCATATCGACGTTCATAGCTTTGCGCATGTTGGATCAGTTGTTTCTGGAACATGCCATCTGCATTGTCTTGGTTGTCTACGCCTTTAGATTTGTGCGCGAGGCTTTGACCATTCTGCGCAAGGCGGACCACCTGAATGATCGCCAGCGTGACACGTTTGCTCCGAGAACTGCTACGATCCGAAAAGTGATTGTCGGCCTCGATACCATCTTGTTTCTCTGTCTGATCCCCACAGTCAGCTCTCTGCTGATCCTGCCGGACATGGCACCAGCCAGAGCTGCGGGACTCTTTATGGGCTATTGTATCGGATGCATCGGTCTTATGGGGATGATCAATCATCTGTTTATGTCCAAAGAAAGCTGAGATAACCCCTTCAGCCAGATCCCGACTACGGCTGGGATTGATCAGGCCCGCTTATCCTTGATCTGCGCAATGCCCAGAACATCCAGCACTTTGGCCTCGATATCCTCGGCATTCATGCCCGCAACGGCATACATATCCGCCGGGCTGGCCTGATCCACGAAGATATCCGGCAACACCATCGAGCGGTATTTGAACCCGCGATCGAATATGCCGTTCTCGGCTAGCAACTGCGCCACATGGCTGCCAAAGCCACCAATGGCGCCCTCTTCGATGGTGATCATCGCCTCGTGACTGGCGGCGAGATCAAGGATCATCGCTTCATCCAGCGGTTTGGCAAAACGCGCATCGGCAATTGTGGGCGTGATCCCTCTGGCAGATAGGGCTTCGGCGGCTTTCATTACCTCACCCAGACGGGTTCCGAAGGATAGGATCGCAACACGTGCGCCCTCCTGCATGATCCGGCCCTTGCCGATTTCCAGCGGCACGCCGGTCTCTGGCATCTCAACACCCATGCCTTCGCCGCGCGGATAGCGGAAGGCGATTGGGCCATCGTTATGTGCCGCGGCCGTGGCCACCATATGCACCAGCTCGGCTTCATCGGCCGCCGCCATCACCACGAATCCCGGCAGGTTTGCCAGATAAGCAATGTCATAGCTGCCCGCATGAGTGGCCCCATCGGCACCGACCAAACCGGCGCGATCAATCGCAAAGCGCACCGGCAGACGCTGAATCGCCACGTCATGCACCACCTGATCATAGCCGCGTTGCAGGAAGGTCGAATAAAGCGCGCAGAACGGCTTCATGCCCCCGGCGGCCAAGGCTGCAGAAAAGGTCACCGCATGCTGCTCGGCAATGCCGACATCGAAACAACGGCTTGGATAGCGCTCGGAAAACAGGTTCAGCCCCGTTCCATCCGGCATCGCGGCGGTGATGGCACAGACCTTGTCATCACGTGCCGCCTGATCCAGCAGAGCCTTGGCAAAAACCGACGTGTAGCTAGGCGCGTTGCTGGGTGTTTTCTTCTGCTTGCCAGTCACCAGATCGAACTTGGCCGTGGCATGGCCACCATCACGCGCGGCCTCGGCAGGGCCATATCCCTTGCCCTTCTTGGTGGTCACGTGGATCAGCGTGGGCCCGGTAGCGCGTTGCTGCACCGTGCGAAGCACCGGCAGCAACTGGTTCAGGTCATGGCCATCAATCGGGCCGACATAGGAAAAACCAAGCTCTTCGAACAAGGTCCCGCCCACGGCCATGCCTTTCAGCATTTCCTTGGCGCGCTTGGCCCCTTCCTGAAACGGTTCGGGCAACAGAGACACCGCACCTTTGGCAGCCGCTTTCAGCTCCTGAAACGGCTCACCGGCGTAAAGACGCGACAGATACGAGGACAGCGCACCCACAGGTGGCGCAATCGACATCTCGTTGTCATTCAGGATCACGATCAGGCGCTTTTTCAGGTGGCCAGCGTTATTCATCGCCTCAAACGCCATGCCCGCCGACATCGCGCCATCGCCGATCACGGCAATCGCATCGCCATGCCCGGTGTCGCAGGCCCCACCCAAGTCTCGCGCCACGGCAAAACCCAGTGCAGCGCTGATCGAGGTCGAACTATGCGCGGCCCCGAACGGGTCATAGGGCGACTCGCTGCGCTTGGTGAACCCGCTCAGCCCGTCTTTCATCCGCAAGGTGCGAATGCGATCCCGGCGGCCCGTCAGAATCTTGTGGGGATAACACTGATGGCTGACATCCCAGATGATCTTGTCCTTGGGGGCGTCAAAAACATGATGCAACGCCACGGTCAGTTCCACAACGCCCAGTCCCGCGCCCAGATGCCCACCGGTTTCGGACACGGCCGAGATCGTCTCGGCGCGTAACTCATGCGCCACTTGGACCAACTGAGCGTCAGAAAGCTGCTTCAGGTCGGCCGGGCTAGCGATCTGATCCAGCAATGGGGTGTCCGGGCGTTGGGTCATTGGCCCCTCCTTCGGGGGTAATCACGTCTGACGCGAGATAACGAAGCGTGCCAGCCGCTGCAAGGTGTCAGCCTTGCTCCCGTAAATAGATAGGGCGTCACAGGCTTCTGTCACAAGGGTTTCTGCGCGGCTTTTTGCCCCGTCCAGCCCGAGAAGCGACACGAAGGTGGCCTTGCCGGCGGCGGCATCCTTGCCCACGGCCTTTCCTGCCGCTGTCGCATCGCCGGTAACGTCAATCACATCGTCCTGAATTTGAAAGGCCAAACCCAATGCACGGGCATAGGTGGACAGTGCCGATGGATCGGCCTGCGCCATGCGTGGCCCCACCAAAGCCGCCCATTCAATCAAAGCACCAGTTTTTCCGGCTTGAAGATCGGTGATCTGCTCAAGTGTCAGGGGCGCCGCAGCGGTTTCCGCCGCGATATCCAGCGCCTGCCCCAAGACCATCCCCTGCCCGCCCGACGCGCGCGCCAGAGTCAGGGCCAGATCGGCGCGCACCTCGGCAATTGGTGAGGCCGCTGGCGCACAGACCAGCTCGAACGCCAATGCCTGCAGCGCATCACCGACAAGAACAGCCGTCGCCTCGTCCCATTTGATATGAACGGTGGGCTGGCCACGACGCAGATCGTCATCATCCATGCAGGGCAGATCATCATGAACAAGGCTGTAGGCATGCATCGCCTCGATCGCGGCACCCGCCCAGACCGATTGTGCATCATCAATCCCATGCAGGCGCGCGCCCTCCATGGCCAGCATGGCGCGAATCCGTTTCCCGCCGGTGGTGGCATAGCGCATGCCCTGCACCACAGACGTGTCGCGAAACGCCTGAAACGCCTCTGCAAACCGCGCCTCGACTGCGGCAATCACCTGCGCCTGACGGGTTTTCACTGGTCTTACATCCCCTCGACAGGGGTCGCGCCGGTGGGGGTTCCGTCGCGATCCAGCGTGATGGCAGCCACTTTCTCCTCGGCTTCCTTCAACTTGGCCTCGCAGCGTTTCTTCAACTCGGCGCCGCGCTCGTAAAGGGTGATCGAATCCTCCAGCGCGACGTCACCGCGCTCGAGCTTGCCAACCACCTGTTCAAGTTCTTTCATCGCCTGTTCAAACGACATTTCAGTGATGGGCGTGTCGGTCATGGCAGTCCCTTTGACGGCTGTTGGTTTTGGCCACCATAGTCGCGGCCGCGGCCGGGTTCAATTCAGTTGACGCGCCCGGATGCCTGCGGGATGGTTGCAGAATGACGCCCCCCTCCTCCTCTCTGCCTGATCTTGATGCGATGATGGACATCACCGCCCGGTTTGAGGCAGCACAGCGCGATGATCCGGCTTTGAAAACCGCGCAACTGGACGAGATGCTGCGCCATGTGCCCGGCAAACGCGCGATCCTGACGGGGCGTTTTCAGGGGCGCGATGCGGTGTTTCGCATGGCACTGGACCCCGAAGATCAGATGCCCGAGCGCGAATGGGCGGAAATGGCCCGCATTTGGCCGGACATGCATGAGGGCGCGTACCGGATTGCCGAACCGCTCCATTTCTCATCCCGGCATGGGCTGTTGGTGATCGAGGCGATTTCCGGCACCCCTTTGATGCAATACATCTGGAAGCTGGACTCTGAACAACGCCAAGGCCTGATGACTGGTCCCGCCGAATGGTTACGCCAATACACAAAGGCATCCGAACGCATCGGCACGGCCCGCGCCGAGGCCTGGTTGAACCGTGCCGAAGACGCGGCACAGCAACAACCTCATAAGAATTTGCGCCGCCGCGAAGCCCGCGTCCTGCGCCGTCTGCGCCGTCTGGCCAAGACCGCCGATACGCAGCCCTGGCGCTATGCCATCAGCCACGGGGATTTTCACCCAAACAACCTGCTGCTCAAAGATGATCGCCTGACCGGAATCGACACCGGTGGTTCGGCCTCAATGCCGATTTACAAGGATATGGCGCGGTTCCTGATGCATATGGGGCGGCGCGGGCTTGTCCCGTCAGGGCGCGCGCGCTTTGGCGTTGATCTGGAAGGGATCGAAGCCTTCACAGACGCGTTTGAACTGACGGCGCATGAACGTGACGTGATCCTGCCTTTCTTTATCGGGTGTGAGGCTCTGTTGCGTGTTGAGAACCCCGACATGAAACGCGGACGTATCGCCCGCGCGGCACAGATGTATGACCTGCTGAACCCCGATCTGGGCGCGCTTATCGCCCCTTGAACAACCCACCCAGGATGCCGCGCACGATCCTGCGCCCGGTGGTGCCCTTCAGTTCCTTGATCACCACCTCGGTCATGGCCGAGGTGAAACTGTCATCCTTGCGCCGTGTCCCCGCGCGGCGTTTCGAGGTCGAGCGCGCCACGCCCTTGCCGGAATAACGCCGCGCCTGATTGAACTCGCGCAGCATCGGGGTGAGATCTTCGGCCTCGGCTTTTTCCTCTTCGACCGCAGCCTCCTTGGCAGCGGCATCGGCGCGGGCGGCCAGGATTTCGTAGGCGGATTTGCGATCCAGCACCTCGTCATATTTGCCTGCCACCGGTGACGTGGTCATGGCCACTTTACGCTCGGCATCGGTGATCGGGCCCAGCTTTGACGAAGGCGGGCGGATCAATGTGCGTTCCACAATGCCGGGCACACCTTTGTCTTGCAGCATCGAAGTGACGGCCTCGCCCACGCCCACATCGCGGATCGCATCTGTCGTATCAAAGCGTGGATTGGGACGATAGGTTTCGGCGGCACGGCTCAGCGCCCGTTGATCGCGTGCTGTGAAGGCGCGCAAAGCATGTTGGAAGCGGTTGCCCAATTGGCCCAGGATATCTTCAGGCACGTCATCGGGGTTCTGGGTGATGAAGTAAACGCCGACACCTTTCGAGCGGATCAGCCGGGCGACCTGTTCGACCTTGTCGACCAACGCATCCGGGGCATCATCAAACAGCAGATGCGCCTCGTCAAAAAAGAAGACCAGCTTGGGTTTATCCGGGTCGCCCACCTCGGGCAATGTCTCGAACAACTCGCTCAGCAACCACAGCAGGAAGGTCGCATAAAGCCGCGGGCTGCCCATCAGCTTGTCAGCGGCGAGGATGTTGATCTGTCCGCGCCCGTCTGCCCCCACATGCATCAGGTCATCCAGCTCCAGCGCCGGTTCACCAAACAGCTGATTGCCGCCCTGGTTTTCCAGCACCAGCAATTGCCGCTGGATCGCGCCCACGGATTGGGCCGAAACGTTGCCATAGCGCAGCGACAATTGCTTGCTGTTTTCGCCCACCCAGACCAGCAGGGCTTGCAGGTCTTTCAGATCCAGCAGCGGCATGCCTTCTTCATCGGCGACGCGGAAGGCAATGTTGATCACACCCTCCTGCGCATCGCTGGCATCCAGCAGGCGCGACAATAAAAGCGGCCCCATCTCGGCCACGGTGGTGCGTACCGGGTGGCCCTGCTGGCCCAACAGATCCCAGAAGGTCACCGGAAAACTGTCATAGCTGTAATCGTCAAAGCCGATGGTACCTGCGCGTTTGGTAAAGGCATCATGCAGCTTGAAATCCTCGGACCCAGCCGCCGCTAACCCCGACAAATCGCCTTTCACGTCCGACAGGAAGACCGGCACCCCGGCGGCCGAAAACCCTTCCGCCAGAATTTGCAATGTCACTGTTTTCCCAGTGCCTGTCGCCCCGGCAATCAACCCGTGGCGGTTCGCATATTTCAGGCTGAGACCTTGTTTTTCGCTATAATCCGGCCCGCCGCCACCAATAAACACGTTATTTTCCAAGGCCCTGTCCCCACTGTCCAACTTTTTTCACGGTCTGAACATACAAAGTTAAGAATTACACGCCAGTATCAATCTTACCCGAAAGGCCGCATGTCCTCTGGCGTTTCGGGTGACTTCCTCCCTGTCAGACTGGCCGCGCCTTGTGCGCGGCCTTTTTTTGTCGATTTCCCAAAGATTAACGGCGATTGCCTGTTGACGCATGAAGTTTCCTATCCTAGCGTCTGATCAAAGATAAGTCGGCCGGTCCGACAGGGAGATAAAGACGAAAGAGGCCGCAAGGCCTCTTTTGCATTTGAAAGGTCTCCTGTTCCTGTTTTCAAAGCCACGTGATCACCCCTTTGCCAGCGGATTTCTGCCTTGCACCCGCGTCCGGGCTGCGATTTTATCCTGACACCCGAGTGGCACCGTGATAGAGCCGCAGGCAATCGTTTGGACAGACAAATAGGGGAAACCATGCCCAAGCTTCTTTACACCCTGCCGTTCCTGGCTGCGCTCGCCTTTGACGCGCCCGCCTACGCGCAGGATGACACAACCACCGACCAGGCCGAGGCCACCGAAGCCGCGGAAACTACGGACGCTGCCGAGGCCGAGGCCGAGGCAACGACTGAAGACAACGCCACCGAGGACGGCGAAGCCGATGCGGCGGATACCGGTCTGGATATGGGGCAACCGGTCCAAGAAGACCCGACCTATGTCAAGGAAACCTATGGCGACTGGGAACTGAAGTGCTTCCGTTCCGAGGCCGAAGAAGACCCCTGCCAGATGTTCCAGTTGCTGCGCGAAGACGCCGGGAACCCGGTTGCAGAGTTCAGCATTTTCCGCCTGCCCGAGGGTGCACAGGCTGCTGCCGGGGCGACCATCGTGGTACCGCTGGGGACGATGCTGACCGAAGAACTTAAAATCACCGTCGATGGTGGCCGTGCCAAAAGCTATTCCTACCGCTTTTGCAGCCTCGTCGGGTGCTATGCACAAATCGGCCTGACAGCTGAGGATATCGAAGCCTTCAAGCGTGGGGTTGAGGCCACCCTGCAAATCGTGCCGGCGCAGGCGCCTGACCAGAAGGTCAATATCAAGGCATCGCTGTCTGGTTTCACTGCCGCGTTTGAAAACGCCTCGGTGCTTGAAAACTAAGCTAGCGAAATGTGAATGTCAGGGGGCGTGATCTGCATAGGATCGCGCCCTTTTTCTTTGGGGCAGAGTTCAGGGCGCGCGTTTAAGCGCCAGCACCGCGTTCAGCCCGCCAAAGGCAAAGGCATTGGACAGGGCCACTTTTACATCCGCCTTGCGCGCCTCGTTCGGCACCACGTCCAGCGCGCATTCGGGGTCCGGTTCCTGATACCCGATGGTCGGCGCCACGATTCCATCACGCAACGCCATGATGCAGGCCAGAAGTTCTACCGCGCCTGTGCCACCGATCAGATGACCATGCATGGACTTGGTCGAGGACATCATCAGCTTGTCCGCATGCGCACCGAACACGTCGGCCACAGCCGCGCTTTCGGTCTTGTCATTGGCCGCCGTGCCGGTTCCGTGGGCGTTGATATACCCGACCTCATCAGAATTGATCCGGGCGTCCTGCATCGCGCCTTTGATGGCCCGTGCGGCCCCTTGTTTAGAGGGCATGACGATGTCAGCGGCATCCGAGGACATGGCAAACCCTGCCACCTCGGCCAGAATATCCGCACCCCGTTTGCGGGCGTGTTCATACTCCTCGAAAACGAAAACCCCCGCGCCCTCGCCCTGCACCATACCGTTGCGGTTGGCCGAGAACGGGCGGCACGCATCCTTCGACATGACCCGAAGCCCCTCCCATGCCTTCACACCGCCGAAGCAGAGCATGCTTTCCGAGCCGCCGGTGATCATCACGGGGGCTGCGCCACCATGCACCATCTGGAAGGCCTGCGCCATGGCATGATTGGACGACGCACACGCTGTTGAAACCGTAAAGCTTGGACCCTTGAGGTTGAACTCCATCGACACGTGACTCGCCGCGGCATTGTTCATCAGCTTTGGCACCACGAAGGGATGCACCCGGTTTTTGCCATCCTCGTAAACGGTACGGTAATTGTCATCGAGGGTGGTCATCCCACCACCCGAATTGCCCAACACCACCCCTGCCCGCGCCGCCAGATCACCGGAAAACTCAAGACCCGCCTGCGCAATTGCCTCGCGCGCAGCGATCAGAGTGAACTGGGTAAAGCGATCATAAAGCGACAATTGCTGGCGATTGAACCGCCCTTCGGCCTCATACCCTTTGACCTGCCCGCCAATACGAATCGCTAACCGTTCGACGTCGCGAAACTCCAACTCGCTGATACCACAGCGCCCCTCTCGCATGGCTTCAAGCGTGTCGGGCACATTCTGCCCCAGCGCGTTGATCGTGCCTGCACCGGTGATAACAACTCGCTTCACGACTGCTCTTTCACCAACACCTTGATACCTTCGATGATCGAGGCCACCGACGAGATATCAAAATCGCTTTCGTCCGGGGCGTTGGCATTAAAGGGCACCGAGATGTCGAACTCTTCCTCGATGGCAAAGATACTTTCCACCAGGCCGAGACTGTCGATACCAAGGCTTTCAAGCGTACTGTCGAGGGTCACATCCGACGGCTCCAGCACGGCTTGTTCAGCGATAATCTTGATCACACGGTCGTTGATGCTCATTCCCGTCACCTCACACCTGCAGCGATGCGCAGGATTTAGTCGCTCGTGTCGGGTTTTGAAACCGTTTTCTTCAACTCTGCGACATCAGCGAACAGGCGCTTGAGACGACGCAGGTTTTTGTAGATATCCATCTGGCTGTCCATTTTGATCCCGGGATAGCCCAGCATCACCCGACCCGCCGGTACATTGGAAAGCAGTTTGGTCCCACCTCCGGTGATCACATTGTCGCCGATAAAGATGTTGTCACCGACTCCGGTTTGACCGGCCAAAACCACGTTATCGCCCACGGTAACCGACCCTGCCAACCCAGTCATTCCACAAAGCAGGCAATCAGCGCCGATCACGCAGTTATGGCCAATATGAACGATGTTATCGATCTTGGTGCGATCACCGATCACCGTGTCGCGGATCGTACCGCGATCAATCGTGCTGTTGGCCCCAACTTCGACATCATTGCCCATGCGAACCGATCCGAGGCTGTGAATGCGCTCATAGGATTGCGCCGTGATATCACCCTGATCCCCCAGGGTTTGGCGGGCTTTTTCCACGCCTGAGACATCCGGGGTGACATAGGCAAATCCATCCGCCCCGATGACGGCACCGGGCTGACAGATAAAGCGGTCCCCGATCATGACACGCGCACCGATCCGCACGCCTTCGCGCAGGAAACCTTGTTGACCGATGACCGTGTCGGTCCCCACAAAACATTGCGGGCCGATCACGGTGCCATCACCGACCTGGGCCCCGGCACCGATAACAGCCAGTGGGCCGACAGACACGCCCTCGCCCAAAGAAGCGCTCTCATCGACCACCGCAGACGGGTGCACGCCCTTGGCCCAGCCCTGTCCCGGATCCATCAACTGGGTCAGTCCTGCCATCACATAGCGCGGACGCGGCGCCACAATCGCCGCCTCCAACCCCAGAGCCTGCCAATCGGCACCGTCCCATAGCATGGCGGCGCGGGCGGCCCCTTGTGGCAGGGCTTCGGCGTATTCAGGCTTCATCGCCAGCGCCAGATCACCGGGGGTCGCATCGCCCGGCTCGGCCGCTCCGGTGATCTCGATATCAACGGTGCCAAAAGCCTGTGCCCCAAGCGCCGTCGCAATCTGCTGAACTGTAAATGCCATCTCAGACCTCCCAAAGCGATTCGCGGACACCTTGACCTGTTCTTTGTCACGAAACCCGTGGACCACCAATATGTCACTCAGCGTTTTGCCCCACCGTCCGGGGTGCCAGGCAAAACGCTTTGGTTTGGAAGATGATTTAGCCCTGAACGCCGGCCAGCGAAACCCCTGCTTTGGACAGGGCGTTCCAAATCACGTTGTCCCGTCCATAGACATCACGACGATACTGTGCCTTGCCCTGCGGAGTGGTGAAAGCCGTGCGATAGATGATATGGACCGGGATCGGCCGTTCCAGCATCACCTTGGTCTCACTGCCAGTGCGCAGTTTGGAGTGGAACAAACCCTCGGGATCATCCGACTGATCAGCCAGGAGCGCATAAGCAAACTCGAACGGTTGTTGCAGGCGAATACAGCCATGGCTGTAGGCCCGCGTTTCGCGCAGGAACAGATTCTTGGATGGTGTGTCGTGCAGGTAGATGTTGTACTTATTGGGAAACATGAACTTCACCAACCCAAGCGCATTGCGCGATGAGGGGGGTTGTTTGATCGAGTAAGGGAAGTTCCGGGCGTTGTAGGCGCCAAAATTGATCGCCCCGCGGCTGACCGCCCGACCACGACGATCATACAGCTTCAGATGGCCTGCCGCATTGCGGTTCTTCTTCATCATCGGCAGGTATTCCTTGACAGTGATCGAGCGCGGCACATGCCAGGTCGGGTTGATCACCATGAATTCCATCTCGTCGGAAAACTCGGGCGTGCGGCGGTCGCCAACATTCTTGCCCACGACCGAGCGGGTGGTGAAAACCTGACGATCGTCCTTGATGATGCGAGCGGTGAAATCCGTAAGGTTTACCAGAATATGCCGCGTACCGCGCTCGCGGTTGAACCAGCGTTCCCGCTCCAAGGCCACCATCACCGATTTCAAACGTTCTTCGGCCGAGGTGTTGATCTCGGTCATGGTGCCCGCCCCGGCGGTACCATCCTCTTCCAGCCCATGGTTTTCCTGGAAGGTTTGCACAGCATTTTGTAGGGCTGCATCATATCTGCCACTGGCATTGCGGGTCAGATATCCCATCGCCACCAACCGGTCGCGCAGTGCCAGAACAGCGGGCCCCGTCTGGCCCGGTTCCAGGCTTTTTGCCGACACGGTCTTGCCCCAGCCGCCTTGCGCGATCAGATGCTCAAGCCGGGCCTTTTCTTTCATCAGGCGGGCATATTCATTGGTTTGCGGTGCCAGCGAGCGGAAAAACCGGCGCGGGTCGGCGTATTTTACTTCGCTCAGATACGTGGTGGGATCGCGCTCGACCACGGCGCGCTTGTTGCCCGGAACAACGTTTGCCGGCTTCAGCACCCCGGTTTGCAGATCGGATGCGAGGCGCAGGAAGGTTTTGCTCATCGCGACCTCGGCAAAGCCAAGATCGCGAGCGCTGCGCACGGCCTTGAGCTGCTCCATCAATCCTTCCGGATCATAGCGATCTGTCGGCAAGCCATGGGCCTTCGCCCCGGCAATGGCGGCAAACAGCGCCTTGCGCCGCGCCTGATCCTCCGGCGTTTGACCGGTCCAAAGACTCGCGTAAGCGTTGTCGCGATAATATCCTGCAAGGTCTCGATCATCCGATGCCGCCTCGGCGACGGCCTGTTTGAAGGCGGTCACCTGCGCGGCCACAGGTGCTGTTGTCACAATGTAAACAAGGACCACAATCGCCAAAGCGATCATTCCTCGAATCCCAGAACCCCGTGTTACTAACTGCATCGAATTCCCCTGCGTCAATCGTTATGCCCCTGTACTATCAAATATCGGAAACAGACCCATCCCCTGTCCAATCAATTTTGCATCATCGCGGCGCCCGCGCCGAAATGAAGCAGCGTTCGATGCCGCGCGTTGCACAAATGTGGCACAAAGACTCCATTTTGCGCAAAAAATCGCCGAAAACGCTTGCGAGTTTTAAATGCGACAAAAACGCCCTTTTTCAGTGATTCTTAATATGTAATAAGCATAGTGCATCGGGGGATGGGACGGCAGAGCCACTAACATGTGGCATAAACAGGTAAGCGACGGGACAGGCGCTAGTATGACATTGAGCATGACGCGACGCGGCATTTTGGGTGCTTTCGCAGCAACCACAATCACAGCCGCACCAACCTTTTCAAATGCAGCAGGTTTTCTACGCGGCGCGGGCGATATCCGACGTCTACGCATGTCATCACCACGAACCGGTGAGAAAATCGATATGATCTACTGGATCGAAGGCGACTATCTGAAAGACGGCGTACGCGAGATCGAGAATTTCATGCGTGACTGGCGTACCGACGATGTGCATCGCATCGACATCCGCACCATCGACATCATGGCAGCCGCCCACAACCTTCTGGATTCGCACGAACCCTACATGTTGCTCTCTGGCTACCGCAGCCCCAAGACCAACGCGATGCTGCGCAGTCGTGGACGTGGCGTGGCCAAGAATTCCCGCCACATGCGTGGTCAGGCCGCCGATCTGCGCCTGTCCTCCCGCTCGGTCAGCCAGATGTACCGCGCTGCCAAGGCCTGTCGCGGTGGTGGTGTCGGCAAGTATTCCGGCTCTAACTTCGTGCATATGGACTGTGGCCCGGTCCGCACCTGGGGAAGCTGATCAACGCCTCGAAAGTTCCAAAGTTCCAAAAAAACACCGGCGCGATTTGGCCGGTGTTTTTTTGTGTAGTGGCGATCCTGATATCAGGCTTCGGCCAGTTTTTTGGTCCGCGCCTCGCGCAGCTGCGCGAAATCATCACCGGCGTGATAAGACGACCGCGTCAACGGTGTGGCTGACACCATCAGGAACCCTTTGCCATAGGCCGATTTCTCATAGGCTGCGAACTCGTCCGGGTGCACGAAACGATCAACGGCATGATGCTTGGGTGTTGGCTGCAAATACTGGCCAATGGTCAGGAAATCGATATCCGCCGCGCGCATGTCATCCATCACCTGATGCACGCCCAGCCGGTCTTCGCCAAGGCCCACCATGATACCGGACTTTGTGAACATCGAGGGGTCCAGCTCTTTCACGCGTTGTAGCAAGCGCAGCGAATGGAAGTAACGCGCGCCGGGACGCACTTTCGGATAGAGGCCCGGCACAGTTTCAAGATTGTGGTTGAACACATCCGGGCGTGCCTCGACCACCACTTCCAGGACCGACGGATCACAGTTGATGAAATCAGGCGTCAAAATCTCGATGGTCGTCTTCGGGCTGCGATGTCGTATCGCGCGGATCGTCTGGGCGAAATGTTCGGCCCCGCCATCGGCAATATCGTCACGATCTACCGAGGTGACAACAACGTGGTTCAATCCCAGTTTGGCCACAGCATCGGCAACGCGGCCCGGCTCGAACGCGTCCAGATCCTCGGGCGGCTTGCCGGTGGCGATGTTGCAGAAGGTGCAAGCCCGCGTGCAGACCTCGCCCATGATCATCATGGTGGCGTGGCCCTGGCCCCAACACTCACCGACGTTCGGGCACCCTGCCTCTTCGCAGACCGTGGTCAGTTTATGCTCGCGCATGATCTTGTTGGTATCGGCATACCCCTTGCCACCGGGGGCCTTTACGCGAATCCAACTGGGTTTCTTTGGCTGCGGATTTGACGGGCGATGCGCCTTCTCAGGATGGCGCTGCTCGGGTATTTTGAGGTCTCGCACGAATTATTCCCCGCGAATGGTTTGGTAACACCTCTTACCTATAGTTCATAGCGGTGGGGAGTTCCAGTTCACGAAGTCAGCCTAGCGCCCGGCTTCTAACGTTAAAAAGTGCCACCGCGTTTCAAGGTTGTCTGGTGTTTAAGGCCCGTGCTCTTTCGGGGGCACGGGCTTCTTTTTCAAGCTGGAAGCGGCAGATCAGCCCGGGCCTGTGCCAGCAATCGTGATCCCACGGCACCCAACAGATCAGTCAGCTCGGAAAACCAGCTTTCATCATTGCTGCTAACGCGTCGCACCAACCCGATCTGACGGCATGGTTCGGGGGCGGCAAAGCGCATCACGCGCATGTCGGGCGCCGCCCGCAACTCGGTCGGGGCGGCCAACTCGGGGATCAGCGTCAGCCCGAAACCCGCAGCCACAAGTCTTGATAAAGTAGGCAGGGACGAAGCACCCATATCGATCTGGGCATGGCTACGCGCGCGTCCGCACAGCTCCAACGCCTGATCGGTCAGACAGTGACCATCCTCCAGTAGCAACACCGGCGCTCGCCCCAACCCGTTGGGGCGCAATGTTTCGGCCCGCGCCCCCAGATCGGCCAGACGCGCCGCACTGCCCGCCAGCATGAAACGATCCTCGAACAGCCCTGCCCCGACCAAGCCATCGACGGCGACGGGCAACGCCATCACCGCCGCATCCAGATGACCCGAGAGCAGCAGCGGAATCAGCCGGTCGGTCTTGGCTTCCTGAACATGCACATCCAACGAGATGTCATCGCTGCGCAACGCTTCCAGCACATCAGGCAGAATGTAAGGCGCAATCGTCGGAATCACTCCAAGGTTCAAGCGCCCCGACAACCCGCCATGCCAACGCGCCGCCTCACCGAGGGCCTGCATTTCAATCAACACTTTTTCCGCGTGATCCAGAATCATCCGCCCGAACGGAGTCAGCGCGGCATCGCGTGAGCGCCGTTCAATCAGAGGCTGGCCCAAGGTGGTCTCCATTTCGCGGATCTGCACCGACAATGCAGGCTGCGAGACGTTCACAACTTCGGCTGCGCGGCCAAAATGGCGTTGCTCCGCAAGGGCCTTGAAATACGTGAGTTGGCGAAGCGTCAAATTCATAACCAAAAACTATCGCAATCAGAAGAAACTGCAATTGGATTTTATGACCCTCGACGTATTTACTTTAGAAGAATTCCAAACTGTGCCGCTCCACTGTCGTGGACGGCCCCCCTAAACCGCGAACCCAACCCCATGGAGGATTTTATGGACGGCGATATCAAATGCCCGATGTCAGGTAAGAAACATGTCAGCAACCGTGACTGGTGGCCAAACCAGCTGAAACTGAAAATCCTGCACCAGAACGACACCAAGGGTGATCCGATGGGCGCGGGTTTCAACTATGCCGAGGCGTTTAAATCCCTTGATCTCAAGGCGCTGAAAGAAGACCTTTACGCTCTGATGACCGACAGTCAGGACTGGTGGCCTGCGGATTACGGCCATTACGGTGGTTTGTTCATCCGCATGGCATGGCACGCCGCAGGCACTTACCGCACCGGTGATGGCCGTGGCGGCGCGGGCACCGGGCAGCAACGGTTTGCCCCGCTCAACAGCTGGCCCGACAATGGCAACCTCGACAAGGCGCGCCGCCTGCTTTGGCCAATCAAACAGAAATACGGCAACAAGATTTCCTGGGCCGACCTGCTGATTCTGGCGGGCAACTGCGCCATCGAATCGATGGGCGGGCGCACCTTTGGCTTTGGCGGTGGTCGCGCCGATGTGTGGGAACCGGAAGAAGATGTTTACTGGGGCTCCGAACAGGAATGGCTGGCCACCAGCGACAAGCCCGACAGCAGGTATTCGGGCGATCGTGATCTGGAAAGCCCGCTGGCCGCCGTGCAGATGGGCCTGATCTACGTCAACCCCGAAGGCCCCGATGGCAATCCTGACCCGTTGGCCTCGGCCAAGGACATCCGCGAAACCTTTGGCCGGATGGCAATGAATGACGAAGAAACCGTGGCCCTGACCGCGGGTGGGCACACATTTGGCAAGGCCCATGGCGCAGGTGATGCCGCCCATGTCGGCGTTGAGCCTGAGGGCGGAAACCTTGAAGCAATGGGCTTTGGCTGGCTTTCGACCTTCAAGTCCGGCAAGGGCGGCGACGCGATCACGTCGGGCATCGAAGGTCCGTGGACGCCCAACCCGATCCAGTGGGACAATGGCTATTTCGATGTGCTGTTTGGCTATGACTGGGAACTGACCAAATCCCCCGCCGGGGCGCATCAGTGGACGCCTGTGAACCCGAAAGAGGAAGATATGGCTCCTGATGCCGCAGACGCCTCGAAGAAAGTGCCTCTGATGATGACCACCGCGGATATGGCAATGAAGATGGACCCGATTTACGGACCAATCTCCAAGCGTTTCCACGAAAACCCCGAAGAGTTTGCCGAGGCTTTCGCCCGCGCCTGGTTCAAGCTGACCCACCGCGACATGGGTCCCAAGGCCCTTTATCTGGGCGACGAAGTGCCGGAGGAAGACCTGATCTGGCAAGACCCGATCCCTGCAGCCAAGCATGATCCAATCGGTGAGGCCGAAATCGCGGCCCTGAAAGACGCGATCAAGGCCACCGATCTGTCCGTATCCGAAATGGTCAGCACCGCCTGGGCCTCGGCCTCGACTTTCAGAGGCTCGGACAAACGGGGCGGTGCCAATGGCGCACGCATCCGTCTGGCCCCGCAAAAGGATTGGGAAGTCAACGAACCTGCCAAGCTGGCCAAGGTGCTGAGCGCATTGGAAGGTGTACAATCGTCCTTTGGCAAACCGGTTTCGCTGGCCGATCTGATCGTGCTGGCCGGGAATGTGGGTGTCGAGGAGGCCGCAGCCGCAGCCGGTCACCCCGTCACGGTGCCGTTTGCGCCGGGCCGCACCGATGCAAGCCAGGATCAGACCGACGCGGACAGCTTTGCCCCGATGGAGCCGCAAATGGATGGTTTCCGTAACTATGCCAAGGCCAAGTATACCGTTCCGGCCGAGCATATGTTGGTGGATCGTGCGCAATTGCTGACCCTGACAGCGCCGGAAATGACCGTGCTCGTGGGTGGCCTGCGGGTGTTGGGTGCAAATCATGGCGGAACATCGCATGGCGTTCTGACCGACCGGGTTGGCACACTAAGCACGGATTTCTTCGTGAACCTGCTGGATATGGCGACAGAGTGGTCTTCAACCAGCGCGGATCAGGACCTGTTTGAAGGGCGTGATCGGGCTTCGGGAGCGGTCAAATGGACCGGAACGCGGGCCGACTTGGTCTTTGGCTCAAACGCACAATTGCGGGCCTTGGCCGAGGTTTATGCGCAGGCCGATAACGGTGCAAAATTCGTCGCCGATTTCGTCGCCGCGTGGACCAAGGTGATGAACGCAGATCGTTTCGATCTTGCTTGATCGCTCTTTAGAATAACAAGAAAGGCCCGGGGTGATCCTCGGGCCTTTTTTATTGTTAACCGATCATCCCACCGGCATCACCCAAATCGTCGTAATGTCGTTTCAGCCGTTGCAACGCGATGCGCAGAACAATCTTGCCGGATCGCGCGGACCATCCCATCCGCTTTTCAATCCGCTCAAGCCCTTCAAGATAGCAACAACAGCGCAGCGCCACATCCCCCAATCCCGGGCCGAGATTGCGCAAGGCTCCGGTTACCCGTTGGCGGGCTGCACTGCCCGTTTCACCGGGCGTTCCACCACTCTCGGAACTGACCCCTCCGGTCAGAAACTGATCCCAGTTCTGGGTCACGCGCGGCCCCATCTGGGCCAGCTCGAAATCCTCTCGAAGACGCTCGCCCGCGCGCACCAATTCGTCGGGCAAAAACGGTTGCCCATCGCGATCCTTGCGCCGGGCCAGCCCGACCAAAGGGGTCTCGCTCACCGAATACCGTTTGCGCCGCGTTGGTCTTGGTGCAGCATGACCATGGTCCGCTTCAAACGGGCTCTGCGCTTCG
Source organism: Roseovarius conchicola (assembly GCF_041403425.1). Lineage (NCBI taxonomy): Bacteria > Pseudomonadati > Pseudomonadota > Alphaproteobacteria > Rhodobacterales > Roseobacteraceae > Roseovarius > Roseovarius conchicola. The sequence continues at coordinate 635,938 of NZ_JBGEHK010000001.1, read as the reverse complement.
GCAAATCCCATCTCATCCTCGTCGGCATCCGCCAGAAGGTGATTGAGCGCCTCACGACCGGCCCGGGTGATGCGATAACGGGTCACACGGCCCGATTTACCGCATTGGATCCACCCCTTGAGGGCCATCGCCTCGGCCACTTCTTTGTCGACAATACCAATGCGGGTCGGCTCTTTGCCCTCCGCCTCGCGCACAATCACGGCCTTGTCCATCGCCGGAGCGACAACAAGGATCGAGCCGGTCTCGGACAAGCGGCGCAAGGCGCGTCGCCCATCCTGTTTAAGACGGTTTTCGGACAGGGTGTTCTTGGTCGTTATCCGGGTCCGTAATGCAGTCATCCTTATCTCCTTCTTCGGAGAACCGGGGGCCTTCAGCGGAGGAACATGTTGTCCAAGTCGCTTGAGAGCATCATCGACAAGCGGGTCCTCGCGTCGGGATTCAAAACTGCGGATTTGCCGAAGCACGGTAGAGGCATGACAGCCCGCGTCCCGGGCAAGCGCCCTGATCGAGACACCTTTTTCTGTATGCGCTAGATAGCGCATCGCTGTCCGGGGTACCCAACCGGGGATATGATCAATACTGCACGTCACGCTGCGTCTTCTCTTCGAATTCTGGTGTCAGTTCCGCATTTGTCCACAGCTGCACGGCATTTTCCCACAGAGTTATCCACAAAACGCACTCAACCTATCCGAGCAAACCTTACCGGTTCGTTAATTGTTTCCACAATCACAACAATTGTAACCAAAAGGTAAACAACGCCGCACCCCATCGCACGCTGCAATGCAGGTCCGCGCAACACCACCTGAAGTTGTGCCATCAAACCGCATGAACACCGGGAGACATCACATGAATCACATCCTCACGATGCTGGACACATTGCGCCGCCCCCGCCTGCTTATTCAGGCCGCCCGGATCGGCGCAGCAGAGTATCGGCGCAGCATTCATCTGCGCCGACATCTGGGCGCCGGGCGATTGCCGCGCTCGGGCGAAGCATTGATGCAGCTTATGGAGATCGAGGCAGATATGGACCAGCGTCGCAAATCGGGCGATGCGACCTATTCAGCCACCGATCATGTGGATATTCTGATTGTGATGCTGGGCGAAGCACGCTTACTGCGTGTCGCCCATCCATCATCCAAACCTATGTAAACGCGTCCGGCATCGACGCCTTTTTCTGCGCCACATAGGCTGCCAACGCCTCGGCAATCGCCGGATCCATCGCAGGTTTCTGGTAGGTGTCCAGCATCTGCTTCATCTTGGCATTGGCCAGGGTCATGGTATCGCGCTCGCCCTCTTCTGCCCATTGCTCGAACGGCTTGTAATCCAGCAGGTTCGAGCGCCAGAATGCCGATTTGAAATTGGCCTGGGTATGGGCGCAGCCGAGGTAATGACCGCCTGGGCCCACCTCGCGGATGGCATCCATCGCCTGGCCGTTTTCATCCATCTCAACGCCCTTGGCGAGGTGGTGCAACGTGCCCAGCTGATCCGCGTCCATCACGAATTTCTCAAAGGACGACACCAGCCCCCCTTCCAGCCAGCCGCAGGAATGTAGCATGAAGTTCACACCGGCCAGCAGGCCCATGTTCAGGCTGTTCGAGGTTTCATAGGCGGCCTGCGCATCGGGCAGTTTCGAGCCATTGAACGACCCGGCCGAGCGATAGGGCAGCCCCAGACGCCGCGCGATCTGACCGGCCCCATAGGTAATGTGCGCCGCCTCGGGGGTGCCAAAGGTGGGCGCGCCCGAGTTCATATCGATCGAGGTCACGAATGCCCCCATGATCACCGGTGCCCCGGCACGGCACAGCTGGTTATAGGCAATGCCGGCCAGAACCTCGGCCATCACCTGAGTCAGCGTGCCCGCGACCGATACCGGTGCCATGGCCCCGCCAACGATGAAGGGAGAGACGATACAAGCCTGATTGTTCTGCGCGTAAATCTCCATCGCGCCCATCATCACGTCGTCGAAGGTCATCGGCGAATTGATGTTGATCAGCGAGGTCATCACCGTGTTTTCCTGCACGAAATCCTCGCCGAACAGAATCTCGCACATCTCTACACTGTCTTGGGCACGGCTGGGTTCGGTGACCGACCCCATGAACGGCTTGTCGCTCAGCGTCATATGGGCCAGCAGCATGTCAAGGTGACGCTTGTTCACCGGCACATCGGTGGGTTCACAAACCGTGCCGCCCGAATGGTGCAGCCATTTCGACATATAGCCCAGCTTCACGAATTTTTCGAAGTCATCCATCGTGGCGTAACGACGGCCACCATCCATATCGCGCACGAAAGGAGGGCCATAGACCGGGGCCAGAACCAGATTCTTGCCGCCAATCACCACGTTACGTTCGGGATTGCGGGCATGTTGCGTGAAGCTGCTCGGGGCCGTCTTGATCAGCTCGCGGGCAAGTCCTTTAGGAATGCGAACGCGTTCTCCATCCACATCGGCACCGGCGGCGCGCCAGCGTTCCAGCGCGGCGGGGTTATCGACGAAATTCACCCCAATCTCTTCCAGCACCTGCTCGGCATTGGCCTCGATGATATCCAGCGCCTCTTCGGTGAGGATCTCGAAGTTGGGGATGTTGCGTTCGATGTATTTCGCGGTCTCGATGCTGACGGCGGTGCGTTCCGCCCGGCGGGCTGCGCCGCCTCCACCCCGTCCACGTCTGCGTGCTGCTGCTTCGGCCATCTTGTCGTACCCTTGCAAGAAAATCATGCACCCCCTCTGGGCGCGTTCCTCAATGACGGTATCGCAAGGCCCGAAGACATCAGGTGAAAATAGCGGCCTATAAAGGGAAAAAGCGACATTCTGCACCATACCCGACAAAAAGCGACATCGCGACCGCCACTATTCTGGTGCGTGCCGGGTGTACCGCTCTTGCACATGCTCCATCCCCGGCCTAGTAGGTTTTCATGAGCCAAACATCCCATGACCGCCTTCTCATCATCGACTTCGGCAGCCAGGTCACCCAGCTGATCGCCCGCCGCCTGCGCGAGTTGAATGTCTATTGCGAAATCCACCCTTATCAGAATGTCACCGACGCATTTCTGAGTAATTTCGCGCCCAAAGCCATCATCTTTTCCGGCGGCCCCGACAGTGTCGTGCGCGAGGGCAGCCCGCGCCCACCCGCAAGTGCCTTTACGGCTGGCGTGCCGATCCTTGGTATCTGTTACGGCCAACAAGTGATGATGCAGGAACTGGGCGGCAAGGTCGAGGGTGGCAAGATTTCAGGCGGCGGCGGGACAGCCGAGTTTGGCCGCGCGTATGTCACCCCGACCGTGCAACATCTGGACCTGCTGGAGGGATGGTTTGCCGACGACAATGACCGCGAACAGGTCTGGATGAGTCATGGCGATCATGTCAGCAAGCTGGCCCCGGGCTTTGAGGTCTTTGGTACCTCACCCAACGCGCCTTATGCGATCACAGCCGATCCTGCGCGCCGGTTCTATGCGGTTCAATTTCATCCCGAAGTGCACCACACGCCCAATGGCGCCAAACTGTATGAAAACTTCGTGCGTCTGGCCGGTTTCACGGGCGACTGGACCATGGGCGCCTACCGCGAAGAGGCCATTCGCAAGATCCGCGAGCGGGTTGGCGACAAGCAGGTGATCTGTGGCCTGTCGGGGGGCGTTGATTCTTCGGTTGCCGCCGTCCTCATTCACGAGGCGATTGGCGATCAGCTAACCTGTGTGTTTGTCGATCACGGGCTGTTGCGGCAGGATGAGGCAACCGAAGTCCTCACCATGTTCCGGGACAATTACAACATCCCGCTGATCCATGCCGATGAATCCGAGCTGTTCCTGGGCGAGTTGGACGGGCAGTCTGATCCCGAAACCAAGCGAAAGATCATCGGGCGGCTGTTCATTGATGTGTTCCAGAAACATGCCAACACGATTGAGGGGGCCGAGTTCCTCGCCCAAGGCACGCTTTACCCGGATGTGATCGAATCGGTCAGCTTTTCGGGCGGCCCGTCGGTCACCATCAAATCGCACCACAACGTCGGTGGCCTGCCCGAAAAGATGGGCCTGAAACTGGTCGAGCCGCTGCGTGAGTTGTTCAAGGATGAAGTGCGCGCCTTAGGGCGCGAATTAGGCCTGCCAGACAGTTTCATCGGGCGTCATCCTTTCCCCGGCCCCGGCCTTGCGATTCGCTGCCCCGGTGAAATCACCCGTGAAAAGCTGGAAATTCTGCGCAAGGCAGACGCGGTCTATATCGACCAGATTCGCAAGCACGGGCTTTACGACGAGATCTGGCAGGCGTTCTGCGCGATCCTGCCCGTACGTACCGTGGGCGTAATGGGCGACGGGCGGACCTATGATTTTGCCTGTGCGCTGCGCGCCGTGACATCGGTGGATGGCATGACGGCGGATTATTATCCGTTCAGCCACGAATTCCTGGGCGAAACCGCAACACGCATCATCAACGAGGTGCCGGGCATCAATCGCGTGACTTACGACATCACCTCTAAACCCCCCGGCACCATCGAGTGGGAGTGATCGGCCAACAGGCCCAACCAACGCAGGGTGCTGCCTTGCGCGCCGCCCTTTGGATGACCGGCGCGATTGCCTCCTTTTCGCTTATGGCCGTGGCCGGGCGGTCAGTGAGTTTTGAACTGGATACGTTCGAGATCATGCTGTTCCGCAGCATCGTCGGATTTCTTATCGTGCTGATCGTTGCCGGGATCACGGGAACACACCGCCAGATCACCACCCGCAATATGGGTCTGCAGACAGCGCGCAACATTTCGCATTTTGCCGGGCAGAACCTTTGGTTTTTCGCCCTGACGGCGATTCCCCTCGCGCAGGTCTTTGCGCTTGAATTCACGTCCCCCCTCTGGGTCCTTGTTCTGTCGCCCCTGTTGCTGGGGGAGAAGTTAACCCGCATCCGTGCGCTGGCCGCGATCCTGGGGTTTATCGGCATTCTGATTGTTGCCCGCCCCAGCCCGGAGACCATCAATGTAGGGACCATGACCGCCGCGTTGGCCGCGGTCGGCTTTGCCTTCTCGATCATCTTCACCAAGCGGCTGACCCGCACCGAAAGCCTGACTTGCATCCTGTTCTGGATGACCGCTCTGCAATGTGTCTTTGGCGTACTCTGCGCGGGGTTCGATGGTGACATCGCCCTGCCCTCCTCCGCGTCGATACCATGGCTGGTTGTGATCGGCTGCTGCGGCTTGCTGGCGCATTTCTGTCTGACAACCGCCTTGTCGATCGCCCCCGCGACGGTTGTGATTCCAATTGATTTTGCCCGCCTGCCGGTGATCGCCGTGGTGGGCTTGTTGCTCTATTCCGAGCCGATTGACGTTGCCGTCATCCTGGGTGCGGTGGTGATTTTTGGCGCAAATTATATTAATATCTGGGCCGAAACCCGCCACAATCACTGATTTGCCACATATCTGTTGCAAAACTGCGTCGGTCCGGAGCGCGTTTCATGACGTGGCGTCTGTTACGTGGCGTCAAAGTTTGACCGATTCAACTTTGTAGATAGTGTCTCTTGCAACGCTCAGGAGGAGGAGTAGGGACAATGAAGAACATCGTAAAGGTAGCCTGCGCGCTCAGCGTGGCGGCGACGGCTGCACACGCAGGCGGAATTCAACGCAGCGGTGACAAATCGCAAATCCTGTTTGAAGAAGGCGAGAACTACGTTGAATTCTCGTTTTCGACAGTCAGCCCAAACGTGAGCGGCTCTGTCGCCGGTGGGGCGGTTCAATCCGGCAATATCCAAAAGAGCTACGAGGGTTTTGAACTGGGTTGGAAACGTCAGGTCAATGACCAACTGAGCTTTGCAATCTATTCGCAGGAAACTGTGGGCGCAGATGTCAGCTATGTCGCCGGCACCCCCTATCCTTTCTCTGGCTCAAATGCTCAGGTGGAATCACTCGCCGTCACTGGTTTGGTGAAATATGATTTCACACCACGAATCAGCGCCTACGGTGGTTTGCGTCTTCAATCGCTCAAAGGGAATGTGAACATCGTGACGGCAGGCTTGCCTCTGCCTCCCAACTACTCTTTGTCCGTGAACGAAGATTACCAGGCGGGCTACGTACTTGGCGCGGCCTACCAGATCCCTGATATCGCGATGAAGTTTGCCGTGACCTACGAGTCCGAAATCGAGCACAGTTTCCGTGACAACACTGGCACCCCGTTTGACGTGACAATCCCGCAAGCCGTCACAATCCATGCGCAGAGCGGCATTGCCAAAGATACTCTTATCTTCGGCTCGGCGCGCTGGCAGGAGTGGACAAAGTTTGAGATTCGCCCATCCGACTTTCTCGGGGGGGCGGTGCCGATTGCGAGCGAACCTTCAGACACCTGGACCTTCGAGGTGGGCGTCGGTCGCCGCTTTACCGAAAACTGGTCCGGCGCTCTGACTCTCGGTTATGAAGAAGATCGAAACGACACGGTCGGCAACCTGTCGGGCAAGGACGGCTTCACCAGCTTCGGTGTCGCTGCGAAATACGAGACCGAAAGCTGGGAAATCACAGCTGGAATCAAGTATTTTGACATCGGTTCGACCGCTACAACCATCGGCGCGAATTTCTCGGATAACGATGCGATTGCCGCTGGTGTGAAGGTTGGTTTCCGCTTCTAAGTAAACCTCTCATTGACAAACACCAAAAACCCCGCCCTTCACTCAGGCGGGGTTTTTTGATGCGTGATGCCTTTGGATTTGACCCGCCCGCGCTGGCTTTGTACCACGGGCCACCAAAGGACACCGAGTGATGATCTATAAGACCCCGCAAGACTTGCAGAACGCCCCCAATAAACGTGTGCTGTTTTATGGCATGTCAGGCTTGGGCAAGACCCATATCTCGAACCTGTTGCGCGATACGGGCAGTTGGTTTCACTATTCCATAGATTACCGGATCGGAACGCGCTACTTGGGCGAACACATCACCGACAATGCCAAGGCCGAGGCGATGAAGGTGCCGTTTCTGCGCGATCTGTTGCGCAGCGACTCGATCTATATCGGTTCGAACATCACGTTCAACAATCTCTCGCCGGTCTCGACCTGGCTGGGCAAGCCCGGCGATCCTGCCAAGGGCGGCCTGCCGATCGAGGAGTACCGCAAACGTCAGGAACAGTTCCGCGCGGCCGAGATATCGGCCCTGCGCGACACAGGCTATTTCATCGAGCGGGCCGAAGCCCTTTACGGCTATCCGAATTTCGTCTGCGACACCGGTGGCTCAATTTGTGAGTGGGTCGATGGCAATGACCCCGATGACGCGCTTTTGAACGAACTGGCCAGCCACTGCCTGCTGGTCTGGATCAAAGGCGATGAGGCTCATACCAAGGAACTGATCCGTCGCTTTGACAAGGCACCCAAACCTATGGCGTATCAGCCGGAATTCCTGCTTAAGGCATGGCAAGATTATACCAAGGAAAACAATGTCTCGGATGGCGATGTTAATCCTGACAGCTTTATCCGCTGGACGTATGCGCGAGCATTGGAACACCGCCAGCCGCGCTACCAGGCGATGGAAAACTGGGGCGTCTCGGTGACCGCCGATGAAATTGCAGCCGTCAAATCAGCAGACCAGTTTGACATGTTGATCTCCGACGCCCTTGCACGTCGGGCCTGATCAACTATCTCTGCACAACCTCTTTGAAAGCAATCCTATGCCGATCAAGATTCCCTCAGACCTCCCCGCCTATGACGTGCTGACGCGCGAAGGCGTGATGGTGATGTCCGAGGATCAGGCCGCGCGGCAGGATATCCGCCCCTTGCGCATTGCGTTGCTCAATCTGATGCCCAAGAAGATCCAGACCGAGAACCAGTTTGCCCGGCTGATCGGGGCCACGCCCTTGCAGATCGACTTCTCGCTGATCCGCATGTCCGAACACCGCACCAAGAACACGGCGGCGGAACATATGGCCAGCTTTTACCGCCCCTTTTCCGAGGTTGAGGCATCGGGCGAGAAATTCGATGGGCTGGTGATCACCGGTGCCCCGATTGAACATCTCGATTTTGACGCCGTCACCTATTGGGATGAATTGTGCCGCGTCTTTGACTGGACGCAGACCCATGTGCATTCCACATTTGGCGTGTGCTGGGGCGGGATGGGCATGATCAACCATTTCCATGGCGTGAAGAAACACATGCTGAACGCCAAAGCCTTCGGCTGTTTTCGACACCGCAATATGGCCCCTGCCTCGCCCTATCTGCGGGGGTTTTCGGATGATTGCGTCATTCCGGTCAGCCGCTGGACCGAAATGCGCCAGTCCGAGATTGACGCTGCCCCCGGCCTGACCACCCTTCTGGCCAGCGACGAGGTCGGGCCCTGCCTGGTGGAGGATGCGGCGCATAACGCGCTCTATATTTTCAACCATCTGGAATATGACAGCGACACGCTGAAACAGGAATATGACCGTGATGTGGAGGCAGGCACGCCCATCAACGTGCCCTGCAACTATTATCCCGGTGATGATCCCAGCCTTGATCCGCAGAATCGCTGGCGCAGCCACGCGCATCTGCTTTATGGCAACTGGATCAACCAGATATATCAGACGACCCCATTCGATCTGCATGCCGTTGGCCGTTAAGTTTTTGATATTCCTGATCGCCCTCGCGTGTTTCTGGGCCTGGGTGATGCACCGCGCGGGTCAACACGAAGCTGCCGCCGAGGCAGAATTTGCTCCGCAGGGACAGTTGTTGACCGTGAATGGCACTCAGGTCCACACGCAGGTTTTCGGGCCACAGGATGGCTCGGTGCCTGACGTGGTTCTGCTACACGGATCAGGCGGCAACCTGCGCGACATGACGCTGGATCTGGCCCCTGCCCTTGCCTCGGATTACCGCGTTATCCTGCTGGATCGTCCCGGCCATGGGTTCACCGATCGGATCAACACCACCGGGGCAACGCTGCAAGAGCAGGCCCATCTTCTGGCCGCTGCCGCACGGCAATTGGGGGCCGACAAACCCATCGTTCTGGGTCACAGTTTCGGTGGGGCTGTGGCGCTGGCCTGGGCCGTACATGAACCAGACAGCCTGTCAGCACTGGTCCCGCTCGCGGCTGCCTCACACCCATGGGACACGGGCTTGCCTTTCTTTTACAAGGTCACATCCCACCCGCTTCTGGCCCCTGTCGTGAACCCTTTGCTGGCGTCCTTTGTTCCCGACACACGGGTTGAGAGCGGAGTGGCCAGCGTCTTTGCACCCAATCCGGTACCGCAGGGGTATCTACACCATTTCGGGGCCGCCCTGACATTGCGCAGAGATGCCTTGCGCGCCAATGCCCTGCAACGGCGCAACCTGCTTGGTCAAATCAAAGCGATGGTGCCGCTTTATGATCAGATCGCTGTCCCAACCGAGATCGTCCATGGCGCAGACGATATCACCGTCGGGGTGGCCATCCATTCCGAGCCTCTGGCCAAGGCCATTCCCGATGCTGTGCTGACCCCATTGCCCGGCGTGGGCCATATGCCCCAGCACGCCGCGCAGGATGAGGTGATCGCCGCCATCCACCGCGCCGCCGCCCGCGCCGGATTGCGCCCAGGGCCGTAAACCCCCATATTGGCTGAAAAAAGGAGAGGCTCATGGAGCTGCCATTTGACGGCGCGATCAGCACGTATTTTGACAATGACGCCCCCGATGCGATCCGCAATGCCATCAGGCGCTCGGAAAAAGGCGATATCCTGTCATCCGATTATCCGCATTCCGAACGGATGCCCCGCAAGGCCTACGAGCAAGACCTGCTGGGATTGCAGATCGAACTGGTCAAACTTCAGGCTTGGGCGAAAGAGACCAGCGCACGGATTGCCATCGTGTTTGAGGGTCGGGACGCCGCCGGAAAAGGTGGCACAATCAAAAGGTTCCGCGAGAATCTTAATCCTCGGGGCGCACGGGTTGTAGCGCTCTCCAAGCCTTCGGACGTGGAAAGGACTCAATGGTACTTTCAACGCTATATTGACCACCTGCCCGCCGGGGGCGAGATCGTGTTCTATGACCGTTCATGGTACAATCGCGGCGTGGTCGAGAAGGTTTTTGATTTCTGCACTGATGAACAGCGCGAACATTTCTTTGCCCAAACCCCCGATTTCGAGAAGATGCTGGTCGAGGAGGGCATACACCTGTTCAAGTTCTGGCTGAATGTCGGGCGCGCAGAGCAACTGCGCCGTTTCATGAAGCGCGAGGCGGACCCGTTGAAACAATGGAAGCTTAGCTGGATCGACGTGGAAGGCCTGAAAAGATGGGACGCCTACACCGCTGCCATCGGCGAGACGCTGACGCGTACCCACACCGATCATGCCCCCTGGACCGTGATCCGCTCGGACGACAAGCGCCGCGCCCGTCTGGCCGCTTTGCGCCGGGTGCTCGACAGCATTGACTATGCCCGCAAAGACCCCAAGGCACTGGGACAGATAGATACCAAAGTCTCCGGCGGGCCCGAGATCTGGGATGCCTAAACGAGGCTATCACCACGGCAATCTCCGGCAAGCGCTGGTTGAGGCCGCGCTCAGCCTGATCGAGGCGAAGGGCCCGACCGGGTTTACCCTGTCCGAGGCGGCCAAACAAGCCGGGGTCACCCCCGCAGCGGTATATCGGCATTTCGAGGGCCGCGAAGACCTGATTGCCGAAGCCGCGCGGCAAGGCTATGAGATTTTCGCCGATGTGATGCAATACGCCTATGACAAGGGACAGCCCTCGGCTCTGGCATCTTTTGAGGCCACAGGGCGCGCCTATCTAGCCTTTGCCCGCAAATATCCCGGCCATTACATCGCGATGTTCGAGAGCGGGATTTCGGTTAACCGTACGCCTGAACTGGCCGCAATTTCAGGCCGGGCGCGGGATGTTCTGGAACGCGCCGCGACCGAGCTGAGTCAGCATATCCCCGCCGCGAAACGGCCACCGGCTTCGATGTTTTCCGCCCATATCTGGGCCCTCAGCCACGGCGTGGTCGAACTGTTCGCGCGAAACTCACCCGGCACCGTGTCCCCATTCTCGCCCGAGGATCTGCTGGAGAGCGGTATCGGGGTCTACTTGCGTGGACTTGGATTGGTTCCCCCCGACGAATGACGATGACAGCGATCCTCTGCGCCCTGTTTTTTCTGGGGTATCTTCTTCTGCGCAGCAATGGTCAGGCGTTGGCCTTTCTGGCGATTGGCGCAGGCTATCAGGCGCTGACCTATGTGCTGCCCGCGCCGGACGGCACCGAGGTTCAGTTTGACACCTTCCTTCTGGTCTGCCTGTTTTCGGTGGCTGGCTACATCGCTTGGCGGATGAGCCGGAAATATCTGGAAGGCGGGCTGTTTGCCAGACACCGCATTGGCATCTTTGCCGGGGTGGCGACCAATACAGGTATCGCTGTGTTTATCCTTTGGCAAACCGGGACACTGACGTTCTCAAGCTAAGCCCCAACAAAAAAGGGCCGCCCAATCGGGCAGCCCTTTCGCAAATCTGATAAAGCAGCTTAACGCTTGGAGAACTGGAAGCTCCGACGTGCCTTGCGCTTACCGTATTTCTTACGTTCCACCACGCGGCTGTCGCGGGTCAGGAAGCCAGCGGCTTTCAATGCGCCACGCAGCGACGGATCATAAAGCTGCAGGGCTTTCGAGATGCCGTGCTTGACCGCTCCGGCCTGACCGGACAGGCCACCGCCTTTGACCGTGGCCATCACGTCAAACTGATCGGCAACACCGGCCACTTCGAACGGCTGACGCAGGATCATCTGCAGCACGGGGCGCGCGAAATACTTGGTGTAGTCGATGTAGTTGCCCTTGGCGTCGCGTACCAGAACCTTGCCCGATCCGGGCTTGATCCAGACACGGGCAACCGCGTCTTTGCGCTTGCCAGTGGCATATGAACGCCCCAGTTCATCGCGCTGAGGTTCACGCTCGATCGCGGCGTCAACAACGGGGGCGTCTGTGGCGCCTTCGGCAACCGCTTCCAGCCCTTCGAGGGATTTGATTTCTTCGGTCATGACTGTGCCACCCGGGTGTTTTTCTTGTTCATGGATTTCACATCCAGCACTTCGGGGCTTTGCGCCTCGTGCGGATGCTCGCCGCCTGCATAAACGCGCAGGTTGGTCATTTGGCGACGGCTCAGGCGGTTGCCAGGCAGCATGCGCTTGACCGCTTGGGTCACAACACGCTCGGGGTGCTCCCCTTCCAGGATCTGGCCGGTAGTGCGCGATTTGATGCCGCCCGGATGGCCGGTGTGCCAGTAGTTCGGCTTTTCACGCTTGTTGCCGGTCAACTGAACTTTGTCAGCGTTGATGACAATCACGTTGTCGCCCATGTCCATGTGAGGCGTGAAGCTGGCTTTGTGCTTGCCACGCAGGCGGGTGGCGACAATCGACGCCAGACGTCCCAGAACGATGCCTTCGGCGTCGATCAGGATCCATTTCTTGTCGATATCTGCCGGTGTTGCAGAATAGGTTTTCATTTCGTATCCCCTTGGGGTGTCATTTGATCGCTGCGTTCTATCTGATCGGGGCGTACAGTCAAGAGCCGCGAAGTCTTATTATACTATGGTTTTCAATGTGTTATAAAATAGGTATTATTTTACCCCATATTTTCTCATAGATCCACGCTCTCTGGTGGGCGGGCCAGCATATCTGACAGTTTCTGCAACGCTTGTTCGTATCGCGCCGGTTTCATATTCGCATTAAGACCAAGCCGAACGGCATGCGGGGCAGCGCCATCAGGCAAAGCAAACTCATCGGCAGCCTTGATGCGTATCCCTTCGATCTCGCAGGCCCGCGCGAAGCTTGACCCGCGCCAACCCTGCGGCAGTTTCAGCCACACGAACGGCACATCCTGACGCCAGCTGACATCCCATTGCCCAAGCCTGTTGACCGCCAACCTGACCTGTTCGGCCACGCGCTGCTCAACCTGATGTCGAATACGCTCGGCCTCACCTGATCGCATCAGCTCGGCGCAGACATCAAGGATCGGCTGCGGCATGCCATAGAATGTGCTCTGCGCCACTTGCCGGGCCATTTCGGCCTGCCCTTTGGGAGCCACCGCAAAACCGAACCGCAGGGACGCCGAGACCGACTTGGTCAGGGATGAGATGAACCACGCCCGTTCCGCACATATCCCGCGATAGGCCGGTTCCTCTGGTCGGGTGATGCAATGGCAATCATCCTCGATGATCTGCAGGTTGTACTTCCGGGCAAGGGCAACAATCTGTTGCTTGCGCGCCAGCGTGGTACGGTTGGTGGTCGGGCTGTGCACTTCGGCCGAGGTCAAAAGCACCTGGCCGCCATGTCGGCGCAACGCCTCTTCCAACCGGTCCGGGCGCATGCCCTCGTCGTCCATTTCAACCCCGATCAACTGTGCCCGCAACAGCCGCGCCGCGTGGCGTACGCCGGGATAGGCAAGTTGTTCGGTCAGGATCACCGGGTTCGCCCCGTGCAACACTGTCTGCAACGCCATGATCACCGTATTCTGTGCACCCAGCCCCATCACCACATCATCAGATGTGATACGCCCTAATCTGTCCGGCCCGATCCAATCGGTCGTCGCCTCACGCGCCGGACGCTTGGTGTAGGTGTTGGGGTAGTCGATGTAGTCATGCGGGCCGCCCCTGCTGAGATCGCCCATGATCGCCCGGATCACAGCATCCTGCCCGACATCCGGCACACGCACCGCACGGAAATCAATCGCATTGGGCTGTACGGTGTTGAGTAGCTGATCGGGAACCGAAAACCCCTGCGGGTTCTGACCCGCCACGAACGTTCCCCGGCCTACGCCGGTGTCCACCAAACCCTCATCCGCCGCCAGTTTATAGGCACGCGCCACGGTGCCCGGCGTGATGCCAAGCTCCCAGGCCAGTTCGCGCACAGGGGGCAACTTGTGCCCAGGTGACAGCGCTCCGGAGCGAACTGCTCCGCGCAGAGATTGTACCAACACAATGTACTTAGGGTCGGAGGCATTGGCGAAAGTTGGCGGCCAAATTGTATCAGTCACAATGTTTTCCTAGCAGAGTGAAAGAAGGATTGTTACAAAAATCACAGCTATCATGCGAATTGTATCAAAACAAGGAAAGGATTGTACCAATACATAGCTTGACACAAACCGACCACATGGCCCTTGCGCAGCTGTCCACCAGCCGCACCCTGCCTGTCGCGTCGCGTTGGGCGGTGCAGGTGGCTTATCTGATCCTTGTCTGGACAAATCGCAGCCGCACACGTGCGCATCTGCGGCGCCTTGATGACGCGATGCTCAGCGATATTGGCCTCTCGCGGGATGAGGCGCATCGCGAATACCTCAAATGGTTCTGGAGGCCGTAACGTCCCCGTTTGGGCCTCTTCCTACTGGGCCGGAGCATCCCTCCGGCCCTTTTTTGTTCGCAGCTCGCCAATTGCCCCCTTATTCCTGGCCCATGACCTATCCCCTTCACACATCCCGCCTGACCTTGCGACCGTTCAAGGCCATCGACCTGCCCGCTTTTGCCAAACTGCATGCCGATGCCCACTCCATGGTCGATTACGGTGTCACGCTGACCGAGGCTGAAAGCATGGCCAAGCTCTCTAACTATCTGGACACAACACAGCGGGATGGAATCGGGCGGCTGCATGTCTCGGACCCGGATGGATTTGTCGGGTATGTGGATGTGATGGCGCATGATGCCTCCCACCCGGTTGGTGCGCATTTTGAAATCGGCTGGCGATTGCTGCGCCGCGCCTGGGGCAAAGGCTATGCGAGCGAAGCTGCCTCCAGCGCCTTGAAAGATGCGTTTCAGCGGTTGGGCGTTGACCGGATTCTCGCCTACACCGCCCCCAATAACGCATTGTCGCGCGCGGTGATGGCGCGGCTGCATCTTCACCGACACCCCGAGTTGGACTTCGATCTCGTTGATCCCATAGTCGGGCGCTGGTCAGGTCAGGTCTGGGTTGCCGAGGCCGCGGACTGGGCAGGCGGGATGGAATAGGTCAGGCTGGCGCGCGCGACCGGGGCAGCTTGGCCTTCCGAGTAGACAAGCACATCACCAACAGCCAGAACGCGACCCAATTTCAACAGCTTGCACTCTGCTATTAAGTCTTTTCCAGCCATGGGCTTGCGCATGAAATCAATGCTGCAATTGGTGGTCACCGCCAGTGCTTCGCGGCCCACCATCGCCATTACCGCCAGATAGACCGACACATCGGCCAGCGCAAAAATAGACGGACCCGAGACCGTGTTCCCCGGGCGCAAATGCCGCTCTTCGACATTCAAGCGGGTGCGTACATACATTTCAGCCAACTCTTCGATGGAAAAATCACCCTGTACCTGTGGAAACACCTCGTCCAGATAGGCCATCAATTCGCCCGCGGTGAATTGCAACGCCATACTTCCCTCCCTGTCCCGACTTTCGTAAGAAGGACACAACCGCATGGGAGAGACAAGATGCCAATTCTGGAACGTGCCGATACCGGTGCAATTGCCCGCCTGACGCTGAACGCGCCTGAAAAACTGAACGCGCTCAGCGATGCGATGCTAGCGGCCCTGCAAAGCGAATTTGATCTGCTGGCCACGCAATCGCATATCCGCGTGGTCGTCCTGGCCGGGGCTGGCAAGGCGTTTTGTGCCGGGCACGACCTCAAAGAAATGACAGCGGGAAGGCAGGCCGAAGATGGCGGCAAGGCCTACTTTGCCGACCTCTTCACCCGCTGTGCGCGGGTGATGACCGCCATTCGCGCCCTGCCCCAGCCGGTGATTGCACAGCCCCACGGCATCGCGACCGCAGCGGGCTGTCAACTGGTCGCATCCTGCGATCTGGCCGTGGCGGCCGAGGGCACGCGTTTCGGCGTCAACGGAGTCAATATCGGGCTTTTCTGCTCAACCCCGATGGTGGCCTTGTCCCGGAATATCCCTCGCAAACAGGCGTTTGAGATGCTGACCACGGGAGAATTCATCGAGACAGGTCGCGCACTGGAACTGGGCCTAATCAACCGCGCCGTACCCCATGATCAGTTGGAAGCCGCCACCAACGAACTGGCCGAAACTCTGGCTGCGAAGCTTGGAACCGCTGTCAAGATTGGCAAACAAGCTTTCTACAACCAGTTGGAAATGTCGCTGGACGCGGCCTATGACTATACCCGCGACGTGATGGTCGAAAACATGCTGGATCGCGACACCGAAGAGGGCATCAACGCCTTCATCGAAAAGCGCCCGCCAGAGTGGACTCAATAGCTTTTTAAGCAAAGTGTTTCCAAATCCGCGCCATTCAATTTCCAGAACGGGCGTTTTTCCGGGCGCGGTGCTGCTGTAGACCTAGGTGATCTGGGGATAACGGCTGGAGCTGTATGCGCGTTTGGGCTGCTTGCATTTTGCTGTGGGTATCTTCTGGCCACTCTTTGGCCGGCGATCTTCCGCGTGCCATCACCCCCGAGGATTTCCCGGTGCCGGGGGCCACGTCGGTCCTGCTGGGACGGGATCTGTTTTTTGACCCGATCCTGTCGGGTAACAAGAACATCTCTTGCGCCACTTGCCACAACCCTCAAGCCGCCAGCGCCGATGCGGTTGCACTGACTTTGGGCGAAGGGGCTGTCGGGCTCGGACCCGCGCGCAAGGACGATATCGAGGCGGCTGCGCGGATTGCGCGGCACACCCCTGCACTGTTCAATCTTGGCGCGGCTGAGTTCAAGATCCTGATGCATGATGGCCGGGTTGCGGCAGATGCCAGCACACGATTTGGTTTTGGCTTGCCGGATGGGCGACGTCTGGAACGTCCAGTCACCTCGGCACTGGCCGCGCAAGCGCTGATGCCGATGGTCGCGCCGGACGAGATGGCCGGGCAGCCCGGCAGCAACCCCGTGGCAGATGCGGTGGCCGCTGATCGCATCATGGGGCTGGATGGGGCATGGGATCTATTGGCGCGCAGGGTCAATAACACGCCTGCCTATCGTCAGCGGTTTGATTGGTTGATCGGCGCGGAGGAGCCTGTGCACATCGCCCATATCGCGCAGGTTCTTGCCGACTTCATTACGTATGAATTCCGCGCAACTGACAGCCCGTTTGACGCATTCCTGCGTGGTGATGACAGCGCGCTTGGCAATGATGCCCTGCGCGGCATGTCGCTTTTTTATGGCAAGGCCAATTGCGCCGCCTGCCATGCAGGTCCGTTTCAGACCGATCATGATTTTCATGCCATCGGAATGCCTCAGATTGGCCCTGGCAAGGGGCACGGGGCAGCCATGGCAGATCATGGACGCGGTGCCGTAACGGGTAATGAAGAGGATAACTATCGCTTTCGTACGCCCTCGCTGCGCAATGTCGCGCTGACCGCCCCTTATGGCCATAGCGGTGCCTATGCCACGTTGGACAGCGTCATTCGCCACCATGCTGATCCGATGACGGCTTTGGCCGAATATATGGGCGAGGCCGTCGTGTTTCCGGGTATGGACACGCCCGATCTGGGTGCGATGGAGGATTTCGATGAAGCCCTCAACATCGCCGCCGCGATTGAGATTGCACCGGTCCCGCTGAGCGATCGTGACGTCGCAGCATTGATCGCCTTTCTGGAAGCTCTGACCGATCCTGTCTCGAAAACCGGACGTTTGGGCGCACCCGACACCCTGCCCTCGGGCTTACCGCTTGATCTGGGTGCCAACCCGCCGTCCTGACCCTTTCCAAACGCGAGGCAATCCCCTACATCGCGGGACATGAGCACAGTTTTACACATCGTTGGCGGCGGTATGGCCGGATCCGAAGCCGCCTGGCAGGCCGCCCATATGGGCGTGAAGGTCATCATTCACGAAATGCGGCCCAAGGTTGAAACCTTCGCCCATCGCACCGGTGATCTGGCCGAGATGGTCTGTTCCAACTCCTTCCGTTCCGATGATGACGAACAAAACGCCGTGGGCCTGTTGCATTGGGAAATGCGCGCCGCCAACGGCATCATCATGCAAACTGCCGACAAACACCGCCTGCCCGCGGGCGGGGCCTTGGCCGTTGACCGCGATCCCTTTGCCGCTTCGGTGACTGCTGCGCTGAAAGCGCATCCAAACATCACCGTGTCTTACGACGAAATCACCGAATTGCCGCGCGAAGGGCATTGGATCATTGCCACCGGGCCGCTGACTTCGGACGCATTGTCAGGTGCGATTGCCGCCGAAACCGGCACCGAGGCGCTGGCCTTTTTCGATGCCATTGCGCCGATCATCCATTACGACAGCATCGACATGTCCCGCGCCTGGATGCAATCGCGCTATGACAAGGGCGAGACCGAAGAAGAACGTACTGCCTATCTGAATTGCCCGATGGACAGGGACCAGTATGAGGCGTTCATCGACGCCTTGCTCGCTGCCGAGAAAACCGAGTTCAAAGAAGGCGAAACCGCCAAGTATTTCGATGGTTGCCTGCCGATCGAGGTGATGGCCGAGCGTGGCCGCGAAACCCTGCGCCATGGGCCAATGAAGCCAGTGGGGCTGACCAACCCGCACCAGCCCGAGATCAAAGCCCATGCCGTGGTACAATTGCGGCGGGATAATGCATTAGGAACGCTCTATAACATTGTCGGCTTCCAGACAAAAATGAAATACGGCGCCCAGACCGAGGTGCTGCGGATGATCCCGGGTCTGGAAGACGCGCAATTCGCCCGGCTGGGGGGAATTCACCGCAACACGTTCCTGAATTCACCCACCCTGCTGGATTCCGACATGCGCCTGCGCAGCCAGCCCAACATCCGCTTTGCCGGGCAGATCACCGGGGTCGAGGGCTATGTGGAGTCCGCCGCCATGGGCCTTTTGGCCGGTCGGCTGGCTGCAGCTGAAATTCAGGGCCATCCGCTGCCCGCTCCCCCTCAGGACAGCGCCATGGGCGCCTTGATCCACCACATCACGGGAGGAGCCGACGCCAAGACCTTCCAACCGATGAATGTCAATTTCGGCCTGTTCCGCCCGGTTGATGGCCTTAAAGGCGGGCGTCGGGGGCGCAAAGACCGCTACAAGGCCTATACCGACCGCGCCAAAGCCGCGTGGATGGAATGGCTTGAACACTCCAAGCTGGACGAACCCGCATCCTTATGATTGTCTGACCGCATGTCAGAGAAATTCCTAGACCGCATTTATCAGGACGCCTCGCCCGACGGCGGCAAAGACCTGTACGATGTCTGGGCGGCCACTTATGAGGCCGAGGTGGCCGAAAACGGTTATGCGACGCCAGGCCGTGTGGCCGAGGCACTGCGCGCGCATGTCAAAGACCCTTCTGCACCCCTGCTCGATTTTGGCTGCGGCACCGGCCTTTCAGGTCTGGCCCTGCAACTGGCAGGTTTCACGACGATTGACGGGATGGACCCGAGCGAGGAAATGCTGGTGCGCGCCCGGGAAAAAGGACTTTACCGCAGCGCGATCCAGATTGATCCGAACGACCCCGAGCCGATCCCTGCTGGGGCCTACAGCGCGATCACCTGCATTGGCGTCATTGGCACAGGGGCCGCCCCGGCCAGCACGTTTGATCTGGTGATGAAGGCCTTGCCCAAAGATGGGCTTCTCGCGCTCAGCCTGAACGATCATGCACTGGCTGAAAAGATCTACGAGGCGGCGATGTGTAGCTGGCTCGACTGCGGCGCCGCGCGATTGCTGTTCAAGGAATATGGCGATCATCTGCCGGGACAGAACATGAAGTCTAACGTTTATATAATTGAAAAAGCGTGACATTCACCACTCGGTTTGCACCATCTCCGACCGGCCCACTGCATCTGGGCCATGCGTATTCGGCGCTGCTGGCCCATGACATGGCTCGGGCCGCGGCGGGAGTGTTTCATCTGCGCATCGACGATCTGGATCAATCCCGCTCACGCGCTGAGTGGGAGTCGCAAATATATGAGGATCTGGAATGGCTTGGTCTGACTTGGCCCCTTCCGGTCTTACGTCAATCCGAGCGAATAAAACGATACCGCGAAACACTACAAGTACTTTGGGATCAAGGACTTCTTTACCCCTGCTCATGCAGTCGCGCGGACATACGTGCCGCCGCATCTGCCCCTCAGGAAGGCGCCCCATTACATGGACCAGATGGGGTGGTTTATCCGGGCACTTGTCGCCCGCCATCTCCCCCCGTAGGCCCCATGCCCGATGCGGTTTTGAGGCTGGACATGGCACGGGCTTTGGCGAGGTTAAACTCCGTGATTCAGTTCACTGAAACCGGTACCGGACCGATGAATGAAACAGGTCTGATTTACCCACAGGACCTGGCCCAGACCGTTGGTGACGTGGTTCTTGCCCGCCGCGATATGGGGGCATCCTATCACCTGTCCGTGGTGGTCGATGACGCCGATCAGGAGGTTACCCAGGTCATTCGCGGGCAGGACCTGTTTGCCGCCACGCAAATCCATGTCCTGCTGCAACAGCTACTGGGTCTGCCTACGCCGATCTACCACCATCACAAACTAATCCGCGATGATCAGGGTAAACGGCTGGCAAAACGCGATGACTCACGCGCAATTGCAACCTATCGTGAGGCGGGCCACAGCCCCGCAGACGTCCGTGTCATGGTTGGTCTCTAGATGGGCTCGGGTGCCATCAGCTCCACTTCCTCGCCGTCCTGAATGCCCGTGTAGAAACAGCTCCGCCGATTGGTGTGGCAGGCCGCGCCCGTCTGCTCAATCCGCATCAACAGGCAATCGCGGTCGCAATCAACACGCATCTCGATCAGCTTTTGCACATGTCCCGACGTCTCACCCTTGATCCAGAAGGCCTGTCGCGAACGGCTCCAATAGGTCACCCGGCCCGTCTCTAACGTGCGCGTGACGGCCTCTGCATTCATCCACGCCATCATCAACACTTCGCCGGTCGCATGGTCTTGTGCGATCGCCGGGATCAGGCCACGGTCATCATAAGTCAGACTGTCGGGATTAAAACGCATGGCAAAAACCTTTTGCATCTGGCAATGGTCTCTCTATCTATGAGGTCTGAGACGAAAGGGAAAGCCATGAGCGACCAGCCAGACTTGATCAAACTGTATTCCGGCCAAATTCTGGCCCTTGCTGCGGATATTCCGCATCTGTCGCGGCTGGAGGCACCGGATGCCACGGTCAAGAAACGTGCGCCACTTTGCGGGTCCACCGTGACCGTTGATCTGGAACTCGCCGACGAGGTGATCACCGGCTATGGGCAGGACGTGAAAGCCTGCGCCTTGGGTCAGGCTGCGGCAAGTGTGGTTGGCGGGGCCATCCTTGGATGCACCCCTGATCAGGTCCGCGCGGCGCGCGATGAGCTGAAAGCCATGCTGAAAAACGATGGACCTGTGCCCAACGCGCCTTTTGACGGGTTGGCCGTCCTGCAGCCTGCGCGGGACTACAAGAACCGTCATGCCTCGATCATGCTGACGCTGGAGGCCTCTGTTGAGGCGCTGGACAGCATCGCGGCCAAAAGCTCCTGCGCCTGAACAAAGCGGACGCGAAGCCATGTCACCCCGCACCGTTTGGTCTTTCAATTTCACCGGCTGGGTATTGTTCACCGTCTCGGCAGTGTTCTTCCTGTGGGGCACCTGGAAGTCTGGCGACGTGATTGGAATTCTGGCGAGCCTGGCTTTCCTGATCGCTTGTATTTTCTTCATGATCCCTGCCTGGGTACACCGCCCCGGCCGCAAGCCATAACCCTACAAAAAAACCGCCGCGCATCCGGAGGGATGGCGGCGGAAGGAAAGCTCTGTTCCGTGGGGACCCTTTTGGTGCCTGAGGGGAGGTTGAGGCTAACCCCTCGTGGGACAGTGGACTAGGCAAAGTCAGTCAAGGTGCATCATATGTTGGGGACAGGAGATGCAAGGCACATACGGCACGGAACGTCGCAGGCAGAAACTTTAAATCAAACCGGGCAGATAGAGACCAACGATCAGAGTGACCACCAATGCCACCGCACCAATAGCATCTTCCAGCAACGTGTTCTGCGACCGGATCGCGGCGGATTTGATATCTTCAATCATGGTCATCTCCTCAATGTTCTCACTTTTGTTGCTTCTTTGTTCTCATTTTGAGGCGAACTTGTAAAGAACTTTTTGAGAACATTTGCGAACTTTTTGAGATTAACCAAGTCAACACATTGATCTTAAACAAAAAACCGTCACTTTCTGCGGTGTGTTTTCCGGCGCCTACCATATCCACAGGGCATGGTGTGTTCGCCTGATGCAATACGGGATTGCATACGGCAGCCCCCTCACCCGACGCTGATCAACCGGATGGCCTGGTCCTGCTCCATTAACCAAAGCAGAACACGGGCTGCTTGTCCGCGTGCGCCAGTCAGCCCGGGATCATCTGCCATCAGTTTGCGCGCATCTGATTGAGCCACCGCCATCAGGGCGCTTTGCCGCTCGATATCGGCCACGCGGAACCGTGGCAGGCCCGACTGCGCTGTCCCGATCAGATCGCCCGCGCCACGCATCTGCAAATCGACCTCTGAAATGGCAAAGCCATCTTCGGTCTCCCGCATGGTTTCCAGCCGCTTTTGCCCACCCTCGCTCAATGGCGGTTGATAGATCAGCAAACAGGTCGAAGCCTCCGAACCGCGGCCAACCCGCCCCCGTAACTGGTGCAGCTGGGCCAGACCAAAGCTCTCGGCGCGCTCGATCACCATGATCGTCGCATTGGGCACATCCACACCCACCTCGATGACAGTGGTCGCCACAAGCACAGAGGTGTCACCCCGTTGAAACGCAGCCATGGCAGCATCTTTTTCTTCGGGCGGCATCTGACCATGCACCAGCCCCAACTTGCCCTCGCCCAAAGCGGCACGCAGCCGTTGGAAACGGTCCGTGGCGCTGGACAGATCAATCACTTCGCTCTCTTCCACAAGCGGGCAGACCCAGTAAGCCTGACGCCCCTCGCCAATTGCCTTGCGCAGATGGTCGACAACTTCATCCATCCGGCCTTGATTGACCAATGCTGTCTTGATGGGTTTGCGACCGGGTGGCTTTTCATCCAGCACGCTGACATCCATGTCGCCATATTGCGCCAACGCCAGGCTGCGCGGAATCGGCGTGGCGGTCATAACCAACGTATCAGCCTGCGCGCCTTTCCGGCCCAGTTCAAGCCTCTGGCGCACGCCAAACCGGTGCTGTTCGTCGACAATTGCAAGGCGCAGGTCGCCGAACTCCACGTCCTTTTGAAACACCGCATGGGTGCCCACCAATATCTGGATTTTTCCCTCGGCCAGCGCCGCCAGCTTCGCACGGCGTTCGGCCCCCTTGTCACGCCCTGTCAGGATATCCAGAACCACGCCAGCACTTTCGGCCAAGGGGCGCAACCCTTCCAGATGTTGGCGGGCCAGAATTTCGGTTGGGGCCATCATCACGCCCTGCCCGCCAGCCTCGACCGCGATCAGCAGCGCCTTGAACGCCACCAGCGTTTTGCCTGCCCCCACATCGCCCTGCAACAGCCGGTTCATCCGATGCGGATCGGCCATGTCGGACGCAATTTCGGCAATCGCGCGGGTCTGGGCGCCAGTCAGGGCATAGGGTAGCTCTTCCAGCACTTTCGCCTGTAACTCCCCGGTGCCCACCGTCGCGCGCCCCTTGGCCCGGCGCAGTTGGGTGCGCGCCAAAGCGAGGGTCAGTTGATGGGCCATGAATTCGTCATAGGCCAGCCGTTCACGGGCCGGATGCGCCGGTGAAAGGTCCTGCATCTCGTCCGGCG
This sequence comes from Roseovarius conchicola, assembly GCF_041403425.1. NCBI lineage: Bacteria > Pseudomonadati > Pseudomonadota > Alphaproteobacteria > Rhodobacterales > Roseobacteraceae > Roseovarius > Roseovarius conchicola. The sequence continues at coordinate 612,384 of NZ_JBGEHK010000001.1, read as the reverse complement.
CATGGGCAGTGGCGATGGCTTCGTGCCAATCGGGCCATCCGGCCTGCGCCTTTTGCACCGGGTCTATCCATTCGGTCAGCTCAGGCGTGCGGGTCAGTACCGACAAAACCGCCTTGCGCATGGTTTTCTGGGTGACCCCCGCCGTCAGCGGGTAGACCGGCTCAAATTCGGGAATATCCGCGGCCTCGTGCGGTTCGAGAATGTGATCGGGGTGCACCATCTGGGCCATGCCATCAAACAACTCGACCTTCCCTGACACAACGCGGCGCGCACCCGTCGGCAGGATGCGTTTGAGGTAATCTTCGCGCGCATGGAAAAACACCAGCTGGAAGGTGGTCGCGACATCCTCGACGATCACGCGATAGGCCGCTCCCTTGCGCGGTGCAGCGCGGTGTTGGCCCACCGTTACCTCCACCGTCACCACACCGGGCAAATCCGCGCCTTGCACGGTCTCCCGTTTGCGCCGGTCGACACCCGATTGAGGCAAAGTGACCAACAGGTCGCGCGGTTTGGTGATCTCAAGCGCCTCAAGCAGCTTGGCGGTTTTGGGGCCGACGCCATCCAGCGTCTCAAGGTCCGCAAACAGCGGAAACAGGATTTCAGGACGACCCGTCATGCGCCCTCGATCAGGGCCAGCCAGCCATCTTCGTCCAGCGTCTCAATGCCAAGATCCGCAGCCTTCTTGGCCTTCGAGCCAGCCCCCGGCCCGGCGACCAGCAGATCGGTCTTGGCGCTCACACTGCCCGACACCTTTGCGCCCAACACCTCGGCACGCGCCTTGGCCTCGGCACGCGTCATCTTTTCAAGAGTGCCGGTAAAGACGACGGTTTTGCCTGCCACGGGGCTGTCGGTGCTGACAGGCGTGTCGTCATCCTGAATGTCCAACGCGTCGGTCAACCGGTTGATCGAAGCGCGCTCGGCCTCTTGCTGCAGGCTGGTGATCAGGGCAACAGCCACGGTGGCCCCGATCCCGTCAATCCCGGTCAGGTCGTCCCATGCCGATTTGGCAGCAGGGTCAAGCCCCTCCCAGATTGCATCGCGCGTCGGTTTGATCCGCGCGCGCCGTCCCTCTCGCGCGGCGGCTTGTCGCTCCGATACCTCAGCAGCATCCGCTTCAAGATGACGAGCAGCCGCCGGAGCAGCCGCATCCACGGCCTGCACAAGCGCGCTCCAAGTCCCGAAATGACGTGCCAGATCAGCGGCCGCCACCTCACCCACATGGCGCAGGCCCAGCGAAAAAATCAGCCGTTTCAGGGGGATTTCGCGTTTGTCTTCAATGGCCTGAAAAAGGTTCTCGGCGCTTTTGTCACCCCACCCTTCGCGATTCTTCAACTGTTGCAGGCCCTGCCCGTACCGTTCTTGCAGCGTAAAAATATCTGCCGGCTCGGCGATCCAGCCATCCGAGTAAAACTGCTCGACCTGTTTGGCCCCCAGCCCTTCGATGTCAAACGCCGCGCGGGATACAAAGTGTTTCAACTTTTCCACCGCCTGCGCCGGACAGACCAGCCCCCCGGTACAGCGACGCACGGCATCCCCGTCTTCACGGATCGCGGCACTTTGACATTCCGGGCAGATGTCGGGGAAGACGTAGGGCGCGGCGTCATCGGGCCGTTTGGACAGGTCCACATCCGCGACTTTCGGAATCACATCTCCGGCGCGATAGACCTGCACCCAGTCACCGACACGGATGTCCTTGCCGCCGCGTATTTCAGCACCGGTGTTATCGCGCCCGGCAATGTAATCCTCGTTGTGAAGAGTGGCATTCGAAACCACGACCCCGCCCACTGTTACGGGCTGCAGGCGTGCCACCGGGCTCAGCGCGCCGGTGCGGCCCACCTGGATGTCGATCCCCTCCAGCCGGGTCCAGGCCAGCTCCGCCGGGAACTTATGTGCGATCGCCCAACGCGGGGTAGTCGAGCGGAAGCCAAGCCGCCCCTGCAAGCCCAGATCGTTGACCTTATAGACGACGCCGTCGATATCATATCCCAACGTGGCGCGGGCCTGTTCGATCCTGGCATACTGTGCCAGCAGCGCATCTGGCCCGTCGCACAGTGCCGTCAGCGGGTTGGTTTGAAAACCCAGCTCTGCCAATCTTTCAATCGCCCCCATCTGGGTGTCGGCCAATGGGGTGCTCAACGCGCCCCAGGCATAGGCAAAGAACCTGAGCGGGCGTGATTTGGTGATGGTCGCGTCAAGCTGGCGTAATGATCCTGCGGCGGCATTGCGCGGGTTGGCAAAGACTTTGGCATCGGCCTCCGCCTGCCGCATGTTCAGCGCCTCGAAATCCGCGTGGCTCATGTAGACTTCACCGCGCACTTCCAACACATCGGGTGCCTCATCAATCCGGGTCGGAATGTCGTCAATGGTTCGGGCATTGGCCGTGACGTTTTCGCCAACGCTGCCATCGCCCCTTGTCGCGGCCTGCACGAGGTCGCCCCCTTCATAACGCAGGGTCAGGCTAAGACCGTCAATCTTGGGTTCGGATGTATAGGCCAGCGGCGCATCCGCATTCACACCGAGATAACGGCGAACGCGGTCATCAAACTCAGAGATATCCTGGACATCAAACGCATTGGACAGGCTGAGCATGCGCACTGCATGGGTGACCTTGGAAAACCCGTCAGCCGGGGACGCCCCCACCTGTTCGCTGGGGCTGTCATCGCGTTTCAGATCGGGAAAGCGTGCCTCGATTGCCGCATTGCGTGCCTTGAGCGCATCAAAGGCGGCATCGGAAAGATCGGGGGCGTCCTGTGTGTGATACGCGGTGTTGGCCGCGGCGATCTCCCTGGCGAGACGCGCCAGTTCGGCGCTGGCTTCAGCTTCGCTCAGCGCCTCAACCGCAATCTTGTCAAAACCTGTTTCGGAGATGCTGTCTTGCATCGGCCTTCCCCTGAACGTCAGGGGCTTAAGCGCCCCCATTTCTGTTCAAGTGATAGGCCTGCGAGGGTCCAAGGTCCAGCCTCGGCAATCGCGGGCAGCGGCGGCAGCGCCCCTGCGCAAAAGTCAGGCCCCAACCGCCACGCGTTGATCGTCGATCTCGCTGGGTTCAGGGTCACGCAGAACATAACCCCTGCCCCAGACGGTTTCGATGTAATTGTTCCCGCCCGTCGCCTCGCTCAGCTTCTTGCGCAACTTGCAGATGAACACGTCAATGATCTTCAGTTCCGGTTCATCCATGCCGCCATAGAGATGGTTCAAGAACATCTCTTTCGTCAAAGTTGTGCCTTTGCGCAGGCTCAGCAGCTCCAGCATCTGATATTCCTTGCCGGTTAGATGCACGGTCTTGTTTTCCACATCCACGGTCTTGGCGTCGAGATTGACGTTGATTTTGCCGGTGCGAATGATCGATTGCGAATGGCCTTTCGAGCGCCGGATGATCGCATGAATCCGCGCCACCAATTCTTCACGGTGAAACGGTTTGGTCAGATAGTCGTCCGCGCCGAACCCGAAGCCCTTGATCTTGTTTTCATTATCATCTGCCCCGCTAAGGATCAGAACCGGCGTATCAATCCGTGCCATGCGCAATTTGCGCAGCACATCATGGCCATCCATATCCGGAAGACCCAGATCAAGCAGAATAAGATCGTAATCATAAAGCTTGGCCAGATCGATCCCCTCCTCACCCAGGTCGGTCGTATAGACGTTCAGGTTGGCATGGGTCAGCATCAATTCAATGCTTTTCGAGGTTGTGGGATCGTCTTCGACCAACAGCACACGCATAGGGATTCTCCGCAGGTTATCAATGTGTCTGAAAACAACGTGGCGAATAATGGTTAACTACTGGTTACCTTCGGAGAACATTTAGCGAATTCTACTTATGGTTGTCTATAGTCTTTCACCGTTGTGGCCTTAAGCGCCTCTTCGCCATGCAGGCTAACAGCCCGTACCCATTCAAGAAACTCTTCCTCGCTGAGGTCATAACGCTTGAGTGCTTCGGCCTGAGAAATCAGCCCATAGACCACCCCGCGCACCACTGCGAGTTTGCGCGAGGCGACCCAACGCCCTGTGTTTGCCTGAGGCAAATCCGCCTGTGTCATGGTTTTGCCATCCGGCAGGGTCACCATGCGGGGCCCATCCACTTTCTTGAGATACATCCTTGGCACCTTTGCTCATGCTCTGGAGATATCCTGCGCCGTCAGGCTTAACGCCAAATGAAATGGCGATTTTGAATGATTAGGATTTTCCCCAAAACTCATGTGTTCGCCGCACTCTTCCCCCCTGCCGCTTTCCACCCTATATAGCGCGGCAGAAGCCCCCGGAGGATTGGATGTCACTGGATCACCCCCTGAACTCGCTTGGATTTGCCAAGCCAGCCTCGCAAACGCGTGTCGTTGTGGCGATGTCGGGCGGTGTGGACAGTTCCGTCGTGGCCGCGCAACTGGCCGAGGAAGGCTATGACGTGGTCGGCGTGACGCTGCAACTCTATGATCACGGTGCGGCGCTGGCAAAGAAAGGCGCCTGCTGTGCTGGCGTGGACATCCATGATGCGCGCCGCGTGGCCGAGGACATGGGCTTTCCGCATTACGTTCTGGATTATGAGAACATTTTTAAGGATGCGGTGATTGACGAGTTTGCCGACAGCTATCTGGCCGGCGCCACACCTGTTCCCTGTATCCGCTGCAATGAACGGGTGAAATTCAAGGATCTGCTGGAAACCGCGCGCGATCTGGACGCCGATTGCATGGCGACGGGCCATTATATTCAGCGCAAAGAAGGTGCCAACGGCCCCGAGTTGCACAGCGCTGTAGATGCCGCGCGCGACCAAAGCTATTTCCTGTTCTCCACCACGCCCGAACAGCTCAGCTTTCTGCGCTTCCCGTTGGGCCACCTGCCCTCGAAAGAAGCAACGCGGGAACTGGCCGCTAAATACGGGCTGGTGGTGGCCGATAAACCCGACAGTCAGGACATCTGCTTTGTGCCCAACGGCAACTATGCCTCGGTGATTGAAAAGCTCCGCCCCGGTGCCGCTGAACCCGGCGAGATTGTCGATGTGGATGGCAGTGTTTTGGGCACCCATAACGGCGTGATCCATTACACGATCGGACAACGCCGCGGCCTTGGCATCGGCGGGCTGTCTGACCCGCTCTATGTGGTCAAACTGGACGTGGATGCCAAACAGGTTATCGTCGGGCCGAAAGAGCTGCTTTCGACCCGGGTGATACCAGTGCGCGAGATCAATTGGCTGGGCGATACCCCGTTCGAGAGCGAGGCGGAGCGACATGTATCTGTCAAAGTTCGCTCGACCCGCCCTCCGCGCGAGGCAATCATCCGCCCGATCAGCGCAACCGAGGCCGAGGTGGAATTGCTGACGCCGGAAGAAGGAGTCTCGCCCGGTCAGGCCTGCGTATTCTACGAAACCGGCGGCAGTCGAATCTTGGGCGGCGGCTGGATCTGGCGCGGGCATACCGGGTAACCCGGGTTTCAACCCGGCACCGGGTTACTCACAAGCGTTTCATCACAGCCTTTGCAGCCCGCAAGCCCGGCGCTTCAACGCCTCGGCCCAAGCGATCCATTGTTAGTGTCATCGCGTCGGTTTGCGCCGCGTGATCCTCGATCATCGCCAAAACGCCGGGGCCGATCAGTTCAGGGCGGCAGTCCTTGCCGTTGAATTCCGGAATTGCGCGGGTGTCTGAGATCAGATTGACCAGCGTCAACGTGTCGATCTTCAGCATCGCGGCGATGATCTGACGGGTCAGCCAAGCGGCGTCGTAAGCGATAACCATGGGGGTGCCCGCCGCCGCCAATTCAAGGGACACGGTGCCAGAGGCGGCCAGCGCAAAATTCGCGGCATGAAAAGCACATTTCTTTTCAAGAAGATAATCATCATCCCTCATGTCATTCGGTGACAGAACGACAGGGGCTTTGGGCCAGGATGGCAGGCTTTCTTCCAACACCGCCGCCGCCCCGCTGGTGGTCGGAACCACAAGGTGTAGACCCGGGTGTTTCTCCAAGACCAGCCGCAGGGACTCACCAAAGATTGGAGCCAGTCGGCGGACCTCAGACCGGCGAGACCCCGGCAAGACCAGCAAGACAGGATTCTCGCCAAATCCATGGTGATCCCGGAACGCCTGTACCTGCTCCGCACTGGGCGCGGATTCGGCCACGACCGGATGACCGACAAAATCACAATCCATGCCTTCCGCCTCCATGTAAGGCGGCTCAAACGGCAGCAGTGCAAGAACCTGATCAATATAGGGGGCCATCTTTTTGGCCCGCCCCGGACGCCACGCCCAGACGGACGGCGCCACATAATGAACTGTTCTGATGTCACTTTTGGCCTTCACCAGCTTGGCGAGGCGCAAACAGAACTCGGGGCTGTCGATAGTGATCAAGACGTCCGGTTTAGCCTCCAATATGGCCTCGGCCGTCTGGTGCAAGCGGCGGCGCAGATGCAGGTATTTCGGCAGGATTTCCGATATACCAATCACGCTCAACTCGTCCATGGGAAACAGGCTGTCCATCCCTTCGGCCTGCATCAACGGCCCGGCCAAGCCGGAAAACTCCACCGGGCCGAGGGACTTCAACCCGGCCATCAGGGCCGCACCCAGCTTGTCGCCTGATGGCTCTCCGGCCACCAGAAAGACCCGCATCACATCACCCGCGAGGACAGGAAAAGCCCCGCATCTTCAACGGCCTTTAGGGTTGCGTCGCGGTCGAGGATCATCACGCGTCCGGCCTCGATCACCAACCCGGCCAAGCCAGCCTGCGCGACAGCCTCAATCGTCTTGGGGCCAATCGCGGGCATATCGACGCGCAAGTCCTGACCGCGCTTGGCCGCCTTCACGAACACACCCTTGGCTCCTTGCCGCAATCGCTCCTCGGTTTGGCTGACGAAACGCAGCAACGCGTCGGTGCCCTGCACTGTTTCTATCCCAAGACACTGCCCGGCAGCCACCACACAGCCCTGCCCCACATCCAAAGGCGAGAGCGCATTCAGGATGTCCCAGGCGCGATCCGCGTCCTTGAGATCGTCGGCACTTGGCTCAATGCCGATTTTCAGCGTCTCGTCCGCGGTAAGTACAGGCAACAATTCATGCGCGCCAATAACAGCGAACCCCTGCTCTTCGAAAATGTCGATGACCTCGCTGAGAAGCGCATCATCCCCGGCCTTGAACCCGGCCATCAGACGCGGCGCGATTCCAATCGTGACAGCATCCAACGCAAAGGGGTCCAGTTCCGGCCGCGCCAACCCACCGGCAAAGACAATGCGGGTCACGCCAGCCGCTCTCATCGCCTCGAACATGGCACCCATCTGTTCGATCCGATGCTCTTGCGTGGTATCCCCCAATTGATGCGGAATACCTCTGAGAGACAAGCGCAGGACATCGGGGTGTGCCTCGGCGATCTGAATAGGAAGCGCCCCGCCACAGGCCAGAAGGGCCAGATCCGACGCCATGATCAGCTGGACCCCGGTGTCAGGAACGACCGATCACTGGCCCCGGTGATGAAATCGACGATGTTTCGGACATAGTCACTGTCGGTTTCCTCGCCCAGACGGCGGGCACGGTCCTGAAAGGCACCCTCGCCCTGCGCCAGCATCTGAAACGCGGCCCTGAGCGCGGTGATATCATCGCGTGCCACACCGCGGCGTTTCAGGCCGACCAGGTTTAATCCGTGCAGTTCACCGCGCGGGGCCTGCACCAAGCCATAGGGAATCACGTCGTTCGGCACCATCGTCACGGCGCCTATAATCGCGCCGCGCCCGATACGCACGAATTGATGCACACCTGAAAGACCTCCGATGATCACATCATCTTCGACAATGCAGTGGCCTGCCAATGCTGCGCTGTTCACCACGATCACCCGGTCGCCGATCTGCACATCATGGGCCACGTGACAGCCCGCCATAAACAACCCGTCGTCACCGATCCGGGTGACGCCACCGCCGCCATCCGTTCCCGCATTCATGGTGACGTGTTCACGGATTCGGTTACGCGCACCGATCTCCAGCCGGGTCTTTTCACCCTTGAACTTCAGATCCTGGGGCACTTCGCCAATGCAGGAAAACGGATAGATCGTGGTCTCGTCGCCGATCACGGTCTGACCGGTGACCACCACATGGGATTTCAAGATGACGCCATCACTTAGCCGAACCTCGGAGCCGACATGGCAGAACGGCCCGATCGAGACGCCCTGCCCGAGCTGGGCCCCGTCTTCAATGACCGCACTGGAATGAATCGTGGTTTCGCCCTGCTCTGTCATCGGCTTATCCCGCGCCCAGATCCATCATCGCTGTGAACTCAGCCTCGGCGGCCATTTCGCCGTCGACTTCGGCCACACCGCTGAACTTCCACACCTTGCCACCGGGTTTTCCACGCAGAGTGGTCAATTTCATTTCAAGCACATCGCCAGGCACCACCATGCGTCGGAATTTGCATTTATCGATAGACATGAAATAGACCAGCAGGTTCTTGTCTTCCATGCCAAGGGCAGCCCCCACCATTACGGCCGCCGTCTGGGCCATCGCCTCGACGATCGTGACGCCCGGCATGATCGGTTTGCCCGGGAAATGGCCCTGAAAATGCGGCTCGTTCATGGTGACATTCTTGATGCCCCTAGCCGTGGCGTACCCGTCCATATCCACAACCTTGTCCACCAAGAGAAAGGGATAGCGATGCGGGATCAGCCGCTGGATGCGAGTGATATCAGCGGTGGTTTGCGGCGCGGTCATAAGGGGTCCTTTCACCTGGGCACGTGTCCCGTTGTCCTATCAATTGCCCTTCGGGCGGGCAAGCGATAGACCGTTTATTGCTCGGGTGACGCGTCCGGTGTTGATTGATCCGGATCGGAGGGTTCAGGTGTGGGCGCGTTCTGGTTGCTTGGACCGGTGCCGATCTGCTGATCGATGCGGGAAATCGCGACATCGGTGATATCGACCACGTTACTCCGCAACAGCACGCTGCGCACATCCAGCACGACGACGCCATTCGCATCCTGCATCAACTGCCCCAGGATCGGTTCGACTGTTCGCATGAAAATGACCGGTGCGCGTTCCCGGCTCAGCTCCAGATCACGCACGGTACGGTCGCTATCACGGCGGATTTCCTGTACCTTTTCATCGAACGCATCGGCCAGCGCCTTGAATTCTTCTGGCGTCTTTTCAGCCCGCATATCCGTCAGGGCCTGTTCTTCGGCCTCCAACTCGGTTTCCAACTGGCGATTGCGGGCAATGATCACGTCACGCTGCTTCAGATACTCGGTGTTCAGCCGCTGACCAAACTGCGTTTCCGTAAAAAGACGGTCCGGGTCAAGCACCAGAATCTCGCTTTGCACAACCCCGACATCCTGCGCCTGCAATGGTCCGGGGACCGCCGCGGCCATAAGTGCACTGGCGAGAATGCCAATCGCAGCCTGTCGCATTAGAATTGGGATCTGACCGTCAGGTCAAAGGTCTGCTCGATGTCGCCCGGCTCTTTCTTGAGAGCATGCGAGAAGTTCATGCGCAGTGGTCCGAAAGGTGATTCCCAGAAAAGAGACAGACCCACAACATGGCGATCATTGAACCCGGTCGACGCCAGGGGACCAGTCGCGTTGGTGGTATCCACGCCCCAGATTGCACCGATATCATAAAACGCACCTGCCGAGACACCATACTCATCCGGCAGCCCGAGCGGGAACTCCGCTTCAAATTTCAACGCGGCATAGTAATCCCCGCCCAGATGCTCGGTCCCTTCTGTCGGGCCGATCCCGTTGGGCTCGAACCCGCGAATGACCTGCTGCCGGAACCGGTCAATCGTCCGGCTTTCCTGACCATTAAGGAAATTCAGGGCGCCGCCTTCGAGCGTGGCCCGCAGCACAACTTCCTCGTTCAGCACGCGAGTCTGGCCGATGATCCGGGCGCTTGTTCTAACAAAATCCTGATCACCACCAAGACCTGCAAATTCCTGACCGAAAGACAACAGCACACCGGCATTCGGGTTCAACCCGGTACGGCGGGTATCATAGCTGTAACTGTAGCCAATCGCGCTAGCAAACTCGCCGCCCCGCGCGACTTCGGAGGCGATAATACCACCTTCGTTTACAGCAGTGAGCGGGTCATCCGGGAATGCACCCGTATAGTCGTCCATTTCACCATAGAGCGCCGAATAGAACACTGACAGGCGGCCATTCTCGCTCACCGGAAAGGTCAGGCTCGGACGTAGCGCGCCGGTGATCGAGTCAAACAGCTCGTTCGTATCGCTCGAGGTTTCCGTTAGCGAGCTGGCAAACCCGAACTCGACATTCCGCCCCAGAAAGGCGGGCTCTGCGAAATCCAACGAATAGTTGAGATTGTCGGACGATCCGGTGATTTGCGCGCTCAGCCGCTGACCGCGGCCAAGGAAATTGCGTTCGCTGAATCCCGCCGTCGCCGCGACCCCGCCATTGGTCGAATAGCTGATACCGAACGACAACGTCCCGGTGGTAGTTTCCTCGACATCGACATCGACCACAACCTGATCCGGGCGTGATCCTTCACGGGCGTCCACATCCGCATTCGAGAAAAACCGTAGGGCGCGGATCCGCTCGGCCGATTGGCGAATGCGGCGCGGGTTGAACGGGTCACCTTCCACCACATCGAATTGACGACGAATGACACGATCCAGCGTGGTGGTGTTGCCCTCGATATCGATACGCTCGACGAACACCCGCGGCCCCTTGGTCAGAACAAACTCGACATCCAGTGTCAGCTCGCGGTCATTGCGCGTGATGCGTGGCTCGACCCGCAGGAAATCGAGGCCTTGTTTCACACCCAGCCGCTCCATCCGGGCGATCGAGTTCTCAACCAGCGTAGGAGAATAGACAATACCGGGACGTATCTTGAGCACGTCCTGATAATCCTCGGCGTCCGCACCTTCCATCTCGCTGACGGTGGTGATCTCGCCAAAGCGGAACTGTTGGCCTTCCTGAACGTTGAACGTCACGAAAACAGTGTCACGCTCCTGCGCCAGTTCGGCGTTTGTGCCAGTGACCCGGAAATCGACATAGCCGCGCGCCTGGTAAAAATCGGTCAGCAATTGCTTATCGAATTCGACGCGATCTTCAACGAACGTATCCCGTCCGATGATGGCCCGCAGCAAACCCGCCTGCTTGCTGTCAATGGCTCGGCGCAGGCGACGATCCGAGTAGGCACGGTTGCCGACGAAACCGATCCGGTTCACCTCGGTCTGACGGCCTTCAAAAACTTCGAACACCAAGTCGACACGATTATCACTGCGTCGAATGATGCGGGGCGTGACACGCGCCGAGATACGGCCGTTTTGCTCGTAGGCTTCGGTGATTACGGCGGCGTCTCGTTCCGCCTTGGTGGGGCTGAACACCTGGCGCGAGCGGCTTTCGATAAACCCTTCAAGATCTTCGTCTTTCAGCCGTTTATTGCCTTCGAAGGCCACCTTGTTAATGGTCGGATATTCCCGAACGGTGATCACCAGACGGCTGCCTTGGGGTTCAATCGCAACGCTCTCGAACAAGCCGCTGGCCTGGATGCGTTGGAAGGCGTCATTCAGATCAGCTGCGGATACCGTCTCGCCGCGGGCGATTCCGGCGTAGCTGAGAATGGTTGCAGCCTCGACCCGCTGATTGCCTTCGATCGAAACCGAGTTGAAGCGGTAATTCTGCGCTGATGCATCTTGCGGCGAAAGAAGACAAGCTGCCGTTATAACTGTAAAAAATACCGCTCTGATCAATCCTGTCATGTGCCCTACACCTGTAGCCTGTTCGGTGCGTCCTCGGCCATTATTATACATATTTTCGCCCAGTCCGACACCCCAATAAGATGTCAGTACCGCGTCTGTCTGAGCTTGTCAAAACGGCAATTTCGGAAAGATTCAGAGTGGTGTTTCGTTGCCCGCAAGTGAGCTACGAAATCAGAAGTTCGACCCCAGGTACGCGCCCATCAAAAGAGCAGCCCCCAAGGCACCCAGAAACAGCATCCGGTCCAGGTTCAGGTTGAACAGCAGGCGCAGCCCGCGATATCCGCTTACGATGTGTTGCATTGGTTCTGTTCTTCTTTTCCACCACTAGGCACAAAATGCCCACCAATTGTGGCGGAACTACACGTGCAATTGTGGCGAAATCAGGGCGTATACCCACCCGACCGGAAAATCAGGGACAGAAAAGGTCATTGGTGATGGCAAACACCATCAAGCCCAACACAAGGGTCAACCCCACCGTCATCATGATGCGCAACGCGTTTTCGCTGGGAGGTTTGCGCGCGACAGCCTCATACGCATAAAACACAAGGTGGCCACCATCCAGGATCGGGATCGGCAACAGGTTCAGAAAACCCACCGCCGCCGACAGCACCGCGATAAACCAGATAAAGCTTTGCGCCCCCTGGCTGGCCATCGCCCCAGAGACTTGCGCGATTCCGATCGGCCCTGACATGTTGCAGCTGCTGATCGCGCCAGTGATCATGTGATAAAGCCCTGACACCGACCCGCTGATCACACCGAAGGTCTGCTCGACCCCGCCTGTCACGGCACCAACGAGACCCAACGGCTCGGTCGCGGCTTCAAAGGCAAAACCGCCCGAGATGCCGATGCGATACGTGGTCTGGAATCCGCCCTCGGACAGCGGTTCATCCACCCGCCGCGGCGCTAGGGCAAAGTCAATCAATTCTCCGTCGCGCCAGACCTTAATTTGCAGAACCCGACCTTCGGACCCCTCGACTATCTCCTGGAGTTCGGCAAAGGCATAGATCGGGGCGCCGTCCACCTCGACGATCACATCGCCGGGCCGCATATCAATCGAGAAGGCCGCCGATTTGGGCGCAAGTTGAAGAGCGACCGGCGGCATCGGGTACGGGCCTTGCACCGTCACTTCGCGCCCATCCCGCGTCACCACATAGTCCAGCAGCGGCGCGGCCGGCAGCGAGTCGACAAAATTCTCGAACGCATCACGGTCATCAAAGGCTGGCAGCGCCGTTCCCGCCACCGAGATCAGCTGATCGCCCGGCTCAAGTGTGATCCCCTCAACCGGCAGGGGACGCATCTCATCCACAACCAGCGGAACGATGGACTTCCCATCCGCCATCATCACGGCGCCAAAGACAACAATCGACAGGATGAAGTTGAAGATCGGCCCGGCCGCAACCGTGGCCGTGCGGGCCCACAGCGGTGCACCCAGCATGGTCTGGCGACGCATCTCGGGCGACATTTCGGTGGTTGTATCCTCGGCATTGGCACTGGCGGCATTGGAATCGCCCAGAAACTTCACGAAGCCGCCAAAAGGCAGCATCGCGAATTGCCACTTGGTGCCATGCTTATCCATCCGTGAAAACAACACCGGGCCAAAGCCGAGCGAAAACACCTCGGCCTTTATGCCGGACCAGCGCCCGACGATGTAGTGGCCATATTCATGCACCGCGACAATCACCGATAATGCGAGGATAAACGCCACAATCGTGAAGAAAACACTGCCGAATTGCGGAAGAATAGTCAGAAGGTCCACGCCATAGTCCTAACTTGATTGCGCGCGCACGACATCATCGGCGCAGGTTCTAGACAGATGGTCCACATGCCCAACCTGATCAAGGGTTATCTCGGCATCAAGAAGGGATGCATCGGCGCTGATACGGTTTAGCACCTCTTCGACAAGGCCATTCATGGCGAAAAACCCGATGCGCCCGGCGATGAAGTGATCCAGCGCCCGTTCCTTGGCCGCATTGAACACCGCCCCCGACAGGCCCCGCCGCTCCATCACATCGCGCGCCAGCCGCAGGGCCGGGTACCGCGCCAGGTCGGGTTCGCGAAAGGTCAGCTGCCCCAATGCAGCCAGGTCCAGCTTTTCGACGGGCAACGCCTCGCGCTGCGGCCAGTTCAGGGCATAGCCGATCGCATGGCGCATATCGGGCGGGCCGACATGGGCGATAAATCCACCATCGCAAAATCCGACCATCGCGTGAATCGTGCTTTCAGGATGAATCAGCACCTCGATCTGCTCGGGTGTGAATCCAAAGAACTCGCGCGCCTCGATCACTTCCAGCGCCTTGTTGAACATCGAAGCGGAATCGATGGTTATCCGCTGGCCCATGTCCCAATTCGGATGGCTGCCCGCCTGCTCCAGCGTCGCATGGGCCAGGTCTTCCAAAGGCCAGTCACGAAACGCGCCCCCACTGGCGGTGATCACAACCCGCTCAACCGCGGCCATGTCCTCGCCCACCAAGGATTGGAAAATCGCCGAATGTTCGCTGTCCACCGGCAGGATGCGGGCATGGTTTTCCCGCGCTGTCCGCATCAGCAGCGGTCCCGCCGCAACAAGCGATTCCTTGTTGGCCAGCGCCAGGGTCGCCCCCTGTTCCAAAGCGGCCAAGCCGGGGGGCAAACCGGCCGCGCCCACAATCGCCGACATCACCCATTGCGCCGGGCGTGTCGCTGCCTCGACCAGGGCCGCCTGCCCCGCTGCCGCTTCGACACCGCTGTCGCCGAGGGCGGCGCGCAGATCGTCCAGCAAGTCATCAAAAGCCGTCACGGCGACATCGGCGTTAAGGGCAATGGCATCCTCGGCCAATTGCTTGATATTGCGCCCACCCGTCAGGGCCACGACATCAAAACGACCCGACGCGCGTTTGATCAGATCAATAGTGTTCTGCCCAATCGACCCTGTTGCCCCAAGTATGCTGACGCGTTTCATACAACCTCCGGCACGGCGGCGATCAACCAGAGAACAAATACGAAGGCCGAGGCCCCCAGCATCGCATCGAACCGATCCAGCAATCCACCATGGCCCGGGATCAGGGACGAACTGTCTTTGATCCCGACCCGGCGTTTCACGGCACTTTCGGCAATATCGCCCATTTGCCCGGCAAAAGCCGCGACGGCCGAAATGACGGCCAGCCCGAACAGGCCAATATCCGGTTTCACCAACAGGCCAAAGATAACACCGATCACCGCCGCGCCGATCCAGCCGGCCACCGTTCCCGACCATGTTTTCTTGGGGCTGACACGCGGCCAGAACTTCGGGCCGCCCAGCAATCGGCCCGCGAAATAGCCAAGCACATCCGAGATGACGACAACCGCGACCAGCCAGACGAACCACTCCAGCCCCGCCAGATGCCGCAGCACCAGAAACGCATAGCAGCCCGCCATGATCCAGATTGCGAACAGCCCGTAAATCGCGCGATCCCTGGGCACCTGCCCGATACCGACCAACACCGCGGCCAGCATCAGCGGCAGAGACATGGCAGTGCTTTCGATTACAAGCGGCAGCTTCTCCGCCACGCACAGCACAACTGAGCTCAACAGCGCCAACGCGATGGGAAAGCGCGCCTTGAACATCCGCGCCAATTCCCAGGTCATCAGACCACAGGCAATCCACACAAGTACGCTGAACGGTAGGCCTCCAACGTAGATCTCGACCCCGCAAACCGCCAGAAGCAGCACAGCCGACAAAACCCGCGGTACCAGGTCAGACCATTTCGCATCTGCACTCATGCAGGCACGGCCCCAAACCGGCGATCCCGCGCGCCATAGCCACTGAGCAGTTCGGTAAACGCCTCGCGGGTGAAATCGGGCCAGAGCGTGTCGATAAATTCGTATTCTGCATAGGCCGACTGCCAGAGCAGAAAGTTGGAAATCCGCGCTTCGCCGCTGGTCCGGATGACGAGGTCTGGATCTGGTAAAACATAGGTATCCAAGTACTTTGGAAGCGTTTCCTCATCCACATCCGCGGGATCGAGCCGCCCGTCTGCGACATCCTGCGCCAACCGTTTGGTGGCGCGCGACACCTCGTCACGTCCCCCGTAGTTCAGGGCGATGGTCACGTTGGTGCCGGTGCAGCCCCTGGTCATCGCCTCGGCCTCGTCCATCAGGCTGCGTAATTTCTTGTCCAGACGCGGACGATCCCCGATGAACCGCACCCGCACGTTTTCCTTCACGAACTCCTGCATCTCTTTCATGATATAGCGGCGAAACAGGCTCATCAGGCCCGCGACTTCGGTTTGGGTCCGTTTCCAGTTTTCCGTCGAAAACGCGAAGATGGTCAGATACTCGACGCCGAGGTCAGGACAGGCGCTGACAATTTCACGCACCCGGCGCGCGCCGGCGTGGTGTCCAAACAAACGCGGTCGCCCCCGCGCCTGCGCCCACCGTCCATTGCCATCCATAATGATCGCCACATGGCGTGGTCCCCCGGGCACCGGTGAACCCTCACGTGTCTTAGCGCCGGTGGTGTCGGTGCTGTCTGCCATCAGACCTGCATGATCTCGGCTTGTTTGGTCTCAAGCGCGTCGTCGATCATGCCAATGTGGCGGTCGGTCATTTCCTGAACTTCGTCTTCCCAGAATTTCTGGTCATCCTCGGACATGCCGTCTGCTTTTGCCTTCTTGATCTGATCCATCCCGTCGCGGCGCACATTGCGCACCGCCACGCGGGCGTTCTCCGCATATTGCGAGGCAACCTTGGTCAACTCGCGGCGACGTTCTTCGTTCAACTCGGGGATCGGCAGCATGATGATCGTGCCATTCAACTGGGGATTGATGCCAAGCCCGCTTTCGCGGATGGCCTTTTCCACCTTGCCCACAAGCCCCTTGTCCCAGACATTGACGGTGACCATGCGTGGCTCGGGCACATTAACGGTACCCACCTGATTAATCGGCGTCATCGCGCCGTAGGCATCTACCATCACCGGTTCCAGCATCGAGGCCGACGCCCGACCCGTGCGCAACGACGCAAATTCACTTCTCAGCGAGGTCATGGCCCCGTCCATCCGGCGTTCCAGATCACCCGTATCGAGCTCAAATTCCTCAGCCATGCCGTCCTCAATCGCTGTTTTTCATCTTGAGACCGTTTTCTAAGCGACGTGGGTTGGAATGTATAGGACTTCCATGCGCCAGGTCGCGGTGGCCTTAGTCCTGTACCCGCGTATAGGTGCCTTCACCCGCAAGGATGCCTTTGAACCCGCCGGGTTCATCGAGGCTGAAGACGATAATCGGCAGGTTGTTGTCGCGCGCAAGGGCGATTGCGCTGGCGTCCATCACCTTGAGATGTTTGGCCAGCACATCGTCATAGGTGACAGTATCATAGCGCACCGCGTCTTCATGCTGCATCGGATCCTTGTCATAAACACCGTCCACTTTAGTGCCTTTGAAGATCGCCTCGCAGGCCATTTCGTTGGCGCGCAGCGTGGCGGCCGTATCGGTTGTGAAATAAGGGTTGCCGGTGCCCGCGGCAAAGATGCAAACCCGCTTTTTTTCAAGGTGTCGCACGGCGCGACGGCGAATATAGGGCTCGGCCACTTCATCCATACGAATGGCGGTGATCACCCGGCAAAACACGCCTTCCTGTTCCAGCGCGCTTTGCATGGCCAGCGCGTTCATGACCGTGGCCAGCATCCCCATGTAATCGGCCGTTGTCCTCTCCATCCCCTGCGCGCTGCCCTGCAACCCGCGAAAGATGTTACCACCGCCGATGACCATGCAGATCTCGACACCCATGTCATGAACGCTTTTCACCTCGCGCGCGATCCGCTCGACCGTCGGCGGATGCAAGCCGAACCCTTGATCCCCCATCAACGCCTCGCCTGAAATTTTCAGCATGACACGTTTGAAACTTGCGGCGGGGATGTTGACGTCGGCCATGGGCAGCACTTTCACTTGAATGTCAGATTTGCGCGCAAGATGTCGGAATTGGGCGCAAGGTTCAATCGCAGAGTCGGCACCGTAGATGAAATTACACAAATCCGCCTCGCACCTGCGGCTAAATTTGGTTAATCCGGCGGGATGAACGGGTTTGACTTGGATATCCCGACCGACCGCCCCGTGTTGATTGCCGGGGCAACGGCCTCGGGCAAATCGGCGCTGGCAATGAAGATCGCGGCACAGGGCGGTGGTGTGATCGTCAATGCCGACGCGATTCAGATCTATGCCAACTGGCGCGTGCTAACTGCCCGACCAAGCGCCGAGGACGAGGCCACCGCCCCTCATCACCTGTTCGGTCACATCGCGTATGATCAGCCCTACTCTGCTGGCGAGTGGCTGCGCGAACTGGCCCCCTTGCTTGGTGGCCCGCAGCGCCCGATCATCGTTGGCGGCACCGGGTTGTACTTCGCCGCCCTGACCGATGGATTGGCAGAAATCCCGCAAACCCCCGGCGATATTCGCCGCAAGGCCGATGCGATGCTGCGCGATCAGGGTTTGGACGCGATGATCTCGGCGCTTGATCCCGCCACACGCGACAAGATCGATCTGCAAAACCCGATGCGCGTTCAGCGCGCGTGGGAGGTAAAGGCCACCACCGGGCGCGGGTTGGCCAGTTGGCACGCCGACACGCCTCCCCCCCTCCTGCCGCTGGATCACTGTATGCCAATCTTGCTCGATGCCGGCAAAGACTGGCTGAACAGCCGTATTGCCGCCCGGTTTGATCAGATGCTGGCCTCCGGCGCCCTGGACGAGGCGCGTGCAAACCTCTGCCACTGGGACCCGGCCCTGCCTTCGGCCAAGGCGATTGGCGCGCCTGAACTGATCGCCCATCTGCACGGCGATCTGACACTGGATCAGGCCCGCGAAAAGGCCACCATCGCGACCCGCCAGTTTGCCAAGCGACAACGCACATGGTTTCGGGCACGAATGGGCGCATGGCACCGGCTGGATCCCGCCAAACTTTAGAATTTTCAACTTTTTTCCCTGACAAGGCCATATTTGTCTGTCAAATCTGTAAAAACCGAACTGATTTCACTTGGCAGGCCGCATTTGTCCCATCACCCCCGAATACTGACCGTCACCCAATGGGCCGGTGGCGCAAACTGGTCGATGGAGCTTCAACACAGCTGCACCGATCATACGTTGATCTGGCAAACCCGTGGTCAGGGCCGCTGTGTCATTGAGGGTATCCGGCGCGGCTTTGGCGTGCACACCGCGCTTGCGATCCCCGCAGGTACGCCATTTTCAATCGAGATTAACAAGCAAACATTTGGCCTTGTCTGTCTCGTGCCCGCCCAAGGCCCGCTGTTGATGCCCGATACGCCGACGCTTTTGCGCATTCGGGAGGTGCAGGCGCAGGCCGAACTGACCGGCATTCTGGAAGCGATGCAGCGCGAGCAGAACAACAAGCGTCCCTTCATGGACGAAGGGTTGAATGCCCAAGGCGCGCTGCTGACGATCTGGTTACGACGCGCGATGATCGCCGAGGAATCCTCACCTCCGAAGCTCAGCGCCGCCGAACGTCTGGTGAGGGCTTATGCCGCCCTGATTGAACGCGACTACACCACGGGCCGGCCGATGGCGGATTACGCCCAGACGCTGGGTGTTACGCCGACCCATCTGACCCGCACCTGCCGACACTGCGCGGGCCTGACCGCCTCGGACCTGCTGACCCAGCGCAGCTTGCATGCCGCGCGCACCTTTCTCGAGCGGGGCGATCAACCTATCGCACAAATTGCAGCCCGGCTGGGGTTCAACAGTGCCGGATATTTCTCGCGCTTCGTGCAACATCACACCGGCCTGACACCATCGGCACTGCGCAAGCGCGCGCGATCAGAACCTCACGCAAATGTGGCGTGATCCGGGGCTGGTGGCGCAGCGCGATGCCCTGTAGTGTCGCGCGCATATCTACCTAGCCCGGAAGACAAAATGACCGCATCCCTGTCCCCTGCTGCCCAGACTTATGCCAAGGATTATCAGGCCAACCGCCTGTCGCGTCGCGAATTCTTAAGTCGCATGACCGCACTGGGGGTGTCTGCGGCAAGTGCGGGCGCTTTGATCGGTCTTCCAAGCCCGGTCAAAGCCCAGACAGAAATTCGTCAGGGCGGTACACTGCGCATTCAGCAAAGTGTGCGCCCGATGCGCGATCCGCGCAGTTATGATTGGAGCGAGCTGGGCAATCAAACCCGGGGTTTCCTTGAATACCTGGTGGAATATGAAGGCGATGGCAGCTTTCGCGGAATGTTGCTGGAAAGCTGGGAGGTCAATGACGACGCTACCCGCTATACCCTCACACTGCGTCAGGGCGTGACTTGGAACAATGGCGATCCCTTCACCGCTGCCGATGTGGCGCGCAATCTGGCGCGCTGGTGTGACAGCACCGCGCCCGGCAATTCGATGTCCAGCCGTTTTCCGGGGTTGATAGACGCCGCCACAGGGCAACTTCGCAGTGACGCCGTAAGCGTTGAAAACGATCATCAACTCACTCTTACACTCAGCGCGCCGGATGTGACACTTGTGGCCAATCTGTCGGATTATCCGGCCGCCATCATGCACGAAAGCTATGATGACGGGAATCCGTTTGACCACGGCATTGGCACAGGCCCCTTCCGCCCCGTTGAACTGATCGTGGGTGAGAAATGCGTGTTGGAACGCCATCCTGATCATACATGGTGGGGCACAGAGGTGTTTGGCGGTCCCTATCTCGATCGGGTGGAGTTCCTTGATTACGGGACAGATCCCTCTAACTGGGTGGCCGCTGCCGAGGCCGGTGAGGTCGATCTGCTCTATGAAACAGTCGGTGATTTCATTGATGTGATGGACACTCAGGGCTGGGTGAAGTCAGGAGCCGAAACCGCCGCCACCTGCGTGATCCGGGCCAATCAGACAGCGGATGCTGGCGATGAGCGCCCCTATAGCGACCTACGCATGCGCCGCGCATTGGCCCTGGCCGTCGATAACGAGATTTGCCTGGAACTGGGTTATTCGGGGCGCGGTACGGTGGCGGCCAATCATCACGTCAGCCCTGTTCACCCCTCTTATGCCGATATCGGCCCTGCCGAGTATAATCCAGCCGAAGCGCAGACGCTAAAAAACGAGGTTGGACAGGCTGAATTCGAACACAACCTGATCACCATCGACGACGAATGGCAGCGCAACACCGGCGATGCCGTGGCTGCCCAACTGCGCGATGCAGGGTTTGCTGTGAAACGTTCGATCCTGCCCGGTAGTGACTTTTGGCAGAACTGGCGAGATTACCCGTTTTCGCTGACTCAGTGGAACCATCGCCCACTGGCGGTTCAGGTGCTGGGTCTGGCCTATCGCAGCGGGGCCGTTTGGAACGAATCCGGCTTTGCAAATGCCGAGTTTGACGCGCTGCTGGATCAAGCCATGGCCGAGGCCGATGCCACCAAACGCCGTGATATCATGCGTCGGCTACAGACCATTCTGCGCGATGAAGCTGTGATAATTCAGCCCTTCTGGCGCACGCTTTACAATCATCACAACGGCACGCTGGTGAACGCGGACAAGCATCCATCGCATGAAATTCATCTTTATAAGATCGGATTTGCCGCCTGAACCAGGCCTAGCTGCCCCAGATTTTCCGCACGTAATTCCGGGTTTCCTTGAACGGTGGCACACCGCCGTATTTGATCACTGCCCCGGGGCCAGCGTTATAGGCCGCCAGCGCAAGGCGCCATGACCCGAAGGTGCGATATTGCTCGGCCAGATAGCGTGCGCCCCCATCGAGGTTTTGATAAGGGTCATGCGGATTGACCCGCAGCACCGAGGCTGTGCCCGGCATCAACTGCGCCAGACCAATCGCGCCTTTGTGCGAACGTGCCGTGGGCTTCCAGTTTGATTCCTGCTGCACCAGGCGCAAGAACAGGTCCTCGGGTACATTATTGCGCCGCGCGGCATCGCGCGCCATTTGCATGAACTTACCACGATACTTGCCCGAGTAACCCCGCGTCGGCAGGCCGTCATTGTTGCCCCATTTCGTGGGCGTGATCACCTTCTTGGGCTGCAGGCGTACCGAGCTTTTATACTGCTCATTGGCCCGCGTATCCAGAACGCTGGTCTGCGATTTGAACAGCTTCGTGCGGCTTTTCGACGAAAAAATATCCGCCTGAGCAACACCGGGCAAAATCATCCCTGCCGACAAAAGCATAATCGTTGTAAATTTCATAACGGGCAAATGTCCCCAAACCCTAATCGGACGTAACTATACGTGATTCTGGCTGAAATTCCAGAACCCTAAGCCAAATTGGCGACATCCTGCAGAAAAAGAGCGAATTTTATCTGGGATTTTTACCTTTCCTTCACCGCGATGGGGTGGTGTAACCACTGCTAAGTTAGACAAACCGTGAATCAGCAGGAGGTCAGAATGGCCGGATCCGTTAACAAAGTTATCCTTATCGGCAATCTGGGCCGTGACCCCGAAGTGCGTACTTTTCAGAATGGCGGCAAAGTGTGCAATTTGCGCATTGCGACCTCCGAGACATGGAAAGACCGCAATACCGGTGAGCGCAAAGAACGGACCGAGTGGCACTCGGTCGCGATCTTCCAGGAAGGTCTGGTGCGCATCGCAGAGCAATATCTGCGCAAAGGCTCCAAAGTTTACATCGAAGGTCAATTACAGACCCGCAAATGGCAGGATCAATCCGGCCAGGATCGCTACTCAACCGAGGTGGTGCTTCAGGGCTATGGTGGAACCTTAACCATGCTGGATGGCCGCAATGAAGGCGGCAGCGGCGGAGGATATGGCGGTGGCGGCCAAGGCGGCGGGTATGGCGACCCCGGCCCGTCCAGCGCGCCTGTTTCAGACCGCGGCGATATCGACGACGAAATCCCGTTCTGATCGAAAGATACCACTCGGATGTATTGTGCAAAGCCGCCCCTACCGGGCGGCTTTGTTACATCCAGAGCCACTCAATCACCCACAGGATCACCGCGACGGGGGCAGATACCGCCGAGGCAATACAGAAGGCCGCGTAGTAGGTTGGGCGCGACGCCGGGGCACGGATTCCCAACACAGGTTTATCCACTCGTTTCATAAGATCATTAACCATGAATTAGGTGTTCATCTGGTTAATCAGGGCATGGAAATCCTGCCCTGCTCTGGCGATCTGACCGCTTTTGGTCCATTGGCGATGCAACAACATCCCAGCTATCTGCACACCGTGCGGCGGATGGGACACATGGCGCAGGCACATATGATCCGCACCCAGGGACAGGTGATCGGGCGTGCGCAGGTGGTATACCGCCGCTTCGGCCCGATATCTGTGAACTGGATTGCCCGCGGACCGATCTGGACCCAAGACACGGAAAATGCGCAGAAATCGGATGCCTTGGCCGCGTTGATCCGACACCTTCCCGCCGCCACCTTCACGCTTGCGACGCCGGATCGCGCAGATACGCTTGCCTTTGGCCGACGTCAGCGTTTTCACCCTGTCATGACGCCTCAATACGTGGCTGAACTCGACCTGACGGCCCCCGAGCCAAGCCGCCTCGCGGCCCAACATGGCAAATGGCGCAACCGCCTGCGTCATGCTCAAGGACAGGGAACAACCATCAGCGACACGCCTTTTCGAACGGACCGCGACAGCCACCTTCTGGCAATCGAGGCTACCCAGCGCAAGCAGCGCCGCTACCACGCCCTGCCCCTGCCTTTCGTGCAACATTGGGCCGCCGCCAACCCGAAGGGTATCCGCATTTTCCGCGCCTTGGGCTGCGACGGGCTGCACGCTTTTATGCTGGTTCTGCTGCATCATCCCGGCGCGACCTACCATATCGGGTGGAGCAATGCCGCCGGGCGCACGGCCTCCAGCCACAACCTGTTAATGTGGCATGCCTCAAACTGGCTGGCGGACCGCGGATATACGCGGTTTGACCTTGGCGTTGTGGATACCGAACACAGCCCCGGCCTAGCGCGTTTCAAAATCAGCACCGGGGCTCAGATAGGCCCCCTCGGCCCCACCTTGCTGCGGCTTGAACGGCCTCGCCTGACATGGCGGAAATCGCGCGTAGCCTGAAATCACGTGCATTCGCTCTGGCCTTTCTGCAGGCTTCCCTGTAGGGCGCGACCAAGCATCTTGAGGAACCGCCGAAATGGACCTGCGCAACATCGCGATCATCGCCCACGTGGATCACGGAAAAACCACCCTGGTGGACGAATTGTTGAAACAATCCGGGGCCTTCCGGGAAAATCAAGCCGTCTCTGAGCGCGCCATGGACAGCAATGACCTGGAACGCGAACGCGGGATCACCATTTTCGCCAAACCCACCTCGGTCGAGTGGAAAGGCCATCGCATCAACATCGTCGATACCCCCGGCCACGCCGATTTCGGCGGCGAGGTTGAGCGGATCCTGAGCATGGTCGACGGTGTTGTGCTGTTGGTGGATGCTGCCGAAGGCCCGATGCCGCAAACCAAATTCGTGACCTCCAAGGCGCTTGCCCTGGGCCTGCGCCCCATCGTGGTTCTGAACAAGGTCGACAAGCCCGATGCCGAACCAGACCGCGCGCTGGACGAATGTTTTGATCTGTTCGCCAACCTTGATGCCAACGACGATCAACTGGATTTCCCGCATATGTATGCCTCTGGCCGCTCCGGCTGGGCCGATCATGAACTGGACGGGCCGCGCAAGGACCTCTCGGCCCTGTTTGATCTGATCGTCAATCACGTCCCTGCCCCCCGCCAGCTGGCCCACGAAAACGAAGATTTTCGCATGCTGGCGACCACGCTGGGCTCGGACCCGTTTGTGGGTCGCCTGCTGACCGGCCGCGTGGAATCGGGCAAGCTGAAGGTCGGGGCCACCGTGCAGGCTCTCAGCCGCGTGGGCCAAAAGATCGAACAATTCCGCGTCACCCGCATTCAGGCTTTCCGGGGTCTCGCCTCGGCCGACATCGATGAGGCAACAGCAGGCGATATCGTGTCCATCGCGGGCATGTCCAAGGCCACCGTGGCCGACACGATCTGTGCGCTCGCTGTGGAAGAACCGCTGGAAGCGCAACCCATCGACCCGCCCACCATCACCGTCACATTCGGCATCAACGACAGCCCGCTGGCAGGCCGGGACGGTAAGAAAGTCCAGTCTCGTGTGATCCGCGAACGTCTGATGAAAGAGGCGGAATCCAACGTCGCGATCCGCGTTTCCGACACACCCGGCGGCGAGGCGTTCGAGGTTGCAGGCCGCGGCGAATTGCAGATGGGCGTGTTGATCGAAAACATGCGCCGTGAAGGGTTCGAGCTGTCAATCTCGCGCCCTCAGGTTCTGTTGCGTGATGGTGAAAACGGCGAACGGCTGGAACCTATCGAAGAGGTCACCATTGATGTGGATGACGACTATTCCGGTGCGGTGATCGAGAAAATCACCGGCGCCCGCAAAGGCGAGCTGGCCGAGATGAAGCCCGCTGGCGCTGGCAAGACCCGGATCATCGCTCATGTCCCCTCGCGTGGGCTGATCGGCTATCACGGCGAATTCCTGACCGATACGCGTGGCACCGGCGTTCTGAACCGCGTGTTCCACGGCTGGGCCCCGCATAAAGGCGCAATACCGGGACGGCGCGCAGGCGTTCTGATCTCGATGGAGAACGGCGATGCGGTGGCTTATGCGCTGTGGAATCTGGAAGAGCGGGGCAAGATGTTCATCACCCCGCAGGAAAAGGTCTATACCGGCATGATTATCGGCGAACACAGCCGCGAAAATGATCTTGAGGTGAACCCGCTCAAGGGCAAGAAGCTGACCAACGTCCGCGCCAGTGGCACCGACGAGGCCGTGCGCCTGACCACGCCCGTGATCATGAGCCTGGAACAGGCAATTGCCTATGTCGATGATGATGAGCTGGTCGAGGTAACGCCCAGTTCGATCCGCCTGCGCAAGCGCTATCTTGATCCGCATGAGCGCAAGCGGATGTATAAAACGACCTAGTCGAAGATCGGTTCCAATTCGTCACCTACCGAGACACAGCCCGGCTCCAGCACTTCGGCGTAATACCCGCCATGCCCGCGCATCGCATTATAGCCACCCGTTCCCAGCGCCTTTTCCATGCGCGAACAGGGGCTGCAGGGTTTGGTCAACTGAATAACGGCACTGCCAAGCCTAAGGCGATCATGGCGCAGTGCGACAAGGTTGATGCCCTCGATAACGATATTGCGACGTAAATCTTCCGGCTGAACCTCGGCCAAACCCGTCAAAGCGGCGATCACCGGAAGATGTTCAGCTTGAATCACAGTCAGCGCCCTTGGTCCGGGCTTTGCATGGTCGCCAACCAACCCATCTTCCAAAATCCCGGCGGACGGAACGCTTTGGACCGCCGCACGGCGTTCGGATCGCAGCCCGATCCAACGCACCTTCCCAACCGCCGCGTGGCGCTGACGAAGGCTGCGCAGGGGAGATGTCACTCAGTTGTCTCGACGATCAGCAAATCGCGCTCGGACGCGCCGCGCGCATGGCTCAGCGCCTCTTGATATTCGGGGCTGTGATAACAAGTTTCGGCCGCCTCGACAGACGGAAACTTGGCCACCACATTGCGGGGTCGATCCGTGCCTTCCAGCTGCACGTAACGCCCCGCGCGCGCGATGAAGTACCCGCCATGCTTTTCAATCGCAGGTCCGGCCAGTTTGGCGTATTTTCCATAGGCTTCTTCGTCAGTTACAGTCACATGGGCAATCCACAGGGCTGGCATCTCTTATCCTCCGATCACGGCTTTGGCCGCATCTATGGCGGCGTCAGCATTGCTGGCATCCTTGGCGCCACCTTGGGCCATATCCGCGCGGCCCCCGCCGCCCTTACCGCCTAACTCGACCACAGCGGCCTTGACCAGATCGACTGCCGACACTGTACCGGTCAGGTCATCTGTCACGCCCGCGGCTACGGCCACCTTGCCGTCACTTTCGCCGATCAGCAAGATCGCGCCCGAGCCCAGCTTGGACTTGTGCTCATCAATCAAAGGGGGCAGGTCCTTGCCAGACACACCGGACATGACTTGTGCGACGAACTTCACACCGTTCACGTCCTCGGGCGCAGCGCCGGCGCCCTGCCCGGCTCCACCGGCCATCGCAAGCTCGCGGCGCAGCTGCGCCACTTCGTTAGCCAGTGCCTTGCGCTCGTCCTGCAAGGCCTTTACGCGATCCACGAGCTCTTCCGGGCGCGCCTTCATCTCACCGGCAAGGGCACGGACCGTGGCGTCCTGACTGTTGAGATATGCCAATGCAGCAGGACCCGTCAGCGCCTCAATCCGACGCACACCGGAACTGGACGCACTATCACCCAGGCTGACAAACAAGCCGATATCGCCGGTCTTGCTCACATGTGTGCCGCCGCAGAGTTCGATCGAATAGGTCTGTTTATCAAGGCCCTTGCCCGACCCATCCTCGCGGCCCATCGAGACTACGCGCACCTCGTCGCCGTATTTCTCGCCAAACAGCGCCTGCGCGCCAATCTCGCGCGCGTCATCCGGCGTCATGATCCGGGTTTCCACAGGGCTATTCTGACGGATATAGTCGTTCACTTCCGTTTCAACCTGCACCAGTTCCGCGTCAGTAAGCGCCTTGGAATGGCTGAAATCAAAGCGCAACCTGTCGTCGGCATTCAACGATCCACGCTGTGCCACGTGATCACCAAGCGCATTGCGCAACGCCTCGTGCAGCAAGTGAGTGGCCGAATGGTTGGCACGAATAGCAGCCCGGCGCGCGTGATCCACCTCAAGCTGGGCCGCTTGCCCCGGTTCAATCCGTCCATCCGTAACTTCGCCCACATGCAGGAAAACGCCTGCCACCTTGCGGGTGTCGGTGACACGCACAGTTGCGCTCTCGGTTTTCAGGGCCCCGCTGTCGCCCACCTGACCACCGGCTTCGGCGTAAAACGGCGTCTGGTTCAGAACCACCTGCACGGTTTCTCCCGCCCCTGCTGCATCAATCCGCGCACCATCACGGACCAAGGCCACAACCTGCCCTTCTGCGGTCTCAGTGTCATATCCGAGGAAATCGGTTACGCCGTCCGCGTCGGCGATATCGAACCAGATCGTGGCGTCCGCCGCTTCGCCCGAACCGGCCCACGCTGCGCGCGCTTGCGCTTTTTGTTCGGCCATGGCGGCATCGAAACCGGCCACATCCACTTCGCGCTTCTTCTCACGCAGGGCATCCTGCGTCAGATCGAGCGGGAAACCATAAGTATCATAGAGCTTGAACGCGGTCTCGCCAGGTAGGTTCGCACCATCCGGCAGTTTCGCCAGTTCGTCATCCAGCAGGCGCAATCCGCGATCCAGGGTCTGCTTGAACCGGGTTTCTTCCAATTCCAGTGTTTCCTGGATCAACGCCTGCGCCTGTCCCAACTCCGGAAAGGCCTGCCCCATCTGCGCAACCAATGCGGGCACAAGACGATGCATCACCGGGTCCTTGCTGCCCAGTTGATGCGCATGGCGCATGGCCCGGCGCATGATCCGGCGCAGAACATAGCCGCGCCCCTCGTTGGACGGCATCACGCCATCAGAAATCAGGAAAGAAGTCGAGCGCAGGTGATCCGCAATCACTCGGTGGTGGATATTGCCGGAACCGTCCGGGTCGCTGTTGGTCGCATCGGCGCTGGCCTCAATCAGGCTGCGGATCAGATCGGTGTCGTAATTGTCATGTTTGCCCTGCAGCAGCGCGCCAATCCGCTCCAGCCCCATACCGGTATCGATTGACTGCATTTCAAGATCGATCTGGCTGCCATCCTCGAACCGCTCGTTCTGCATGAAAACAAGGTTCCAGATTTCGATAAACCGGTCGCCGTCTTCCTCGGCGCTGCCCGGAGGACCACCCCAGATCTCAGGGCCATGATCATAGAAAATCTCGGTACACGGACCGCAGGGGCCGGTCGCGCCCATCGACCAGAAATTGTCATCTGTGGCGATACGGATAATCCGGTCATCGCTGAGGCCGGCATGTTTTTTCCAGATCTCGGCGGCCTCGTCATCGGTGTGATAGACCGTGACCAGAAGCTTGGATTTATCCAACCCAAAATCCTGCGTCAACAGATCCCAGGCCATCGGAATTGCTTCTTCCTTGAAGTAATCCCCAAAGCTGAAATTCCCCAACATTTCAAAGAAGGTATGGTGGCGCGCCGTGTAGCCTACATTATCCAGATCATTGTGTTTGCCGCCCGCGCGCACGCATTTCTGGCTGGTCGTTGCGCGTTTGTAGTCGCGGTGTTCCACCCCGGTGAACAGATTCTTGAACTGCACCATGCCCGAGTTCGTGAACATCAGGGTAGGATCGTTGCGCGGCACGAGGGGCGAGCTATCGACGATCGTGTGACCGTGTTTTTCGAAGAAGTTCAGAAAGGTCGAGCGGATATCGTTCAGGCTGGGCATGGGGCGTCTCTTTTGCGCGGCGATCGGGGGCGTCAGGCTGATTTAGCCGCCGCCACCGCGCATGTCCACAGCAAGAAAAAACCCGAGGGTGCGCCCCCCGGGTCATCTCAATCATTTTGCGATGGGATCAAACCTCGATGATATCCTCGCCGCCCTCTTCGCGTTCGCCCTCGGGCATATCAAAATCCAGGCCATGCGCAGCGCGGATCTTATCCTCGATTTCATAGGCGATATGGGTATTTTCCTTCAGGAAGCCCTTGGCGTTTTCGCGGCCCTGCCCAATGCGCTCATCCCCATAGCTGAACCAACTGCCGGATTTCTCGACCACGCCGGCCTTAACGCCAAGGTCAAGCAGTTCGCCCGTCTTGCTGATGCCTTCGCCATACATGATATCGAACTCGACCTGCTTGAAGGGCGGAGCCACCTTGTTCTTGACCACTTTCACCCGTGTGGCATTGCCGACCACCTCGTCGCGATCCTTGATCGCGCCGATGCGGCGAATATCCAGCCGAACCGAGCTATAGAATTTCAATGCGTTGCCGCCGGTTGTGGTTTCAGGGCTACCAAACATCACGCCGATTTTCATGCGGATCTGGTTGATGAAAACCACTGTACATTTGCTGCGGTTGATCGAACCGGTCAGCTTGCGCATCGCCTGGCTCATCAGGCGGGCATGCACACCAACACTGCTGTCGCCCATATCCCCTTCCAGTTCGGATTTCGGGGTCAGGGCAGCGACCGAGTCAACCACGATCATGCTGACCGCACCCGAGCGCACCAGCGTATCGACAATCTCCAAAGACTGCTCGCCGGTGTCGGGTTGTGAGATCAGCAGCTCGTCCAGATCAACACCGAGCTTCTTGGCATAGATCGGATCAAGCGCATGTTCGGCATCCACAAAGGCGCAGACACCGCCCTTTTTTTGCTCCTCCGCAATGCAATGCAGCGTCAGAGTAGTTTTACCCGAGCTTTCAGGTCCGTAGATTTCCACGATGCGGCCTTTCGGCAGGCCGCCGATTCCCAACGCGATATCCAAGCCCAGCGAACCTGTCGATGTCGAGGCGATATCCTGCGCAGGATTGTCCGCCCCCAGTTTCATAATCGAGCCTTTGCCGAACTGCCGTTCGATCTGGGCCAACGCGCTGTCCAGCGCCTTTTGCTTGTCTGCGTTCGACTTGCTGTCCATTGTCAAAACATCTGCCATTGCCATGAGTTCGCCTTCCTTATTCCACACCCGGTTGCGGGCAGCAATCACTGCCTTCGTTCACCTCTTGTTCTGCATCTTATGGAGACAAAAAGAGAACATTTCAAGAAAATTGTTTGTATCTCATCTTTTGTCCGGAATGGTTAAAGAGTAGTTTACGCCAATGGCCAGTCTTGGCGAAAATGCAGGATCGCGTTCAAAATGTTGGTTTTTTCCTCGGCCAAACTGGTGTTTTTGTCGGTCCCCAAAACCGGTTCCACCGCATATGAGCAAGCGCTTTTACCGGTGGCTTCCATGGTGGTCAGTGCCCCGCCCGAGCTGAAACATGCGCCGGTCTTTCGATACAATCGGTTTTATCGCCCCGCACTTGAGAAATTTATCGGCACCGATCTGGAGGTGTTGGCCGTGATGCGCGAACCGATTGACTGGCTCGGCAGCTGGTACCGGTATCGTCAACGGCCTGCCCTTGATGGTCATCGCAGTTCGACCAAAGGGATCAGTTTCGATGAATTTGTTGAGGCTTACATGAAGGGGCAACGCCCGGCCTTTGCCAATGTCGGCTCACAAGCCAAGTTTCTGGAACCCCAAGCCAACGGAACGGCTGTCACACATCTTTTCCAGTATGAGGACCCGGACGGTTTGAATGGGTTTCTGGAAGGTCGCCTTGGGGTGAACCTGAAAACAGACCGGTTGAACTCTTCACCCAAAATGACTTTGGAGCTCTCCGAGAAGACCGCGCAAAAGTTTCGCCGCAAGTGTGGAGATGAGTATCGCCTTTGGTCATCCATCAAAGGCGACGGGCGCTACACACCGCTGGAGGGCTAGCAGTTCAGGCGATTTGACGCTGGACGGTTTCAGTGAGTTCAGTCAGTGAAAATGGCTTCGGCAAGAACACCGAGTTTGGAATTTTTGCTTGCGTGTCGCCAAAGGTTTCCTCGGCGTAACCTGACATAAACACCACGCGTACGTCCGGGCGATCCTTGAGCGCTTCTTGCACCCAGCTGGGTCCATCGATTCCCGGCATCACCACATCGGAAACAAACACGTTCACCTTAAGGTCCGGATCACTCAGCAACTCCAAAGCGTCTTCTGCCGATTCCGCCTCAAGCACTGTCAGTCCACGCAACTGCAACGCGCGGCTGGCGAAAGCCCGTACCGGCGCTTCATCCTCGACCAACAGAACAACACCCTCGGCCTGCGGCATGGCAGCACCCGTGTCGGCCACCCTGGGTTTTGGTGCATCCAGGTCAGCGCTCACATCATGGGCAGGCAGCAACACCTGGAAACAAGCGCCCTCCCCCAATGAGCTGTCCACAAAAATAAATCCACCCGTCTGTTTGACGATGCCGTAAGCCGTAGACAAGCCAAGGCCCGTGCCCTCACCCACCCGTTTAGTGGTGAAAAACGGCTCGAACACTTTCTGAAGCTTGTCCGGGCCAATCCCTTCGCCCTGGTCAATCACCTTGATCGACACATAGCGCCCGGGGGCAACCACAGCACGATCCCGGCTCAGGGGTTCTTCCAGAACCAAGTTTTGCGTCTCGATCCTGATCTCTCCGCCCTTTTCCATCGCATCGCGCGCGTTTACGACGAGATTCATGATCACCTGCTCAAGCTGGCGTTTGTCAGCCCGGGTGGCCGACAAGGTGGGATCGTGGCTGAGCGACAAGGTCACTTTTTCACCCACCAGCCGGTTCAAAAGGTGCGCCAGATCCGACAGCGTATCGCGCATATCAATGACCTCAGGGCGCAGGGTCTGTTTGCGCGAATAAGCCAGCAACTGACCAACCAGCGCAGCCGCGCGATTGGCGTTCTGGTTAATCTGCATCAGATCCGCATAGTCCGCATCGCCCTGATCATGGCGCAACAGCAACAAATCACAATGCCCGGAAATCGCCGTCAGAAGGTTATTGAAATCATGCGCAACACCACCGGCAAGTTGTCCTATCGCTTGCATTTTCTGGCTCTGGACGAACTGTTCTTCCAGCGATTTGAGCTTGGTTGCGTCGTTCAGAACCGCGATCAACACCGGCTGACCATTCTCGGACATGCGGTTCAGCATCACCTGTATGAAAACTTCGCTGTCATCGCGTTTGACACGCAGCGTTTCAGATTGGATTGTTCCGCGCCCGGCCGCAGCGTCCCCCAACCAATCGCTGATCGAACGTCCCAACCCCTCGGTCAGATCACCAAAGCTTTTGCCTTTGCAGTGTTCAACGCCCAACAGATCGCGTGCCATCCGGTTTGACAGCAGAATATCCCCATCACGCGCCAGCTTGAGCAACGGAACAGGCAGATCATCAAGCACGGCATCATCGCTGGGCCTGTCACCCTTGTTCGCTTGCTCGCTGTCGCTGGGCATCAGGAAAATCTCACGCCGCCCGGCGGTACCTTCCAGCTCCATCGCAAAGCATGAGACAGGACCATCCTTCGTATGAATCATGTTCATCTGACCCGGACGCAACGGCAAGGAGACACAAATACGATCTAACGTCCGCACCCGCCCACCAATCAAGTCACGCGCAGCGGTATTCATGAACAGTACCCCATCATTGCGTCCTAGCGTAAAGGTCGGCAGAGGCAGTGCTGCATCATCGCGCAGCGGGCGATCGGCTGACTTCTCGATCCGCCACAGGAAGCGCTCAGGGCCTGCACGATGCACGGAAATCATCACATGCCCCGCGCGGGTGACTACATCCTCAAAGGCTGAACCTTGGGCAGCGGCGCGCGTTTCAAGGCGAAACAGGATCGCGCCAGGGTTGGCCAGGGTCGAACGCAACACCCCAGCCAGTGTTGTGGCACCTTCGGCATCCAGTTGGTTTCGTGCTGCTGGGTTGAGATACACGATGGCGCCATCCGGCCCGGTCACCACACTGGGTGCAGTGTCATCGCCAATGATCTGAGGCAGTATCTTGGCCGTGCGCGCATCGGAATCTCGGGCCAGCTTCACCAAAGCCAGCACCCAGACGAACGACATCATCAGTGTCAGCCCGATGCTGACAAACGCGATTTGCACGAGGCCTGTCGGGGAAATCGCCGCTGCCGCCAGAAAACCCAAGGCCGCCAAGAGGATCACCCATGAGCTATGCTTGCTTTCCTGTGCAGCCTTACTGATCGGCCCTGCAACGCCGGATAAAAATGCCAATAGTCTTACCCTTGGGTAACGATTCTCTGGCGCATCTTTTCGTCAAAACACTTAATCGGTGTTTAACATCTGTGCGCATTACACGTCAGGATTGAGTATTTGCACCATCTTTGCAACGCATAATCGCAAGAAAGAAGCCGTCTCCTCCGTCCGAGATCGCCCAACGATGTTGCGCCACACAGCACCAACCGGGGTGAGCCGCCAAAAACCGGGCAACCTGGTCGTCATTCTCCTGTTTCAGAACCGAGCATGTGGCATAGGCCAGCGCGCCGTCATCCGCCAGATACTGCATGGCGTCGGACAGAATAGCCGCTTGCAGCGCCAATACCTCGTCCAGCCGCTGGGGTGTAAGGGTCCATTTCGCTTCGGGCGTGCGCCGCCATGTGCCACTGCCGGAACAAGGCACATCGCAAAGGATCAGGTCGAATGGGCCAGCACTAGAGAGATCTTCTTTGCCCAACTGCGTCACATTCACGCCGGCCCGTGTTGCGCGCGTAGGCAAATCTTTCATACGTTGCGGCAGACCATCATGGACAAACCATCGTGCCTCGGCGCGTCCGGCCAGAGCCAACGTTTTGCCGCCACCCCCGGCGCAGAAATCCAGCACCTTACCGCCATCGGGAACAGGGATTTGCTCCATGGCGGCCTGGCTGGATCCATCCTGCAACTCGATCCATCCATCTCGGAACGCGGCTGAACCCGAAACACGCCGTGCGCCCTCGGTGATCAGGACAGCACTTTCGGCAATCGGGTGGGCAGAGGCAGTAACCCCCTCATCAGCCAAAGCCACAATCGTCTCTGGCACAGTCGCCTTGGCCAGATTGGTGCGCGCCATGATGGGGGCACGGTCGCGCAAGCTGCCCGCGGCCTGCTCAGCATCTTCGCCTAAGGACAAGCGAAACTCCTGCATGACCCAGTCCGGAAGATCGCAGAGATCCTCCGACGTTGCGGTCCCCGCAGTTTGCTCGTTTTCGCTCAGCATGTCTGGCGCATAGGTCTGACCCGAGAAGATGCCGTCCGGCGCAATGCCTTGATCGCGCAGCGCTCCGATCATAAGGCCACGACCCGTCAGGGTGCCTCCCAGAGCGGCATAGGAACGACGACAACGCAGCGCCTGAAAGACATGGTCGCGCACCGCAGCGCGATCCTTGGAGCCCGCAAAGCGCGACCGGCGCGCCCAGTTGCTAAGGGCCTTTTCCGCAGGAACACCATCGAGATTGGCGTCCAGCACCTCAATCGCCGCCTGAACACGCGCTGCCGGGGTCATAAGACAACCTGAACTTTGCCGGGCAACATATTGTTTTTACGATCCAACCCGGTAATTCGGGCTTTCCCGTGTGATCTGGACGTCGTGGACGTGGCTTTCGCGCAGGCCTGCACCAGTGATCTTAACGAAGGCGCAGTTCGTGCGCATCTCGTCCACCGTGGCACAACCGGTATAGCCCATCGCCGCACGCAAACCGCCCACCAGCTGGTGAATCACCGTTCCGGCACCACCCTTGTAGGGCACCTGCCCTTCAATACCTTCCGGCACCAGCTTGTCACTGGCGGCATCTTTCTGGAAGTAACGATCCGCCGACCCGCGCGCCATCGCACCAAGGCTGCCCATGCCGCGATAGGCTTTGAACGACCGGCCCTGATAGAGGATTACTTCACCGGGGCTTTCATCGGTGCCCGCCAACATTGAGCCGACCATCGCACAGGACGCCCCGGCCGCAATCGCCTTGGCAAAATCGCCCGAGAATTTAATGCCGCCATCGGCGATCACCGGTACATTTCCGGCACCTTCAGCGCAATCTACAATGGCAGTCAGCTGCGGCACACCGACACCGGCGACCATACGGGTGGTGCAAATGCTTCCTGGGCCGATGCCCACCTTCACCGCATCCGCCCCAGCCCCAATCAAAGCGCGTGTCGCTTCGGCAGTGGCAACGTTACCGGCTACGATCTGCACCTCGTTCGACAATTGCTTGGCGCGCTCGACGGCCACCGCAACGCCTTCGGAGTGTCCGTGGGCGGTGTCGATCACGATCATGTCGACTCCGGCATCTACAAGCGCCTGCGAGCGTTCAAAGCCAGCATCCCCAACGGTCGAGGCTGCGGCCACGCGCAACCGCCCCAGCTTGTCTTTGCAGGCAGTGGGGTTCAGCACGGCTTGCTCGGTGTCTTTCAGCGTCAGCAAACCAGTCAGCTTGCCCTCGCCATCCGTGACCAGCAGCTTTTCGATGCGCCGCGCTTTCATCAACGATTTGGCCTCTTCCAGCTCGGCAGGTTCATGCAGGATCGCCAGATCATCACTTGTCATCATCACGCTGACCGGGGTCTTGTCATCCTCGGCAAAGCGCATGTCGCGATTGGTGACGATGCCCACCACGCGGTTGTCACTATCCACCACCGGAAAGCCGGTGACACGATAGCGTTCTTGCAGCGCCTTGGCATCGGCCAGCGTCTGATCCGCCGTCAGGGTAATGGGGTTATAGACAATACCACTTTCAAACCGCTTCACGCGGCGGACCTCGCGAGCCTGTTCGTCAATATCCAGGTTACGATGGATCACGCCCATGCCACCGGTCTGGGCCATGCAGATCGCCATGCGCCCTTCGGTCACCGTGTCCATTGCCGAACTCAGCAGGGGGATATTCAGGTCGATCGAATTGGTCACCCGCGTGCGGGTGTCGGCGGTGTTGGGCAACACGCTGGACTTGGCAGGAACCAGTAGAACATCATCGAAGGTAAGGGCCTCACGAATCTCCATTGCATCACTCCTCGGGCATGGGTCGTTTGGCGGTTCCCTATCTCATGGATTGGGACCAGAGGAAAGGCCAATTCGTGGTGGACCTCTACCCTATTTCGGGCCACGCTGCGGTCGGACCACTTTATGGAGGGCTGGACATGGCATCGCATGGGTATGAGGCGGGGCGGCTGAACCTGCCTTTCGTTGGAATTTCAACCTTTGGCAAGCGACCCTATGTAGAAGATTGGAGCGCGATTGATGCCGATGCCTGCATCCTTGGCGCCCCCTTTGATGCAGGCACGCAGTGGCGTTCTGGCGCGCGGTTCGGGCCGCGGGGCGTGCGTGAGGCCAGCACCTTGTTCAGCTTTGGCCATGCGGGTGCCTATGATCACGAGGATGATGCCACCTACCTCCCCGGCGACGTACGCATCGTTGATCTAGGTGATGCCGATATCGTGCACACTGACACGATCCAAAGCCACGCCAATATCGAGATGGGCGTGCGCGCGATCCTGAAAGCGGGCGCCCTGCCCGTAATCATTGGCGGAGATCACTCGATCAACATCCCTTGCGTCAACGCCTTTGACGATCAGGGCGACATACATATCCTGCAAATCGATGCGCATCTCGATTTCGTCGATGAACGCCATGGCGTGCGCAACGGCCATGGCAACCCGATGCGCCGAGCTGCCGAGAAACCCTATGTCACGGGCCTCACCCAGTTGGGCATTCGCAATGTCAGCTCCACGGCCAAGGAAGGTTACGAAGACGCCCGCGCACGGGGTTCGGACATCCTGTCGGTCCGGCAGGTACGCTCGCTGGGCCCCGAGGCCACAGCGGCGCGCATCCCCAAAGGCGCGCGGGTCTACATCACCATCGACATTGATGCCTTCTGCCCGTCAATCGCGCCCGGCACAGGGACGCCAAGCCATGGCGGTTTCCTTTACTACGATGTGCTGGAGATCCTGCAACGCGTGGCGCAGACCCACGAGGTGGTTGGAATTGATCTGGTCGAGGTAGCGCCGGATTACGATCCCACCGGATCAACCTCGATCCTTGCTGCACAGGTCTTGTTGAACCTGCTGGGGTTCATTTTTCATGAACGCGGATAAGATGCCGTAGGGCGGGGTTCACCCCGCCATCTGCGCCAGCAAAGCAGAATAATTCGGCAGCCCGAACTGCGCCCCCATCACCTCGGCCCATTTCGCATCCAGACGGGCGCGAATCTCATCGCTGACCGCCGCTTTCCCCTGCCCGGCCTTGCCGGTGCTAACCTTGGTTGAAACGCCGTCGGGCGGCAATCCACAACGCGGATCAAGAATGGCGCGCAGGTAATGGTCATCAAATTGACCCGCATGGGCTTTCATAAACCGAAAATCAGCCTGCTTTGTCGCCAGCGCCACCCGGTCCTCCGGATAATCACCCATGAAGTCGGCCACCTGTTGCACTGCGCCGGGCAGGTCCTGTTTCATATGTTCAAACGCCAGCAGCAGCACATCCGGGTTGTCCCGCTGCCCCCACCAGGACGCTGTGTGCAGCCAGTAGTTAAAGCTACCACGGCGGCTCAGAACATAGTCGGCAAACTGGTCCAGCGAGACACTCCCGCTTTCAAAATGCCAGCCATCCAGAAACTTATAAAAAGACAAGAACGCATCCACCGGATCGCGCATCACGACGATGTAACGCCCACCCTTGGGAATCTCATCCCAGCCGAGATGGCTTTTGAAGGCGTGGGGCCGCGCCTTTTGCGGCGCGTGGATGTCGAGGTTCAGATCATGTGCCAGCTCAATCCAGGGTACAACTTCGGTGATCTCGCCAAAATCCATATCCCCGCCCGTGCGCAAGCCATGCACGATCTGCTGCATCCAGGTGGTGCCGCATTTGGCGTAAGGAGAGATGAAAATATCCGTCGGGTCCGGTTGATAGGCCAGCCCTTTTGCAAAGCCTTCGTCCGTGGCGAAGGCAGCGGTTTGCTTTTCCATCTGGGCAATGCTTGTGGGGCGCTTCATGGCTCGTCCTTTTCCGGTACCGGATCATAGCCTGAGCAGCCCCAGGGATGACAGCGCCCGATGCGCTTGGCCGCCAGCCAGCCGCCTTTCAACCCGCCATGTTTCTGCAGGGCGTCCAGCGCATATTGGCTGCAGGTGGGTTGATATCGGCAGTTGAAGCCCACCCAAGGGCTAAAGACCAGCCGATAAGCCTTGACCGGCAAGGCCAGAAGATGAGCCAACGGTGTCATCTGTGTAACTTTGCAAGGGCCGAGATCAGATCGCGGCGCATATCGTCGAAATCGCGGCTCACGGTCGCCTCGGGTTTGCCAATCAGCACATAATCCCAGCCAGAGCGCGCCTTGATGCTCAAAACCTCTTGCACAAGCGCGCGCAGCCGTCGTTTGGCGCGGTTGCGCAGCACGGCGTTTCCAACTTTTTTTGAACACGTAAAGCCAACACGCACGGCAGGATCGCTGTCTTGACGATCCCGCGCTTGAACCAGCATCGAGGGGGTGCCCTGCCGCTTGGCACGGGCCGCAGCCAGAAACTCGGGCCGGGTGCGCATAGGGACAAGGCAAAGCGAAGCCGCCGGGGGCGTCATCCCCGTGGTATCCTCGGGGGCCTCCGGCGGCATCAATTCAATACACCTGTAAAACTGGCGCTTACGCGCTCAGCGACTTGCGGCCACGGGCGCGGCGCGCGTTCAGGATTTTGCGGCCCGCTTTGGTGGCCATCCGGGCGCGAAAGCCGTGACGGCGTTTGCGAACCAGGTTCGAGGGTTGGTAGGTGCGTTTCATCGCTCCGTCTCCGACTTAATGGGGCGCTGGCACGACTCGCCGCGCTCCCTGATCTATCCGAAGCCCGGTCAATAGAAGGGAATGTTTCATAAGTCAAACCCGGGAACGCGGTTTTGCAACAAAAACCACGCCACCACGCGGCGTCAATGTTACAAAAGCCGAAAAACACCGCCGAGAGCCCCAAAATCAATCACCCGCTATCACCCAACCGTGAGGGCTGTAGCATTCCCACCGCCCCCCGCGCATTTTGAGGGAGAACGAAATCAAACCGGATATCGACCCCATGGAAGATGTGACTCCTCAAGAGCGCCCCAGCCTTCTGCGCCACGCGCCACTGGCCGCCATTCTGACCGCTGCCGTGGTTGGCTATTTCACCCTGGGGGACTACCTCAGCTTTGAGACGTTACGTGAAAACCGCGAGGCGTTGATCGCTTTTCGCGACAGTCACTTTATTGCATTGGTGGCAGCGTTCATCGCCATCTACTTTACGATTGTCGCCTTTTCCCTGCCCGGCGCTGCCGTTGCCTCGGTCACTGGCGGCTTTCTGTTTGGCCTCGGGTTGGGTACCGCTTTCAACGTTACAGCTGCCACCTTGGGGGCTATTGCGATCTTCCTGGCCGCCCGTGCCGGACTTGGTCGGTCGATGGCCGCCAAGATGGAGGCCTCTAACGGCACGTTGGGAAAGTTGAAGAAAGGGCTGGCGGAGAATGAAATTTCAGTACTTTTCCTTCTTCGCCTTGTGCCGGTCGTGCCGTTTTTTGTCGCCAATCTGTTGCCCGCTCTTGTCGGTGTGAAATTCGTCAACTTCGTCTGGACCACCGTTCTGGGCATCATTCCCGGGGCCATCGTGTTCACATGGATTGGCGTTGGCTTGGGTGAGGTGTTTGATCGCGGCGAAAGCCCGGACCTGTCACTGCTGTGGTCGCCACAAATCATCGGACCAATTCTGGGCCTTGCAGCACTGGCTGCCCTGCCCATCGTGATCAAAGCCATTCGTGGCAAGAAGGACATCTGAGACATGACTGATCTGAAAGCAGACCTGCTGGTCATCGGGGCCGGCTCGGGTGGGCTGTCTGTCGCCGCCGGAGCCGTGCAAATGGGGGCCTCGGTGATCCTTCTGGAAGGGCACAAGATGGGCGGTGACTGCCTGAATTATGGCTGTGTGCCCTCCAAAGCGCTGATTGCCTCGGGCAAAGCGGCCTATGCGCAGGCCCATGCTGGCAAGTACGGCGTGGCCGATGTTTCCCCTTCGGTCGACTATGCTGCCGCCAAGGACCATGTGCATGATGTGATCGCCCAAATCGCCCCAGTCGACAGCGTCGAACGTTTTGAAGGGTTGGGCGTGCAAGTCATTCAGGAATACGGCGAATTCATCTCGCCCGCACAAGTGAAGGCGGGCAACAACATCATCAGCGCGCGCCGCACTATCATCGCAACCGGGTCATCCCCTTTCGTGCCCCCCATCCCCGGACTCGACACGGTGCCTTACGAGACCAACGAGACCCTGTTTGAGCTGCGCGAGCAGCCCAAGCACCTGCTCATCATCGGCGGCGGCCCGATTGGCATGGAAATGGCACAGGCCCATCGCCGTCTGGGCAGCGACGTGACCGTGATCGAAGGCATGAAGGCGCTGGGAAATGACGACCCGGAAATGGCCGCGATCGTGCTGGATAATCTGCGCGCCGAGGGGATCGAGATCGCCGAGGATGCCATGGCCGCCGAAATCCGCGGCACGGCGGGCGCAATTGAAGTTGAGGCCAAAGATGGCCGCATCTTCAAAGGAACGCATTTGCTGATGGCCGTCGGGCGCAAGACCAACACTGACAAACTGAATCTTGAGGTAGCCGGAATCGAAACCACCCGCCGGGGCATCAAGGTGGATGAAAGCCTGAAAACCACCAACAAGAAGGTTTATGCCATCGGGGATGTCGCAGGCGGGCTGCAGTTCACCCATGTCGCTGGCTACCACGCTGGTGTCATCATCCGCTCGGCCCTGTTTGGCCTGCCGGCCAAGCAACGCACCGATCATATACCCTGGGCCACCTATACCGACCCGGAGCTGGCCCATGTCGGCCTGACCGAAACGCAAGCGCGCGACGAACACGGTGATAAGCTGGAAGTCGTACGCTTTCACTATGAACATAACGATCGCGCCATTGCAGAACGCAAAACCAGGGGCCTGATCAAGGTCATGGTTGTCAAAGGCCGCCCTATCGGGGCCTCGATTGCCGGGTATCAGGCGGGTGAGCTGATCAATCTCTGGGCGCTGGTGCTGGCCAACAAGATGAAGATGAAACATGTCGCCGCTATGGTCGCGCCCTACCCGACGATTGGCGAGATCAACAAACGCGCCGCAGGGGCCTATTTCTCACCGCGCTTGTTTGATAACCCTACGGTCAAGAAAGTGGTGGGCCTTGTTCAACGATGGCTTCCCTGACGCAGAAACAGGCGTGAACGCATGAATTCACTCTCGGGCAGATTCCTGATCCTGACGGCGATCTTCGTTATGATCGCAGAAGTCCTGATCTTTGTGCCGTCCATTGCGCGCTATCGCGAGGATTTCCTGATGTCGCGACTGGAGCGGGCGCAAATCGCATCGCTGGCGCTTCTCGCCAATGATGCAATCGACGCCGGGCTGCAGGAAGAACTGCTGGACAATGCAGGTGTTTTTAACGTCGTGCTGCGCCGGGACGAAGCCCGTCAGCTGGTTCTGGCCTCGCCAATCCCGCTGCCGATCTCGGAAACATTCGATCTGCGTGATCCCGGCGCGTTTGAACTGATCGGCGATGCGATTGCCCGGCTGATGGAACCTGACAACGAGGTGATCCGCGTGATCGGAGAACCCACACGTATGGGCGGGTTACTGATCGAGGTGACACTGGAAACACGCGAATTACGCAGCGCGCTGGTGGATTACGGGATACGCATTCTGATCCTGTCGCTGGTGATTTCTCTGATTACAGCTGTTCTTTTGAACCTTGCCGTGCGGCGCTTGTTGGTCAAACCGATCCGCCGGGTGGTGGGACACATGAAATCCTACGCCGCCGCCCCACAGGACGCCCGGCTGGTGATCAAACCCTCGGCCGGTGTGACCGAGCTGCGCGAAGCCGAGGAAACCCTGCAGAGCATGCAGACGCAGCTGACCAGCGCCCTGAAACAGCGCGAGCGGCTGGCGCAGCTTGGGTCAGCTGTGGCCAAGGTCAGCCACGATCTGCGCAACATCCTGACCAGTGCGCAACTGTTCACCGACCGCATCGAGATGAGCGAAGACCCAAGTGTGAAACGCATGGCCCCCAAGCTGGTCAACTCGATCACCCGGGCCGTGCATCTGTGTGAAAGCACGCTGGCCTTTGGCAAGGCCGAAGAACCCGCCCCCACCATGACGATGTTTCAGTTGGTGGATATCGTCCACGACGTGATCGACAGCGAACGTTTGTCGGTCGCAGATCATGACCTCAGCTTCTCTGAAGATATCCCGACCGGCATGATGATCCGGGGCGACACGGAACAGCTGTATCGCGTGGTGTCTAACCTTGTGCGCAATGCGCGTCAGGCGATTGTCGGTAGCGGCAAACCCGGTGAAATCAGTGTCTCGGCCTCGGAAACCGAAACCGACTGGTGCATTCGCGTCACCGATACCGGACCGGGTCTGCCCAACAAGGCCAAGGACCACCTGTTTGAGCCGTTTCAGGGCGGCACCACCCGCGGCGGCACCGGTCTGGGCCTGTCGATCGCGATGGAACTGGTCGCCGGGCATGGCGGCGAATTGACGCTTGAGCGCACAGGCAGCACAGGCACCGCCTTTGTCATCAGGCTGCCCAAGGGCGATATGCTGACCACGGTGTAAATTCTGCAACTGCCCTCTTGCCAAGGCGGTGATCAGCAGATAGATGCGACACCGACGGACCGATAGCTCAGCTGGATAGAGTACCTGACTACGAATCAGGGGGTCGGGGGTTCGAATCCTCCTCGGTCCGCCATCCTCTTAATGTAAGACGTCAGACGAAATTGACCTTTGCGTCATAAACTGACCCTATTCACCACGAACCGGATGTTTGTGGTTGATCCGCAAATGTCCGGTTCGACCCCTTAATCTGATGCCGTATGAGATCTCCGTGACGCCGATACGCAGATTTCTTCCTTTCCAAAGCTGCGACTGATGCTCTTGCCAGATTGGCGTGACCGGCCCTGAGCGGACTCTCAGCCCCTTTTCCGAATGCTGTGTTTGCAGCCCGCATAGCTGCCATTCGCATGGGCCAGTGAACTGCCCCTAGGATTTCTCCGTCCGGCTACTGCGCTCCTGGAAGAAATGAAAGATTATTGAGTCTGCCAACTAAATTGGTTGCTGATTTCGGCCCGCTTATGGATGCCAGCGTTCTCCCACCGCCGCTCGCTCGTCTTCTCGACGTCCATCCCATTCGTAACCTTCAGCGATGCGAACTAGCATTTGTGCTACTCTCGGGTGTGAGTTTCCAAAACGTGCAGCCAGATCGCGATATCGCTCGGCAAGTCGCCTTTCCTGCTCGCCACCATCGTACGGGCCGCGCGTCGTAACGCCTCTGGCATTTCGCACGCCAAGATCAAACTTCTCTCGGAGCCCGTCACTTTCAGGGCGTTCAAGGTAATCCAATATACAGACAGGCAACCAATCGTCCCATGGCCGGCGGCGTGCAAATCGAGCCAGCAACGCCCCAAGATGTGTTTCGGCAACCTCCTTACGATCTGCCTCTTCTGCCTCTGCCAAGGCCATGTCTGCCCATGTGTTGAAATCGTCCTGGTTTAAGATGCCACTTGCATCATCGCCTGGGACTATGTTCCAGCCCTCCAGCGCATGATAGGCCAGCTCTGCCAGAAACTTACTCCTGTCTTCGGGAAATTCTTGCCGGTCGGGCTCATCAGTTCCGTCTCGCCGTCGATAATGCCAACGAAGCAGCTCAACAAAAAGGCTCGGATCCTTGGGCAATTGTCGATGCACCGCCAGAGTTCTTTCGTGGTTGCGGTGGCCATACCGGCAGAGCAGTGGAACGAACGGAAGTTCTAGGTTCGCAATCTGCTCGTCAGCAACACCGTCGGCTGCGTCAAGGTACTTTAACACTTCGTCCAATCTGTAAGCGTCAGGAAATGGACCGTCTGGTTCTTCGCCTCTGGAAACCGCTTGAATAATGTCGATCCAAAGCGCCGCAGGTAGTCTATCGCCAATGA
This sequence comes from Roseovarius conchicola, assembly GCF_041403425.1. NCBI lineage: Bacteria > Pseudomonadati > Pseudomonadota > Alphaproteobacteria > Rhodobacterales > Roseobacteraceae > Roseovarius > Roseovarius conchicola. The sequence continues at coordinate 568,341 of NZ_JBGEHK010000001.1, read as the reverse complement.
ATTGAACGGCTGAAAACGCGGATCTAGGCCTTTGGGCGGCAAGAAGCTTAGCAACGGCGTATTCAACTTGTTCAACGGGCGTGTCATCCCAAACTCTTATTTGGGTCGACTCCCAAAACACGGAAGCAACGTCATCACCGAGTGCTTCAGCCACTTCCCATCCGATTGGCCGGCCGGGAAGGTGCTTTGCCAAGCGAGACCTCGCGTTTGCAGTATTCAAGTGGCCTTGCTGATCGAGGCCTCTGATAACACCATGTAAATCAATCCAACTCGCGCTCGACAAAACTTGTCTCAGAAACACATCCGACTTCTCACTCTCTTCTGCGAGCAATGCATCGCGCGACCATTGCACTGCCGCATCCACACTGGCCTCCTGTGGAAGCAGAACTTGTGCCACGGTTTCTGGCTGCTTTACGCGCAACGCGAACGACAGCAAAGCTTCGTCGCCCAGTTCTTCTCTGATTTCTTCCAGTGCTGCTCGGCGACGTTCTTGTACCAATGCGCTGCGTTCTTCCCATGAAAGACGACCTTCTCCCTCGCCTTCGACGAGCGAGCGCCACTCGACATGCGAGTTTTCAAATAGCCATTTGTGTCGAGATACTGCGGATTCTGGTTCCAGTGCTAATTCAAGACGACGGAGCGAAGTGACGAGTTGCTCGTCTTCCTCGCCCTCCTGATACGCCCTCATAACGTCACGACGTCTTAGGCTATTCCGAAGTTCTGCTTTGTCCTCATCCGACGCGTTTTCTGACCAACGCTCTGCCTCAGTCGGCATTGCTCTCGCCCACGAAGCGCCCCATGAAACTGGCAAAGCAGTACATGCAGGCAAATTGGCAGCCGGTATAGGGATTGATGACGTAGTCCGCGCTCGGCACTTTGGTGCTGGCGATGATGGACTTTGCGGTGGTTTCGTGGATTTGAAGCGCCATGTCACGGCTCCTGCAATAGGGAGATGCGCGGCCCCCAATCGGGGACCGCAATGTGCTTAGAATTTGCCTGAGTTGTTCCAGGTTTCCTTGGGGCCGATCTTTTCCTGGATGTCCCAGTGTTCAACGATCTTTCCACCTTTGAGGCGGAACAAATCGAAAAAGGCCCAGTCATCACCGCCCTGATTCACATGGCTGTAGATCACCACGAAGTTACCCTGACCCAGCAAGTGATGAACCTTGACATATTGCGCGGCTTTGCCGCTTTCCATCACCTCTTTCAAATGCGCGCCAAAGCCTTCCAACCCGTCGCCCACTTCCGGGTTGTGCTGGTCGTATTGTTCGGTCGAGATGTAGTCGGTCACCAGATCTGCGCGCCCGCCCATCAGCACGTTGTCGACAAATCCCTGCACCACCGCCTTGTTGGCCTCGGTCTGGTCGAGGTCTTTGATCTCGGTTAGGCCATCAACCATGGTGCGCCCCGAAACCGTTGGCCATTTGCACTCGGCGATCACGTCCCAATGCTCGATGATCTTGCCGTCTTCATCGGTGTCAAAGATGTCGGCGGTGACCCACTGCGCCTCCCCGTTACCAAGGTTCTGATATACGTGGCAGAAGACAAATTTACCGTCTTCAATTGTGCGCAAAACCTGAATGTCGCGGATCGGATTGCGTTCTAGAAACGGCGTGAAGAACTCAATGAAGCCTTCCTTCCCGTCGCGAACACCTGTGGAATGCTGGGTGTAGCGATCACCGGTGTACTTATCGAGCGCTTCGACCATGTTGCCGTCGCGGATGCCTTCCAGATATAGGCCTTTTGCGTTCGAGACGCGGATGCTGTCTGTCATGTTCTTTCTCCAATGTTGGAACTAGATGAGCCCTAAGAACCCGAGTAAGGCTGCCCGCCCTGACCATGCAACGATGGCGGACAAGGTGCCTGTGATCATCGCAGGAACACCCTCTTTCCAAGTGTCCCAAATCAGGTGACATCCGATCGCACCGACCGAAGTCCCAAGTAGTGCCAACGCACCCAAGGTGCCGATCCACGATCCCTGGAACCAAATGGCAATCGCGCCAAACAATTCGACCATGCCAGTCAAAGCCATGATCTGGCGGTTCAGCCCATATTTGATGAACATTGCCAGTTGAGTCTCAAAGATCATCTTTTGCCAACCAAAGATCTTGATTGAACTGGCGAACAGGAAGAAGGCAGACAATAGGCCAACAAAGATGGTGATTAGGGTCATGTGTGTGTTCCGTTTTGAGGTTGCTGGCCCCGTTCTGGAGCCAGCAATTTGCGTTATTGAAGGTTGACAACCACCTTGTTGCCCGGCGTGAAATCGGCGCCTTCGCCAAAGGCCACAACAAGACGGCCGGTTGATGTAACAGTAGCGGTTGCGCCATCAGCAATCGCAGCTGTGGAAGCGTCGGCGTCGATGTTAGCCGAAGTCGGGCCCGCACCGGTGAAGGTGTAGTAATAGCGATCAAAGCGCTCGGCCGGCATCGGGTTGTTGGCGGGCTTGGCCGTTTCACTGACAGTCATGGTCAGTGTGGACATATCTTCCGCCACGTCGATCTCATAGAAATTCACGAAATTTGGGATCTCGATATCTGCGCTCACCGTCGCGGCCTGATTGGCGTAGACATCGGCGCTGAAGGCGATGGTCGAGATCTCGTTTCCACCAGTCATTTGCGGGTCTTGGAAAGTGTTCGCAACGGTAAACATGGTGTCGGCAGAAGCAGCACCAGCCGTCAGGGCCACCGCGGCGGCCAGAATTGACTTATGAAACATGGGTTAGTCCTTTGATTGATGCGCGGCGCGGTGCCACGTCAGGATTGCGTTCTCACGAAAGGCGATGCGTTCTATCCATCCACCAAACATCTCTTCCATTCGGTCGATATGATCCGGGCAGGATTGGATGCATGCCGCGAAGCCATCGCCGCTTGCGGTAAGGTCGCAAGTTCCGATCGGCAACGTCACTTGCGCCTGGCCCGATTGGGCTTGAACGGGCACGCGTTTTGAAAAGTGCGCACAAAGCTGTTTGAGATATTCAGCGCCATGCGTCGTTCCGAATTGGCTGGTGGATATGATCATTTGTCGTCCTTTCGTGAGAACAAACTAGCCAATCCCGCGCCTTTCAATAATATAGAGCAAAGTGAAATCATTATTCAGTCAGGATGAAAGATGATCGATGACCTACGCGCGATGGCGATCTTTGCAACGGTTGCGGAAACAGGCAGCTTTTCAGCGACAGGGCGGCACTTACGGTTGGCAACATCGGGGATCAGCCAGCATGTGACCAAGCTTGAGGACCGGCTGGGCGTGACACTGTTCTACCGATCCACGCGGTCGCTCTCGCTCACGAATGAGGGTAAACGTTTGCTGGAGCATGCCCAACGGATGATGACCGCCGCAGAAGATGGGCTGAACAGTATTGTCGACATCAGCAACGAGCCGGCGGGCGCGCTGACCATTACCCTACCGGCTTTCATGGCGGGCAGTACCTATGAGCAGGCCATCTGGAGCTTCACCCGGCAGCATCAGGCGGTCGCTGTCACGATCAAGTACCTCGACCGCAATTTCGACTTGGTGGCTGAGGGGATCGACCTTGCCCTGCGCATGGGAGATTTGCCAGACTCGGCACTTCGCTCACGAAGATTGGGCAGCTTCGGTCGAAAACTCGTCTGCGCGCCATCTTACCTCAGAACGCTCCCACGAGTGGTCACGCCTGACGACCTCAAAAATGCCGACTTCGTAGCGATGGAGGGGTTGGTGGATCAATTTGCGTTACTGAAAGACGGTGAGGAACAAATGCTGCATACGGGCCGTGGCCGTGTCCTAGTCGACAATTTCGCGGCCTTGCGATCCGCCCTCTGCGCCGGATTGGGCATTCAACGACTACCGGCCATAGTCGCTAACACTGACCTGAAAACTGGCACGCTCATCGAGATATTACCCGATTGGAAAATCCCCGATTTAGGCACCTACGGCGTCTGGCCAGACACCAGCCGCCGCAGCTCTCTTACACGGCTGTTGATCGATCACATTGTCGCCGAAACCTGAAGATACGCTGGTAGTAGTGTCGGACCGAAATCACATCAGCCGCCATTGGTTCACTGCGCAGCATTTGGAAGAAAGGGCTCTTTTGACACCTACGCCGCTGATTCAACGAATGGCGGATCTGTGTGTTGGGTCGGAAATGCTTGACGTTTGGGTCAGAATTGAATGACGTAATTTTCCTGTTTCCTGAGGTTTTGGCAGCCGATTGAGTCAAAGATTCGTGACGTTCCACAATGCTTGTCGAACGTCAGACGAATTTGACCTTCGCGTCAGTAGTTGACCTTTTCCGCAAGAACCGGGCGTTCATGCAGAATGCAACGAATGCCCGGTTCGAGCCAAAGTTCCAAATGCTGCGTTACGCATAGATGGCCGCTTAGCGCTCAACTGGGTTCATCAATGGCTATGCCCATGCCAAGGAGGTTTGTTCCCAATGCGCTCGAGCAAGAAATCCATAAGCACTCGCACCTTTGCTGAGAGAACGTTTGTATGCGGATAGATCAACCAGAGCGCTGTGTCAGCCACGCTCCGGTAGGCTGGCAGAACGCGGATCAGGCGACCTGATGCAAGCTCTGAATGGACGCTCCAGAGCGAATGTGGTGCAATGCCAGCACCAGCCAGCGTCGCGACCTTATGACTATGACCATCGTCGATGATCAGATTGCAGCGGCCCAGGTTTGGGTCAAACTCGGCGAATGCACCATCATCTTTGACCAACCGGTGCGGTATGTCATTTCCGAATGCCACCAGGTGATGGTCTTGCAGATCGTCGGGCGTCTCTGGCTGTCCATGCTTGATCAAGTAGCCAGGTGAGGCACACAGGATGCGGGAGTCATCGGCAAGTTTGCGACCACGCAGGCTTGAATCCTCAAGGACTGCATTCCTTAACGCCAGATCGAAACTTCCATCGATTAAGTCAAACTGTTTGTCCGACAGCCGCAAATCCAAACGAAGTCCTGGGTGGTCTGTCATGAAGTCCGGCAGGATAGGCGCGATGTAGAGTTGTGCAAATGTGCTGGGCGCGGTGAAGCGCAACGTCCCCGATACCCTCGCTGTTCCCTGGCCAAGTGCGGCTCTAGCGGCGTCCTCACGGGCAACGATGTCTCTGGCATAGGGTAAGAACTCCACCCCTTCCGTCGAAAGCGCGACCTTCCGTGTAGATCGATGAAGCAGGTCTGCACCAACACTCTTTTCCAGTTTGGTCATCCAGGCACTGGCGACTGATGGGGCAAGCCCGAGTTCCCTCCCGGCTGCGCTAATGTTCAACTTGTCGGCGGCCAACACAAAGAGGCGCAGAGTGTCCGTTTCCATCATTATATCCAAAATCAGAAATATCTTTTCCGTTTTGACCCGGTTTATCCCGTTTTTGCAATAGCCCATATCCCCCGTGACATGCACTACTCAACAGGAGATACCCTATGACCTATTATTCCGTTCTCGCCGTCACGCCTTCCAGTGAAGACTGGATTCCCGATTATCTGCCGACCGCGAACAAGTTGGTCGCAAAGCATGGCGGCAAGTATTTGGCCCGCACCGCCTCACACGAACAAGTAGAGGGCGGTGAGCAAGCTGCCGCACTCCGCATCATTCTTGAATGGCCATCGAAAGAGGCTGCCATGAACTTTATGAATGATCCTGAGTACAAGCCAAATCTCGATGCGCGGACCGCAGGATCGGAAAGCTACCATTTCGTGATCGAAGGTAAAGACGATCTCGCCTGAGTTGCCGATCTTGGCCCGATGCATCGCATCGAGCCTACTTCAATGAGGACACCCACGATGACCCGAACTGCGACGGTGAATTACCATGTTCACGCATCCGAACGGCAAGCCTACCATATTGATGCCGGTGGCGTTGTCGGGAAAATCGTCTCGCCCGAACACGCTGTGTTCGAAGTCCAACTCACCGATGTCCGCACTGATAAAGGTGTGAGTTTTGACCGGGACAGTGTTGCGTTCCTGACCGTGCCTTCGACCGTCAACGTGTTTAATCAGAAGCAAACATGGCGGGAAACTTACGATCAGGAACTCACGAGCCTTCTAGTCCGTGAAGTGGGTGCAACTGAGGTCATTGTCTTTGATCATACTGTGCGCATCGATGACCCCAACGCGCTGCGCAAGCCTGCCCGCAATGTGCATAGCGACTACAGCCCCGAAGGTGCACATCAACGGCTGATTGACATACTAGGCAACGAAAAAGCCTCCGAGTGGTCGGAAGGGCATTACGGATTCATCAATGTGTGGCGTCCGATTGAGCAGCCAATAAATTCGGCACCTCTCGGATTTGTCCGGCCTTCCAGCGTGGAAGACGAAGACTGGCTTCGGCTCGACCTGATCTATCCTGACAGGCGAGGGCATATCATGGGGCTTGTTGCAAACCCGAACCACGAATGGGTCTATCAATCCCGCATGACGCCAGACGAGGTGGCTGTCTTCAACATCTACGACAATCAGGGCAAGCCGTCGGTCGCTCACTCGGCACTAGACATGATCGAAGACCCGGCGATCAACACAATACGCCAAAGCATCGAAAGCCGCACTTTGGTGCGTTATGGTGATTGAGATGGTAGACACGCAGGTTATGCCAGACGCAGCGACATCCATACCATTCCCCTCCCTGAACCGGGCCTACAACACCGTGTTCCGTCCGGGCGAACTGAGCGTTGGTCTGGTCGTCCCACTTGATGCTCATCACGGCAGCCCGGTGCCGGATATGGCCCGTCACATAGACCAGGCGTGTATGGCTGATGAGTTAGGTTTTGCCGCTTTGTGGCTTCGGGATGTGCCATTTAACGTGCCCACCTTCGGTGATGCGGGGCAGATGTTTGATCCGTTCGTATATCTAGGCCTTTTGTCAGGTGTGACACGTGATATCGCCCTTGGCGTGGCCAGCATAATCTTGCCCTTGCGCCATCCGGCCCATGTGGCCAAGGCAGCCGCCTCTGCTGATCAGTTGTCCGGTGGTCGTCTGTTGTTGGGCGTCGCATCCGGCGACCGGCCAGAGGAATACCCAGCTCTGGGAATGCGCTTTCCCGACAGAGGGGCAAGGTTCCGCGATAGTCTGGCCTATATTCGCGCCATGGCCGCCGAGTACCCGGCTCATTCCAGCCTTCATGGAACCCTTAGCGGGTCGATAGATATGTTGCCCAAGCCCGCAAGTGGGCGGCTGCCTATCCTTATCACGGGCGGCTCACAACAGAACCCGGAATGGGTCGCGACACATGGCGATGGCTGGATGACATATCCGCGGGACATCGCAACACAGACACAGGTGATCCAGGATTATCGTTCGCGTGCGGTAAAGGCTGGCGCAGATGTAAAGCCGGTCATGCAATCCCTCTATGTCGATCTCGTTGCAGAGAATGATGCGGGGCCGACACCAATCCATCTGGGGTTCCGCTCCGGCGTCGCGTTCCTGAAGACCTATCTAACGTCGTTACGTGACCATGGGATCAACCACGTCGCCCTGAACCTACGATTCAACCATGCCGATATCGAAGACACAATGAAGCACCTGGCCGACGAGGTGCTTTCAGAATTTCCAACAGAAAAGAGCATCCCATGACCAAAACCATTCTCATCACCGGATCAACTGATGGTATCGGACTCCTGACGGCTAAAACCCTCGCTGACATGGGGCATACTGTCATTCTTCATGGCCGGAGCGCGAACAAGCTTGCGTCGGCAGCGCAAGAACTCGAAGGCGATGTTGCCACCTGCCTGGCCGACCTGTCCTCACTAGAAGACACAGCGAAACTCGCTGAGGCGGTCACAGCCAACCACCACCGAATTGATGTGCTCATCAACAATGCCGGTGTCTACAAGGCGCCCAACCCGATCCTGCCAAACGGGCAGGATGTGCGGTTCGTGGTGAACACGCTGGCCCCGCACGTTGTTACCGAAGCGCTGCTGCCGATAATTCCAAGCGATGGTCGCATCATTAACCTGTCATCTGCTGCGCAAGCCCCCGTCGATCTTGCTGCCCTGGCCGGAGACAGGCACCTGGATGATATGGGCGCCTATGCGCAGAGCAAACGTGGCATTGCGCTTTGGTCGGCCCATATGGCGGCAACGCACCCAGACGGACCGATCTTCATTGCCGTCAATCCCGGTTCTCTGCTGGCGTCAAAAATGGTCAAAGAAGGCTTTGGGGTTGCTGGAAATGATCTGCAAATCGGGGCAGGCATCCTGCGCCGCCTCTCTTTGGATGACGATTTTGCCGACGCTTCTGGTCAGTACTGGGACAACGATGCAGGTGGCTTTGGTCATATTGATTTAGGACAAGCTAACGAAGTCTATAGCGCAATCGCATCGCTAACGAGGTGAGTGTCTGATTTTTTAGCTGAAGCAGATACTAAAAGTTCATTGTCGAATGTCTGGAAAGTCCGCATCTTACCAGTTCGTGCACGGCGCAGCTAACGGAAGGTTTGGGTCAGAAATGCTTGACGTTTGGGCCAATATTGCATGACGCGGCTCATTGATCAGATTCAGAAAAATCGCTACATCGAGTCAAAGGTTTGTGACGTTCCACACTTAAATTGGATGTCAGGCGGTTTTTGGGTCAGACTTCGTATCTGATACCACTCGGATGGCCAGCGTTGGCCCCAGGTTTCCAGAGCGCATGCAGCGCGCCTAAATTGACCGCCCTGGCGCTCGGCACTAATACTCGGCGCCATGCCTGTCCTGATCCCCAATAGCCCGCTTGAAATAACGCCGGCGTGGCTGACAAGGGCACTAGCGGCACAAGATGAATGCGCCGAACCAAGGGTGAGCAAAGTCGACGTTACGGCTGGCCCCAAATGGAACCTAGCGGATACCGCTTTTGTAAATGTCAGCTATGAAGATCCAACGACAGCTCTGCCCACGAAGCTCTTTGTGAAGATCAGGCAGGAACCCGACCCACTCTCCGCGATTTGCCCGGGCGAACAGAAATTCTACGAGACAGCGCAAGACAAAGACCTTCCGATTGCGCCTTGCCTGGCCTCTCTGAGTGACAAGGACAGCAGGGCAAGCTGCATCATACTTCAGGACCTGAGCAGAACGCATGAGGCGTCTCCGTGGCCATTGCCGCCCCCCGTCGCGCGTTGTGTTTTGGCTGTTCGGTCTCTGGCCAAGGTTCATGCCCATTGGGCACAGGCAGCGGATGATGAGCTGTATCAGCGCGAAACTCAGCTTGACGCTTTTGTCGCTGAAATGCTGCCGGGTTTTCTTACCGAAATGGGGGACCGGCTATCGGGGGATCGCGCCGCGCTTTTGGCGCGTGTCTGCAAGCGCATCCCGGAACTGAAGGCAACGCGTTACGAAAGCCCAAGGCCGGTTACGCGCATCCACGGTGATGCACATTTCTGGAACGTACTTTATCCGAAAGATGAAACGAAAGACGTGGCACGTCTGATCGACTGGGAAGACTGGCGCATCGATTTTGTGGGGCTGGATCTGGCATTGATGATCGCTATGCACTGGTATCCCCAACGTCGCGACCTGCACGAGGTGAGCCTGCTAAAGGAATACCTGCGCGCCTATAATGAATGCGACGTGGCGGAGATCTCATGGGAAGATTTCTGGCACGACTATCGACTCGGCCACATCTGCAACGCGCCAATCCCAGTTTTCCAGCACTCTGCCGGGAAAGATCATGCAAGCTGGTGGTCGCATCTGGAACGATGGTTCCTGGCATTTGAAGACCTGAATTGCAGTGAACTGCTTTGACAGATGGCCGTGCGATGCAAGCTTGGGTGTTCAATCTGCAAAAGCAAGTCAGCTGGCGCGCAGGGACACCTTTTGCGCCATGCCGGCATGGAAGGCCTCCCACACCTCGGCATAGTCGCTTCGCACACCGATGATGACCGGAATATCAAGGCTCAACGCGGTTTCAATCGCCCCGCGCATGCCTTTGCCTTCTGCCTCGGCGCGGCCAAAGCGATTGATGATCAACACATCCGGCCGCGACAACAAATCGATTTCCAACTGCCCGGCGACTTGCATCAGGGCGGACCAATCCAGGTGGCACCCCCGCGCTTGTGAACCTCGGTTTTCAGAAATCTGAACCCGCGCACCAGAGGCCAGATCAATCAAATGCATTTCACGGCAGTGACAATCACCCAAGGGCTCGCCCTTGATCTGCACATGACCGACCACTCGCCGTCCCTGCCCTCGCATTTGGGCAGCCAACGCAAGTAGCGCTTTATCATCCACGCCGTTCTGCCCCAAACGCACCTCGAACAAGCCCGCCTCTCCGGTGAAAAACGGTTCCGTGTCAAACCCTCCGGGCACCGTCAGAGAGGTGTGGTTGGGGGCTAGGGAATCTGGCAATCCATGGGTCATGGGACGGTCCTCCAACGCAGTCATCAGACCGCCGCAGCGTTATACGCCGGGGCTGCAGTACCCGCCAGAGCCTGCATCAAGATATAGGCAGTTCGTGGCGGCAAGTCGGGCGTCGCCAGTTCTTGTAGTGTCAGGGTCAGGATACTGTCCGAGCGGCAGCATGCGTCGGCCAGCGTGTCGATCTGCTCTTCCTGCGACAGGATACGGAACGCCTTGGCCTCAAGTGCCTCGTCTTCATGATCCATTATCTTATCCAGCGCCGCCTGACGCACCGGCATGGCTGCATCTCCCAACGCCACCAAGGCCTCGTCCGGGCTGGCGGCATGACGCACCGCTACGGCACGTACCAACGCATCGGTATCGTCAAGGCACGCTGATAAAGAGGCCGACGTCTCGGGATGCAGGGCCAGAGTATCTGCTGCTGTCGAACGGATGGATGGCATTTCATCCTGCAGACCCTGAACAGCGCGCAGGCACTGATCAGACGGCAGGTGACCTGCAGCGGCGCGATTGTAAAACGCACGCCATGCCGACAGGCGCAGAGGGTCGTTAGCCACGTTCAAGGCGGCGGTGACAGCCGTTTCAATCGCCTTGTCCGGAAGGTGACCGGCAATTCCAAAGGCAACGCGGCGCAGATCGTCGCCCACCTCGGAGGGGCCTTCCACCGCGCGACGATGGCGACGTTTCGCAGGGGTTTCTTCCGGGGTGTCCTCGGCAAGCTCCGTGTCGTCCGGCTCAAGCTTTTCTGCGGGTGGTGCGCCCAACATCTGGATCGAGGCAAGCGTGGATTGCGGAACGTCCTCGCCCGGTTCGGCCCCGGGGTCATCCTCGATGATCTCGCCATCGCGAGAAATCCGCAGATGCCCGCGCGGCGGCTGATCGACTTTGGACATGGCCAGATCGGGGCCGTCTTCTTCGGGATGCTCCACCAAGGCGCGGTCCGGTGACAGCAGCGTGCCGTCCATGGCCATGGCTAAAGCCTGAGTGGCGTCATCATCACCAGCCTCAGACAGAGCGGCGAGTTGGGTCAGCGCAACCGTGCGTAACTGCTGCGTTTCATTGCCCAACAGCCCAATCAGCGCCCCGGTTACCGGCAGGCCCGCCAGATCGCCGAGCGCAGTGACCGCCGCCAGACGCAGTTGCAAAGGGCGTTTATAATCCTGCGCCAGATCGGGCAGCATTGTCGCGGCCAGGTCGGGAGCCAGTCGCGGCAGCAGGCGCACGGCGGCGATGGCCAAAACTTCTTTGCCGTGGTGTGCCCAGGCGATGGCGTTGTCGACCAGAGAGGTCTGCTGTTCCCCTTCCAGCGGCAAGTCCTGATGAGCCAATGCCGTGGCCTGCACCGCCTCGTCGGGATCAGACAACGCCTTGAGCGCCAGATCGGGCTGCGCCGGGGCAAACCGGGTCAGCGCGTCACAACGGATAGTCGGATCCGGGTCACGCAAAGTAATTTCTTCGATGCGCGTGTCATCGGCAGCCAGCAGAGGCAGCGCCAGACGCCGAACATCTGACGAGTCATGCGTGATCATCACCTCGGCGTGGTCCATCAACAGGTCTGATTTCATATCCGCCAGCGCCTCGAGTGCACGCTTGCGGCCCAGGCCACTCTCGGTCTGCGCCACCGATAGCAACCAGATCGCCCCTTCACTGCCCATTTGCGCCAGCGCTGCAAAGGCTTCGGCATCAAGGGTTTGACCCTCTTCGTCATCGCGGGCGTCCAGAATGTCCTGAATGGCCTCTTCTGCGCGCATCTGGCCCAAGGCCTCGATCACGCCAAGCTGCACGTCCAGCCATTCATCCCACGGATCGCTGTCATCTTCCCACGCCACCTCATCTTCGGCGCGCGAGGCGACAAGTTTGCGGAAAATCGGGATCGAGGCGCGATCGTCAATCGCGGCAAGCGCCTTGATCGCAGCGTGTTTCACTTCGCGGACCGGATCGCCCAACAGCGACCGGCGGATTGTGTCGCCATCTTCAGGCTTTGCGCAATGCACCAGCGCGTCCATCGCATCGGTGCGGACATCGGGGTCCTCATCCAGCAGGCTGTCGAGCAAGGCAAGGCGAACGCGTTTATCACCGATCGCAACCGCCGCAGCGGCGCGCACGGCCCCGGTGCGCAGAACATCATTGCCGTTTTCAAGCTGGTTCAGCAGCAAGGGAACCGGATCGGGGCGATTGGCAAGGGGCATAGCGGAACTGTCATCCAACATCGGAGTAAGCCTGTGTTGTGAAAAATCTATAGGCTGCCCGGCCCTGTCGGGGGCCGGGCAAACAACCTGAAAGATCAGGCGATATCGCGGCGTGCGAAGGACATCGAGCGGAACTGGTGCTTGTAGGGGCTTTCACCCATCTTGCGCACCTTGCCGACACCCATCTTGTAGTTGTAGTTGCCGCTGATCCAGTCCACGACACGGCCCGCAAGAGCGTTCGCAGGCTGGGACGTATGCAGGAAGTCCATGTAACCAAGGTTTTCCTTCACCGCCGGCGTCACGATGGCCACAGCCGTGATCGACGCTTTGGTCAGCTCGATATGGCCGTTTTTCAGCAACGAAGCGAAGTCGAAATCGCTGCCTTCCACCCCGACAATCGTGTCGGTCTGAACCGGGATACGATCCGAATAGACCTGCACTAAATCGCCGGATTCGATGCCGTTGGCCTCGGCAAAGCTGGGATGGAGTTCGATCCAGTTTTCCGGCCAGCGCTGCACGATATAGGGCCGACGACGGTCGTCATAGCCCGATTGCCAGCGTTCGTTGATCCGGCCCGAGGTGATCCACAACTCGCCCTCGCGAGGCTTCATCCATTCCCAGTAGCTAGAGAACAGATCCCATGGCGCTTTCTGGATATTGCACTTGCCGGTCTGGCTGTTGAAGTGGGTCAACTTCTTGTTGAAGACGTTCTTGCCCACAGGCCCTTCTGCTGGCAATTCGCGGTTCACGTCATGCAGTCTTTTGGTGCCTTCCAACGTGCCATCGGCCTTCATCAGGACGGGACCCTGAATGCCGTTGGTGCCGAACTCGGCGAACTTCTCGTGCAGGGTCTTGCCTTCGCGCCTGGCGGCGACAAGCACCATGTTGAAGTCCTTGCGCGAGCCGCGCGAGTGCCGCGCGCCTTCTTCGATGACATCGTTGGAATTTTCCCAATCAAAGCCCTCAAAACCCATCTTCTTGGCCAGTTGCGCGATAATCCACCAATCCGGTTTCGCTTCACCCGGTGCATCGTAGAATTTGGGATAAAGCCGCAGACGGCGTTCACCATTGGCACGGGTGAAGGTGTCTTCACCCCAGCCCGAGGCCGGGAAGACGATATCTGCATACCGTGCCCCGATGGGATCGACCAGATAGATATCCTGGTTCCACACCACCATGCCGCCACTATCCGCCCGTTTTTTCAGCGTGTCGATAATGTCTTGTTTTTCAAAGCTCATCACCTGATGCGGGTTGCGGGTGGTCAGCTCGTCAAACTTAGCCTGCAGGGATTGACTGCCGCACATCGCCTGCACCCAGGTGGTGCCGATGACATGCGCCAGACGGGTGTGGCCGCTCATCAGATACCGGTCGGTATCCATTGCGCGACGGCGACGACCGGGCAGCTTTTCGGGCGATTTGTTGCGCGGATACCCTCCACCTCGCAAACCACCCCGCTGGTGCCCACCGGCCCGGCCAATCACCTGACCCGGACGTCCGCCCGCGCCAACCGTGATCCCCAGTGCCGAAATCGCCTGCGTGTTGCCGGTGTTGTTGGACCAGTAGAAACCCTTCTCGATCATGATCGAGGTTTTCGGGCGGCTGCCGTCGTCCTTGGGTTTGGCCATCCATTCGGCGGCCGTATAGATCTTCTGCACGTCGATCTGGGCGATCTCGGCGGCTTTTTCGGGCACCGCGTAATCCTGCGCCAGCAGCCATTCTTTCCAGTCGTCAAAGCCCTTGGTCTGGAACTTGCCCCAGGTCGTGCGCCACTGCCACGGGGTGTTCCGTGTGCCCTGACCAAAGCCGGACGAGCTTTCCCATTTGTTATTGACCCAGTTCTTGATCCACTCGTCATCCTGCCAGCCGTTTTCGACAATGACGCGCGCAATGGCCAGAACCACAGGCAGGTCGGTGCCGGGCTGGATGTCCAGCACGATGCCGCCATTCTTCTCCGCGAATGCTGTGCCCGCGGTGCGGCGGGGCAGAAGGAAGATCGTTTTCTGACCGTTCTGGATCGCCGGCATGATGTAGTCGGTGAACAGGATCGTCTTGGACTCATAGGGGTCGGTGCCGCACATCAGCAATGTATCAGCCGATCCCCAATCCTCGTAAGACGGGCCAAAGTTGTCAAAACCCGCATCCCGGAAACCGGGGGTCGAGGACACATCAGACGGCGTGTCGTGGAAGGTGAAGTTGGCCGTGCGCACATTACGCAACGCGTATTTGGTGATTGCGTAGGTGTTCTCCATATAGCCGTAAGAGAAGGTTTTGACGCCATAGGCATTGGTGCCGTGTTTCTTCAGCACGTGGTTGCCCACTTCGGCGGCGATGTCCATCGCAAAGTCCCAAGTCACCGGCATCAGTACGCCGAACATGCGCACCATCGGTGACTTCAGACGGTCCCGCGTCGGGGTCTGCGGGTTATAGACCTTCTGCGCCAGCGCCCCGCCACGAATGGACGAGTTGCCCGAGTAGTTCACGAAATCCGTGTCCTTGTCGGGGATGATAACCACATGGTGCGGTTCGCCATTATGCAGCACGATATTGTGCTGGTTGGGGGCGATCCAGGCGCCCAGCGGGCTAACCGGGAAATCTTCGCCAAAGGCATTCTGATCGGCCAGAGGGCCGCCATTGCGTCCACCGGCGACGGGCCAGCGATAGACTTTATACCCGCAGGCCACGATGCAGTAATCGCAGGCGGTCGAAATCACATCTGCATCTGGCGGAGGCAGCGGAACCGAGCTTTCGGGAACATAATATGGTGTAGACATGGGTGTGCTCCTTAGCCTTGCAGGTTGTCAAAACGGCCGTAGATCAGGCCAAACATGCCGACGGCGTAGATCTCGTCGCCATCCAGTTCCAACAGAACCTGCGGCAGCGATTGATAGGCCTGCCCCGAGATGAAAATCCCGTGCCGGGTCAGATCGAAGGTGGTCAGGTGCAGCGGGCATGGCCCTAGCGCCTTATCAGCGGCCTGATAGGTGCCTTGCAGCGGGCCTCCCTGGTGGGTGCAGGTGTAGTTGAACGCCACCACATCCTTGTCAGGACCAAGTCCGCCGCCGGCCTCCTTGCCCAATTTCACCAGAATGCTCTCGGCATAAGCGCCCTCATCCGGGTATTCGAAGTCGAAAGGCTCATCCACGGTCAGTTCGCTCAGTTTCGCGATCAGCTTGCGCGGATAGGTCGACACGACCGCCGGGGTCTGGGCCTCGGGCATGCCGGGGACACCGACCATCACCACCGTGGTGGCAATCCCGCTGGTCAGCAGGAACTGGCGCCGGTTGATCAGGCAATTGCGAGTGCCTGCTTGCTTGGCTTCGCCGTTTTCACCATTGATGGCTGCGGCGATTTTGGGATCAAGATCTTTCATATCTTGCGTCTCCTGTTCAATTGTTATCCGCAACGGGAAGAGGTTGCATTTCGGGCACGTCCGGCTCGTCTGGCAGGATCTCGTCACCGCTCAGGCTTTCCAGGAAGGCCACGATGTCGTCGATTTCCTCGTCGTTCAGACCCAAAGGCTGGATCAGCTCGGACTTGTTGGCCGAAAACTCGTTCTCGCCACCGCCTTCGTTGTAGAAAACCACCACGTCGCGCAGCGTCTCCAGCATGCCGTTGTGCATGTAAGGATAGGTGTACTTGGTGTAGCGCAGGCTGGGTGTGCGGAACTTGCCCTTGTCGGCCTTCTGCTTGGTGCGGAAGTAAAGCCCCGGATCGTCCTTGGTGGTGCGATACATCTCCTCGGTCGAGCCCTTGGCGAAGAGTTCAAACCGGAAGGTGATCTGGGCAATCGGATCGGTTTCCCACCCGTCGTAGGGCGGCACACCGGTGTTGTAATAGGCCTCGTCACTCAGCAGCGCACCGTTATGACACGCGGCGCAATTGGCCTTGCCAGTGAACAGCTCAAGCCCGCGCTTTTGCTGGTCGGTCAAAGCCGCGTCATCGCCATTCATGTAGTTGTCAAACGGCGTGTCGGTCTGCACCAGGGTGCGCTGATAGGCGGCGATGGCCATGTAGGCGTGACGCACCAGCGGCCAGTCATCGCCAAAGACTTCGCGGAAGGCTTCGCGATATTCCGGCACAAAGGCCAGGCGCGCTTCCATCATGTCGTCTTCACCGTTACCGGCGACCCCTCCGCGCGCGGCCGAGCGAGCCTGATGTTCAAGAGAGCCAGAGGCCCCTGCCCAGAACAGCTTGCCGTAGTAAGCCGAGTTGATGATGGTCTGGCTGTTGCGCCAGTGGGTCGTGCCGGGATATCCAAAGCTGATCTTGTCCTGCACGGCCCAACCGGCCGAGGGCGCATGACAGGCCGAACAGGGCATAGCGCCATTGCCCGACAAAAGCGGGTCAAAGAACAGTTTTTCACCCAGGGCGATCTTTTCCGGGGTCATCGGGTTGTCTGCCGGGATCGGCGGTTCGCCAAGTGCGGCAAGGTTGTCAGGCCGGTCCTCGGCCACTGCAGGCATGGCAACCAGGGTGGCCAGACTTACAGCGAATGCGGTCAAATGTTTCATAGTCCTGCCTCCTTAGTTTTGGACGTTTTTCCAGTCTTCGATCAGCTCATAGCCATAGTCGTCTTCACGCCAGACATACTGATCGACATCGAAACTCTCACCCGACATCGCCTCGAGATAGGCGACCAGGTCGGCCTTCTCGCTGGGCACAAGGCCAAGTGGTTCAAGACGGCTATCCTTCAGCGGATCATCCCCGCCCCCGGCGTCGTAGAAATCCACCACCTCTTCCAGTGTGGCAAAGGTGCCGTTGTGCATGTAAGGCGCGGTCCAGACCAACTCACGCAGAGTGGGTGTCAGGAATGTGCGCTTGGTTTCGGGCGTGTGGGTGCGGATGTAGGCGCCCAGATCTTCGCGCAGGTTCATGTAGTTTTCGACGCCCATGAACTTGGCATAGGTTACGAAGGCCGAATGGCGTGCCGGGTCTGCCCAGATATCAGGATTGCTGGGCACGCCGGTATTGTGCGGCTTGTCATCGGTATAGCGAGGACCGGAATGGCAGGCGGCGCAATTGGCCTTGCCTTCGAAGATGCCCTTGCCGCGCTCTGCTGCGGCCGACAACTCACCGGTATCCACCGGGGCACCGCGCGAGACGATGGTTTTCATGAAATCCATCAGCGCGTTGCGCGCGCCGCCATTGCCCGGCTCGGACATGCCGGCGGCGGCAAACATCTCGACATATTTCGGATCCTGCTTCAGCCGCTCCTGCATGATGCGCATATCCATGTTCATCAGGTAGGTTTCGGTGATCATCTCACGCGCGACATCATTGAGGTTGGTGCCCAAACGGCCATCATGCATCCAGGCATCGCGATACCCGACATTGGCCAGCGTGGGCACATTGCGGAAATGCGCGGCCCCCGAATAGGCCTGACTTAGTGCCTCACCATCGGTGAAGGCCATTTCGGGCGAATGGCAGGATGCACAGCTCAGCGAGGTATCCCCCGACAGGCGTCTGTCATAAAAAAGGCGTTTGCCCAGTTCGGCCCGCGCGGCATCAACATCCATCGGCGGAATCGGAACCGTGTCCTGCGCCATGGTTGCCGTGCCGGCGAGCAACGAACATATCAATGTTAGTTTTTTCAGCATATTGCGTCCCCTCAGGCCTTTCGGGCTGGCTGGGATCAGGTGTGCTATTTCACCTGATCGTTTGCATTGCAGAATGGAGGACCCAGACGGGCCCGCCATGAGAGAGATCAAGGCGCAACGCATAAATATCGGAGAAGCGACTCGCGCCTTGCGACAAGCTTACGACCTCATGCGCCCACATGTGTTGCGGGCAGACGTGCGTTTTGTGACTTATTGTGACGAAATGTGACGGACCCTGATCAAGGATGATCAGCCGGAACCTTTTGGTCAAACATAGTGCGAATTGTGCGTGCCAGCTTGGCCGGATCGACGGGTTTGTGCATCACTTTCGCGGGCAGCCCGTCGATTTTCAGGCCCGAGGGATTGTAGCCCGTGCAGACAATCACCGGCATATCCGGACGCAGTCGGCGCACCGCATTGACCAGTTCTTCCCCGCTCATTTCCGGCATCACCATATCCGAGATCAACAGATCGGGACGGTCGGGATGGTTACGGATATGCTCCAACGCCACCAGCGACGAGGTGAACGCCTCAACCCGATACCCCAGACGCAGCAACACGCGACGGAATGTTGTGGCGATCTCGGCCTCGTCATCGACCAGAACGATCCGCTCGCGACCGCGCGGCAAGGCGCTGTCCTCGGGCTGGGGCAATGGAACGGTGCTGTCCGCACCGGGAAGGCAAATGGTAAACCGCGCGCCCTGCCCCGGCGCGCTGTTTACATCAATCGTTCCACCCATTTCCTCGACCAGTCCGGCAACCACCGCAAGCCCCAACCCAGACCCTTTGCCAAGGGGCTTGGTGGTAAAGAAAGGGTCAAACAGATGCCGTTGAGTTTCGGCGCTCATCCCCGGGCCATTGTCCATCACTTCGAACAACACCCACCCCCCTGGTCGTGGCGACAGTGTCTCGGGCAGGCCCCCCGTCAAGCGATGAGCGCTGACAGTGATCACACCCCGGCCGCCGCCAATCGCCTCGATTGCATTGCGGCACAGGTTCATGACGATCTGATGCAGGTGGGTTTCATCGCCCAGCACCATCAGGTCTTGGGGCAATGGTTTATAGTTAAGCGTGATCGTCGGTGGCATAGCGGCGCGCAGCAGGCGCGACACCTCGGCAATGATCACACCAAGATCATTGGGTTGTGGCCGCCCCGGTTCGCGCCGCGCGAAAGTCAGCAGACCCCGGATCAGGCTTTGACCACGCCGTGCCGCGATATCGATCTGGTCAATCTCTGTGGCAATATCACTGTCCTCGGGCGCATCCATCGCTGCCAGATGGGCAGCGCCAACAATGGTCGTCAGGATATTGTTGAAATCATGCGCAATCCCGCCCGCCAACAAGCCGACCGCCTCAAGTTTCTGGGCGCGCGCCACATGTTCGCGGGCCTGACGTTTCTCGGTCACGTCCTCGCCGATGCCAATATAGTTCTGGATCGAGCCATCGGTGGCGATCAGCGGCAGGATCTTGGTCTCGGCCCAATAGCTGCTCCCATCCTTGCAGCGATTGCGGAACACCCCCTGCCAATCCTGCCCCTGATCCAGACGGGCACGGATCGCCTGATACTCTTCCTCCGGCGTATCGCCGGATTGCAGGAACCGCGGCGTGCGCCCGATCACCTCATCCCGGCTCCAGCCGGTGACTTTCTCGAACTGGCGGTTGGCATAGATAATTCGCGCATCGGTATTGGTCATGAAAATCGTGGCCGGGCTTTGCTCGACCGCCCGGGCCAGCTGTTCGTTGGATTGTTCAAGCTCTCGACGCTTGCGCAACTCGTTGGACAGTTGGAACAGCGCGCCACGCATGTCGCGTAGCAACAGGATCAGCATGAACCCAATCAGCAGCGAAGACATCACCAGCGCCGCAATCGACATGAACCCGATCCAAATTAACGCTTGCCCACGGCCAACGGCGGCCAACATGCGGTCGGTGCTGATTTGTCGGTTCACCGTCCAGATGCCTTCCAGATCGGCCAAGGCCTGAATGGCCAAATCATCCGATATGCGCACGGCTGCATCAGTACGCTCGATATCCCAGCCCTCCTCGGCAGCGCGAATGGCGACAGGCAGCATCAGGGCGTATTCTTCGATGGTGCGGCGCACGGCGATCAGCACGCGGCGTTCATCGGGCGCGATGTCAGCGGCCAGATATTCGTCGGTGGTGGCCCTGAACTGATCGATCTGATCGCGGGTGCGCTCAAGATATACCTCTTCACGGCGCAGCACATAGTTCTTGAAATTGTGGATAATGCCACCGTAGCCCAGATACCCTCGGATCGAGCTGATCCAGATCCCCCTGCGCCCCACGCTTTCGGAATAGTCCGCCCAGCTGGCTTCAATCTCGCGGAACTGGGCACGAGTCTGAACACCCAAAAACAACCCGAGCGACACCGTCAGAACCAGCAAAACAACTGATGCCAGGCCGATGCGTTGTGACCGTGAAACGGCATTTGCATTGACGGCCTCCGGCATAGGTTTAAACCTTTTTGTGGGTGCCCGTTGTGAAGGCGGGTAGAATTTGCAAGATAACAGCAAGTGGCAAGATGGGAAGACGGGGATGGAAAACCGCATTCTGGTTGTGGATGACGACGGGCAGTTAACGGCCTTTCTCCAGCGCTTCCTGAGCAAACACGGGTTCGACACCGATATCGCAGGAACAGCCGCCGAAGCGCGCGCGCTGCTGGCAAACAACACCTACAACCTCGTGGTGTTGGACCTGATTCTCCCTGACACGGACGGGCTTGAGATCGCTGGTGAGATCCGTCACGACTCGGGCACGCCCGTCATCATGCTGACCGCCCGCGACGAGCTTTATGATCGCATCGTGGGTCTTGAAGTGGGCGCCGACGACTACATCACCAAACCTTACGAGCCTCATGAGTTACTGGCCCGCATTCGATCGGTCCTGCGGCGCAGCAGCATCAACGAAACACAAGACAGCCCGGATGAACCACAAAGCATCCGTTTTGTCGGGCTTGAACTGAACCTTGCCCAAAGGCATCTGACCGACCTCGCCAGGAAGCAGATTGTGCCGTTGACCAGCACGGAATTCACCCTGCTGCACACGCTGGTCAAGAACGCTGGTTCGGTGCTTTCGCGTGAGATGATAATGGACGTGCTTTACGGCAATGCAGTCACGGTCACGGATCGCGCAATTGACGCTCACATCACGCGCCTGCGTCGCAAGATTGATCCCGAGGATCAAACCATTTCGCTGATCCGAGCAGTGCACGGCAAGGGCTATATCTTTGCTGCCGAACTGGACTGAGGCGAAGAAAGCAAGGCAGCGCGCTCCTGACAGACGTGACCTGCGCGCCACGGTTCACGATTGAATGACCTCTTTGGTCGCGTTTCGCCCCCCCTCGCCACAAAAAAACCAGAAATCATGCTCAGCACGGGGTAAAACAAGCCCGAGCAGGAGACCCGTCATGAAATTAACCAGCCTGATCTTGGCAGCCATGATCCCCGGCGCAGCAGTTGCTGGGCCAGACCGCCTGTCTATATTGCTGGGCAGCGAGCATTTTGGCGCAACCCGCGAATTTCAGGAGTTCAATCCCGGTGTGTTCCTGACATGGGAAGAACGGGTATTCGACTATTCCATTGGCGCTTTCTACAACAGCTACGAGGATGTCTCGGTCCTCGGCGCCGTCGGGTATGATTATGAAATCGCAAAAGAGTTCGAGGTCGGCGTTTTTGCAGGCGTGGCCTATTACCCCGGCGAGGGCGACCAGTTCAGTGCCTCGGTTGGCGATGTGATCCCGGTTGCGGGTGTGCAAACCCGCTATCGCAACGTGTTCGCCCAGTGGATCCCAGCGGATGGCGATTCAGTGGATTCCGTGCTGACCTTCGGGCTGACATTTGCGCTGAACCCGCAAAACTAAATCCCCAACAGACCCAACGAAAAACGCGGCGCCCGAAGGCACCGCGTTGATCAGTCTTTCCGGATGGATCGAACTTACCCGGCTTTCGCAGCCGAAGCCGCATTGCGCAAGTCAGATAGCTCTTCCGCCACCAGGAACGCCAGTTCCAGCGACTGGCTGGCATTGAGGCGTGGATCGCAGGCGGTGTGATAACGATCGCTGAGGTTCTCATCGCTGACTGCGCGCATCCCGCCGGTGCATTCGGTGACGTCCTGTCCCGTCATCTCGAAATGCACACCACCGGGAATGGTCCCCTCGGCGCGGTGGATCGCAAAGAACTCCTGTACTTCGCGCAGAACATTCTCAAAGGGCCGGGTTTTATACCCGCTGGCCGCCTTGATCGTGTTGCCATGCATCGGATCGCAGGACCAGACCACGTTAAAGCCCTCTTCCTCGACCGCGCGGATCAAACCGGGCAGATGGTCGCCCACTTTGCCTGCGCCAAAACGGTTTATCAGGGTGATGCGGCCCGCCTCATTCTCGGGGTTCAGTACCGAGACCAGCTTTTTCAGATCATCCGTGGTGATCGAAGGCCCACATTTGAAGCCAATCGGATTCTGCACGCCCTTCAGGAAATCCACATGCGCCCCGTCAGGCTGACGTGTCCGGTCGCCGATCCACAGGAAATGGCCCGAGCCCGCCAGCCATTTGCCGGACGTGCTGTCCAGACGCGTCAGCGCCTCTTCATATTCCAGCAACAGCGACTCGTGGCTGGTATAGAAATCCACCGATTGCAGCGAGGGCGCGCTGGCTCCATCGACACCGGCCGCTTTCATGAAATCCAGCGTGTCGGTGATCCGGTTGGCCATCTCACGATAGCGTTCGGCCTTTTCGGATTCGGTAAAGCCAAGCGTCCATTGGTGCACCTGATGCACATCCGCATAGCCCCCCGTTGAAAACGCGCGCAGCAAGTTCAGTGTTGCGGCTGCCTGCGTGTAGGCCTGCAACATCTTACCTGCATCCGGGATCCGCGCCTCGGCGGTGAAGGGCAGTTCATTGATGATATCGCCACGGTAGCTGGGCAGTTCCACACCATTGACCGTCTCGGTCGGCGCGCTGCGCGGCTTGGCAAATTGCCCGGCCATCCGGCCCACCTTGATCACCGGCACCTTGGCGCCATGCGTCAGCACCATCGCCATTTGCAGCATGACCTTGAACGTGTCGCGGATCGCATCCGCCGAAAACTGCTCAAAGCTTTCGGCGCAATCGCCACCTTGCAGCAAGAACGCCTCGCCGCGCGACGCCGCGCCCAACTGCGCCTTCAGGCGACGTGCTTCGCCCGCAAAGACCAGCGGCGGATAGTTCGACAGACGTGCCTCGACCTGGGCCAGAGCCTCCGGATCGGTATAATCCGGCATCTGAACCCGGGGCTTGCCGCGCCAGTCAGATTTTTGCCAATTGCTCATCGTCTTTCTCCGCTTTCAGAAAACTGAGGTTTGTCTATACTAAAGCCTTGTCCGGCTGACCATATATGATCTTGTGTATTTCACGCAATTGCAGGGCCCGCTCTTGCCAATTGCGATGTTTTCGTGAAACACCCGTTCAACCACCTCGCATGGCAGGGAGACGCGACCCATGCAGACCACCACAGATAAAGCACAGCCACAGGCGCAGGGCGCGCCGACCCGCTATGTTTTTGTGCTGCTGGATAACTTCACCCTGTTGTGTTTTTCGGCCGCGGTTGAAAGCCTGCGCATTGCCAACCGGATGGCGGGTGAACCCCTTTATGATTGGGTTCTGGCGGGTGAAGGCGGCACCACCGTAGCCTGTTCGGCTGGGGCCGAGTTTAACGTTGATATGGATCTCGAAGAGCTGCGCCGCGACGATGTTGTGATGATCTGCGGCGGCATCAATGTGCAAGCCGCCACCACCAAAAAGGTGCTCAATTGGCTGCGCCGAGAATCACGTCGGGGATTAAAAGTCGCCGGACTCTGTACGGCAGCGTACACAGTTGCCAAGGCCGGGCTGCTGGATGGCAAACGCGCCACGATCCACTGGGAAAATCACGACAGCTTCCTCGAAGAATTCGACGAGGTCGAACTGACCAAGTCAGTCTTCGTCGTGGATGGCAACCGGATGACCACCGCCGGCGGGACATCGTCGATTGACCTGATGCTCAAGCTGATTGCCGATGATCACGGCGAAAAGCTGGCCAATTCCGTGGCCGATCAGCTGATTTACTCCTCGATCCGCACCGACCAGGACACCCAGCGCCTGTCTGTCCCCACCCGCATTGGCGTGCGTCATCCCAAGCTGAGCCAGGTGATCCAGATGATGGAGGCCAATATCGAAGAGCCGATCAGCCCCTCGATCCTGGCCAAGGATGTGGGCATGTCGACGCGGCAGCTGGAACGGCTGTTCCGGCGCTATCTCAACCGTTCGCCCAAGCGGTACTATATGGAATTGCGTCTGCAAAAGGCGCGTAACCTTTTGATGCAGACGGATATGACCGTGATAAACGTGGCGCTGGCCTGTGGCTTTGCCTCGCCGTCGCATTTCTCGAAATGCTACCGCGCGCATTACAATACGACCCCGTATCGAGAACGCGGCGCGCAATCGACCCGCTTATCTGTCTGAAACGTCAGAAATTCTGGACGATATCGTCGAAATCCGTATTGAACTTGAAGTTGATAGACACGATTTCACTGCCGCGATCATGCATCAGGATGGCCACGTAGATATAGCTTAGGCCGCTCCAATAGGCGTAGAGTTCCCGCGCCCAGCCATTCCCCATGTCGTCGCGTTTCAACAAATCCACATGTCTGAAATCACCAGGAAATATCGTTCGAACCTTGACCTCAAGGCTCCGGAGCTGCTCATCGGTCATCTCATCCGACGCCCCGAACCTGCGCATGACCTGCTCCATTTCCCGCGCCATCATCAGGCTGTCCAATGTACTGCGCATCTCTTCATAGCTTTTGAAGACAGGCTGTTGATCAGACTGCGCTTGCAGCGGGACAAGAGTCAGCGTTGCAATGACTATCAGATATCTCAAATCCATCGCTGGCCCTCCTGCAAGACCTTAAATCAAAGGGTAGAACGGCCTATCATGTCACGGGTCGGATGTGAGCGCTAGGGAGCAAGCCGGTAAAGCGCGCCCTGCCCCACGGACAACACCCAGATCGATCCGTCAGGTGCTTCACGTACGTCCCGCACGCGTTCGGTGATCCGGCTGCTGAGCTGTTCGACCTCCTGCAACGGATCGCCCGACAATCGCGCGACATAGTCGAATTTCAGTGACCCGACAAAAATATCGCCGGCCCAGTCAGGCCACAGCTTGCCGGAATAAATCATCATGCCCGACGGGGCCATGGACGGATCCCAATAGAACTCCGGCTGCTCCATTCCGGGTTTGGACGTGCCTTCCCCGATTTTGAGGCCCGAGTAATGCCGTCCGTAGGATATCACCGGCCAGCCGTAATTGGCACCTTTACGAACCCGGTTGACCTCATCTCCGCCGCGGGCCCCATGTTCCGCCACCCAAAGAGTGCCATCGCCGTCCAGCGCCGCGCCTTGCGGGTTGCGATGCCCATAACTCCAGATTTCCGGCTGTGCGCCGTTCTGCCCGACAAAGGGGTTATCGGACGGCACGGATCCATCACGCGCAATCCTCAGAACTGAACCGTTTTCGCGGCTCAAATCCTGCGCCGAAGGACGATCACCCCGATCTCCGATGGTGAAATAGAGATAGCCATCGCGCCCCTCAACCAACCGTGACCCGAAATGCCGCCCACCGGATGATCCCGGTTCCATCTCGAAAATCACGATCCAGTTGGAAAGGCTACGTCCATCCGCACTGAGCTGCGCGCGCGCCACGGCGGTGCCCTCGCCATCTGGCTGTCGTTTGGCAAAGGTGAAATACACATCACGGCTGTCGCTGTGATCGCGTGGGACCAGAACATCCAGCAGACCACCCTGCCCACGGTCCGCCACGGGGGGCACACCACCCACTGTGAACCTTTGACCATCGCGCAGATACAAAAGCCGTCCGGCTTTTTCCGTGATCAACACCCCGCCCCCCGGCAGGAACCCAAAACCCCATGGCTGATCCAGACCATCGGCGACCACACTGACCTGCAGTTCTCCGGCACTGCTTTGAAGAGCATGCGCAAGGGGTGCGCTTAGAAATATCGGCAGGATCAGACAGATTAGTCGCATGATGGTCTCCTCTCTCCTGCATCAATATAGGGTTCGTGTCCAAAAATTCCGCTCGGAAAACCGGCTTTTCTTTTCCGGACCGGGCGCTTAATTTCGCCCGAGGACATTGATCCAAAAAGGGAGAATGACAATGAAACGACTTCTGATGGCAACCGCCACCGTCGCGCTGACTGCCGGGACCGCGATGGCCGATGGGCATGGCGTCAAGCTGGGCATCATCCTGGGCTTTACCGGCCCGATTGAATCGCTGACACCGCACATGGCCGATGGCGCCGAACTGGCGATGCGCGAAGTGACAGAAAGCGGCAAACTGCTGGACGGCAAGGCGGTCGAGCCGATCCGCGCCGACAGCACCTGTGTTGACGCCGGTGCCGCCAGTGCCGCCGCCGAACGTCTGATCACCTCCGACGGGGTCAAAGGCATCATGGGTGCGGACTGCTCGGGCGTGACCGGAGCGATCCTCAGCAACGTCGCCGTGGCCAATGGCATGGTGATGATTTCACCCTCGGCCACCTCGCCAGCGTTGTCGGATGCCGAAGATGACGGTCTGTTCTTCCGCACGGCCCCCTCGGATGCGCGCCAAGGCGTGGTGATGACCGATGTGCTGATGGAACAGGGAATCAAAGAAGTTGCAGTCACTTATACCAACAATGACTATGGCAAGGGTCTGGCCGATAGTTTTGCTGCAGCCTTCGAGGCCGCTGGTGGCACCATTACCATCAACGCCGCGCATGAGGACGGCAAGGCCGACTACACCGCTGAAGTGGCCGCACTGGCCTCGGCGGGTGGTGAACGTCTGGTTGTGGCAGGGTATGTCGATCAGGGCGGCAATGGCATTGTCCGCGCCGCCCTTGATTCTGGTGCGTTTGACAGCTTCCACTTCCCCGACGGGATGATAGGTGCCAAGCTGGAGGAAGATTTCGGCAGCGACATCGAAGGCTCAACCGGGCAGCTTCCGGGCACGGATAGTGCCGGTGCCGCCACCTTCACTGAAATGGTCGGCGATGCGTTTGATGTCACCTCGCCCTACACAGGTGAGAGCTATGACGCCGCTGCGCTGCTGATGCTGGCGATGCAGGCCGCAGGGTCGACCGAGCCGGGCGATTACAAGTCCAAGATCATGGATGTGGCCAACGCCCCGGGCGAAGAAATCTTCCCCGGTGAACTGGGCAAAGCCCTCGAGATCCTCGCCGAAGGTGGCGAGATCAATTACGAAGGCGCCACAGCCGTGGAACTGCTGGAAGGTGGCGACGCTGCCGGTGGGTACCGCGAGATCGTCTTTAAAGACGGCAAGATGGAAACCGTTGGCTATCGCTGATCCGTTTCTGATATGAACCTTGCACAGCCCGGACATTGCGCCGGGCTGTTGCACACTGACAGGGTCAAATGACCTCTGGGGGAACAGCATGATCGTCGTTGAGGACATGCACAAACATTTCGGTGGCTTTCACGCCGTGGATGGGGCCAGCCTGACCATCGAAGAAGGCTCAATCACCGGATTGATCGGACCTAATGGCGCCGGAAAAACAACTCTTTTCAATGTGATCGCTGGCGTTCTTAAACCAACCTCCGGCAAGGTTTTCATGCAAGGCGAGGATATCACCGGCTTGCCGCCGCACACGCTGTTTCATAAGGGCCTGCTGCGCACCTTCCAGATTGCCCATGAATTCGCCTCGATGAGCTGCCGCGAGAACCTGATGATGGTCCCCGGCGGCCAATCGGGTGAGACCCTGTGGAACACCTGGTTTGGGCGCAAGCGCATCGCCGATGAGGAGCGCGCGCTGGCGGCCAAGGCCGACGAGGTACTGGAATTCCTGACCATCGAACATCTGGCCGATCATAAGGCCGGACAGGTGTCAGGCGGGCAAAAGAAACTGCTGGAACTGGGCCGCACCATGATGGTGGATGCCCGCATTGTGTTTCTGGACGAGGTCGGAGCTGGGGTGAACCGCACTCTTCTGAACACGATCGGCGATGCGATCCTGCAACTGAACAAAGAGCGCGGGTACACCTTTGTGGTGATCGAACACGACATGGACTTCATCGGCCGCATCTGTGACCCGGTGATCTGTATGGCCGAGGGCCGTGTCTTGGCTGAAGGTACGCTGGCCGAAATAAAGGCCAACGAGCAGGTGATAGAGGCCTATCTGGGAACCGGGCTGAAGAACAAAGAGAAGGTGGGCGCGTGATCCCCGCGCGGCTGACATGGCTGTTTCTGATCGTCCTTGGTGTGACCGGGCCTGCAATTGCGCAGGACAGCGAGTATGACTCGTGTTTCCACCTCAATGATCACACCAGCTTCTGCGGAAAAGCCGTCGGTTGGAAACTACTGGAAACTCAAAGCGTGCCAAATGTGACCGGCTTTATCAATCAGACGTTTTTTCTGTCGATCACCCATCAGGAAGCACATGGACGCAGCCTATCGTCAGGGCTTTACAGCGAGGTGGCGGAAGGCTTGCTGCTCAATCTCGACAAACGCATGGATGTACCGGACGGCAGCCATGATGCACTGTTTGTCGATGTGATTGCCTATGAAAACATCGAAGGGCGCCGTATGGGCATTGTTTCTGAGTATGGCGGGGACCGCACCACGACGATGATCGACTTTCTTATATCTCCACGCCACCTCTGGGTTGTCCAGACCGGTCATGTCGGTCCGATTGAGATCGAGCGTCTGGCACGCGCTCACAGCCTTGCCATGAAGGAGGTTCGTCTTGCACCCTGACCTTTGCGATCCTCTCCCGATGGCCCTGGGCCAAGAGGTGCCCCATGGCTGAGCCTTTCCTGATCGGCGATACGATGACGGGTGGCTATGGCAAAGGCCCTGATATTCTGCACGAGTGTACGATTGCGGTGGATAAGGGCGAGATTGCCGTGATTGTTGGGCCTAACGGGGCCGGGAAATCCACCGCCATGCGCGCTGTGTTTGGTATGCTGGACGTCCGCCAGGGCGCTGTCCGGCTGGATGGGCAGGATATCATCGCTCTGTCGCCACAGGACCGCGTAACCAAGGGCATGGGGTTCGTGCCCCAGACCAACAACATCTTCACCTCGATGACGGTCGAGGAAAACCTTGAGATGGGCGCATTTATTCGCACCGACGACATCTCGCACACGATGGAGCAGGTTTATGCCCTGTTCCCGATCCTGCGGGACAAGCGATATCAGGCGGCGGGCGAACTGTCCGGCGGGCAACGCCAGCAGGTGGCCGTGGGTCGCGCTCTGATGACCCAACCCTCTGTTCTCATGCTGGATGAGCCCACCGCCGGGGTCAGCCCCATCGTCATGGACGAGCTGTTTGATCGCATCATCGAGGTGGCCCGCACTGGCATTTCCATCCTGATGGTCGAGCAGAACGCCCGACAAGCCCTTGAAATTGCAGACAAAGGATATGTTCTGGTACAGGGCCGCAACGCACATACCGGATCGGGCAAGGAGTTGCTGGCCGATCCCGACGTGCGCAAGAGTTTTCTGGGGGGATAATGGGCATTCTCAGAACCATTTTGGTGTTGAGTTTGACACTGTTGCCGGTCTGCGCTTGGGCCAGTTTTTACCAAGGCGGCTTTCCAGCTCGATGCACCGTTTATGCTGCATGTAATGATGAGGGCATATGTATTCCGATTCACCTGCCGCTTTTCGAGATGAAAATAGTGGAAGCCGGAGAAAACTACCTAATGATGTCCAAAAATGAAGACCTGCAAATCCGCACTGGTTACTTCGACGATATCGATAATGCCAAACAGTTTGTGTCTTCTGGGCAAGAAGTTAGTTTTCATCGGATAATCATCCCAAACCATGAAGTATCAGATGCCGTGGGCTTTGATTTACTGACTGTCCAACGCAGAGGCGGAACATTCGTGGTAGCCGACACCTTCATAAAAATCGTTTGCAGTGCAATCGGAGCGTATTAATGGATTTTCTTAACGCCATTGTCGCGCTTTCCAATTTCGTGCTGATTCCCGCCATGGCCTATGGCAGTCAACTGGCGCTGGGGGCGCTGGGGGTCACGCTGATCTACGGTATCTTAAGGTTCTCCAACTTTGCTCATGGCGACACGATGGCCTTTGGGGCGATGGCGACAATCCTGTTTACCTGGTGGTTCCAGTCCATGGGGATCAGCCTTGGCCCCCTTCCGACCGCCCTGCTGGCCCTGCCCTTTGGCATTGCCTGCACCGTGTTGCTGGTGTTGTTCACCGACCGCGCCGTCTATCGGTTTTATCGTGATCAAAAGGCCAAGCCGGTAATCCTTGTGATCGTCTCGATTGGGGTCATGTTCATCATGAACGGGCTTGTGCGGTTCATCATCGGCCCGGGCGATCAACGCTTTGCGGATGGAGAGCGCTTCATCGTTTCGGTCCGCACCTTCCGGGAAATGACCGGCCTGCGCGAGGGGCTGGCGATCAAGACCAGCCAAGGGATCACCGTGATAACGGCTGTGATTGTCGTCGCCTTGTTGTTCTGGTTCCTCAATCGGACCCGCACCGGAAAGTCCATGCGGGCCTATTCGGATAACGAGGATCTGGCGCTTCTTTCGGGCATCAACCCGGATCGTGTGGTAGTCGTGACCTGGCTGATCGTGGCCGCGCTCGCCACCGTGGCGGGCGTGCTTTATGGCCTCGACAAAAGCTTCAAACCTTTCACCTATTTCCAACTGCTGCTGCCGATCTTTGCCAGTGCCATTGTTGGCGGCCTTGGCAATCCGCTGGGAGCTATTGCAGGCGGGTTTGTCATCGCTTTTTCCGAGGTCACGATCACCTATGCATGGAAAAAGGTGCTGGTCTACCTGATGCCTGAGAGCCTTGAGCCCTCGGGCCTCGTTCAACTGCTCAGCACCGATTACAAATTCGCCGTCAGCTTTGTGATCCTGCTGATTGTATTGCTGTTCCGCCCGACGGGCCTGTTCCGGGGGAAAGCGGTATGAACCCTGTGCTGAAGAATACTGCGCTGTTTGCGCTGGTCGCTGCGCTGATCATCGCCACGGGCGTGATGCAAAGCTGGAATACGGCGTTGTTGATCCTGAACATGGGTCTGATTTCCGCGATCATGGCCCTTGGGGTGAACCTGCAATGGGGCTTTGCGGGTTTGTTCAATGTCGGCGTCATGGGCTTTGTCGCGCTCGGTGGGCTGGCCGCCGTGTTGGTTTCGATGCCTCCGACAACCGAGGCGTGGGCCGCAGGGGGCGCGCGTGTATTGGTCGGGCTGGCCTCGGGCGCGGCGGTGATCATCGCCGCAGGCTTTGCGCTGAAATCCCTGCCCAAGTCGCGGATGCGCACCCTCGTGGTGTTGGTCATCCTCGTGGGTGGTTTCTTTGCCTTCCGCTGGGTGTTTGATCCTGGCGTTCAGGCGGTTGAGGCCGTCAATCCCGCTGGCACCGGATATCTGGGCGGCATGGGCCTGCCGATCCTGTTGGCCTGGCCCGTAGGCGGATTGTTGGCCGCCGGGGCCGCGTGGATCATTGGTAAGGCCGCGCTTGGGCTGCGCAGCGATTATCTGGCTATCGCCACGCTGGGCATCGCCGAGATCATCCTGGCTGTGCTGAAAAACGAGGACTGGCTGGCGCGCGGTGTTAAGAACGTCAACGGCCTGCCGCGCCCGGTTCCTTATGAGGTTGATCTGCAAAATGATCCCGGGTTCGTCGAGCGGGTCGCAGGACTTGGTCTTGATCCCGTGACGGCCTCATCGCTGACGGTAAAGCTGGGGTACTCATTGCTGTTCGCCGCTGTATTGATCCTGATCCTCGCACTGGCGCAACTGGCGCTGAACAGCCCCTGGGGGCGGATGATGCGCGCCATTCGCGATAATGAAGTGGCAGCCGAGGCAATGGGCAAGGATGTAAAAACACGCCATCTGCAGATCTTCATCCTCGGCTCGGCGGTCTGCGGGATTGCAGGCGCGATGATGACCACGCTGGACGGTCAGTTGACGCCCACCTCCTACCAACCGCTGCGTTTTACCTTCCTGATCTGGGTGATGGTGATCGTCGGCGGATCGGGTAACAATCTGGGCGCCGTTCTGGGCGGCTTCCTGATCTGGTTTTTCTGGGTACAGGTTGAACCGATGGGTCTGTGGCTGATGCAGGTGATCACGACCCCTCTGGCCGATGGCAGCGCGCTTAAGCTGCATCTTCTGGACAGTGTGGCGCATATGCGGCTGCTGACCATGGGATTGATTCTGCTGCTGGTGCTGCGGTTCAGCCCGCGGGGATTGATCCCCGAGAGGTAGACACAAGCCAAAGCAGTCATTGCACGCCCTGTGTGGTTCGGGCCATGCTGGAAGAATGAGCCCTTCCGCGACAACCCAGATTGCGACCGAGAATGACCTTGAAAAGCTGCTAGAGCTTTACACCCATCTGTCGCCCGAAGAACCGCCCTGCGCATTAACTACCGCCCGCGCTTCCTTCGACACGTTCCTGCGATATCCCGGCAGCGCCATTGTGCTGGGCAAGATTGACGATATGCTTGTCTCTTCCTGTGCAGTCATCATTATTCCCAACCTCACCCGCGCAGGCACCCCCTATGCTCTGATTGAAAACGTCGTCACCCACGCCGGTTTTCGACGTCGGGGTCTCGCAAGAAAGGTACTCGAGGCCGCAACACAACGAGCGTGGGACCACGGCTGCTACAAGGTGATGCTTTTGGCCGGAGCACAGAGCAGTGGTGTACTGTCGTTTTACGAGAGTTGCGGCTTTGAACAGTCCAAGACCGGCTTTCAGAAACGACGCATCCCGGCACGCCCAGGCTGATTAAAGTATTGTCAAAAACGGTGGCATCCCTGCCCTATGTCCGCTATCCAATCGGCCCAGAGGAATACGAAAGTGGCCCCCATGCCCGACACCATCACAGATCGCTGCGAGGCCAAAGGCCTGCGCATGACCGGCCAGCGCCGCACGATTGCGAGCGTGCTGGAAGAGTCCGACGATCATCCGGATGTCGAACTGCTGCATACACGCGCCTCCGAGCGCGATCCCAACATCTCGATCGCAACTGTCTATCGCACCGTCAAACTGTTTGAAGAGGCTGGAATCCTCGATAAGCTGGAATTTGGTGATGGTCGCGCGCGATACGAGGATGCCGAGCGGGATCACCACGATCACCTGATCGACATGAATTCAGGCGAAGTGATCGAGTTTGTCGATGCCGAGATCGAAGCGCTGCAAGACAAGATCGCCGAAAAGCTGGGATATCGGCTGATCGGGCACCGGCTTGAGCTTTATGGCGTGCCCAAGAAGGGCGACTGATTGGACAATCTGCGCGGTATCCTGTTCATCCTTCTCGCGATGTTCGCCTTCACAGTCGAGGATGTGTTCATCAAGCAATTGTCGGGCACCATTGCGGTGGGGCAGATCCTACTGCTGATCGGGCTTGGCAGTACCGCGATCTTTGCAGTGGCCGCCCTGCTGCGGCGCAAGCGTCTGTTTGCACCCGAAGCCTGGCGCGGCCCGTTTATCTGGCGGATGCTGGCCGAGGCTTGCGCCGCCATGGCCTTTGCCACGTCCCTGTCGCTGGTCGATATCTCGGTCGTGGCGGCAGTGTTTCAGGCCACACCGTTGGCGATTACCTTAGGTGCAGCACTTTTTCTTGGCGAAGAGGTCGGCTGGCGCCGTTGGAGCGCCATTCTGGTTGGCTTCCTAGGTGTGTTGTTGATCATCCGGCCTGGTCTGGCCGGGTTTGAACCGGAGGCCCTATTGGTGGTCGTCGCCGTTCTGTTCGTCGCCGCACGCGATCTGATCACGCGGCGGATCGACGCGGCCGTAGACAGCACGGTGGTTTCGTTTCAGGCGTTTTCATCACTGGTTGTGGCCGGACCTCTGCTGCTGTTGGCCACCGGCGGGCAGATGCATCCGATGAGCAGCGGAGAGATCGCCATGATCATTGGCGCACTGACCTTTAGTGCCATTGGCTATTACGGCATTGTCGCTGGCATGCGCATCGGCGAGGCAGCGGTGGTTACGCCGTTCCGCTACACGCGCCTACTCTTTTCGATCATCGCTGGCGTGTTGGTGTTCAACGAACGCCCCGACGCGTTAACCTTGTTTGGGGCATGCCTGATCATCGCCACCGGGCTTTACACGGTCCTGCGCGAGCGCAAACTGGCCTGCGCACAGTTGCATTCAGCGCCCAAGCAGGTAAAGGAAAGCCCAACCAATCCCTAACGCCCGAAGGACGCCTCTCATGAGTACGATCATCGACATTCACGCCCGCGAAATCCTGGACAGCCGGGGGAACCCCACGGTCGAGGTCGATGTGATTCTGGAAGACGGCACAATAGGCCGTGCGGCGGTGCCGTCGGGGGCCTCTACCGGGGCTTACGAGGCAGTTGAGCGTCGCGATGGTGACAAGGCACGGTATATGGGCAAAGGCGTGCTGGAAGCTGTCGCAGCAGTGAATGGCGAGATTGCCGACACGCTGGTGGGTTTTGACGCAACCGAGCAGGTCGCCATTGACGCGACCATGATCGAGCTGGACGGCACCCCCAACAAGGCCCGCCTTGGGGCCAACGCAATCCTCGGTGTATCACTTGCCACAGCCAAGGCCGCTGCTGATTTCACCACACAACCCTTGTTTCGGTACGTCGGCGGCAGCTCAGCACGGGTGTTGCCCGTTCCTATGATGAACATCATCAATGGCGGCGAACACGCTGATAATCCTATTGATATTCAGGAATTCATGATCATGCCGGTCAGTGCGGGCAACATCCGGGATGCGGTGCGCATGGGAGCCGAGGTGTTCCACACGCTGAAAAAAGAACTGACCGCAGCGGGCCTGTCGACCGGCATCGGCGACGAAGGCGGCTTTGCCCCCAATATCGCTTCAACCCGCGAGGCGTTGGATTTTGTTCTTAAGTCGATTGAGAAGGCCGGGTACAAGCCGGGCGAAGAGATTTATCTGGCCCTCGACTGCGCGGCGACGGAGTACTTCAAGGACGGCAAGTATGTCTTCGCCGGAGAAGGGAAAACCCTGAGTTCAGACGAAAATGTCTCCTACCTGGAAGCGCTGGTGAACGACTACCCGATCATTTCGATCGAAGACGGCATGTCCGAGGATGACTGGGACGGCTGGATCGCCCTGACCGAGGCACTGGGCGACAAGGTACAGCTGGTGGGCGATGACCTGTTTGTCACCAACCCCGAGCGCCTAGCCGAGGGGATCAGCCGGAAAGCCGCCAACTCCATGTTGGTAAAAGTCAATCAAATCGGCAGCTTGACAGAAACTCTTACAGCAGTCGACATGGCGCATCGCGCACGGATGACCAACGTCATGTCACACCGTTCGGGCGAAACGGAAGACAGCACCATTGCCGATCTGGCGGTGGCCACCAATTGCGGACAGATCAAGACCGGCTCACTCGCGCGCTCGGACCGGTTGGCGAAATACAACCAATTGATCCGCATCGAAGAGGTGCTGGGTGACACGGCTATTTATGCGGGCAAATCGATCCTGCGGAAGTGACGCAAAGTCATTCCCCCGGATTTGACGCGCATCAATCGATGCAGACTTCTGTGACCTACTCTTCCCCCGGAAGCGATCCATTTCGGGTCGCGATATCCGGAGGATGGACATGTCAAGTTACTTCAGATTGTTGATGGTTGGTATCGCTGCGCTCTTTCTCGCGGCTTGCGCGCCGGACGGAACTTATCCCGTATCGGGCGAAGAGTGTACAGCCGAGGACCCAGTGAAGGATATCAGCGCTGCTGACTTTGACTGTGTACCAGCCGTCTGATCGCGCGCAGGCAGGCCGTCGAACCAGAAGTTCGGCGGCCTCTTCTTACTTAGTTTCATCGTACTTCACGGGCACGGTGCTTCATAATAGGTGCCGTCCCCGCGCGCATAGGCACAAACGGTTCGATTCTGATTTTGCGCCACAACCGTGCCTGCCGCAGCACCCGCAAGCGCCGAAATCAGGCGCCATTCACTATCGGCGCCAAGCGCCTCAGCCGTGAGCAAGCCAGCCGCCGCGCCTCCGGCCACACCCGCAACGGTGCGTTGTTCGCTGGTCAGGTTTTCGCAGCCCGCCATCGCCAGCGGCGCTGCACAAATCGTCGCCAATACCCAATGTCTCATGACACATCCTTTCCGATAAGGGTCAGATGGCAGAGTTAATCAGCCCCCCGCGCCAAGATGACCTGATTCTACAAAGAAGGCTCTGAAGCGGCGGGGACCTGCCCGTTCGAGGGGCTGTTGTCGGCCTCGTTCCGCCAAGATTTCAGCCTAGGCAAAGACTTGCCAAGATTGCACCTAGGCGCACCACATGGCACAACCCCGTCATGACGCAGACCGCCGATCAAATCATCTCCAAACTCGGGCTTCAGCCCCATCCCGAAGGCGGACACTACGTCGAAACATGGCGTGCCGAAGGACCGGGACGACCTGCCGGAACTGCGATTTGTTTTCTGCTCAAAGGCGCGGAAAACAATCATTGGCACAAGGTGGATGCCGCAGAGATCTGGCATTTCTATGCCGGTGACCCATTGGTGCTGTCACTTTCTGAAACCGATGAAGGTCCGGCGCAGGATCATCTCTTGGGTCCTGACCTGTCTGCCAATCAGTGTCCGCAAGTGATCGTGCCTGCTGGGCATTGGCAAAAGGCGCGTTGTACCGGGGATTGGACGCTTGTGGGCTGTACCGTGTCGCCCGGATTTCAGTTTGAAAGCTTTGTGTTGGCCGAACCGGGGTTCGACATCCCGCAGGCTTAATCACCGCGCGCGAAGGCCACCAATTGCCGGGTGGAGCCGTCTTTGTCTGCGCCGTCGATCTCACCGCTCAGAACTGGCTCCAACTCCACCGCCAGTTTCTTGCCAAGTTCCACGCCCCATTGATCGAACGAATTGATGCCCAGGATCACGCCTTCGACAAACACCCGATGCTCATAAAGCGCGATGATCTGGCCCAGCCGATAAGGCGTCAGTTGATCATAGATCAAGGTGGTCGAAGGTCGGTCGCCCGGGAACACTCGATGCGCAGCCTGACGTTCTAACTCCGGTCCTTCAAAGCCTTTTTCGGCCATCAATTCCCGCGCCTCGGCCAGCGAACGCCCGCGCATCAAGGCTTCGGATTGCGCCAGGCAATTGGCCACCAGAAGGCGGTGGTGATGCACCAGATCAGGTTCATGGCCCTTGGCTGCCACCATGAATTCGCAAGGAACCACCTGAGTGCCCTGATGGATCAACTGGTAAAATGCGTGTTGCCCGTTGGTGCCCGGCTCGCCCCAGACGACGGGGCCACTTGCCGTGACCGGTGCACCTTCCATCGTCACACCCTTGCCGTTGCTTTCCATTTCCAGCTGTTGAAAATATGCCGCCAGTCGCGAAAGACGCTGATCGTAAGGCAAGACCGCGCGGGTGCCGTGGCCGCAGACCTGATGATGCCACAGCCCCACCAACGCCAGCATCACCGGCATATTCCGGGCCAGATCAGCGGTGCGAAAATGCGTATCCATCGCCTCGCCTCCACTCAGGAAATCGCGGAACGCGCGCGGCCCGATGGCAATCATCAGGCTCAGGCCAATCGGCCCCCAGATCGAATAGCGCCCACCGACCCAATCCTCGAAGCCAAAAACCTGCTCGGGCGGAATACCGAACTTGCCCGTCTTATCTTCAGCGGTGGACAGGGCTACGAATTGCGCACCGGGATCACTGACCGATTTGGACATCCAGCCGCGTGCGGTTTCGGCATTGGTCGTGGTCTCGATCGTCGTAAAGCTTTTCGAGGCAACGATGATCAAGGTTGTCGCCGGATCAAGCCCCTGAAGCGTATCAGAAATATCTGCGCCATCGACATTTGAAACGAAATGACAGCGCGGTCCATCGTGATAGGGCGACAACGCCAGCGTCGCCATTTCGGGCCCAAGATGCGAGCCACCAATACCGATATTCAGCACATCAGTGATTGCCCCTCCCTGCCCTTTGATTTGACCGCTTCGAACACCCTCCGCAAACCTCTCCATCCTGCCGAGTGTGGCCAGCACATCAGGCATGACGTCTGCACCATCAACCATAACCGGGTCGCCCGACAGATTGCGCAGAGCCGTGTGCAAAACCGCGCGCCCCTCGGTTTCGTTGATGATCCCACCGGCAAACATGGCATCGCGCCGCTCGGCCACGCCCCGCGTTTTGGCCAAGGTCAGAAGCGCATCCCGTGCGGGTGCCGTCAGCCGGGTCTTGGAGTAATCGAATAGCATCCCGTCAAAGCGGATCGAAAAATTCTGCGCACGGGCACCATCGTCAAACATGGACAGGATATCCGGCTGCGCCTTGGCGAGGGCTTTCAGGTCCTCCCACATCGGAGTTATTCCGCCGCCCAATGCACGATTGCGTCATCCAATACCGCACGGACAGGTGCCTGATCTTCCGGAAGCCCGCGTGCGCGCTCCACGGCGGCGCGTTTGGCCGCCCCCGTGATCACGATATGCAGACTCATCGCTTCACGCAGCACCCGGGCGGAGAGGGTCACACGCGGCTCCGGCTCGCCGGGCGCGCGCATGGGTACCAGTACCGGCGCATGGCGATCCAGCGCCTCGCCCAGCTTGTCAGCCTTGGGAAAAAGCGATGCGGTATGCATGTCGCTACCCATCCCAAGCAAGCAGACCGAGACCGGCAGACTGGGAACAATGTTGGACTCCAACTCGGCCAGCACCTTCTCGGGTTCCTCGGCCTTGGCATAAAGCGGCAGATAGCGCGCCGCCGCGGCGCGGCCAACCAACAGGCGTTGCCGGATCAACTTGGTGTTCGAGCGCACATGCACCTCGGGCACCCAGCGTTCATCACTCAGCAACACATCGACCCGCGCCCAATCGAGATCGGCATCGCAAAGCGCATCGAAAACGGGGCCTGGCGTTGAGCCGCCCGGGACGACGAACAACACACGTTCTTCATGGTCGAGCGCCATCGTCAATTCGCCTGCCAACTTGTTGGCTACGTTGATTGCCAGCATCTCAGCGTCAGCATATTCGGTAAAGGTCATGCTTTGATCTCCCTCCAACTGCGGCCATCACGGTGGGTCAGCGCAAGCGCTTCATCCGGGCCGGAACTGCCCGTGGCATAGGCCAGGGGCGGATGGTTTTCGCCAAAACCCGCAATGATCGGATCGGTCCAGGCCCAGGCGGCTTCCACCTCGTCACCACGCATGAACAGGGTTTGATTGCCCCGGATCACATCCATGATCAGGCGCTCATAAGCATCGGGGAAATCGGCCTGATCCGGACCCAAAGCCTCGGCAAAGGTCATATCCAGTGGCACGTCGATCAGGCGCATACCGCCCGGTCCGGGTTCCTTGATGGTCACGCCCATCACGATCCCCTCATTGGGCTGCAGTTTGATGGTCAGGATGTTCGGATGCCGCCCGGCTTCTTCGCCAAAAATATTGTGGGGGGCCTCTTTGAATACCACGGCAATTTCGCTGGCACGTTCGCGCAACCGTTTGCCGGTCCGCAAGTAGAACGGCGTACCGGCCCACCGCCAATTGCTGATCTTAACCTTCAAAGCCACGAAGCTTTCGGTCGTGCTGTCACGGTTTTCCACCTGTTTGCGATAGCTGGCGCGCGTCTCCGTTGCCTCGTATTGGCCGCGTACGATCTGATCCGGCGTGATCGGATCAAGTGCGCGGATGACTTTCAGCTTTTCGTCGCGCACGGAATCGGGGTCGAATTTTGCCGGGGGTTCCATCGCGATCAGGCATAACAGCTGCATCAGGTGGTTCTGCACCATGTCGCGCATCGCGCCCGAGCGGTCGTAATACTCTCCACGCCCCTCTACCCCCACATCCTCGGCCACGGTAATCTGAATATGATCCACGTACTGGCTGTTCCAAAGCGGCTCGAATAACATGTTGCCAAACCGCACAGCCATCAGGTTCTGTACGGTTTCCTTGCCCAGGTAATGGTCGATCCGGTAAATCTGGCTTTCGTCGAAATGTTTCGCCAGCGCAGTGTTCAGGGCGCGCGCCGACTCCAGATCGCGGCCAAAGGGCTTTTCCACCACGATCCGACAACTGTCATCGGACATGCCATGTTTGTGCAGGCGTTTGGCCAGATCCCCAAACAAGCTGGGACCAACCGAGAAGTAAAACGCACAAACCCGGTCCGCATTGATCCGGCTTGCCAGTTTTTCCCACCCCGTGGTGCCCTTGGCATCTAACGTGATGTAGCTGATCATTTTCAGGAAAGACTTCAAATTGGCTGCATCGGCCTTTTCCGCGCCGCCGAATTCGGCAATCGCTTCGGTTACCATCTTCCGATACGCGGCCTCGTTCATCTCGTTGCGCGCGGCGCCAATCACCTGGCTGCCCTCACCCATCTGTCCCGCGCAGAACCGGCGAAACAGGGCTGGCAATATCTTGCGGCGGGCCAGATCGCCGGTACCGCCAATGATCACCAGATCAAAGGGTTCAACCGGAATGATACGCGAAACCATGGTCTTGCTCCTGCCCGTGAGGGACTAACAGACCGAGTCTATCACGCTGGTAGGCGTTCACAATGGCGTCAGCGTCCGGTGCGCGGGTTTTCTTATCGCGGGCAAGCCGTTAGGTCAGAGTTTAGGACCATAAAGGACGATCCGATGAAAGACGTTGCCGCAGAACAGGCCAATGCCGGCAAGTTTCAAAACCCTCATGTCACCGCCAAGGGTGAGACCCGCGCGACAGTGGCTCTCAGCCATCCGGAGACCTTGTGGTTCAACACCGGCACCCTGTGCAACATCACCTGCGCCAATTGCTATATCGAAAGTTCGCCCGAGAACGATCGGCTGGTCTATATCACCGCCGACGAAGTGCGCGACTACCTGGACCAGATTGATGAACGCCAGTGGCCGATCCATGAAATCGCCTTTACCGGCGGCGAGCCTTTCATGAATCCCCAAATGATCGAGATGGCCCGCGCAGCGCTGGAACGTGATTATGATGTCCTGATCCTGACCAACGCCATGCGTCCGATGATGCGCAAGCACGTGCAACAAGGGCTGTTGGAGCTGGTAGACACCTACGGCGACAAGCTGACCCTGCGCGTTTCCGTCGATCACTGGTCAGAAGTCCTGCATGACGAAGAGCGTGGCAAGGGCGCCTTTGCGCGAACCATGGAAGGTATGGAATGGCTGCGCGACGCCGGTATTCGCATGGCCGTCGCTGGCCGCACCGTCTGGGGCGAATCCGAGGCGGACGGGCGCGCAGGCTATGAGGCGCTTTACCAATCTTACAACTTTAAGATAGATGCGCATAATCCTGGAATGACGGTTCTTTTCCCGGAAATGGATGAGAGCGTCGAGGTGCCGGAAATCACCACCGCCTGTTGGGACATCCTGGGCAAATCGCCCGACGCGGTGATGTGTTCGTCCTCTCGCATGGTGGTCAAGCGCAAGGGCGCAGACAAGCCGGCCGTGCTGGCCTGTACGTTGCTGCCCTATGACCGTGAATTTGAACTTGGCACCACGCTGGAACAGGCCGAGCGGGACGTGCCGCTCAACCATCCGCATTGTGCCAAGTTTTGTGTGCTGGGCGGGGCATCCTGCTCGGCCTGACGTCTAGCCCTTCCCCCACTTGCGCTTGGCCTTCTGCTTGGTGACCTGTCGGACAATCTTGCCAAAGGCTTTGTCCTTACCTCTACGCTCAGCCAGCGTAGAGGAATTAAACGCATCCTCGGCCACCAGTTTGCGCCACCGGGCCAGCCGGACAGCGTCAATCTCTCCGTTCTCCAACGCCCCCAGAACAGCGCATCCCGGTTCGGTGTCGTGTTGGCAGTCGTTGAACTTGCAGTGCCCTGCGAGCGATTGAAGATCAGCGAACAGATCGCCGATGCCTGATGCCGCATCGGTCAATTGCAATTCGCGCATGCCCGGCGTGTCCAACACAAGACATCCCCCCGGCACAATATGCAACTGCCGCCGTGTCGTGGTGTGACGCCCCTTGGCATCATCCTCGCGAATGGATTGTGTTTCAATCTCCTGCGTTCCGGATAAAGCATTGGTCAGCGTCGATTTTCCGACCCCGGACGACCCCAGAAAAGCAACGGTCTTACCCGGTTTGCACCACTCGGCCAGCTTTGAACGCGGTTCTTCGCCCCGCGCATCCAGCGTCACGACGGGCACCAGCTCGGAAATGGCGCACGCCTGATCCACATAGTGTTGTGCATCGGCGCATAGATCGATCTTGGTCAACAGGATCACTGGCGCAATCTCGGCCTCGAACGCCAAGGCAATATAGCGCTCCAGACGCGCGACATTGAAATCGGCATTGCATGAGGTCACGATAAACGCCGTGTCGATATTGGCCGCGATCAGTTGGACCTGTCGGTCATGCCCCGGCGCACGGCGCTTGATCAGACTTTTGCGTTCCAGAACCTGGCTCGCGGACGGGGAATCGTTGTTCAAGAGAACCCAATCGCCTACGGTCACATCCGCCAATGGTGGCAGGGTTTCATCGATACCGTCACCCATCACGCGCAAGCCATTGCGATGCACCTCGACAACGCGCGCCGGAGGTGTGGTGGTTAAAGCCTCAACATCGGTTTGCTGGGCGAAATGGCTCTGCCATCCCAATATGTCGAGGGGCGAAAGGTGTCGTTCAGGGATACCATCCGTCATACTGGGTGGCATAAATTTGGAATAGTCGCGTGTCATCAGCGGATCGCTTTCATGTCATGACCGCAGGCAACGCCCGGGCCGAAAAGGGTCGGAAGTCGTTTGAAAGTGCAGATCAACAGACCCGCCAAACCGGGTTTGGCAGAGTTTCACCTGTTTTGAATATGCATCGGGAGGACGTGTGCCTCCCCACCTTACCGGGACATAAAAGCTCCATTTCAGAGGCTGACCATAGTAATCCTGCCGCGCCGCGTTTTCAACCCGCCCACCCTTGAATACGTCTTGCCGCCTTGCTGCCCCGGCCCCATATATTGCCTATGTTGAAAGTCGCCCCCATTCTGCTGGCCATCCTTTACGCGGTGGTCATGTATCGCTTCTCGGTCTGGCGCACCAAGCGCGAACTGGACGCCCAGTCGACCGAACTGGCCGATCCGATGCTGAAGGTGATGACCGACAAGCTGGCACGCGCCTTGGATATCCCGCGCGTGCGCGTGCATATCTACGAGATCGACCC
Organism: Roseovarius conchicola; assembly: GCF_041403425.1. NCBI lineage: Bacteria > Pseudomonadati > Pseudomonadota > Alphaproteobacteria > Rhodobacterales > Roseobacteraceae > Roseovarius > Roseovarius conchicola. The sequence goes on along the minus strand of NZ_JBGEHK010000001.1, from coordinate 525,093 downwards.
GGTGAACGGCCTCGCCGCTCCGGATGGCCGCATCTTCATCACCCGCGGGTTTTATCGCAAGTTCCAGAATGGCGAAGTGACGGCGGATGAAATGGCCTCAGTCATCGCGCACGAGTTGGGCCATGTAGCCCTGGGGCATGCCCGTCGTCGGATGATTGATTTTTCGGGACAAAACGCCCTGCGCACGGCAATGATCATGCTGTTCAGCCGGTTTCTGCCCGGTGTGGGCGTGATGATCGCCAACGGTCTGGCCTCGCTTCTGGCCGCCCGCCTGTCGCGCGGGGACGAGTACGAGGCCGATGAATACGCCGCCGCCCTGCTGACCAGAGCGGGGATCGGCGTGGGGCCGCAGATATCCCTTTTTGAAAAGCTGGAGGCGTTGACGAAGTCCCGCGGAGGGGCCATGCCGGCCTGGCTGATGAGCCATCCCAAGACCGCCGAACGGATCGCCGCCATTCAAAAACTGGATGGCCGGTGGAGCAACACCTAGGCCCGCAGTCCTTGATCGAGGGCTGGCGAGTTCTGTTACCGCTACCTGCATAATAGTCTGAAATTAAATCTAAAAAAATTAGAACGATTCTACCTTAGAATTGATCTAAATCAGTGAGCCCGTGTTTTCATGCCATGTAGACTCCAGATGCGCGACGATCACATCTGGAGATCATAATGCCTCTCAAAACCTTCATCACACAAACTGCAATCCTTGCCCTCGCCGCAACCGGGGCCAACGCGGCAGAACTGCGCGAGCAGGCCAAGGAGCTCTTTCAGGCCCTGCCGTCTACCGTACCAGCGGTGGCCGATAACCCCATCACGCCGGAAAAAGTTGAACTGGGCAAAGGACTTTTCTTTGATCCGAGGATGTCAGCCTCGGGTGTCTTTTCCTGCAACTCCTGCCACAATCTGGCCACTGGCGGAGACGACAATCTTGAAACCTCGATTGGCCATGGTTGGCAACGCGGGCCGCGCAATGCGCCGACGGTTCTGAACTCAGTCTTCAACGAGGCACAGTTCTGGGACGGGCGGGCTGCCGATCTGGCAGAACAAGCCAAAGGCCCCGTACAAGCCGGCGTTGAAATGGCCAACACGCCGGACAACGTGCTGGCGACACTGAACTCGATGCCGCAATATGTGGATTGGTTTAAAGCCGCCTTTCCCGACGAAGAGGCCCCTGTCACCTTCGACAATTTCGCCAAGGCGATCGAGGCGTTCGAAGCCACGTTGATCACCCCTGCCCCCTTTGATGCATGGTTGAACGGGGATGACAATGCGATGTCCGACGACCAGCTGGCCGGGCTTGAAACCTTCATCGACATAGGCTGCGCCAGTTGCCACTCCGGGGTCAATATCGGCGGGCATGGGTATTATCCCTTTGGCCTGATCGAAAAACCGGGGGCCGATGTTCTGCCGGTTGGCGACAAGGGGCGCTTCGCCGTGACCGAGACGATCAGTGACGAGTACGTGTTCCGCGCCTCACCGCTGCGCAATATCGCGGTGACCGCCCCCTATTTCCATTCGGGCAAGGTTTGGGATCTCAAGGTGGCTGTGCAGATCATGGCCGAGTCGCAGCTGGGTGAGGAAATCAGCGATGCGCAAGCAGACCAGGTGGTTGCCTTTCTGGACAGTCTGACCGGCACCGTCCCCGAGGTGACCTATCCGATCCTGCCCGCTGAAACCGCGACCACACCGCGACCCACACAGGAGGTTTTGCCACAATAAACCCAAGTTCCGCGGGCCGCCAGGATACGCGGTCCGCGGATACCATCCCTAAAGGGATTGCGAAAGCGCCTTGCCCAATCGCGGCAGGCGCGCTTTTTTCATCAGGCTACGCATCTCCCACGCCTGACCAGACAAGCGATTGGCGTCTGCCAGAACATCCTCGGCAACCTTGGTCACCAGATCGGGTTGCGCCTCCCAAACCCCACGCAAGAACCCATCAGGATCAGTCCGGCTAAGACCCTCTTCTGCCAGGATATTGCGCGGAAAATCCTTGGCATTCAGCGTCAGGATCAGGTCGGCCGAGCCTGCAATCGCGGCGGCCAGAACATGCACATCTGCCGGATCCGGCAGCCAAAGCCGTGCCTCGAGCGACGGGGGCCAAGCGATTTCAGCCTCAGGCCAGCGGACAGACAAAAGCGCGGCCTCGGCCCCTGCCTCCGCCACGCCCTCGGGTCCCAGTTTTTGCGCCGCGCGTTGCCATTCTTCGATGATCCGCGCTGACCACAGCGGGGTAAACACCCCCTGCCCTGCCACGCCCAGAACCATCTGACGCATCACCGTTGGGTAAATCACGCAAGTGTCGATCAACACCTTCATAGGCGGAAAAACAGCGCCTTGAGGTAACCGCTTTCGGCCAGGTTGGGGTGCAAGGGATGATCGGGACCCGCCTGCCCTGTATGGATCAACTGGCTTGTACGCCCTGCCCGCCCGATGCCACGAATGCTCGCGCTGCGAAACTTGGCCAGATCGGCAGCGTGCGAGCAGGAACACAAGCCCAGATACCCACCATCTGCCACCAAAGGCGCGGCCAGACGCGCGACACGTTCATAGGCACGCAGACCAGCATCCAAAGCCTTTTTCGATGGGGCAAAGGCCGGGGGGTCGCAGATCACCAAATCGAACTGCGCCCCTTCTTCACCCAAGGCGGTCAGCACATCAAAAGCATCGCCTTTACGGGTGGAAAAACGGTCCTGCAAACCGCCCTGGCGTGCGCCCTCGCTTGCAAGGGTTAGTGCCGCGTCCGAGCCGTCCACCGCCAAAGCCTCGCGCGCGCCCCCGGCCAACGCGGCCAGCGCAAATCCCCCGACATGGCTGAACACGTCCAGCACGCGCGCGTCTTTTGCCAGCCCGGCGGCAAAGGCATGGTTGGGACGCTGGTCATAGAACAAGCCCGTTTTCTGACCGCCCGTCAGATCAGCCATATAGGTCGCACCGTTCATCGGCACAGGCAGCGGTGCCTCGGGCGCCTGCCCTGCCAAAACAGCGTTCTCGTCATCCAGACCTTCCAGGCCACGTGCGCGTCCACCTGCATTTTTCAACACGTGAGACACGCCCGTCACAGCCTGCAGGGCCGCGACCAATTCAGGCAATAACACATCGGCCCAAGCGGCGTTGGGTTGGATTACTGCTGTATCCCCGAACCGATCAATCACCACGCCGGGCAGCCCGTCGGCCTCGGCATGGACAAGGCGATAAAACGGGGTGTCGTAAAGCCGTGCACGCAAGGCGAGTGCACGTTCAAACCGCGCCTCAAACCATGCCTGATCAATCGTCGCGCCGATGTCCCGCTCCAGCACGCGGCCAAAGATGCGCGAAGCCGGATTGACACCAATCAGGGCCAGTGGCGTTCGGTAGGCATCCTCAAGCAATGCAATCGTACCGGGGTTCAGCGCCTTGGTGCGCCGGTCGGTGACGACCTCATTGTCATAGACCCAAGGCGCACCGTGGCGGATGGCGCGTACATTGGCTTTGGGTTTGAGGCGAACAATTGGAAAAGGGGACAGCGTCATGCCGTCCCCTTTAGAATGTTTGGCCTTGCCTTGAAAGTTCAAAGCGTATGGCGGGTCATCTCAGAGTTGATTGATCGCTCCGATCAATCCGTTGTTGGCCGCTTTGAACGACCCGGGTGCCAGCAGTTCTTGCTGGATCACCTCGGCGATACGGTCGGTGATGCGCACTTTCTGAGTGATGCCTGCACGCTCGGCCTCGATCGCCTTGGCCCCACCATAGGCCTTGAAGTCTGCCTTGATCAGGCGCGGCTCGGTATAGGCGATGCCGGTTTCAGGGTTCACCAGCCGCATCATGAACTGCACCGAGTGCACTCCGCCGACGGTGTAACGAGCTTTTTCGGTCAGCGCATGGAACCGTGTGACCTGAACTTCAACGCGCACCGGGACGGCCCCTTCGGTCATCCCGCTCAGCCCTTTGCGCAGACCGGCCTCAAAAATGGCCTCGACCTGGGCATGGCGGTCTCCGGCGGGGTCTTCGCGCCAGACGATGTCACCACTGGGATAATAGAGGTTTGCCTCGGACACTTTCAGCGATTGAGGCACCGCAACGCTGATGCCCTGCACGTTCAGCGACACTGGCGTGGGTTGGGCAGCCTGCGCTTCCAACGGCGCAGCACGGGTTGCGGTTTCGACCGTTGCGCAGGCCGACACAGAGGCGGTCAAAGCCACAGCGGCAAGAATACGGATCAGTTTCATATTATCCTCCTGGGGCTTTTTACCCCTCACATTTGAAGACAATTTGATCCTGAATTGAGGCGTATTTTGGACAATTCCGGTGCATTACCGTGATTGTTTCCAGTCAAGAAAAAGGCGTTTCCAAATCGGAAACACGGGGTAAACACCTGAAAAATTGGAATTTATCGCGGCCGAGACTTCCAGCCGCCCCGTCTTCGAGCGGGTTTTGAGGCCTCTAAACCCTGGGCTAACACACTGGTCATCGGATGATCGGGATTAGCAGGCCGATATTGCTCTAACAACGCGGCAATCCAGGCGCGGCTATCCTGCCCATCGGGCACCGACAAAGCCCAATCCAGAAAGATCGAGCGGCATTCGCCCTCGGTTATCCCGTCGATCCGATAGCTTTCACGGATAAGTCCCTTATGATCCATCGGGTCACGTTTCATCGCTCTTGTCCTTTGCGTACCCGGCCAGAGCCCGGTCGATCACCTCTGTGGCTGCTGCCGTCTTGCCTTCAAGGGCCATCAGCAAGCCGTCCATACTGTCCAGTCCGGTTTCGCGTTTGATCAAAGCCATACCAGCCTCGCCCAGCGTGTCGGGTTGAAGCGGCTTGTCACTCAGCAAGCGGGCCGATTGCGTCACTTGCCAGCAAAGCTCATAAGCGGCCTCAAGCACCTGCCTGTCTGCGTCATTCAATACCCCAATATCGACACAGGCGCGCAATCCCTGCCGCACATCGCCCTCCGCCGTGCCCGCAAGAAGATTGCCCGCCTGCGCGATCAACTCAAGGTCTTGCATGCGGCCTGATCCCAGCTTGGCATCCAGTGGTCCATCGGGGGATTTGGCAGCCGCAATTCGGGCCCGCATGGTTGCGACCTCGCCCAGAACCTCAGCCTTTTCGCGCGGGCCAGACAGAACATCGCGCCGGAAAGCTTCGACATCGGCACCCAACCCGGCATCACCCGCAATCACCCGCGCTCGGGTCAGTGCCAGATGTTCCCACACCCAGGCCTCGTTGCGTTGGTAATCGCGGAAACTGTCCCAGCTGGTGGCCACCGGCCCCTGATTGCCCGACGGGCGCAGGCGCATATCCACCTCGTAAAGACGTCCTTCGGCCATGGGGGCCGTCAGCGCGGTGATCATCGCCTGGGTCAGCCGCGCAAAATAAGGCCGCGCCGCCAAAGGCCGTTTCCCGTCGGAGCTTTCGATCCCTTCAGCGTCATAAACCACGATCAGGTCCAGATCAGATCCAGCATTCAATCGTTCAACCCCGAGAGAACCCATGCCCAGCACCACGGCCCCACGCCCCAGCGGGGGGCCGTGTTTCATCGCAAATTGGGCCACGACCACGGGCCAGACTGCGCCAATCACGGCCCCTGCCAGATCGGCATAGTGACGCCCAGCATCATCGGCACTGATCAGCCCGCGCAGATGGTGAACACCAACCCGGAAATGCCACTCTTTCTGCCAACGCCGGGCCATGTCCAGCTTGCGCTCATAATCCTCTTCGCCTGCCAGCTGTGCACCCAACTGTGCCTCAAGGGCGTCACGCCCGGGCCAGGGAGCAAAGAAATCCCCCGCAATCACGGCATCGAACACACCCGGGTTACGCGACAGATGCGCGGCCAGCGCAGGCGAGGTGCCCACGATATCAACCAGCAGGTCGATCAGTTGCGGATTGGCCTCGAACATCGAAAAAACCTGCACGCCCGCAGGCAGACCGGCCAGGAAGCCATCAAAGGCCAGCAACGCCTCGTGCGGATGCGCAGTGCCAGCCAGCCGTTGCAGCAGGTCCGGGCGCACGCGACGAAAAATCTCGCCCGCGCGCTGGGAGCGCAGGGCCGGATACCCGGGCCAGCGGGCGATCACCTCGGGATCAAGCCCCTCCTGTTGCTCATGTATCTTATCCGTGTCCTCGGGTGCAAAGAACCCTTCGATCAGATCATGGACTTCGCCAAGGCGGTCCCGCAAATCGCGCTCTAAAGCGGCGCGTTCCGTTCCCATGAAGGCCGCCAACCTATCAAACTCGGCATCGCTGGTCGGCAAAGTGTGCGTCTGGGCGTCGCGCAGCATTTGCAACCGGTGTTCGACCTCGCGGTGGAAACGGTAATGCGCCGTCAGGGTTTCTGCAGCCTCTTCGGGCACCCAGCCCTTCTCGGCTAGTGCCGCCAGCCCCTCGACCGTGCCGCGCAGGCGCAGGTCGGGATCGCGCCCGCCCGCGATGATCTGCCGGGTTTGGGTGAAAAACTCAATCTCGCGGATACCACCCTGCCCCAGCTTCATATTGTGACCTGGCAGCGTCAGTTGCCCACCAAGTCCCTTATGCTCACGAATGCGCAGCCGCATGTTATGAGCGTCTTCAATGGCCGCGAAATCCAGATGCTTGCGCCATACAAAAGGTCGGAGCACGTCCAGAAACCGCTGCCCGGCCACCAGATCGCCCGCCGCCGCGCGCGCTTTGATATAGGCCGCACGCTCCCAAGTACGCCCCAGGCTTTCGTAATAGGTTTCGGCCGCGGCCATGCCCATGCAGACCGGTGTCACCGATGGGTCGGGTCGCAAACGCAAATCGGTGCGGAATACATACCCCTCGGCGGTGCGATCACTCAGCAAGTTGCACATCCGGCGCGTCGCGCGCACGAAACAACTGCGCGCCTCGTGATAGTCATCCGGATCAAACTGCGTTTCGTCAAACAGGCAGATCAGGTCGATATCCGAGCTGTAATTCAACTCACCCGCGCCCATCTTACCCATGGCCAACGCCACCATGCCCCCCGCATTGACCAGATCGTCCTCAGTCTTGCCCGGCAGCTTGCCGCGTCTGATGTCATTGCTAAGGCCCGCCTTGATCGCCACATCGCAGGACAAATCTGCCAGCCGGGTCAAGGCACCTGTGACCTGCTCCAGCGTCCATACCCCGGCCAGATCGGCCAATCCGGTTAACAACGCAACGCGCCGTTTGGCCTGCCGCAAATCCGTGGCCAACTGATCCGGGGCACTCTCGGGCAGATCGGCAAAGACGCGCTCAACGGCCGCCTCCGGATACTCCAGCGCGCCGCCAAGCCACTCATGTTCCTTCTCGATCAGGGATTTCAGATAAGGGCTGCACCCAGCAGCCCCCTCGATCAGCTCGCCCATTTCCGTAGCCAGGTCAGGCATCAGCGCACGCGTCTCGCCTCCTTGCTCAGGATCATAGGCGAAAGGGACACGGGTGAGGCGCGCGGAGAAGCTCATGGTCGCGAAGATGCGGTGCATCGTCGGCGGCGTCAATGCGATGCGTCAGGGGACCGGATGATCGCTGACCGGTGTGTCCTGACTGAACAGATTGCGCCACTCCTGCCCCTCACGTCGCCAGAGTGAGCTGACATACATCGCCTCGGGCCCGGACTGGCCGGGACGCGTGTAGGTCGCCAGATAACTTAGCATCGCATGATCCGCGCCAACAGGCAGCACCCGCGCCTCGCTCAGCGTATAGGCAACCACGCTGGGGCCATCGCCAAGCTGGTCGGCATGATCATCGCGCCCGGCAAACCCCGAGGGGTAAACGCCAAGGAACTCGGGACACAGCAAGGCGCGATCCTGCGCGCGGTCGCCAGCTTTGAGGGCGTCCCAGACCGAGATTTCAAGGGCGAGAAGCTCGGGCAGCAGAGGATGGGAATCAGGATTGTGTATCATGAGGCATCTTTGTCCCCCAACGCCCTGCTGTCACGCGGCATTTGTATACAGGCCCGCACTCAAGGCCCGGTTTCCGGTGTTGCGCGCCTTTGTCGTCCTCCCTTATGAGGGTCCGGCAAATTCCAATCCAAGGGCCCGCCTATGTCGAAAAGCCTCAAACGTGTGATCGCCGCCCTGCACTCTGCCGGATCTGACAGCACCCCACAGGAGGTCGGACAGGCCACCACTGCGCAGATGGCCGCTGATCTGGTGGGCTGCGAGGTGGATCAGATCGCCAAGTCGATCATCTTTCGCGGGGAAGACAGCGGCGAGGCGCTTCTGTTTATCACCGCCGGGGGAAACCAAGTGGACGCGGATAAGGCCAGCGCCTTGGCGGGTCAGGCATTGGGCAAGGCCGATGCGGCACTGATCCGCGCGCAGACGGGGTTTGCCATTGGCGGCGTCTCGCCTATCGGGCACCTGACGGCACCGCGGGCGTTTTTCGACCCCCGATTGCTGGATTTTGACAAAATCTGGGCCGCTGCCGGCACGCCCCGGCATGTTTTCGCCATTTCTCCGCGTGACCTTCTGCATATTTCAGGTGCGCAACAGGCTGATTTCACGTCCTGATTTCGAATAATGTAAAAAACTTTCACATACCCTCTTGCAAGGGGCAACCCGATATACAATCTATGTAATGTGAAAGACATTCACATCACAGCAACCCCAGTATGAAAGGACACCCCTTATGACAAGTTTCGCCCAACCCGCTCCGGTCCAGCATTCGATGGGCTGGTTTGCCCGGGCCGAAGCCTGGCTGGATGAAAAAGGCAAAGGCGCATGGATCGTGGCCCTCGTGCTCAGCTTCATCATCTTCTGGCCCATTGGCCTTGCCCTTCTCGCCTATATGATCTGGAGCAAAAAAATGATCTGTACACGTCGCTCGTCGCATCGCAGCAAAGTGCACCTGTCCCGCAGCACCGGCAACACCGCCTTTGATGGCTACCGTGCCGAAACCCTGCGCCGCCTTGAAGAAGAACAGGAAAACTTTGAAGCCTTCCTGCAACGTCTGCGCGACGCCCGTGACAAGGCCGAGTTTGACCAGTTCATGGACGAACGTGCCAAAGCCAGCGCCAAATCTGACGCGGACGAAGACGCCCCTCAAACCGCGTAAGTCAAAGCGGCTTAAAACCATGATGCTCGGGGGTTTCGCCCCGGGCTTCACTTTCCTATATGAAGACCGGACCCATGAGCGACACCACCTGGCATATTCCCGACCCTGACACCCAGCCCGAGTTTTATGCGGATATCCCGCTAAAACGTTTGTTGGCATGGGTTGTCGATACCGTGCTGGTCATCATGATCTGCCTGATCATCGTGCCGTTCACCGCCTTTACCGGGCTTTTCTTTTTCCCGTTGCTGATGCTGATGGTGGGCTTTGCCTACCGTGTTCTGACGATCAGCCAGGGGTCGGCCACACCGGGCATGCGCCTGTTCGCGATTGAATTCCGCACTCTCAATGGCGAACGGTTCAGCGGAGCGATGGCCTTCATGCACACGTTGGTCTTTTCACTGTGCTGCGCCGCCCTGCCCGTACAACTGCTGTCAGCCTTCCTGATTGCCAGCACCGAAAGGTCACAGGGCCTACATGACTTCTTCCTTGGCACCGTCGCGCTGAACCGGCGCGCCCGCGCGTAAACCTGTTTTAACCGCCCCGGACAATCCCCCTTGGCGCACGCCGGGATCATTGTTATCGTTCCAGTCAGGGACAACTAAAATTTTCGGTATATGCGCCACACCCTACCAATCGCGCCCCAGTTTTACGTGACGGCTCCACAGCCCTGCCCTTACCTTGAGGGTCGGATGGAAAGAAAGCTGTTCACCGCCCTGCAGGGCGAAGGCGCGCAACGGTTGAATGACGGGCTGAGCAAGCAGGGCTTCCGTCGCTCGCAGAATGTGCTCTACCGCCCCTCCTGTGCTGATTGCGCCGCCTGTCTTTCGGCGCGGATCAACGTGGCCGAGTTTACGGCCTCCAAGGGCCAACGCCGCACCATGCGCCGCAACGAGGGGCTGGAACGTCGTGCCACCTCGCCTTGGGCAACCGAGGAACAGTACGAGCTGTTTCGCACCTATCTGGAAAGCCGTCACGCCAATGGTGGAATGGCCGATATGGATGCGTTTGAATTTGCCGCCATGGTCGAGGAAACGCCGATCCGCACCCGCGTGGTGGAATATAGCGACCGGGAAACCCGCGATCTGATCGCGGTATGCCTGACCGATATCCTCGATGACGGGATTTCGATGGTTTATTCCTTCTACAAGCCCGACCGCCCGCGCAATAGCTTGGGAACTTACATCATCCTTGATCACGTCGCCATCGCACGCGAGGCAGGGTTGCCTTACGTCTACCTTGGCTACTGGGTGCCGGGCAGCGACAAGATGGGCTATAAGGCGGCGTTTTCGGGGCTTGAGGTCTATTCCAACGGCAACTGGGAAAAGATGACCGATCCGTCTGACTATTCGTCACGCCTGCACCCGCTCAGCAATGATCCGATTGCAGAACAGGTCGCCGATATCGCCCTGCCCGATGGGGTACCATTGCGGCCCAAGGGCGGCTGACAACAGATCACCGGGCATTTCACTATCAAGGGTAACGCCTAAGCGCGGTCAGCAACGGAATGACGACCATCACCCCAATAAAAAGGGCCACCCAAGCTGGCGGCCCTTCTTTTTTTCTGTTGTCTTGATGATCAGTTCGGGATCAGGTTCGGCACAATCGTCACAATCGCCGGGAAGAACCACAGGATGGCCAGCCCTACCACCTGGATCAGTACGAAGGGTGCAACCCCGCGATAGATATGGCCCGTGGTCACCTCTTTTGGCGCGACCCCTCGCAAGTAGAACAACGCAAATCCGAACGGCGGTGTCAGAAACGAGGTTTGCAGGTTCACCGCGATCATGATCGTCACCCATTTGGGATCGAACGTACCGCCGTAGATCACTGGCCCAACGATCGGGATCACGATGTAGATGATCTCGAGGAAGTCCAGCACGAAGCCCAGCACGAACAGCACCAGCATCACGATCAGGAAGACTTTGAACTCATTATCAAAGCTTTTCAGGAACTGCTGGATGTAGTGCTCGCCCCCGAAACTGATCACCACCAGGTTCAACAATTGCGAGCCGATCAGGATGGTGAAGACCATCGAGGTCACCTTAGCCGTCTCGCGCACAACAGGCGTCAGGACGCCCCCGGTGAACAAAGTCCAACAGGCGAACAGCAGACCAAACAATGCGAACAGATAGGCCGATTTGGCGACGAAGAAGGCGACCCAGGTTTCAAAGGACACACCTTCGATATTCACACGCAGGTCGAAATTAACGCCCATCAGGATGGCGATGATGATCGCGAAGGTGGAAAGGATGATGATCCGGGGCGAACGCCCTTCGTCCCGCAGGCGACGATACGCGGCCAGCATGATGGCCCCGCCAGCCCCAAGGGCCGCGGCAGGCGTCGGGTTGGTGATCCCACCCAGGATCGAACCCAGCACCGCGACGATCAGAACCAGAGGCGGGAAGACAACGCGGATCAGTTCGTTCTGGGCCAGGCGCCCGGCAGCATGCGAACATCCATACAGCGCCATCGCCAGTGGAATGGCCAGAACAAGGATAGAGAGACCCGGACTCATCGCCGGACCAATCAGCAGGATATCCGCCAACAGCCCAAGCACAATGCCCAGCGCCCCGATCAACAGGGGTTTGGGCGTTGCCGAGGGCATAACTCCGCGCGCCACGGCCAGAATAAGGCCCAGCATCACGAAGATGATCGCCACACCGGTTCCGATCGGGGCCGCCCCTGCGATCCGGTCGGCCAGAGCCAGCTCAAGCTCTTCCTCGCTCAGCTCATAGCTTTGAACCACGCCTCCGGCATCATCAATCGCCTTTTGCTCGGCGACTGCAGCATCCCATTTCTCCTGTCCATGCAGGTCGATCATGGCGGCCTGGCAATCCTCGGACACCGTGGTGCGCAAGGATGCAGTGGCGCCCTGTTCCGAGAAGCTGTCGATCACAAGGTTCTGCGAGCCGATCACATTGACCTGCCCCAGCAGGATCGCCCCGGCAATCAGCGCAATTGGAACACCAAGGAACCATGTGAACGCCTCAGAGCGGGTCAGCGCCTCGGCATTTGTGCTGCCCATTTCCACGGCAGGTGCCTTGGACGGATTGAACAGCGCATAGCCAAAGGCATAAAGCGCATAAAGCAACGCGAGCAGAATCCCCGGCAGCAGTGCGGCCTGGAACAAGGTGCCCACCGACACAACCGCCGGTTCGCCTAGATAGGTCAGAGCATCCGAACAGCCCAGTTCCTGCGCGCGGTTTTCCTGCGCGACCGAATAGAGATCTCCGGCCAGCGTGCCCAACAGAACGATCACGATAGAGGGCGGAATGATCTGCCCCAACGTGCCCGACGCCGCGATCACACCAGTGGCGATCTCGGGGCTGTAATTGTTGCGCAACATGGTGGGCAGGCTGAGCAGGCCCATGGTCACCACGGTGGCCCCCACGATCCCGGTCGAAGCGGCAAGGAACGCGCCCACGACCACGACCGACACAGCCAGACCGCCGGGCAGCGGGCCGAAGACACGCGCCATGGTGGTCAGAAGGTCGTTGGCAATCTTGGAGCGTTCCAGCGTGATGCCCATCAGGACGAACATCAGAACCGCCAGAAGCGTTTCGATCGACTGGCCCGCCAGCACGCGTTCGTTGATCCTGTTGACTACGAAGCTGACGTTGCGGTCCAGCGCGGTTTCCCAACCTTGCGGGAAGACAGGTTCGCCTATTCGCGGCAGGTCAGGGTATCGGAAGATCGACACGACATCCGATCTGACCCCACTGGCCAGCAGCGCATTATAGGCCTCGGACGAGGTATCAATCGCCTGGTGGATCAACAGGCCCGCGCTGTCCAGCGCGGCGATGATCGCGAAAGAAATGACACCCGCTCCACCAATGGCAAAGGCCACCGGAAAGCCAGACAGAATCCCACCAAACAGGCAGAGGAAGACGATGATCAGGCCGATCTCGACGCCATCAAGTCCAAACAGCATCAGTGTGTCCCCTCATATGCTTCTTCACCTTCGCCAAGCGTATCCTTGTCGAGGTGTTTTTGTTCACTTCCCGGCCCTTCCTTCCACTCGAGATACGAGCGGTAGAAGAAGGCGATGGAGTGCAGGAACACCATGCCTGCAAAGGCCACCAGAAGGATTTTGAACAGGAAATATCCGTTGAACCCGTTCGGGCTGAACCCGATTGTCTCGACGTTCCAGCGCACGGCACGCGCCTTGAGCAGCAGACGATCAAGCGTGTCGCTGGCCGAGGGGTTCGGCGTGATCAGATGCCGCCACAGGAAGAACCAGCCATACATCCAGATCAGAACGGCTACCGGCATCATGAAGATCATGCTACCCACCATATCGATCACCTTCTTGGTGCGGAATTTCACGGCTGAGTAGATCAGGTCAACGCGTACATGCCCGCCCTGCACGAATGTGTAGGTGCAACACAGCGCAACGACGAGAGCATTATAAAACTTGAGTTCTTCGGCCCACCAACTGATGTCTTTTTGCAATGGAATCCCAAAGCCCAGAACGATGTCGGGGCGTGCGAAGATACGCTGGATGAACACAATGACAATCTGCTGGAGCACCATCAACAGCCCGGCCCATGCGAAGAACCGTCCGGTGGTGTTGGCAAACCCTTCCAGCACGCGCACACAGCCCCACATGAAGGCGTTGCGCCACAACCCGATGGCCGTGCAGATCAGGAAGATCGTGAAAACGACAAAGAAAAACTCGACCGAGCCGCCGTAGTAGACAAAGCGCATGATCGCTTCTTTGTCCGACCAGTCCAGCCACATCTGCGGATGGCTGATCGCGTAAAAGAAGTTGTAAATGGCCAGTCCGATATTCTGGAAGAACCAGAGAATTGCGTCCAGCATGTGTGTGTCCCCCACACCATGGTTAGCAGATACTTGAGTGCATCCATCACGTCGTATGGCAGGCCCCGATGGATGCCGGAGCCCGCCTTAGTTCTCGCTTATTCAGGGGCTTAGCCCAGAACGCGGTCGCGTTGGTTGCGGTAAGCGCTGATCGACTGGGTCAGCCAGCCCGAGGAGGCTTTCATCGACTCTACATAATCGTCGTAGATCTCCTTGAAGAGCTCATCGCCCATGAACTCGTCATAGACCTGCTGGCTGGCACCGCCCATCGCATCCCAGACCGAGTCAGGGAATTCGAGAACCTGAACACCACCGGCTTTCAGACGCTCAAGGGCCGCACCGTTGTTCATCAGGAACTGGCTGAGGTTCCACACGTTGGCGTGGCCCGCGGCGATCTCGATGATCGACTGGTGGGTCGGCGACAACTCGTTGAACACGTCCAGGTTGGTCACAAGGCTCAGGCCCGCGGCCGGCTCGTGGAAGCCCGCAGTGTAGTAGAACTTGGTGATTTCCTGGAAACCGGCCTTTTCATCCGCCCAGGGGCCAATCCACTCGGTGCCGTCAATCGCACCCGAGGCCAGCGCCTGATAAACTTCCGCACCCGGAAGGTTCTGGATCGATGCACCCATGTAGCCAAGGGCTTTGCCGCCCAGACCAGGCATCCGGAATTTCAGGCCGTTGAAATCTTCGGGGCCCTTGATCTCTTTGGAGAACCAACCACCCGCCTGGGTGCCTGTGTTACCAGCAAGGAAAGACTTCAGACCAAAGATCTCACCCAGCTTGTGGTGCATCGCCATGCCATTGCCATGGTAGTACCAGTTGTTCAGCTCGGTCGCGGTCATCCCGAAAGGCACACCCGTGAAGAACGCAAATCCAGGATGTTGGTTGACGAAATAGTAGTCAGCCGCGTGATACATGTCGGCCTGACCGGCGGTCACAGCGTCAAACACTTCAAACGCGCCCACCAGTTCGCCAGCCGCTTTGACATCGATGGTCAGCGAGCCGTCAGACATGGCGTTGATGTTGTCAGCACATTTCTGTGCAGCGTCAAACACGCCGGCAAGACCACGGCCCCACGATGTTACCATCGTCAGCGTGCGCTTGCCTTGGGCATATGCCGGAGCAGCCAGAGCTGTTGCAGCGGCGGCCGAGCCGCCCAAAGCGGAATTCTTCAGAAAAGAACGACGATCCATATGGTATTTCCTCCCATGACAGTGAAGCGCCTGAGACAGCAGAGGTCTCCGGGCGCGGATCGTTGCAAGTGCTGTCACCCTAGCGCGGCCCTATCGGCAATGGAATACCGAGTACTGCGTAGAAAACCCGCGACAGGTAAAGTTTTCTGACCACTTTTTAGGCGGAGCCACCACCGTTAGCGCCCAAAGCTCTGGGATTCGCCTCTGATTCGCCGTAACGATTCGGGCTATGACCCGCCTGATAGACAAGATTGACCTAAATTACGGTCAAAAACTCTTCCTGCTGGCCACCCTGCCCTTTCTGGTTGCAGCGGTGGTGATCTCGGTATTGGTCACCCTGCAATCCCGGCAATTGGCAGAACGCGAAATTCGCACACTCGAAGACCAGCTGATCGCGGCCAAACGGGACGAACTGAAAAACTACCTGTCGATCGCACGCACCGCCTTTATCGCCACCTATGGCCGTGCCGCCCCCGATGACGAGGCCGCGATGCTGCATGTCACCCAGACGCTTTCGGGGATGCTTTATGGTCAGGACGGGTATTTCTTTGTTTACGATTACGACGGCAACAATCTGGTCAGCCCGCGTCACACCAATCTGATCGGGCGCAACTGGACCGGGGCGGTTGACCCCTCGGGCACGCCGATCACCGACGAGTTGATCCGTCTGGCCCGCTCGGGTGGCGGGTATCATTCTTATGACTGGATCAAACCCAGCACCGGAGAAACGGCGCGTATGGTGGCTTATGTGATCGGATTGCAGGATTGGCGGTGGGCCGTAGGCACCGGCGTTTTCATTGATGATGTGGTGGCCACGGTCGCCGCCTCGCGCGCCGAGGTCGAGGCCCGCGCGCAGCGTACCTTTCTGTATATCGGGGCGATCACGCTGGCCGCCCTCCTTTTGGTGTTCACCTCGGGCCTGTTCATCAACATTCGCGAACGCCGTCTGGCCGATGCTAAGCTCAAAAAGCTGACCCAACGCGTGTTTGATGCCCAGGAAGAAGAACGCGGGCGCGTGGCGCGCGAATTACATGATGGGATCAGTCAGATTCTCGTTGGCGTGCGATATGCGCTGGACACCGCCCGCCGCCGCCTCTCGGCCGGGGATGATCGCGCCAGTGCTAATCTTGATACGGGCATTGAACATCTGTCGGGTGCTATTCAGGAGGTGCGCCGCATCTCCCGTGATCTGCGCCCTGGCGTGCTGGATGATCTGGGCCTTGGTCCCGCGATCAAGGCATTGGCAGATGATTTCGGACAGCGCACCGGCATCAAGACCGAATTCAACACCGTGGTCTTTCGCAACCGGCTGGATGACGAGGCCAAGATTGCGCTTTACCGCGTCGCGCAAGAGGCTCTGACCAATATCGAACGCCATTCCGGTGCCGACAGTGTGCAGATCGACGTACGTGGCCATAAACGCGGCGCCACCCTGCGGATCAGCGATAACGGCGCCGGGATCGAGGCCACGAATACGCCCAGCACCCCGTCTTCCGGTCTGGGCCTGCGCAACATGCAGGAACGGATCGAACAGCTTGAAGGCACGCTGCGCATCTTGTCGTCCAAGACCGGCACGGTGATCGAGGCCAGCGTCCCCCTGACCCATATGTTGCCACCGCAAAACACCTCCAAGCCACCGGAAACCAAGGCCAGCGCATGACCCAAACTATTCGCATCGCCATCGTGGATGACCACCCAATGGTCGCCGAGGGCATTCAGTCGATCCTGGAAAGCTATGACGATGTCGAGGTGATCTCGACCCTCTCGGATGGGCGTGAGATCATTGATCAGGTCGAGACACTCAACCCGGACGTGATCCTGCTGGATCTCAACATGCCCGGCATCGGCGGACTCAGCACCACCGAGATACTTCTGGAACAGCGCCCCGAGACACGCATCCTGATCCTCTCCATGCATGACAGTCCCGAATATATTTCCTCCGCGCTCAGCCACGGCGCATTGGGGTATGTTTTGAAGGACGTACCGACCGATGAGATCAAAAAAGCCATCGACGCGATCATGGCGGGTGAGCGGTACCTGTGCACCGGTGCCAAAGGGGCATTGGTGCCGTCGGATACGGGGGAACGGCAGCAACTGACCAATCGTGAACAAACGATCCTGCTGCAACTGGCGCAGGGCAAATCCAATCGCGATGTGGCCGAGGCGCTGGAGATTTCGGTGCGCACGGTCGAAACCCATCGCAAGAACATCAAGCGCAAGCTGGGGATTTCATCAACAGCTGGGCTGACCCGCTACGCCATGGAACATGGTGTGTTGCAGGGGACGGGTGCAAAACTCTGACCCCGGCATCCAAACTTCCGCCTATCTGGCGAAAGGCCCGCATTGAGCGCGAAATACATGATGCTGCGCATTGTGCGTATGGCCGGATCTGACATCGCTGATTTGGGAGACTTCAGGATACGCGCCCTTCAGCATTGAAGATCAAAGGCGATGCGAATGGGTTGCGCTCCGCCAACATATGCGTCCAGTTCCTTACGCGGACCCGGTGCAACGTAACAGCCGGTTAACACTTCAGCGGCTTGGCCCGCGCGGGATACCATCGCTTGCTGTCCGTCAAAATCAGAGGGATTCTTTGCGTTCAAAGTGACGATCGCAACGTCGTCCGTTCTTGCAACTGTCGCGGTGATGCCATCGACAACCGTCGTCGGAGCCAGATTTTCAGCGTCCGCCATACAGCCTGCGACGAACATTCCGGCGCATGTCAATAATGCTGCACCTTTCAGGTATCTCGACCTCTGTTGTGAAAGTCCCATAAAAGCCACCCTCTGTGCGCATAACATTCCGTCAATAAGCCAGACCAACCAAAACGATAACACCCGGTTGGAAAGTTCTCTGGAAGAAATCAGGCCATCCGTCAAATCGCAAGGCCGAATTCTTTTCAGCACTCCAGCCCGAATATCAGAATGCGCGCAAACGAAAGCTTTCCTCCCATACAAAAACACACCGCCTCAACCAAAACTGATGCGCATCCAGCCAGCTTTCCAAACTGCATGATTTTTCAGCATCGAGATTCTTTTTTGCACTTTGATCTATCTCAAACTCACCATTTGAATTGCGTCCTAATGTCGCTGCTAGGGAATAGGAAAGATCATAATATGCGCAAAGCGACATCTGCCGACACGGCCGGGAACATCTTGTTCGAAAAACTATCTGAGGAGGTCCGGCAATGCTTGTTGTCAAAGGCATATGTGCGCGACTTCCGGCGTGGATCGGTTATCAGCTTTCAGGGAGATGAGACAGACGCACTTAAGCTGGTGGTGCACGGATGGGTCAAACTGTTCCGTCTCGCTCCAAACGGCGATGAGGCGATTTTACAAACACTGAGCCAGGGAAAAAGCTTTGACGAGATGGCCGCTTTGGAAACCGGCAAATGCGCATCTTCGGCGGAAACCCTCAGCCATTGCAGGATCATGTTCATTGACTTGTCTGCGATTTGCTCCTGCCGAAATGCCCGCGCCGAACTCAGCAGTGCCGTTTTGATCGCGACATCCGAACACCTCAAAGAGATGTCCGATCAGGTCGAGCAGCTAAAGGTAAAAACCGCCCCGCAACGGCTGTCGAGTTTTCTGATGGAGCATCTGGGCATCGCAAGTACCGACGGCGAAATTGAACTGCCATATGAAAAGGCGGTCTTGGCGGGAAAGCTGGGCATGAAGCCGGAAAGCCTTTCACGCGCATTTAACCGCTTGAAAAAGATCGGTGTGCACTGTGAGCGGAACGTGGTGCGGATCAGTGACATCTCAAGGCTTGAAGCCTATTCAGGGAACAACCCGGCCGAGGTCTGGGCCTGACCCCGACACCCCTCCCGACCAGACAGCCCTCAGATCGCCTGCCCGAAAAACACCAGCGTGCAGTCCTCGTCGATTACATGGAACTCACGCTGCCCATAAGGCTGATCAAACGGCGCCCGCACCCGGCCGTCCGGCAATGTATCCAACGCGGGCTTCAGGCTTTCATAGAGCGCATCAATCCCCGTCACGTCGATATAGAAGGATCCCTCCCGTTCAGGGTGGGACAGATCGACATGGTCTGAGACCTCTACCAGCCGCACCGCCACGTCGTCGCGGCGCAGGAACGCGTAATTCTCGGCCTGAAAGCTGAGCGAAAATCCTAATACATCACGATAAAAACCGATCTGGCGGAATAAATCCGTGCAGGGCACGAAGGGCGTAATCTGGGTCAGGCGCATAACCGGGGTCTCCAAATTCAACGCGCGCACCGTAACATAGGTGCGCGCATCTTTTCCATCTCGCGGACCGGTCAGCCGATTGGCGCGCCGTCTTTCCGCGTGACTACAATGATGGATGATCGCGGCAACATCCCTTCCCCATCAGGGAACGGCGCATCGGGGTGCTGAATACCGACAAACATCGCGCGCCCGTCGGGCGACCAGCACAGGCCGGTTACCTCGGATCCTTTCGGTCCGGTCAGGAAACGTGCAATCTCGCCCGTCACAGGGTCACCGACCAGCATCTGGTTGTTGCCCATACCGGCGAACTCTTCTTCGTTGCTGTCATTGCCGTCGGTCTGGATCCAGACCAGCCCGTTACTGTCGAACGCCATCCCGTCGGGCGAGTTGAACATGTTACCCGCCGTGACGTTCTCAGACCCGCCATAGATGTTGTCATAAACCTCGGGGTTGCCGGCCATCACGTAGAGATCCCAGTCAAAGGTATCGGCGGCGTGATCGTCATTATGCGGCCGCCAGCGCACGATCTGACCGTATTTGTTGGTCTCGCGCGGATTGGGGCCGTTCACCGGCGTCTCGTCGCCCCCGGCATTGGGCTTTACACCTCGGTTCTTATTGTTGGTCAGGCAGCAATACGCCTCAACCGCGTGGGGGTTGGAGGCGATCCATTCGGGCCGGTCCATCGTGGTCGCCCCAACGGCGGAGCCCGCCTTACGTGCGAAAATCAGAATCTCTGCAATGCTGGCCATGCCGGTGGTTTCAGGTGTCAGGGCAAGCCACTCGCCCGTGCCATCATCACTGAACTTGGCCACATAAAGCGTGCCATCATCCAACAGCCCCTCGGTCGACCCACCGGGTGTATAGGTGCCATTCGAGACGAAGCGATACAAGAACTCGCCCCGCTCATCATCGCCCATATAGACCACCACACGGCCATCGGGCGCCAAAACCAACTCGGCATTCTCGTGTTTGAAACGCCCCAGTCCGGTGTGCTTCACCGGCGTGCTGCCGGGATCGGCCGGGTCAATTTCAACCACCCAGCCGGCGCGATGCGGCTCATTGGGGTTTTGCAAGGTGTCGAAACGCGCATCCCACTTATGATAGTCATAGCCCCAACCATCGGCCCCGATACCATAGCGCGCATAGCCCTCATCCAGCTGGACGGGCTTTTGATCTTCCGAGGCCTCGGTCGAGCCAAAATAGCCATTAAAGTTCTCTTCGCAGGTTAAGTAGGTTCCCCAAGGGGTTTTGCCCGACCCGCAATTGTTGAACGTGCCCAGGCTTTGGGTGCCCGTGGGGTCCGCATCCGTTTTCAACAGATCATGGCCTGCGGCGGGCCCAACAATCCGCATCGGCGACAGATGGGTGATCCGACGATTAAAGGGACTGTCGACCACAACTTCCCAACCAGACTCGCCTTGGGTGACTTCCATCACCGCAACCCCTTGCAGGTTCTGCAACTTAACCACGTCTTCTGCGCTGGTGGGCACACCGTCCTCGGACGCATGGGGCAGGTTTACCTTGCGGTTGGTGTATTCATGGTTCACCGCGATCACATGAGCGTCGCCGACCATGAACATTTCCATCCCATCCGTGTTTTCGCCAAAAACGCGGTCCGCATCCTTTAGTGCACCGCCAACAGCATTGTCGAACTCGGCTGCATCCGAAAACAGCGGATCCCCCCAGCGTATCAGCGTTCGCCATGCGTAGTCTTCAGGCACATGCACGGTGCCGTCGGTCTGAATGCCAATCGGGGTGAAGGCGAAGCGCGAGGGCGCCATCGCCTTGGCCGCTCCGGGCATCACCCCCATCGCGGCCGCGCCCGAGCCAAAAGCAACCAGCCTACTTAGGAAGCCACGGCGCGACAACGCGGCCTCGACCACGCGGTCAAACTCACACTCTTCGGGACGGGGATTGTTGATCTCATCCCAGTCGTCGGCAGAAATCTCATTCAGATCATAGTCGCGCATATCGCATTTCCTGGCTGGCAGCTAAGGTGATTCCTTGCGCGGATCGTGCCGGTGCAATGTAACAGCCATACGTCAAAGCACACCCAATTCAGCGCAACAAATGCAAAGATTCACCCCCACCGACGACATTTTTCTCACGAACCCTGTTGACGGCCTTTCCTACCTCTCCTAATGTCTCGCGCACGCAGCATGAAGGAGCGCCAAGGTGGCCACCCTAGTCGTAATTGTAGGAAAATGGCGCATGGGCCGGTAACGGCAACCATAATGGTCCCCCATGCGCCCCCGAAACATCGGGGGCTTTTTTATGCGCGTGAGATGGAATGATGTCATGAACGGAGCAAAGATATGACACGTCAAATGACCGGAGCGAAAATGGTGGTTCAGGCCTTGAAGGATCAGGGTGTGGACGTCGTATTCGGATATCCCGGGGGCGCTGTGCTACCGATTTATGACGAGATATTTCAGCAAAACGATATTCGCCACATCCTTGTGCGTCACGAACAGGGTGCCGTGCATGCAGCCGAAGGCTATGCCCGCTCGACCGGCAAGCCGGGTGTGGTTCTGGTAACATCCGGCCCCGGGGCCACCAATGCGGTGACAGGGCTGACCGATGCGTTGATGGACAGCATCCCGATTGTTGTTCTCACCGGCCAGGTGCCGACCTTCATGATCGGCTCGGACGCCTTTCAGGAGGCCGACACTGTTGGCATCACCCGCCCCTGCACCAAACATAACTGGCTGGTGTCGGACACAAGCAAGCTGGCCGATACGATCCATCAGGCCTTTCATGTCGCCACGTCTGGCCGCCCCGGCCCGGTGCTTGTCGATATCCCGAAGGATGTGCAATTTGCATCTGCGGGATACACACCGCCCGCCAAGGCGTCGGTCAGCCATTACCAACCTCAGTTGAAGGGTGACAAAGAGGCAATCACCGAATTGGTCGAGGCGTTGGAAACCGCCGCCCGTCCGCTGTTTTACACCGGCGGCGGCGTGATCAATTCCGGCCCCGCCGCCAGCCAACTGTTGCGCGAATGGGTTGAGGCCACCGGCGTGCCCATCACCTCGACGTTGATGGGCCTTGGCGCCTATCCGGCCAATGGCGAGAAATGGATCGGCATGCTCGGCATGCACGGGCTGTATGAGGCCAATATGGCGATGCATGACTGCGACCTGATGATCAATATCGGCGCGCGGTTTGACGACCGGATCACCGGGCGGCTGGATGCGTTTTCGCCCGGATCGAAGAAAACACATATCGACATCGACCCCTCGTCCATCAACAAGGTGATCAAGACCGACATTCCGATTGTCGGCGACATCGCCCATGTGTTGGAAGACGCGTTGAAAATCTGGAAGGCGCGGGGCCGCAAGGTCAACCGCGACGGTATCGCGAAATGGTGGAAACAAATCGAGGAATGGCGCGCGGTTGAATGTCTGAGCTTCGAGCAGAAGGGCAAGATCATCAAGCCACAGCACGCGCTGGCCCGGCTTGAGGCGCTGACCAAGGATCATGACCGTTACATCTGCACCGAAGTGGGCCAGCATCAGATGTGGGCGGCGCAATATCTGGGCTTTAACGATCCCAACCGCTGGATGACCTCTGGTGGCCTTGGCACCATGGGCTATGGCTTCCCGGCTTCCATCGGCGTTCAGATGGCGCACCCCGATGCATTGGTCATTAACGTTGCAGGCGAAGCGTCATGGCTCATGAACATGCAGGAAATGGGTACCGCGGTGCAATTCCGCCTGCCGGTGAAGCAGTTCATCCTGAACAACGAACGCCTTGGCATGGTCCGCCAGTGGCAGGAACTTCTGCATGGCGAACGCTACTCGCAAAGCTGGTCCGAGGCGCTGCCGGATTTCGTCAAACTGGCCGAAGCATTTGGCGCCAAGGGCATTATCTGTTCTGACCCCGATGATCTGGACGATGCGATCATGGAGATGATCAACCACGACGGACCGGTGATCTTTGATTGCCTCGTGGAGAAGCACGAAAACTGCTTCCCCATGATCCCATCGGGCGAACCGCACAACAAAATGCTGCTGGGCGAAGCGTCAACCAAAGACGCCATCGGTTCCAAAGGTGCGGTGATGGTTTAGATTATGGAACTCGACTTGGAAGAGAAACATAGTCGCCTGCGAGAGGAATATCTGCGCATAATGGAAAAGCGCAGATATTACTTTCTAGGTGCCTGCGGCGCTGTTCTTTTGTTCTCCCTAACAAGCATAAGCGCCGATGGTGACAACCTTGCATTTCCCATTTTACTTGGATCTATCTTCCTTCTCGGTCTGAGCGCCGTTCTTGGCATCTTCGCAATCGAGAGCAACCGCAAGGAAACCGAATGGGCTCTATGGGGCGCGCTCCTTGCACAAGCCGATCCTGAAAACTACACGAATGCCGGTAGTGACATTGGGTTTAACAAGGCGATCACGCCCCACTATCGTAGAACTCTAAGACTAGATTTTTGCCAAAGATGGTCTTTAATGGCGGGTCTTGTTGTATTGGCGGCGTGGAAGATCGCCTCTTGCAAGACCTGTATCGCGCAAACCTTCTCTCTCGTGAACGGCCTAAGCTAACGTACCCGCGTGCTCGATCCGTCGAATAAAGGAACCTGACATGTCCGCTCTAAAAATCAAAAAAGGTGCCAACAAGCATTCCGCCTACAACCTGCGCCCGACCTTTTCGGACGTGGTCGAAAGCCACACGCTGGCCGTCATCGTTGACAACGAGCCGGGCGTTCTGGCGCGCGTGATCGGGCTATTTGCCGGACGCGGATATAACATCGACAGCCTGACCGTGGCCGAGGTAGACCATCAGGGGCATTTCAGCCGCATCACCATCGTCACCACGGGCACGCCGCAGGTGATCGAACAGATCAAGGCGCAGCTGGGCCGGATCGTGGTGGTGCACGAGGTGCATGACCTGACCGTCGAGGGTCGCGCGGTGGAACGCGAACTGGCGTTGCTGAAAGTCGAGGGCGAAGACGAGAAACGGGTCGAGGCGCTGCGTCTGGCTGATATTTTCCGCGCCAATGTGGTCGACAGCACGCTGGACAGTTTCGTGTTCGAGATCACTGGCACGCCCGAGAAAGTCGATGCCTTTGCAGATCTGATGCGGCCACTGGGCCTGATCGACATGGCCCGCACAGGTGTGGCTGCCCTGCCCCGGGGTTGAGTTCGGACAGGAAAGACCATTTAGAGCCCATTATTCCGATCTTCCGCGATGCGGCGAAAGGCTTTTGCCACCCGTGTTACCCGTCTCGTCCCGGTTCGTCCGGATCGCTGGAGAAAAGCGCGATCTTGTTGCCTTGCGGGTCGCGCAGATAGCCAACATAAAAATGAGGGCCATACGAGGCACGAAAACCCGGCTTGCCCTCGTCGGAACCTCCTGCAGACAGCGCGGCGGCGTGTAGGTCACGAACCTGTTTTTGATTGCGCGCTTCGAATGCAACCATGGAACCGTTGCCAGCCGAGGCCGGAAGTCCATCGAAGGTTGGTTTGACGTAAAACTCAGGCAGAACAGGAGATTGCCCCGGTTCTATAGGCAATGCGAAACTCAGGCCCGCAGGACCCTCCTCCAGTTCGTAACCAAGCGCTGGCAGGAACGCGGAATAGAACTGTTTCGCACGCGCGATGTCATCGGCACCGACTGTGAGATAGGCAATCATGCTTCGTGTTTCTTTCCGAAAGTTCAATTGCTCAAACGAGATTGCTGCATCTTTTTAAGCCGACACACAACTCGGCACAACAGATCGGCGCCTTGTTAATCCCGAAATCCGAGATTGGTGCAATTGCGGCGAAAGCGCGCTTTGTTCCTCAGAGAGGGCATGCAGATCACGCCCCCCCCCGCGCAGCACACCATTACAGCCCACAAAATCGTCGCTAACAGAAAAACTCCGTCGCGATCTGGCGCGTCGACTTGTCGGAATCTCCGCTAGACTCGGGGGAAATCTGCCAGGAGACCCTCGCCATGACCACCGTCACCGATCTCAGCAACGTGCGCGCCAGCGTTGACAAGGCCAATGGCCTGCCCAATGCCCATTACATCGACAAGGATGTTTTCGAAGAAGAGAAACACGCGCTGCTGTTCTCGCAATGGGCTGGTTTGGCCGTGGCTGCTGACGTGCCGGAACCGGGCGATGCCAAGCCTATCGAATTTCTTGGCATGCCCCTGTTGCTGCTGCGCGACAAGGATGGCGATGTGCGGGTGTTTCAGAACATCTGTCGCCACCGCGGCATGATCCTTGTGGAAGAACCTAAAAAGATCGAAGGCGCCATTCGTTGCCCCTATCACTCGTGGTGTTACTCCACCAAGGGCAAGCTGGTCTCGACACCGCATGTGGGCGGGCCGGGGCATAACACCCATGCCAGCATTGTGCGCAGCGAGTTGGGCCTGAACGAGATCCGTTCGCATATCTGGCGGGATGTGGTCTGGATCAATGTCTCGGGCGACGCGCCTGCATTTGAGGATGTGCATGCCGAACTGCTCACCCGTTGGGCCGATTTCGAAAAGCCGCTCTATCACGGCGGCGAAGACAGCAAGTTCACGCTGGAGGTGGATACCAACTGGAAGCTGGCGGTCGAAAACTACTGCGAAAGTTATCACCTGCCCTGGGTGCATCCGGGTCTGAACAGCTATTCGCGGCTGGAAGATCATTACCACATCGAACGCCCCCAGCACTACTCGGGCCAGGGCACCATGGTCTATCGCCAGCTTCAGGATGAAGCCGGTAACACCTTCCCGGATTTCGACGGCGTGGGCGAGAAATGGGGTGAGCAAGCGGAATACATCGCCGTCTATCCCAATGTTCTGCTGGGCGCACAGCGCGACCATGCCTTCACCATCGTACTGGAACCCAAAAGCACCGAAAAAACCACCGAGCATGTACATCTCTATTATGCCGCGCCTGAAACCGATGACGGGTTGCGCGCAAAGAATGCGGCAATGTGGAAAGAGGTGTTTGAGGAAGACATCTTTGTGGTGGAAGGCATGCAAAAGGGCCGCCATGCGGTGCATTTCGATGGCGGGCGGTTCTCGCCTGTGATGGATAGCCCGACCCATTGCTTTCACGACTGGGTTGCCGGCAAGGTCGATACTCACCGGGCTCAGGCCAAAGCCGCTGAATGAGCAATGATCTGGACGCACGGATGATCGCCGCCCATGAGGCAGGCGATCCTGATGCATTGATCCGACTGTACACGCAGGCAGCCGATGAGGCCAACGCACTGGACGCCGCCTGCTTTTACCTGACCCATGCCTATATCTTTGCGCTTGAGGCCGGTGCCCCCGAGGCACCTGCCTTACATGCCCGCCTCAAGGCTCACGGGCGCGAGGCGTAAAACGCTCCGAAAGCCGTGAGGGCAAGATTTCGCCACTCCCGCGCGACTTTCCGCCAAAACTGGGTATAGCGCGATCTCCATGCTACCTCTTAGGGTGTTTAACCCGAGGTATTCTAAATGAGATTTTACACGACCAAGATCACGGCCCCCGACGCTAATGCCTACATGATAGCCCACCACGCCGCATTACTGGCAAAGTACCCGGCCACGGATACGAACAGTTTCGCGGCCCTGCCCGGCCCCGTGGACGTGCCGCTTGTGCCTCAAGACGCCCTCCCTGCCGCCAATGCCGCACAGGATGATCAATTGAATGAACTGCGTCAATGCGCGGAGTCCGAGATCACCGAGGCCGCTCCCCTTGTCCCCGGCGAGGTGGTGGAAGAGACATCTTTCACCCTCTTGGCCGAGGCGTTTGGCGATCACCCCAAAGGCACCGGTGTTCTGGTCCGGCGCACCAACATGTCCGAAACCTGTTTTCTCTTTCCCGATGTTCAGGTCCTGCCCTCTGGTCTGCGTGTGATGCCACGCCCCATTAACGTGACCGGCGAAGTGCCCGAAGCCCCTTTGATGGTGGCCGAGGCGATCGCCTCAAAGGCCGCGACGATGTTGTTGCAAAAGCTGGGCGCGGCGATCCTGGCCGAGCTGTTTCCCGACAACGCCGTGCCGCCCTATTTCGATCAGGTCTATGCCGAGCTGCGCAAAATCGTGAAAGACGAACTGACCAAGGTCGAGATCGAAAAAAAACACGGCGAATTCAAAGCCGCAATCCTGTGGATGAACACGCATTACGCGAAATACAAAGGCGATAAACCCAGCCCCCAATTGCTGTCCGAACTGGCCGGATGGTCATCGGACATGTATAAATCCGTCGGCATCATGCGTGAACCGCGCTTTGCCAAGACCGGCTTTTCAACCTTCCTGCTGGGGGCCACGACCCATCTGTGCATGCTGCAGGAACTGGCCAATGAAGGATATGGGCAGGACAGCCTTGGCGACGCTCCGCTCAACGTGGCACAGACCTATGCCGCGCATATCGACACGATTTATCCCAAACTGAAAAAGGCCCGTGGAAAGAAGGTGGTCAAAGGTGAAAAAGAAAAATGCGAGACCGGCGGCCGCCCCATTCAAACGGTTTGCTGGTATTACTACATCTGGACCGACAAGGTGACCGGCGGCAGCAAATATTTTGAGATCGGCAAGCCGAAAGAGGACGCCGAGAAAGAACGGAATAAATCCCGCACGCAACACGTGAAGAAGGTTCAGAAAGCCCTCAGGGACAGGCTGGACAATCCCCCCGCTATTTCAAAAAGCTGGAAGAAACTGGATGTCTAGCTTTCCTTACAGCTGAAACAGACGCCCCGGTCCCCAGCCTTTGGCGTCGGCCCCGGCCTGGCGCAGCAGATCCCAGATCAGCGCCAGGTTTGAACTGATCACCGGCACGCCCAACTCGGCCTCGGCGGCCTCAATAATGCCAAAGCTGCGCAGGTTGGTACAGCTGGCAAACACCGCCTCGACACCCGGGGGCTGGGCGGCCTGTTTGATCGCCGCCAGGGTGGACGGTTGCGAGATACGGGCCACGTTGCGATCATCCTGTTCCCCAAAGCTAACCTCATGCAGGGTCTCGATCCCTTCGTTCGCCAGATAGTCACGCATCGGCCCGGCCACTTGCGCGGTATAGGGCGTGACAAGGCCGATCTTGCTGGCCCCCAAGGCGTTCAACGCGGCTACAACCGCGCTGATCGGGTTGGTCACCGGCACACCGGGCTGCACCGTGCCAATCTGACGGGCCACCGCATCAGGCCCCATCATCACCGAGGCCGAGGTACAGCCATAGGCAATGGCATCCAGCCCCTCGGGCAACAGTTCGGCCGAGGCCGGCATCAACGCCTCCATCGCCTTCAGGCTGTCCGGCGTCACCTGTGGGTGAGAGTAAATCCGACTGTGCAGCAAGCGGGCCTGTTGCCCCTCCAGAACCGAACGCGCTTCGTCCTCAAGTGTCTCATCCGTGCTCAACACGACCATCCCAAGCCGCGGGGCTGTGATTTTGTCCAATATATACTCCATCATGCCGCTCCTCGTGTTTCCGGTGTGCTGAGAATGCCGCCTGACACCCCTGCCCGCACCCCTGTGGTGCCCGGGGCCGAAGTGGGCAAGCCACGCATCACGCGCACGGCCAGATGGGCAAAGGCCTGCGCCTCAAGCATGTCGCCATCCAGACCCACAGCCTCGACGGGTTCGACCGCGCAATCAAGGGCGGCACGCAACATCTCCATTAGAACCGGGTTATTGCGACCGCCTCCGGTGATCAGAAGTTGCGAAGGGGGCACGGGGCAATACTCCATCGCCTGCAAGACAGCTGCGGCTGACATGCCAGTCAGGGTCGCAGCGGCGTCAGCATCGCTCAATTCCCGCACCAGCCCGATCATGTCTTTGAAAGCGTCCCGATCCAGCGATTTGGGCGGCATACGGCGAAAATAGGGTTCGTCCAGAAACAGCTCCAAAGCGCCTTGCGTCACTTCGCCCTGCCGCGCCAAAGCGCCGTCACGATCATAAGGCATACCGCGCCGCGCCATCATCAGATCATTGATCGGCGCATTGGCAGGCCCGGTGTCGAAGGCCAGCAATGCGCCCTGCTCATCTGGCCGTTCCTTCGACGGATCGACCCAAGTCAGGTTGCCCACCCCGCCGAGGTTGAGAAAGCCAAGCGGTGCCTCCGCCCCGATCCACTTGGCACAAGCAAAATGGAAAAACGGGGCCAGCGGCGCGCCCTGCCCGCCCAGTTCCATATCGGCGCTGCGGAAATCCCAGACCACGGGCACGCCCAACGCCTCGGCCAGTGCGGCCCCATCACCAATCTGATAAGTGCCCCGCCCGCCGGGTTCATGTGCCAGGGTCTGACCATGGAAGCCGATTAGATCGGCGCCCCCAAACCGTTCAAGCGCATCAATATGGGCACCCTGCACCACGTCGAACGCAGCTCTGACATCCTCGCCCGGCCATTTGCCAAGGGCGGCGCGCAGCACGGATTGCTCGGCCTCGCCATAGGCCTGATAAGCGCTGTCTCCAAACTCGAATATCCGCTCGCCATCGGTGCGCAGCATGGCCACATCGACCCCGTCCAGCGACGTTCCGGACATCGCGCCAAGCGCCCAGATCGGGTCAGCCCGCAACATGGCCTTTTCCTTCTGCAATTCCCTGCATATACATGCCGCGCAAACGCCATCGGGACAAGCATTATGACCTACCACCCCAAATCGGACTTCATGAACGTGATGATGACGCGCGGCTTTCTGGCCGATTGCACCGATTACCAGGGGCTGGACGAGGCGCTGACCAAAGGCGTGGTGCCTGCCTATATCGGCTTTGATGCCACGGCCAAATCGCTGCATGTGGGCAGCCTGATCCAGATCATGATGCTGCGCTGGCTGCAAAAGACCGGCCACAAGCCGATCACCCTGATGGGCGGCGGCACGACCAAGGTGGGCGACCCCAGCTTTCGCGCAGATGAGCGCCCCTTGCTGGACGATGCCGCCATTCAGGCCAATATCGACGGCATTCAGCAGGTCTTTGCCGCCTATATCGACTATTCCGACAGCCCGACCGGCGCGATGATGATCAACAATGCCGAATGGCTGGATCAGTTGAATTACATCGAATTTCTGCGCGACATCGGTCGGCATTTCTCGGTCAACCGGATGTTGTCGTTTGAGTCGGTGAAATCACGACTGGACCGCGAACAATCGCTGTCCTTCCTCGAATTCAACTACATGATCCTGCAGGCCTACGATTTCCTCGAACTGAACCGCCGGTATGGCTGCCTGTTGCAGCTGGGTGGGTCGGATCAATGGGGCAATATCGTCAACGGGATCGACCTGACCCGCCGGGTGCTGGATCACGAGATTTACGGGCTGACCTCGCCCTTGCTCACCACGTCGGACGGCAAGAAGATGGGCAAATCGGCCGATGGCGCGATCTGGCTGAACGCCGATATGTGCGCGCCCTACACGTTCTGGCAATTCTGGCGCAACACGACGGATGCGGATGTGGGTCGTTTCCTCAAGCTTTACACCGAGTTGCAACTGGGCGAGTGCGAACGGCTTGGAGCATTGGCAGGGTCCGAGATCAATGACGCCAAGATCATTCTCGCCAACGAGGTCACCACCCTGTTGCACGGCGCTGATGCCGCCGCCGCCGCCGAGGCCACGGCGCGGGAAGTGTTTGAAAAAGGCGGTGTGGGAGATGACCTGCCCACCGTAGAGCTAAGTGCGGATGATCTGGGCGATGGCATTTCGGTTGTACAGCTAATCGTAAAATCCGGGCTGGCCAAGTCGGGCAAAGAGGCCAAACGCCTGATCGCAGAGAATGGTGCTCGTCTGGATGATGCGCCACTGACCGATGCAGGTTTGATGATTGATGCTGGCGCGCTGGCCTCACCCATCAAACTGTCGGCGGGCAAGAAGCGTCATGCGCTGGTCAAACTGACAGCCTGAGAAACTGTCACGGAAGTTTCATAAAACTTCCGTTGCAGCTCGATCCAGATATCAATACTTCTCGATATATGGATAAACCAAACGCCCTCACCGCC
The DNA here is from genome assembly GCF_041403425.1 of Roseovarius conchicola. Taxonomy (NCBI): domain Bacteria; kingdom Pseudomonadati; phylum Pseudomonadota; class Alphaproteobacteria; order Rhodobacterales; family Roseobacteraceae; genus Roseovarius; species Roseovarius conchicola. Next base: position 493,962 of record NZ_JBGEHK010000001.1, on the reverse strand, counting down.
TTCGCGGCCCTGTCTCAAGATACAAGGCTGGATGCCTTTCGCCTTCTTATCCGGGCAGGCGAAAATGGTATGGCCGCGGGTGATATCGCAACGGCCCTGAAAGCGCGTCAAAACACAATGTCCACCAATCTGTCGGTGCTTCACTCTGCCGGGTTGATCCGCAGCAAGCGGCAAGGGCGTTCGATCCGCTACTACGCTGATTTAAAAGGCATTCGTGGATTGCTGAGCTTTCTCATGGAAGATTGCTGTGGCGGGCAACCCGACAAGTGCCAACCCCTTATCCGCGACCTTGCCAACACCTGCTGAAGGAGCCACCTCATGGCCGACGACTTCAAAAACGTTCTGTTCCTCTGTACCGGGAATTCGGCCCGCTCCCTTTTGGCCGAGGCAATCATCCAGCGCGAATCCATGGGCCGGTTCCGCGGCTTTTCTGCCGGGTCGCAACCCGCCGGCAAACCACATCCCGAGGCGATTGCCCTGCTCCAGCGGCTAAATCACGACACCAGCAATCTGCGCTCGAAAAGCTGGGACGAATTCGCTGGTCCCGACGCGCCCAAGATGGACTTTGTCTTTACCGTCTGTGACAGCGCCGCGAACGAACCCTGCCCGATCTGGCCCGGGCAGCCGATCAGCGCCCATTGGGGCTTGCCCGACCCGGCCGCTGTCACCAGCAGCCCCACCGACACCGCACTGGCTTTTGCCGATACCTACCGGATTCTGCGCAATCGCATTTCGATTTTCGTCAGCCTACCCCACGCAACGCTGGACCGCCTGAGCCTGCAAAAATCTCTGGACGATATAAGCCTGGCAACTGACCAAGAGGACACGATAGACGCATGAGTTTCGACCTTCCCCGCCGCCTGACCGCCGAGGCGCTTGGCACCGCATTGCTGGTTTGCACTGTCGTCGGCTCAGGCATCATGGCCGATCAGCTGTCCGATGATGTTGCCGTTTCCCTGCTGGGCAACACCATTCCAACGGGCGCAATCCTCGTGGTGCTGATCACCATGTTCGGGCCAATTTCCGGCGCGCATTTCAACCCTGCGGTCACTTTTGCCTTCTTGTTGCGCCGCGAGATTTCGGGCGGCGACGCAGGCGCTTACGTGATCGCGCAAATCATTGGCGGGATCGCCGGGTCGATCGTCGCTCATGGCATGTTTGCCCTTGATCTGGTGCAGATATCCACCACCATCCGCACCGGTGGCGCGCAATGGTTTGCCGAAGTGGTTGCCACTTTCGGCCTTGTCGGCACCATCCTCGCTGGTATCCGTTTCCGCGCCGAGGCGGTGCCGTGGCTGGTCGGGCTTTACATCACCGCCGCTTATTGGTTCACCGCCTCAACCTCGTTCGCCAACCCTGCCGTCGCCATTGGCCGCGCGTTTTCCGACACTTTCGCGGGGATTCGGCCCATAGACCTGCCCGGTTTCATCACCGCCGAACTGATTGGGGCGGCGACCGCCGTGGCGCTGTTTGGATGGCTTCTGGCTCCACAGTGCGACCGGCAACCGGCCCGGTGACCTGGTGAAGCAGCCCGGTGCCAGTGCCCCGTTCGTTATCCCGTGCGACCGGCCAAGGCCTCGTTCAAAACCGAAAGAACCGCCTCTCGCGGCACGTCGGCAGTCACAAAGGCCTTGCCAATGCCACGCGCAAGGATGAACCGCAGCTGACCGTCGACCACTTTCTTGTCCTGCCCCATCAGGTCCAACAAGCCTTGCGCATCCGGTAAATCCCCTTCGATATCAGCGATATCAACCTTCATCTTCATGTCGCGAAGATGCGCACGCACCCGGCTTGGATCTTCCTGTGAACACAAGCCAATGCGCGCCGACAGCTCAAACGCCAGGGCGCAGCCGATGGCCACACCCTCACCATGCAGCAAGCGGTCGGAGTAACCCGTGGCCGCCTCGAGCGCATGACAGAAGGTGTGCCCAAGGTTCAGCAATGCACGGTCGCCCTGTTCGGTCTCATCCCGCACCACGATATCGGCTTTCATCTGAACCGAACGTTTGACGGCGGCGATCCGGGCATCCATATCACCGCTGGCAGCGCGTGGGGCATTCCCTTCAAGCCATTGAAAGAATTCATGATCACCCAGAAGCCCGTATTTCACGACCTCACCATACCCGGCCAGATAATTGCGTTCGCTAAGCGTACCAAGTACGTCGGTATCAGCCAGCACCAAAGTCGGTTGGTGAAACGCCCCGATCAGGTTCTTGCCTTGCGGGGCGTTGATCCCTGTTTTGCCTCCCACGGAACTGTCAACCTGCGCCAAAAGACTGGTCGGGATCTGGACAAAACGCACCCCGCGCCGCAACACCGCGGCGGCAAAACCCACGAGGTCACCAATCACGCCGCCACCAAAGGCGATGACCACGTCATTGCGTTCGACCTTCTGCTCCAGAAGCCATTCGACCGTGCGTTCAAAATGCGGCCAGGATTTTGTGGACTCTCCGGCAGGAAGCGTCAGGCTTTCACTTGAAATTCCGTTCTCTTTCAAACCATTGCACAGCGTTTCTAAATGCAGATTCCCTACATTTTCATCGGTGATGATCGCCACTTTGGGCCGTTTCAGAAACGGTGCGATCAGCGCACCGGATTTCGCCAGCAAGCCTGGCCCGATCAGCACATCATAGGCGCGCGCACCCAGATCGACATGTACCTTTTCCATTAGACAGTTTTCTCCAACACATCCGGACGTTTCGACAGCGCTGCCAACACTTTATCCGCCATAGTCTCGATCGAGTAGGACGGCCGCGAGGGAACATTTAAATCGGCCAAAGCATAGATCGGCACCCGCGCCTCATAGATTTCTTTCAGTGTCTCGTAAGGGTTGGCTGTCTTCAGCAAGGGCCTGGTATCTTTGTGTTTTACGCGATTCCAAAGCAGGTTCAGGTCGGCATTCAACCAAACCGACACCCCCTTTTGCGACATCAGCTTGCGATTGCGCTCGGCCAGGAACGCCCCGCCGCCGGTCGACAGAACACCGCTCGCGCCCTCCAGCAAGCGGTCAATCACCTCGGTTTCCCGATCACGAAAAAACGCCTCGCCATCGCGTTCAAAAATTTCGGCAATGCTCATCGCGGCGGCTTTTTCAATCTCGGCATCGGAGTCCAGAAACGGCACGCCCAACCGCGCCGCCAGTGCCTTGCCGACCGCCGTCTTACCAGCCCCCATCATGCCCACCAGCACGATGGTTTTCTTGACTGTCCAGCCTTCTGATTTCGCCACGCTTCGGCGCTCCACTGCCAAATACTCTGAATTTTCCCTGAATGACGTGATCTTGCTGAAAAGGCCAGTTATAAGTTCGGAAGAAAAACTAAAACAAGACCGAGCAGGCCAAATATGCTACGACTGATCAAGTGGTTGTTTTACCTAGCGGTTCTGGGGTTCCTGGCGCTTGTGTGTTATGCCTATATTGGTCCGTTTCTGGGGGCTGATTTTTCTCCGGAAACGCGTGAGATTCGTCAGGAAATCATTCTTGAGACGAATTAGTGCCCTTTTGTTGACCGCGTTTTGGGTGTCCGCCGCTGACGCACAGCAACCGTTGTCGGCGATTGACTGGCTGGACAAACAGAATTCGGTTCCCCTGGCCCAGCCCCGTCTGGCGCCGTCTGAGGAACCCCCGGTCACCACGACCGCTGATATCCCCGGCGTCAAGGTGACGCCCTTGGGCGAAGCACAACCCGATTCCGTGGGGCTGTTGCCCACCACGACCACAGGCCTGCCCCGCAGCATGTGGCGCGCCAGTGCGGCCCGTGATGTGATTGCCCATCTGGCGCGCGCCGACCCCGACTCCCTACCCGCCGTTCAGGCGTTGATCTACACGCTGCTCCTGGCCGAGGCGGATGCGCCTACAGCCCTTAATGGCAACGCTGAATTCCTCAAGGCGCGGGTTCATACACTGGTGCGATTTGGCGCGGTTGATCCGGCACGCGCCCTGCTTGAGCGGGCCGGGCCCACCCGCAAGGGGTTGTTTGATCTGTGGCTGAACCTGTCCTTGCTGACGGGGGACGAAGACAAGGCCTGCAACCTGCTAAGGGACGAACCAGGCCTTAGTCCGGACTATGCCGCGCGTATCTTCTGTACCGCGCGCGCTGGCGATTGGAGCACCGCCGCACTGACCTACGACACCGCCGTCGCGATAGGCACGCTTGACGGTCAGGTCGCCACTTTGCTGGCAGAGTTTCTGGACCCCGAGATGATTGACAACGGCCCGCAATTGGCCCCGCCATCCGAGCCGACGCCACTGGTGTTCCGTCTGTACGAGGCCAACGGCGCGCCCCTGCCGACCATTCGTCTGCCACGCGCCTTCGCCATGGCCGATCTGCGCGGCACCTCGGGCTGGCGCTCGGAACTGGAGGCGGCCGAGCGTTTGGCGCGCACTGGTGCGTTGCCCGCAACCCGCCTGCTGGGCCTTTACACCGATCGTAGCCCCGCCGCCTCGGGTGGAATCTGGGATCGGGTGCGTGCCTTTCAAAGCTTTGACAAGGCGCTATTCTCCCGTGATCCGCAAAAGGTCGCCGACGCTCTCCCTGAGGCCTGGACCACCGCGAAGGAACGCGGGTTGGCCGTCCCCTTTGCCCAGCTTTTCGCCGATGGCTTGATGGAGCTGGACATGCCAGAGGACACCAAGCCACTGGTCTACCGGATTGCTCTTCTGTCTCCCGATTACGAGATCGCACCAACCCGTTATCCCCCCAAGTCCGGCTTTGAAACCCTGCTGGCCGGGCTAGCCCGGGGTGAGCCGGACGGCACATTGGCCACAACTCCGTTGGAGACAGCAATTGTCGACGGATTTAGCTCCACAGCCGCCTCCGACCCGCACGCCCCCCTGCTTGAAGAAGGCAAGCTGGGCGAGGCAATCCTGCTGGCCGCGATCCAATTGGGCGAAGGCCGCGTGGGGCGCGAACGCGATGTGCGCGAAGGCATCGCCACTCTGCGCGCAGTGGGTTTAGAAGACACAGCCCGACGCGCAGCCTTGCAACTGCTTATTCTGGTGCAGCGCTGATGAGCTGGCTAGGGGCCTTTCTTGAAGCGCAGGCGGCCGAGCTTGGGGCCGCTGAGAACACATTGTCCGCCTATCGGCGTGATCTGGAAGACTTTCTCGGCTGGCTTGCTGATCAGGGCGGTGCCGCCGACATAGCCGATCAGCCCCAGATCGAGGCCTACCTCGTAAACTGTGACCTTCAAGGTTTGGCCAAATCCACCCGGGCGCGCCGCCTGTCGGCGATCAAGCAGTTCTATCGCTTCGGGTTCGAGGAAAAGCTGCGCGAGGACAACCCGGCTATCCGCATCCGAGGCCCCGGGCGCGATCAGCGCCTGCCCAAAACGTTGAGCGAGGCCGAAGTGGATGCCCTGTTGAATGCCGCCCGCCATTCGGCGCGCAGCGAGCAGGATCGCTGCCGCAACACCTGTCTGATGGAACTGCTCTATGCCACCGGCATGCGGGTCAGCGAACTGGTGTCACTTCCGGCCTCAGCGGCGCGTGGTGACCCGCGCATGTTGTTGATCAAGGGTAAGGGCGGGAAGGAACGCATGGTGCCACTGTCACCCCCTGCCCGCGAGGCGCTTGGTATCTGGTTGAATCTACGCGATGCGGCAGAAGAACAAGCCAAGGCCAAGGGCAAGCCTGCCTCACCCTTTCTGTTTCCCTCCCGCGGCAAGACCGGGCATCTGACCCGGCACCGTTTCTATATGCTGATCAAGGAGTTGGCCGTGTTCGGCGGGATAAGCCCGGATAAGGTGACCCCGCACCGGCTGCGTCATGCCTTTGCTACCCATCTGTTGGCCAACGGGGCCGATCTGCGGGCGATCCAGACCTTGCTGGGCCATGCAGATGTGGCCACGACCGAGATTTACACCCATGTGCTGGAAGAACGCCTGCGCGACTTGGTGATGGATCATCACCCCCTGGCGCGCAACGCTTCGGGCAAGACATCCTCTGACGGCCAGTAGCCAGTTACAAGCGCACGGTCATACCCCTGTCTCAGCCCCACGGCCTGCATTGCCGCCTGTGCTGCGTCTTTATCATAAGACAGCGTATGGATCGTTACCTCGTCATCATGCAGCACCACATAGCGTGTGTCTGGAGTACCATCGTGGGATGGCATGCCAACAACACCGGCATTAACCCACCGGATGTTTTCAATATCCCGCTGAAATGGCGACCCGGAATGCCCGGCGAAAACGCATGAGGTTTGCGGGACAACCTTTTGTATTTCTGATATTTCCTCATTGAACACGGTATGAGCATCGCTGGGCCAGACAAACCGGCTGACATCGCGCACGCCCCCGTGGATCACCGCCATCTGTTGCCCCTGATGGCTGAACCGGATCAGATCGGGCAGTTCTGCCATCCACTGCCTGTCTTCGTCCCCAACAGTGGCGCTGGCATGGGCATACCACCCGGCCGACAGCAGATCGCAGGTGGTGCCGACCTCAAACCCGCAACCGCAATTGTCCTCGTAGGCTGCCAACTGTTTTTCACAATTGCCCGCCACGACGGCACAGCCAAAGCTGCGGATGGCGTCAATCGTTTCAACAGGTTGACCGCAATAGGCCACGACATCTCCGGTACAGATCACGTTAGAAGGCGCAATGCCCTGCTTTGCGGCCTTATCCAACACCGCCTGAGTGGCCTGAAGGTTCGAGTAAGGGCCACCGAAGATCAGGACAGGGCCATCCAATACCCCAAGATCACACTGCTTCATTCCGCCTCATCCTTTGCGCACAGGCCTTGATTGCAGGGCCGCCGCACCCCATAACCCTGTTGATTAGAAGGATCAAAGCACCGATGGAAGCCACCTCACTGACACTTGATACCGCGTTCTGGATCACCTCCGGCGCCATTCTGGGGCTGCTGGTGTTGTCCGGGTATTTCTCGGGCAGTGAAACAGCGCTGACCGCCGCATCGCGCGGCAAGCTGCGTGCGCGCGCCGACAAGGGATCGCGCGGCGCGCAAAAGGCATTGGAAATCACTGAAGATAATGAACGGCTTATTGGCTCGGTCCTGTTAGGCAACAACCTGGTCAACATCCTCGCCACCTCGCTGGCGACGGCGATGTTCACGCGTCTCTTCGGGGAAAGCGGCGTGGCACTGGCGACGTTTGTGATGACCATGCTGGTGCTGATTTTTGCCGAGGTGCTGCCCAAGACCTATGCAATCACCAATGCCGAGAAGGCCGCCTCGATGACGGCGCCGATCATCACCTATGTGATCAAGGCCTTCTCGCCCATCGTCTCGGCCGTGCGCCTTCTGGTGCGGGGCGTGTTGCGGGTGTTTGGTGTCAAAACCGATCCCGACAGCCACATCCTGGCGGTGCGCGAGGAAATCGCCGGGGCGCTTTATCTGGGGCATTCCGAGGGTGTCGTGGAAAAAGAAGATCGCGACCGCATCCTGGGTGCGCTGGACCTGGGCGACCGGGCGGTGGAAGAGATCATGTTGCATCGCAGTCAGATCGAGATGATTGATGCGGCGGATGATCCCGAAAACATTCTGGATCAGTGTCTGCAAAGCAATCACACCCGCCTGCCCGTATTTCGCGATGATCCCGAAAACATCATCGGCGTGGTCCATGCCAAAGACCTGCTGCGGGCCATGCACAAGCTGATCACCAAGGAAGGTGTGTCCGTTGAGGCGCTGCAATCCTTCGACATCTGCGATGTGGCGATGAAGCCTTATTTCGTGCCTGAAACCACAACGCTGGACGATCAGATGCGCCAATTTCTACGGATGCGCAGCCACTTTGCACTGGTCATCGACGAGTATGGCAGCCTGCAGGGGCTGATCACTCTGGAAGACATCCTTGAAGAGATCGTTGGTGAGATCACAGATGAATTTGATATCGACGAAGACATTGAAATCCGCAAAAGCGAGGACAATCAATTCCTTGTCGAAGGCTCGATGACGATCCGCGATCTCAATCGCGCCACCGATTGGAGCCTGCCCGACGAAGAGGCAAATACCGTCGCAGGGCTGGTGATTCACGAGGCCCAGATCATTCCAAAAGTCGGACAGGTTTTCAGCTTCCACGGTTTCCGGTTTGAGGTGATGGCGCGGGCGGATAACCGCATCACGCAGCTAAAAATCCGCAAGCTCTGAGGCAGGGATTATGGCCTCCAAAGTGCGGTTTCCGGATGGAATTGCGACCATGCAAACCAGAATGCCTGATGGCTGCCAAGATCGGACCCATCCGCGCCAACCGCTTTGATCCCTCCCGCCTCCAGCTCAAGGCGCACGTTCTCATAAGCAATCTCTTTGCCGTCTTTCAACGCCAACAAGGCCGTGCTGCGTTGAAAGGCAACCGGCGTGCCTGTCTCGGTGATAACGCCAATAATGTCCTCCTGCACCGGCAGACGCGGATCAACATCACCAATCGGGAAAATCGGCCCGTTTGCATCCCGGCCATTGCGGAAATCAAAGTCGCGCCCAAGGGCCAGCGCCTCGATTAGAACGGTCGTCTCGGGGTGCTGGGTTTTCCATGTGCCCCAATCGGTGGTGATGACGGTGGCCTGTTCCAGTTTCAAACCTTTTTCGGCCAGGGGACCGGTAACGGCATGGCCTAGGAATGTGTCGAACACAGAATTGGTTGTCAGGTCATACATCACCTTGTTCGAGCGGATCAACAGCCCGGATGTGCGCAGGATCGGGCGTTCAACATCCTCGGGCAGCCTGTCTGTGAAATAGGCCTGCGCGGCCCCGCATAAAGTGCAATAGGGAATACCCAGATCACGCCCGCCCAACGTGTCATTGACCATCTCGCGCACTTCCATGATCTGGCGTGGATAGGCGCGGGTTTCGCCATTCACCTCGACCCCGAAAACTATATCGTCGTCGTCCAGCCAGGTGGCTTCTTCTGCGCTGCTGACCTCGGGGTTATCGGCCGCAGGAATGCAATTACAGGGCACATCCGTCGTGTCATAGGCACGATTGTCAATCGGCACCCCACCCCAGGACACCAGGCGCCAGTCGATGTCACCCTCGATAAACAGCGGCTCCCAATCCGGCCCGAAATGCGTAAATATGGCCCGTTTCGCATTCAGATATCCGGGGTAAGGCGGAATATCCCAGGCGATCAGGTGATCAGTGATCTCGCCCCAGCGATGGGGCGTTTGCAGCTCTTTCTGCATCAGCGTGGCAGCCGCATTGGCCAACGCGTCATCGAATTCGCTACGCCAGGTAAAGCGCATCATGTCACTGATAATCCAGGCCAGGCGAACATCTTTCGACTGGGCGATTTCGTTCAGAGCAATTTCCTGATCTCGCCCCCAGATGGACTGTTCCAGACTGTCGACAAAGACAACATCCACGGCGGCCAGCAGCGCATCGGACAACGGGCCTTCCGGTATCGCGGGCGGTTGGCCGAATTGCTCGGTCACGTAATCGGGCAGCGCATCTACCCCCTGAGCACGGACAGCCTGTGCGCCAAAAGGAGAAGCCCAAAACAATACGGCAACAAGGAAAAGCCGGAAGGAGTGGCCAATTGCTGGTGTCATGGTGGGGCCTTTCGCGTCGCAGTGTCGGTCTTGGGTACGCCAATCGACACTTTCGCATGCGTTGGGACGTCAGGGCGAAAGTGCCGATTGGCCCCGGCGGACGAGGTCGCGCCGGGGGAACGCCTTCAGGCTGAGACAAAAATGGCGGCTTCACCAATCACGATTGATCATCAACGGGTGATCAACGCGCTCTGTGAGCTTTGCGGATGGCCAAGGCCCTCTGGTCAGGCCCGCAGCCGTTCTCCCTTAGGATCAAACGGCGGTTCATGCAGAATCGTGGCTTTGTGCGGTTGACCCAACACCATCACCTCGACCTCATCCCCCGGTTCCGCTGTGCCGTATTTCACATAGCCCAGCGCCAGACTCATCCCAACGGAATAGCCATAAGTGCCCGAGGTGACGCGGCCGATCCCCTCACCATTGCGGAAGATTGGCTCTCCGCCGGTGGCATCGGCATTCGAGGCGGTAACGGCGGCTTCATCAATATGCATCAACACGAGAATCTCGCGCGGATCTTCGGCCATGGCCTTGGCGGTGGCGTCTTTGTGCAGGAAGTCTTTCTGCATCTTGCACAGCGGCTGAAAACCCACCTCGTGCGGGAAGTATTCGGGGCTGTATTCGCGGGACCACGAGCCGTAGCCCTTTTCTACCCGCATCGACATCAGCGCGCGCGCGCCGACTGGGCCCGCATCGAACTCCTTGCCGACCTCAAGAAGTGCTGAGTAGAGCTTCTCCTGATCCTCGGTCTTGCAATGCAACTCCCAGCCCAGATCGCCGGTAAAGCTGACCCTCAGGGCGAGGCAATGAACACCCGCCAGATCAATCATCGCCGAGCGCATGAAGGGCATATCCTCGGTGGCCAATGAATGGTTCGTCAGGCGTTGCAGCATTTCGCGGCTTTTCGGCCCCGCCACGTTAAAGCCGCACATCGCTTCCGTATGAGTTTCGAAGGTGGTGCCTTCGGGCAATGGTACCATGTCGAAGAAGCGTTTGTGATAGCGTTCTGCCATCCCCGAGCTTACGATCCAGAACTCACCCTCACCCACACGCGTGACGGTGGCATCGCCGGCGATCCCGCCGCGCACCCCGATCAGCGGTGTCAGGCAGGACCGGCCCACGGATTTGGGCATGTTGTTGGCGAAGACTGAATTCAGCCAGTCTTCGGCCCCCGGCCCTTTGACGTGGTACTTCGCGAAGTTCGAGATATCGATGATCCCTGCCCGCTCGCGCAGCATCTTGCATTCTTCGCCGACCGGCTCCCACCAATTCTGACGGGTAAAGCCGTTGGTGTCCTTCGTGCCCGGTTCTTTGGCAAACCATTGCGGGTGTTCCCAGCCATAGTTCAGGCCAAATACCGCGCCCATGTCCTTCTGCATCTGATAGATGGGCCGCGTGCGCAGGGGCCGTCCGGCCTCACGCTCCTCATTGGGATAATGGATCGCAAAGCGGTGCGCATAGACATCCGCCACCTTGGCTTTGACGAACTCTTTGTCGTTTGCCCACAGGCCAAAGCGGGCGATGTCCCAAGGGAACATATCGTATTCCATTTCGCCCTCAATGATCCACTGTGCCACCATCAGACCCATGCCCGCGGATTGCGAGAAACCGGGGATGATGCCACCGCACATAAAGTAATTCTTCAATTCGGGCACAGGTCCAAGGATCACGTTGCTGTCCGGCGACCATATCATCGGGCCGTTGATCACCCGCTTGATCCCCGCCTCGGCGGCGGCGGGCACACGGTCCATCGCACGCATGACGTTGTCCATGATCCGGTCAAGATCATCGGCAAACAGGTCATGGGCGAAATCCAGAGGCGTGCCGTTCTCGGCCCAGAATTTCATGTCCTTCTCATAGGCCCCGATCAGCAGGCCCTTGCCTTCCTGACGCAGGTAATACTCGCCATCGCGGTCCGCGACGGAAGGCAGACGACGGTCCATCCCTTCGATATCGGCCATGGTTTCGGTCACGAAATACTGGTGCTCGGTCGGTTGCAGCGGCACCTCGATCCCGGCAAGGGCCGCCACTTCGCGCCCCCAGAGGCCAGCGGCATTGATTACCCAATCGGTCTGGATGTTGCCATTGGGTGTCTCGACTGTCCACGAGCCATCCGGGTTTTGCGTGGTACCCGTGACAGGGGTAAAGCGATGAATTTCCGCGCCACGCTGGCGTGCCCCCACGGCATAGGCATTGGTCACGCCCGACGGGTCCACGTTACCACCGTTGCTTTCCCACATGATGCAGCGGATGCCATCGTAGTTGACCAGAGGGTGCTTTTCCTCGGCTTCCTCGCGGCTGATCTCGACAAAATCCATGCCGTAAAGCTTGGCTTTGGCGGCCTGCAATTTCAGCTGATGTTCCCGCGCCTCGGTTTGCGCCAAGTAGAGCGAGCCGGGCTGGAACACACCACAAGATTGGCCGGTTTCGGCCTCAAGCTCGTTATAAAGGTTCATCGTATAGTGCTGAATGCGGCTGATATTGGCGCTGTCATGAAGCCCGTGGATGTTGGCCGCGGCGTGCCAGGTGCTGCCCGATGTCAGCTCGTTTCGCTCCAGTAGGACGACATCTCTCCATCCCAATTTGGTGAGGTGGTACAAGATCGAGCAGCCGATAACGCCGCCGCCGATCACAACGGCCTGTGCATGGGTTTTCATATGTGGTCTTCCCGGTTGGTTATCCTGCCCAAGCTAGCCGGTTGCCCGGCATCTGAGCGATGTCTTTGCGACAGGATATGTCGGGGAATGCTAAATCAGAACGCAGATTTGCGACATCAAAGCGCGGTTTCGCGCAAGGTGCAGGGTGACGATGGCCGTTGGATCAATGATTGGCCAAACTCCGCGGCCCGTGAATCCGACTGTCGCGCACCACGTTCACACAATCATCGTTTGCGACACAGCTTGTCGCTTACATGATAGAGCCTCTGACAATCCCGCCAGACAACCGAGATATCATCAAAGGAGACACCCCCATGAAAACCACCACCCGTGTGGCCGTGATTGGCGGCGGCGTTGTCGGCGCATCGGTTCTGTATCACCTGACCAAGCTAGGCTGGTCCGATGTCATGCTGATTGAACGCTCCGAATTGACATCGGGGTCCACCTGGCACGCGGCGGGGGGCTTTCATACGCTGAATGGTGATACCAATATGGCCGCCCTTCAGGGCTATACGATTAAACTCTATAAAGAACTGGAAGAGATCACCGGTATGTCCTGCGGCCTTCACCATGTGGGTGGGGTCACGCTGGCCGACAATCAGGACCGGATGGATATGCTGTTGGCCGAACGTGCAAAGCATCGCTACATGGGGCTGGAAACCCAGATTGTCGGCCCGGAAGAAATCAAAAAGATTGCGCCTGTCACCAATACCGATGGCATTATCGGCGCGCTTTATGATCCCCTTGATGGCCACCTTGATCCGTCGGGCACCACCCATGCCTACGCCAAGGCCGCGCGACTGGGTGGTGCAACAATCGAAACCCATTGCAAAGTGATCGAGACCACCCCCCGCCCCGATGGTACTTGGGATGTCGTCACCGACAAGGGGACAGTTCATGCCGAGCACGTCGTCAACGCTGCCGGCCTCTGGGCACGCGAGGTGGGCGCGATGGCCGGCGTCTACGTGCCGATCTACCCGATGGAGCATCAATACCTCGTCACCGAGGAAATCCCCGAGATTGCCGAGATCGTGGCCAGCGGCGGCGAACATCCCCACGTGATGGACCCCGCCGGGGAAAGCTATCTCCGTCAGGAAGGCAAAGGCCTGTGCATCGGGTTCTATGAACAACCCTGCCGCGCCTGGGCGGTGGATGGCACCCCTTGGGAATTTGGGCATGAACTCCTTCCCGACGATTTCGACAAGATCGAAGACAGCATCGATTTCGCCTATCGCCGCTTCCCGGCTTTGGAAAAAGCTGGCGTCAAATCTGTCATCCACGGTCCCTTCACTTTTGCACCTGACGGCAACCCGCTGGTCGGCCCGGTGCCGGGCCTACGCAACTATTGGTCGGCCTGCGGTGTGATGGCGGGGTTCAGCCAGGGCGGCGGCGTCGGCCTGATGCTGGCGCAATGGATGGTTGAGGGCGAGTGCGAGCGCGATGTGACGGCGATGGACGTCGCCCGCTATGGCGACTGGATCACGCCGGGCTATACGCTGCCCAAGGTGATAGAGAACTACCAGAAACGCTTCAGCGTCGCCTATCCCAACGAAGAACTGCCTGCTGCCCGCCCTTTTCGCCAGACGCCGATGTACGACATCTTTGACGAGATGGGCGCGGTCTGGGGACATCAGTTTGGCCTTGAGGTGGTCAACTATTTCGCGACCGGCGACGAACCACGATATGAAACCCCGTCCTTCCGCCGCTCGAACGCATGGGAGGCCACCAAGCGCGAGGTTGAGGCCGTGCGTGGCGGGGTTGGCATCAACGAGGTGCACAACTTTGGCAAATACCTGGTCACGGGTGCAAAAGCGCGCGATTGGCTGGACCGGATCATGGCCGGGCGCATCCCTCAGCCGGGACGGATTTCCCTTACCCCGATGCTGAGCGAAAAAGGCCGTCTGATTGGGGACTTCACCGTCTCCTGCCTCAATGACGAGACGTTCCAATTGACCGCCTCTTACGGCGCACAGGCCTATCATATGCGCTGGTTCCAGAGGAACGAGGCCAAGGATGTGCGGGTTGAGAACATCAGCGACCGCCTGAACGGGTTCCAGATTGCCGGGCCAAAGGCGCGTGACGTGCTTATCGCCTGCACCCGCGACAACGTTGCCGACATGAAATTCATGGATATCCGCCCCGCCACGATCGGCATGGTCGACTGTCTGGTGCAGCGGGTCAGCTATACCGGCGACCTGGGATACGAGATTTACTGCGATCCGATGGCGCAACGCGCGCTGTGGTCTTCCCTGTGGCAGGCCGGGCAAGAGCACGGCATGCACCCCTTCGGCATGCGCGCGATGATGTCGCTCAGGCTGGACCGCTTCTTTGGTTCGTGGCTAAACGAGTTTTCACCCGATTACACCCCGGGCGAAACCGGCATGGATCGCTTTATCAGCTTCAAGAAAAACACCGATTTCATTGGGCGTGCAGCGGCCGAAAAAGAGCGCGCCGAGGGCTCGGCCCGGCAATTGGTCAGCTTCGAGGTTGCGGCCAAGGATGCCGATCCGCATGGATATGAGCCGGTCTGGATCGACGGCAGCGTGCAGGGTTTTGTGACCTCCGGGGGCTATTCGCACCACACGGGCAAGTCGATTGCACTGGCCCTGATCCCGCGTGAACGGGCTAAAGAGGGTTTGCAGGCCGAGATCGAGATTCTGGGTGAGATGTGCTCGGCCACGTTGATCACTGCACCGCTGTTTGATCCCGACGGCACCCGGATGCGCGGCTGAGAAAATTCGTACGAATTTTCTTGGGCACCGCGCCGAGTGGGGTCATGATTGAGCGATGAAAGACGTTATGATCCTGATCCCGGCGGCGGGTAGGTCTTCGCGGATGCGCGGCGGTGACAAACTGCTGGAGAAGGTCGACGGCACCGCGCAATTGGCGCGTGTGGTTGAGGCCGCACTCGACACCGGTCAGCGAGTGGTGGTGTGCCTTCCCCCCACAGGCGGTGAGCGTGATATGGTGCTGGCACCGCTGCTATGTGAGCGTTTGTACATCCTGCGAGTCCCCGACCCAACCGAGGGGATGGGGGCCACGCTTCGGCACGCGGCCGAGCATGCGCTGGCCGGGACTGTTCCCAGCGGAGTGATGATCCTTCCTGCAGACATGCCCGACCTTAAAACGGATGACTTACAGACAGTTACAGGCCACTTCTCAGGTGATCCGGTGCGTGCTTGCGCCGAGGATGGAAGACCCGGACATCCGGTGATCCTGCCCGCGCGGACGCTGAAAGCAATGGCGCAGTTGCGCGGTGATCATGGCGCGCGCATGTTGCTGGAGGGGGAAGAGGTGACGCGCGTGCCCTTGAAAGGACAGCGCGCGCTCACCGATTTAGACACGCCGGAAGACTGGGGAAAGTGGCGTGCCCGATCAGTCCGCTAGGCGGCCAGTTCCTCGATCAGAAGGCGTGCCTCATACGCCCGCAAAGCCAAACGGGCTGTCTCAAACGGCGCACTTGGTGCGTCCGCCACCTCCCGCAGCTCCGGGAACAGCGCCAGGATTTCATCCCGTGCCGCCTGATCCAATGCGCTGAGCGCGATATCACCGGGCTGGAAGCTTTCTGACCACGCCCCGTTTGCCAGCACG
Source organism: Roseovarius conchicola (assembly GCF_041403425.1). NCBI lineage: Bacteria > Pseudomonadati > Pseudomonadota > Alphaproteobacteria > Rhodobacterales > Roseobacteraceae > Roseovarius > Roseovarius conchicola. The sequence continues at coordinate 478,222 of NZ_JBGEHK010000001.1, read as the reverse complement.
ACCTCGTGCCGCTCGCAGAGGAAATGCACGTAGGACACCCCCGTGCCAAAGGCGCGTTTCACACCGTCAAGACCGATCAGATGCTTGGCCGGCACCAGCACTTCACGTTCACCGAACATCAGTTCGGCGCGGTCCGAGGTCAGAAGCATGCGGTGATTAGGGCTGACCTTCATATCCTGCTGCGGCAGACCATTGCCCAACGCGCCCTCCCGGATCAGCACCGGTGCCAAATCCGGCGTGGCACCAAGCACCTTGGCGCTGAGGTCCTTGCGTCCGGCCCAGGCAACCTGCTGAATTCCGTTGTCGCGTGTGAAAACGCTATCCCCTTCGCGCAAGCTCTCCACTGGCTTGGACCCGCTCGGTGTGGCAATTTGGGTCCCCGGCGTGAAACAGATCACCCGCTCAATCTCCGAGAATGTCGCGGTGTGCGTCACATTCCCGGACGCATCAAGATATTCGATGAAACCCGATTCCGGCCCGGTAAACGTCTTGCGGGCGTCGATGCCTGACAGGTCGATCACATCGATGTCTGACCCATCCGGGTCTTCCCCGCCGACAATCTCGTGATTGCCAGCCTCGGTTACGACAAACAGGTCCGACTGCAACCCACCTGACAGCTCGTCATCGCCATCATCAGCGGTGATAGTATCCTCGCCTGTGCCGCCATCGATCGTGTCAGTGCCCGCACCGCCAATCAGTACGTCATTGCCGCCCTGCCCAAGGATTTCATCACGGCCAGCGCCCCCCTCAATCGTGTCATCACCTTCCTCAAACGGGGTCACAACAGGGTCGTCAATCAGGTCGCCGCTAAAGCTGAACCCGGATTGAGTGCTGCGGGTTTCCAGCGTGAACTCAATGAATTCGCGGTTTTCAAATTCAGCCGAGAACCATGCATCCTGATCGGACGGGCTGTTTTGTTCGGTGCCTGCCGCGGTAACGGTGCCACCTGATTGCGTGATATTGACCGACGTGTCGGCGGCCGTTGAAAACGATGTAAACGAGCCTGAATCGATGGTCACCGATTCCTGATCACCTGGGCTGTTGCGATCAAGGTCATTCACCGTCGCGGTCGAGTTGATGGCCACGGGATCACCGGTGGCTGTCTCGAAAAATTCCAGCCGGAACGTCGCGGTTTCGCCACCATCAGCCCTGCTGCTACCACTGCCACTGTTGAGTAGGATTTCAAATCCCGGACCGCCCGAGATATCAACGTTCAGGCCCGGATCACTGACATCGACCACAACAAGGCGCGCTGACACCGCCGTGCCGTCGTCCAACGTGGCGACATTGTCATAGATCACACTATCGCCAACACCGGCATTATTGTTGCCGCTGGATGTCTCGGTGCCCGGTCGGATGTTTCCAAAGGCCAAAACGATGGGGGTCGCATCCTGCCCCAATTCCGTGCCCTCGCCCGCATCGCCGAACAGGACATCGTTACCGTCTCCACCCAGAATGCTGTCATCAGCCCCTTCACCAGAGATGCGGTCGTCGCCATCCATCCCTTCGATGAAATCGTCTTCATTGGTTCCCTGAATCGTATCAGGGTCGTTCGTTCCCGGGATGTCCGCCATGGCAGTGGCCTCCTATCACACTGGGGCCTTTGACGGGTGATATCTCTCCGGATCACACGCGCGCCCCCACACACGAAAAATGGGATACACAATCTTCGCGGGAAACTCAGGGGGAATAAATCGTATGCCTCACCAGAAATGATGTGACAGGGCTGCAGTTGGCAGCTTTGCGCCGCTCAATCTGGAAGAGTTGGCAAATTGAGGCCGATCAAAGCGGTTTTTATCTGCACCGGAACGCAAAACACCCCCGGCCCAAAGGCCGGGGGTGAGATCATCGAAACCGGTACAGCCCCCGTAACCAGCTTCGGTTTGCCGGACCGCTAGGCGATCCGACAGGCTGCATTCGAACAGACTACTTAACCAGCAATTTGGCTTCGTGCTTTTTCAGTGACCGGCGCGCGGCCTGGTAGGAGTTCAGCCCACCTTCTTCGCGCAACTCGGGGAAGAGCGTGTAAATCTCATCCCGTTGTTCAAGGCCCATGCCGTCCATGACCTGCTCACCAGGCTGGAAGCTTTCGGTCCAGCTGCCGTTGGACAGGACAACCTCGTGCTGATCGAACATGAAGTGGACATAGGTGGTCGACGAGCTGTCGACGACATCCACACCCTCAAGACCGGTCAGGTGCTTGGCCGCGGCCAGAACCTCACGCTCTTCAAAGTAGAGGGCTGCACGATCCGAGTTCATCAGGATACGGTGTTGCGGGCTGACCAAGAGGTCACGCTCTGGCAGACCTTGGCCCAAGCTACCGGCCCGGATCAGAACAGGCTGCATATGCGGTGCATTCAGCAGTTCTTGGCCGGTCATGGTGCGTTTGCCGACCCAGCGGATCTCCTGCAGACCATTGTCGCGGGTGATGATGCGGTCGCCGACCTGCAGGTCTTCGACACGGCGCTCACCACGCGGCGTTGCGATCACAGTCCCCGGCGTGAAGCAGGGGATCAGGTTCTCGATCTCGAGGAATTCCAGCGTGCCGGTGACATTGCCGTCGGTATCCAGGAAATTCACCGTCCCCGAGGTTGAATCACCGTCCGCATCCACGGTTTCACCAACAATCTCGAATGGCCCCAGACCGCGCAGGTCCAGCGTGTCAAAGTCGCCACCGCCGGTATCGCCAGTACCGCCATCAACGGTATCGCCTGCGCCCACATCCAGGAACACGTCGGCATCGGCACGACCTTGCAGGTCATCCGCGCCTTCGCCACCGGAAATGGTGTCGTTGCCGTTACCACCCTGAACGGTGTCGTTGCCCTGACCACCAATCAGCACGTCATCGCCATCCTGGCCGCGGATCGAGTCATCATCCACGCCACCGTCAATCGTATCGTTGCCGATACCTCCCAGCAGCGTGTCATCATCGTCTTCGCCAAAGATCACGTCGTTGCCGGCACCACCGATAATGCTGTCCTGACCGTTTTCAGGCACAGGATCGGTTGCATCCGGCTCTTCCCCAAGAGTGCCGGGGATCGGATCGGTGCCAAAGCCGCCATAGATCGTGTCATCGCCCTGGCCACCGCGCAGAGTGTCAGATCCGTGGCTGCCGATGATGAGGTCATCACCGTCTTGTCCGACGACACTGTCATCGTCGATACCGGCGTTGATGGTGTCATTGCCAGCACCCCCCATAACGAAGTCGGCATCGTCGCCTGTCATGATGATATCGTTGCCGTCCCCGCCATCGACCGTGTCGCGGTTGTCTTCGGTGTTCGGATCGCTCAGCGCGGGAAGCCCCGTGGCCGGGTCAATCAGAAGCGGGTTGGGCAGGTTGGGATCGTCGCCAACGTAATCCGAGAACAGGTCGTCGCCCGCGATGATCGTGTCATCGCCTGCACCGCCATCGATACTATCCGAACCCTGACCACCAATGATGCTGTCATTGCCAGCGCCACCATCAATCACGTCATCATCGATACCGGTGTCGATCACGTCATTGCCTGTGCCACCCAGCACGGTGTCAGAATCATCGCCGGTGTTGGTGATGGTGTCATCACCCGCGCCACCGTCGACGAAGTCGCGGTCGTTGTCGGGATCAGGATCGACGGGCACGCCAACAAAGGTTTCTGCATCAATTGCATCATCTTCGCCGCTGTCGGTTTGGATCACATCGTTGCCATCGCCGCCAAAGACCGTGTCGTTGCCTTCGCCGCCATCGATGGTGTCATCACCATCTTCGCCGCGGATGATGTCGTTGCCCTCTTCGCCATCGATGCTGTCATCGCCATCGCCGCCAAAAATGTCGTCGTCGCCGTCGCCGGAGATCACGGTGTCATTGCCACCGCCCGCCAGGACGATATCGTCATTCTCACCCTCACCCGGCAGAATCTGATCGTTTGCGTCAATCATGTCACCTTCGGGATCACCGGTGTACATATCATCGATCAGGTTAGGATCGTCGTCACCTTCGACCAGACCATCAGGTTCACCAACAGTAATAGTAACCGTGGCGGTATCTGTGCCGCCATTGCCGTCCGATACGTCATAGGTGAAGGTATCGGTGCCAAGGAAGGTCGGATCATTGGGCGTATAGGTGATGGTCCCGTCCGGGTTCACCACGGTTGTGCCATTAGCGCCATCAGACGCCCCGGTCACTTCCAGCGTATCGCCATCGGGGTCTGTGTCGTTGTCCAGAACAGCGACGGTAACTTCACCACCCACCAGCGGATTTGAGCCTGCATCATCAACCGCATCAGGGTCTTCATTGTCCACAACCGCCGGGGTGGTCGAGAACTCAACATCGGTCAGCCAGATATTCTGCTCGGCGTCACCGCAATTGTCATAGTCAATCTCGATCCGGGTGATCGGGCCTGCGATCTCAACCAGAAGCGACGTATCCGGATTGGTCGGTTCGGTGACGGCAGGGTTGGAATCATTGCCCGTGGCCGTCCCGCCTGACACCAGAATATCAGCGCCCGGGGTCAGCGTGACCGGCACCAGGTTTCCATCGGCATCATAGGCGCGGATCGTCACGATATCCTGATAGTTCTCACCGCCTTGCCCCAGGTCCAGATCATTGATGCGGAAGGAGACATCGGTGACCGCATCACCGAACTCGTCAGTGCCGGTTGCTGCAAAGCTGATCGTCGATGTCGAGGTATCGTCGATACCGCCTTCACCGCCCGCACCGAACAGCTTGAGTCCTTCGGTGTTGTCAAAGCTTTCGCCCGGCGCCACGAACTGTGGGAATTCGAAGTTACGTGCGGCGGCACCTTCGTCCTCGACGTTGAAATCAAATGTAACCGCAACTCCACCCGTATCGACGGTGGTTCCCGATACAACATCCACACCATTGGAGCCGAATGTCGACCAATCCAGAGTTCTTACAGGCATTCCGTGACCCTTTCGTCTTCCCCAAGCCGGCCCCTAGCCGACAACAGCACCACGCAACGCGCAGCACGAGCAACAATTCACAACTTTTGCCAAAGAGGATGCTCGAAACGGGACGCTCCCGACAAACGGGAACGCCATCCGGGACAGGACAGCAGATCAAAGGACACCCCTAGCACCCCCTGATCCGAACCGCCTTGCACTCTCTTTTAGAAAGGCAAAATCAGCCGTTCGGCCGCCCCCGGCCATTTCGATACCCCCCAGTGGGCACATCTAGTTCTACAAGCCGGTTTGCAATCTAAGGAAGTGAAAACTGTCGAGAGTCCCGGGCGAACCGGGCGTCAGCGCCTCTGACGTTGCGTCAATTCCGCCTGCTAGAACGTGTTCTGTGGATAACTGTTTCCATTTTTAAGACGGTTCTGAATCAAGGTTTGGCTAACAAAACAAACAAGAGAATCGGTCTTCTCGAATTCTTGCAAACAACCGATGCGGGAAAGTCGTTTCCAAACTGGAAACAGTTGAACTGCGGCGAAACTGTGGCAACTAGAAGGCAAACATAGTTAACAAGTCCTGAAAAAAGCGTAATCAATTCGATGAAAACACCCTCAAAATCCGTCAGATGGAAACAAAGCCCCTATTTGTGACCGAATCGTGGCGATTCGATGCCGATGAAGATTCTTGGCAGGCCTTGTCATGCCCCAGTCAAAATAGCGGAAACGTCCCGACCATGGAGAACCGGCCGTCAGGACGGTCTTACAGGGTGCGAAAGGTATTGGTACCCAAGGCCGGACTCGAACCGGCACGTCCGTTAGGACGGGGGATTTTGAATCCCCTGCGTCTACCATTCCGCCACTTGGGCACAAAACATGCTCTAGCGAAGGGTCGCGGCGGCGTCCAGACCCACCCGTCGGTTTTTTGACCTTTACCGGATCACCAGACTGCCGGGGTCGGGCTTTCTTGCAACGCCCCCGATGATCCCTGACCGGCTGCTGCCTGCGACAGCCACCAGCGCCTGCCTCCCTTGGCAACCCTTGACCCCATCGACACCGCGTGGTCTGACGACCCAAACCGCACGTAAGGCCCCTGCCCCATGCTTCGACGCCTCTATGATTGGACCATCAGAATGGCCGACCACCCCAAAGCCCTTTGGGTGTTGGCGGTTGTGTCTTTTGTCGAAAGCTCGGTCTTTCCCATCCCACCAGATGTGCTCATGATTCCGATGATCCTGGCCCGTCCCAGCCGTGCTTGGCTGATTGCGCTTGTGGCTCTCGTTTCATCCGTCCTGGGCGGCCTTCTGGGCTATGCAATCGGCGCATTGGCCTATGAGCAGCTTGGCCAGCCCATCCTCGAGGCCCTGGGCAAAGGCAGCGCAATGGAGGCTTTCAACGATCGCTTCAACGATTTCGGCTTCTGGGCGGTGCTGACAGCGGGCATCACACCCTTTCCTTATAAGGTGATCACCATCATGTCGGGCTGGACCGGGATGCCGCTGGCCACCTTCATTGCCACCTCGATCCTTGCGCGCGGGTTGCGGTTTTTCATCGTCGCCGGGCTGCTGTGGAAATACGGCACGCCGATCCGCGACTTCATTGAACGGCGTCTGGGTCTGGTCACGATCCTGTTTGTGGTGTTGCTGTTTGGCGGGTTCTATCTGATAAAATTCCTATGACTCTGAACCGGCATTTCTTAATCGTTCTGGCAGCAGGCGGCTCGGCGGCGATGCTGCTGGCGGCATTTGCCTTCCAGCATCTCGGCGACATGGCCCCGTGCAAGCTGTGCCTGTGGCAACGGTGGCCGCATGGCGCCGCGATTGTTCTGGGGGTCTTTGCGTTGGCCGTGCCGGGGCGGTTGTTCCCACTGCTCGGCATGCTTGCCGCTCTGACCACGGCCGCGATCGCCGCGTATCACACCGGTGTCGAACGCGGCTGGTGGGAGGGTCCTGCCTCCTGCTCGTCTGGGGATATCAGCAACCTCACCCCGCAGGAGTTGATGGATCAGATCATGGCCGCCCCTCTGGTGCGCTGTGATGAAGTCCCGTGGGAGATGTTCGGCCTCTCCATGGCCAGCTGGAACGGCATCGCAGCCCTTGGCTTTGCACTGATCTGGCTCATGGCCTCACGCGCCTGAACGGGTTGACGGGACAAAGCCCCGCGCCCTAGCGTTTGGGTAGCCAAAGCGAAAGCCATCCCATGCGCAATCTTGATCCGCTGCACTATACCTGCCCTGATATTCACAAATCGGATGTCACGAATATCTTTGCCAGCACATGGCAGATGATTGGAGCCGCCGCGCGACTGGCCAAGCGCGGGGATTACATTGCCACCGAAATCGCCGGTCAAAAGATCTTTGTCGTCCGCGCCAAGGACGGCTTGCGCGCCTTTCGCAATGTCTGTCGCCATCGTGGTGCGCGTCTGTTGCCCGAGGGCACAGGGCGTTGCAGCACCATCCGCTGCCCCTATCATCAATGGGTCTGGGGCGAGGACGGATCACTGCTCAATGTGCCGTGGTGGGGCGAGGATGCCGATTTCGATCTGTCCGAATGGTCCCTTGATACAGTTGAATTCGAAATCTGGCGCGGATTGTTGTTCGTCACAATTGCGCCAAAGCAAACGTTGATTGAGCAACTGGGCGACGCCATCGCCGAGTTGACCGATGAGCCGCTCGAAGATTTTCACTGGGTGCATGAAGAACGGCTGGTCTTTGATGCCAACTGGAAGATTTATACCGACAACTTTGTCGAGGGCTATCACATCCCCGGAATCCACCCCCAGTTTCATGCCGCCATCGAGTTTGAGCAATTCGAAACTTTGGCACTGCAGAACATGGTACGCATGTCGGCACCACCTAAGGAGGGGCTGTTCTATCGCGGCAAGTGGCTGTGGATGTGGCCCAACTGGACATTGTCCCTGTTTGACGGTGGCATGAACACCTCGCGCATAAACCCGATTGATCACCGCCACACCGAACTGATCTACAACTTCTACTTTGCCGATACGTCTGAGGAAACGCGCGCGGCACGGGAAAAGACGATTTCCGACAATCTGGCCGTCGTCCGCGAGGATTTCGAAATCTGTCTGGAAACTCAGAAGAATTATGAAAGCGGCGGATACCGCCCCGGACCCCTGTCGCCGCGCCACGAGCAAGGCGTGGCCTATTTTCAGAAGAGACTGGTCGAGTATCAGACCCAGGAAACGCCCAGCAGTCAGGAAACCGCATGAAACGTCGTTCAGTTATCAAAGGTCTGGCTGCCGGAACCGCCCTGACGCTTGGCGGTGGGCTGGTTTACATCTCGCGCCCGGCCGATCACCCCGAGCTGGCCCTGGACCGCGCGCTGGACCGGTTGCATGGGTTACGTGCGGATGCCATCGAAACAGACAGTGCGTGGGACGTGGCGCGCACGTTCAACCACCTTGCCCAAAGCATCGAGTTTTCCATGACCGGCTATCCCGAACTGAAGTCTGGGTTGTTTCGCCACACGGTGGGGCGCGTCGCCTACAACGTGTTCCAGACCCGCGGTGAGATGAGCCACAACCGGGCAGAAGTGATACCCGGCGAGGTGATAGAGACTTCGGACCCCGAGACCGCCCGCCAACGCCTGATCACCAGCTTGATGGCTTTTCAAGCCTTTGATGCTGATCTGCGGCCCCATTTCGCTTATGGAAGCCTACCCAAAGACGCTTATGCCAAGGCCCATGTCATGCATATCAATGATCATCTGGCCGAGTTCAGAGTGATCTGACGCCTCTGCAGGTTAGCGTCCGGATTTTCGGGTGCTCAAAAGCAGGCTGGTCTCGGACGATGCCACGCCATCAAACTTGCGGATCTGCGCAAGGGTCGCATCCAGATGCTCCAGCGTATCCGTGCCCAGCTCGACGATCACATCCCAGCGGCCATTGGTCGTATGCACTTTGCGCACCGAGCTCAGACCGCTCAGCTGACGCAGGATCCGGTCCATCCCCCGCCCTTCGATCCCCAGCATCATCAGGCCACGCACCGGATCATGCGCCGTATCGCCTTTTAACACGACGGTAAAACCGACGATCTCGCCCGCGCGACGCAACCGTTCGATCCGGCCCCGCACGGTGGTACGCGACACGCCCATTTCCAGCGCCAGATCGGATAGTGACGCACGCGCATCATGGCGCAATGCAGAGATCAGTTTGCGATCCGTTTCGTCCATTTTGACTAACCTTACATGCCATTTCGGCTAAACTACCCTCGATTAGTGCAAATTGATCGCTGTAATTCAACCCGATTCGGAGAAATCTTGCCGTCAAACGCTATTCCTGATGAGGCATGTATGACCCCGAAACCTGTAATCCTGATTGGTGCGCCCGTTGATAGTGGTAAGGCACGACGCGGCTGCGTGATGGGCCCTGATGCATATCGCGTCGCAGGCATTGCCGAGGCGCTGAAGGATCTCGGCCACGAGGTGCGCGACATGGGCAATCTGGCCCCTGCCCCGGCCACAGCACCCGAAAGTCTGCCGGATCATCTGGTGCGCCCGTCCGAAACGATTGGATGGACTCGATCATTAAGCGAGGCTGCTGAGACCGCGCTGGACCAGGGCCTTCCGATCTTCCTGGGGGGCGATCACAGCCTCTCGCTCGGCTCGGTCATGGGCGCGGCTTGCCATGCGGCCCGCACAAATCGCCCTCAATTCGTGCTGTGGCTAGACGCCCATAGCGATTATCACACCCCCCAAACCACCACATCCGGCAACCTGCACGGCACGCCGCTGGCCTATGCCGCCGGACGCGATGGGTTTGACGGCTTTCCAAAGGTCACAGCGCCCATCCCCGAAGAGCAGATCTGCATCATCGGGTTGCGCTCGGTCGATCATCCTGAACGCGAAACCCTGCAAAACTCGTCCATACGCTATCACGATATGCGTCAGATTGATGAGACCGGCATTGCCAAACCGCTGGCTGATTTCCTCGCCATGGTTGAGCAGGCCAATGGTGCGCTGCATGTCTCGCTGGACGTCGATTTCCTCGACCCCTCCTTTGCCCCGGCAGTCGGCACCACCGTGCCCGGCGGAACCAGCTTCCGCGAGGCGCATCTGGTGATGGAGATGATCAGCGACAGCGGATTGATGACTTCGCTTGATCTGGTCGAATTGAACCCGTTTCTGGATGAGCGCGGACGCACGGCCCAGGTGATGGTCGATCTGGCGGCTTCCGCCCTCGGGCGGCGCGTCTTCTCCCGCCCCACACGGGCCTTCTCATGAATGTTCAGGCCCCATCGGATGTGGTGATGATCCGGCCAAACCGGTTTCGCCCCAATCCCGAAACAGCGGGCGATAACAGCTTTCAATCCCTGCCCATGGCCAGCGCCAAGGACATCGCCATCCGCGCACAGGATGAGCTTGACACCGCCGTTGCGAAAATGCGCGGTGCGGGCATCACGGTGCACGTGTTTCAGGACGAAAGCGACGACACCCCCGATTCTGTTTTTCCGAACAATTGGTTCTCCACCCATCACGGTGGCCATGTGGCGATCTATCCGATGTTTGCCGAAAACCGCCGCCGCGAGCGGCGCATGGATGTGATCGACATGCTCAAACGCGACTACCGCGTACAGGAAGTCACCGATTACTCCGGGTTGGAACCCGATGGTCTGGCGCTTGAGGGCACAGGGGCCATGGTTCTGGATCACATTGGTCGTCTCGCCTTTGTCGCACGCTCAAACCGGGCCGACCCCATCCTTCTGGAGCGCTTCTGCACCCGGTTCGGGTATGAACCGATTGTCTTTGATGCAGCGGATCAGGCGGGCGTGCCGGTATATCACACCAATGTCTTGATGGCCGTCGGAACGCAGTTTGCCATGGTCGGCCTGGACATGGTGCAGGACCGTGAGCGGCGACAAACCATTCAGGATCGACTGGCCGAGCCGGGGCGTGCGGTGATCGCACTGACCCATGACCAGATAACCGACTTCGCTGGCAACGCTATTGAACTGGCCGGAACGGACGGCATGGTGCTGGTGCTATCATCCCGCGCACTAGCAGCTTTGACCCATGATCAGATTTCGCAATTGGAACAGTGGGCACAGCTGCTGCCACTGGACCTTCCCATGATCGAAAGCGCCGGTGGTTCGGCCCGCTGCATGATTGCCGGGCTGCACCTTGCCCGCCGCGCATCTTTTACGAACGAGGTATCCGCATGACCAAACTGCTTCCTTCTGACAAGGCCCTCGTGCCTTTCGTGTCGGTCGACAACATGATGCGGCTGATCCACCATGTTGGTGTCGAGTCCATGCTAATGGGCCTTGCCGAATATATCGAGGCCGATTTCAAACGTTGGGAACTGTTTGACAAGACGCCACGCGTAGCCAGCCATTCGGCCGAGGGCGTGATCGAACTTATGCCGACATCCGATGGCGAAGTGTACGGGTTTAAATACGTTAACGGCCACCCCAAGAACACCAAGGAAGGGCTTCAGACCGTGACCGCGTTTGGTCTGCTGGCGGATGTGGGCACGGGCTATCCTGTCCTGCTGAGCGAGATGACCATGCTGACAGCCATGCGCACCGCGGCGACCTCGGGCCTTGTGGCCAGATATCTCGCCCCCAAGGGCGCAGATACGATGGCGATGATCGGCAACGGCGCGCAATCCGAGTTTCAAAGCCTCGCGATGAAGGCGATCTGTGGCATCAAGACGGTGCGCCTTTACGATACCGACCCCGCCGCCACCGCCAAGGCCGCGCATAATCTGGAAGGGCTAGGGTTGAACGTGGTGTCTTGCCCGACGCCTGAAGACTCTATGGAAGGGGCGCAGATCATCACCACCTGCACCGCTGACAAACAACTGGCCACGATCCTGACCGACAACATGATCGGCAGCGGCGTCCATATCAACGCTATCGGCGGGGATTGCCCCGGCAAAACCGAACTGGCCGCCGGTGTGCTTGAGCGCAGTGATATCTTCGTTGAATACCCGCCTCAGACCCGCATTGAAGGCGAAATTCAGCAGATGCCCGAGGATCATCCAGTGACCGAGATGTGGCAAGTCATGAATGGCACGGCCCCGGGGCGCACCAGCGCCAATCAGATTACGCTGTTTGACTCCGTCGGCTTTGCGATCGAGGATTTCAGTGCCCTACGCTTTGTGCGTGACCGGATTGAGGGCACGGATTTTCACTTCGATCTTGATCTGCTGGCCGATCCCGATGATCCGCGCGACCTGTTTGGGATGCTGAACCGGGCCAAACCGGCCTGATATATGTTTGCAACCGGGCAAAGCCTTCCAACAGAGTAACCGTGAAAAAACAAAGCCCCCGGGCCTCTTGGGTACTGGGGAACGAGAAGTAAGCCCGGGGGAACCGACGGTTTTATCCGTCAGTCGCGACCGGGATCAGCCCCTGCTCTTGCCCGGCCACCATCTCGTCATCGTCCAATGCGCCATCGTCGTTCGTATCCACGGCGGCAAAGGCCTGTGTGGTGACATCCGGGAATACCGCGCGCACCTCGTCAATTGTCATCAAGCCGTCGCCATTGGCATCAACCTCGACGACCGAGTCGCCCATCGCGATGGCCGCTGAGGCCACAACACCTGCCCCAAGCATGAGTGCGATGAATTTGGTCATATGTCGTCTCCTTGGACATGAAATTTCGTAGCTCCGGCACTTGGCTGCCTCATCAATCCAGACGCGAAAACCGGCGGTTCCGTCCACTCTTTCGTGCTGCGCACACATGACACGCAACACCTTGCTGAGCGCGGGCCAATCAACAGGCAGAAGCCCGCCCAAAAAGGCCCTCCACGTGCAATCGGCGGAATTCGCCCATTTGAAAACGAGCGCGCCCCGCGCCAGAGTAAGGTCATCAGCCCCATCCCACTTGATGGAGTGACCCCGATGACGACCCCCTGCCTGCCCGAGGCGCTCGATGCGCTGAGGCCCGATCTGCTGCGCATTGCGCGCCACCTGACCGGCAGTGCCGATCAGGCTCAGGATCTTTGCCAGGATGTGCTGCTCAGCCTCTGGATTCGAATTTGCGACGATGAAGACATCGACAACCTGCGGGCCTATGCCATGACCAGCCTGCGTAACCGGTATCGCCAGATCCTGCGCCGCCGTGTGACCAAAACCGAGCTGGCCGAGGATATGTTGATCGAACAACCTCAGGCTTTTGCCCAACTTGCCTTGCATGAACTGGACGACGCCATCACCAGATTGCCTCGCGAACAAGCCCGCCTGATCCGCATGGTGGCCGCCGGCGAAACCAGCCCTGTCGATCTGGCCCGGCTGACCGGCTGGCCCAAGAACACCGTGATGTCACGCCTGGCCCGCGCCCGTGCCCAGTTGCGCGGCGAGATGGGGCTGAAAGCCCACACCCCGGTTTCAGCCTTGATCTGACCCCCGTGCCAGGTAGGGTGCGCCCATCACCCGTCTGCCGGAGGTTCCGCACGCATGGCTTTCCGCCCTGGCGCATCGCGTTTCTCACCAAAGAAACGGCCGAGACGCTTTATCTGCTGGGTCAACAGGATCGCATCGTCGGCGTCACCGGCTATGCCGTGCGCCCCAAAGGCGTGCGTCAGGAAAAACCCCGGGTTGGTGCTTTCACCTCGGCGGATGTTCCCAAGATCATGGCGCTCGATCCTGATCTGGTGCTGACTTTCTCGGACTTGCAGGCCGACATCGCCGCCGAGTTGATCCGACATGGCATTGCTGTGGTGGCCTATAACCAGCGCAGCGTGGCCGGTATTCTGGCCATGATCCGGTCTTTGGGTGCCTTGACCGGCGCGCCCGAGGCCGGTGAGGCGCTGGCCGCCGGGTATGAAGCGCGCCTGACCGAGGTCGAAACAAACGCTATGGGCCGTGCCAAGCCCTTGGTTTACTTTGAAGAATGGGACGACCCTATCATTTCCGGGATCGCTTGGGTTTCGGAGCTGATCGAGATCGCCGGTGGCAAAGAAGCCTTTCCCGAACTTCCCCCGCATCAGGCCGCCAAGGACCGGATTCTGCGACCAGATCAGGTGATCGCGCGCAAACCCGAAGTGATCATCGCCAGTTGGTGCGGCAAGAAGGTGCGCCCCGAAAAGATCGCGGCCCGCACCGGTTGGGAAGTGATCCCGGCGGTACGCGACGGGCGTATCCATGAAATCAAATCACCTCTAATCCTGCAACCGGGTCCCGCAGCGCTGACGGATGGTCTGGATGCGATTGTCGCGGCTCTGCACGGCTGATACGGTGCGCCTCAACAGATGAGGCGGAGGGCGCAATGGCATCCCTGAAGAAATGGCTGGACCGGCGGCGCAACCCGTGGCGCGGCGCGCATTACGACGCAATGAAAGCATGGAAGCGCGAAAACGCTGCTGCCCGACTTTATGATTATACGGCCCTGCCCTCTGGCGGGGTGGTGTTCGACATGGGCGGTTTCAAGGGAGAATGGGCCGATATGGTACTGGACCAACAGCCCGACGCTGTGATCCACCTCTTTGAACCCCATCCTCGCTTCGCCGATGAGTTGCGCGCCAAGTTCGACGCCGATGAACGTGTCACCGTCTATCCCGTTGCCCTGGGCAGTGCGGATGGTGAGATGCTGATCTCGGATGCGGGGGATGCCTCGTCGTCGGTTGCCGACAATGGCGAAGGCGCGCCCGCCGAGGTGATCGCCGTCAGCCGTTTTTTTGCCGACCGCGACATCCCCCGGATCGACCTGATGAAGGTGAATATCGAAGGCGGCGAGTATGATCTGCTGCCCGCACTGGTCAGTGCCGGGGTGATCGGGCGCATAGACCGGCTGCAGGTGCAATTCCATCTGTTTGAAGAGGCCCTAATGGCCGAGCGTGACAGCATCCGCGCCATGCTGGAAAAAACGCATGAGTGCGTCTGGTGCTACCCGTTCGTTTGGGAAGAATGGCGGTTGAAGACGTAAAACGGCGAAAAATAAAAGCGGGGGGCACCATGGCCCCCCGATCAAGTTTCGCCGTTCAGGCTCACTTATTTAGTACCGCCCGGTTTTTGCCTGCGGCCTGAACGTCGTCAGGGGCGAGCGCACCCGCCCCGTGTAAGGATGGACAAGGACTAATCGTCCGCCCCCATCCTGTCTTCCGGCCCCGTGCCTTCGCACGTTGAACCTTATTCTCGGCGGGGGCGGGCCATCGCCTGGGGGCCGTGGCCCCATCCCCCTACTCGCCCCCACCCGGGGACAAGATTTCTGTTACGTCAGGCCACGCGCCGACCTTCCGGCACCGGCCCATCGGTGACAAATTCGGCCACGCATTCCGGGAACCGCACCTTCGAGAAGAGGATTTTGAACACATCTCCTTCCTCGGTGGTCACCGTGGCGTAATCGGCCGCGTTCATCACCACACCGGCCAGCGTCGAGGGCACCTCGACATAGCCTGCGCCATGTTTCATCCCATTGGTTTCAACAACATCCACCGTCAGCGTTAAAGGCTCGCTGACCACCCCGTCACATTCGATCACTGCGGTATATGTCATCGTTGGCATGGCTTAACTCACCGCAAGAGATAGGATAGCTACAGCAAGCGAAGCCCATTCTACGAACCCTTGCTCGGCCAAGAACCTACCAAGCCAAGTTTCCTTTAGAACTTCAACCGCTTCATTCTGAGACTTAGCTAGTTGCACTTCGCGCGCCGCGACTTCGAAACCAGCCCTCAGCCTTTCGTCTCTTCTTAGCAAGTCGACCAGCTCTGCATTCCCCACACGAATGTCGCTCAGCTCTAGCTTTTCGATGTTCTGTCCGACAAACGCCTGGCCGTCTCCAATGTAATTTAATCCTCTGACGTTCGCCTTGCCCATATTTCTAAAATCTAAGCCTACGTCAGCACCCGCTATACTCACATTCGTAACTTTGGCGCGACCAATCCCATCTAATCGAATAGCAGCTTCGGCGAATGGCGTTTTGCGTTTGTCAGACATTCTACTCGCCCTCATCAGCTGCACCCACTCGTTGCGCCGCAGGTGTTGCACTTCATGCAGGTGCCGTTGCGCACCAGCGTGTAGTTGCCACAATCCCCGCAGGCCTCGCCTTCGTAGCCTTGCATCTTGGCCTTGGTGCGCGCGTCCATTGAGATGTTGCCCGAGGCCACCGCCGTTGTGGTTGTCGTGGTGGCCGCAACGGTGGCCGTTGCGGTTTCCGGCACCAGCGTTTCCAGCGCACTGACCGGATCGACCGCCCCGTTCAGGGCCGTGCCCCCTGCCGACTGACCGCCATTCAGAACCATCAGTTCCTGGGGCATCCGCTTGCGCAGATAACCTGTCGAGCTGATCTGTTTCAGCACGGCCAGAGAATTGTTGGCCGCCGCATCCGACATTTCCGAGATGTTGGAGACACCTTCCTCTTCGCCGCGGCCCAGATCATCAAAGCTGGCGCCTTCGGGTTTCACATGCGCAAGGTCCGTGCGATCCAGATAGCTGACCGCCAATTCGCGGAAGATGTAGTCGAGGATCGAGGTGGCGTTCTTGATCGAGTCATTGCCTTGCACCATGCCCGCAGGCTCAAACTTGGTGAAGGTGAAGGCGTCGACGAATTCTTCCAGCGGCACACCATATTGCAGGCCGACCGATACGGCGATGGCGAAGTTGTTCATCATCGCCCGGAAGCCGGCCCCTTCCTTGTGCATATCAATGAAGATTTCACCAAGGCTGCCATCGGTATATTCACCGGTGCGCAGGTACACTTTGTGCCCGCCCACGACCGCCTTCTGGGTATAACCCTTGCGGCGCTCCGGCATTTTCTCGCGATGCGATTTCACCACTTCCTTGACGATGACCTTCTCGACGATCTTCTCGGCCAGCACGGCGGCTTTTTCCTGCGGTGTGCCGGTTTCCAGCACCTCTGCGGCATCGTCATCATCCTCGACAAGGGCGGCGGCCAGAGGTTGCGACAGTTTCGAGCCGTCGCGGTACAGCGCGTTGGCCTTCACACCCATTTGCCAGCTGCGCTCATACGCTTCTTGGCAATCGGTGATCGTCGCATCGTTGGGCATGTTGATCGTCTTGGAAATCGCGCCCGAGATGAACGATTGAGCGGCGGCCATCATGTCGATATGGCTGTTGACCGACAGGAAGCGTTTGCCTTTCTTCCCACACGGGTTGGCGCAATCGAAGATGTGGTAGTGCTCTTCCTTCAGATGCGGCGCCCCTTCCAGGGTCATGGTGCCGCAAACATGGTCATTGGCGGCATCAATGTCGGCCTTGGAATAGCCCAGGCTTGCCAGCAGATCGAAAGTCGGGTCGTTCAGCTTCTCGGCCGGGATACCCAGCACGTTGTTGCAGAACTCCTCGCCCAGCGTCCACTGGTTAAAGACAAAGCGGATATCAAAGGCACTGCCCAGAGCGGCGTCAATCTTGGCCAGCTCGTTGGGGCCAAAGCCGTGGCCGGTCAGCGAGGTATGGTTGACGCCCGGCGCATTGCCGATGGTGCCGTGGCCGACAGCGTAAGACACGATCTCTTCGATCTGTGCAGACCCGTAGCCCAGCATCTCAAGCGCGGCAGGCACGGATTGGTTGATGATCTTGAAGTATCCGCCCCCGGCCAGTTTCTTGAACTTGACCAGTGCAAAGTCCGGTTCGATCCCGGTCGTGTCGCAATCCATGACCAGACCGATGGTGCCGGTGGGCGCGATCACGGTGGATTGGGCGTTGCGGTACCCGTGGGCCTCGCCCAGCTTCAGCGCCTCGTCCCAGCTTGCCATGGCCAGATCGACCAAACGGCTGTCGGGGCAATTGGCCAAATCCAGCGGCACTGGCTTGATCTCAAGACCTTCATAGCCCTCGGTCGCACCGTAAGCTGCATTGCGGTGATTGCGAATGACGCGCAGCATATGCTCTTTGTTGCGCTTGTAGCCTGCGAACGGCCCCAGCTCACCCGCCATTTCGGCGGAGGTTGCATAGGACACACCAGTCATGATCGCAGTCAGGGCACCACACAGGGCGCGCCCTTCGTCACTGTCATAGCCATAACCCATGTTCATCAGCAGCCCGCCGATATTGGCATAGCCCAGACCCAGAGTGCGGAACTCGTAAGACAGCTGCGCAATCTCTTTGCTGGGGAACTGCGCCATCATCACGCTGATCTCCAGCGTGACGGTCCAAAGGCGCGTCGCGTGCATATAGCTTTCCGCGTCAAACTGCCCGTCGCTGTAGAATTGCAGCAGGTTCATCGAGGCCAGGTTGCAGGCCGTATCATCGAGGAACATGTATTCAGAACAAGGGTTTGAACCGCGAATCTCACCGTCTTGCGGGCAGGTGTGCCAGGCGTTGACCGTGTCGTGATACTGGATGCCGGGATCGGCGCAAGCCCAGGCCGCGTGGCCCACATCTTCCCACAGATCGCGGGCTTTGATGGTCTTGGAAACCGAGCCATCGGTCCGGTTGATCAGCGCCCAGTCCTCATCGTTCTTCACAGCTTTAAGGAATGCGTCGGTGACCCGAATCGAGTTGTTCGAGTTTTGGCCCGACACAGACGCATAGGCTTCGCTGTCCCAATCGGTGTCATAGGTCGGAAACTCGATGCTGTCATAGCCCTGCTTGGCGTAATCCAGCACGCGCTTGACGTAGGTTTCCGGGATCTGCACTTGTTTAGCCGACCGGATCGCTGATTTCAGCTGTTCGTTCTTCTTGGGATCAACGCTGTCCTCGCTGCTCCCATCCCATGCGCGGATTGCAGCGAAGATTTCATTCAGCTTGGCTTCGTGCATTTTGGAGCCGGCGACGATGCTGGCCACCTTCTGCTCTTCCTTGACCTTCCAGTTGATGAACTCCTGGATATCGGGGTGATCAGCATCGCAGATCACCATCTTGGCCGCGCGGCGTGTGGTGCCGCCCGACTTGATCGCACCCGCTGCCCGATCGCCGATCTTCAGGAAGCCCATCAGGCCGGAGGACTTGCCCCCGCCTGACAGCGGCTCGTCCGCGGCACGCAGGGAGGAAAAATTCGTGCCTGTGCCCGAACCGTATTTGAACAAGCGCGCCTCGCGCACCCACAGATCCATAATGCCGCCATCGCCCACCAGATCATCCGCCACGGACTGGATAAAGCAGGCATGAGGCTGCGGATGCTCGTAGGCAGACGTGGATTTGGTCAGCTTCTTGGTGGCGTGATCGACATAGAAATGGCCTTGTCCAGGTCCATCGATGCCATAGGCCCAATGCAGGCCGGTGTTAAACCATTGCGGGCTGTTGGGCGCAGCCATCTGCTTGGCCAGCATAAATCGCATTTCGTCGAAATAGGACTGCGCGTCTTCTTCGGTGGTGAAGTAGCCGCCTTTCCAGCCCCAATAGGTCCAGGCCCCAGCCAAACGGTCGAACACTTGCTTCGATGAGGTCTCGCCGCCCTTCTCGACATCATCGCCATCCGGGGCCGAGCGCCACAGGAATTCGGGCACGCCTTCTTCTTTGATCTTTTTCAGCTTTTGGGGAACACCGGCTTTGCGGAAATACTTCTGGGCAATTACATCGCTGGCGACTTGGCTCCAGGCGGCGGGCACTTCCACATTGTCCAGACGGAACACCACGGTGCCATCGGGATTACGAATCTCCGAACTGGTGGTGATGAAATCCAGCTCTGCGTATGCGTCTTGCCCTGCCTTGGTAAATTTTCTCTCGATTTGCATCTTATCGCTGCCCCTAAATTTCCAGCATGTAACATTTCGGTCCGGAAATACCGGACACAGGTTCCCTCGTTGCGGCAGACAACATCTCTCCGAAACGCGCCAGACAGTCCGACGCGGACAAAAGCAAACCGACCAGCGGTTTCACTGCCGGTCGCCCGGCCAAATTTGTACTTTAGGGTTTCAGCCCCTGCCATTCCGACCTGCCACTATATGTTGTGGCTTAGCGACCGGTTCACACAACCTGACGTATCGCCCCCTATTTGGTCAACGACTTTTTTAAACTTTTTTTTGGAAAAATCTGTTGACCCGGAAGCCGTTTCCGGCTCGGTCACATTCGCGTGATTCACAACAGGCCACCAACCTCAGTCAGCGACATGAACAACGAGTGGGGGAAACACTTTGTATTCGGCAGGCTTAGCAACAAAAGCTGGCGCAATCTCTTAAATGGGCCATACTGCGACGGCCCGTTATCTTAACCATCGTTAACGATTCAGAGTAGGGTGAGGTTATCTTTCCCGCGTGTCCTGAACCGCACACCCGGAAGGGGGGTAATGCATCACAGGATTGGGCAAACAGGAAAGAAATGGTCGGGGCGGCAGGATTCGAACCTACGACCCCCTGTACCCAAAACAGGTGCGCTACCAGACTGCGCCACGCCCCGGACCGTGCACCCCTCCTACTTGTGATTCTCAGGATTGAAAAGCCCCGGTCTCAGGAATCGTCACCCGATGCGTTTTCAGTGCTGTCACAGGGCCACACTGCGACGGCCGCATCAAAGGCGGGATGGCGCAACTGGGTGCCCGCCGCAATGCCCATCTGGCGCGCCAGCCCGCCGTTGATCTCAAGCACCGCGAGAATGTTATCACCGCCAAAGATCGGGCGTTCATCCAACGGGACCGCCTCGTGGTGAACGTGGGTGACGGTGCCCGTCTTGTCCATAAAGATCATGTCCAGCGGGATCAGCGTGTTCTTCATCCAGAACCCGGCCAGGCGCGGTCGTGGGTAGACAAACAGCATGCCGGCCGATCGGGCCATGCTTTCGCGCCCCATCAGGCCTTGTGCGCGTTCTTCATCGTCATCGGCCAGTTCAACCGTGAACCGCGCCTGCCCCCAGTCGCCGCGCAGATGCACCTGATCCTCGCGACACTCAGAGGCCAGCGCCGAACCAGATGTCAGCGCCAGACCGAGCGTCGCAATAAGACCAGAAAGCGTTAACCGGAGAATTTTACCGCCGTTTCCCATCCACACACCTCGGTGGCCATACGGCCGCGTTTACCATCAATCACCCGGATGGCCAGCGCCTCGCCGGGTTGCAGATCGGCCAAGCCCGAGCGGCGCAGCACCTCGATATGCACAAACACATCTTCGTCGCTTCCAAAGGTATTGGCAAACCCAAAACCCTTACCCTTGTCGAACCATTTCACCCGTGCGGGTTCCAGTGGTGCGGCCCGGATCACTTCCGGGTCGATATCATCGAAATCCGCCAACCCGGCGGTGATGGCATCCTTGGGCGGATGGATGGCATGCACCTCGATCGCCTGCGAACCGCGATCGGTATCCTGCACGTCAATTTCCACATCCGCATTATCCGCAACCGAGCTTTGCCCGAAATTACGCAACACGTTTGCATGCAATAAGATGTCAGGACCGCCTTCATCAGCGATTACGAATCCGAATCCCTTGACCGGATCAAACCATTTTACGCGACCCTTTACTCTGCGCGTCTCAGCCACTTCTCTTGTCACGTCGTCCTACCTGTAAGTCTCATCCCCAAGACTGGCCTCTCACTCTTGCTCCCATAAATAGGCACGTGCAAGTGTAAAATTCATATAACATTCAATTATTTGCATTTTACGTAACGCGAATTTTACGGGTTTAACCGCTCAATAGCCCATGGGTTTTTGGGGGTTTCACGCCTCCAGACGAACCTGTCATGCAAACGAAACGCCCCATCTGCCCATAACTCAATCTCAACCGGATGGATTCTAAAACCTCCCCAAAAGGATGGTCTGGGCGGATTTATGCCATGTTTGGCCGAAACCTTGGCCACTTCGGCCATCAGGTGCGCGCGCGAACTCAGTGGTTCCGACTGGCGCGATGCCCAGGCACCAAGCCTGCTCTTGAGAGAACGGGAGGCATAATAGGCATCGGCCTGTGGCCCCTCCACGCGCTCAACGGTGCCGCGCACACGCACCTGACGGCGAAGGGATTTCCAGTGCATCACCAAAGCTGCCTTGCCAGATGCCGCCAGTTCCTGTCCCTTAGCGCTGCCGTAATTGGTGTAAAACACAAAGCCATCATCCTCGACCTCTTTCAGCAAGACCATGCGCACATTAGGCAAGCCATCGCTGTCCACCGTCGCCAGTGCCATCGCGTTGGGATCATTCAACTCGCTGTCTTCGGCTTCGCCCATCCAGCGGCGCACGATGTCAAACGGGTTGTCTCCTTCAAAAAGTCCATCACGTTCTGACATGAGATCCCTCCACTGGTCTGACTTTCATATAAAAGAGCGGCCTGCCCGCCGCCCTGACTTTTGTCATGTAACCGCTTTCACGCGCCCGTCCAATATTTGATCAAAAAAGGTCAAAGCCACATGCCCCCGCGCCCGCCCCCTTGATGCAACAGGGGTGATCGCCTAAAGGATCATAAGCAAATATGAATGGGGCAGGAACAAAATATGTCGAACCAACTGATGGCAGGCAAGCGTGGGCTGATCATGGGCCTGGCCAATGACAAGTCGATCGCCTGGGGCATTGCCAAGGCCTGTGCCGATGCGGGCGCGGAACTGGCCTTTTCCTACATGGGCGATGCGTTCAAGAAACGCGTGTCCCCCCTTGCCGAACAGTTGGGCGTCGAGGTTCTGATTGATTGCGATGTGGGCGACCCGGGCTCGATTGATGCCGCTTTTGCCGAGATCGAAGCCAAGTGGGGCAAGATTGACTTTCTGGTTCATGCCATCGGCTTTTCCGACAAGAACGAGCTGCGGGGCCGGTATGTCGATACCAGCCGCGACAATTTCCTGATGACGATGGATATCTCGGTCTATTCCTTCACTGCCGTGGCGCAGCGTGCCGAGAAAATCATGAATGACGGCGGCTCGATGCTGACCCTGACCTATTACGGCGCGGAGCAGGTCATGCCGCACTATAATGTGATGGGCGTGGCCAAGGCCGCCCTGGAGGCTTCGGTGAAATACATGGCCGAAGATCTGGGCAAGGACGGCATTCGCGTCAATTCGATATCGGCCGGGCCGATCAAGACGCTGGCCGCAAGCGGTATCGGCGATTTCCGCTATATCCTGAAATGGAACGAATACAACTCGCCCCTGCGCCGCAACGTGACCATCGACGATGTGGGCAAATCCGCGCTTTATCTGCTCAGCGATCTGGGCAGCGGTGTCACCGGCGAGAACCTGCATGTGGACGCTGGCTATCACATCGTGGGTATGAAAGCGGTCGACGCGCCGGATATCGACAAGACGTAACCCGCGATGGAGCTTGCCCACCTGATCGCCTTTAATCTTGCCCTTCTGGCTGCGATTGCAAGCCCCGGACCGTCTCTGCTTTTTCTGATCAAGACCACGCTTGGTCATGGTCGCTATGCCGGTTTGGCGGCGGCGGCGGGTCTGGCGGTGATGGCGGCGTGCTGGACGCTTGCCGCATTGTTGGGTCTCGACGGGATATTCACCCTTTTCCCCTGGGCCTACGTTATACTCAAGACGTTGGGCGCGGCCTATCTGATTTACATTGCCATACAGACCTGGCGTCATGCCCATCGCCCCGTGGCGGCGTCAGACTCTCCTGCCACCCGGCGCATGTTCTTCTCAGGACTGCTTATCAACCTCGGCAACCCGAAATCCGTCTTCTTCTCGGCCGCCGTGCTCGTCGTGATCTTTCCGGCCGATCTGAGCGGTGCCGAGAAAGCCATCATCTTTGCCAATCACCTGGCTGTGGAGCTGATCCTACAACCTATGTTGGCCGTCATGCTTTCAACCGCCATAATCAGCCGCCGGTATCTGGCCTTCAAGCCCGTGCTGGACCGGATCACCGCCGCAATACTGGGCGCACTAGGCCTGCGCCTTTTGCTCAGCCGATAGAGGATCATCCAATGACCGACCGCCTGCCCCATGAAAAAGGTTTCCATGTCAGCTGGGATCAGCTGCACCGCGATGCGCGCGCACTTGCCTGGAGATTGGATGGCAAGGGTCCGAATGATGGTGCCTGGAAAGCCGTGGTCGCGATCACCCGCGGCGGCATGGCCCCGGCAATGATTGTCGCGCGCGAGCTCGACATCCGCATGGTTGATACGATCTCGGTCAAATCCTACCACTCGGGTGGCGGCAAGGCAGATCAACGGCGCGACGCCGAAGTGCTGAAAAGCCCCGATATGGATTTGGTGGGTGATGGCGAGGGCGTCCTGATCGTCGATGACCTGGTAGATACCGGCAAAACGCTGGAAGTCGTGCGCGACCTGATGCCCAAGGCCCATGTGGCAACAGTCTATGCCAAGCCGATGGGCCGTGAGCAGGTCCATACCTTTATCACCGAGGTCAGCCAGGACACCTGGATTTTCTTCCCCTGGGACATGGCGCTGCAATATGTGGAACCCTACCGGGGCACCTGAGCCTCGATTTCCGGAGACCACGATGAGCCGCACTCAAAACACATTTGCCCCGCCCGTGATGGAGGCCCGCCGCTGGCTGGACGGCATCACCTTTCCACCCGAACGCCCGCTGATCAATGTCAGCCAGGCCGCCCCGGTCGACCCTCCGCCCGAACCCCTGCGCAAGGTGATCTCCGAGATCGCCCTGACCAACCCCGAGGCGCATCTTTATGGCCCGGTCATGGGCCTGCCCGCCTTGCGCACAGAGGTGGCCGCTCAATGGAGCGTGGCCTATGGCGGCAAGATCGAAGCAGGGAATGTCGCCATTACCTCGGGGTGTAATCAGGCGTTTTGCGCGTCGATTGCCGCGCTGGCCGGCGAAGGCGACGAAATCATCCTGCCCACGCCATGGTATTTCAATCACAAAATGTGGCTGGATATGAATGGATTGCGCACCGTTCCTCTTGCGGCGGGTGCCGGGCTATTGCCCGACCCGGAAGAGGCTGCCAGCCTGATCACGGATCGCACCCGCGCGATTGTACTGGTCACACCCAATAATCCCGGCGGCGTGGAATATCCCGCCAATCTGGTGCGCGCTTTTTACGATCTGGCCCAATCCAAGGGAATCGCCCTGATCGTCGACGAAACCTACCGTGATTTCGATGCGCGCAGCGGCGCCCCCCATGATCTGTTTGGCGATCCCGATTGGGACAGCACGCTGATCCAGCTTTATTCCTTCTCCAAGGCATACCGGCTGACCGGTCATCGGGTGGGCGCGATGGTGGCCAGCCCCACACGGCTGACCGAAGCGGAAAAGTTCCTCGATACGGTCACGATCTGCCCCAACCAACTGGGCCAGCACGCCGCTCTTTGGGGCATGCAGAACCTGTCGCAATGGCTGGCCGGTGAACGCGACGAAATCCTCGACCGACGCGCCGCGATCACCGAACAGGCCCCACGGCTGATCGCGAAAGGCTGGCAATTACTGGGATGCGGTGCGTATTTTGCCTATCTGCGCCACCCGTTTGCGCAACCCTCGAACCAATTGGCTGAAGCAATGGTGCGCGAGGCCGGTGTACTGGCCCTGCCCGGCACCATGTTTCGCCCCGTTAATGACCCCTCGGGCGCGGCCGAATTGCGTCTGGCCTTTGCCAATGTGAACCGGGCCCAGATCACAACGCTGTTTGATCGCCTCGAAGGGCTTGGCTGGCCCCTTGCCCCGGGCCAAGACAGCGCGTAGACAGTCCCAAACCAACGCGCTGACCCCCATTCGGAGGCCTTTTCATGGCTGGCAAGTCTACCATCTCCAAAACCGCTGTCTGGATTTTGATGGGCCTTTTGATTCTGGGCCTTGGCGGCTTTGGCGTGACCAATCTGAGTGGTAATGTGCGCAGCGTTGGCAGTGTCGGTGAAACCCAGATTGACGTACGCGACTATGCCCGCGCCCTGCGCAATGAAATCAACGCCGAGGCCAGCGCCCGGCAAGCCCCGGTGAGTTTCTTCATGGCCCAGGATCTGGGGCTGGATGACCGTGTTCTGAGCCAATTGATTTCAACCGCCGCCCTGGAGGAGGAAACCCGGTTGATGGGCGTGTCTATCGGCGACGAAAGCCTGCGTGATCAGATTCTGGAAATCCCTGCCTTTCGCGGGTTGGACGGCGAATTTGATCGCGAGGCCTATCGCCAGACCCTGCAGCAATCCAACATGAACGAAGCCGAGTTTGAGCAAGATATGCGCGCCGAGGCCGCGCGCACCTTGTTGCAGGGCGCAGTCCTGGCCGGTGTAAACGTTCCGGATTCATACACGGACACGATGATGCGCTTCATCGGCGAACGGCGCACCATCACCTTCGCGACGCTGGATCGCGATGCCCTGACAACCGGCCTTCCGGTCGCGGACGAGGCCGATCTGGTCGCCTATCATGAGGCCAACCTGCCCGATTTCACCACTCCCGAGGTTAAGCAGATCACTTACGTGTGGCTGACCCCGGAGATGATCATTGACACGGTCGAGGTGGATGAGGCTAGCCTGCGCGAAGCCTACGAAGACCAGGAGGATGAATACAATCAGCCCGAGCGCCGTCTGGTGGAACGCCTCGGCTTTGCCGATGTTCTGGCGGCCGATACCGCTCTGGCGCAGCTGGAGGCCGGCGAAATCACGTTTGAGGCGCTGATCGAAGCGCGCGGCCTGAGCCTGACCGATGCCGATATGGGCGATGTCAGCATTACTGATCTGGGCGAAGCTGGCCCGAGCGTGTTTGCCGCAGAAGCTGGCGACGTCGTTGGCCCGCTCAGCACCCCGATTGGCCCCGCGCTGTTTCGTGTGAACGGCATTCTGGAAGCGCAGAATGTCACCTTCGAAGAGGCCGAACCGCAACTGCGTGATGAACTGGCCGGGGATCGCGCCCGTCGCGCGCTGGATGCGGAAATTGACGGCATTGCCGATCTGCTGGCCGGTGGTGCCACGCTTGAGGACGTGGCCAAGGAAACCGATCTGGTAATGGGCACAATCGACTGGCACCCCGGCATGACCGACGGCATCGCCGCGTATGACGCCTTCCGGGCCGCCGCCGAGGCAATCACCGAGGATGATTTCCCCGATATCGAAAAGCTGGATGATGACGGCCTCTTTGCGCTGCGTCTTGAGCAGATCATCGCGCCCGAGGTGCAACCGCTTGACACCGTACGCGCCGAGGTCGAAGCGGGCTGGCGCGAACAGGCGATCGCCGACGCCCTGCGCGCCCAGATCGAACCGCAGCTGGCCGGACTTAACGCAGGCGGTGATTTCGCCGAAGCCGGTCTTGAGCAGCCCACCACGCTTGAAGTCACCCGCAGCACGTTTCAACCCGACGCGCCGCCCGAATTTATCGACACGGTGTTTGGCCTGGAAGACAACGCGGTCGAGATTCTTGATGGTGAAGGCCGCATTTTCGTAATGCGTCTGGACAGCGTTGCACCGCCCGACTTGCAGAACGAAGACATGGTGCGCCTGCGCCGCGCGCTCAGTGAAGACGCAGCCTCTTCGCTGGCGCAGGATATGTTCATCCTACTGGCCAGCGACATTCGCACCCGTCTTGGTGTCGAACTGGATCAACCGGCTTTGAATGCCGTGCATTCCAATTTCCAATAAGGGATCGACGCGGTGGATCTGACCCCCTCATTTGACGCGTTTGCCAAAGGCTATGAGGCCGGGCAGAACCAGGTGGTTTTTGCCCGACTGGCCGCCGATCTGGACACACCCGTTTCGCTGATGCTGAAACTGACCGGGGCGGCCAAGGATGCTTTCGTGCTGGAATCGGTGACCGGTGGCGAAGTGCGCGGGCGTTATTCGATCATCGGGATGAAGCCCGATCTGGTCTGGCAATGCCACGGCACCTCGAGCCGCATCAACCGCACTGCGCGGTTTGACGAGGACAGTTTTGAAGATCAGGCGGGTGATCCGCTGGACAATCTGCGCGCGCTGATTGGCGAATGCAGGATGGACCTGCCCGACGGGCTGCCTGCGGCCTCGGCCGGGCTGTTTGGCTATCTGGGTTATGACATGATCCGCCTGGTCGAGCACCTGCCCGATGTAAACCCCGACCCGCTGGGCCTGCCCGACGCACTCATGCTGCGCCCTTCGGTCGTGGCAGTGCTGGACGGTGTCAAAGGCGAAGTGACGGTGGTGGCCCCGGCCTGGGTCTCCAGCGGGCAATCTGCCAAGGCTGCCTATGCGCAGGCAGCGGAACGGGTGATGGACGCAGTGCGCGATCTGGAACGCGCCCTGCCCCAGCAGGCCCGCGATCTGGGCGAGGCTGCCGAGGCTGCTCCGCCCGTGTCGAACTTCACGCGTGAAGGCTACAAGGCCGCCGTTGAAACCGCCAAGGAATACATCAAGGCAGGCGATATCTTTCAGGTGGTGCCCTCGCAACGCTGGACGCAAGAGTTCCGCCAGCCGCCCTTCGCGCTTTATCGCAGTCTGCGGCGGACCAACCCGTCGCCCTTCATGTTCTATTTCAATTTCGGCGGCTTCCAAGTGATCGGGGCCAGCCCCGAGATTCTGGTGCGGGTCTTTGGCGATGAGGTGACGATCCGTCCCATCGCAGGCACCCGGCCCCGTGGTGCAACGCCCGAAGAAGACCGCGCGCACGAGGCCAGCCTTATGGCCGACACCAAGGAACTGGCCGAGCACCTGATGCTGTTGGATCTGGGCCGCAATGATGTGGGCCGCGTGGCCAAGATCGGCACTGTACGCCCTACCGAAGAAT
Organism: Roseovarius conchicola; assembly: GCF_041403425.1. NCBI lineage: Bacteria > Pseudomonadati > Pseudomonadota > Alphaproteobacteria > Rhodobacterales > Roseobacteraceae > Roseovarius > Roseovarius conchicola. The sequence goes on along the minus strand of NZ_JBGEHK010000001.1, from coordinate 449,893 downwards.
TCATCATCGAGCGCTATAGCCATGTGATGCATATCGTCAGCAACGTGGTGGGAGAGCTGGCTAAGGATCAGGACGCGCTCTCGGCGCTTCTGGCCGGGTTGCCCGCTGGCACGGTGTCGGGGGCACCGAAAGTGCGCGCGATGGAGATCATTGACGAGCTGGAGCCGGAAAAGCGCGGTGTCTATGGCGGTGGAGTCGGATATTTCAGCGCCAATGGCGATATGGATGTCTGCATCGCGCTGCGCACCGCCGTGGTGCAGGATGAAAAGCTTTATATTCAAGCCGGCGGCGGCGTGGTCTATGACAGCGACCCCGAGGCGGAGTATATGGAAACCGTCCACAAATCCAACGCGATCCGCCGGGCTGCCGCCGATGCGGCGCGCTTTCAGGGCAGCGACAACAGCTGATCCAGCGTGGCGTTTTTGACTCAAGTCAAAGATCAGCAGGAATTTCAACTTTAGAGATAACACATTCACGTTAATGAATGTAATTCTCAAGGAGAACCGCCATGCCTGCCCTGTTCCGCCTGATGGCCGCCCCCGCCCTCGCCCTTAGCCTTGTCCTCAGCCTGCCCGCCTCGGGTGTGGCCGAGCCTGTGATTGCCAGCAGTGTCGCTGCCGACACGTTGCCGAAAGGCAAGCAAACCAAGGCTGCACTTTACATCACCGCCGCCGAGGCGGCCGAGGTGGTGGCCGCGCGCAAGGATGTGTTGCTGATTGATGTGCGCACGCCGGAAGAAACCATGTTTGTGGGCCATCCGACAGCGGCGGATGTGAACATCCCCTTTGCCCTGCTGGCCCCTGATCACAGTTTCGATGCCAAGAAGGGCCGCTACCAGATGAAACCGAACCCGCTTTTCGCTGAGGCCATGCAAAGCTATCTCGATACGCAGGACGCCAGCGCCGTGCTGATTATCTGCCGCTCGGGCGGGCGCAGCGCGCGGGCGGTTGATGCGCTGATCGAGGCCGGAGTCACGCTGCCGCTTTACTCGGTTATAGACGGGTTTGAAGGCGACAAGGACAAAGCGGGCCAGCGCACCGTGAACGGCTGGAAAAACGCAGGCGCCCCATGGACCACCAAGATCACCGCGGGCTTCCTGCAAGGGGTGGACTAAACCCCGCTGCCTGTTGCATCAGGGGCCATGACACGACTGATCCTGTTCAACAAACCCCATGGCGTGCTGTCGCAATTCACCGACAAGGGCAGCGCCGGGTCGCCGCGCCCGACGCTGTCCGCCTTCATCGACCTGCCAGGTGTTTATCCCGCCGGGCGGCTGGACCGGGACAGCGAAGGGCTTCTGGTACTTACCGACAACGGCAAGCTGCAAGCGCGCATCGCCGATCCAAAGCACAAGCTGGAAAAGACCTATCTGGTTCAGGTTGAGGGTGAGCCGGAGAAGGCGGCCCTGGCCGCTTTGCGCGCTGGCGTGACCCTGAAAGACGGGCCAACCCGACCTGCCAAAGTCTCTCGCATCGATCCGCCTGACCTGTGGGAACGCGACCCACCCGTGCGCTATCGCAAATACGTGCCTGATTGCTGGCTGGAAATCACCATCTCCGAGGGGCGCAACCGGCAAGTGCGGCGCATGACAGCCCATGTGGGCCATCCCACGTTGCGACTGGTGCGTTGGCGCGTGGGAGAGTGGACACTGGACGGCATTGCACAGGGCACGTGGCAGGATGCGCCAGCCCGCTAATTGGCCCGCGCCGCCAACAGGCGCACGGCCCGTGGCGCCGGGTCACGTCGCACGAAAGAGGGCATCAACTCGCGCAGTAACTTGCGCTTCATCGCCTCGGCATAGTTGTCAAACCCGATGATCGTTTCCACGAACGAGGACGGGCCAACAATCACCCGCTCCTGAAAATACCGCGCCAGCTGCCCCACATGGACTTCGCCGAACGCCACATTCGGTTCATTCGTACCGATCACCAGCGCATTCACCACAATCCCGGCCTCGTCCATTTGGGCGCGTACCAATTCAGGCAGGATACCGTTGTTGTTGGCACCATCGCCCGAGATATCCAGCGTCCAGTTGGTACAATGCTCCCGCGTGGCGAACATATCGCGCGCATAAAGCATCGCCGCCCCCAGCCCGGTGCGCCCTGAACGCATGCTCGGCTGGCTCTCACGCAGGGTGGTGGCGATCCGGCGCAGGGTTTGACGGCTGTCGATGATTGTCCAATCGACCAAAAGCTTCTGATCAAACTGCCCACTCCACTCAAACACGGCCAGTTCCAGTCGATCCTGGCCAGAACCCAAAAGGGCCACCACCACCTCGTCATCCAGCAAAGCACGGGCCAGCCCTTCGCGTTGCAGGGTGAAATCAATCGGATTGACAGATAGCGACACATCAAGACCCAGTGCCAGCGCCTGTCGACAGGTCTGCGCCGCCGCAGGCAGGGCAGACATCATCAGCCACAGGATCATCACTTTAAGTATTAAAGGCGTCATGGACGTCGGAAACCTGCTGGCTGCTTCTATCTCACGATAGCCAAAGGCCCCGTATCCGCAAATCACATTAAAGCGGGTATGCGTTAATCGTTCCCGTTCAGCATCGCCGAGACAGGGGCGAGCGCCACGCGGCTGGCGCGGTCCTGCAAGCCCCAAAGCAGCAACGCACTCACCGTGTCGGGACGCAAACGGCCAACCATGACCACACCGCCCTCTTCCTGTCCGGCCTTAAACGCGGCCTGGTCCAGGAAACGGCGGATCACCGTTGCGTTCTGCCCCGAGGCATCGAAATCACGAAATACGCTGGCCGAGGGCACACCCTCGCGCGCCAACAATTGTTGCGCGGTGTTCAAGCCTTTGGGAAACAGCACGGCGCCATGCCCAGAGTCCAACAGGATGGGGGCCAACTGGTCAGACGCCTCGCGGCTGGCTTGCAGGCCCGAGCCTGTGCCATCCATCACCGCGACCACTTCGGGCAGTTTTGCCAGATTGGCCTGCATTGCCACTTCCGTGTCCTGCGCCCCTGCCCCCTCTGGCAGGTTGATCATCGCCAGCACCTCGAACCCCGAGGCGCGGTACATCGCCATCGCATCCGCCGCACCATCCCAACTGGCATCAACCGCGAAGCTGAGCGGATATGGAAAGCTTTCCAACGCCTCAAGACCGATCGGACTTGAACCGTCATCGATCAATACGATCGACATCAGTGGCTTGCCCTCCGAGTTCTCAAATTCCGCTGCATAGCGTTCAAGCGGCGTGCCGATGTCATCGGCAGGCTCTGTCACCGCCTCGGGATCAGCCTCGGTAACCGCATCATCAGGCGCATCCGCAGCAGGCTCATCCGTGACCGATGGCAAACGGTTGGTCTTCACTTCGGGGGCCAGATCCCCAATCGTGCTTGACGGCTCGGTAGTGTCACCGGCAAGACCTGTGTCTGGCGTATCCGTTTCTGATGCGTCGGCATCCGGGGTGTCGGTGTCGTCTGTTTCAGGCTCTGTGGCAGCAGACCCGGTGACCACATCTTCCGGTTCGCTTTCCGGAATGGGTTCGGCCTCTGGCTCCGTCGCCTCGACGCCGTTATCCTCTTGTGTTTCTGGTGTCTCCGGGGCCTCTGAGGCTTCGGGAACCTCGACAGTCTCTTCTGCCACCGCGGCCAGTTCTTCTTCTGGGAAGACGGCGCTGTCCTCCACATCCGGGGTGCTTGGCTGGGCTGGATCAATGGAAATGGACAGGTCTTCCTCGCTTGCGGGAAGTTCGGGGGCCGCGGCTTGCGGGCTGGGCAGAACCGGGCTTTCGCTGTCCACGGCAACATCCGCAGCACCATCTCCGGTCGCGGGAGTGCCAAGCGCGCCATCCGCCGTCCCAGTCTCGGGCTGCGCGGCGGGTTCAAGATCAGCCTCGTCGATCACAGTCAGGTCATCCGGCTCGGGCGCGGCCACTTGTGGTACCTGCCCGGCCTCGGGCGTATCCGTTTCAGCCGGCAGCGCAGCAGCCGTGTCATCCTTGGGTTGGTTAAAACCTGATCCGTCCGAGACCTCGACCGAGCCGGTCTTGGGTGCCATCATCCCACCGTCACTCGTCAGAACCGATGCCGTCCCCAGACCAAGCCCGGAAACCAGCGTTCCTGCGATCACACCTGAGAAAAATCCGCGTGCCACTGCTTTTGCCCTCTTTTTTGCCTCGCGCACAGTTTTGCGCCCCTTGACGCCCACGCGCAACCCTGAACAAGTATACCGCGACCACGCCCCGGGCCTCCAGCCCTCAAAAAATGACCAAAGGACCGGCAAGATGTTGCTCTTGATCGATAACTACGACAGCTTCACCTATAACCTTGTCCATTACGTGGGCGAACTGGGTGCCGAGGTTGTTGTTAAACGCAATGACGCGCTGAATGTGCAGGAAGCCATGGGGATGAACCCGGCAGGCATCCTGCTGTCCCCCGGCCCCGGCACTCCGGATCAATCGGGCATCTGCCTTGCCCTCACCGAGGCTGCGGCGGAAACCGATACACCCCTGATGGGGGTATGCCTTGGACATCAGGCCATCGGGCAGGTGTTTGGCGGCAAAGTTGTGCGCCACACGGATATCGTACATGGCAAGATGGGGATGATGCAGCACACCGGCAAAGGCGTTTTTGCCGGCCTGCCCTCACCTTTCGAGGCAACGCGCTATCACTCGTTGGTGGTGGATCGCGACAGCCTGCCCGACAGCCTTGAGATCACGGCCGAACTGGACGATGGCACGATCATGGGTCTGCAACACCGCGAACTGCCAATTCATGGCGTGCAATTCCATCCGGAATCCATCGCCTCGCAACATGGGCATGCACTGCTCAAGAACTTCCTTGACGTGATGAAAGTCCCGGCATGAGCGATGCACTGAAACCGCTGATTGGAACAGCCGCCGACCGCGCGCTTACCCGCGACGAGGCCGAGACCGCCTTTCAGATCCTGTTCGAGGGCGAAGCCACACCGGCACAGATCGGCGGTTTCCTGATGGCCCTGCGTACGCGCGGTGAAACCGTGGATGAATTCGCCGCCGCCGCCGCCGTGATGCGCGCCAAATGCAACAAGGTTGCGGCCCCCGAAGGCGCGATGGACATTGTTGGCACCGGCGGGGATGGTAAGGGCACGCTGAACATCTCAACTGCAACGGCCTTTATCGTGGCAGGCGCGGGCGTGCCGGTGGCCAAGCATGGTAACCGCAATCTCAGCTCGAAATCCGGTGCTGCGGATGCCCTGACCCAAATGGGTATCAACGTGATGATCGGCGCGGATGCGGTTGAAAAGGCACTGAAAACTGCCGGCATCTGTTTCATGATGGCGCCGATGCACCATCCGGCCATGGCCCATGTTGGCCCGGTACGCGCCGAGCTATCCACCCGCACGATCTTCAACATCCTCGGCCCGCTGACCAATCCGGCAGGTGTCAAACGTCAGCTGACCGGCGCGTTCACCCGGGATCTGATCCGACCCATGGCCGAAACACTGGGTCAGCTTGGATCGGAGCGGGCGTGGCTGGTTCATGGCAGCGACGGCACGGATGAGCTGACCATCACAGGCGTCTCGTGGGTCGCCGAGTTGAAAGAAGATGGCACCGTCGAGGAAACCGAAACCCACCCGGATGCGTTTGGTCTGGACGTGCACCCGTTCGAGGACATTCTGGGCGGCACGCCCGAAGAAAACGGTGCGGCTTTTCGCGCCTTGCTGGACGGGGCGCCGGGGGCGTATCGTGACGCCGTGTTGCTAAACGCCGCCGCCGCACTGATGGTGGCGGGCAAGGCAGATACCCCCCAAACCGGCGTCGAAATGGCGCGAGAGAGCATTGATAGCGGAGCGGCACGACGCAAGATCGACCTGCTGGCCCAGCTGACATCGGAGAGTAAATGAGTACCCCAACCATCCTGGACAAGATCAAGGCCTATAAACTGGAAGAAATCGAGGCTGCCAAGGCTGCAGTACCGCTGGCAGACATCGAGGCGGCGGCAACAGCCGCGAGCGAAGTGCGCCCGTTTGGCGAGGCGCTTCTGCAAGCCAGCAAGCAGGGCTACGGCCTGATCGCGGAGATCAAAAAAGCCAGCCCGTCCAAAGGCTTGATCCGCGAAGACTTTGACCCCGCCGCCTTGGCCGAGGCTTATGCGGCCGGCGGCGCCAACTGTCTTTCGGTGCTGACCGACACGCCCAGCTTTCAAGGCGCGCCCGAATACTTGCAGCAGGCCCGTGCGGCGTGTGAACTGCCCGTTCTGCGCAAGGATTTCATGTATGATCCCTATCAGGTGGCCGAAGCGCGTGCCTGGGGGGCGGATTGCATTCTGATCATCATGGCCTCGGTCAGTGACGCACAAGGTGCCGAACTGGAAGAGGCCGCCAACCGCTGGGGCATGGATGTGCTGCTCGAAGTCCACAACGAAGACGAGTTGCTGCGCGCCTCCAAGCTCACCTCCAAGCTGATCGGTATCAACAACCGCGACCTCAACACGTTTGAAACCTCGCTGGATACCACGCGGACGCTATCCAAGCTGGTTCCCGTGGAACGCATGATCGTGTCTGAAAGCGGACTTTCGACGCCCGATGATCTTAAAGACATGGCGATGTATGGCGCGCGGTCCTTCCTGATCGGCGAATCCCTGATGCGGCAGGATGATGTGGCCGCTGCCACACGCGCCCTTCTCGCCAATCCGATGACTGCTAGCGGGGGCTTCTGAATGTCCGGGCTCACACATTTTGACGGCAAGGGCGATGCCCATATGGTCGACGTGTCGGACAAGGCCGTCACCTCACGCGTTGCGGTCGCCCAAGGATACATCAAGATGGCCCGTGAAACCTTTGATATCATTTCGGAAGGTCGCGCCAAGAAGGGTGATGTTCTGGGGGTTGCCCGCCTGGCCGGGATCATGGGGGCCAAGGAAACCTCCAGCCTGATTCCGCTCTGCCATCCCCTGCCGATCACCAAGGTGGCAGTGGAACTGACGCTTAATCCGGATCTTCCCGGCGTGCAGATCGAAGCCACCGTGAAGACCACCGGCCAGACCGGCGTTGAAATGGAGGCATTGACCGCCGTGTCGACCGCCGCCCTGACCGTTTATGACATGAGCAAGGCCGTGGACAAGGCCATGGAGATCGGTGGCATCCGCGTTATGTTGAAAGATGGTGGAAAATCAGGGCGGTACGAGGCGACATGATCACCGTTGAAGAGGCGCTGGCGCATCTGTTCTCATTGGTCAGGCCCCTTGGCGCCGAAACTGTTCCACTCAGCGAAGCTGCTGGTCGAGTTCTGGCGGAAGACGCAATCGCAGGACGCGACCAGCCCCCGTTTGCCGCCTCGGCCATGGATGGCTATGCGGTGCGTCAAAGTGATGTCGCCACGGGGGCCACGCTGCAGGTGATCGGCGAGGCAGCGGCAGGGCATGGCTTTGACGGGTCCGTCGCAACAGGCCAAACCGTACGCATCTTCACGGGGGCTCCTGTGCCCGAGGGGGCCGACCGGGTGATCATCCAGGAGGATGTCACGCGCGCCGGAGATCAGATCACTCTAGGTGATAATCTGAGCAAAGGCCCGCATATCCGAGCTGCCGGGGCCGACTTTAAAATTGGCGATCACCTCAAGGCTCCCCGCCTGCTTGGCCCATCTGATATTGCCCTTCTGGCCTCGATGAACCTGGCCGAGATCACCGTGGCGCGCCAACCAGAAGTTGCGCTGATCTCAACTGGCGACGAATTGGTGATGCCTGGCGAAGATCCTGGCCCGGATCAAATCATTGCGTCGAACACTTTTGGGTTAAAAGCTCTTTTGGAACAACATGGTGCCCGCGCCCGCATCCTGCCTATCGCACGCGACAATCGCCCTGCATTGGAGGCTGCTTTCGCGCTGGCCGAAGGGGCTGATCTGGTGATCACCATTGGAGGTGCCTCGGTCGGCGATCATGATCTAGTGGGGCAAGTGGCTGCCGATCTGGGCGTCGAACAGGCGTTTTACAAAGTTAAAATGCGCCCGGGAAAGCCATTGATGGCGGGCCGGATGGGTGAGGCGGCGATGGTCGGTCTGCCGGGTAACCCGGTCTCTGCGATAGTCTGCGGACATGTGTTCTTGCGCCCAATGCTGCGCGCGATGCTGGGGCTGGACGCGGGTCCCGTTCCTCGCCATACCGCACGACTGGCTGTCGATCTGGGAGAAAATGGCCCCCGCGAGCACTACATGCGCGCCGATGTGCAGGATGGCACCATCACGCCCGAAGACAGTCAGGACAGCGCCCTGCTCAGCGTTCTGGCCCATGCCAACGCGTTGATGATCCGCCCGCCTGATGACGGACCGCGCAAGGCGGGTGAGCAGATTGAGTACATCGCCCTCTAAGCGCATCAATCCGACTTATCCACAGAACATGTTGACACAAAACGGGAACATGCGTAGAACAAAATGAAACGCATGGCCCCGGAGGACGTTCAATATGCTGACAAAGAAACAGCTGGACCTGCTGGAATTCATTCACAAGCGCGTACAACGCGATGGTGTGCCGCCCAGTTTTGACGAGATGAAGGATGCGCTGGACCTGCGCTCGAAATCGGGCATTCACCGGCTGATCACCGCACTGGAAGAGCGCGGATTTATCCGCCGTCTGGCGCATCGTGCACGGGCATTGGAGATCGTGAAACTGCCCGAAACGCTAGGCGGCGAGGCCACGCATGGCTTTCATCCCCGCGTAATCGAGGGCGACAAGCCTGACGCGCCGCAACCTGCCAATTCGCAACCTGTCGAGGCGCGGGGATTTGAATTGCCCGTGATGGGCCAAATCGCCGCCGGTGTCCCGATCGAAGCGATTGCACATGCCAGCCATAACGTGTCGGTTCCCGGCTCGATGATCAGCGGCCAGGGTGAACACTATGCCCTTGAAGTCAAAGGTGATTCGATGATCGACGCAGGCATCAATGACGGCGATGTGGTTGTGATCCGGGAAACATCTGTGGCCGATAATGGCGATATTGTCGTAGCGCTGGTCGAAGATCAGGAGGCAACATTGAAACGCTATTTCCGCCGGGGCAATGCGATTGCACTTGAGGCCGCAAACCCGGCTTATGAGCCGCGCGTGTTGCCAGAAGACAAGGTCAAGGTACAGGGCCGTCTGGTTGGTCTGATCCGCACCTATTGATCCCTAGTTTGCATTCCATAACCGCGTGCCCGTTACCTGGCGCGCGGTTATTTCTTTGTATCCCGCCTCGGTCTTGTAAATCGCCATAGCCCCGGTTTGGCGCAGACTGGCGGGATGCAGCACAGCACAGCCCAGCCCTTCGGGAACGCCCTCAGGTGGATCAGCATTCATAACGATCCAGCGCACCTTGTCACAGTCTAGCGGCGCGGCAGCGGCTTTCTTACCCCGCACCGTGGCAAGCGGAAGGCTGGCAGGGCTTAGCATCGCCCATCGTTCCGCCGCCTTATCCTGTTCTGCCGGATCACCATCATTCTCAAGCCAGTTCTGCGCAATGAACCCGCCCCCTTTGGGTCGGTTCAGCGCCCTGCCCTCTGGCGTCATCACCCCCACCAGCGCGCCGGTGTCCGAGATCAGGATGTCTGGGCGTTCTGTCTGTGTCCAAAGGCCAAAGGCCAGCGCCACCGGGATCACGCCCGCAAAACGCACCCGTCCCTGCCACAGCACCAACATCAAGGCACCAAGGGCAATCAGGGGCAGCACCTCGCCCCCCGGGCTGATCACCGTGCCACGCGCACCGTCCAACTCACTGACCCATTTGGCAACGCCCAGAATCCACGCCACACCCTTTCCCATCACCCAAAGGGCGATCCATTCCAACCCCAATGGCATCAGAAATGCCGCGACCACGGCGGCGGGCATCACCAGAACCCCCATCAAAGGCACGCTGAGCAGATTCGCGATCAGCCCGTAATGTGCAAACTGGTTGAAATGCGCCGCCGCGATCGGGGCTGTGGCCAGCCCCGCAACCGTAGAGGAAATCAACACCGCTGTGATGGGCCGGGTCCAGCGCGGCCCCAGCGGGATCTGATGATCCCGTATCCAGTTATAGACCGCCACCAGCGCAGTCGTGGCGGCAAAGGACATCTGAAACCCCGGACCCAGCAAGGCCTCGGGACGTAAGGTCAGCACGATGACGGCGGCAAAGGCCACAGCGCGCAAGCTGAATGCGCGTCGGTCCAGCAAGACTGCCGTCAGCGCCACGGCCACCATGATGAACGCGCGTTCCGTCGCCACATTGCCACCAGACAGGGCCAAGTATCCTGCCGCGACCGGCAGGGCGCATAAGGCGGCCAATTTCTTGGCCGGAAGACGCAGGCCAATCGCCGGAATGGCGGCAAACAGGTAGCGGAGTGTCGCGAAAACAAACCCGGCCAGCAGCCCCATATGAAGCCCGGAAATGGCCAGCAAATGTGCCAGATTGGTGACCCTGAGCGCGCGCAACGTCTCCTGCCCCATGGCCGAGCGGTCTCCGGTCATGATCGCGGTGGCAAAGGCCCCCGGTTCGCCCGGAAGGGCCTTTTGCACCTTGGCCGACACCACCATACGCGCAGCAAACACCTTCTGGCTGCCATCCGGCGGTGCGCGTACCAGAACCGGCGTGCGGGTATAGCCCACCGCGCCGAGTTTCAGAAACCAGGCATGGCGCTGAAAATCGAAACCGCCCGGTTCAACCGGACCACCCGGCGGCGACAGATGTGCTGTCATCATCACATACTGGCCAGGTTCGGGGACAAGAAACCCTTGTTGTCCGTGCAGGGACACCCGCACACGGTCGGGCGTGCGCCCCGGGCTGACGCGATCCAGTTGCACCTTGTCCAAGGTAAGGCGAAGCGCGTCCGAAGACGAGCGATCTATCCCCACGATCCGCCCTTCGACCGGGCCATAGTAACGCCAGCCCAGCACCGGCAAATCCATCTGGTGGGCGCGCCACCCGGCAAGGCAGAAGCCCAACGCGATCAAAGCGCCCCCCCAGAGCAGCGGCGAGAGGGCATCATTCACCAGCCGCCCTAACAGGATCAGCGAAGCTGCACCCGCAAGCGCATAGGCGTAATGAAGCTCTGAAGGTTCTGATCTCAAGGTGAAATACGCCCCGATCCCGGCACCAAGACACACCGGAACCCACGGGAACAGATGCCCCCGCTGAGCCAGCCATTCGGCCTGCCAGGATTGCCAGATCGCCATGTCTTGTCTCCCCTCCGGCGCGCCGATAGACAGGGGAGAACGCTAGCTCCCTCACAGTTACCGAAAGGTTAATACAGCCCATGTCCGAGACAATCGTGACCCGTTTTGCCCCATCGCCCACCGGCTATCTGCATATCGGCGGGGCACGCACAGCGCTGTTCAACTGGCTTTTCGCCCGTGGACGGGGCGGCAAATTCCTGCTGCGGATCGAGGATACTGATCGCGCGCGGTCCACCCCTGAAGCGACGCAGGCCATTCTCGATGGGATGGCGTGGCTGGGGCTGGATCATGATGGCAAGACAATCAGCCAGTTTGAGCGCGCAGATCGTCATGCCGAGGTCGCCAATCACCTGCTGGCCGAGGGTAAGGCCTATAAGTGCTTTGCCACCCAGGACGAGATTCAGGCGTTTCGCGATGCGGCGCGGGCCGAGGGTCGCTCGACCCTGTTTCGCAGCCCCTGGCGCGATGCCGATCCGGCCACACACCCGGATGCGCCTTTCGTCATCCGCATCAAGGCCCCGCAGGACGGTGCCACCGTGATCCGCGATCAGGTGCAGGGCGATGTGACGATCCGCAACGACCAGTTGGACGATATGGTGTTGCTGCGCAGCGATGGTACTCCCGTCTATATGCTGGCCGTTGCGGTGGACGATCACGATATGGGCGTCACCCATGTAATCCGTGGGGATGATCACTTGAACAACGCCGCGCGCCAGATGATGATCTATGACGCAATGGGTTGGCCCCTGCCCGTTTACGCCCATATCCCGCTGATCCACGGGCCCGATGGCAAGAAGCTGAGCAAACGGCACGGCGCATTGGGCGTTGAGGAGTATCAACAGCTTGGCTATCCGGCGGCAGGCATGCGCAACTATCTCGCGCGGCTGGGATGGAGCCATGGCGATGACGAGTTTTTCAGTGATGCCCAAGCCAAAGAGTGGTTTGACCTTGGCGGAATCGGAAAATCCCCAGCCCGGTTTGACTTCAAGAAACTTGAAAATCTTTGTGGTCAGCACATCGCCGCATCGGAAAATGCTGCACTGCTGCATGAACTGGAGGAGTTTCTGGCCGTAACCGGGCAAAACATGCTGTCCGACGACAAAAAGTCGCTTCTCATGGCAGCAATGCCCACCCTCAAAGAGCGCGCGAAAACCTTCTTTGAACTCATTGATAAAGCTGAGTTTATTATGACCGAACGCCCCATCTTACCAGACGAAAAGGCTAGCTCACAGCTTGACAATGTATCCCGTGGTATACTGAAAGAATTGACGCCGCAGTTGCAAAATGCTAGGTGGGAACGAGACGAAATTGAGGCGGCTGCGATGCAGTTTGCCGAAACCAAGGACATGAAATTCGGGAAACTGGCGGGGCCAATACGGGCCGCGCTGGCGGGTCGGACTGCGACACCTAGTGTATTTGATATGATGCTGGTGCTGGGACGGGAGGAAACCATTGCCCGGCTGACGGACGCCGCAGCCAGCACAGGTTAATCTTATCGCAAGCCCCCCGAGTTAAAGACCGCTTAAGGAACGCCGAGCGCACCCCCCGCGCAGGCAGGACGAGGGAGACCACTAAGATGGCCGACACCAAGAAAACCGCAACGCTGAACGTGAATGGCGAAAGCTATGACCTGCCGGTCTTTTCCCCCACCGCCGGGCCAGATGTCATTGATATTCGCAAGCTTTATGGCCAAGCGGGTGTGTTCACCTACGACCCGGGATTCACCTCAACCGCCAGCTGCGACAGCACCATCACCTTTATCGATGGCGGCAAGGGTGAACTGCTGCACCGCGGCTATCCGATCGATCAATTGGCCAGCAAGTCGCATTATCTCGAGGTATGCTATCTGCTGCTTTACGGCGAACTGCCCTCGGCGGCGCAGTTGGAAGATTTTGAAAGCCGCGTGACCAACCACACGATGCTGCATGAACAGATGCACTTCCTGTTCCGCGGATATCGTCGGGACGCGCACCCGATGGCCATCATGGTCGGCGTGGTTGGCGCGCTGAGCGCGTTCTACCATGACAGCACCGATGTCAGCGACCCCTGGCAGCGCGAAGTGGCCTCGATCCGCATGATCGCCAAGATGCCGACCATCGCGGCAATGGCCTACAAATACGTACTGGGCCAACCCTTCGTCTATCCGCGCAATGATCTGGATTATGCGTCGAACTTCCTGCGGATGTGCTTTGCCGTCCCTGCCGAGGATTACGAGGTGAACCCGATCCTGTCGCGCGCGATGGATCGGATTTTCACCCTGCATGCCGATCACGAACAGAACGCGTCAACCTCGACCGTGCGTCTGGCCTCCAGCTCGGGCGCGAACCCCTTTGCCTGTATCGCCGCCGGCATCGCCTGCCTCTGGGGCCCCGCCCATGGTGGTGCCAACCAGGCCTGCCTTGAGATGTTGCAAGAGATCGGCACCGTGGATCGCATCCCCGAATACTTGGCCCGCGCCAAAGACAAGGATGACGACTATCGCCTGATGGGGTTTGGTCACCGGGTCTACAAAAACTTCGATCCGCGCGCCAAGGTGCTCAAGCAATCCGCCGACGAGGTGCTAGAACTGCTGGGGGTCGAGGACAACCCGACCCTGCAAGTGGCCAAGGAGCTTGAGAAACAGGCACTGGCCGATCCCTACTTTGCCGACAAGAAACTGTTCCCGAATGTCGATTTCTACTCGGGCATCATCCTTGAGGCGATGGGCTTCCCCACTTCGATGTTCACACCGATCTTCGCGGTCAGCCGCACGGTGGGCTGGATTTCGCAGTGGAAGGAAATGATTGCCGATCCGCAGCTGAAAATCGGCCGCCCGCGCCAGCTGTACCAAGGCGCGACACTGCGCGATTACGTAGATATCGAAAACCGCTGATCCGGCGGACATCAAGAAACCGGGCCTTGCAACAGGCCCGGTTTTTCTTTGTATGATAAGGCCCTAGCGCCCTTCGAAATGCGGTGGGCGTTTTTCCGTGAAGGCAACGACGCCTTCCTTGAAGTCCCGCGACATCGCGCATTTGCCCTGCAGCTTTGCTTCCAGATCCAACTGCCCGTCAATGCCATTTTCCCATGACTTGCGGATCGCTTGTTTCATATGTGCATAAGCCTGCGTCGGACCCTTGGCCAGATGCGCGGCGCGGGCCTGCCAGGTGGCTGCGAACTCACCGTCCGGCACCCATTCCCAGATCATGCCCCATTCGCTGGCTTGCCGGGCGCTGATCGGCTCGGCAAACAGCGCCGCCCCCATCGCCTTGGCAGCCCCCATCTGACGGGGCAACCAATAGGTGCCCCCGGCGTCCGGGATCAGACCAATGCGGGCAAAGGCCTGTAAGAAATACGCACTCTCGGACGCAATCACGACATCTGCGGCCAGCGCCAGATTGGCCCCTGCCCCGGCGGCAGGGCCGTTGACTGCAGTGATCGTCGGGATCGTGCAGTCGGAAATCGCGCGCAACATCGGTTCGTATTCGTCCCGCAGCACCCGTTCCAGATCAAGCGCAGACAGATCGCCACTGTCGCTGAGGTCCTGGCCAGAGCAGAACGCCTTTCCCTCTCCGGTGATCACCAACACGCGGGCCTTGCGCCCGGCTTCGGTGGCGGCATCGGTGATCTCGGCGCGCATCTGGGTGTTGAGCGCGTTCATCTTGTCCGGACGGTTTAGCCGGATCGTGGCGATATCCGCATCATACTCAAGTGCAATGGTTTGGTAATCTTTCACCGGGCCGCCTCCTTTGGATTGGATAGACGTATCAAACGGCAAAGCCCACGCGGATCAAGTGGAAACGGCGCGTCACCCGCGCATGATTTCGTCCAGACGGGCCTTTTCCTCGGCGCTGAGATCATCATGCGCCTCGCCCGTGGCCTTGGCCCGGCGGCGCAGATAATTCGTCCCGATACCGGCCGCAATCAGCAGCATCAATGGCCCAGCAGCCCAGAGCACAAGGTTTGAACCACCTAGTTTCGGTTGCAACAGCACGTATTCACCATACCGGTCCACAACGAAATCGATCACCTGCTCGTCGCTGTCGCCTTCGACCAACCGTTCCCGCACCAGAAGACGCAGATCGCGCGCCAGAGGCGCGTTTGAGTCATCAATACTCTCATTGCGGCACACCAGACAACGCAGACCCTTGCTGAGATCGCGCGCACGCTCTTCAAGGGCCGGATCGGACAACACCTCATCGGGTTGCACAGCGTAAGCCGGGATGGCCAAGACAAAGCACAGCAGAAGCGCCAGACGTTTCATTCGGCAGGCACTCCTTTTGGGGTCTTGCGACGCGTCTTTTGCGCCCCTGCGGCCACGCGATAGCGCCGATCACTCAGCGATAGCGCGCCACCCAACGCCATAAGGATGGAACCACCCCAGATCCAGTTGGCCAGCGGCTTGTAATAGGTCCGTACAGCCCAGCCGCCATTGTCCTGTGGATCGCCGATGACAACATAGATGTCCCGCAGGAACCCGTTATCAATCGCCGCTTCGGTGGTGGGCATCTGCGCCACCGGATAGAAGCGTTTTTCGGGGTGTAGCTCTGATACGTCACGACCGTTGAGGTCGATATCGAAAGTGGCCTTGGTGCTTAAAAAATTTGGGCCTTGCTCGTCATGCACTTCGGTTAGCGTGACAGTGTGACCGGCCAGATCGAAACTTTCGCCGACATTGACGACGCGGATATCCTCGACCTTCCAGGCCATCATCGCAGCGACACCCGCCATGGTGATCCCCAGCCCCGCATGGGCAACGGATTTACCCCAATCCGCGCGCGGCAGACGGCGCAAACGGCCGAACCTGTCCGGTCCACGACCGGTGCGCGACCACAGGTCAACCGCCGATCCCATCACCAGCCAGGCGGCCAGGAACATCCCAACAGGCCCAAGGGCCGAGCGCCCGGTTTGCATCGCATAGGCCAGGCAGCCAATGGCAATCGCCAGAACGAAGGGCCATTTCAGACTGTTTAGCGCCCGGTCCAGCTTGGCCCGTTTCCACGACAGCATCGCGCCCACGGGCAGGATCAGCCCCAGCACCACCATGAAGGGGGTAAAGGCCATATTGAAGAACGGGGCACCGACGCTGAGTTTACGGTCAAAGAACATCTCGGCCACCAGCGGCCAGATCGTACCGACAAAGACCACGAAACAGGCAACGGCCAGCAGGATATTGTTGACCAAAAGCACGGATTCCCGACTGACCAGCCCAAACACGCCCTTGGCCTGCAGCACGTTGGAGCGCGCCGCGAAAAGCGTCAGACCGCCAAGCATGAAGGTCGCGGTGATCATCAGCAGGAACACGCCACGTTCAGGGTCGTTGGCAAAGGCATGCACCGAGGTAATCACGCCCGAGCGGGTGATAAACGCCCCGATCATCGAGAACCCAAAGGCGATGATGGCGAGCAGAATAGTCCAGCTTTTCAGCGCCTCGCGTTTTTCCACCACGATGGCAGAATGCAGCAAGGCGGCAGAGATCAGCCAAGGCATGAAGCTTGCGTTCTCGACCGGATCCCAGAACCAGAAGCCGCCCCAGCCCAGCTCGTAATACGCCCACCAACTGCCCAGGGCGATGCCGATTGTGAGGAAAATCCACGCCGCCAGCGTATAGGGCCGCACCCACCGTCCCCAGGAGGCATCGACACGCCCCTCAATCAGGGCCGCAATGGCAAAAGAGAACGTCATCGAAAGGCCAACATATCCGACATAAAGGAAGGGGGGATGGAAGGCCAAGCCGGGATCCTGCAACAGCGGGTTCAAATCCTGCCCGTTGAAGGGCGGCACCTCGAGGCGCAGGAACGGGTTCGAGGTGAAGATGATGAAGGCGAAAAAGGCCGCGCCGACCATACCTTGCACCGACAACACCCGCGCTTTCAGCCCCGGAGGCAGGCCCTGACCAAACCAGGCGGCAAAGGCCCCGAACACGGTCACGATCAGCACCCAAAGCAGCATCGACCCTTCGTGATTGCCCCAGACACCGGTGATTTTGTAGAGCATGGGTTTGTCGGTATGACTGTTCAGCCAGACCAGACGTAACGAGAAATCTGACGTCACAAACGCCCATGTCAGCGCGGCGAAGGCCAATGCTGTCAGAAGGAACTGAACAGTCGCCGCGGGTTCAGCCACAGCCATCCAGCCGGGCCATCGTTTATGCGCCCCGATCAGCGGAACAACCGATTGAAAACACGCCACCATGAAGGCGAGGATGAGGCAGAAGTGACCGAGTTCATTTATCATGTCTGAACTATAGTCTGCCGCCGACCTCTGGCCAACACAAACCGCTGCGACAGGAGATCACAGTTTGGTGGTTTGGTGGCGCTTAACGGTCTCGCCGTTCGCCCTGACGCCAATCGTTGAGCGCGCGGTTGGTATCGGGTTGCGTGGTCGCGTTGGTGAGAACGGCATCAGTGCCCGTGGCCGCCGCCCCGGGCGTGTCATTTTCCAAGGCACGCAGATTTCGGATGCCGCTGACCACCTGCGGGGTCATGGCCATGGTGCTGGCCAATGAGCGTTGAAACTCCTGCCCCTTGAACTGGTGGCGCGCGCCGAAATAGAACGACACGATGGCCCCCAACAACCACCACAGGGGCTCGGGTACCAGCGCAATGCCTTGCATACGTTGGGAAAACCAGATCGGATCGACCATTGCCGAAATGAACAGGCCAAGCGTGCCCAGTGCCATGGCCGGGCGCGGAATGCGGTTGATCGCATCCATCACCGTGTCAAACAGCCCCCGGCGTTTCAGGCCGAACTCGCTTCCGAACTGGGCAAGAACCTGCTGGGTCAACAAGGTCTCACGCTCTGCCCCGGCCTCGGCGTTTTCGCGAAACACTTCGGCCGTGTCGACGATTACATTGCGCCCGCCACCAAAAATCGCGCCCAGAATTTTCTCGATCAGTCCCATGGCGCCACCCTTTGCTGAAACTCTGCCGACGTCAGGTGATAGCGCGGATGAATGAACTCCTCGGCCCGGATGATCCACCCGCCCTTGCCGCCCCGGCGGGTGCGGGCAAACTTGCGGCTGGCCGGGCGACGATCAGCGATGCGGAAATAATAGTTGCGCCGCGCGATTCCATAGGCATCAGCCAGATGGCGCGGGGCCGCATTGGCTGCAGCATGGGTTGCGTTGATGGTTTGAGGGCCAATCACTCCGTCCACGGCCACATCATGCCCCATATCGCGCAGCAGACGCTGCAGGATTTTCACGGCATTGCCCCCGGCATTGACATACATGTCAAACACTGAAGCATGCAGGATATCAGGCAAGTCGGCGATACGCGGGCGGCTAAAGTAATGCTCGACAAAGATGTCTTCGGCTTTCTTGCGGGTCAATTGACGCACATCGCGGGTGTCGATATCCCCGTCGCGATCCAGATCAAGGCCCAGGCGCCGCATCGTATGGATGGTGACCCCGAAATTGGTTGCACCACCCGGATCATCCGGGTCGTTCACAAAGCCACCTTCGCGGCCCACGATTTCACGTGCAATCTGGCGTATGTCGTTCATCCGCAATCCCTTTCCACCGGTGAGGCGGACAGGGTGCGGTTAACGGGTTAACGGCGCACTTAACTACCGTCCGGCTTATAGACGCCTTGCTCTTTCAACGCATCGACCACTTCCTGAGGCATGTAATCCTCGTCGTGCTTGGCCAGCACTTCCGTCGCGGTAAAGACGCCGTTGTCATAACTGCCAAGGGCCACCATCCCCTGCCCCTCGCTGAAAAGATCAGGCAGCACGCCTGTATAGCGCACAGGAACAACGGCCCCGCCATCGGTGACGCTGAAGGTGATAGTTTCACTGTCGCCGCGCACCAGACTGCCCTCTTCCACAAGGCCGCCAATGCGGAACACTTCGGTGGGCTCAGGTGGCGCCTCGGCCACCTGGCTGGGTGAGCGGAAGAAGTTGATTCCATCGCGCATCGCATAGCCGATCAAAGCGGTCGAGATGACCAGCGCGACCACGGAAATGGCGATAATCTGAACACGGCGCTTTTTCTTGAGCGATTTCATAACTCCACCCTCTTCAAGGAAATACAGGGGCCAGCATCAGCCCCGTGGTCTCATCTTCACCTAACATCAGATTGGCGTTCTGCAAGGCCTGACCGCTGGACCCTTTGGTCAGATTATCAAGGGCCGCTACCACCACGGCACGCCCGGCAATCCGGTCGGCCACAACGCCGACATGGCAGAAGTTGCTGCCCCGGATATGACGCGTGCTGGGGTGTTCCCCCATGGGCAACACATGCATAAACGGTTCATCCGCATAGGCGCTGGCAAGCGAGGCATGCACTTTGTCCGGATCGCCCTGCACATAAACGGTCGCAATGATCCCGCGGTTCGCAGGCAGCAAATGCGGGGTAAACTGCACCTTCATCTCGCGTCCGGCAATGGCCGAAAACTCCTGATCGAACTCGCCGAGATGCCGGTGCGTGCCCCCGACCGCATAGGCATGCGCCCCTTCAGACAACTCGGCATGCAGCAGGTTTTCCTTCAGGGCGCGCCCGGCCCCACTGACCCCGGTTTTTAGGTCGATGATAATGCTATCCAGATCAATCACCTGGTCTGCGATCAAAGGCCGCAGCGCATATTGACCGGTCGCCGCGTTGCATCCCGTGCCCGCCACCAACCGGGCGGTGCGGATATCCTCGCGGTAAAACTCGGTCAAACCATAGACCGCTTCTTTCTGCATCTCGACGGCCGAATGCGGGTTGCCATACCACTTTTCATAGTCAGCCGGATCGCGCAGCCGGAAATCGGCCGACAGATCGACGATCTTGAGGTCGCGCGGCAAGGCACTGATCACTTCCTGGCTGGTCTTATGCGGCAGCGCACAGAAACACAGATCAATCT
Source organism: Roseovarius conchicola (assembly GCF_041403425.1). Lineage (NCBI taxonomy): Bacteria > Pseudomonadati > Pseudomonadota > Alphaproteobacteria > Rhodobacterales > Roseobacteraceae > Roseovarius > Roseovarius conchicola. The sequence goes on along the minus strand of NZ_JBGEHK010000001.1, from coordinate 429,949 downwards.
CAGAGAAATCGATTTGATCAATCGTGACAAGATCTGGCAAATCCAGATGACGCAGATGCGGAAAGGCCTGCGCCATCGACTGGCCTGCCTTGGAATGTGCCGACAGGGCTGCGATCCGCATCGTCGGATGGGTTGCGATCAACCGGACCAGTTCGGCCCCGGTATATCCGGATGCGCCCAGAATGGCGATGTTATGTGTCTTGATCATAGATGTTCTCACTTTGCGCAGAGGGCTAGGCGTTTACCCCTTACGCGTCAACCAACCTATCTTCCTGAGAATCGGCGCGCGTTGACTAAAATCAACACGTAGAGCGATCATGGATCATGGTGGCAAAGAAACGTAAGAGACGTCTGGATTGCGGCCCTAAAGACGGATGTCAGGCCGCTTCAAATCGGATTTCTCGTCGCAGGAACTGTGTTGCGCGGTCCGAGACGCGGGCAGGATCACCAGTGGTCAGGAACTTGGCATCACTCCCCCGCCCTTGCATACCAGGGTGACGATCCAGATAGTCCGCCAGGCTTTCCGCGACCAGATTGGCCTGGCTATAGACTTTAACATCTGCGCCAAGCGTAGCCTGAAACGCGTCCTGCATCAGCGGATAATGCGTGCATCCCAAGATGGCGGCTTGCGGCTCGGGCATCTTGCGCTTCAGGGCATCCACATGGCTGCGCACCAGCGCTTCGGCCAGGATCATATCGCCGTCTTCGATCGCGTCGACCACGCCGCCACAGGCCTGCGCCTCGACATCCACACCGATGGCGCGAAATGCCAGCTCGCGCTGGAACGCACGGGAGGAAACGGTTGCAGGGGTCGCAAACAACGCCACATGGGTCACGGCCACTTCGCGGGGGGGAGAGTTGTCGCCCCATTGCCGTTCGGTCAGCGCCTCGATCAGCGGGACGAAAACGCCCAGCACTCGTTTGCCCTGTGGCACCCAGGATTCCTGCATCCGGCGCAGGGCCGCCGCAGAAGCGGTGTTGCAGGCCAGGATCACCAGATCACAGCCTTCATCGAACAACCGCCCCACCGCGGTCGTGGTCAGCCCATAGATGTCATCCGCCGTGCGCACGCCATAAGGCGCATGGGCGCTGTCGGCCATATAGACGAATGGCACGTCCGGCAGCCGCCGTGCCACCGCATCCAGAACGGTCAACCCGCCCAGCCCGCTGTCGAAAATGCCCACCGCCATGTGCCTGTGCCTTTATGCGTCAGTCCCATTCAAACCCGCGGGCAGAACTGTCCAGCGGGCTTGGGGACAGCTCATACGTCTTCATACGCAGGAATTCCATAAGGGATTTGCCGTCACCCGCCTGATCCAGCTGATCCCGGCCAATCGGATCACCAATCACGACATTGACCGGTGTATCGACACGTTTGCCGAATTCCTTGATCAACAGCCCCATGCGCAGGGTCGAGTGCAAATGGCTGGCCAGTTGAAATAAACGGCTGCAATGCCCTTCAAAGAAGACGGGCACAACGGTGGCATTCGATTTGGCAATCATTCGGGCCGTAAAATTACGCCAGCCCGGGTCCATTGGCTTGGAAAACGGCGTGGCCGAGGTGCTGACCGCCCCACCGGGGAAAATGCCGATTGCCCCACCCTGCCCCAGATACTCCAGCGCCGTCTTGCGAGTCTTGAGGTTCAGCTGCACCGCTTCTTTGGTTTCATCAAAGCTGACGGGAAGAACCACACGGTTCAGATCCTGTGCCTTGCGAAACACATGATTGGCCAGAATGCGGAAATCCCCGCGCGTCTGGCTCAGCATGTGGCCCATCATCAGACCATCCAGAATACCATAAGGATGGTTGGCGATCATGATCACCGGGCCGGATTGCGGAATATGGCTCAGGCTCCCTGCAACCACATTCAAGGACAACCCATAGCGATCCACCATGACCTGCCAAAAATCCCGCCCTTGCGCGACTTCATTCTCATATCCGCTCGCGCGCTTGATCAGTCGCAGCCGCCCGCTCAGCGTTTCCATCGTGCGGATCATCGCCCGCCCGCCGCGGGTCTGAGCCGAATGCGCATAGCTGATGTCGCGGGCGATATGACGGTCTTGGCGCATGGCTCGGGTTCCTGCTTGGTTGCCCCTAGGTAAGGACCTCCAAGCGTTTTGGCCAGTCAATGTGACAACTTAACGACACTTACTCGGCCGCCTGTGGCTGCGCATCTCCGCCCACCCCAATTGTCGCAAACAACTCGGCCCGGCGTTTTTCAGCCTTGGCGACATGGGCATGTTTGACCGGGCCAAATCCCCGGATGCTCAACGGCAATTCCGCCAGCGCCAGAATCGCAGGGCCTGTGGCCTCGCTCAGCAGCGGCAGCACATCCCGCATGTCCTCCTCATACTGTCTGATCAGGGCGCGTTCCATCTTGCGCTCGGCGGTGTAACCGAATGGGTCAAACGGCGTGCCACGCAAGGCTTTCAACCGTGCCAGAACCCGCATCGGGCGTTCCATCCACGCGCCGAATTCCCGTTTGATCGGTCGACCATCGCTGCCTATGCGCGCCAACAGGGGCGGCGCAAGGTGGAAGGTCATCTTGAAGTCACCACTGAACTCAGCACGCGCCTTGTCTTGGGTCGACAGCAGCAAGCGCGCGACTTCATATTCATCCTTGTAAGCCAATAACTTATGATATCCTTTGGCCACGGCCTCCTTGACCTTTGGGTTGCTGATCCCGCCCACCAGGCTGCGATATCGCTTGGCCAACCTTTTACCTTGATAGGCCACCAATTGATCGGCCCGATACGTGATTTTATCTTCCAGAGACTGGGGCAAAGTAACCACGTTCGGCGCAATTAGTTTTTCAGCCTGCTCGGGGAATTCCGCCGCGAAACGCCCGATCTGGAAGGCGCGCAAGTTCCGCTCAATCGCCGCCCCGTTCAGCTCGATCGCGCCATTGATCGCTGTCAGACTCAGCGGCACCAGCCCATTCTGCCAGGCTGCGCCAAAGACGATCATGTTGGAAAAGATCGCATCGCCCATCGTGGCCTTGGACAGCTCGAACGCATCAAACATCAGAACCCGGTCCTGCAACCGCGCCTCAAGCGCCAGCGCCAAACGGTCCGAGGGCAGTTTGAATTCCGTATCGCGGGTGAAATCACCTGTTATGATCTCGTGATTGTTGACCACGGCACCGGTGCGCCCTGTCCGCGTCAGACCCAGCGTCTTGGCCCCGGCAGACACGACTAGATCCCCGCCGATCAATGCATCACATTCGCCAGTCGCCACCCGTATCGCGCTGATATCTCCGGGATTCTCCGCCAAACGGCAATGGATGTGCACAGCGCCACCCTTCTGCGCGAGCCCGGCCATTTCCATCATGCCCGCGCCCTTACCATCGATCTGCGCGGCTTGCGCCATCACTGCCCCGATGGTCACGACGCCGGTACCTCCGACGCCGGTGATGACAACGTTATAGGTGCCCTCTATCGCAGGCAGCTCCGGGTCTGGCAGGTCAGGCAATTCCAGCTTGGCCGTTTCTTCCTTGCGGATCGTCGCACCCTCAAGAGTCACGAAAGACGGGCAAAACCCTTTGAGGCAGGAAAAATCCTTGTTGCAGCTGGATTGATCAATCGCCCGTTTGCGGCCCAATTCGGTCTCGACCGGCACGATGGACACGCAGTTGGATTGCACCCCGCAATCGCCGCAGCCCTCGCAGACATCTGTGTTGATATACACGCGCTTGTCGGGGTCCGGAAACAGACCCCGCTTGCGGCGACGACGTTTCTCGGCAGCACAGGTCTGGATATAAAGGATAACCGAGACACCCTCGATTTCCTCAAACCGCTTCTGCACCTCCATTAGCTGTGACCGCTCATTTATTTCAATGCCTTGCGGGAAGGCCTTAAAGTCCACATCCTCCTTGTCGTCATAGACAACAGCCAGATGTTTGACCCCCATCGCCTTCATTTCCGCGGCAATGCGCGGCGCATCCAGCCCCCCTTCATTGGCCTGCCCGCCGGTCATGGCAACGGCATCGTTGTAAAGAATCTTGTAGGTAATGGTTGTGCCCGCCGCGAGGGCCGCGCGAATGGCCTGCACACCAGAGTGGTTGTACGTCCCATCACCCAGGTTTTGGAACACATGTTTACGCTTGGAAAATGGCGCTTCACCGATCCAGTTGGCTCCTTCGCCGCCCATATGGGTAAAGCCGGTGGTCTCGCGGTCCATCCATTGGACCATGTAATGACAACCGATCCCGGCATAGGCGCGCGCGCCCTCGGGCAGTTTGGTAGACGAGTTATGAGGGCAACCGGAGCAGAAGTACGGCAAGCGTGCTGCGATCTCTTCAGCATTATCGGCTTTTTCCGCGTCTTCAATGGCTTGCAGCCCTGCCTTGATGCGATCCGTATCGCGCCCTTCCTCGATCAGGATGCCGCCCAGCTTGCGCGCGATCCAGATCGGGTCCAGCGCGCCACGGGTCGGGAAAAGCTCTTCGCGATGCAGCGCACCCGATCCGCCTTTGTACCAGCCATAAACCCGGCGCCCCCGGCGATCATCAAATATCGCCTCCTTGATCTGCACCTCGATCAGCTTGCGTTTCTCTTCGACGACAACGATTAGGTCCAACCCCTCGGCCCAATCGGCAAACCCTTTCATATCCAGCGGAAACACCTGCCCAACCTTATAGGTGGTGATCCCCAACCGCTCGGCCTCAGTCTCATCAATACCCAAGAGGGCCAAGGCATGCACCAAGTCGAGCCAGTTTTTACCTGCCGAGACAAAACCGATCTTTGCGCCCGACTTGCCAAAAACACGCTTGTCCATCTTGTTGGCATGCGAAAACGCCTCGGCGGCAAAGCGTTTGACATCGATGATACGCGCTTCTTGCGCATGGGGTGTATCCCCCAGCCGGATATTCAGCCCACCTTCTGGCATCTCAAATTCGGGGATGACAACCTGCATCCGGTCCGGGCGCCCATCGACAACCGATGTCACCTCAACTGTGTCTTTCATCGTCTTCAGGCCAACCCAAAGCCCAGAAAACCGTGATAAAGCATAGCCATAGATGCCGTAATCCAGAATTTCCTGCACACCCGCGGGTGACACCACCGGCATATAGGCATCAACCAGGGCCCATTCGGACTGATGCAACACCGTGCTGCTTTCACCAGTGTGGTCATCCCCCATCGCCATGAGCACACCGCCATGGCGCGAAGTGCCTGCCATATTGGCATGGCGCATCACATCGCCGGAACGGTCTACCCCCGGTCCCTTGCCATACCAAAGACCAAAGACACCATCATACTTGCCCTCACCGCGCAGCTCGGCCTGCTGACTGCCCCAAAGGGCCGTCGCAGCAAGGTCTTCGTTCAGCCCTTCCTCAAACCGGATGTCCGAGGCCGCCAGTAACTTGGCGGCCCGGTTCATCTGTATATCCACGGCCCCCAGTGGCGAGCCGCGATATCCGGTGCAGTAGCCCGCCGTGTTCAATCCGGCTGCGCGGTCCCGCGCCGATTGCATCAACATCAACCGGACCAGGGCCTGCGTGCCGTTTAAAAGCACTGGCGACTTTTCCAGGTTGAATCGGTCCTCTAGAGAAATCTCGATCTTGCTCATGCGGCCCCTCCCGGCAGCAGACGGGGTGATACCCGATTATACCTCAATAATAGGTCATAATTTGTGACCTACCAAGAGATATTTCTGAAAATCATCCGGCTTTGCCCCTGTAAGTCGGGCCGAAAGTTGCTATTTCAAAACTGCGTCAGATTTGTTTGGAAAGTTGCTGCGATGGATTGGGACAAGCTCAGAATATTTCACGCGGTAGCCGATGCAGGCAGCCTGACCCATGCGGGTGATACGCTGCATCTGTCGCAATCTGCCGTCAGCCGCCAGATTCGCGGGCTGGAAGAGGCCCTGAATGCCACTCTGTTCCACCGCCATGCGCGCGGACTGATTCTCACCGAACAAGGGGAATTGCTGTTTGATGCCACCCGCGCGATGGTCAAGCGGCTCGATGCCGCGACAGCGCGCATCCGCGATAGCGAAGAAGAGGTGTTTGGTGAATTGCGCGTCACCACCACTCAAGGGTTTGGTACGCTCTGGCTTGCCCCGCGCCTGCCGCATCTTTACGAGAAGTATCCCGATCTCAAGATTGACCTAATGCTGGAAGAACGCGTGCTGGATCTGCCCATGCGTGAGGCCGACGTGGCGATCCGCATGAAAGAACCCAGCCAGGCCGATCTGATCCGCAAACGGCTGATGAGTGTGCATATGCGCCTTTATGCTTCACCTGAATATATCGAGAAAAACGGTGCGCCTGACAGTTTGGACCATCTCGGCTCGCACAGGTTGATCTGTCAGAACCCGCATTCAGCACAGGTCGGAGCCAGCGCCACTATGGTCACCGAGTTGTTGGCCCATGACGTGCCGCCACTGTTGACCGTAAACAACTATTACGGTGTCTTGCAGGGGGTGTTACACGGATTGGGAATCGGCGTTCTTCCCGACTACGTCACCCATGACTTTCCTGAACTTGTGCGGGTCTTGCCTGACTTTGAGTCGAACGAAGTGCCGGTTTTTCTGGCCTACCCAGAAGAATTACGCCAATCCAAGCGGATATCAGCGTTCCGGGATTTCGTTCAGGACGAGATCATCGCCTACCGCAAAGACATTAGAAAACAACAAGATACGTGATTTTTTCAATCATATGGTCAAAAGCCATGCAACAGACGCATAACGGCCATGCTGCAGTTGCGGCATTGAAACTCTTGATTGGTTCTAAATCGTCCCCTAATTCAAAGCATGACAGTGACGGCGAAAGCCTTACTATCATACCTCCCTGTTGGACTTCGGCCGAGCTTAGTGCTCGGCCTTTTTTTTGGCGGTAGGGCTGGCTAGTGTTCTTTTATGACCGTAAACCTGCGCCCTGCTCTGCCCAACGAGGCCCCAGCCCTCACCGCACTCAGCCTGCGCTCAAAAGCCTATTGGGGGTATGACGCGGCGTTCATGCGGGCGTGTGTCGACGAGCTGACCTTGTACCCAAGCGATCTGGCTCCAGAGACCTTTGTGGTGGCCACGCGCGACGAGACCGTTGTCGGGCTGGCGCAGATCGCCCCATTGGATCACGATGCCGATCTGCTCGCCTTATTTGTTGAACCTGACCATATGGGCCACGGTGTGGGCCGTGTGCTTTTTGAGTGGTCCGTAGAGGCGGCCCGGGCCATCGGAGCCATAAGGTTGATGATCGAGGCCGATCCGGGTGCCGAACCTTTCTATGCCCGGATGGGGGCCGTGACCGTCGGCACGGCACCTTCTGGATCTATCCCGGGTCGGGTTTTGCCGTTGATGGAATATCGGCTTTAAACGCGCTGAGTAACCGGACGGGTTCGATTATCCGTGGAGAGACAAGCCTAAATCACAACCAACTCTGGCCCGGCAAACGGCGAAATAGCCCTTGGTCCGTCATCCGTGATTACAATGTTTTCCTCATGCACCATGATCTTCCCGGGGCGGACTTCGATCCCCGGTTCCAGCGTGATCACCATCCCCGGCTGCAGCACAGTCTGGTTCTGCGCCGTCAGCGACAAACCTTCGGTCAGTTGCATACCAAGGCCATGACCCAGACGCCCGGCTTCTTCGCCGCCGCCCACGATATCAGCCATTACCCGCCACAGATCGCAGGCCCTTACACCGGGGCGGGCCATCTCGAAAGCAGCCTGTGTTGCCTCGATCAGATGTCGATGGGCCGCGCGGGCAGCCTCCGACGCCTCGCCGATGGCAAAATTGCGATCATAATCACAGAAATACCCGTCCCGAACCGCGCCCGTGTCCAGCATCATCACGTCGCCCCTACGCAACGGGGCCTCGGTGGCCGGTGAGATTACATCGCCATATCCGCCCTGCCCGGCCCCGCCAGAGATGTAGGGCACCCAATCAGCGCCCTCTTCCAGCAACAGCCGCTGAAAATTGCGAAACACATCCGATAGCGCGATGCCCTCCCCTGCGATCTCGCCCATCCGGGCAAAGGCACGCCCGGCGATGGCACAAATCTCGGTGATCTTGGCGATCTCAGCCTCGGACTTCACGGCGCGCAAGTCGGCAACGATGTCATGATCTCCGTCAAATGCCAGACCGCTGGCCGCTTTGACCCGTTCAAAATCCGCCAATGGCATCCGCAGCAGCGTTTCATAGCCCGACGGCACGCCGACCGGACCACCAACTTCGCGCAATGTCTCGGACAGCAGGGTCACACCGTCATCTTCGGGCTGGGGCGCGGACCATGTGCGGATGTCATCAATCCACGTCGTACTCATCAGTGCCGCCCCGATTGACGGGATCACGGCAACCGGCTTGCCACTTGCCGGAACGACCAAAAACCAGGGGCGACTGGGGCTTTCCCAGAACCGGGTCAGAAATCCCGTGAAATAGCGCACATCCGGCTCGCTCGTCAGCAGCAAAGCACCAAGGCCCACTTGCGCCATCCGTGTTTGAGCCCTTTCAACCCTCGCTGCGAACTCAGCCTCGGGAAAGCCGCGGTTCATGCATCTGGTCCTTCGCTCAGAATACACAGCACGCGTGCGTCTGGGCCCAGCCCCATGAGCCGCAGCGCCGCAAGGCCAGCCCCACCGGATTCGGAGGTAGCAAGGTCGTGGTCCGCCAATACCGGAAGGATATCCGACGCCTCATCTTCGGTGATCGTGACAAAGGAATCCGCATCCCGCGCCAACCCCTTCAGAGCGATCAACGACGGCTCTTTGCAATCCAGCCGCCCCATATTCGAGACCGGGCCACTGGTCACCACGGGCTTGCCCGCCTCAATGCTGGCGATCAGGGCCGGGGCCACCTCGGGCTCGACCACGATGACTTGTGGTGCATCACCCCAGACTTCGCGGAAATAGGCGGCACAGGCCCCTGCCAGTCCGCCAACGCCTGCCTGCAGAAAGATATGGGTGGGAGGTTCTGGAATTTGTCTTGCCGCTTCGGCGGCCATGGCGAGATAACCTTCCATCAAACGGTGCGGGAGTTCAAAATATCCGGGCCACGAACTGTCGGAAAGCAAGGTCCAGCCATTCTCCTCGGCGGCGTTCGCAGCCGCTTCCATGCTGGCCTCATATTCGGCCCCTTCTCGAACCACCTGAGCGCCTTTGTCGCGCAGACGGCGCGCAAAATCCTCCGGCACGGTCTCGGCAAGATAGACGACCGCATCGGCCCCGAACACCCGCGCACCAGCGGCCACCGACATGCCGTGGTTGCCCGCGCTGGCAGTTACATAAGTGCGTCCACCCAATGCCGTGGCCATATCATCCGCCCCGGTTTCAGCCGCCTGATGGGCGATCACATAGGCCGCCCCCAGCGCCTTGAAGCTGCCCAGCCCCATACGGCCACGTTCGTCCTTGACCCAAAGTTGCGGGCCAAAGCCTGTGACCTCAGTCAGAGGTGTCTCACCCGCCGAGGGACAGCGCGCCAACAACGCCTCGGACGCATCAGATGCCACGCTGGGCCATGGTACATCGTCCAGTATTGCCTCGGGCAGCCCGGTGCCGCGCCATGGGTTTTCAATCATTTTCATTGCACTCTCCCTGTTGGCGCGCAGACAATCTCAACTGCTCCGCCCGGTCAAGCCATACTGGCTCTTCCCCCGGGCTACGGAATCCCCTAAAGAAACGCGCAAACGCAAGCTTTGGGGATGTCTGCCACATGCAAGAGCCGGAAATCACACCCGACCTGATCGACGCGCATGGGCTGAAGCCCGATGAATACCAGCGCATTCTTGAGATCATCGGGCGCGAACCGACATTCACCGAGCTGGGTATCTTCTCGGCCATGTGGAACGAGCATTGTTCTTACAAGTCTTCAAAAAAATGGCTGCGCACCTTGCCCACCGAAGGCCCGCAAGTGATCTGTGGACCAGGCGAGAACGCAGGCATCGTTGATATTGGCGACGGTCAATGCGTTGTTTTCAAAATGGAAAGCCACAATCACCCCAGCTATATCGAACCCTATCAAGGCGCGGCGACGGGCGTCGGGGGCATCCTGCGCGATGTCTTCACTATGGGCGCGCGCCCCATTGCATCGATGAATTCGCTGTCCTTTGGCGAACCGGATCATCCCAAAACCCGGCAACTTGTGCATGGGGTTGTCGAGGGGATCGGCGGGTATGGCAACTCGTTCGGTGTGCCCTGCGCAGGTGGCGAAGTGCGCTTTGATCCGGCCTATAATGGCAACTGCCTTGTGAATGCCTTTGCCGCTGGTCTCGCCAACACGGATGGTATTTTCTATTCTGCCGCGTCGGGCGTGGGTATGCCCGTGGTGTATCTGGGGGCCAAGACCGGGCGTGACGGTGTCGGCGGCGCGACGATGGCCTCAGCTGAATTCGATGAAAGCATCGAGGAAAAACGCCCCACCGTGCAGGTTGGCGATCCGTTCACCGAAAAGCGCCTGATGGAGGCCACGCTGGAGTTGATGCAGACCGGCGCCGTGATCTCGATTCAGGATATGGGCGCGGCTGGCCTGACCTGTTCCGCCGTGGAAATGGGCGACAAGGGCGGCCTTGGGGTCAAGCTGCAACTGGATGACGTCCCGCAACGTGAAGAGAACATGACGGCCTATGAAATGATGCTGTCGGAGTCTCAGGAACGCATGTTGATGGTGCTCAAGCCCGAACTTGAGGCCGAGGCCCGCGCCGTGTTTGAAAAATGGGACCTCGATTTTGCCATTGTCGGCGAAACCATTGCCGAAGATCGCTTTCTGATCCTGCATGGCAACGAGGTGAAGGCCGACCTGCCGCTGGCAACCCTGTCGGGCAGTGCCCCGGAATATGACCGCCCGTGGGTGCCCACGACCCCTGCTGCGCCGCTCGATCCGGCTTCGGTGCCTGCCGTGAATGCCGTGGAGGGTCTGAAAGCACTGATCGCATCACCCAACTATTGCTCGCGCCAATGGGTGTGGGAGCAATATGACACCATGGTCATGGCCGATTCAGCCCGCACGCCGGGTCAGGGCGCGGGTCTGATCCGCATGCACGGCACCGACAAGCTGCTGGCCTTTACCAGCGATGTGACACCACGCTACGTCAAGGCCGACCCGGAAACCGGTGGTAAACAGGCCGTGGCCGAGGCGTATCGCAACCTCACCGCCTTGGGGGCCAGACCGCTGGCCACCACGGACAACATGAATTTCGGCAACCCCGAAAAGCCCGAGATCATGGGCCAGTTTGTCGGTGCCATCAAAGGCATCGGCGCAGCGGTGGCGGCGCTGGATATGCCAATCGTGTCGGGCAACGTCTCGCTTTACAATGAAACCGATGGGGCGGCGATCCTGCCGACGCCAACAATCGGCGCTGTCGGCCTGATTGCCCATGCGGATGAAGCGATCACCGGGCAGGCCCGCGATGGGCATGTGGCCTTGTTGATTGGGGAAACAGAAGGCCATATCGGCCAGTCCGCTTTGCTAGCGGAACTGCACGGGCGCAGCGAAGGCACCGCCCCGCCGGTCAATCTGGATGCCGAAAAACGCAACGGCGATTTCATCCGTGCCAATCACACTTGGATCAAGGCCTGTACCGATCTGTCCGATGGCGGGCTGGCACTCGCCGCGTTTGAACTGGCCGAGGCAGCCGGCGTGGGCGTGTGCCTGGACAGCGACGACACTGCTTTCCTCTTTGGCGAAGATCAGGCCCGTTACCTGATCGCCTGCAGCTTTGACGAGGCCGAAGCCCTGATGATCGCGGCCGGAAAAGCAGGCGTACCGATCCAAACCGTGGGCAAATTCACCGGCGACATGGTCAGCTTTGGCAGCACCTCTGCCCCACTGGCCGAGTTGTCGCGGATCTTCCGCTCCAGCTTTGCGGCGACCTTCGACAGCTAGCATCACAGCGCATCACAGTTGCATGACGCTTATGGCCGATGCCGCATGAAAATGGCAGGCTTTGTGAAACCACGCTCACAAAGGATACCGCCATGCTCCGTTTTGCTCCGCTGCTTCTGGCTCTGCTGATCGCCATCGCCCTGCCCTTGCGCGCTCAGAGCTCAGATGAGCCCGCCACCGAAGCCCCCATGACACTCGAACGGCTGAACGAGATCATCATGGTTCTCGATCCCGAAGCGCTTCGCGAGGGCACTATCTGGCAGCTTCAAATCGCCGAGGTGCCTGTGTTGATCGTCACTGATCCGGCGGCCGACCGAATGCGCGCCGTGGCCCCTGTACGCGAGGCAGACGGACTCACCCAGGAAGAACTGACCCGGATGATGCAGGCCAATTTCGACAGCGCATTGGACGGGCGCTACGCAATCGCCAAGGGGATGCTGTGGTCCACCTTCATCCATCCGCTCGGGCCCCTTGAAAAGGACCAGTTTATTTCGGGGCTGGGACAAGTGGTGAACCTGACGCAAAGCTATGGCACACTTTATTCAGGCGGGGCGATGCAATATGGCGGCGGCGACAGTCAGGGATTGCAACGTGCGTTGATCGACGAACTGCTGAAAAAGGGCGAAGAAATCTGACACGCCTTGCACTGGGATGCGCCCGGCTCTACATCAGGGACAAGACAAAACAGGAGATGCGCCCATGGCCATGCAAGCCCAGGAAATCGAAGACCTGATCCGCGCCAGTTTTCCGCAAGCCCAGATCACCATCACCGATCTGGCCGGGGACGGAAATCACTATGCGGCCGAGGTGATCGATGCCTCCTTCGCCGGCATGAACCGGGTGCAGCAACAGCGCGCTGTCTACGCCGCGCTGAAAGGCAAAATGGATGGCCCCTCGGGCGATCTGCACGCCCTTGCCCTGACCACCAAAGCCCCCGACTGATCCCAATTCCAGACGAACAGGACGCCTCAAATGACCGACGTCAAATCCCAGATCGACGAAACCATTACCGCCAATGACGTGGTGCTTTACATGAAAGGCACCAAATCCATGCCGCAATGCGGGTTTTCGTCCCGCGTGGCCGGGGTGCTGAACTTCATGGGCGTGGACTTTGCCGATGTGAATGTGCTGGAGGACGAGGCCATCCGACAGGGCATCAAGGATTATTCCGACTGGCCAACCGTGCCCCAGCTGTATGTGAAGGGCGAGTTTGTCGGCGGATGTGACATCATCACCGAGATGACCCTCTCGGGCGAGCTGGACACGTTGTTCGAGGAAAACGGTGTTTCTTACGACAAAGACGCCGCCGACAAAATCCGTGAAGCCAACGCCTGATTCATCGCCAGTATGCTAGCAAGGATTCGCCCGGCCCAATCGGGTTTTTCGGTTGTGGCGCTAGTCATCCGAAGGTCCGCGCATAACCCAAAGCGGGCATTGACCTAAGCCGCGCGATGGCCAGACCGCGGGGTGGCGATCTGACCTTTTTGCACAGCACTTTATGGCAACCAAATCCGCAAAAGATCGGAGCGGCGCGCCTCCCTTACCAAATCGCCAGCCCTTGCGGGCGGTCTGGCGATCGCGCGGCGGCTTCGCCTTGATTCCGCGCGGGGGGCAAGTTACCGCTTTGCCCCGCAAAAAGTCATCCTGCTTCATGCTCCCTTTAACAGCGACAATTCACTCGGCAGGTTCCAAGACCGTCACCCCTACCGCCGCAGCCCGCGCCAGATCGCGGTCCAGTGACATCGGAATATATTCGCCCCGCCGCCACAGCTGTGCCAGATCATCATAGTGACGGCTCAGGAAATGTCCGGATTGCCCGGTCGAGGTGATGAACACCGAACTATCCGGATCAGCAAAATCATAAACGCCGCGATAGCCCGCGCCATGCACATTCTGGAACGGATCGGGGCCATCGCCGCCACGTGTGCGCCCGCGCTGCAAAGTATTGTCCCCACCCGACGTGCTTTGACGAATGTTCACGAAATACCGCAGCAGTGGCACTTCTCCCAGTACCGGGTGATCATGGGTGGCCTGATGCGCATCACCCCAGCGCAGGCTCTCCAGCGCTGTGCCATAATGCTCCTCCACCCATATCAGCGCGTCATCAAGTGCCAGCCGTGCAACATCGACACAGGTCTCAACCGGCGAGGACTGACGCACATCGCACCACGCCGAGGCGCCATCTAGGTCGCGATAGACCCGCTCGATAAACAGTGGATTCACATGCGTAAATTCATCGGCCAGCGGCCCAAGATCATCCCGGATCAGGCGATCCTGCAGCGCCCGCACCCAAGCGGCGTAAATCAGCGGCTCAGGCAGGTGCTCGTTCATCTCACCATTCCACTCGGACAGCAGGGCCAAGGCGCGTTGGCGCAACCGCTCGGGCGTACCTTCCGCTGCCGCCTCGCCGGTGAACCAAAGCTCGGCCCCGATCAGGGGCAAAAGGGAGCGGGCCGAGAAGCTGACCGTGTCTAGCTGTGCCTCGATGAAACTGTCGCGGGTATGTACCTGCCGACTTTGCATCAGCCGCCGCCAGCGGTTCACACGTTGGGTATCCCCCCACCAGTGGCTGACATGCAGCGGAAAGGGCCGGTTGACCGTCTTGTTGTTGGTGTTGCCCAACAGTCCGCCGATTGGCGCAACAAATTCTGGGTTCGCCGAGAACGGGATGATCCCCTGCCAACGGTTCTCACTGCGCCAGCCCGGGCTGGGCATGCGACCTTCGCTTTGATGTCGGGCATCGCGGCGCGGCATCGCCCCGATGGTCTTCATTGCGATCTTGTCCTGATCGACCACCGTAAGGTTCTGAGCCGGTGCGATGTAAAACTGCCCCGCCTCCAGCGCCTCATCCACCGTGGCGGAATACATAATTGCCACAGCCGCACTCATCGTCGTGTCTCGCCCGGTCAATGCAGTCCAATTGACCGCCGCCACATGGCCTTGCGGCGTCACCTTGCCCAGATCATAGTGCGAGCCCGGCAGCAGCGGGCCATTGTCCGTCCAGCGCAGGGTCAGGGTGATCGGATCGCTGTCCTTGATTTCAATGATAGACTTGCGGGTCTCAAAGGCCTTGAACCCATCCGGCGTGCGGTATTCTTCCGGATTGGCAGGGTTCAACTCTTCGATAAAGACGTCCTGATCGTCCAAATAAGCCGAGGTGATCCCCCAACCCAGGTTAGCGCTCCGCCCGGTCATCACCGCCGGCACACCCGGTATCGTCCCGCCGATCACACCGCCAGTACTCAACTCCAACCGCGCCAGATACCAAACCGTTGGCGCGGTGAGGCCCAGATGGGGGTCGTTGGCCAGCAAGGTGCCACCCGAGGCCGAGCGTTTGGGCGCGGCAGCCCAGGCGTTGGAGGCCCCGGCCAGCTCATGCATTCTGAACGGTGACAATGGATCGCCTGACGGTTCGGCACGCACCACCTGGCGGCGCCCGATCGGCGCATCGAACAGGCTGGCATATTCCGGCAAGGCGGCAATTCCGCTGCCCGGAGCGTCTGGCAGGATGTCGGCCAAACGGTCGGGGTCAGGCACTTCCAGCGCCGTGCGTGCGGTTAGCACCTCGTGGCTCAGATGCCCTGACAACTGGATCGCCAGCAGCTTGATAATCGCAATGGAATCTGCGGGTTGCCATGGCGCAATCGGGTTCTCAAAAATGAACATCTCAGGCGCACCGCGCCCCAATGCTTCGGCATTGATCTCGGCCAGACGGGCATTCACCCCTGCCGAGTAGGCCTCAAGCGCGGCCATGGTACGCCCATCCTGCACCTCGACTGATTGGCGGGCCAACCCATAAAGGTCGAACCGCCTCAGAACCTTGTCGATCTCGATGGTGCGGGGGCCGAACACCTCGGACAACCGCCCCTGCACGGTCCGGCGCAATACTGTCATCTGCCACAGCCGGTCCTGCGCATGGGCATAGCCCAGTCCAAAGAAAACATCCGGGTCCGCCTGCCCGAAGATATGCGGTACGTTGGAGTTGTTCCGAATAATCTCAACCGGGGCGCTGATACCCGCGACACGCAGCGTCTTGCTGTAATCCGGCAGCGACCGGGACAGAAGGAAATAGGCCACCAGCACGGCCAGACCACCCAGCAGAATCAATCCGCCAGTGATCCGCACCAACCACCGAAACAGCACCGCCATTCGCGCGCGCCCCTTTTCCCTTGCATCCGCGCACCGGGATAGTCAGAAATCCGGGGCGAGACAATGGTCGGGAGACGAACAATGGCGAAACTTGCATTCCTAGGCTTGGGCGTGATGGGATATCCGATGGCAGGGCATCTGCAATCCGGCGGGCACGACGTCTGTGTCTATAACCGCAGCGGTGCCAAGGCCGCGAAATGGGTAACCCAGCATGGCGGGCAAAGCGCCCCTACCCCGCGCGAAGCCGCAGCCGATGCGGACTTTGTGATGGCTTGCGTGGGAAATGACGATGATCTGCGGTCGGTCTGCACAGGAGAGGATGGCGCCTTTGCAGGCATGAAACCCGGCGCTGTGTTCGTCGACCACACGACCGTGTCCGAGAAAGTCACGCTTGAGCTTTATGCCGCCGCCAGGTCGGCCGGTCTCAGCTTTGTCGATGCGCCGATTTCAGGCGGCCAGGCAGGGGCCGAGAATGGTCAATTGGGCATCATGTGCGGTGGCGACGCCGACAGCTATAACGCCGCCGAGCCGATCATTAATATCTACGCCAAAATCTGCCGGCGCATTGGCCCCTCGGGGGCCGGGCAACTGACCAAGATGGCCAATCAGATCGCCATTGCCGGCTTGGTTCAAGGCTTGTCCGAAGCACTGCACTTCGCCGAGAAAGCCGGGCTGGATGGCCGTTCCGTGGTCGAGGTAATCAGCCAAGGGGCGGCCGGCAGCTGGCAGATGAGCAACCGTCATGACACCATGCTGGACGACCATTTCGACCACGGATTTGCCGTTGACTGGATGCGTAAGGATCTGGGCATCGTTCTGGACACCGCCGATGAAAACGGGGCCTCCCTGCCCGTCACCGCCCTTGTTGATCAGTTTTACAAGGACGTTCAGAAAATGGGTGGCGGACGCTGGGACACTTCCAGCCTGTTCAAACGCCTGCGCAAAATGGGCTAAGCGCCGCTATTGACGCAGTTCACGCTTCTTCTGGCCCAAAATATCCCCGCCGGAGGCTCGGAGCGTCAAGCCAAACACACCCGTTCGACATCACGCGAACCTCTGGCCTCAGACGCCAATCAAACAAAAAAAAGCGCGCGGCCCTGCCAGGGGCCGCGCTCCGTTTGATCAAATCAGTTCTCAGGCCACAGCGACAGCGCGCCTGGTCATGACAGCCGCCAGGTGGGCGCGATACTCGCCTGATCCATGCAGATCCGAGATCATGCCCGATCCATCCAAGCTCAGACCTTCCAACGCGGAGGCTGAGAAATCAGACGACAGTGCCGCCTCGGCCTCGGCCCAACGGAACACGCCCTCTTCCGAGGCACCGGTGATCGCCACGCGCACGCCATCGCCATGTTTAGCGACAAACGCCCCGACCAGTGCAAAGCGTGATGCAGGCTGATCGAACTTCATGTAAGCCGCCTTTTCAGGCACCGGGAATTTGACCTCAGTGATGATCTCCCCTTCTTCAAGGGCCGTGGTGAACAGCCCGTCAAAGAAATCATCCGCCGCGATTTCGCGGGTGTTGGTGATCACCGTCGCGCCCGAGGCCAAAACAGCCGCAGGGTAACAGGCCGAGGGGTCATTATTGGCCAATGACCCGCCGATTGTGCCGCGATTGCGGACAGCTGGGTCGCCGATGTTCCCCGCCAGTGCAGCCAGCGCCGGATAAGCCGCCGCGGCTGCGGCAACCTCGGCATGGGTGGTGGCCCCGCCAATGCAGATGCGGCCCTCATCATCGGTGCAAATCCCGCGCATTTCATCAATGCCGCTGAGGCAAACCAGCCGATCCGGGCTGGCCAGCCGTTGTTTCAGCGTCGGGATCAGGGTTTGACCGCCGCCCAGTGGCTGACTTTCGGTGCTGTCACTCAGTAGTTTCACGGCATCGGTCACACGGGTGGGGCGTTCGATATCAAAGCTATACATGATCTTCTCTCCTTACCCTTGCATCGCCGACCAGACGCGCGAAGGCGTCAGGGGCATATCAATATGGGTGATGTCGTGTCCGGCGCGTTGCAGCGCATCGACCACCGCATTGACCACCGCAGGCGGCGAGCCAATCGCGCCAGCCTCGCCACAGCCTTTGACGCCCAAGGGGTTATGCGTGCAGGGTGTCTGGCAGGAATGATCGACCTGATAAAAGGGCACATCATCGGCGCGCGGCATGGTGTAATCCATGTAGGACCCGGTCAGAAGTTGCCCATCTTCGTCATAGGCACAGCCTTCCATCAAGGCCTGCCCGATCCCCTGCGCCAGCCCGCCATGGACCTGCCCCGAGACGATCATCGGATTGACGATATTGCCAAAGTCATCGGCGGCTGAGAAGCGTTCGATCGTGACCTTGCCGGTGTCGGGGTCCAACTCGACCTCGCAGGCATAGGCGCCCGCCGGATAGGTAAAGTTGGCCGGGTCATAAAACGCGGTTTCCTCCAGCCCCGGTTCGATCTCTTCCAGCGGGTAGTTGTGGGGCACATAAGCGGCCAGGGTCACATCGCCCCAGGCTACGGATTTGTCCGTCCCTGCCACGCTGAACTGACCATCTTTCAACTCGATGTCACCTTCAGAGGCTTCCATCAGGTGGGCGGCAATCTTGCGTGCCTTGGCGATAATCTTTTCTGTCGCCTTCACCATCGCGCTACCGCCAACCGCCAGCGAGCGTGAGCCATAGGTGCCCATGCCCATTGGTGTATTGGCCGTGTCGCCATGCACCACCTCGACCATGTTCGGATCAATCCCGATCATATCGGCCACCACCTGGGCAAAAGACGTCTCGTGCCCCTGCCCGTGGCTGTGGCTGCCGGTCATCACCACCAGACCGCCTGTGGCGTTGACCCGCACCGTGGCGCTTTCATAAAGCCCCGCCCGGGCGCCGAGCTGACCAACAAGGTTGCTGGGGGCGATCCCGCAGGCCTCGATATAGCAGTTCACGCCAAGACCGCGCAGCTTGCCATTGGCCTTGCTTTCAGCCAGCCGCGCTTCAAAACCCGACATGTCGGCCATCTCTTCCAGCTTATCCATCGTGGCATGATAATCACCCGTGTCATATTCCACGGCCACTGGCGTGGCATAAGGGAACTCGGTCACGAAGTTCTGGCGGCGCAAAGCGATGGGGTCGCCCCCCAATTCACGCGCGGCCTTATCGATCACACGTTCGATCTGGAATGTCGCCTCGGGACGGCCCGCGCCACGATAGGCATCAACCGGAACGGTGTTTGTGAACACCGCCTTGACGTTCACATAGATCACCGGCGTCTTGTAATTCCCCGCCATCAGCGTGCCATGCAGCCATGTCGGGATCGACGGCGCGAAGGTGCTGAGATACGCCCCCATATTCGCATAGGTCTCGGTCCGGATGGCGGTGAAGTTGTTATCACCATCCAGCGCCAGTTCAATCTTGGTCACATGATCTCGGCCATGGGCATCGGACATAAACGCTTCGGAGCGGCTACAGGTCCATTTCACCGGCCGGTTCAGCGCCTTGGCGGCAAAAGTGCAAAACGCCTCTTCCGCGTAGTGATAGATTTTTGAGCCAAATCCGCCGCCCACATCCGGGGCCACAACCCGCAACTTGTGTTCCGGAATACCCAGCACGAATGCGCCCATCAAAAGGCGGATCACATGCGGGTTTTGAGAGGTCGTGTAAAGCGTGCTGTCGCCGGTTGAGCGATTGAAATCTCCGACCGCCACGCGCGGCTCCATCGCGTTGGGGATCAGCCGGTTATTGACCAGCTCCAGCGTGGTGACATGGGCCGCATCCTTGATCGCCTGATCCACCACATCCTTGTTTTCCTCAACGAAACCCCAGTCATAACAAAGGTTTGAGGTCAGATCGTCATGTACCTTGGTCGCGCCGTCCTCCAGCGCGGCCTTCATGTCCATCACCGCTGGCAACTCAGCAATATCGACGTCAATCGCCTCGGCGGCATCGCGTGCTTGTTCGCGGCTTTCGGCGACGATCGCGGCAATCGGATCGCCCACATGGCGCACCTTGCCTTCGGCCAGAACCGGGTGTTTGGGTTCCTGCATGACCTCACCATGCTTGTCGGTCACCTGCCAACCGCAGGGTATCCCGCCCACATCGGCAAAATCAGCCGCTGTAAAGATGCGGATCACGCCGGGCATACCCGCCGCTGTGCTGGTGTCCACGCCATTGAGCGTTCCGTGCGCCACATCAGAGCGCAGGAAATGTACATAGGCCTGACCCCGCATATTGATATCATCTGTATAATTGCCGTTTCCGGTCAGAAACCGGACGTCCTCGCGCCGTTTATTGCTGGCGCCGATGCCTCCATCTGCTGGCATTTTTGAATTCCTCCCTTGGGGATGGCGGGGTGAACCCCGCGCCTCGCGCCTTATTCGGCGGCGATTGAGCTTACGTCCTGACCAGATGCGGCCATGATCGCCTTGACGATGTTGTGATACCCGGTGCAGCGGCAGATATTGCCTTCCAGATACTCCCGGATTTCGGCCTCGCTGGGCGTCGGGTTCTCGTTGAGAAGCGCCGCCGCAGACATCACCATGCCCGGCGTGCAAAATCCGCATTGCAGCCCGTGATGGTCCTGAAACGCCTGCTGAATCGTCCCCAGCGAGCCGTCGTCATTGGCCATACCCTCGACGGTGACAACCTCGGCACCCTCGGCCTCCGCGGCAAAGACAGCACAGGCTTTGACCGCCTTGCCATCCATATGCACAACACACGCACCGCACTGGCTGGTATCACAGCCAACATGCGTACCCGTCATGCCCAATGTGTCTCTTAGAAAATCTACAAGCAGCGTCCGGCCTTCAATCTCGCCGGATACGCCCTTGCCGTTCACAGTCATGCTGACCTGTGACATCGGCTCCTCCCTGCTGGTTATTATACTGGCTTAAGTAGAGTTAAGCACGGCCCCGGCCAGTTGAGAACCCGGTTTTTCCCAAATGGTCAGAATTCAGCTTTTCCCGGGTTCGATCTGCGCCCTCAACACAGGCTCAACCGCGAACAGATCTCAGGGTGCGGCAACACAATTGTTCAGTAGCACCGTCTCGTCGGACGCACCTTCAGCCTGATAGGTCAGGAAGGCGGCCTTGCCCTTCACGTGCCATCGATATCCGATCTCACCGTCACCACTGGTATAAAACGCCCCCGAGGCGGCTGGCGCATCTTGCAACGCCACCAGTTGGCCCTCGATGTAAAGCACTGCCAGTCCCGCCGCCTCTTTCGGATTTACGTAAATCGCCCGCACCTCGGCATTGCGATCACAGCGATACCGCACCTCAGCAGGCAAACTGTCGGCCATGGCCCCGAATGGCATCAGGCTGGCGGCTATGCCCATTGTGATCCGTTTCGATGCCATGATCGGCCTCCCTATATCCTCATACGCTTGGTTTACCGCGTCTTGGTTGCGGGCGCGTCGGAATCTCCTTCAACAGACCGCCCACCCCCATCGCCGCAAAATCCGCATCCTCGATGGGCACACCACAGGCGACCCGGCTAAGAACCCAATCGGCGCCGTGCAACACGGGCGAGCGCGCGCTGCCGGGCAGACCAATCACTGGCCGGTCGCCCAACGCACCCAGAAACAACAGATTGCCGGGATCAACCGGAATGCCGAACCGCGTGATCTGCCCCCCGGCCTGGCGCAGCGCCTCGGGTGCCGTGTCACGGATATCAGAGGTGGCCGATGCGGTCAGGATCAACACGATCTGGCCCTTTGCCAAGCCAATTTCCTGCGCCAGCTCCGCTTCATCATGGGCGCAGAGGCGGGTTTCAAGCAGCTCTATACCCAGACCGTTCAGACGGTTGAAAATCGCCTCCTCACCCTTGCGGCCCGGTCCTCCGGGAATATCCGTGACGATCAGGCTGGCGCTGGCATAGATCGGTGTTGCCAGTCCGATAGCCTCGCCCAACAACTCGGTCGCCCGCATCACCGCCACGCCCGGTACAGCATAGGAAATTACCTTGATGGTCGCGATCATGCCCCCGGAGTGGATTTGGTGAAACGGCGGCACGGTGGCCACGGTGATCATAGGATCAACCGCATTGGCCGCGTCGATCTGTGCCACGTCCAAACATACCACACCGGGGGTCTGCGCAATCAGGTTGACCCGACCGGTGAAAGGCGCGCTCAGCTGAATCCGGGCCTCTCTTTTGCAGCTTGCAGCCGCCAATTGACGCGCGGCCGCGTCTTCATGCACATCGCCCTCTTCAAGCTGTGCGACCGTGACCTGAGACACGCCCGCCGCCGCCAAAGCCGCGCATTGCGCTGCCGATAGAACAGCCCCTTTGCGCATCCGTCCTTCGGGCAGATTCAGCGAGTGGGCCAGGATTGCTCCTTCGGCATCGTCCACCGAAACAGGACCGAATTTCATGCGGGTTTCCTCAGCACAGCAATCATCTGCGCGAGGATCGACACAGCAATTTCCGCAGGACCCGCAGCACCGATATCAAGACCGACAGGCCCGTGAATGCGCGCGATCTGTTCAGGAGTGAAGCCTTTGGCCGTCAACCGCTCCACCCTCTTCGCATGGGTGCGGGTCGAACCCAGCGCACCGATGTAAAACACCTCCGAGGCCAGCGCCTGTTCCAGCGCGGGATCATCCAGCTTTGGGTCATGTGTCAGCAGAACCAGCGCGGTGCGCGTGTCCAGCCCATAGGCCTGCACACCCTCGTCAGGCCAATCGTTGAGAATGGTTTCCCCCGGGAAGCGATCTGCCGAGGCAAAGCTGTCACGCGGGTCTATCAGCAAAGGATCAAAACCAGCGGTCCGCGCCATCGGCACAAGCGCCTGCGCGATATGCACCGCGCCAACAATAATCAGGCGCAGCGGAGGATTGTGAATGCCCACGAAGGTCTCGCCATCCTCCTCAAAGCCCGAACGGTCCATGCGAAACCGCGCATCGTGCCCCTGCCGGTCCAGCCGCCGTTTGCATTGCATCCCTGTCACATAGGCAACCGGCTCGCGCGCCGCACGGGCCGCCACCAGCTCTTCCAATACCGGCACAGGCATAACCGTGCCCACAGGTTCCACCAGCACGCGGATTGTTCCACCGCAGGCCAAGCCGACCGCAAAGGCATCATCATCACTGACGCCGTATTCCAGCATCACCGGCTTACCGTCTTCGATGGCCTCCAGTGCCTCGGCCACGACGGCGCCCTCGACGCACCCACCCGAGACGGAGCCTGCGATCTCGCCTTCGCCCGAAATTACCAGCTGACTGCCAATACGGCGCGGCGCGCTGCCCCAGGTCTGCACCACGGTGGCCAGCGCAGCGCCTTTGCCCTCGCGGTGCCAACGCAATGCGGTCTCGGGAATATCGTCAAATCGGTCCATGATCAGGCTCCTCAGCCTCCAATATGGGTCGCGTTACACCGCAGCACAAATCGAAAAGCGAGTTCCATTTCCTTTAGAGCGCCGCCATCAAGCGTTCCTTTTCGCCAGCATCATTCGGGCGGGACAGCGCTACCGCCAAATCTTCCAAGGTTGCAATGGAATGACCGGCGCGAAACGTATCCACATGCGGCAGCATCGCGCGAATGCCTGCGGCTTTGGGGGCAAACCCCTCCCATCGAAGCAGCGGGTTAAGCCAGATCAGACGACGGGACGACAAGTGCAACCGCTCCATTTCCCGTCCCAGTGCATCGGGATCATCCCTGTCCAACCCATCGGTGATCACCAGAACAACGGCACCCTGCCCCATCACCCGGCGTGACCAGTCGCGGTTGAACTCGTGCAGGCAGGCCCCGATCCGCGTGCCACCTTCCCAGTCCTGCGCTTCCTGCCCGGCTGCGGCCAGCGCGGCATCCACATCCCGCGTGGCCAGATGGCGGGTGATATTCGTCAACCGTGTGCCAAAGGTAAACGCATGCACCTTGGACCAACCCTGCCCCTGTCGGTTGGCCACCGCGTGCAGGAAATGCAGGATCATGCGGCTATATTGGCTCATCGAGCCGGAAATATCACAGAGCACCACAAGGTTGGGCCAGCGCGGACGCGGTTTCTGCAGGTGGATTTTGCGCAGCTCGCCACCCCGGCGCATCGCCGCGCGCAGGGTCTTGCGGGCGTCGATGCGCGCACCTGAATGACTGGGCTGTCCCCGACGCGAGGCCAGGGGTTTGACCGGCAAATCCAGCCGCGCCAGCATCCGCTTGGCCGCGGCAATCTCGTCAACGCCCATCTGTTCGAAATCGAGAGTGCGGAGACGTTCTTCCCCCGACATGGTCAGCGAGGCATCAACCTCGATCTCGGTCTCTTGCACGGGCTGGTCATCGGATTGTTCCGGCTGATCCGGCTCGATCCCGTCCAACAAGGCTTCGGCAGCGCGTTTTTCGGCAGGTTTGGCGCTGCGATCCTCCTGCACGCCGCGAATGGCGGGCAGCATCATCGCCATCATATGCTCCATATACCGCGGATCACGCCAGTAAAGCCGGAAAATCTGGGCAAACACAGCACGCTGTTCAGGCCGGTTCACGAAACAGGCGCGCAGCGTGTAAAAGAAATCGCGTTGCGAGGTGAAGCCCGCAGCCTCGACCGCCCGGATTGCATCCACCACCCGGCCCGGCCCGGCAGGCAACCCGGCCTTGCGCAACGCCCGCGCGAAATGGGTGATGTTATGGGTAAGTTTGGGGCGATCGGGCAGATCAAGCGGGGCGTATTCAGACATGATTCCGAGTGGGGGCCAGCCCCCACACCCCCGGGATATTTCTGGCCAGAAGAAACATCAGACAGGCTCGAGGCTGGCTTTCGCCTCGTTCAGTATTCGTTTGGCTTCTGACCCCTGCAGCTTCTGAATATCATCCTGGTATTTCAGGATAGCCCCAAGCGTGTCGGCGATGACTTCCGGTGATAGCGAAATCACATCCAGCGCCAACAGGCATTTGGCCCAGTCGATGGTTTCGGCCACGCCCGGTTTCTTGAACAGATCCTCGGTGCGCAGGCGTTGAACAAAAGCCACAACCTCGCGGCTGAGGGCGTCAGCGGCTTCCGGGGCGCGGGCCTGTAAAATCTCGATCTCGCGCTCCATGCCCGGATAATCAACCCAATGATATAGGCAGCGGCGTTTCAGAGCATCATGCACTTCACGAGTGCGGTTCGAGGTGACGATCACAATCGGCGGTTCGGGCGCATGGATTGTGCCAAGTTCGGGAATTGTCACCTGAAAATCGCTGAGTGCCTCCAACAGGAACGCTTCAAACGGTTCATCGGTGCGGTCCAGTTCGTCAATCAACAGCACCGGCGCGCCACCCGGTTGGGGCCGCATGGCTTGCAACAAGGGGCGTTCAATCAGGAAATCATCGGTGAACAACTCGTCTTTCAACCGATCCCTTTCGACGCCACCCGAGGCCTCGGCGGTGCGGATCGCGATCATCTGCTCAGCGAAATTCCATTCATAGACGGCCGAAGACGCATCCAGCCCCTCGTAACACTGAAGCCGGATCAAACGACGGCCCAACCCCGTTGCCAGCGCCTTGGCGATCTCGGTCTTGCCCACACCCGCCTCACCCTCAAGAAACAGCGGACGGCCAAGGCGCAGGGCCAGAAACACAACCGTGGCCAAGGCGCGGTCACAGACATAATTCTGCCCCGCCAACAGCGCCTGGGTATCATCAATCGAAGATGGGGACATGCAGACCAGCCTTCCTTTAAGGGTCAAAGTCCTGCACGGCCCTCTTGGTGCCGTCAAGAGGTAGGCAAACGGACAACTTGCTCAGAAACCCCTTGGATTTTACAAAGTTTTGCCCAAGTTTCTCAGTATCTCAATTCTAGCGCGCAAGCCGAAAGTAACAATGCGCGCAACGAGGAACGAGTATATGCAGGATCATTCCCAGATGTTTGCCACGCCACTCGATGGCCAAAGCTGGCTTGACTGGGTACAATCGACGACCGACATTATCGGCGAAAACGGCTCTGTTGAACATCTTGGGCCGCGACACGCCGCCCTGTTTCTGAAAAAGAAACCCCAGACCCTTCTGGTCAGCTTCGAGGCCCACCACCGAATCGAGGATGTTTCGGACACCGCCCACCCGCTGGGCTGGCAGATGGCGAACGCGTTGGGGTGGTCGCATCTGTGCCTCGCAAGTGAGACGGACACCTGGTTTCGCGACAATCGGGTCTATGCCTATTTCGACCGCCTTATCGACGAGGGCTTCTTTGACGCCTACGAGCAGGTGGTCTTCTATGGTGCCGGTGCCTGTGGATACGCCGCGTGCGCCTTTTCCGTGGCGGCCCCCGGCGCCCGGGTACTGGCGCTCTGCCCCCAGGCCACGCTTGATCCGCGTGTGAGCGAATGGGATGACCGGTTTCTGTCAATGCGGCGCGTGGCGTTTGATGACCGCTATGGTTATGCGCCGGACATGCTGGACGGGGCCGAGCATGCGTTTGTCCTCTATGACCCCGAGGTCGAGCTGGATGCGATGCATGCAGCGCTGTTCACCCGCCCGAATGTAACCAAATACCGGATGCGCCATCAGGGTCCGCGCATTGACAGCGCGCTGGTTCAAATGAACATCCTGATGCGGATGTTGGCGCAACTCAGCGTGGGTAAATTGAATACACTCAGCCTGTCCAGGCTCTATCGCGCCCGGCGCGACTATGCCTCCTACCAGTTCAACCTGTTGAAATGTACCACACGCGATGACCGTCACCATCTTACCAAATTGCTGGCCGAGGTGGTTCTGAGCAAACGTAACTCGCCCCCCTTCCACAAAGCGCTGGCACGGGCCAAGAATAGTCTGGCGGCGCAAGCTTCACTCCAAGCTGAAGCTGCCGATCGCGGCTGACACCCATTCGCCCTCTGGCATGGACCTGCGTGATTGTGTAAGCCCTCGGGCATGACCACCACGCTGAGACTCACCCGCCCCGACGACTGGCACCTGCATTTGCGCGATGGTGCGATGCTGCGCGCCGTATTGCCCGAAACCTCGCGCGATTTTGCCCGGGCGATCATCATGCCCAACCTGGTGCCCCCCGTCGTGACCGGGGCCGATGCCGAAGCGTACCGGGATCGGATCATAGCCGCCCTGCCCGAAGGCGATGACTTCACGCCCTTGATGACACTGTACCTGACAGAAGACACGGACCCGGATGATTTGGCCGCCGCTCATGCCAGCGGGTTGATCACTGCTGTCAAACTCTACCCCGCCGGCGCCACCACAAATTCCGCATCCGGTGTGCGCGATTTTGACAAGGTGCGCCCGGTGCTGGACCGCATGGCCGAAATTGGCTGTCCCCTTTGCGTACATGGCGAAGTCACCGATACCGAGATCGATATCTTTGATCGTGAGGCCGTATTTATCGATCGGGTGCTCGATCCGATCCGCCGCGCCACACCGGGCCTGCGCGTGGTGATGGAACATATCACCACTTCAAACGGCGTTGACTACGTGCTGGCAGGCGATGACAGCCTTGGGGCCACGATTACCACCCATCACCTGATCATCAATCGCAACCATATCCTGGTGGGCGGGATCAAACCGCATTATTACTGCCTGCCGGTCGCCAAGCGCGAGGAACATCGCCTTGCCCTGCGCAAAGCCGCCACCATTGGGCAGTCGCGCTTCTTCCTGGGCACCGATTCTGCACCCCACACGGATGCACTGAAGGAAAACGCCTGCGGCTGTGCCGGGTGCTTCACCGCCACCAACACGATGACTCTTCTGGCACATGTTTTCGAGGAGGAAGGCGCGCTGGATCATCTGGAGGCCTTCAGTTCGCTGAACGGCCCGGCGTTTTACGGCCTGCCTGTAAACGAAACCCAGATCATGCTGACCAAAGGCGATGTCACGGCCTTCCCCGAAAAGATCGACAGCGACGATGGCCCGGTGACCGTGTTTGATCCGGGCTTTGAGGTATGTTGGAGCGTGTCTCAATGAGCCTGCGGCTGACGCTGGCCTTCGGCATCGTGCTGGCCGGATCAGCCGCTCAAGCACTGGATTGCCAGTTGGTCAACCTTGCCGAGCGCGTCGACTCCATCATGCGCGCGCAGGCCAAACCGACGGCGAAGTACCAACAAACGGAAACTCTGGGCATCGGTGTATTGTCCAAGCCACGCAACATGGAATGCTCGGGCAGCGACTGGACCAACGAAACCACCTGTACGGGGACGCAGACCTTCACGGGTACGCTTTATTCAGTACATGGCGTGGCCGACGTCAAAGACACCCCGATCCAGACGACCTTTTACGAATACGCGTTGAACGCCGACCTCGAACCCCCATACGACTCGATGCAACCGTGGACAAAGGAGGCGATGCTGATTTCCTTCAGCCAGCCCATCGACGGCCCATTGGAGATGGTTCATATCGACACCTGCGCCAATGGTTTGATCATGAAAGCCACCGAGCAATTGGACGCCGCGGTGCGCGCCTGCCATGCCAAAGGCCGCTGCCCCGGCAAAGCGGGCCGTTTTCTCAAATCCCTCAACCAATCCGTCTTCTAGACCTCCATAGGACTTGCCCCATGATCCCCTCTTCCTACCCCTCGCCCGAAGAAATGGCCCGCCTGACAGCGCGGATGCTCTTGGAAATCGAAGCCGTGCATTTCAACGCGACGGAGCCGTTTACGCTGGCTTCTGGCCTGCCCTCGCCCACCTATATCGACTGCCGTAAACTGATCAGCCATCCGCGTATCCGCTCGACACTGATGGATTTCCTGACCGTCACCGTGATGCGCAGTGCCGGGTTCGAGGCGTTTGACAACATCGCAGGCGGCGAAACCGCGGGCATCCCCTTTGCTGCGCTGGTCGCCGAACGCATGGCCCTGCCCATGACCTATGTGCGTAAGAAACCAAAGGGTTATGGCCGCAATGCCCGCATCGAGGGCGCGATGAGCGAAGGCGAGCGCGTGCTTCTGGTTGAGGATCTGACCACCGATGGCGGGTCCAAGCTGTCCTTTGTCGATGCAATCCGCGAAACCGGGGCAAGCTGTGGGCATACGGCGGTGATTTTCTATTACGGTATCTTCTCCGAGACCGAGAAAACCTTGGGCGACCATGGCGTCACCCTGCATTACCTGTGCACCTGGTGGGACGTGCTGGCCGAGGCCCGCAATCAGGGCGCGTTCAATGCCGCGACACTGGACGGGGTCGAGGCATTTCTGAAAGATCCGCGCAAGTGGCAGGATGAAAACAAGAAATAAACTTCTCCCCAACCGCCTGCGGATAAACGCGACCCGAATCGCCAGCGCATACTTCATTTGGCAAAGTCAGTGGCGTTTGCTACCATATGTTGCGGCGTTGATTTGTATCGACAGGTTATCCACCGGGTTTTCCCGGCCACCATCCACAATTTTATTCAGATAGCCTCGCAACGCGTCCTGCACTACACCCGGTGCACCAGAGCAGATAAAAACATAAGGGGACAGACGTGAACGAGATCGCCAGCTTCAATGCCACCGGAACCGAAACCTCCGAGACCGAGGCGATGCCCCATTCCATCGAGGCTGAACAGCAGCTTCTGGGCGCGATCCTGACGAATAACGACATTTATGACCGGGTCGCCTCGATCATTGGACCGCAGCATTTCTATGACCCCGTGCATGCCCGCATTTACGAGGTCGCCGCCGCGCGCATCGCCAAGAACAACCTTGCCTCGCCTGTCACCTTGAAGGCGTTTCTGGAGGATGACGAGGGCCTCAAGGAACTGGGTGGCCCAACCTATCTGGCGCGTCTGGCTGGGGCAGCGATCAGCTCGTTCGCGGTGCGTGACTATGCCCAGATAATCTATGACATGGCAATCCGGCGCGAGTTGATCGGGCTGGGCCATGACATTGCCGGAAAGGCCCAGAAATCCGAGGTGGATCTTGAGCCGCGCGAACAGATCGTTCAGGCTGAACAAGCGCTTTACCAACTGGCTGAGCAAGGTCAGTCTGAAAGTGGATTTCAAAGCTTTCTCAAGGCTGTAACGGACGCAGTTAATGTCGCAAATGCCGCCTACCAGCGTGAAGGTGGGTTGGCTGGTATCGCCACTGACCTGACCGATCTGGATAGCAAGCTGGGCGGTCTGCATAAGTCTGACCTGTTGATCCTCGCCGGTCGCCCCTCCATGGGCAAAACCTCGCTGGCCACCAACATCGCCTATAACATCGCCAAGGCCTATAGACGCGGCACGCGCCCAGACGGCACTGAAGGCGCGATCGACGGCGGTGTGGTGGGATTCTTCTCGCTGGAAATGAGTGCTGAACAGCTGGCCGGTCGTATTCTGGCCGAAGCGTCCGAGATTTCGTCGCATAAAATTCGTCAGGGCGACATGACCGAGGGCGAATTCCGCCGCTTTGTCGAGGCCGCCAAGACGCTTGAATCCTGCCCCTTGTTCATTGACGATACGGCAGCCATTCCCATAGCCCAGCTGGCCGCCCGCGCCCGACGTCTGAAACGCACTCACGGTCTGGACCTGTTGATTGTCGACTACCTGCAGCTGGTGCGCGGCACATCGGACAACCGCGTGCAGGAGATCGGCGAGATTTCCATGGGCCTCAAGGCCATCGCCAAGGAACTCGAAATCCCGGTCATCGCCCTCTCGCAGCTGTCCCGTCAGGTCGAAGCACGCGACGACAAACGCCCACAACTCAGCGACTTGCGCGAATCCGGGTCCATCGAACAGGATGCCGACGTGGTCATGTTCGTCTATCGCGGCGAGTATTACAAAGAACGTGAAAAACCCGATGATAACAACGCCGAAGCCATGGCCGCCTGGATGGAAGACATGGAACGGCTGCATGGCAAGGCCGAGGTGATCATCGGCAAACAGCGACATGGCCCGATCGGCACGGTCGAGCTGAGCTTCGAGCCGCAGTTCACCCGTTTCGGCAATCTTGCCCGTCCCTGGCAGCAATCCGGCAGCGATCAGGAGTTCTGATCATCCGCTGGTTTCGAGAAAATGCGGCCCCGATCGAGGCGTTTGCCGCGATTGCGACGGCCTTGATCGCCCTTCTGGCGTTGGTCGGCGTCAAATTGCAGATTGATTCTGCGACCGAGCTGGCAGATCAGCACTCGGCCCGGGAAATCTATCGTGGTTTTCTACAGCTCAGCATTGAAAATCCCCAACATGCCCAACCTCAGTCCTGCACCGGCATCACCGGACCCGACAATCCGGGTTATGAAGCCTATCTCGATTATCTGCTCTACACAGCCGAGCAGGTGATCGCGCTTGACCCGGCATGGGACCCGGTCATGGAGAACTGGTTGCAACGACACAGCCGCCAGCTTTGCTCGATTGACGATCTGGGCGTAGACACGCCGCAGGTGGCGGCGTTGATCACCCGCCTGCGCGATCAGCATTGTGCGGACGCACCGGTCTGTAACTGATGCGGCAGCCTGTCATGCATCATGGGCAGAATTGAGCGATTAACCGGGCCGTTTCCCCCTTGACCCTTTCGCCCAGCCTGTCAAAACCACGCCCATGAGTACCGCAACCCTTACCATCGATCTGGATGCCATCACCGCCAACTGGCGCGCGCTGGATGCCATGAGCTCGGGCGAAACCGCCGCCGTGGTCAAGGCCGATGCCTATGGGCTGGGGGCCGCACGGGTGGCCCGCTGCCTTGCCCGCGCCGGGGCGCGCAGCTTTTTCGTGGCCGTGGCCGAAGAAGGCGCCGCCCTCAGGCAGGCACTAGGGCCGAAACCCGATATCTATGTCTTTGCGGGGCACATGTCCGGTGATACCGACATGATTGGCGATCTCGACCTGATCCCGATGATCAACTCGCTGGATCAGATGATCCGCCATGTCGAGGCCCTGCCCGGCCATGCCTTTGGTGTTCAGCTTGATAGCGGCATGAATCGCCTGGGAATGGAACCGGGCGAATGGTCCGCGGTGCGCGACATCGCACTGGCCCAAGGTCCGCGCCTGATCATGAGCCACCTGGCCTGCGCGGATGAGCCCGATCACGCGATGAACGCCCAGCAACTGGCCGCCTTTCGCGAGATGACCGATGGCATCAACTGCCCCCGCAGCCTAGCCAATACCGGCGGCATTCTACTGGGATCCGACTATCATTTCGACATGTCCCGCCCAGGGATCGGCGTCTATGGCGGCCTACCCTTCAGCGACGCTCAGGCAGTTGTGACGCTGGACGCGCCGGTGATCCAGTGCCGCAGCCTCGATACGGGTGAAACCGTTGGATACGGCAACAGCTTTACCGCCACGCGCGACACCCGCATCGCTACGATCAGTGCCGGATATGCCGATGGTCTATTGCGAGTTATGGGGCCGAAGGCGCTGTTGATTGCAGATGACGTGGCCTGTCCTATTGCAGGGCGCATCTCGATGGACCTGATCGGCGTGGATATTACTGATCTGGGCCACGATCCCAAATCCATCCGCATTCTCGGATCGGGACAGACCGTCGATGACCTGGCCGCGAACGCGGGCACGATTGGCTATGAAATCCTCACCTCGCTGGGGGCCCGCTATAACCGCCGGTATATCGGCGGATGAGCTGGCTGACCGCGTTTCTTGCCACAATCGGGCGTAATGTTCTGGGCGTGATCGCGATGCTGGGCCGCGTGTCCCTGTTTACGACCCGTACGTTCAGCCACATGATCCGCCCGCCCTTCTATCCGCGCGAGCTGGCTCATGCGTTGATGCAGATAGGGTGGCTGTCCTTGCCTGTCGTCGGCCTCACAGCCCTGTTCACGGGCGGCGCGCTGGCCTTACAAATCTACTCGGGCGGCGCCCGCTTCAATGCCGAAGCCGTGGTGCCTCAGATTGTCGCCATTGGTATGGTACGCGAGTTAGGGCCTGTTCTGGTGGGCCTGATGATTGCCGCGCGTGTGACCTCGTCCATCGCCGCCGAAATCGCCACCATGAAAGTGACCGAGCAGATTGACGCGCTGACCACCCTATCAACGCACCCGATGAAGTATCTGGTGGCCCCGCGCGTGCTGGCCGCATTAATCACCGTGCCGCTTCTTGTGGGCGTTGGCGACATCATCGGCATCGCTGGCGGCTATACGGTTGCGGTTAAGAACTTGGGTTTTAACTCAGCGACTTACCTGCACAACACCGTCAACTTCCTCGAGGCGCACGATATCATATCCTCGCTGATCAAGGGGGCCGTGTTCGGCGTGATCGCTGCATTGATGGGCTGTTACTTCGGCATCAATTCGGGCCGCGGTGCCCAAGGCGTGGGTAGCGCCACCAAAGGGTCGGTACAGGCTGCGGCAGTGCTCATCCTTGCGGCGAACTTCGTTCTGACGGGGGTGTTTTTCTCGCTATGATCGAAATGAAAGATGTCCATAAGGCCTTTGGCGACAACCGTGTATTGCAGGGCGTGAACCTGACAATTGAGTCGGGCACCTCGATGGTGATCATCGGCGGGTCCGGCACCGGCAAGTCGGTGGCGTTAAAGTGTATCCTGGGCCTGATTGCACCTGATAGCGGCACGATCACGCTGGATGGACAGGACGTCACCAAGGGTGACCGGGATGCTTTTCTGGCGCGCTTTGGCATGCTGTTTCAGGGTGGCGCACTGTTTGACTCTCTCCCTGTCTGGCAAAATGTCGCCTTCCGCCTGCTGCGCGGCAGCCTGAAAAGGCCGTGGGACGAGGCGCGCGACATCGCGATTGAGAAACTGCGCCGCGTCGGGTTGAAATCCGAACAGGCCGACAAATACCCTGCAGAGCTGTCAGGCGGTATGCAAAAACGTGTCGGCCTTGCCCGCGCCATTGCGGCCGAGCCCGAGATCATCTTTTTCGACGAACCCACCACCGGCCTTGATCCGATCATGTCGGGCGTGATCAACGACCTGATCCGCGAGATCGTCACCGAAATGGGCGCCACCGCCATGACCATCACCCACGACATGACCTCAGTCCGCGCCATCGCCGACAACGTGGCCATGCTGCATGATGGGGTCATCCAATGGACCGGGCCGGTTGGCGAGATGGATTCCTCGGGCGATCCCTATTTGGAGCAGTTCATTCAGGGCCGCGCTGAGGGGCCGATCGAGGCGGTGCGCTAGCTTTTACCGATATTACTTAAGAAGGTGGACTTTATGGCGATAATACTCTTTTTTTGCGGATGGTTAGTTCTCTTAGTCATTCCACATTTTGCCTATACGCTTTCCAAATTCCCCAACCGCAAGTTGCTGTCTCTAATCCTAATTCTATCCTTTCTGCTGGCTTTAGTTGCCAAACCAATGGCCCTTGTAAGCTGGGGAGGATCAGTCGCACCAAATCAATTGAATCTATTCGTGTTACTCTTTGTTTTCAGTTGCCTGTCGGTACTATTTTGCCTTTTACTTGTTCTCATACGTGGCCCTCACCGGGATCGATCAGCAGTTGCAATACTGGTATGTATCGGTGCTGTTGCTCAGTTTGCTTTCGCTGCCCAGACCATTGCCTAAGTCATAGACTAGCAGAATATTCTTGAAACAAGACGCATACGCTTGCACCCAGACCTTCTATTGCCTAGCTCCCTTACATGATCCGCTATGCCAACCTCGCCCTTCTCATCCTCTTCCCCATCGCTTGGTTTGCCCCTCTCCTGCGCGCCGCCCTTTTGCCGATCTTCGGAATGCAGGAGATCAGCGTGATCACCGGGCTGCAATCGCTGTGGGGGTCGGACGTGTTCCTTGCCCTGCTGGTGACCTTCTTCGCCCTCTTCGCGCCTTACGTGAAAACCATCGGTCTGGCGCTAATCCACTTCGGGATGCTGCGCCGCAAGACGCTGCCGGTTCTGCAAATCCTCGGCAAGCTGGCGATGGCCGATATCTTCCTCATCGCGCTCTACATCACGGTTTCAAAGGGTATCGGTGTCGGTAAGATCGAGACGGCATGGGGCCTCTACCTTTTTACGGGCTGTATCCTCGCTTCAATCGCCATCGGCTATCTGACCGAAAAATCCTCGCGATCCGCCAATACTGTGTCCAAACCCGAAACAATCGCGCGTTAAGCGTGCATGAATTCCACACTTGACACGGATTTTTTCATTTTCCCCTTTGGAGATTACGAGACGTCGGCATAAACTCGCCTATAGTTATATATTGATTATAGTTAATGATCAGTCTGCTTTCTGGGGGGGAAGTCATGACCGGACACTTACAGTCTCTCGCATTTCTAGTGCAATTCCTGATGCAACGTCTGGCTGTTCTGGCTTTTGCCATCGCTGCAGTCACTCTCACCGTGGTCACCGTCATGGCCACATTTGGTCAAGCCCCCTGGTTGGAATTCTCCGTCACCATCGGCGGCACGGTTTATGAACAGGCTGGCTGGTACACGCAAATCGGGCTGACCGTTCTGGCTGTCATGCTGTGCTTTTTCCTGCCCTCCAATGCCCGGATCATGCGGCTTGAGAATTCACATCGCCGCTTTTCCATCGGGATGCAGGACGTCGCCCGGGCCTATCATTTTGCCCACGCCGCTGACCGCGAGGGCCTGTTCCAGATGTCCTCGGAATTCGATGCCGTACGCGAGCGTCTTGCCTATCTGCGCGATCATCCCGATTTGGAAAGCCTTGAGCCCGCGTTGTTGGAGGCCGCGGCCCAAATGTCGCATATCAGCCGCGAACTGGCAGATGTCTATGCCGACGAAAAAGTAAGCCGCGCCCGCGAATTCCTGCGCCAACGCCAGCATGAGGTGGGTCAGTTCAACGAGCGTATCGCCAAGGCCAAGCAAATCACCTCGGAACTGAAACACTGGGTGCACGAGGTCGAGTTGGAAGAAAGCGTCGCCGCCAGTCAGCTTCAACGCCTGCAGGACGAGTTGCGTGAGATTCTGCCCGAATTTGGCGATGAAAAGATGGCCCGCGCCGACGGCACCGTCATCAGCATGCCACCAAAAGCCGCAGAGTAACCCTTCCTGATCCGCCTCTGTAGAGACGGATTTCTTAAGGCTGACCGTGGGGGATGTGCATGCCCCGCTTTCTCACCCTATAAAGCGCCAATTCCGACTCACCCCGAGGCGCCTATGGCCAAATCCACCATCACCTTCACCTGCAATGCCTGCGGGGCCAGCCATACCAAATGGTCGGGCCGATGCGAGGCCTGTGGCGAGTGGAATTCGATCACCGAAGACACGCCCTTGTCCGCTGGCCCAGGTTCAAAATCGCTGGGGGCTAAACGCGGCGCGGCACTGCATCTGACGGATCTGTCCACAGAAGAAGCCCCCCCACCCCGAACCACCTCCGGTATGGATGAGTTGGATCGCGTGTTGGGCGGTGGCCTTGTTCCGGCCAGCGCGATCCTTGTGGGCGGTGATCCGGGAATCGGCAAATCCACGTTGCTTCTGCAAGCTGCGGCGCGCTTTGCGCAAGCGGGCGTCAAAACCCTCTATGTCTCAGGCGAAGAAGCCAGCGCCCAGATCCGGATGCGCGCCCAACGCTTGGGATTGACCGACGCACCAGTACAACTGGCCACAGCCACAGCGCTGCGCGACATCCTGACGACGATGGAGACCGAAAAACCCCAACTGGTGATCATCGATTCGATTCAAACCATGTGGGCCGACACCGTCGACAGCGCGCCGGGCTCCGTCAGCCAGGTGCGCGCCGCCGCCCATGAGTTGACCAGCTTTGCCAAACGCAAAGGCGTGTCGGTCGTTCTGGTCGGCCATGTCACCAAGGAAGGCCAGATCGCGGGCCCACGCGTGGTCGAGCACATGGTCGATACTGTGCTCTACTTCGAAGGCGAGCGCGGGCACCAATTCCGCATCCTGCGCAGCGTGAAGAACCGCTTTGGACCTGCTGATGAGATTGGGGTTTTTGAAATGACAGGTGCCGGGTTGGCCGAGGTTCCCAACCCTTCGGCGCTGTTCCTGTCCGGGCGCGGCGATCCCTCGCCCGGCTCGGTGGTGTTTGCCGGGATCGAAGGCACCCGGCCCGTTCTGGTGGAAATGCAGGCGCTGGTCGCCCCCACCCCGCACAGCCAGCCACGCCGCGCCGTGGTCGGCTGGGACAGTGCGCGCCTTGCCATGGTTCTGGCCGTGCTTGAGGCGCGCTGCGGCATCCCGTTTGCGGGTCTGGACGTCTATCTCAACGTTGCAGGCGGCCTGCGCGTGTCCGAACCTGCCGCCGATCTGGCGGTCGCCGCGGCGCTTCTGAGTGCCCGAGAAGACACAGCCCTACCCGCGGAAACAGTTATTTTCGGGGAAATCAGCCTATCGGGCGCACTTAGACCGGTGGGGCAGACGGAAAATAGGTTGAAAGAAGCGCAAAAACTTGGTTTCACCTCCGCAATAGCTCCAAGCGGTGGTAAGACCGGCGCGAGCAGCGGTCTGAGCCTCAATCAGTTTGGCGATCTGACCGGATTTGTAGGTGACATTTTCGGCGCAGGGTAAGTGCCACAAACGGGACAGGACAAGAACTATGGACGGTTTCACCATTATCGACGGCATTGTGGCCGTTGTTATCATCCTGTCGGCATTGCTGGCCTATTCCCGCGGCTTCGTACGCGAGGCGCTGGCGATTGCAGGCTGGATCGTGGCGGGCTTTGTTGCCTTTCTGTTTGCACCGCAGGTCGAACCGCTGGTCAAGGAAATCCCCGTCGCGGGCGATTTCATCGCCGATAGCTGCGAGTTATCGATGATCGGCGCATTCACCATCGTTTTTGCCGCGGCGCTGATCGTCGCCTCGCTGATCACGCCACTGTTTTCGTCGCTCGTGCAACGCTCGGCCCTTGGGGGGATTGATCAGGGTCTTGGATTCCTCTTTGGTGTAGCACGCGGCATCCTGTTGGTTGCCATCGCCTATTTTGTCTACGAGACGGTCATCACCTCGCAAAATATCGCGATCATTGATGATAGCCGCTCGGCCCGCGTGTTTGCACGCCTGACCGATCAGGTCGCAACCGGCAATCCCGAGGCCGCACTGGGCTGGATCACCACACAATACGAGCAACTGGTCGGTGCCTGCGACGCACCTGTTCAGCAGTAAGCGAGTGCCTCAATCCACCCTGTTTGCCGTGATGCTTGTCGCCTTTGCCGGCGCGCTTATCTCGGTCCAGGCTCCTATGAACGCGGCCCTTGGCCGGGGTATCGGCAGCCCGCTGGCCGCTGCTGCCGTGTCCTTCGCTGTTGGGCTTTTGGTGTTGGTGACCGTTGTGGCGATTGTCGGTGACACACCTGCGTTTTTGCGCCTCAACACCGTATCGCCCTGGCTTTTGCTGGGCGGGGCAATGGGCGCGGTCTTTGTGTTCTCATCACTTTGGGCAGTGCCGATTCTCGGCGTTTTGACCACGGCGATATTGTTGATCCTGGGACAGCTGATCGCTGCCATCATACTGGATTACTTCGGTGTCTTCGGGATCGCACCGCGTGATATCTCGCTCACCCGGTTGTTGGCTGTAGCCCTTGTGGCTGCGGGGGCCGTGCTGTCGCAATTCTGACGCCGTCCAGAACCCGCGTCACATTCGCGTCACGTCACCGAAACCAAATGTGATAGGTTCGTGACAAGAGCGCATCAACGCCTTATGTAAAAGCCAACCCAAAACTGGATTCGGAGCTGCCCCTCTTGTCCGATCAGAAAATGCCTCCCGCACACCCTTTTGACGACGATAAACTGCGAGAGGAGTGCGGCATCTTTGGCGTGATCGGTTTGACCGATGCGGCAAATTTCGTAGCGCTCGGCCTGCACGCCCTGCAGCACCGCGGTCAGGAAGCAGGCGGAATTGTCTGTCATCATCCTGAACATGGTTTCAATTCGGCCCGCCGGTTCGGCTATGTGCGCGACAATTTCACCAAGCAAAGCCTGATGGAAACCCTGCCCGGCCCGCTTTCGATCGGGCATGTGCGCTATTCCACCGCTGGTGGCAAAATGCCGGTGATCCGCGATGTGCAGCCGTTTTTTGGCGAGTTCGCCATGGGCGGGGCCGCCATCGCGCATAACGGCAATATCACCAATGCCGATGCGTTGCGCAAAGAACTTGTCGAACGTGGATCAATCTTTCAGTCCAACTCGGATTCCGAGTGTATCATCCACCTGATGGCGCGCTCCCTGCAACGGACCATTCCTGAGCGGATGGAAGATGCGCTGCGCCGGGTCGAAGGTGCGTTTTCAATTGTCGCCATGACGCGGACCAAACTGATCGGCGTGCGCGATCCTTTGGGCGTGCGCCCCTTGGTGCTGGGCCAGGTCGGCGATGGTTGGGTCCTGAGTTCGGAAACCTGCGCGCTGGACATCATTGGCGCGCAATATGTTCGCGAGATCGAGCCCGGCGAAATGGTCGTGATCACCGCCGAGGGTGGCGTGGAAAGCCACCACCCTTTCCGTCCGGTCAGCCCCCGTTTCTGTATCTTTGAGCATGTCTATTTTTCGCGCCCCGATTCGATTATCGGTGGCCAGTCAGTCTATGAAACCCGCCGCCAGATCGGCATCGAATTGGCCCGCGAAAATCCGGTAGATGCCGATATCGTCTGTCCCGTGCCCGACAGCGGCACCCCCGCGGCCATCGGATACAGCCATGAATCTGGTATTCCCTACGCGATGGGCATCATCCGCAATCAGTATATGGGCCGCACCTTTATCGAACCGACCGAGCAGATCCGCAACATGGGCGTGCGCCTCAAGCTGAACGTCAATCGTGCCCTGATCAAAGACAAGCGGGTGATCCTCGTGGATGACAGCGTGGTGCGTGGCACGACCAGCCGCAAGATCAAGGAAATGATCCTTGATGCCGGCGCGAAAGAAGTGCATTTCCGCATCGCCTCGCCGCCCACGGCCTGGCCCTGTTTCTACGGGGTGGACACGCCCAACCGCGAGAAACTGCTGGCCGCGACCATGTCCGAGGATGAAATGTGCGAACATTTGCAGGTCGACAGCCTCAAGTTCATATCGCTTGACGGGCTTTATCGTGCCGTGGGCGAAGCGACCGGGCGCAACGCCAAGTGCCCGCAATATTGCGATGCCTGCTTCTCGGGCGAATACCCCGTGGCACCCTCTGACCAGATCGCCAAGGGATTCGAGTTGAAGGCCGCCGAATAAACACATAATGCCATTATGCCGCAGTGCAGCATAATTCCGCCGATCACGCGGTTACACCCCTTTTCCTATCGCTCTCTTGGCTCTATCTGCCTCGTTCCGAATCCTTTTCGCAACAGGCAGCCAAATGGCAGAAACCACAGACACACCGCAGGACACCCACGACAAGGCAACGCAGGAAAACGTGTTGCCACGCCGGGGGCTTACCCTGCTCGGCACCATGATCAATGACGAGGCCCCCATCGCCCTGCTGCGCGTCCGCCCCGGCGATATCCGCCGTGTCAGCCCTGGTGATCAGGTGGGAACTGCCCTTGTGATCGCAATCGAGCCGGGAATTGTTCACCTTGCCCGGGGCGGGGCCAGCCAACGGCTCTCCATGCCGCAAGGCTGACAACAAAAAAAC
This sequence comes from Roseovarius conchicola, assembly GCF_041403425.1. NCBI lineage: Bacteria > Pseudomonadati > Pseudomonadota > Alphaproteobacteria > Rhodobacterales > Roseobacteraceae > Roseovarius > Roseovarius conchicola. Next base: position 389,692 of record NZ_JBGEHK010000001.1, on the reverse strand, counting down.
GCCGCCCCAGCCGGAGCGGCGTTCTGGATTCCAAAGTGGATCGGATCAGGCGTTGCGGGCTTTCAGCGCCTTCCAGCCGCCCCAGACCACCATCGCGGCAATCACGGCCTTGATCGCATCACCGATCAGGAACGGTGCCATCCAGCCGCTCCAAAGCTCAGGCAGCGTCTTGCCGAGCATAGCGGCAGGCCATGCCAGGCCCGGGATGTAAAGCAGCGCGGAAAGAACGATGCCGACCAGCGCTGTGGACACTACGCCGCGCGCCACACCTTTTTCAACCGCGAGGCCCGCAAGGAAGGCCATGGCAACGAAGCCGTAAAGGAAGCCCGCTGTCGGACCAACCAGAGCTGCGGTCGCCATCCCATTCGAGAAAACCGGCAGCCCCATCGCGCCCTGGGCCAGATAAGCCAGCAGCGTCGCACCCGCCAGACGCGAACCAAAAGTGAACCCGATCACAAGAATAGCCAGCCCCTGGATCGACATCGGTACCGGCCAACCAATGCTGGCTTGTGCGGCCAGCGCGATCAAAAACGATCCGCCAATGACCAGCGCCGCCTTACGAAGCAGCGTGTCGTGGCCCAAAGCGGCCTTTGTCAAAACCTGATCATGCATTGGCTCAATTCCTTTTCTCATGTTTTCTGTTGTCTGGCCCACTTTTTTCGCTGCAATGCCGCAAAAGTCAAGTCGCGAGGGCTTGCTTTTGGCGCTCAGGAATGGGATTTGCCCCCTATGAACAGTGTTGAGACACCAAAAATCGCCCTAATCACCGGGGCCTCCCGTGGCCTTGGCGCTGCGTTGGCCGAGGCGCTCTGTACCTCACATCACATCGTTGCCCTGGGGCGCACCACCGGCGCGCTGGAAGAGCTGGATGACCGCATTCTGGCCAAAGGCGGCAGCGCCACGCTGGCCCCGATGGATGTCACCAACATGGATGCGATGGCACAGCTGTGCCGGTCTATCTATGACCGCTGGGGCAAGCTGGACCTGTGGGCGCACACCGCCGTACATGCAGCACCTTTAACACCCACAGCCCATCTGGATAGCAAGGATTGGGCGAAATCCGTAGCGTCCAATGTCACCGCCACCGGACAGTTGATCCCGTTCATCGCCCCCCTTCTGGGCGAGGACGGTCAGGCCCTGTTTTTCGAGGATGATCACGCCGGACAGAAATTCTTTGGTGCCTATGGCGCCAGCAAGGCCGCACAGATCGCTCTTGCACGCAGCTGGCAGGCCGAAACGGTCAAGACCGGGCCAAGGGTTCATGTCCTGTCACCCAACCCTATGCCCACCGGCACGCGCGCCCGGTTCCACCCCGGCGAGGATCGTGACGGGCTGGCGAACATCCACGCCGAAGCCGCGCGGTTGCTCAAGCAGATCACGGTGTAAGCGCCTCAGTATTGGCCCGACTGACGCTCTGATATCTGAACGCTCAGCAACCATCCCAAACCGGCATCCGGGCCGCAGGCTGTTGGCCTCGCCCCCGATCACCCACCCATTCCAATTCTCTACTGCTTCACCTTGCCCCTCCAGCAGCGCACCGCTACTAAGTTCAAAACACCAAAGGGACACGCTTTGCGCATTCTCATCACCAATGACGACGGCATTAACGCCCCCGGCCTTGACGTCATGCACGACATCGCGACAGAGCTGGCAGGCCCCTCGGGCGAGGTTTGGACCGTGGCCCCGGCGTTTGAGCAATCTGGCGTGGGCCACTGCATCTCCTACACGCGCCCGATGATGATCTCGCAAATGGGCGAACGTCGCTTTGCCGCAGAAGGCAGCCCTGCGGATTGCGTGCTGGCCGGTTTGCACGACGTGATGAAGGATACCCCCCCCGATCTGGTGCTCTCGGGCGTCAATCGCGGCAACAACTCGGCCGAGAACGCGGTTTATTCCGGCACAGTGGGCGCGGCGATGGAGTCCGCATTGCAAGGGGTGCCTGCTATTGCGCTCAGCCAATACTATGGCCCCGCCAACAAAGACCTTGAGGATACGTTCGAGGCCGCGCGCGTGCATGGCCTGCAAACCTTGCAGACGCTTTTGGACAAGGGCGTGTGGACCAAGGACGATTACGGCATCTTCTACAATATCAATTTCCCGCCGGTGCCTGCCAAGGACGTTAAGGGCCTGCGCGCCGCGCGTCAGGGGTTCCGCCGGGACATGGGCTTTGGCGTGCAACCACACACAGCCCCGTCAGGCCGCCGGTTCCTATGGGTTACAGGCGCGCCGCAACAACAACCCACCTCGCCCGGCTCGGACGCAGATGTGAACCTGCAAGGCTATATCTCGGTCACCCCGATGCGCGCAGACCTCACGGCACATGACGCACTGGAGGCCCTGACGGCAATCGAATGACGGATGTCGACCCCGATATCGCCGAACGCAAAATGCAGTTCCTCTTCGCTCTGCGTTCGCGCGGGGTGACGGATGCAAGCGTGTTGGGGGCGATGGAAAAGGTGGATCGCGGCCTGTTCATCCGTGGCACCTTCGCCGATCGCGCCTATGAGGACATGCCCCTGCCCATTGAATGCGGCCAGACGATCAGCCAGCCCTCGGTCGTGGGGTTGATGACACAGGCTCTGAAACTGACCGGGCGCGAAAAGGTGTTGGAGGTCGGAACCGGCTCGGGCTATCAGGCCGCGATCCTCAGCCTGCTGGCGCGCCGGGTCTATACGGTGGATCGCCACAAAAGCCTTGTGCGTGCCGCCAGCCAGATCTTCCGCGACATGGATCTGACCAATATCACCACGCTGACATCGGATGGCAGCTTTGGCCTGCCCGATCAGGCGCCGTTTGATCGCATCATTGTCACGGCCGCCGCCGAAGACCCTCCGGGGCCCCTTTTGGCCCAGCTGAAACCGGGTGGGATCATGGTTGTGCCCGTAGGCCAATCCGACGCCGTACAGCACCTGATCCGGGTCACCAGAACAGAAACCGGCTATGACTATGACGAACTTTTACCCGTGCGCTTTGTCCCGCTTGTAGAAGGGCTGGGCCGCGACGGGTAAACTATGATATATAGCAAGTAGCAATGAAGCCCCGGCCAACAAGGGGCAGTGATGAGGACTGATCGAGATGAGCTTCCGTATTCCCTATGCCCCGCTTTTGGCAGGCAGCGCCGCACTGACGCTGGCCGCCTGTGACGAACCCCTTGATCTGGATATGCGCGGGATTTTCGGCGACGCACCCAGCACCGCCCAAGCCGCGCGCAACGCCACCGCAGATCGCCCTGAACCCGATAGTCGCGGGATCATTTCCTACCCCGGCTATCAGGTGGCCGTGGCGAGGCGTGGCGATACCCTGGGATCACTTGCGGCGCGGATCGGGGCGGATGTGAACGAGTTGGCCCGCTACAACGGGATGCAACCCGGCGATCCCCTGCGCAAAGACGAGATCATTGCGTTGCCAGGGCGTGTGGCGGAACCGGCCGGTGGACCAATCCAGAACCCCGATCGGGTCGATATCACCACCCTTGCAGATGGCGCGATCCGCTCGGCTGACACAGCACCTGTAACAGCAACCCCGCTAGGCGCTGCGCAGGTTGGCGTCGAGCCTGTGCGCCACAAGGTGGTGCGCGGTGAAACCGCATACACCATCGCGCGGCTTTATGATGTCTCGGTGCGCAGCCTGGCCGAATGGAACGGCCTTGGCAGCGATTTTTCCGTCCGCGAAGGTCAGTACCTGTTGATCCCCGTGGCCTTGCCCGGCAACTCCACACCCAAGTTTGACCCAGCGGACGTGCCCACCACGCTGCCCGGCACCGGCAGCCCCACGCCAACCCCTCCAAGCGCCTCGAAACCCCTGCCCGAGAATGACACGCGGCCAGCGGCAGAACCCGTAAAAACCGTCGCGGCCCCTGATCTCAGTGGCACTCAGACCAAATCTTCCAGCAACGCAAGGATGGCCTATCCTGTGCGGGGCGACATCATCCGCGAGTATTCCAAGGGCAAAAATGACGGCATAGACATTGCCGCCTCGCCCGGCACGCCGGTCAACTCGGCCGCGGACGGGGTGGTTGCCGCAATCACCGAGGATACCAATGGCATCCCGATCATCGTCGTCAAGCATCCCGACAATCTGCTGACCGTCTATTCCAATGTGGAAAGTGTTGCCGTCAAGAAGGGCGATTCCGTTTCACGCGGTCAGAAACTGGCTGCGATCCGCAAGAAGGGCACTGCTGCGCTGCATTTCGAGGTGCGCAAAGGGTTCGACAGTGTAGATCCGATTCCGTACCTGAACTGATCTGGCTGCGTAGGGTTGCGAGCGGCACCCAGCGCGGGCAGGGTTTCATGCTGTTAACAGGCTGGCTCCCAAGGTGCCGTCAAAGCCCCAACTGTATCCCGCCCGCCACCGGCAGGTTGATCCCTGACACATAGGCCCCCTGCGGCCCGGCCAGATACAGAACGGCCTGCGCGATATCTTCTGGCGTGCCGGCATCGCGCAAGGCAACAGCCTCGTATCGGCGCTGCTTCATCTCATCAAGGGACACACCCTCGGCTTCAGCCAGCCGGGTGTTCGAGGCGGCATGCATGTCGGTCATGATATAGCCCGGGCACACAGCGTTGCAGCGAATGCCATCGACTCCGAATTCGGCGGCGATGGTCTTGGTCAACCCAGTGATCCCATGTTTCATCGCTGAATAGGCCCCGAAAGCAGGGCGTCCACCCAAACCCCCGATAGAGCCCATGTTGATGATCCGTCCGGCTTTCTTGGCCTGCATGCCGGGGATCACCGCCTGCGACAATCGCATTGGGCCCAGCAGATTTACCTGAAAGCTGACGTCCCATTGCTCGGGTGTGCTGTCCATAAAGGGTCCTGCCCCGGTCACGGTCCCGGCATTGTTGACCAGTATGTCGACACCCCCAAACGCGTGAGCGGCCTTGATCACGGTGGCAATGTCATCAGCTCTGGTCACGTCCAGCGCCAGTGCTTTGGCCAGCCCGCCCGCCACAGTGATTTCGGCCACCACCTCGTCCAAAAGGTCCATCCGTTCGCGTGGGCCATCTTCGAGCGGGTGCAAGCCCGGTTGGTCAGTAACCAACACAGTCGCGCCTTCGTCAGCCAACAGCTTGGCCGTGGCGCGGCCAATCCCACGAGGGGCCGCACAGCCAGTGATCAAGGCACATTGCCCCGCGAGAACCCCGCTCACAGCGTAACCCCTCGACGGCCTGCCAGATCGGTAAAGTACTGCCACGCCACCCGACCTGAACGCGCCCCGCGCGTGGCCTGCCACTCAATCGCCTCGGCCCACAGCGTTTCCTCGTCGATCTCAACGCCATACGCGGCACAATAACCCCGGATCATCTCAAGATACTCGTCCTGCGAACAGGGATGAAAGCCCAGCCACAGACCAAATCGGTCGGACAGCGACACTTTCTCTTCGACCGCCTCGCTGGGATTGATCGCCGATCCGCGCTCATTCTCGATCATATCACGCGGCATCAGGTGACGCCGGTTGGACGTGGCATAGAACACCACGTTCTCGGGCCGCCCTTCGATCCCGCCATCCAGAACAGCCTTGAGCGACTTATAGTGCTGATCATCATGGGAAAAGCTGAGGTCATCGCAAAACAGCAAAAAGCGATGCGCGCTGGTCCGCAGAAGGTTCAGCAGCCGCCCCACGCTGGGCAGATCTTCGCGCTGCAGCTCGACAATTTTCAAGCTGAGACCTTCGGCACAAACAGCCCCATGAATGGCCTTGACCAGCGAGGATTTTCCCATCCCCCGCGCGCCCCAAAGCAGGGCGTTATTGGCCGGAAGGCCCCGGGCAAACTGACGGGTGTTTTCCAACAACGTATCACGAGAGCGCCCAATGCCGACAAGCAGCCCCATGTCGATCCGGTTCACTTGCGCCACAGGTTCCAGACGATCCGGCTCCACATGCCACACGAAGGCATCGGCGGCGTCAAAATCCGGGGCCTCAAGGGGCGCCGGGGCCATGCGTTCCAGCGCAGCGGCGATCCTTTCGTAAGGGTCGCTCACGACTTGCCCTTCTCGGCCTCGCCCTCGTCTTCGTCGAATTCGGCTAGCAGCTCATCGTCTTCGGCTTCGGCCTCGTCGTCGTCATCTTCAAACCACACGCCCTCTTCGCGCAGGCGCGCCTCGCGGTTTTTTTCAACCCGGCGGACAAGAAAGATCGAAATCTCGTAAAGGCCGTAGACCACGGTGAACAGGATCAACTGCGTGATGACGTCCGGCGGGGTGACCAAAGCGGCCAGCAGCAGGATGCCGACCATGGCGTATTTGCGCACACCGCCAAGACCCTCGGCACTGACCAGACCGGCTTTACCCATCAAGGTCAGCAGCACCGGCAGCTGGAAACACAGGCCAAACGCCATGATGAATTTCAGTGTGATATCAAGACTTTCATTGACCTTCCCAAAGAAGGTAATGCGCAGCCCCTCATCCGTCGCAGGCACTACAGCACCGAAATTCTCGGGCACCACCGGCAAGTTGGGATCAACCGTGGTAGGCACCTCACTGACCGCGCCTGACATCAGGTTGGCAAAGATCGAACTGACATCAGCAAAGCCCAGAAAGAACGCCATGGCCAGCGGGGTGACCACAAAATGCGCAAACGCCGCGCCCAGCAGGAACATGATCGGCGAGGCGATCACAAAGGGCAAAAATGCCGCTTTCTCTTTCTTGTAAAGGCCGGGGGCCACAAAGCGCCACAGCTGATGCGCAATCAGAGGAAAGGCCAGGATAAAGCCGAACACCATCGAGATGCGGAACAAGGTAAACAGGTATTCCTGTGGCGATGTGTATTGCAATGTGGGGGCCGGATCGCCCAACTCTCGCAGGGTTTCCTCAATCGGGGCCAGCAGAAATTGCAGAATTGGCTCGGCCACGATGAAGGCCAGGATAATGCCCGCCAGAAAAGCCAGAACCGCGCGGATCAGTCGCGTGCGCAGCTCGGCCAGATGTTCGATCAGCGGCGCGCTGGTGTCTTCAATGTCATCGCTTGAGGTGCTCATGCCTTGTCCTCAGCCGCCTTCTTGGCCGCTGGTTTGCGCTTTGCCGGGGCCTTCTTGGCAGCCGTGTTCTTGGCTGGGGCCTTTGTGGCGCTGGCCTTGGCGGCGGGTTTCTTTGCGGCTGGCTTCTTGGCTGCTGCTTTGGGCGCTGCGGGTTTCTTGGCAGACGCTTTCTTGGCTGCAGCCTTCTTGGCGGCTGGTTTGACCGCTTCGGCCTCGGCTTTTTCCTTGGCCTGACGTTCCAGCGCCATCTCGGCCGACTTTTTGCGAATCTTCTCGGCGGCTTCGGCACGCTCAGGCGACAGCTTGGGCTTGCCGGAATTCATCGTCTGTTCGGTGAAGCTTTCGGTGGATTTCTTCACCTCATCCACCGCCGATTTCATCGGGTTTGCCGCGGATTTGATGGTTTTTTGCAAATCCCCGACGCCGGCATCATCGGCGGCGTCATTCATCGCCTGGCTGAACTCGCGGGCCATCTTCTTGGCCTTGCCGACAAAATTGCCAACAGTCCGGAACATGCCCGGGAGGTCCTTCGGCCCCACGACGATCAACGCCACGATGCCGATGACCATCAGCTCGGTCCAGCCAAGATCAAACATCTAAAGGATCAGGCCTTGTCTTTGTCGGTCTCGGGCGTCACGTCGCGTGCAGCCTCTGCCGCCTCTTCGCTGGCATCGTCGATTTCCTTGGTGCCCTCGGCCACGCCCTTTTTGAACGATGTGATGCCCTTGCCAACTTCGCCCATCAGCGACGAAATCTTGCCGCGTCCAAACAGGACAAGCACCACGACCGCGATCAGAAGAAGGCCGGGAAGGCCAATATTGTTCAGCATTGCATTTCTCCCACTGCCCGGGTCAGGTTCGGATTACCCGGGAATTTCGTCAACTTATCTAAGCCCTTCGGACCCGGGTTGAAAGATGGAATGCACAAGATTGACACGCAAATGTGCATTATTGCGGAAATTAGCGGGTCTGAAACACGAAACATTTGTCACGGCGCAGCATCAGCCACATCACCTTGCCCGCATTTGGCAAGAACACATTGGGCACTGTCGCGCGCAATTTGCTGCCATCGTGATCCATACGAAACTCTACCAGACTTTCGCTGCCCATGAAACGCGCGCGTTCCACCACACCACGCACAGGCGTGCCCATTTCGATGGTCGAGTCCGGCCCGCGCCCCGAGCGGTCAAAGTCAATCTTGACATGTTGAGGGCGAATTACGATCTCAACCTCCTGCCCGTCAGGCACACCGGGCGTCAGAAACTTCCCAAACGCGGTTTGCGTCAAAGCGCCTTCAGATTTGCCCCGTATCACGTTGATATCACTAAAAAATGCAACAGCCTCGCGATCCTTCGGGGCATTGAAAATGTTGTAAGGCGCGCCCTGTTGAACAATCTCACCGTCGCGCATCAGGGCGATTTCATCGGCCATGCGCATGGCTTCCTTCGGTTCATGCGTCACCAGCAGGACAGCGGTGTCCTCTTCACGCAGAATCTCAAGTGTTTCATCCCGAATGCCATCCCGCAGACGGTTGTCGAGCCCTGAAAACGGCTCGTCCATCAGCATGATCCGGGGGCGCGGGGCCAGGGCACGGGCCAGTGCCACGCGCTGCTGTTCACCACCTGAGAGCTCGTGGGGGTAGGACTCGCCATAGCTGCCCAATCCCACCCGTTTCAGCAACTCGGCCACTCGTGCTGCCTTGTCGCCCTTGTCACCACTCAGGCCAAAGGCGACGTTTTCGCCGACCTTAAGGTGGGGAAACAGCGCAAAATCCTGAAACATCAAGCCGATATGGCGTCGCTCGGGCGGGATGCGAAAGATCGTGTCGCAGACCAGATTGCCATCAACCCAAATCTCGCCGCTGTCCTGCATCTCGACCCCCGCGATCATCCGCAAGGTCGTGGACTTGCCGCAGCCAGAGGGGCCCAGCAGGCAGGTCACCTGCCCCGGTGCCACCTTCAACGAGACATCATTGACCACGACGCGCCCCTCATAGCGACGCATGAGGTTCTTGATTTCCAGTCTGGGAACAGCTTGCTCCAACGGGGCCTCTTGTCGATTATCCGATCAATTTAATCGGGTTAAGCTTGCCGCCAGATAGCAACCCAGTGCGCCGCGCGCAATAGCGACCGGGCCAACGATGTGCACCCATCATCCGTGAATCAACGGCACGCGGGGCACATGGGTAATGATCTCGGGGGGGCCTTCGGTGATAATCGCCTGCTCGGCCACGGCCATCGACAGACCTGTATGCCGGTCATTCAGGATCATATGCGTGAAGAAAACCATGTTCGGCTCCAGCATGACCAGATTGCCAGCCTGAATCAGAGGCTGCTCCATCCATGTGGGCGGCCAAGCCGCGCCCATGGTATAACCACAGACGGTCAGCACCGCATCAGCTTCGTCGTGATCGACCAGAGTGTCGCGATACGTATCAAAAATCTCCCCTACCGTGGTGCCCGGACGCAATCTGGCCTGGACCGCATCAAGGGCCTTCACACTGACCTCATGCATTTTCAGATGGCGCGGGTTCACATCGGGTCCGGTCAGGACCACCCCCATCCCCGCGGCGTGGTAGTGCCGCCAGGCCAGGCCCAGTTCCAGCGTGACTTGATCGTTCTCCCCTATATGACGCCGTCCCGATGTATAACGCAGGTTCAGAGCCGCATCCCCTCCGCCAATGGGTGGAATATGCGCCGGAAGATCGGCCCCCAGCCGGAACAGCGTCTCGTAGAATGTCGCGTATATATCGCCCTCAAAAGCCCCCGGTTGTGTTGCCTCAACCGTCGCCGCAAAGGCCTGATCCAGACATTCGCCCGCCTTGCGAAAGTAGTCCAGTTCTGCCGGGCTTTTGATCAGCCGCAACTCGCGAATGAAATCTGGTGCAGCGGACAGGATGCACCAGTCGGACAGGGCCGCTTCAATCTCTAGATAAAGCCGCGGGGTCAGACCCATCGTGTCGACCTGAATGCCGATCCGTTTCCCCGCCATCCCCAAATCGCGCAGCATGTCCCGGATATGCTCTGCCCGCGACTGATCCGCCCCATCCAGCGAAACGCGGATATCCGAACAAGAGGAGGAATAGCCGACATTGCCCAGATCCGCCGGGCGCACCAGATGGGTCAGCCCACCATCTGCCCCCATAAACAGGCACCCAAAAATGCAGAAACCGTCAGATTCATAACCTGTCAGCCAATAATTGTCCTCGGCCTTGAACACCAACAGCCCATCAAGGCCCAATGCAGCCATCCGGGCACGCGCCTTGTGCTGGCGGTCAGCATATTCCTGACGATCAAAATGCAGATAGGGTTTTGGCATCCTGGGGCCTCCTATGAATTGCCCCAAAGCTAGACCCGGAAACACCTGGCTTGCAAAGGCTTCATGCGTTGCGGCGCGCGCCAAGCAACACGGAAAGCGTACTCACAAGCAAAACAGCGATGCAAATCACCAGCAATTGCTCGTATTTATGCGCTTGGGGCAGCACAGCCGCGAAAAGACCATCACGCGCGAAATACGCCACGGCGCCCAGCATTGCGGCGCCAAACGCCACCAGATAAGCCGAAAGCGCCACCGGGCGCCCCAAAACCAATCCGACGATCAGGACGGGGGTCAGGAACATGCTGGCCGTGCCACTGACGGCAACCGCGTCAAACAGGCTTTGATTGCCCCAAAGGGTCAGGGCCGCACCCAGAAGCATGAAAATCACCATCGCGCCGCGCCCTCCGGCAAGGCTGCGCGGGGCCAAGTGCAATTCATCCACCACCAGCCGCGCCGCCGAGGCCAGCGCCGAATCAAGCGTGCTGAGCGCGCTGATCAAAAGTGACACCAGCAGAGCCACATAAATCCACGGCGGGAACATCTGCGCCCAGGTGCCCAGCAGCTCCCCCTCATACTCAGCGTCGCCAAGGGCGGCCTGAATGCCAAACATGCCAAAGGCGATGATGCACAGGCTGGAAATCCAGAACGCGTGCAGGAAGGATTTCCGCGTGGTCGATGGATCGGCCAGAAACCCGCGGTCCATCATCACCGGATCATGCACCGGGTAGGAAAACACCTGCAGGAACGCCACCAAAAGCAAGACCTGCCCGTTCCATGACCCCGAGCTGCCGCTAGCGGTCAAGACCGCAGAGATATCGAACCCGGGGCTGACGATCAGGGCCAGAAAGGCGGCGAAAAAGACCACAAGAAAGACGCCCATCTGCAACACATCCGTGCGCAGTGCCGCGCTCAGGCCTCCCCAGGCGCTATAGGCCAGCCCCAGCAGGGCTACGAGGACAATCGCCCCTTCCTTGGCCAGTCCCACTTCGGGCAAGGCCGCGCCAAAGATCAGACTAACGACCAGCAGATTGGCAAAAACTTCCGACAGCAGGCGCAGCGCAATCACCAGATTGTAGCATCCCACCCCCAGCTGACCGAACCGCGCGATCAGCCAGTCCTGCACCGATCCGGCACCGGCATCGCGCAAGCGGCCCACCACAAACCCGCCGGTCAGGAACGAGCCGTAATAGGCCGTGTAGGCCAGCACCCCCCAGATGCCATAGAAATAACCCAGAATGGCGGCATTCATCAGTGAGCGAGCAAAGATCCAAGTGGTCACCTGGCTCAGCACCAGCATCCAAAGACCTGGCGCGCGGCCATCTTCGGCACGCCCCCCGAAAAATCCGTCAATCGTCGCGCGGCGCGGGGCCACGGCCAGACTGGCCAGAATGACAAGGGCGAAAATCACAAGGATGGCAGTGGCTTGCATGGACGAGGATCCTTTAAAACTCTCCTCGCCCTAACAATCACACTCTGGTCCGGCCAGCCCGTTTCGCCACGTTCCCGTAAACGTGAAAACCCGTGTGCAAGCCGCCTAGAGCGTGGCGTTTACGCTGCCACCATCCAGCAAGAGGTTTTGCCCAACGATATAGCCGGCATGCTGGCTGCACAGAAACGCACAGGCCGCGCCAAATTCATCGCTGGTGCCGTAACGCCCGGCGGGGATCGTGGCACAGCGTTGCGCCTTGGCCTCGTCCATCGAAATGCCCTGAGCCTTGGTCACACCTGTATCCAGCGCCACGGCGCGGTCGGTGGCATGAATGCCGGGCAGAAGGTTGTTGATATTCACACCATGCCCGGCCACCTGCCGCGCGGTGCCTGCCACATAACCCGTCAGACCGGCACGCGCCGAATTACTCAATCCCAGCACGGCAATCGGCGATTTTACGGACTGCGAGGTGATATTAACCACCCGTCCCCATCCCCGCTCCATCATCCCCGGTAAAAGAGCTTTCATCAGTGCGATGGGTGTCAGCATGTTGGCATCAAGAGCCGCGATAAAGTCATCCCGATCCCAGTCACTCCACATGCCCGGCGGCGGACCACCTGCATTGGTCACAAGGATGTCGACATCACCCGCCTCGGACAGGACTGCATCGCGTCCCTCATCGGTGGTGACATCGGCGGCCACGGTAACCACTTCGACACCGAAGTCATTGCGAATGTCAGCGGCGGACGCCTCAAGCGCTTCAGCTCCGCGTGCGTTCATCACCAGATTGACCCCGGCCTCGGCCAGCGCCCGGGCACAACCCAGGCCCAAACCTTTGCTGGACGCACAAACCAGTGCACGTTTTCCGTTGATGCCCAAATCCATTCCGACACTCCCTTGTTTTACGCTGAATCGTGGTTAGCATCCTTGCCTCCCCCAATGCCAGCAAAACACCAAGACGTTGACCCTTTGACGCCATAATCCTAGGCTACCTCATTCACCGGGGAGCACGCACCCCGTTTGGTTACACAGGTCCTGTCACGTTCATGCCCACGCAGTCGCGCAAACCGGCCCAGTCTATTCCTGTCTATCCGGCAGGGGACTTTACCGTGGTGAATGGTGCCAACCTGGGCGATCCCGTCTCTTTCGCGGACGAGCTTGATCTGGATGACACCTATGAGTTAGGCGTCAATGCGCGCCTTGAGCCGATTTCCCTGCTCGCCGATGCCTCTGGTCATTTTACCGTGGCCGAGGGCTCATCGCTTGGTCATCCCGGTGCGCAGGTCTTTCTGGACAGTTGCCTGACATTGATGTCGGCCAGTGGGCAAACCACCGAGGTGCTGGTTCTGGTCGAAGTGGACGATCAGGGCGACGTCGAAGACGTGTATGCCCTGCCGCTGGCCAAAATGATGCCCCGCACGGGGTATTCTCTGGTCGGCATCAACCGCGACACCGCCCGTCAGCGCTATGCCGAGGTGGCCTGCGTGTCCTTTACCCGAGGCACGCATATCACGATAGCTTCTGGCGAACAGCGCCCGGTCGAAGAGCTTGAGGTGGGCGACAAAATCCTAACCCGCGATGACGGCATTCAGGAACTGCGCTGGGTCGGGCATTCCACCACCCGCGCGGTCGGTGAGTTTTCCCCGATCCGCATCAAGGCGGGCACGCTGCACAATGAAAATGACCTGTTGGTTAGCCCGGATCACCGGCTGTTCATCTATCAACGTTCGGACGCTTTGGGCGCGGGCCGCTCCGAAGTGCTGGTACGCGCGCGTCATTTGGTGAATGGGGACACCGTTACCCGGCAGGATGGCGGCTTTGTGGACTATTTCCAGCTTCTGTTTGATGAACATCAGATCATCTATGCCGAAGGCATCGCCGCGGAAACCCTGCTGGTCGACACCCGCACCCGCGCCGCCCTGCCGGACGAGCTAACCGGCCCGCTTGCCGACAGCCTGCCCGAGCATGCCAATCGCCCACATCAGGCCTTCGAGGTTGAAGAGACGTTGCTGAAAGATCTCGACGCCGCCGAACTCCTGCGTCGCGCCTCGACCAGTTAAGGACAGCCAACGCGCTTGTTATTGCGCCGCGATGCCCGGCCCGCTATACGCCGCAGCATGTCAGATATGCCCTCAAACCGCCCCGACTTGCCGCCCGAAATTGCGCGGCGTCGCACATTCGCGATCATCAGCCACCCGGATGCGGGCAAAACCACGCTGACCGAGAAATTCCTGCTATACGGGGGTGCCATTCAGATGGCCGGGCAGGTCCGTGCCAAGGGCGAAGCACGGCGCACGCGGTCGGACTTCATGCAGATGGAAAAGGATCGGGGCATCTCGGTTTCGGCTTCGGCAATGTCGTTTGATTTCAATGACCTGCGGTTCAATCTTGTCGACACACCCGGCCACTCGGACTTTTCGGAAGACACCTATCGCACACTGACGGCGGTGGACGCAGCCGTCATGGTGATCGACGGAGCCAAGGGCGTGGAAAGCCAGACCCAGAAACTGTTTGAGGTCTGCCGCCTGCGCGATCTGCCGATCCTGACGTTCTGCAACAAGATGGACCGCGAAAGCCGCGACACGTTCGAAATCATCGACGAAATCCAGGAAAATCTTGCAATTGACGTCACCCCGGCCTCTTGGCCCATCGGACAGGGGCGCGATTTCATCGGCTGTTACGATCTGATGAACGACCGGCTGGAGCTGATGGATCGGGCCGACCGCAACAAGGTTGCCGAGACGGTGCAGATCAACGGTCTGGATGATCCCAAGCTCGCCGATCATGTCCCTGCCGATCTGATTGATCAGATGCGCGAAGAGATCGAAATGGCCCGCGAGTTGCTGCCCGCGCTGGACTCGCAGGCGGTCCTGGAAGGGCATATGACACCGATCTGGTTCGGCTCGGCGATTAACTCGTTCGGGGTGCAGGAATTGATGCAAGGCATCGGCACTTATGGCCCCCAACCACAACCACAGCGGGCTGACCCACGTCAGATTATGCCAGAGGAATCAAAGGTTTCCGGCTTTGTCTTCAAAGTTCAAGCCAACATGGACCCTAAGCACCGGGACCGTGTCGCCTTCCTGCGTCTGGCCTCGGGGCATTTCAAACGCGGTATGAAACTGACCCATGTACGGTCCAAGAAACCGATGGCAATTTCCAACCCCGTTCTGTTTCTCGCCTCGGATCGCGAATTGGCGGAAGAGGCATGGGCAGGTGACATCATCGGTATTCCCAACCACGGCCAGCTGCGCATCGGCGATACATTGACCGAGGGTGAAGCCCTGCGCGTCACCGGCATCCCCTCTTTCGCGCCCGAATTGCTTCAATCGTGCCGTGCAGGTGATCCGCTGAAGTCCAAGCATCTTGAAAAGGCGCTGATGCAGTTCGCCGAAGAAGGGGCCGCGAAAGTGTTCAAGCCCAACCTTGGGTCAGGCTTTATTGTCGGCGTTGTGGGTGCGTTGCAATTTGAAGTGCTCGGAAGCCGGATCGAGCTGGAATACGGCCTGCCGGTGCGCTTTGAAGCCTCGCAATTTACCTCTGCACGCTGGGTGAAGGGTGACAAACAAGCCATTGATAAATTTATCAATAGCAATAAACAGCACATCGCCCACGATCATGATGGCGACGTCGTGTATCTCACCCGCCTGCAATGGGATATCGACCGGGTGGAACGGGATTTTCCGGATGTCACACTAAGTGCGACGAAAGAAATGATGGTCTGATTCCACTCGTTGTCCTGCCAAAAATATCCCCACCGAAAGCATCCTTTGGTTGCAACCTACAGCCTCGACCCGCAGGATCACGGTTATGAGCACTGCAACCTGGGGCATCGTCTCCACCATCAAGGCCCCGGCCAAAGACATCCTCACCTTCGCGGCCTATCACCTCGATCTGGGCGCGCACCGGGTGCATATCTATCTGGACGAGGATAACCCGCAGGCCCGCCACGCCCTCAAGGCGCATCCGAAATGCCGGGTAACGGTCTGCGATGACGGATATTGGCGTCGCCGCAAAGGCCGTCCGGATGCGCATCAGCCACGCCAGACCGCAAATGCCACCCATTGCTATAACCGGCGCCCAAAAATCGACTGGCTGGTCCATGTCGACGTGGACGAATTCATCTGGCCGCACAGCCCTTTAGAAGAACAATTGGCCGCCATCCCTGACAGCGCGATCAGTGCCCGCATACGCCCGATCGAGGCGCTGGCACCGGACCCCGAAAATCCCCCCTCACCGGGCCGGATCTGGTGCAAGGGCGTCACGCGTCATCGCGGGCCTCGTCGCGCCCAGACTGCCGAGATTTTTCCGACCTATGGCATACATCTCAATGGCGGTTTTCTAAGCCACGTGGTCGGCAAGGTGTTCGTACGCACCGGATTGGAAAAGATCAGCCTGCGCATTCACAACGCTTTTCAGGCAGGCAAGGTCGATGGCAATCCATTTGAGATGTCGGGCACCCTGCTGTGCCACCTGCACGCGCCCAGCTGGGAGGCATTTCGCGATGCCTATCGCTATCGTCTGGAAAATGGCTCCTACCGCGCCGGGCTGAAACCTGTACCTTTGGCCGGGGACGCGGGAATGAATATGCACGGGTTGTTTTCCATGCTTGAAGAGGAAGGCGGCGAAAAGGCCTTGCGTGCCTTTTATGACGAGGTCTGTGTCGCCACACCGGCCCTGCGTGAACGGTTGCTGCATCACAAGCTGTTGCACGGCGTCGCCCTTGACCTCGAGGCCAAGCTGGCGCGCCACTTCCCCGATTACTGACGAAGCGTTTTTGAAAACTCGAGGAAGCGCGCTGCGGTGTTGTCCTGTGCCGGTCGACCCCTAAGACTATGTCACTACACGGTCCAACACCGCTGCCTCAGAAGATAAAGTCCGAGCTGTCCAGATCGCTGATATTGACATTATTCAGCGTAATGGAATTGCCACCGCCAGTGTCGATCACCACGTTGGCGCCCACCTGCGTCGCCGCCCCGCTCGAGGCATTGCCCAGTTCGAGCCCGGCCAGTGTCAGCCCGGTGATCCCCGACAGGTCCAGCTTTTCAAGCCCGTTGAACTCATCGAAATCGCCCACGGTGTCGACCCCGTGACCATCCGCAAAGACGAAGGTATCGGCGTTGAAATCCCCGAAGATCAGGTCATCGCCCGTGCCGGCGTCGATCAGGTCAAAGCCCGAGCCCGCGCCAATGCTGTCATTCCCGCCGCCCGCTTCGATGACGTCATTGCCACTTTCACCAAAGAACTTGTTCGCCGCATCGCCGGACTGGATCGTGTCGTTGCCCGACCCGCCGAAATAGCCGCCAAACCCGTCGAAATCCTGCAACAGGTCATTGCCGGCCCCGCCAAACAGCCGGTCAAACCCGTTGCCGCCATCCAGCGTGTCATTGCCGTCCTCGCCAAAGAGATTGTCGGCCTGATTGCCGCCGTTGATCTCATCGTTGCCGATGCCACCAATCAGCAGGTCAAAGCCGACGCCACCAAAGATCGTGTCATTGCCGGCACCGCCTTCGACCCCATCAACCGAGGTGCCAAAGTTGAAGCCTGCATCGATCCAGTCATCGCCATCGCCCCCAAAGATGCGGTCAGCGCCACTGTCGCCATAGATGACGTCAGCACCAAGGCCCCCTTCGATCACATCGGTACCATCCCCGCCATGGATCTCGTCGTCACCATCGCCGCCAATCAACTGATCGGCGTTGTTTTCGCCCAGAAGGGTATCGTTTCCGTCTCCACCTTCAAGAGAATCGAAACCGCCCCCACCGAGAATGCTGTCGTTGCCGCCGTTGCCCGAAAGCGTGTCATTCCCGCCAAAGCCAGAGATGAAATCGCCATTGGCGCCGCCCGACAATGTGTTTGGATCTGAGTCCCCGATCAAAGCACTGCCTGCGATTGCAGTAAGCTGCGCAAAGGTCAGGGTGTTTCCGCCGTTGAATTCAACGTTTTCTACGTCATTCGCGATAAAGTCGGCACCATCGGCGCTTCGAACGATCAAACCGCCATTCGCAAGAGTGACCACGATACTGTCCTGATCAGCTGCGATCATGGCAAGGTCGGTGCCGTCGCCGCCTTCGATGCGGTCATTCCCTGCGCCACCGATTAGGGTGTCATTCCCACTGTCACCAAGCAGAGTGTCATTGCCGCCAGCCCCGTTGAGGCTGTCATTGCCGCCACGGCCATCCAGAAGCTCATTCGCGCCGCTGCCTGCGATGGTATCGTTCCCGGTCCGTGACCCGCGCACATGTTCGATATTGCTGATCGTATCCGTGAAGCTATTGCCATTATATGTCCCGGTGGCTGTCCCGGCAGCCAGATCGACATTCACCGCATCATAGCCCGAGCGATCGTATCGCAGCCTGTCGAACCCGTCGCCACCATCCAGCGTGTCGTTTCCGCCCCGCAGGATGAAAGATTCATTTGCGGCGCTGCCAAGGATTGAATCGTTGCCGTTGCCAGAGCGGAGTTCCCAGAAATCTCCGGTAATCGTGTCGGTAAACCCATCCTGGGTAATCGTTCCGGCCCCAAGATCTGCAACGACATTCCCGCTGCTAAAGTGATAGGAAACGCGGGCAATACCAGTACCGGTAAACGTGAAATTGATAGTGTCATTGCCTTCGACACCGACAACATCCATCCACTGTTCGTCGCCCAGGGTAATATTGAACGTGTCATTCGCGTCGGTACCGACAACTTGCAAACCCCCGGTTGTCCATCCTGCGCCGAGAACATTGTTGACGTTTACAAGAGTGTCCGTGCCCTGCGCACCTGCATTAATGCTGCCTGTGTTATTGACGCCGTTGATCGCAACGGTCAGTGGGCCAGTCAGATCGTTATGCTGAAGTTGAACGTAACCAGTTACAATTTGCGAAAAGTCAATTGTGTCGCTGCCCAGTCCGCCCTCGATCGAGTCACCGTTGCTGCCGTCATTGTCCCCTGGGTTCAGGGTGTCATCCCCCGTGCCGCCATCCAGAGAGTCATCGCCAGCGTCGCCATACAGCGTGTCATTCCCACTGTCACCATTCAGCGTGTCATTGCCGCCGTCTCCCGCGATGTCATCATTCCCCGCGCCGCCAGAGATATCGTCAGTGCCGTCACCACCGTCAATCGTGTCATTGCCCGATCCACCTAGCAGGTCATCGCCAAAGCTCGACCCGGTGATGTCGACGGGCTGTGTGATCAGCGGCATGATCTCATCCAGAACCGTGTACATGTCATAGCCATCGCCAGCCGTGCTGGCATCAATGGTTATCGGGCTCTGGTTGAACAGGGCCGCTATAGGCCCGTAGTCGTCGGAATCCTCGATGGCATCCAACGCCTGACTAAAGGCCACCAGACTCCAGCTGATTCCCGTGATTGCCCCCTGCACCACGCCGCCTTGGGAAAAACTCATCCCTGTTATCGTCCCACCAAGCGGGTCCCCGTTAGGCGAAAACGCAAAGCCGCTGCCGGTGACTACCGTGGTCACTCCGGTGGCTGTATTAAGCAATGTGAATTGTGTGGATGTTGGCGTGCCAACCACATCCAAATCATTGGTCGTACCATTCGCATCAAAAAATGCATCACCCAAAAAGTCAGTGTTCGTGCCAATAAAGTCGATGTTCATTCCGTCCCCCCCGGGAAAATAAAGTTAGTGTTTTTCTTGGGAGGAACCGTACTGTTTATCCGTGGGATATCAACGAAAATTATCTCAATACCAATACTTTATCCCCCGCAGGAATATGCCCCGCTTGGATAGAGGCAGGATTAAAATATCCACGCAGGATCCCCAACGGATCCTATATCGGTTTGGGGATAAGCGTTTCGCCTTAAGCAAGGGCCTTAAGGCAAAACGCTTTGGTGATCCAAATCAGAAGATAAAGTCCGAGCTGTCCAGATCGCTGATATTGACGCCATTGAGCGTAATGGAATTGCCGCCGCCAGTGTCGATCACCACGTTGCCGCCCACCTGCGTGGCCGCCCCGCTCGAGGCATTGCCCAGTTCGAGCGCGGCCAGCGTCAGCCCGGTGATCCCCGACAGGTCCAGCTTTTCAATCGCATTGAGCGCGTCGAAATCGCCCACCGTGTCGGCCCCGTGACCATCGGTAAAGACGAACGTATCGGCGTTGAAATCCCCGAAGATCAGGTCATTGCCGGTCCCGGCATCGATCACGTCAAAGCCCGCACCGCCGCCGATCGTGTCATTGCCGCCACCGGCCTCGATCACATCATTGCCGCCTTCGCCAAAGAACTTGTTCGCCGCGTCACCGGACTGGATCGTGTCATTGCCCGACCCACCGAAATAGCCGCCAAAGCCTTCAAAATCCAGCAAAAGGTCATTGCCGGCACCGCCAAACAAGCGGTCAAACCCGTTGCCGCCATCCAGCGTGTCGTTGCCGTCTTCACCGTAGAGATTATCAGCCTGGTTGCCGCCATAAAGCTCATCGTCGCCAGTGCCGCCCAGAAGCAGGTCAAAGCCCGCTTCACCAAAGATACGGTCATTGCCGGCACCGCCTTCGACACCATCAACTGCGGTCCCGGTGCTGGACCCTGCGCGGATCAGGTCGGCCCCGTCCCCGCCAAAGATGCGATCGGCCCCGGCCCCGCCAAACAGCTGGTCATTGCCGATGCCGCCTTCAAGCTGGTCGGCCCCGTCCCCGCCAATCAGCAGGTCCTGACCGGCACCACCCTGCAACAGGTCGGCATTGCTTCCGCCATCCAGCGTGTCGTTCCCTTCACCGCCTTCAAGGGTGTCAAAACCAGCACCGCCAAGAAGGCTGTCATTCCCATCGCCGCCCAGGATACTGTCACGGCCGCCATTGCCATGGATCGTATTGGCCGCTGCGTTGCCGGTGATCGTGTCATTGCCAGCGCCGGAAAAGAGATTTTCGATCACCGTTCCGACAGCGATGCCCATCACACCGATAGACGTGCCAATATTGGAGAACATGCCACCGTTGAGGTTGATATTGCTTCCCTGGCTGGCCGACAGGTAGGACAGGTTGATCGTGTCCTCACCACTTGCATCATAGATGGTGAAGGCCATCGGGTTGCCTTGGATATTGCTGCTGGTCGCCCCTGTGGCCATCGCGGCAAAAATCTCGTCCATGTAATTGCCCAGGTTCGACCCCTGGCCATAGGTGGTGTTGCCCGCTGTCGCGCTACTCGCCCCCGGCGCACCATAAAAATCCTGGATGGCAACGATATCCGCAATCATCGGCCCGGCCAGATAGCCAAAAGTAGAATTGGTCGACGTATTCTCGGTCTGGCTGAAATAGGACATGACCGACATCTGCCAGCTGTCATTGGTGAAAAACGCGAAATCTTCGTAGGTGATGGAAACACCCGGTGTCGCGTTGTAATTGCCCAGATGGTTCAACCCTATCGCATGGCCGAATTCGTGCACGAAGGTCTGGAAAGAATAGCTGTCAAGCGAGGTGCCGCTGTTGACCAGCCACTGCTGTGATACATTCAGCTCGACCCCTGCGGCGGTCGAACCGGCATTGGGGTAATAGGCAAAGGCCCCACTATCCTCGTCATCGACGGTGATCATCTCATTGCCCTGGCCATCGTACTGCACAATAAAGTCAAGATTGGCGACCATTTCCCAGGCCTCCATCGCCCAGAGCGCCAGCTGCTGGCCTGCCGCTGTCAGGCCCGAGATATCCACCGTGATCTGGTTCGAACTGCTGGTGTCGAACGTGTATTCGATCCCGCCATTGGTCCCGCTTTTGAGGAACTCGGCCAATTGGTCAACCGTGCCCACAGTGCCGGGAACCGGCGGCGGGGCCACCTCATTTACAGCGAGGTTGTAAGAGCCCGCATTTCCATCCTGGTAAGACGAGACCGCAATATAATAGGTGCCGGTGATCGTGGCGGTATAGGTGATCTGTGCATCAAACCCGCCCCCATCGAGATCGTCATATTCAATGAAGCCGCCACTGCTGTTGTAGAGCGTCAGATCCGTGTCATAGAGCGTGCCGCCGCCTGTGCTGCCCGAACCCAGAGCGTCAATCTGATAGGTCGTGCCAGCCTGAAGCGTAATGGCCACCCAATCCACATCTCCCAGCTGAGCGATGTTCCCCGAAAACGTATCGCCCGGACTCATCGTATAGGTGGTCGAGATGCCCGAGGCCGCATCGCCGCTCTCCGAAATAGTGGCGTTCAGCGGATCGAGAGGACCGTCAAAAACAGGCTCGTCCCCCGTGTGGCGGTCAGGGTCAAAGGTTTGGGTCATCATGCAAATCGTACACATGGGGTCGTCTTCTCCGTTCAAACAGCAGCTATCGAGACCCGCTCAGGGCCTCTGCCAACCCGGGGCTGGCTTTGACTATATGGCGAGCAAATTCGGCATCATTGTGGCCATCTCGCAGAACAATTTCGCCTTTATTGTCCTGCCAATAGAGTTGCGCCGCCCCGGCCGCACTGATGTCCAGACGCAAATCAAAAGCCTCGGGTGGGTGGGGTTTGGGGTTGATGCGATAAAGATGCGTCGGGGCCATTTCCGACAAGGCCTGCACCAGGGCCTGGCACAGACGCAGATCGGCATCGCAGGTAACGGCGACAACCGGATAAGGACGTTGGCTGGCTCTGGCTTCGGGGCCGGCGTTCATGAACAGCCCACCACCGACAAAAGCTGCCCCCAGCAGCCCACAGGCCAGCACAAACGAGACCACAATCCGACCCCGTCTGACCTTATACCATGCAAGGCCGCGATCTGCTCTTCCTGCGCCCATATTCTCACTGTCACATTCCTGGATTCTCTTTAAGCGCAACTTATGATTTTCATGCCTTATGATCCAGCGATTTAACCTGCGTTTTACATGATAACTGAGGATCGTGATCCGGGTGCCATCAATGCCCATCCCTGTTGCATCAACAGCTTGCTGGGTTTCTGCGGGATCACCCTTTTATATCTTTGGTTTAAAAAGATATTCCAAATGGCAGCGCCCGGCGATCCTGCCCTCGATATGCCCGGGCCGCCCCGTTTTTCAGGGTGTGTTTTACGACCCCTTATTGCGCGCCTTGACCCACCCCAAAAAAGCCTTGTCAGGGGAGGACACGCGCTGCCGTCCGGTTTCGGCCCAAAAGGCGCGCCATTCCGCCTCAAGCGCATAGACATCCGCGCCCGGTACAAGGCCGCGCGCCGCCTCCAGCGCATCTGATCCGGGGCGCGGGGCCTCTGGTTCTACCACCCGTTGGCGTCGGACCACCAGGATGTCACCTTCTGCTTCGCTGAGGTCATAATCCGGCAAATGCGCATCCGCGATGATACGGCGCACAGCCGCACGAAATACCCGTACCGGGGCGGCACTTCCTGTTTTCTTGTGCAAGGTGGGGATCGACACGCGCCATTCGGGCTGACGCCCACAATGCTTGCGCACCAATTCGTAGATGCGCCGCTCCAGCGGTTTGCGCAGGCGGAAGTAATCGCGGCTCAGCGTCAGAACGGCCCGCGCCTCGACCGCACGGAAAAGCCATTCCGACAGAACCACCGTCACCGAGATCATCCGCCCGCCTTTTGAACGGCGCAGGATTTCCCAGCTTTCAATCAGGCCAAAGCCTTGCGTGCTTTCCAGCCCGCCGGTTTCCAGATTGGTGGTGATCCGAGTGCCGGCCAAACGTTCAAACGCCTCTCGCAGACGCGCATAGCTGTCGCCGCCCGTATCGCGATTGGTGGCCACCAGTAAATCATGGGCCTTCAGGGTGACCCGACGCGACACCGTGCGCCCGGCATTCAGCGCGGCAATCAACTGGCTCACGCAATAGATCAGGATATCCTTGTCATGGATCGTGGCCCGCCCCCGCACGCTTGGGGTGACGGTGACCTCACAGCCGTTATGCGCATAAGACAGCACCCGGCGATCCGGGCGTGTGGACAGGGAAAAAATCGGGTGCTCCATCGACGCCAGATCATCCTTGGGCGACGCCCCAAAAATATCACAGACGAAAAAGTCGCCCGTAGGATGACGATCCGGCAAAAGCCCCTGAGATCCGGTCATAACTCTGCTCTGCTCACGCCCCCGATTCTTTCGGGGTTTCAGTGACACCCAGCCTAGAGTTATCCACAGGCCCGGTCCAGTCTGCAGAGCGTCGGTTCAGAATCGCTCTGGCGGTGGATCAGAGTCACCTTATCGGGGGTTCAGAGTCGGCCTGATTTTGAAAAGTACGAAAAAAATCATTTAATTCAGAAGATTACAGAAGCTCTGAATCCCTGTAACATATAATTAACAAGATATAACTGGATAAAAAATCTTCGCATCTTGGGCCGACTCTAAAAAATCAGGGGCTTTCTTTCCCTCATATCTTTGAATTTCTTAAAGAAAACCACAGGTGTTATCTCTTTTCTTCCATATGCGCTGTTTTCTGGTATTCTGGGAAAAAGGGCGAACATTGTGCCCCAATAATGCAGAGAACAGGCTGAAGCACAGATGCCCCCCAAGGCCCCTTCCCCCGACCTTCCTCCCTATTTCAACATCGACCCCAAGGTCGCGCAAGCTGCTTTGGGAGAAGGCACAACCACGGCCCGGTTTGCCGAAATTGCCGAGGCCTGTGCCAAGGGCCGGTCCGATTTATCCTCACGCGGATTGGATGATGGAGCCACCCGGCATCTGCGTCTTTTTTCAACCTGGGAAATCACCCGCTATCTGATCCCTGTTGCAACAGGTCATTTCCGCCGCGTGTTAAAGCAAAACCCGGATTTGCCCCAAGGCCGGTCCGAAACAGAAGGCGGTGCAAAATGGTTCAGTTTTGACGAGGTTCTCCGCCTCAGAGCCCACTTTGGCGAAGAAGGATCGAAAGCCAAAGAATACCTTCCTTATCGCCCTGCCGGATTGCCAGCCAAGATGGTGGCCGTGGCCAACTTCAAAGGCGGTGTCGGCAAGACATCGACCACCGCGCATCTGGCCATGTCGGCCGCTCTTGATGGGTACAAGGTTCTGGTGGTCGATCTGGACAGCCAGGGATCCATGACATCGATCTTCGGGGGGCAGGTCGAGGATGAATGGCAAACCGTGTTCCCCTTGATGGCGCGCCACTATGCAACCCATTTGCGGGTCGAAAACCAGCGCCGCCTGGACCGTGGCGAGGCCCCTGCCCCACTGGATGACACGCTGACCGAAGCCCTGGATGTCACAGCAAGCGCGCTCATTCAAAACACCCACTGGCCCAATATCGATCTTATTGGGGCCCAGCTGAATCTCTACTGGGCCGAATTCCAGATTCCCGTCTGGCGCATGGGCGCGCGGGGTTGGAAATTATGGGATGTCCTGACCGACACATTTGCGCAGGACGGGGTGTTGGATGAGTATGACATCATTTTTCTCGATACCCCCCCTGCCCTTGGATATCTGACCATCAACGGGCTGGCGGCGGCCGATATTCTGCTGGTCCCGCTGGGGGCGTCTTTTCTTGAGTTTGATTCAACGGGCCGCTTCTTTGATATGCTACATGCCACTTTCGGCTCGATCGAGGAGGCCGAGAATATGGCCGCCCGTGCGTTGGGCCGGGATGGGCTGGCGTTTGAATGGGATGCTGTGCGGGCGGTCATCACCCGGTATGATGGCACCCAACAGGCGGAATTAGCGGCTCTGATGCAGGCTTATTTGGGCCCGACTCTCTCGCCCCACCGTCAGGATTTCACCGCGCTGATTGGGCAGGCCGGGGAGCAGGTGCAAGGCATTTACGAGGCGGACTACCGTGATTTTAACCGCGAAACCTATGTCCGCGGCCGACAGACCTTTGATGCCACCTATGCGGCCTTCAAACAGCTTCTGGTGGGGGCCTGGGCCAAGGATGCCGAGGCCGTGCAGAGTGCCGACACTGCGGAATAATCCTGTTCCGCCACGAAAGAGGGAATGAAATCGATATGGCCAAACGCAAACGCCTCAGCCCTGCCAATCCAGACATGTTTGGCGCCGCCCCCGAGACGAAATCGGCGGTTTCTCGTGCCCCTATTGCCGATGTGGCCTCGGACGCGGCAACGGCTGCTGCGCTGTCTGATTTAAGCCAGGAAATGCGCAATGCGCAGGATGAGGGGCGCATGGTTTTGTCCCTGCCGATCACGGCCATCAACATGGATCATATTATCCGCGATCGGTTTAAGGCCGACGATGCAGAGATGGAGGCGCTGCTGACCTCCATTGCCACGCGGGGCCAACAGACGCCCATCGACGTGCTTGAGATTGCGCCAGGCCAGTATGGTCTGATTTCTGGATGGCGGCGCTGTCAGGCTATCGCGCGTCTGGCCGAAGACGGTCAGCATGATGGTCAGGTTCTTGCTCTTTTGCGGCGGCCATCCGAGGCGTCCGAGACCTATCTGTCCATGGTTGAAGAAAATGAGATCCGGGTGGGTCTGAGTTATTTTGAACGCGCGCGCATTGCCATGAAATCAGTGGAACAAGGCGTGTTCGAGACTGAAAAGGCGGCCCTGCTCAGTCTGTTTCGTACAGCATCGCGCCCCAAACGTTCCAAGATCCGGTCGTTTTTGCCGCTGGTGACGGCCTTTGATGGAGTTCTGAATTTCCCCTATCTCATTGGCGAGCGATTGGGTCTGCGCCTGTCAGCCGCGTTGGAAAAAACGCCTGAGTTTGCAGCGCATGTTCAAGACGCGATTTCCAAGGCAGCCCCCGCAACCGGAGAGGCAGAACAAGCGCTGCTGGTCAAACTGGTAGGTGCAGTGGAAAAACAGTCTCTAAAGAGCGGTTTAGAGACTAATAAAAAGCCGGCCTCATCTGAAAATCCCGCTTTGAGGCAGCAGAGCATTCGCCCTGGTCTGCAGGCACAATGGGTTGATGGGGATGCGGTGTTGCGGTTGTCAGGCCCGGATGTGACCCCGGCGTTTCGCAAGGCCTTGCTGGATTGGTTGCGTGACGCGCCCAAGACATCCTGAAAAGGTTTCGCGCGCGAAACATCGGGCGTCAGGTTTTATTGCAGAAGTCGCCTCAGATAGGCCCCATAGCTGTTCTTGCTGAAAAGCTTGGCGCGCTCTTCAAGGGCGGCGCGATCTATCCAGCCTTGCTCATAGGCAATCTCGTCGGGGTTGCCGGTTTGCATTCCCTGACGTTCGCTCAGGGTGCGTACGAAATTTCCGGCATCCAGCAGCGAGGCATGAGTGCCCGTATCCAGCCAGGCATACCCGCGCCCCATCCGCTCAACACTCAAGAGGCCTTCGGACAGATACATTTCCAGCAACGTGGTGATCTCCAGCTCGCCCCGGGGTGATGGCTGTACCTGGGCAGCGCGGTCTGGCGCGGTGCCGTCAAGAAAGTAAAGCCCCGTGACTGCATAGTTTGACGGCGGCACCTCAGGCTTTTCGATGATCTGCTGCGCCTGACCATCTGCATCAAAGCCCACCACCCCATAGCGTTCCGGATCGGCGACGTGATACCCAAAGACCGTCCCCCCTTCCATGCGCTGATCGGCATTGGCCAGCATCTGTGGCAGACCATGCCCGAAAAAGATGTTGTCCCCCAGCACCATGGCCGACGGGGCGCCATTCAGGAAATCCCTGGCCAGCAGATAGGCCTGGGCCAGCCCGTCCGGAGAGGGTTGTTCGATAAAGGTAAAGGACAGGCCCCACTGGCTACCATCCCCCAGAAGCCGCTGGAATTGGCCGCGGTCTTCGGGCGTGGTGATCAGGGCGATCTCGCGGATACCTGACAGCATCAGAACGGACAGGGGATAAAAGATCATGGGCTTGTCATAGACCGGCAACAGTTGCTTGGAGACGCCCATGGTGATGGGGTAAAGCCGCGTGCCCGAGCCGCCTGCCAGAATGATGCCTTTGCGTGTCATGGAAAGCTTTCTTTTAGAGACCCGAGCGAAACCGGTCTTGGACGTTGTAAAGGGAGAGGCATCGCTGGAACTGATCCTGCATTGCCTGTGAGTAATGCCGCTCCAGCATGGCGGTGATCTGTTCGATGTATTTGGGTTGCAGCTGTGTGCGCAGCGACCAGGGCAGCTTGACCAGATCCATGCAAAGGGCTTCGAAACGATCCTGGTCCATACTGAGATCCACGGCAAAGATGTTTCCGTGATTGGCTTCGGACCGGATGCGCATTGCATCGGGGAACTGGTCAAAAAGATATTTGGGGCCGATACCGAACATCACGTCTTGCAACTGGAAAAGCCTCAGATCGTGATGGATCATCAATTTGGGGCCTGACATGCGTGGATAAAGCGCCATCATGTCGATCATCGGCCAGGGATGCTGGTGATTGGCGTCGATAAAGGCCATGTCGAACGTGCCGTCAATCTCGTGAATGTCGAGGGCCGTGCGAAATTTGATCAGTGACAGGTCCAGTGCGGTGCCATCGTATATCTCGGGCACCAGGAACCCGTTGGGTTTTGACGTATCGCCAAAGAACGTGTCGTCATGATCAAGCGAGACCACCCGTTTGCCGCCATATGCCTCCATGAAGCGGGCGATGAATCCGGTCGAGATACCCGATGCCATGCCGATCTCGACAAAGCTTTCGGGGCGGTGGTCGCGGATCAGGGACTGGATGAAGTCGATTTCGGAGGGTGCAACCGTACCATAGCCGGGCTTGGTCAGGCGCTGGCAGATCTGCTGAATCTCACCCAACTCGGCGGGTCCGGAATTTGGGGCGGTCTCTGTCACGGGTACTGCCTCTGTTTTTGCAGGAATATCTGCCTTGCTGGTCGCAGCTTTGCGGTTCTTTCCAAACAATCCCAGCATGTCATTCTTCCTTCAGGGTTTTCAGTATCTGATCAAGGCCGTTGTGCCAATCGGGGCGGGGCAGGTCAAAGACTGTTTCGGTTGTTGTGCAGTCAAGTCTCGAATTCAATGGGCGTGCGGCCGGGGTTGGAAAGTCAGTGCTGGGAATATCCGTTACGGTGCAGGACAGTGCTGCCTTGTCAAAGATTGCCCGCGCGAAATCGGCCCATGTGACGTCCGGGGCACCGGAGAAATGATAGGTGCCAGATGCGCCGGGAGTGTCTTGCAAAACAGCTCCGATCTTCAGGCACGCGGTGGCAATGTCGCGGGCCGGGGTAGGCCCCCCCACCTGATCGACTACGATTGAGAGGGCGTCGCGCTCTGCTCCGAGCCGCAGCATGGTTTTCACAAAATTGCTGCCATGGGCCGAAACCACCCAGGAAGTACGCAGGATCGCATGGCAGCCGCCTGCGGCGCGCACGGCGTCTTCACCGGCCAGCTTGCTCCGGCCATAGGCGTTTTGGGGGGCCACCGGATCGTTGGGCATCCAAGGCTGGGTGCCGGTTCCTGCAAAGACATAATCGGTGGAAATGTGAACGAATGGTATAAGATGTTTCGCAGCGGCGCGTGCCATGGCGCCGGGGGCTGCACCATTGATCTGGTGGGCCAACCCCTCTTCTTCTTCAGCGCGGTCCACCGCTGTGTAGGCGGCGGCGTTGATCACCAGATCGGGGTGATGAGCGTCGATGGCCGCCGCGCAGGCCTCGGGGTTCGACAAATCCGCCTCGTCACGGCCCAGAAAAGTGGCATCGGGGGCCACCAAGCGCAATTCGGTGGCCACCTGGCCGTTGGTTCCAAAGACAAGCGTGGTCATCCGCATGCGCTCCAATCATGAGGGGTATATCCAAAGCGTGCAAAATCGCGGTGATAACGTTGGGCGATCTGGTCAATCGCTGCAGCAGTCGGGATCACCGGGGTGTCGTCTTTCCCCAAGTGCTTGAGACGCGCGGTCATCATATTTCGCGGTGCGATCTCAGGGAGGGCAGGGTGGTCGGGGCCGACAAGGTCCTGCACCCAGGCCCGAACCGCTTCAAGCCCGTTTTCAAGGCGAAAGACGGTTGCACCCTCGGGCACCAGATCATCCATTGGGCGGTTGTGGTTGTCGTAGTCCCAAAATGCCTCGGATCGGTTGGTTTCGATCCGGTGCAGCCAATCTTCAAAAAGTATGTCCGGGGAAACAGTTTCCTCCACATCCCGCTGAAAGCGAAACGCCGAGATCAACCTCGGCACCGGGTGGCGGACCACGGTAAAGACAGCATCGCAAAATCCACGGGGAAAAAGCCGCTCAAAAGCCTGCCGGTCCATATGCTGAGGCGAGCTGCGGGTCCAACGTTCGGCCGGGGGCAGGGTGAAGAACTGTGGATCATAGAAGGCCAGTTGGCCAAAGGCGTCCCGCAGCCACCATTCGATGGCGGTTCCGGCGCATTTTGGGACATGTGCGAAATAGACCAGTTGGCCGGATATCTGGACAAGTGGCATGTCCTTTAATGGCCTTTTCCCAGTCGCTGGCCCACACCATCCCGGTCCTGCAGGGCGCGCCACCAGGTCTCGTTGTCGAGGTACCATTGCACCGTTTTTTCCAGCCCTTCCTCGACAGTGACCGAGGGGCGCCAGCCCAGCTCGGTGCGGATGCGGGTGGGATCAATCGCATAGCGCGCATCATGGCCCGGGCGGTCCGCGACCTGCGTGATCAACTCGGCATAGGGGCGATCGCCCGGGCGCAAACGATCAAGAAGGCTGCAGATGGTCTTGACCATATCCATATTGCTGCGCTCGTTTTCTCCGCCGATATTATAGCTGCGCCCCAATGTCCCCTGCTGCAAAACCAGCAGCAGCGCATCGGCATGATCCTCGACATAGAGCCAGTCGCGCACGTTTTCTCCACTGCCATAGACGGGGATGTCTTTGCCCGCCAAGGCGTTCAGGATGACCACCGGGATCAGCTTTTCGGGGAAGTGATAGGGGCCGTAATTGTTGCTGCAATTGGTCAGAAGAACGGGCAGGCCATAGGTCTCGTGCCAGGCGCGCACCAGGTGGTCACTGGCGGCCTTTGAGGCTGAATAGGGCGAGCGCGGGTCATAGGGTGTCTCTTCGGTGAATTGCCCCGTGGGGCCAAGCGAGCCATAGACCTCGTCAGTCGAGATATGATGGAAGCGAAATCCCTCCGGGCGTCCCTGATCCTGCCAGTAGTGGCGTGCGGCCTCAAGCAGGGTAAAGGTGCCGTCGATATTCGAGCGGATGAACGGGGCAGGGCCGTCAATGGAGCGGTCGACATGGCTTTCAGCCGCCAGGTGCATGACTGTATCAGGTGCATGATCTGCAAAAATCCGCGCCATTGCATCGGCGTCACATATGTCTGCCTTTTCAAAGGCATAGCCGGGATCATCCGCGACGCTGGCGACATTGTCGAGGCAGGCGGCATAGCGCAGGGCATCCACATTGACGATCTGATGTCCCCGCGCGATGGCCAGCCGCACCACGGCCGACCCGATAAAGCCAGCCCCGCCTGTCACCAGGATTTTCATGAAGCACCTTCCCAGACAAAAGGACTGTCAAAATCACCCAGCAACGGCGCGTCTGCGTCTTTCTCTGACAAGACAGGGTCTGCTGTCAGACCCCAGTCAATGCCGATATCCGGATCGTCAAAGCGCACGGCCCCGTCACAGTCAGGGGCATAGTAATCGCTGCATTTATAGAGAATTTCGGTGTCGGGTGCGCGGGTGACAAACCCATGCAGGAACCCTGCCGGAATCAAAAGCTGCAGGCCATTGTCATGGCTCAATTCATACCCCACCCAGTGGCCATAGGTGGGGCTGCCCTTGCGGATGTCCACGGCCACATCAAACAGCTGCCCGCGCCCACAGCGCACCAGCTTGGCCTGTGCATGGGGGGGCGCTTGAAAGTGCAGCCCTCGCACTGTGCCCACCTGCGCCGAGAGCGAGTGGTTGTCTTGCACGAAATCGATGTCGATCCCGTGCGACGCCAATGTCTTGCGGTTCCAGCTTTCGCTGAAAAAGCCCCGGTCATCGCCAAAGCGGGGCGGCTCTAGCAGAAACACGCCGGGCAGGGCTGTTTTGGTGATGTTCAACGGGCGTCTCCAATTGGATATCGCCCCGGTCTTATCAACCGCCTCTGCCCTTGTCACGACGGTGTTGTGCCGTGCCCATCAGAGATATGTGCTGTTGTGCAGGGTTGTCCCGGCGACACTGCCGGGGATGAAAGTGACTCCTGCATTGGCCGTGTTGAGTGCCGACGAAAGCGACAAACTATAGCGTCGGCCAATGGCGCTACCGGTGTCCCCGTTAAATTGTGAGCTTTGCAACCAGGCCAGGCAGAAGCCTTGCATGAAAAACGCGCCTGAAGCGCCCCAATCGATGCCGGTTTCCAGCGTGAAGGTTGCCCCAAAACCGGACAGGTAGGCATAATTGTACATCGTGGCGATGGTTGTGACCGCAGGTCCAAAGCTCAGGTTGGCATAATTGGCATTAATAAAGGCCTGTTGCAGGCTGAGGGCCGATCCGGGGCCGGAAAAATGCAGATCGCCGACGTCGACTTTCGCGTCGGACTGAACCGTCAAACCGTTGGCGGCTGTCAGTTCGAACCCTTCGATACTGAGAGAGGCGCCTTGGGTGCAGATGATCTTCTGAGTCTTGACCTGCTTGGGATCGGTGGTGTCGCCCACAATCTTGTAGGTGCCGGATCCGAGAATTTGCCCTGAAACAGAGACGTTTTCACTATAATCTCCTGGGGCGACCTGGACCGTGACGTCATAGGTGCCGCAATCGAGACTCAAAAGCCTGTTGATTGCGTGTTGCAGACTGCGAAAGGCATCGCCCGCACTGTTGCTCAGACCCGTATTGCTGTCGCTGCCATCCATGCGCACGAAATAGGTGCGGTCTGCGCTCAGCTGTTCGCGTGATGAACCGTTTTGCGGAAAACTGACCTTGCCGGTATCGGCGTCCACCGTCAGCGCGGTCAGAAATTGTGTGCCGTCGGGCGAGACCTTGATGGTGAAATCGTCCGAACCGGTGGTGCCCATCTCGGCCCGGCCGGACCAGCCGGTCTGAAACAGCAGGCTGGCGGTGTCGGTGGTTGCGTCCTTGTTGATCTTAAGCTGGTGGCCCGCCCCGTCATGGGTCAGCAATGTGGCCTCAGAGGCCACGGCCAGGCGATTGGTGGCATCGGCCGAAGTGTTCAGCCCCAACAGGGGCAGGGTGCTGGGCAGGGCCGCATTTTGCCAGGCCGTGCCGTCAAAGCGCAGGGTTAACCCTGTGGGGATCACGTCAGCCCGCCAGCCAGGCTGGGGCGCAAAGAATTCCCATGTCCCGCCCGAGCGCAGGGCAATGGCCTGATCCTGCTCGGCCCAGTCCCCCTGGCCGGGGGTTGCCACGATATAGCGCGCGCCTTCATCCGGGTCACTTGGTGGTGTGGTGAGATCCGCGCTTTCCACGCTCAGCTGGGTCACGGCATCAAGGATGCGCAGCGCTTCGTTATGGGTGACGTGTTTTTGCGCCTGTGATGGCTGGATATAGGGCAGGGCAAGGGCTGGGGAGGTCTCGGACACGTGGACGATCCTTTATAGCTGTGAGCGGGGTCGAGAGATGCCGCCACGGTTCTAAAACAACGTTAACCAAGCGACCGGGGCCGCGCCTGTTGGCGCAACACTTCCCGGTCTTGCAGTCATTTCCCCGAAGCATCCGTAAAACTGTTCAAATACAGAGAAAACTGGCAGCAAAAGCCAGCATTGAACCGCAATCGCGTCCCCAGTCCAGCCGCTGGCACATGGTGTTTGGCTGTCGTGTGGGGACTGGGCTTTGCGTGCCCTGTCTCGTGAAGATGGAGTGCGGGATGCTGCGGACGACATTGATGGGTCAGGGTGCCGTCACTGTGGGTGACCCCGATCTGCTGGTTGGCCTGACCGATCTCGAGATCGGCTTTGTGGATGGTGCACCGGTGCTTTATGCGGCAGGCCGCGGGGGCAGTACGCTTAGCCGGTTTGCCTTGGGTAACGGGGACGATCCTGCCAGCTTGCAGGACAGCTGGACCATCCCGACCCAGTTCTTGCAGCTTGAAGACACCGAGATCGCTCTGGTCACGGGGCCAGGGGGCACCACCAATGTGCTGCTGGCAGGTCTGTCTGATGATGATTTGCAAGGTCAGGTCGAGACGGGATCGGGCCTAAACGGTTCCGTCACCTTTGATGCGGGTGGATTTGATCTGGGCCAGATCAGTGCCATCGCTATGTCCGGGGATGGGACCAGCGCCATGATCACCCTGCGGGGGGGCGGGCTGGCCCAGCTGGAGTTTGGCAGCAACGGGCAG
Organism: Roseovarius conchicola; assembly: GCF_041403425.1. Lineage (NCBI taxonomy): Bacteria > Pseudomonadati > Pseudomonadota > Alphaproteobacteria > Rhodobacterales > Roseobacteraceae > Roseovarius > Roseovarius conchicola. The sequence goes on along the minus strand of NZ_JBGEHK010000001.1, from coordinate 355,933 downwards.
GTCAGCGTCAGCGTGCCAACAGGGCTTGGCGAATTGGCAGGGCAGACAGCCAATGCCGTGTCATGGGTCACTGTAAATAGCATCGATTATGCGGTGGTGACCTATGCCGGGTCAGACCAGATCGCGCTGCTCAGAGCCGGGGGCAACGGGCAGTTTGCCCATGTCGACACGGCCAGCCCCGAGGATGGGGCCTGGGTCGATAGTCCTAGTGCCGTGGTCACGCTCACCGGGCCGGATGGGATGGCCTATGTGATCATGGCGGCCTCGGGCAGTTCTTCGCTGACTGTTCTGGTTATCGAGGGCAACACCCTTGTGCCAGTGGATCACATGATCGACACGCTCGACACCCGGTTTGACGATGTCAGCCATCTGTCTGTTATGGAAATCGCCGGGCAGCCTTACGTGGTGGCAGCCGGCAGCGATCAGGGGCTGACAGTGTTCACGTTGCTGCCGGGGGGGCAGCTTTTGGAAGTGGCCACGCTGGCGGCGAGCCTTGAAACGCCTCTCAACGGGATTTCAGCGATTGAGGTGGTGGTGACGGGTGACATGGCCCGGATCTTTGTGGCGATGCAAGGGCCCCCTTATTTGGTCGAATTTTCCTTTGATCTGGAGAATGCGGGTGTGACCCAGACCGGCGATGCCGGTGCTGATATCTTCTCGGGAACCGCGGGGGATGACGTCATTTCTGGCGGTGCCGGTGCTGACACGCTGTCAGGCGGTGTGGGCAATGATGTGATCACCGATGGTGCGGGCCTTGATCTGCTGAGCGGTGATGCCGGGGCCGACACGTTCATATTTGCAGAGGACGGCGCGGTTGACCGTATCCTGGATTTTCAGCGGGGCATCGACACGATCCTGCTCACGGCCCCTTTGCCGGGTCTCGGAGTTGAGGACATCCTGTTGATCAGCCGCAGCTGGGGCGCTGAGATTCGCATCGGCACTGAGGTGCTGCATGTCTATACGGCGGATGGATCACCTTTGACATGGGCGGATTTTGAAGACGGTGGGTTGGGCCTGAACCCGAATATTTCGACCGATCTGGACGATTATATCGATGACAGCCCCGACACAGGGCCAGAAACCGGTGGCGATCTGGATCCGACCCTGTTTTATCCCAAACCTTCTTTTGAGGTTCAGATGCGCCCGGAACCCGTGATTGTGGCGACAGGCGGCAATGCACAGATGGGCTCTCCTCAGAACGACAATCTGATTGGCGGCTCCAGCACAGATGAAATCGTCGGCCAGGGCGGCAATGATCTGATCGAGGGCAATGGCAACAATGATGTTCTGATCGGGGCGGGAGGGTTCGACACGATCCTGGGCGGCGTGGGGGATGATACGATCTCGGGAGGCAACAATGCGGATTTCCTCGAAGGGGGAACGGGCCATGACGTGATCACGGGAGGTGACGGGTTTGACGTGATCTATGGAGGCGTGGGCGATGACCAAATCTGGGGCGGAGGCAGCCCAGACCGTATCTTCGGGGGCGATGGTGATGACTGGATCAGTGCGGGCTTCAGCTTTGGCTTCACTGTGGATGGGGTCGAAGGCGGCGCCGGCAATGACACCATTCTGGGGGAACAAGGTTTTGACCTTTTGATTGGTGGCAGTGGCGATGATGTGATCGATGGCGGACACCAGGCGGATAACCTCTTTGGTGATGAGGGGAACGATACCCTTTATGGCAACTTGGGCTTTGACCGGTTGTTTGGTGGTGACGGGGATGATCTGCTTTATGGCGGCGAAGGGCCGGACAGCCATTTTGGGCAGGGCGGCAATGACCAGATGTGGGGGGGCACCGGGGATGACCGGTTTTTTGGCGGATCAGGCAATGATTACATCGTGGGCGAAGAAGGCGACGATATTCTGGGTGGCAATTCCGGGTTCGACACGCTGATTGGCGGCGCGGGCGACGACATCCTTTACGGGGATTTCAATGCTGACCGGTTTGTCTTTGCCGACGGACATGGGCATGACCGGGTTATCGGTTTTGATGCGAACAACATTCTCGAGGTTCTGGATATCAGTGGCCTGTCGACATTCTATGTCACCTCTGATGTGCTGGCGCAGACCGAGCAGGTGGGTCTGGATGTGGTGATCACCACCGGCGTCGACAGCTCGATTACCCTGGTGGGGGTTGATCTGGCGGATCTTGACGGAACAGATTTCCTGTTCTGACAGCCTATGTCTGGCTTGCGATCCATTTTTGACACTGCATCAGGCTTTGATTGATGACCTGATGCATGTCCAGATACTGATATGTCCCGCAACGCCCGATAAAGCTGAGGCGGTCATGCCGCTCGGCCTCATCCGCATAGCGGCGATAAACCTCCTGATACCGCCCATCAGCAGTTTTGACAGGATAATAGCGCTCGTACCCGTTGTCTTCGTAAGAGCAGGGTTCTTCAACCGTGACCGTGGTCTGCGGACCTGGGTCAACCTCGTGTCCGGGCAGCAGCGCCCACCTGGTTTCGCGGGTCAGGGGGCCGTCATCGGTATAGTTGACCACCGATGTGCCTGTCAGATCTGCACGCGGGCGCGCCTCTGTATGAAACCGGATCGATCGGTAGGGCAGCGCGCCAAAGCACCGGTCGAAATAATCGTCAATCGCCATGGCGTTGAAGCACCAATGCGCGTCGCGTTGCATATCACGGTCAAAATCAGTGCTGAGGCTGATCGAAATATTCGGGTGATCCAGGATATTGGCAAAAAGCGCGGTGTACCCGTCTTGGGGCACCGCCTGATAGGTGTCATTGGGAAAATAATCGCTGGTGTAATCGTCGCGCAGCGGGATGCGGCGCACCACCGAAGCGTCCATGTCCTCCAGCTCAAGCCCCCACATCTTCCTTGTATAGGGTCTGAAAAACAGGTCTGTGAGCTGGGGGCCGATCCGGCTTTGCAGATATTCCCCAGCATTTGCAGGGGCTTTGATGGGGACAGCCTGGGCTGCCAGCAACGCCTCGACAGCGGCGGCATCGGGCAGGGTGACGTCAAAAAGCGTCTCTAACGTGGCCCGATTGATGGGCAGCGGCACGTGGCGGCCATCCTCCAGCCGGGCCGTCACGCTGTGACGATAGGGCGTCATTGCGCCAAAGCGGCAGATCCAGTCGAACACCTCTTTGTTCTGGGTGTGAAACAGGTGTGGGCCATATGTGTGGACCCGCACGCCATTGCCATCCACGGCATCATGAGCGTTGCCGGCCACATGATCGCGCCGGTCGATGATCTCGACCCGCCAGCCCGCCTCGGCCAGGGTGCGCCCATAGACCGCCCCGGCAAAACCGGCACCCACGATCAGGATGTGCCGCGCGCCATGCAGGGCAGGGGCATCAGTCATCCACGGGCCTTCAAGATCTTGGCCAGCCCTTTAAGATCGATTTCAGGTTTGCCCTGCTTGTTCTCGATGCCGTTCACGCCTTCCACGTTATGGCCTGCAGCTGCGGCGCAGCGGGAAATGAAGGCCGGCCCAAAGGGCGCGCCGGTTATCTCGGTATAAAAACTGCCTTCCGGCATCATGATCATGTTCATCAACCCGGCGCCATGAACCCCGAGGATATGCGTGGCGTTGGCCCAGAGCGCGAACTGGTCTTCAATCGACAGCGTCGAGACCTCGACCACCTCATACCCATGCTCGCTGGCCAGCGCCTCGTAGGCGTCCATGTTGACAAACTCGCGTCCGCCGCCGCCCTTGCCGTCACGGCGGGACACACAGACCTTGCGGGCTGATCCATCCCGATACGGTGCCATGGCGCTGCGCAGCCGCTCTGCCAGGGTGGCAAGGCCCGCGGGGTTGAACCGAGTCGACGAGCAGAAATTGGCGGGCCAGACCAATTCCTCGACTTCATAAACATTGCCGGGGGCCAGCTCGATGATGTCGTAACCGGCAAAAACAGTCTCTAACAAGGCGCGTTGCATAGGAAAGCGGCAACGAGGCGCGAGGATTTTGTGCTCACCCGGTTTGATAGCACCGACCGCGTCGTAATGGATGCGGGCCAGAACGTCATGGATGAAGTGCCCGTAATTCGCGGCGGCGTTGGTGATCAGGGAAAAAGCCTTGCCCGGGATCTTTTCGCGCGGGCCACGGGCCTTGATAAGGGCCTCGCCCGTCTCGGCATCCAGATGGTGCAGGACGCTGCGCACATGACGGTCTTGCCAGGGTTCGAGGTGAAACGCCCCGTCATAGTAATTGTAAAGCCGTCCCGGCATGCGCACCGACCCATCCGAGAACAGTTCGGCGCCCTTGATCCAGGCGGCGCGGGTGGGCAGCAGATCCTGGGGCTTGCGCCAGTTCTTGGGGATATTGGGATAGGTTTTCGTATCGCCCATATTCAGGGAGGCAGCCCCATCGTTAAAGCGGCGCACGTCAAGGCCCGCTTCCTCCATCTGATCAAAGGTCACATGGCGGACATGGGACAAGAGCAGCCCGTCCTCGGGGCCGGCGGCGTGCTCGGCCGGGGCGGCCGCAGCTACAATCTGTGGCACGCGTTGTCCGGGGCGGCGACGTTTGGCGCGGGCCACCACCTGTTCGGAGGCAGGCACGAAGGCCAGATATTCCGGCACCCGGTCGGTGCGCGCGCAAAACTCCATGAAGGCGCGATGCTCGTCCCGCTCCCAGCCGGCGAAATTCAGGTATTCGTCAAAGACAATGATCGTATCATCGTCGATCTGGTTTTCCAGTTCGGTAAAGATCGTAACCGTGCCTGAGTAAATATCGCAATCCACATGCAGCAGTTTGACCCGCTCGGGGTGGGAGGCGACAAAGCCCGGCAAGGTATCCTCGAAAAGGCCCACCACCAGCTCGACATTCTTGCGCACCTTGGGAAGCGCATCCTGGGCAAAGGCCCCTTTGGGAAAGCCGGGGCGCCATGTTTCGGGCAGACCGGTAAAGACGTCAAAGCCATAGACCGGACCTTTGTGCAGATTGGCCAGCTGGTTGACAGTGCCGCCGCTGGCCACCCCAAACTCCATCACCAGCCCGTCGCCCTTGGTCTGGCTCATGGCCCAGGGATACATCTGATTTTTTTCTGGGAACGGGCGGGCCTGGGTGAACTCGGCATTGGCAAATTCAGCCGAGGACATGGCCGCGATGAAATTGCCCACATCCATGATGTTGTGATGCTTGCCGATGCCTGGGAAAAGCCGGGCAGGGGGCTGGGGGCTGCGCCCGTGTTGGGCGGCCGGGGCAGGGGCGTGCGGAGGGGGTGGCGCAAGCCGCCGGGCCAGAGCTGAGATATATCGTTTCATGAGCGTGCGTAGACATCCTCGTAGCGGGTGATGTCGTCTTCTCCCAGATAGCTGCCGGTCTGAACCTCGATCAGAACCATGGGCACTTTGCCCGGGTTTTCCATGCGATGGACGGCGGCGAGCGGGATATAGACGGATTGATTTTCGCTGACCAACTGTTCGGTGCCGTCAATGGTCACTTTGGCAGTGCCTTGCACAACGATCCAATGTTCAGAGCGGTGGTGGTGGCTTTGCAGGCTCAGCGCCGCGCCGGGATGCACATGGATGCGCTTGACCTGAAAACGGTCCCCGATGGCAAGGCTTTCGAACCACCCCCAGGGGCGGTGGTCCTTGGGAAACTCTGTGGCTTGGGGGGCCGATTTGGCTTTGAGTTCGGCAACCGCCTCTTTGACTCTTTGGGCTTGCGAGGCATGGGCCACCAGCACTGCGTCGGGCATGGCGACAGCCACGACATCCTCAAGCCCAATGCCCACCAGTGACAGCTGATCCGCCTCTGAACGTAGCAACGTGTTCTGACAATCAAGGGCAGTGGCATTACCGGAGGTGGCAACGCCTTGTGTGTCCTGTGTGCTTTCGCGCCAGACTGCATCCCATCCGCCAAGGTCAGACCAACCATGCGGGAAGGGCACGACCGACAGATTATCCGCGCGTTCCATCACGGCGTAATCGATCGAGATGTCTTCGGCTTTTCCCCAGGGTTCTGGCGCCAGGCGCAGGAAACCCAGATCGGGCTTTGCCGCCTCAAGGGCTGCGCGGACCGGGGGGATGAGGCCGGGGGCAGTGGCCTCGAACGCGGTCAGGATATCGCGTGCGCGAAACAAGAATATCCCGCCATTCCACAGATGCCGCCCGTCGGTCACCATTTCAGTCGCGCGGTCCGCATCAGGTTTTTCAACAAAACGGGACAGGGGCACGGGCGCCACCCCTTGTGGGGCCTCGGCCAGTTCCAGATATCCATAGCCGGTCTCTGGATAGGTCGGTGTGATGCCAAAGGTGACAAGCTGGCCGGTTTCTGCTGCGGGTACCCCGGAGGCGACGGCATCGCGAAAGGCGTTCGCGTCACGTACTGCGTGATCACATGGCGCCACCAGCATCAGCCCGTCCGGGTCGTCTTGGGCCACATGCAGGGCGGCGGCCAGAACAGCGGGGGCGGTATTGCGTCCTTCGGGCTCCAGCAGGATGGCGCTGGCGTCGATCCCCACCGCTTGCAACTGCTCGGCTACGATAAAGCGGAAATCCGAGGCTGTTATCACCAGAGGGGCGTTATAATCCGGCCCTGACAATCGCAAGGCCGACGCCTGAAACAGGGTCTGGTCATCCAGAAGCTGCGTGAACTGTTTGGGGTATGATTTCCGACTAAGAGGCCACAGCCGCGTGCCCGAGCCGCCGCACAAAAGCACAGGTGTGATCATGGTATTGTCCTTTGCTTCGGGCCGATCGTTATACGTGCCCGCTTTTAGCGGGAAAGCTGTTGCCCGAACAGGGCGATTTTCCGGACCGTGGCAAAGGTACATATGGCGTCCAAAGCGCAAAAATTAACATAACATTGATTACAGGCCTAAAAGGGATGGCAGGGGGTGTTCTATTCTGAGTTGCAAAGAAATTCCCGGTCTTTTGGAAGACAAAGAGAACGGATTATGATGTTGAGACAGCCGGGCCCGGCGCAACGAGTTTCGAGATTTCATGTTCCAGCGCCCTGGCCTGATCGTCAAATCCTGTGACGTCACGGGTTGTAGGCAGGTCCTGATGCCCTTTGAGGATGGCCTCCTCAAGCTGGGTCTGCAATGCTTGAGGCCCTGCCCCAATGGGAATGAGCCGCGCAGGGTCTACGGCCCCGTGTTCGGTGGTTCCGCCGCTGTCGGTCTGGATCACGTGGATGCCGCGGGCAAGCGCTTCCCGGATCGCAAGACCAAAGGTTTCTTTCCATTGCGACATGAACAGCAAGACGTCGATGCCGGCATAGAACTGATCCATATCCGTTTGCTCAAAGCGCGGCAGGACGCGCCATTCTCCTGGCAGGTCGGCAAAACTGTGCCCCCGCCACCATTCGCCATCGCGGCTGCCATCCACAAGGTCGACCCGAAAGTCGGCACGCTCCAACCCTTTGAAGGCGGCGCGGATGATGGGCCATCCTTTGATCTGCGATGGCCCGCCGACAAAGCCAAAGACCGTGCGCGGATCACGGGTGCGGCGGGCAGCCTGAGCGGCGGCAAAGCCTGGCCCGGGCAGATGAACCCCGTTTTCCCAGACCACTCCATGCCCGGGGGCAAGGTTTGAGGCCTCGCACAGCTCCAGTGCAAAGCGGCTTGGATAGGTGACAATCTGGGCCATTTGAGCGGCCTCCGTGAGGGCCTCAAAGCGAGAGCGGGTGGCGTTAATATCTCCCACGCAGCCTTTGCAGGCCTCGACCCGCACCGGGTTTTGCCCACAATAGACGTTGTCCATGCGCACCATGAACTGGCGTTCACAAATCCACCAGAAATCATGCACGGACAGGATGGTGGGCACCTGCCTCCGGTCTGCGGCGCGCAAAAGGCCAATCCCGATTTCCTGAATGCAATGGGCATGCAGCAGATCCGGGGACAGCTGACCCATCAGATCGTCCAGCACTGCCTCGACTTCAGGATTGTCCCAGAAAGCCTGTGGGCTGCGGCCTGCGGGCATGTTGATCAGGTAGTTGTCGATTCCGCCCACATGTGACCGAATGACAGTATAAGGGGCAAGTTCCGCGCGTGACATAAGCGATACGGCACTGACTTTGGCGGCGCCCCGTCGTACGAGAGACCGGGCAACTTCTTCGGCCACCACTGTTGCCCCGCCATAGGAAAAAGGGGCGAAAAACACATTGGCCAGCAGGATATGGGGCACGGTCTGGGTCATGTGCGGACCCAGTCCAGCACTTCGGGGTCGATGATATGCGGCGCGGGTTGCCCGGCCCAATGCGTCTCGAGCTGGGCCCGGGCTGCCTGCCCCATGGTCCGCGTTTTGGCTCGGTCCTGTGCCAGATTTTCCAGGGCGTTCAACCAGTCGTCGGGCTGGCGGGCCACATACCCCGTGGTGCCGTCTTCCACCAGGTTGGCCAGATCGCCGACATCACTCACCACCGATACCAACCCCACCGAGGCGGCATCAATCACCCGCACGGCGCTTTTGCAGCGATTGAAAAGATCGTCCTGCAGCGGCATCACCGCTACATCGGCCCGGGCTAGATGCTCCAGATATTCTTCGTAGGGCAGGAACTTGTGATGCTCGGTGCGCGCCCGCAAGGAACTGGGCAGCAGATCCAGACGGAAGTGTCCCAGCACCATCAGGCGGCGATCCGAAGCTGCTGTGACAAAGGCCTCCATCGCCTCGGCGATGATCTCGAAATCGGCCTCATGCCCTTGCGACCCGCTGGCAAAGACCACGCGAAAGAGTGCGTCATCCGGCGTCTTCTGGACGGCCTCTATCGCCTGCGCCCCATCTGCAAGCGTTTGTTCATCGGCAAAGTTGCGGCGCATATGAACGGGGCGCGGGGTATAAAGCCTTGCGTGCTCAACCAGGCCCGGGGTCGACAGGGTGACCATGTCGGCGCTGTTCATCATCTGGGCATAGCGCGGGGCAACAGACAGGAAATGTGCTTTCAGTCCGGGCTCGAGCGCGGCCATGTTGTGGTAGGTTTCATAGGCCGACACGGAAAACAACGGGTCATCAATGTCATAAAGCACCGGTAGCCCCAGCCTCCGTGCTTCATAGCGGTACATCTGCGTGAGCGGTGTCGCTTCAAGCCGGTATTCACACAGATGCGTGGCCTCCTGCAGAAGGCGGACACAGCGCGGGATATCCTCGTAATGTGCATAATCGCAGGCCACGCCCTGTGCCTGCCAGAAGGCGGCCAATTGCTCGACCCTGTATTTGCGACATTGCGACAGGTTGAGGTCCCCAATGAGGGCGATCTTCGGAGGGCCTGTTCGATCACGGGGCGCATGAAAACCGCCGCCTCGCGCGATATCGGCCCAGGTGCCCTGCAGATAGGCTTCTGGCGCTGTCGCCGTGCCCTTGGCTCTCAGAACGCTGGGGCCAAAGCCGCGAAGCTGGCGCCCAAGATACAGCCCGACGCGATGCAGGGCGTGGCCAAGCCCTTCTTGTCTGACAACCGCAACAAAGCGTTTGACCAGCGCCCAGCGAAGATAGTTACTCATGAAATCCAGACCTAGTCTTTGCACCTGCGCCCCGGATAAACTAATCCCGGCGGGAGCACCACTGTTCCCAATGCTGGATCCGGTGGAGGCGGCAGGACATGGCTGAGGCAGGTATGGGCAGTATTCAGATACTCATGGGGGTATGCGAGGGCGCAGACCATCTGCCAGCACAATTGCACAGCCTGGCCGCGCAAAGTCATGGGCAATGGCGGCTTCTAGCCAGTGATGACAGTGCCGGAGGGGAAAGCCGTGTGGTGCTCGAGGCGTTTGCTGGCGATGTAGCACAAGAGGTGTCGGTGATCTCGGGGCCCCGGTCCGGGTTTGCGGCCAATTACCTGCATCTGATCGGTCAGTCTGGGCCAGGGCCGCTGGCGTTTGCCGATCAGGACGATGTGTGGACGGCGGATAAACTGGCGCGCGCTGTTGCCGCCCTGACCCCCCTGCCCGCAGATGTGCCGGCCCTTTATTGTGCGCGGGTGCGGCCCTGGGACGGGTCCGAAGATCACACGCAGCGTTCCATGCCCCCGCTTGCCCGCCCCCCGGGCTTTGCCAATGCACTGATCGAGAATGTGGCCACCGGCAACACCATCGTACTGAACGCGGCCGCCGCCGCCCTGGCGCGCAGGATGGCCCGACGGATCGACGCGCTTTTTGCGCATGACTGGTGGCTTTATCAGCTGGTCAGCGGCGTGGGAGGACATGTACTGCATGATGATGGTCCGCCCGTGGTGCTGTATCGCCAGCATGCAGGCAATGCGATTGGCGCGGGGCGTGGGGCGCTGGCGCAGCTGGCGCGCAAGCGGGCGGTGCTGGGCGGGGCCTTTGCCCGGCGACTCAACCTGAACGCGGGCGCGCTGAGGCACATGCGGGATGACCTGACGCCAGAGAACAGCGCTCTTTTCGATGCGTTCGAGGAAGCGCGGGCACAACGCGGCCTGTCCCGGGTGCGGGCCTTTGCCCGGCTGGGGCTTTACCGGCAACGCCCTCTGGGCACGGCAGGTTTTTTCGGAGCGGCGGCTCTTGGGCTTGTCTGAGCCACACATCGTTCTGTTGGGGGGCGACGGACATGCGTCAGGTGTGCCGCGCCATATCACCGATCTGGTGGGCGCCCTGCAAGGACATGCGCGCCTCACCGTGATCAGTGAACCGGACCAGGGCGGTTATGCGAACATTTCTGCCTTGGGGGCGAAACATGTGGCCCTGCCGGGGTTGGCAAGCCGTCTTGACCCTCGCCACTGGCGCGCTGCGCGGGGCGCGCTGGCTGCCTGCCTGACAGATCATCCTGCTGATCTTGTCTGGGCTCATGCGCGGATGCCGGTGTTGGCTCTGCGCCAGTTGATGGTGTCAGGGCAGTGGCAGCCCGACCATCATGGCCCGTCCGGCACGCGTGTGGCGCTGACCTATCACGGCTTGCCCTTTGGGCGTGGTCACCGTCCGGGCACCAGTACCCCTGCCCGCAGGATTGAACGTCGCCTGCTGACGGCCTGCCCGCCTTTGGATCTGGTGTTTCTGACCCCGGCCCAAAGAGACAGGATGCAGGCCGAGATGGGAGAAGCCATGACCGGTCACGTCTCCCATGTGCTGGGCAATGCCTCGCATCTGGGGTCCGTATCGGGACGCGTGCCAGATCAGGTCTCCGGCCTGTCCCGCCCGCCGGGGCGACATATTGTCATGACAGGCCGGGTGGGCTGGCAAAAGAACTATGCCGCCGCCTTGCGCCTGATGCGGCATTTGCCGGGCGATGTCACCCTCAGCCTTTGCGGCGCCGGCACCAATCACCCGCGCTTTGCACAGCAGGTGCAGCGGCTGGCTGGTGCGGCTGCGGGGCGGGTGCGGCTGTTGGGGCCGCTTCCGGATGTGCGTCCGCTTCTGGCGCAGGCGGATGGGTATATGCTGAGTTCGCGCTACGAAGGTCAGCCCATTGGGGCGCTGGAAGCTTGTGAATATGGCCTCCCTTTGATCCTGGGAGCGTTCGACGGGGCCACGGCGCTGGCTGAAGGGCACCCTCTTGCTCTGTGTTTGCAAGGCAACCGGGCGGCGCAAGTGACGGCTATCGATGATATGCTCACGCGCTACCTGGCAGACAGAAAGGCATATGAGGCCGCTATCCGGTCTTTTTGGGCATCACGCTATGCGCCCGAACGCTTTGCCACAGAGGCAAGGGCACTGGCAGCAACGCTGTTGACCGGGCGGATAACCCCGGATTGAGCGGAACGATAAGAGCAGCTCTACATTCTAATTCGGGGGCGGCCTTTTCATGTTTTCGTCATGATGCGCCAGCGCGGCGTCCACATCATCATAAAAGGTGACCTCACCGTTTTCCAACACCACCGCCATGTCGCACATGGCCTTGATCATGGGCGGTGAGTGCGACACCACCACTGCCCCAGCCGTGCGGCGGCGGTCTGCGAAAAGAGCGCCGCTTTTCTCGCGGAACGATCCATCGCCCACCGACATCACCTCGTCCACCAGATAGGTGTCAAAGGGGATGCCCATCGAAACGCCAAAGCTCAGACGCGAGCGCATCCCCGATGAATAGGTACGGAAGGGCATATGGAAATGGCGCCCCAGTTCTGCGAAGTCTTGTACGAAATCAATCAGTTCATCGGTATCGACTCCGTAGATACGGGCGACAAAGCGGGTGTTCTGGGCGCCCGAGAGCTGGGGGTGAAATGTGCCTGCAAAGCCGACGGGATAAGAAATCGTGCCCGTGGAGAGGATACGTCCCGAACTGGGGCGCAGCGCCCCCGAGATCAGACGCAAAAGTGTCGATTTTCCCGCTCCGTTGCGGCCCAGCAGAGCAACGCTCTGACCGCTGGGAAAGACGGCTGAGAGATCATCGATCACCGTCTTGTATCCGCTGCGCATGGGAAACCGCTTGGTCAACCGTTCCAGCTTGATCATGGCGTTTAGCGCCTGTCACGCAGGCTGTAATAGAGCAGTACGCCGATCGCCCAGGAGAAGAACAGGAACAGCCCCACCAGCAACAGGATATTGCCGCGCTTGGGATATTCGGCGCGCTCGGCCAGGGTCGGGCGCACATGGGGGGCGAGATAACGGCTTTGACGGCGTGCCTCGGCCAGGGCGGAATCATAGGACGCCAAGGCGCTGGTATAGGCGGCCTCGGCAAATTCGCGGTCTACGATCAACCCTTCGTATTCGCCTACCAGCGTGGCAAAGACATCGCCGCCTTCGCTCGCGTTGCCCAGGCCCAGCTTGCGGCGCTCGGCTTCGATGCGAAGCTCGATCACCTCGATCCGGCGCTGTGCCTGCACGATCCTGGGGTCATTGTCCTGGGTGGTGTTCTGCAGCAGGTCAAGATCAATCAACGATTCAGCCAGTTGCTGTTGCAGGGTCACCAAAAGCCCCATCTGGTTCTGCGTGTCGATGGACGGGTCCACGATCTGCGTGCGGTTGCGGAACTCGGTCACCGCCTGACGTGCGGTTTTGAGCCGCTCAACCGCCGTTTCCAGCTCGGTTTTTGCATAGCCGATCGCATCCTCGCGCGCGATGGCCGACAAGGCGTTGATCATCTCGGTGGATTTTTGCAAAAGCGCCTCGGCAACGATCTGGGCGTCTCTCGGATCAAAGGCAAGAACGCGCACATCAATCAGCCCGGTACCACTGTCGTAGATGATGGTTACCTTGCGCTCCCAATGCGCCAGAAGATCTTCGATTGTACCGTCCGGATCATAGGAAAAGACAGGATCCTGCCGACGGCTTACACGGGACCAGATGGTGCGCAGGCCAATTGCCTCATCCAGTTGGCGCACCAGTTCCTGACTTGTCAGAAAGTCATAGAGAATATCTGTATCCGACGAGCTGCCTGACGACAGATCGGTAATTCCGCCCAGGATCTCGATGGCCGAACTCGCTTCTTCGGTGCGTACAGAAAAGCCCAGGTGAGAGGCATACTGATCCGCGGCCCGTGTCCAGAGATAACCGGCCGTCAGTATCATCGGCAAAATCCAGACCAGTACGAAGCTGATCGCCAGTCGTGCGTGCCGCCGCTGCAGCAGCGCCTTGGCCGCAGGTTTGCGGATTTTCGGTTCGACCTTTGGTGCAGCAGGAGCTGCCCGGGCCGGAGCCACCAGCATCGGTGCAGAAGGCGGGTTGGACATGGAAACTGGACTTTCCGACCGTTTCAGAGGATTTTGAATTATGTCATGACTATATGCGAATTGCCAAAGGGCTGCCAACACTCCTTTCCATGACCGATATTACCCCACCTTCCTCGCCCCAACCCCGCATTTCCGCGGATGAGATGGCGCAATTGCGCGAAGTGCGTCTGCCTTTTGCCACGTCGCGGACGGTGTTCGCGTTGATGCTGCGCGAGATGTCGACCTCTTATGGGCGCTCTCCGGGCGGCTATATCTGGGCGGTGCTGGAACCGGTGGCGGGCATCGCGATTCTGACGGCAATCTTTTCGGCCGGGTTTCGCCATCCGCCACTCGGCACATCTTTTCCGCTGTTTTATGCCACAGGCATTCTGACGTTCCTGATATATAGCGATGTGGCTGGCAAACTGTCGCAAACTCTCAATTTTTCCCGGGCCCTTCTGGAATACCCGCGGGTTACCTTCGTCGATGCGCTGCTGGCACGGTTTATCCTGAATACATTGACCCAGTTCATGGTGCATTTTCTGGTGATGACCGGGGTTATCCTGCTCTTTGTGGGGGATGTCAGCATCGACTTGGGCAAAGCCGCACTGGCTTATGTGATCGTGTTGACACTGGCGGTTGGCATTGGAACGCTCAATGGCTTTCTGGTCGTGGCCTACCCGGTCTGGCAATCGGTCTGGGCGGTGTTGAACAGGCCTATGTTCCTGATCTCTTGCATGTTCTTTTTGTTCGAGACGGTACCGCAACCTTATCAGGACATGTTGTGGTACAACCCGCTGGTTCATCCCATCGGGATGATGCGGGATGCGTATTACCCCTATTATAACCCCACCTATATCTCGGTGGCCTATCCAATGCTGATCGGGGCTTCCATGATGCTGGCCGGGCTTTTTCTGTTGAACCGTTACCATCGGGATATTCTGGATAAATAACCGGTACCCTGTGGCGCTGCAGCCCTATAGCCGATAGAGCCAAGCCTGCCGGAGCAGATATGAGGATAAAGAGTTTGGCCATGTTGAAAATCAAGACCCGCCCTCAGGACCCGCGCTGCACTATCATGGTGGAAGGCTCTGTTTTCGTTAATTTTGCGACGACGCCATCCCACCCGGTAGATTTGGGCATGCAATCTGCGCGTGTGCCTTTTACGCCTTGCCCGGCGGCAGCTTTTGACGATTACTCTTTTGCACGGCGCACGGCGCTGGCAGCAGATGGGCTCAATCAGCATATCCAGACTCACCCGCCCGAGGCCTCACCCGGTGACATGGTTGCCGTCTGGGTCAACCAGCTGATGGATTGGGCCTTGCCCGGCAGCCAAACCGTCCAAATGATGGTGGTGCACCGGGATACGCCTACTCGGATCGAGATCAGCCGCCCTATAGTGGTTGACGTTGAAGAACCCGGCCTTTGCTTTCAGGCGCTTTTGGGCACGCACCGGGCGCGCGCCACATTGCATGTGCAGTTTCATCATGTCGACAGTAACGTCTTCACGGACCGCAAGGTGAGTTTTGAGATGAATGCCCGTGGTGGGGTCCATGCTCAAGATTACCAGAAAGTGTCCGTGCCCCTGCCCCATGGCAATGGCCGCTTTGAGGTGCGACTGGTTGTGGAATATGCCGGCTATGTCGATGATGGCTCCGGAAGCGAGCCGTTCATGTTTCTGTCGGATGTGCATGTGGGGCCCGGAGGGGCAAAAGAACCGGGCAAGATGCTGACCCCGGTGATCTTTGACGGAGATACTCTTCCTACCGATGGTGTCTGGGTATCGGCACGCATGCCGGCCATTCCGGAGCCCGGCGCCACGTTGCTGCTGTATCAGGGGGATGACCGGCAGACCTTTTCCCTGCCCTCTCTGCCCGAGGTCAGGGTGGATATCGACGACGGCTATACGCTGATGATCGAGGCACAACATGCTGTGGATCTGTCACTTTATGTGGATGGGCGTCATGATCGGCAGGTCAGGCTGCAGCCCGGGCAGACCCCGTTGCGCCTGTCCGAGCGCTATCTGGACGGGGTGACCCACCATCTCAGCCTGCGCGATGGTTCCGGGAGTGTGCCGTATTGGGAAACCCTGGTGTTTTTGCCAGCCATTCTGACGCCGGCGGATGTGTTGCAACGCGAAAGTGCGGCCCCCTTCCCCGATGCCATTTTCGCCCAGACCGCGCGGCGCTATGCCGGGCTTAAAGCGCTCTTTGCGCAAGCAGGCCGGGGCGAAACACCGTCCGGGGCAGATTTCGCCCAGCTGGCCTTTGCCCTGGCCACGGTTGAAGGTGGCTATACCAGGGTCAAATTACAGCCGCTTGCCTTTCCGCAGGTCGACAAGCCTGATGTGTCGATCATCATCCCTGCCTATAACAAGGTTGAAGTGACGTATCTGGCGCTGTGCTCGCTGCTTATTGCCCCCAACCAGGCAAGCTTTGAGGTGATCGTGGTCGATGACGGTTCGACGGATGAAACGGCCGAGCTTGAAACAATTGTCTCGGGCATCACGGTGCTGCACAACGCCGAGTCGCAACGCTTTATCCGAGCCTGTAACGCGGGCGTGGATAAAGCGCGGGGCGATTATGTGGTGTTGCTCAATAATGATGTAGAAGTCACCACAGGCTGGCTTGATGAGCTTCTGGCAGCCTTCAAACGCTTTGATAATGTCGGGCTTGTTGGCTCCAAGCTGCTTTATCCCGATGGCGCGCTGCAGGATGCGGGCGGCATCATTTGGGGCACGGGTAATCCCTGGAACTATGGCAATCGCCAGAACTCTAACGACCCGCGCTTTTGTTATGCGCGTCAGGCCGATTACCTGTCAGGGGCGGCCATGATGGTGCCCAAGGCCGTCTGGAACGAGGTTGGAGGGCTCTCGCATTATCTCGAACCGATGTATTTTGAAGATACCGATTTTGCCTTCAAAGTGCGCGAGGCGGGGTACACCACCTGGTTTGTTCCGTCATCGGTGGTCTACCATTACGAAGGCATGACGTCGGGTACCGATGTGACATCGGGTTTCAAACGCTACCAGGAAATCAATCGTCCCAAGTTCAAACGCCGTTGGGCCAAGGACTATGCCAAGTTCGGGCGCGAAGGCAAAGACCCGGATCTGGAAAAGGATCGCGGCATTATCGGACGCGTGCTGTTTGTCGACTACACCACCCCGCGGACGGATCAGGATGCAGGGTCCTATGCAGCCCTGCAGGAAATCCTTCTGGTGCAGTCGCTGGGCTACAAGGTCACCTTCATGCCCACCAACATGGCGCATATGGGGAAATATACCGAAGATCTGCAGAAGCTGGGGGTCGAGGTGGTCTATGCCCCCTTCTACCTCAGTCCCCAGGAATATCTGATGCGCCATGCCGCCGATTTTGATGCCTTTTACATCACGCGGTTTTACGTGGCGCGTGATGTGCTGCCACAAATCCGTGTGCTGGCCCCTCAGGCCAAGGTGCTGTTTAACAACGCCGATCTTCATTTCCTGCGTGAGATCCGTGCGGCGCGGGCCGAACAGGATTCAGCCCGGCTGGAAGACGCGCGCCAGACCCGAAAGGATGAGATCGACATCATCAAGCAGGTCGATGTCGTGCTCAGCTATAACGAGATGGAACACGCCGTGATCGAGGCCGATACGGAAGGCGCGGCCAAGGTGCTGCGTACCCCGTGGGTGGTGCATATGCCCCACAAGGTTGCCCCTTTGAAAAAGCGGCGTGGCATGTCTTTCCTGGGTGGGTTTCGTCACCATCCTAACCACGAAGGTATCCTGTGGTTTGCCCGCGAAATCATGCCCCTGATTTCTGGAAAATGCCCGGATCTGACCCTGACCATCTATGGCTCGCATATGACCGGTGAGATCAAGGCCCTTAAAGGGAAGCGGATTGATCCCGTGGGTTTTGTTGAGGATATGGCCGACGCATTTGATCCCCACCGCATCTTCGTGGCCCCCTTGCGTTCGGGCGCGGGCATCAAGGGTAAGGTGCTTGAAGCGCTGGCGCGCGGAATCCCTTGTGTGCTCAGTCCCTTGGCCGCCGAAGGGATCGGGCTGCGCGACAAGCAGGAATGCTTTATCGCCCGGACCCCGGATGATTGGGTCTCCGCGCTTCAGCAACTCGATACCGATGATGCGCTCTGGCAGAAAATGTCAAAGGCCGCCCGGGCTTATATGGCTGACCGCTATTCCTTTGAAAGCGGGCACATCGCCATGCGTGAAGCATTTGAAGCGGCAGACTTGTTTCTGTCCACGACTCCTACGCGTTGAATGGATTGAGAATCGCGCGTAGGCTGAGTGCGTTCATAACAAAATTGGCGACCTGACGTCTTGCGCACCATTATTTTACATTACCACCTCTTTAAAAATGCCGGTACGTCACTGGATTTCATTTTGAAGCAGAACTTTGGTGAGCGCTGGGTCACAAAGGAGTTTCAGGGCGGTCCCATGGGTAACACGCCTCAGGTCGAAGAGTGGATTCGCTCCACGCCTGAGGCCGTGGCCTTTTCTTCGCATACGATGATGGGGCCAGTGCCGCAGGTCGAAGGGGTGCGGGTGGTCTCTGTTATGCTCTTGCGTGATCCGATCGCACGGATCAAATCCGCCTACCGGTTCGAGCGCAAGCAACAGGCTGAGACTTTCGGTGCAGTGCTGGCCAAACACACCGATCTCGAAGGCTATGTCCGGGTCCGCCTGTCATTACCACATGACCGGCAATGCCGCGATTTTCATACCCAGCGCCTCGCTGCACTGGTTCCCGGCCCTGAACCCGAGCTGATCCGGGCCATGGCGGCGCTGGATCAGCTGAGCCTGGTTGGCCTGGTGTCGGATTTCAACGGTACGCTGGAACGGCTTGCAGCGGCTATCGCTGACCCTTACCCCGAGTTTTTCTGGTCCGAGGAACGGCGCAATGTCTCCAGCGAACCAGACGCAATCGAGAGCACGGCAACCGGGTCACTGGATGCGCTTCTGGCAGAGGTAAACGCAAATGATATGGCACTTTTGCAACGGGTGACCCTCGGCTGGGGGGCCGAACAGGCCATTGTGCAGTAACAGGCCGGTAACAAGGACCAACATGCAGCTTTTTCAGTTCTGGAACACCCCCACCGCCCCGGCGGAAGTCGAGCGCCTCATGGACAGTTGGGCGAAAGAAGACAGCTTCACCTATCGCCGCTTCGACGAGGAAAGTGCCGCGGCGTATATCGATACGCATTTCGAGCCACGTGTGCTGCAGGCTTATCGTCAATGTGCGGTCCCAGCCATGATGGCCGATTTCTTTCGCTACTGCGCACTTTATCAGGAAGGGGGCATCTATGTGGATGCCGACACCCATAATGGCGGCGGCCTGCCTGATCTGATCGTCCCTGCCGCCCGCGGCATGCTGATGTTGCGCGAAACGCGGGTTGCCAATGATTTCCTGTTTGTCCGCGCCCCGCGCGATCCGCTTTATGAAAAGGTGATTGCCCAGTTGGTGGAGAATGTGGAGGGGCGCATTTCCAATAATGTCTGGCTGGTCACGGGTCCTGGCATCATGACCCATATGTATCACAACCCTGCCCTGCGCCCCTGTTTCGATGGTTTTGATTTTCAGCCAGCCCGCGTGGTGCGCGAGATCGTCCAGTTCCGCAATGACCTGGCCTATAAATCCAGCGATGATGACTGGCGGGGCAAGATCGACGACACGGACGCGTCGATCTTTCGTGGCTAAAACTACATGCCCTGTTCAGTGCGAGCCGTATCTTTCAGCCACTGGTGAAGTTCGGCGTTGTTCCGATCGATCTCGTCAAACACAGCCATGGAGGACGCGAATTCGTACAGTCTCTGTGCCTTGTCCGTGATCTCTTGGATCGAGAGAGAAAAAACGCGATCCAGAACCTCATCGAAATCCGACAGATCCGGTGCAACCAGAGCATAAAGATCCTGGCTGCTCAGCCGGGGGTAATACCACTGTCGGAACCCATCCCACGAGGCGACCCGTATCAAGTAAGCGCGTGACAACATCTTGGTAAAGAAGCCACCCCAGGAATTGGAGTTCCCATCGACATCCACGCCATAGCGGTAGAGCGAGAACGTGTCCGGACTGACCCTTGTCGCAGGCTGGGCGAATTCCGGAATCTCGCCGAGTTCCTCCATCAGCTGTTTGAGAACGGGATCGGGCGTGTCAATGATCCCAAAATCGAGGCGTTCGTGGTGTTTGGACTGTTGCATCTTGCTGCACAGCAAGTAGCGCTGGCTGTTTGCAAACGTGGTCCGGATCCCTGAAGCCGAACCCCTCCAAAAGACCTTATCCCGCTTGTCAGCAAGCGCTAACGTGTTCTTTTCCAGTTCACTCTGCAGTCTGAAATAGGCCTTTGAAATAATGAAAAACGGATCCACAACGCAAAAATGCGCCGGCTTGGAGGTGCAATAGGCAAGGACGGGCTTGTCGAACTTTGGCGCGTCTCCAAAATCGAGAAACATGCCCCCTTCGGGAAAAGTGTATTGCGTCGTGTAAATTGACAGCTGCAGGTGCGAACAGAAAAGACGCCAATATCCCGGCGGTAACCGATTGTCCCGCACAAGCCGTTCTATCTCCGTGCGACGGACAGAATTGAGGCTATAGATAAGCGTCTCGCCATCGAATTCTACCTTGACGGTCGATGCCCCGTATTCGCTTTCTTCATCATACCCGAACCGCGTGACAAAAGGCAGAGCGATGAACTCCGGGCTCGAATGATCAAAGTAAAACAGCCTATCCCGGGACGGTTTGAACGCGAGTGGTTCAATTGGCCCAAGTTCCCCATCGCGCACGACATCGTTCAACCACATCAGATCAGTGTAGTTTTCATAATCAGGATTGGTCATGATTTTTGTTCCAATGCAGTGGTCCTGCGCTGATACATGACCGTCAAGAGCTCAACAACTCGTCAAAATAGGTGATCGTCTTTCCAAGCCCTTCATCCAAAGAACATTCCGGCTGCCAGTCCAGATTGGTTGTCGCCAGGGTGATATCCGGGCACCGTTGCTTTGGATCATCCTGTGGCAGCGGGTGGCGTGTGAGCTTGGATTTAGAGCCCGTCATCGCGATAATCTTTTCTGCCAATTCAAGAATTGTGACCTCGGTTGGATTACCCAGATTCACCGGGCCGGTAAAATCTCTTGGGGAATCCATCAGGTGCAGAAACCCCCGGACCAGATCATCCACGAAACAAAAAGACCGTGTCTGGCTCCCATCACCGAAGATCGTGATTTCCTCATCTTTCAGGGCCTGCACGATAAAGTTGGAGACAACACGGCCATCATTGGTGTGCATGCGTGGTCCATAGGTGTTAAAGATGCGGGCGACCTTGATATCCAAACCCATTTCCCGGTGATAATCGAAAAACAGCGTCTCGGCGCAGCGTTTGCCTTCGTCATAACAGGACCGGGGCCCGATTGGGTTGACGTTCCCCCAATAATCCTCTCGCTGCGGGTGGACACTGGGATCGCCATAGACCTCGGATGTTGAAGCTTGAAAAATCCTGCATCCAAGACGCTTGGCCAGCCCCAGCATATTGATCGCTCCATGGACCGAAGTCTTTGTCGTCTGGACCGGATCGTGTTGATAGTGGACGGGCGCTGCGGGACAGGCCAGATTATAGATTTCATCCACTTCAACAAAGAGCGGAAACGTAACGTCGTGCCGCATGAACTCAAACAGAGGGTTTCCATGAAGATGGTCAATGTTCCGCTTACTTCCTGTGAACAGGTTGTCCAGACACAGCACCTCGTGGCCCTGTTCAAGAAGGCGATCGACCAGGTGCGAGCCAAGAAAACCAGCGCCGCCCGTGACAAGAACGCGTTTGCGCGTGTCGTAAATCCGAGATTTTTGCTTTTTCATTGGAGCGGTGTCTCCTTAAGTCGCCAATCGCTTGAAGCCCGTTTGTTGGCCTTCTTTGAGAATAAATGTGTTCACAGGCTCTTATATCTATATTGCCGGTGAACGGTGTTTCGGCCAATCCGCGGTGGCACCTGAAGGGTTTGCCATGCCGGGGATAACGTCCTTCAACCGTTGTGCTGTTCAGAGACAAAATGCGCCGGGTCCACCTTGCGCCAGATGCGCGGATCGCCATGCAATTCGACACGGTCGACGATCTGCGGGGCGAATTCCAGCGTAAATCCATTGGCCTGCAAAAGCTGGGGGATCGGCATGTGGTTCGGGTTGTGGAACTGCTGGTGGTCGCGGATGTAAATAGCCCCGGTTTTTTGCGTGACACGGCTGAAGATGGGCATCAGCGCATTGACCAGCGGCCCCGGCAATTCCTTAAGCACCTGCACGCAGGACACCATATCCACACAGCCATCAGGCAACAGGTCATGACGCCAGGTGGGGATGTGTATTACATCATGGCTTTCGATGGCAGCCTGCAGATCGGCCTGGGTCAGGTCCTGGTCGCAGTGATCCAGATATTCCCAGATGCGCAGCCCCAACCCCTTCAGGTAAGCAAGCTGGGTGAAATAGGTCGAAGGAATCGCCTCCATGGCGATATAGGTGGTGATACGGCGGGTTTCGTCGGGATCATTGAAACCCAGATTGGCCAGGCGTGCGTGCCCTGCCCCGAAATCCAGCAGAGTGCGCACCCGGTTGCGTTCGGGCACCGGATAGGAACGCATCAGCATATGGTCCTGCGCGTTGTAACGGCCCAGCTTGGCAATCAGGGGTAGATTGGTGGGCAAACCGTACGCTTCGAACAGCTTGGTGTCGATCTCGGCCGAGGTCGCGGCCAAGGCTCCGGCCTGATCTTCAGGCAAGTAGTCGGCAAAATTGGCATTGGTGTGCCAGCCAAAGAATTTGCCGATATGAGCGGGACCCTCATAGGCATTGAACCCCATTTCCTTGCGTGCGCCGCGCGCATCCAGACGTTCGCCAAACAACCAGCGGGCGAAATACTCAGGGAAATCAAACCGCTCTTTATCCTGCACCAGAACCTGTTCAAGCCGGGCATTAAGGCCTTCGGCGTCATGGAGGTCGAGTTTCATGTTTAACCTTTCAATACCTTTGTGACCGAGGCCACCGGGGTCGTATCATGCAGGGCCGCCCTGCGTAAGGTCTCAGCCCCAGCTGTCAGGTAATGTGAACCCTTCGGCTTCGATCTCGTCTTTGATGCGAGCGATGTCATGCGCAAAAAGCTCAGGGAAAAAATCGGGCATGGGGTGGTTGACGCTTTCGGTAAAGCGGCGCTCCAGAAGCGGCTGAGGATAGGTGAAATTGGTCAGGCCCAGAAAATCCTCGATCGACGCAAGCGTGCCGCGCTGATCAGCATGCAGATCCTCATAAAAGATCACCTTGCGCTGGTCGTTGGCCAGCCCCTCGCGCATCCGGCGCAGAACGGCTCCGTATTCGGCGTTTTCCCAGATATGGGGCAATCGCACGAACCTGTTGAAATCCTCAGGGGCCCAGTCTTCCAAGTGGTGCAAACCCCCTGTCATCTGAAGATGAAACTTGGTGTGGCTCCAGAGCCGCTTGAGAGGGTGACGCATCGTGTAAAGCACGCGTAGCTCGTCGCAGCTGTCGGCGATTTGTGGCCAGGCCGATGCCGGCACGAAAGAATGCAGATTGGAAAAGTCGCAGGCCCATTCCTCTGTGCCGCGCAAATCAAAAAGGTTGCGGTACCAGAAATCATCAACCGGGCGATTGAGGTAATTGGCGACCCAATGCAGGTTGCCCCGGATCCGGTCAATATTGGCCTTTTGCGGATCAAAACGAAACAGATAGCGGTCTTTGGCCGATTGCAGGCGGCGCTGCTCGCTTAGGTGCCGGCCATTGACATATTTATGGTAGAAATAGTGGATTTCCTTTTCTGGCGTGAAATGCAGGGCCGGGTGACGATCCAGCACGGCGTAAAGCCAGGTGGTACCTGCTTTCATGGCACCAATGCTCAAAAAGAGCTTACCGAAAATCTTGGGGTGCATCTACTGCGCGACTCCTTTGCGTTCCATTGGCGGCCTATCGTGACCGCCAATGGAGGTAAAGGGGAAGCCTCAGAAGATAAAGTCCGAGCTGTCCAGATCGCTGATATTGACATTATTCAGCGTAATGGAATTGCCGCCGCCAGTGTCGATCACCACGTTGGCGCCCACCTGCGTGGCCGCCCCGCTCGAGGCATTGCCCAGTTCGAGCCCGGCCAGTGTCAGCCCGGTGATCCCCGACAGGTCCAGCTTTTCAAGCCCGTTGAACTCATCGAAATCGCCCACGGTGTCGACCCCGTGA
>NZ_JBGEHK010000001.1:0-332091 GCF_041403425.1 Roseovarius conchicola | reverse complement strand
GAAATCCCCGAAGATCAGGTCATCGCCCGTGCCGGCGTCGATCAGGTCAAAGCCCGAGCCCGCGCCAATGCTGTCATTCCCGCCGCCCGCTTCGATGACGTCATTGCCACTTTCACCAAAGAAGCGGTTCGCTGCATCGCCGGACTGGATCGTGTCATTGCCCGAGCCGCCGAAATAGCCGCCAAACCCGTCGAAATCCTGCAATAGATCGTCGTCGGCCCCGCCAAACAGACGGTCAAACCCAGCGCCACCGATCAGCGTATCATTGCCCGCTTCACCATAGAGGTTATCCGCCTGCGCCCCGCCATCGATGGAATCGTCGCCTTCGTTGCCGATCAGCAGGTCAAACCCGGCCTCACCAAAGATCGTGTCATTGCCCAAACCGCCCTCGACCCCGTCAACCGAAGTGCCGGCACTGCTGCCCGCGCGGATCACATCATGACCGTCACCACCAAACACACGGTCAGCGCCAGCACCCGAGAACAACCGATCATTCCCATCGCCACCTTCCAGCCGGTCCGCGCCACCATCGCCCACCAGCAGGTCAGCGCCAATACCACCCTGAAGCAGATCGGCATTGTCGCCACCTCCCAGTGTGTCGTTGCCCGCGCCGCCGCGAAGAACGTCGAACCCGGCGCCGCCCAGCATGCTGTCATTGCCGCCCCCGCCATCAATCGTGTCATTGCCTCCGCCGCCCTGCAGGTCGTCATTCCCGTCATCACCATCGATCTCGTCGTTACCTCCAAGACCAATGAGCGTATCGTCGTTATCGGCCCCCACAAGGTCGTCCTGACCCGGGGAGCCCGTTATGGATATCGGTTGCGTGATCAGATCACGAAAGTCATCCCAGGGGGTATCATTGCTGAACCCCACACCGCCGACCAGAGTGGCGCCAGTGGCGTCAATCACAATCGGTCCGCCCCCATTCAGCAGGCTCGCAAATGGTGTGTAATCATCACTGTCTTCTATCGCGTCCAAAGCCTGAACAAACGCCACAACACTCCACGAAATGCCCGTGATCGTCGCTTGCAAAACGCCACCTTGGGAAAAGGTTATCCCTGTAATGGTGCCAGCTATGGGGTCGCCCTGCGCATTGAAAGCAAAGCCGGAGCCGGTGAAGGTTGTGATAACGCCCGTCTCCGTGTTCTGCGCCACGACTTGAGTGCTTGATTGGCTAACCACGACAACGCTGTCCTGAGTACCCGCCGCGTCGAAAAATGCATCTCCGAGGAAATTGAGGTTCGTGCCGGTGTATGTGATATTCATAGTACGTACTTACCCTCCAAATTCAGTTGTTGCGGGCAAAGGAAACCATTTTTACCGCGCGCGGCGCAATAGTCTTGCGGCCATCGACGCGAGGCCGCCCTGGTCTTGGAGAATGGTACCATGAGCCTGAGAGCCGCGATCGGTAGGGAGAGTCGAGGCCGTTGAGGCCATCGGAATAACACGAGCCGGCAGGGTCGAATTGCCGCTGACCATACGCTGTATCTGTAAGAGGCATCACGGCGCCCCCATCACCGGTGCATTGGTGCCGATCAGCTCCCACCCTTCATTTTGTTGCTTAAACGGCGACACTTCTCCTCTCCAGGCCCGGATTGTTGCCAAACCGCTGACGCGCATTGACCCGCCCCCCCTATATCCGCTACATCAACCCCACCGGGGCTTCCATGCGGAATACCGCGAGGCCGTACGGGCCTGCTCCGGATCAGATGGCGGGCCAGAAGTGTCCGTAACTCACGGATACGAATGACCAAATTTTCTGACCTTAATCTGAACCCCAAGGTTCTCAAAGCCATTGACGATGCCGGGTATGAAACCCCGACCCCTATTCAGGCAGGTGCCATTCCACCCGCACTAGAGGGGCGCGACGTGTTGGGCATTGCCCAAACCGGCACCGGCAAAACCGCAGGGTTCACCCTGCCCATGCTGTCCTTGCTGGCCCGTGGCCGCGCCCGCGCGCGCATGCCGCGCAGTCTGGTGCTGTGCCCGACCCGCGAACTGGCCGCGCAGGTGGCTGAAAACTTTGACACTTATTCCAAATATCTCAAGCTGACCAAGGCGCTGCTGATTGGCGGCGTGTCCTTCAAGGAACAGGATCAGCTGATCGACAAGGGTGTCGACGTTCTGATCGCCACACCGGGCCGATTGCTGGACCATTTTGAGCGCGGCAAACTGATCCTGTCGGATGTCAAGATCATGGTCGTGGACGAAGCGGATCGGATGCTCGACATGGGGTTCATTCCCGATATCGAACGCATCTTTGGCCTGACGCCCTTTACGCGCCAAACCCTGTTTTTCTCGGCCACCATGGCTTCGGAAATCGAGCGGATCACCAACACATTCTTGTCCAATCCTGCCCGTGTCGAAGTGGCGCGACAGGCCACCGCGTCCGAAACGATCGAACAGGGCGTGGCCATGT
Organism: Roseovarius conchicola; assembly: GCF_041403425.1. Taxonomy (NCBI): domain Bacteria; kingdom Pseudomonadati; phylum Pseudomonadota; class Alphaproteobacteria; order Rhodobacterales; family Roseobacteraceae; genus Roseovarius; species Roseovarius conchicola. The sequence continues at coordinate 329,672 of NZ_JBGEHK010000001.1, read as the reverse complement.
TCAAACCCTCCCGACGTGACCGCGCCGATAGCGAAAAGCGCAAATTGCTGCGTGCGTTGATCGACGCGGAGGGCGAAAAATGCACCAACGCGATCATCTTCTGCAATCGCAAAACCGATGTGGATATCGTCGCCAAGTCTTTGAAAAAATACAAGTATGATGCGGCACCAATTCATGGCGATCTGGATCAATCGCAACGCACCCGCACCCTGGAAGGCTTCCGAGGCGGCGAGCTGCGCTTTCTGGTTGCCTCGGACGTTGCCGCGCGCGGGCTTGATGTGCCCTCGGTCAGCCATGTGTTCAATTTCGATGTTCCCGGTCACCCCGAGGATTACGTGCACCGCATTGGCCGCACCGGTCGCGCCGGGCGCGAGGGCAAGGCGATCACCCTGTGCAATCCACGCGATGAAAAAGCACTGGCCGCGGTTGAGGCGCTGATCCAGAAAGACATCCCGCGTCTTGAGAACCCGCTGGGCGGTGGCAAGCCGGACGAGGTCTCTGTCCCTCAGGAAACCAAGCAAGACGACGCACCGAAAAAACCGCGTCGCTCTCGGTCGCGCAAATCGGACGATGCGCCCAAACCCGAGGAGACGCCGGTTAGAGAGACTACGCCCGACGCTCAGGCTGACGCCGAAAAAACCACGAAACCCGAACCTGCCAAGGATGATCAACCCCGCGAACGCTCACGCGGCAAACGGGGTGGTCGCGGTCGTTCGGGCGGCGGTGGCGACAACAAGACCGTCGGCATGGGCGATCACATGCCCAGTTTCATCGCACTCAGCTTTGACGAACGGCGCACCAACTGACGTCTCTTACCGGATCGGCACCGAATAGATCGTGTAGGTCCGGTAGGTGCCGACCTCAATCGCGCCGGTTTCGGTGACAAATACACCACGCCCCTCATAGTCGGTGGGGCAGACCACCAGGTCCGCGGCATCATCCAGATAATCCACCGTGACCGAGCTTTCGCCGGTGAACATGCACTGATCCCCCTCATCGCGATACGGGCGGATAAAGGGCAATTCGGGATCATCGCCCGGGGTTGGTTCCGTTGCGGGCATACATCCGGCCAGAACGGCGCAGGCAAACAAAATGCGTTTCATGAAAAATCTCCTTAGACCATAAGGATTGCATATCAGGGCCGTCGTCATGCTCCAAATCCGGCGCATCTGATGCGCCAAAACCTGCTCAGTCGATATAGGCATCCGAACGCTGACCTGCGCGTTCATGGTGAATGGGTAAGGTGCGCCCATAAAGCTGACGTGTCCGTTCCGGGGCGCCCACCATTCCCGGCTCTTCCACATAAGACAGGATGGCAACATAGCGGCGGCGGCTTCCGCGCAAGGGTGCCACCCGATGCAGCGAATATCGCCCCCGGAACAGCTGCAGATCACCGGGCTTTAACTCCAGAACCGTCACTTTGTCCGACGTGCCATTCAACACGCGTGCGACTTCGTCAAAGTTTTCGCCCCCGGCCCGGATGCCCGGCGCATATTCAAACGCGCCGCCGCTTTCGGCGTTTTGAATGGCCAGAGTCACGGTGAAGTTGTTGGTGTCGAAATGCCAGGGAAAGCCGTTGCCCTCTTCGGCCATGTTCACGATCACATCCGCCAGCGGATCGGCATAGCGGTAAAACTTTGGCTCTTGCAGACAGTCCTGAATGAAGCGGTCAAATCCCGGGGCGTCGTGAATTGTCCTCAGCGGGCCATCCTTGGTGAAATTATCGGCCGGGATAAAGGTGTTGGAGCGATCAAAAAACTGCCGCCGTGGGTCATCCTCGGGCAGGTTGGGATCGTCCTGCGTAAAGTAAGCATTGGTACGGTTGAACGAGCGGTGCCCCTGATCGGCGACGCGATCGGCCTCCTCCGTCAGATCGGCAATCGCCTTGGGGGTCAGGAAACCGCCCACAACGGCACAGCCGTCGCGGGCCAGATCGTCCCGAACCTGCGCAATCACCGCTTCCCGCGCAGGTCCGTCGATGTTAATCGGATAGGTCTGCAGATCAATCAGCTCAGCAGCAGTATGGTTCATGACATCCCTCCCTTGTTCCCCTCCATCAAAGCGGAGCAAGTCCGGTTTGTCTTTTCTGTTCCCGACGCCGCAAATGACGTGTCTAAACGCTCAAACGGCTAATGATCACAGTAACTTCCGGCTTCTTGCCAATCTCGGTCTGGGTGCTTTGGCGCGCAACACGGCGCAGCCCCTCTTCCAGTTTATCGTCGTCAATCAGCGTCTTACTCCCCGCCCGGCCCATGTATTGGCTAAGGTCCTCTTCAAGCACATCCACCAGCGGCGCACGGCTGTGACCGGTTTCGGCAAGGCCACTGACCTCGCACCAGGGATCACCCAGCGGGTCGTCATTCTCGTCCAGAATAACATTGATCATCACATGGCCGTTCAACGCCATTCTGATCCGGTCCCGCACGATCCCGTCCAGCGCCCCGATCTGCATCGACCCGTCCAGATAGGTACGCCCGGTTTCCACATAATCGGCCACCGTGGGGGTTTCGGCACTTAGGTCTATCATCGTGCCGTTCGGTGCAAGAACGCCTTTGAACCCATTGGAATTGCTTAACTGCACATGTTCCCGCAGATGCCGGTGTTCACCATGCATCGGCACCACCATCTTGGGATTGACCAGCTTGTGCATGGTGGTGATATCAGGCCGGTTGGCATGGCCCGACACATGGTACATCCCGCCATTGTCATCCACCACGTCCACGCCCAACTCGCTGAAGTTGTTCATGATCCGGATCACACCGCGTTCGTTGCCCGGAATGGTTTTGGAGGAGAACAGGAACATATCGCCGGGCTTTAACGTAATGCCCTGATACTTGCCCTGGCTCAACTGTGCCGAGGCCGCGCGGCGTTCACCCTGCGAACCGGTGACAATCAACATCAGGCTTTCGCGCGGGATATCCTTGGCATCCTCGGGGCTGACCGTTCTGGGAAACCCGGTCAGCACGCCGGTTTCCACCGATGCCTCGATCATCCGGCGCATCGCCCGGCCCAACAAACAAACCGAGCGTCCGGCGCGTTGTCCCGCCTCGGCGAGTGTCTTTACGCGCGCGACATTGCTGGCGAATGTCGTGGCCACAACCATTCCCTTGGCTCCAGCCACCAGCGCCTCGATATCCCCCCCGAGCGTGCTTTCAGAACGTCCCTCTTGCGGATTGAAAACATTGGTAGAATCACACATCAGGGCCAGCACGCCGGGCTTGCCCAGATCGCGCCAAAGCGCATCGTCAAACGCCTCGCCCACGCCGGGATCATAGTCGATTTTGAAATCGCCGGTATGCACCAAACGGCCTTTCGGCGTGTCAATCACCAGCCCCGAGCTTTCCGGTATCGAATGCGAGACCGGCACGAAACCAACAGCGAAAGGACCCACCGTGACCGTTTCGGGCCAAGGCTGTGCCGTGATCACCGCCTTTTCAGGATGCCCGCGTTCCTCCATCTTGCGGCGCGCGATGTTGGCGGTGAAGGCACGCGCATAGATCGGTGCGCCCAGTTGATCGTAGTAATGCGAGACTGCCCCGACATGGTCTTCGTGGGCATGGGTGACAAACACCGCCTCCAGCTGATCACAGCGCTCGGCCAGCCAGGTGATATCGGGGAAGATCAGATCGACACCAGGGCTGCCGTCCATATCCGGAAAGGTCACCCCCAAATCAACAAGGATCAACCGCTCTTTCCCCGGTAGCCCATAGCCATAGACATAGGCGTTCATCCCGATCTCGCCCGCCCCACCTAGGGGCAGGTAAATCACACGTTCACTGCTCATCGATTATCCGTTCGCTTTGTTATAGTCGTGGATCACGGTCAGCCCGTGCATCGTCAGATCGTCTTCGATCACGTCAAATAGCTCCTCCGTCTGCTGAAACAACGGGGCCAGCCCACCGGTGCCGACGATCTTCATTGCTTCACTATCCCGCTCGCCCCGGATGCGGGCGCAGATTTCACGTACAAGGCCGACATAGCCCCAGAACACACCCGAGTGCATGCAATCCACCGTATTGGTGCCGATCACCTTCTGCGGCTTGGTAATGTCGATATGCGGCAGGGCAGCAGCCGCCATATGCAACGCCTCAAGGCTGAGGTTCACGCCGGGCGCAATGGCACCTCCGATATAGGCACCGTCGCGCGCCACCACGTCAAAGGTGGTCGCGGTGCCAAAATCCACCACGATCAGGTTGCCGCCATGGCGCGCATAGGCCCCTGCCGCATTGACCAGCCGGTCGGGACCCACAATCGTGCCCTCATCCACTCGCGCCTCAGTCGGAAGCAGGCAATCGGGCTTGCCCACCACCAACGGACGACAGCCAAAGAACCTGTCGGCAAAAACGCGCAGGTTGAACACCACGCGCGGCACGGTCGAGGAAATGATCACATCGGTGATCTCAACATCGATGCCGTAATGTTTGACCAGCGTAGAGTACCACGTGAAATAGGCATCCGCCGTGCGCGCGTGATGGGTAGAAGTGCGCAGGGTGCATAGAAACTCCTGCCCGTCCCAGATGGCAAACACGGTATTGGTGTTGCCGCAATCAATCGCCAGAAGCATTGCTGGCCTCCTCTAGCTCATCAATAGTGCGTTCAAATGCGACATGTAGCGCGGGATCGAGTTCATAATACCGCTTGTCGAAGGCGTCAAACTCCTCCTGCAATGCCTCGTCTATGTACTCATCGACAGTTTCTGGTGCCTCTCTGACCCTGCTTCGCCAGCGTTGAATTGCCGTTTCCAGATTATTTGCAACACTGGCTTGATCAATCGAGCGGGCCACGTCCGCAGCACCCTTCCATTCGGATGGATCATCTCGATTAAGGAAGTACTGCAGATGACCACCATTGTTGACCTCAGCTTGGTACCAGAACAGCGCATACAACGGCTCCTCGGCCGCATTCGGTTGAGACTGATCAGTCGCGCGCGCAACAAATCGATTCCAAGGACAGTCGTAAAGTTCCACTAAAAAAACACCTCTGCCGCCGGGATGGCGTGCCGCGTGTGGGCGCTCAATAGTACAAGATTGCCCGTCTCGTCCACCGTCTCAAACGTTCCGGTGATCTCGTCGCGCGTGGTGCGGGCGGTGATCACCTCGCCCAGGCGCGCGGCGCGGTCCAGCCAGGCGGTGCGAATGGGCGCAAAGCCATAGGTGGTGAATTGCGTCTCATGGCGGGCATAGGCAGCGGCGAGGTGATCGAGGAAAATCTCCGGCGTGACCTCAGCGCCAGTTTCCGACAACAGGGACACCGGGCGCACCGCATTCGGTTCTACCTCATTTTGCTCCGGCGCGGCCACAAGATTGACCCCCACACCAATCGCCAGATGGGTCAGGCGCGGCCCCGACCCTGCGCTTTCCAGCAGAATCCCGGCCAGCTTACCGCCGTTCAGCAGCACGTCATTGGGCCATTTCAACGCAAAACCCTGTGCGCGGCCCGTGACCGCGACGCAAGCGTCAAACACGGCCAGCGAGATGACAAAGCTGCGCAGGGCCGCAACATCGGGTCCCTCTTCAGGGCGCATCACCAGCGTCGCAGCGAAATTCCCCTTGGGAAAGGACCACGGTCGCCCGCGCCGCCCGCGCGAAGCCGTCTGGTCAAGGGCCAGAATCCACGTGGGGCCAGACAACGTTGGCGCGATCCGTGCCGCCTCGGCATTGGTGCTGTCCACTTCGGCCAGCACATGCCGCCCGTAGCCATTGGGCCAGATCGTCTTCATCTTGCTAAAAATACTCCCGCCGGAGGCGTCCTAGAAAAAAAGCGACGCGCCAATGGCGCGTCACAATTTAAAACCTCGTGAGGTAGGGGATCAGTTGACAAGTGTCGCCGCCGCCGCCTGTGCAATGCTTTCGACCCCGAACATGTTGATGATCCCCACCAGCATCAGCGTGGCCGACGCCATCAGGAAGCCCCAAAGCACCGGTGACTTGCCGGTTTCAAGCCCATCGCCTTCCTCGCCGAAATACATGAAATAAACGATACGCAGGTAATAGAACGCGCCGATCACCGACGCGATCACGCCCGCGACCGCCAGCCAGACCAACCCGCCCTCATAGGCCGCGCGCAGAACGTAGAACTTACCGAAGAAGCCCAGCAAAGGGGGCACACCCGCAAGGCTGAACAAAAGGATCAGCATCGCCATCGCGCGGCCCGGATGGGCGCGTGAATACATGTTGAGGCTGGCAATATCCGACACCGGCTGACCATCGCGCTCCATCGAAAGGATGAAGGCAAATGTGCCGATATTCATCGTCACATAGATTGCCATGTAGATCAGCATTGCCTGCACGCCGAACGCCGTGCCCGCGGCCAGGCCCATCAGGGCAAAGCCCATATGCGCGATCGAGGAATAGGCCATCAGGCGTTTGATGTCGGTCTGTCCAATCGCGGCTACGGCGCCAAGGAACATCGACAGCAGCGCCAGCAGGGCAACGATCTGCTGCCAATCGCCCACAACGCCACCAAAAGCGTCATGCATCACCCGCGCAAACAGCGCCATCGCCGCAACTTTCGGCGCGGTGGCAAAGAAGGCTGTGATCGGTGTGGGCGAGCCCTCGTAGACATCCGGCGTCCACATGTGGAAGGGCACGGCCGACACCTTGAAGGCCAGGCCACAAAGCACAAACACCAGCCCCAGCAGCAGCCCGATGGGTGCCTGATCCTGGGCCGACGCGATAATGCCCGAGAACAGCGTGGTGCCAGCATAGCCATAGGTCAGCGAGGCACCGTAAAGCAGCAAACCCGAGCTGAGCGCGCCCAGCACGAAGTACTTCAGGCCCGCCTCGGTTGAACGGGCGCTGTCACGGCGCAGAGCGGCGACAACGTAAAGCGCCAGCGATTGCAGTTCCAACCCCATATAAAGCGCCATCAGGTCTCCGGCGCTGACCATCATCATCATACCCACCGTCGCAAGCGCAATCAGGATGGGATATTCGAACCGCAGGATGTTGCGGCGCGCCATGTATTCCTGGCCCATAACCAGAACGGCCGCCCCGCTGAGCAGGATCACCACCTTGGCAAAGCGCGCGAAGGCGTCGTCGTGGAACATACCGCCAAAGGCCACGCGGGTGCCATTGCCCGTTGCGCCAATCCAGAAGGCCAGCGCCAGGAACAGCGCCGCGGTCAGCCAGACCAGCATGCCCGCCATCCGGTCCTTTCCGGTGTAGACAGCCCCCAGCAGTGCCGCGATCGCATAGATCGACAGGACAATCTCGGGCAGGATAATGTTCAGATCAGCCGATGTCATATCCGGCCCCCCTTAATGCGATGCTTCGGCGGTCTGGGTGGCGGTCTCTGCCGCGCCCAAAGCCACTTCGTAATTGTCAATCAACGCCGCCACAGAGGGCCCGATGATATCGGTCACCAGACTGGGATAGACCCCCAGCAGAATGGTCATGACCACCAGCGGTGCAAAAATCGCCCGCTCGCGGCCCGACATGTCGGTGATGGATTTCAGGCTTTCCTTGATCAGATCGCCCAGCACCACCCGGCGGTAAAGCCAGAGCGCATAGGCCGCCGACAGGATCACGCCCGACGTGGCGACCAAGGCGACCCAGGTGTTGACCTGGAAGATGCCCACCAGCGTCAGGAATTCACCGATGAACCCGGACGTGCCCGGCAGGCCGACATTGGCCATGGTGAACAGCATGAAGATCAGCGCATAGGCCGGCATCCGCGTGACCAGACCGCCATAGGCGTCGATATCGCGTGTATGCATCCGGTCATAAATCACGCCCACGCACAGGAACAGCGCGCCCGAGATGAACCCGTGGCTGAGCATCTGGAAGATGGCACCGTCAATGCCCTGCTGATTGGCCGCGAAGATACCCATGGTCACATAGCCCATATGGGCCACCGAGGAATACGCGATCAGCTTCTTCATGTCCTCTTGTGCCAGGGCCACCAGTGAGGTGTAGACGATGGCAATCGCCGACATCCACAGAACCAGCGGTGTCATCACCTCTGATCCCACCGGGAACATCGGCAGGCTGAAGCGCAGGAAGCCATAGCCACCCATCTTCAACAGGATCGCCGCCAGCACGACCGACCCGGCCGTTGGGGCCTGCACGTGCGCATCCGGCAGCCAGGTATGTACCGGCCACATCGGCATCTTCACCGCAAAGCTGGCAAAGAAAGCGAGGAACATCAGCGTCTGCATTCCGCCTATGACGTGAATACCCAAGATCTCGAAGTTCTCAGACGCAAAGGTGTGGTTCATCAGCGTCGGAATATCGGTGGTGCCCGCCTCTGCGAACATCGCCACCATCGCCACCAGCATCAGGACCGAGCCGAGGAACGTATAGAGGAAGAACTTGAACGACGCATAGATGCGTTCCTTGCCGCCCCAGATACCGATGATCAGGAACATCGGGATCAGCCCGGCCTCGAAGAACAGGTAGAACAGCACCAGATCCAGTGCCATGAACACGCCCAGCATGAGCGTTTCAAGGATCAGGAAGGCAATCATGTATTCCTTGACACGCACCTTGACGTTCCACGAGGCAGCAATGGTCAGCGGCATCATGAAGGTGGTCAGCATCACGAAGAGAACGCTGATCCCGTCGACACCCATCTTGTATTTTAGGCCCAGCAACCAGTTGCGCTCTTCCACGAACTGGAAGCCGGTGTCATTAGGGTCAAACTCGGCAAGGATAAACAGCGAGACCAGGAAGGTCAGCGAGGTGGCGATCAGCGCGACCCACTTGGCGTTGCGCTGCGCCGCTTCATCCTCACCCCTCAGGAACACGGCCAGGATCAGGGCCGCGATAGCGGGGATGAATGTGACGATGGACAATACGTTATCCATTATTCAGCCCCCCCGGTGAACGTCATCCATGTGACAAGGACCGCGATCCCGATCACCATGGCGAAGGCATAGGTAAAGATATAGCCGGACTGGGCGCGGCCTGCGAGGCGGGTGAAGAAGGGAATGATCCCCATCGCAACCCCGTTGATCGATCCGTCGATGACATCGCCATCCCCTCGCTTCCACAGGATGCGGGCCAGCGACTGCAGCGGGCGCACGATAATGGCGTCAAAAATCTCGTCAAAGTACCACTTGTTCAGCAGGAACAAGTAAAGTGGACGTTGATTTTCGGCCAGACGGCGCGGCAGGGACGGGTTCGCAATGTAGAACCAGTAGGCGGTGAAGAACCCGATCAACATCGCAATGAACGGGCTGACCTTGACCCATTTCGGGGCATGGTGAGCCTCGTCCATCACATGGTTGTCGGGATGCATAAAGATGGCACCTTTGGGCGCCTGTCCGTGATGCACCGCTGCAACCACCGCGTGGTCCGGATCATCCTGCATGGCTGCGTGGTCTTCGCCATGCGCAGCCTCGTCCTCTTGGCTTGCCGCGTCGCCGTGGTCGGTATCAGCGGCGGCCTCATCGTGGCCCTCATCCGCATGACCATCACCATCTGCCTTTTCCTCATCATGGCCATCACTGGCCTCGGCGTGATGGGCAGGGATGCCGAAGAACTTGTTCACGCTGTCATGGTCTCCAAAGAAGCTTTTGTACCAGATCATGCCTGAGAACACCGCCCCCAGCGCCAGAACACCCAGCGGGATCAGCATGACCATGGGCGATTCATGCGCGTGCTCGTGTGTGTGCTTGTCTCCGCGCGGCTCGCCCCAGAAAGTCATGAACATCAGGCGCCAGCTGTAGAAGCTCGTGAACAGCGCGGCGATAACCAGCATCCAGAAGGCGTACCCTCCCCCGGTGCCCGCCCAGGCGCTTTCGATCACGGCATCTTTGCTGAGGAACCCGGCAAAGCCAAAATAGGTCAGCGGAATGCCCACGCCGGTGATGGCCAGCGTGCCAATCAGCATCGCCCAGAACGTGTAGGGCAGTTTCTTACGCAGGCCGCCATAGTTGCGCATGTCCTGCTCGTGATGCATCCCGTGGATGACCGAGCCGGCACCAAGGAACAGCATTGCTTTGAAGAACGCGTGGGTGAACAGGTGGAACATCGCCACCGAATAGACGCCCACACCTGCAGCCACGAACATGTAACCCAGCTGCGAGCAGGTCGAATAAGCGATTACGCGTTTGATGTCGTTTTGCACCAAGCCCACGGTCGCCGCGAAAAACGCGGTCGTGGCGCCGATGAATGTTACGAACATCATCGCCTCTGGCGCGTATTCCATCAGCGGCGACATCCGGCAGACCAGGAAGACACCCGCGGTCACCATGGTCGCGGCGTGGATCAGGGCCGACACCGGTGTCGGGCCTTCCATCGCGTCCGGCAGCCAGGTGTGCAGGAACAATTGCGCCGATTTGCCCATCGCGCCGACAAACAGCAGGAAGGCAATCAAGTTGGCTGCGTTCCAATCGGTCCACAGGAAGGTCAGCTGCGTTTCGGCCAGTGCCGGGGCAGCCGCAAAGATATCGTCAAATTTCACGCTTTCGGTAAGGAAAAACAGTGCGAAAATCCCCAACGCAAAGCCAAAATCCCCCACACGGTTGACCACGAAGGCCTTGATGGCCGCCGCATTGGCCGAGGGTTTCTTGTAATAAAAGCCGATGAGAAGGTACGAGGCGAGGCCCACGCCCTCCCAGCCAAAGAACATCTGCACGAGGTTGTCAGCTGTCACCAGCATCAACATCGCGAAGGTAAAGAAGCTGAGATAGGCAAAGAAGCGCGGGCGATAGCTTTCGTCTTCTTTGAAGTTCTCATCATGCGCCATGTAGCCCATGGAATAAAGGTGCACCAAAGCCGATACGGTCGTAACCACGATCAGCATGATCGCCGTCAGACGATCCAGCCGAATGGCCCAGGCCGTGTCCAGATTGCCGGACTGCACCCAGTCAAGAATGTGAATGTACTGTGTGTCCGGGCCAAGGCCAATGAAGGTGATCCAGCTGAGAAGACAGGCCAGGAACAACAGGCCCGTGGTCACCCATTGCGCGCCGACGTCCCCGATAATGCGCCAGCCGAACCCCGCAATGATCGCACCCACCAAAGGGGCAAAGAGGATAATCTGCTCCATGCGCTCAGCCTTTCATCACGTTGACATCTTCCACCGCGATCGTGCCACGGTTGCGGAAGAAGCAGACAAGGATCGCAAGGCCAATCGCGGCCTCAGCGGCAGCGACGGTCAACACGAAGAGCGTGAAGATCTGACCCACCATGTCGCCTGCGAAACTGGAGAAGGCGACCAGGTTGATGTTCACCGCAAGCAGCATCAATTCGATCGACATCAACAGGATGATCACGTTCTTCCTGTTCAGGAAAAGCCCGAAAATCCCGATGACGAACAGCGCGGCGGCCACCGTCAGGTAATGTTCCAATCCAATCATGTCGTCCCTCGGTTCATTTTCTTTTTTGCCTGGGTCAGATAGAGCTGCCGATTACAGCCCCTGCCCCGGTTTCACGTCTTTCAGTTCCATCGCCTTGGCCGGATCGCGGTACATCTGGGCCAGTACGTTCTGGCGTTTGATGTCCGAGCGGTGGCGCAGGGTCAGCACAATCGCACCGATCATCGCAACCAGCAGGATCAGGCCCGACAGCTGGAATAGCAGGAAATACTGGTCATAGATCAGCAGACCAAGCGCGGCGGTGTTCTGCACCCCTTCGGGTGCCACGGCGGCACGGGCAGCCTCGGCGCCTGCCGAGCTATCCCAGGTGCCAAAGGCCATGCCCAGCTGCATCAGGATGATCACCCCGATCAACAGCGCAAGGGGCAGGTATTTTGCCATTTCCGCCTTCAGCTCGGCAAAATCCACGTCCAGCATCATGACTACGAACAGGAACAGCACCATAACCGCACCGACATAGACGATGATCAGCAACATGGCGACGAATTCCGCGCCCAGCAGCACGAACAGCCCGGCCGAACTGATAAAAGCCAGGATCAGCCACAAGACCGAATGCACCGGGTTTCGACTGATCACGGTGAACAATCCCCCGGTCAGCGCTGAGAGGGCAAACAAATAAAAAGCCATTGCCGCTATGGTCATGTTTCGTCGTCCTTTTCCTCAGCCTCGTCCAGCACCTCGCGCGCAAATTCCATGGCGCGGGTCATCGAGGGAATACCGGCAAACATCGACATCATTCCGATGGTCTCGGCAATCTCATCCTTGGTGGCCCCGGCCTCAAGCGCGTGGCGCACCGTCATGCGAATTTGGGTGTCACTTTGTGCGCCAAGCATGGTCAGCCCCGACAGCGTGATCAACAGCCGCGTCTTGGCATCCAACCCTTCCGTGTTCAACCCCTTGCCAAAGGCCATTTCCATGAATTCCTTGGGCATGGTCGGCCACAGGCTTTCGAACCCCTTGGGCGAGAAGGATTCCAACGCCGGGTTCATGGCTTTGGCCATCTCCTGCGCCTGGGCCATCATCGTCTCGAAGGGGTTCTTGAGGTCGGTCACGCGGCAATCCCTTCCAGCCTTGATTTCAGATCACTTACGCCAGACAGCCACTCGTCTAGCAACTCACCTTCGCTCCACAAGTCGAAAAGTTCCGACTTGCCTTCTGAAGAAGCGATTAGACCAACTGCTGTTAAGGCGGCCTTGGGTCCACCAGCAATTGCACGCACATCCATTTCGTGAACTCTCATGGAATTCAACGTCTCTTCATCAATCGCAGAAGACGCGCGACCATGGCTGAACGCAACGATTTCCGACGCGGCCAAACCCCAGCTACCGGCATCAAAATCAATGTACCCAGATGCCTGACCTTCCAAAACCATCTCGAACGCCTGCACTACGACGCCCACGCCAGCATCTTCGTACTCCAGAAGGAAGTCCGCTGCAGCGTCGTTGTCAAAGGTTCCGGCACCCCAGGCACCCATTTTAGTTCCTCCTGCGCCTAGCGATACGGCGCATCCAGTTCAAGGTTACGGGCAATCTCGGCTTCCCAGCGTTCGCCGTTATCCAGCAGTTTTTCCTTGTCGTAAAACAGCTCTTCGCGGGTTTCGGTGGCAAACTCGAAATTCGGCCCCTCGACAATGGCATCCACCGGGCAGGCCTCTTGGCAGAAGCCGCAATAGATGCATTTGGTCATGTCGATGTCATAGCGGGTTGTGCGGCGCGAGCCGTCATCGCGCGGCTCGGCATCAATGGTGATCGCCTGCGCCGGGCAAATCGCTTCGCACAGCTTACAGGCAATGCAGCGTTCCTCGCCATTGGGATAGCGGCGCAGCGCATGCTCTCCGCGGAAACGCGGCGACAGCGGCCCCTTTTCATGCGGGTAGTTCAGCGTGGCCTTGGGCGCAAAAAAGTATTTCAGCCCCAGTTTGAACCCGACAATAAAGTCTTTCAGCAGGAAGTAGCCTGCGGCGCGTCCATAATCGATCTGCGTCATGTTAGTCAGCCTCCCATTGCGTAGCGGGCCCAGAAGGCCCCAAACACTTCGAATTTCGCCAGGAACGCGACGATTACCACCCAAGCCAGCGAAAGCGGCAGGAACACTTTCCAGCCAATCCGCATGAGTTGATCATAGCGGTAACGCGGTGTGATCGCCTTGACCATTGCGAAGATGAAGAAGAAGAACGCCATTTTCGCGATCATCCACAGCACCCCATCGGGCAGCCCCGGAATGGGCGACAGCCAGCCGCCGAAGAACAACAGCGAGGTCAGCGCACACATCAGGAAAATAGCGATGTATTCACCGGCCATGAACAGCAGGAACGGCGTCGCCGAGTATTCCACCTGATAGCCCGCCACCAGTTCCGATTCAGCCTCGGGCAGGTCGAAGGGCGGGCGATTGGTTTCCGCAAGGCACGAGATGAAGAACAGGAACACCATCGGCAAATGCGGCAACCAGTACCAGCCGAAGAAGCCATAGGCGGTGTCTTGGGCCGCCACGATCGCTCCAAAGTTCAGGCTGCCGGTCGAGATGATCACCCCAATGATGATCAGACCAATGCTGACCTCATAAGAAATCATCTGTGCTGCAGAACGCAGCGAGCCGAGGAAGGGGTATTTCGAGTTCGACGCCCAGCCGCCCATGATCACGCCATAAACCTCAAGCGAGGACATGGCGAAGACATAAAGGATGGCAACGTTGATATCGCTGAGAACCCAGCCCTCGTTGAACGGAATAACCGCCCAAGCGATCACGGCCAGCACGAAACTGGTCATCGGAGCTAGCATGAACACCGGCTTGTCGGCACCGGCGGGCACCACGACTTCTTTGACCACGTATTTCAGCGCGTCGGCAACGGATTGCAACAACCCGAAAGTGCCCACCACGTTGGGCCCGCGCCGCATCTGCACAGCGGCCCAGATCTTGCGGTCACCGTAAACAAGGAACAGCAAGCTGATCATCACAAAGCCCAGCACCGCCAGACATTGCGCCAGGATGATCACGAAGGTCCCAAACGGGGTTGTAAAAAATTCGGCCATCAGTCCCTCATACCATCGGTATTCCGTTTTCCGCGCAATCGGCGGCGACGACTTCTGCGTCGATTGTTTTTAGCCCGTCCGGCAAGGCAGGCGAGATCGTATAAATCGCATCCCCGCGCCAGACACCACCCTCATCCACCACATTCGTGCGTAAATGACGGGCAAATCCATAGCCCCGGATCAGCGTGTACTGCGCGGCAGCGCATTCCGCATAACGGCCCACATCCTCACGGTTGCGGGCACCGGTCATCTCTACGCGGAAATTCACCAGATCCCCATCCAGCAACCGGGTCTCGATCCCTCGATAGTCGGGCGCAAACCGGCTGACCGTTTCAGGGTCTTCCAGGGTGCAGCCCGCCACCGCCCCGGCCCAGGCCAAGGACATGGGCGCTATGAGACCCAGGCGATGCATCACTCGGCCGCCACGGGCGTTTCGCGCCGTGCCTTGGCGTTGGCGCTCAACTCGGCCATCAATTCGCTGGCCCTGGCGATCGGGTTGGTCAGGTAGAAGTCGCTGATGGCGGCCTCGACATGTCCTGCACCCAGCTCGACCATCTCGACCGAAGACCAGGCATTTTCGGGAACCTCGTCAATCTGCGTAAGATGCGGCGCCTCGGCCACCAGCGCCGTGCGCAGTGCTGCCAGATTGTCAAACGGCAGCGCCTCGCCCATTTCGCCGGACAGTGCGCGCAGGATCGCCCAGTTTTCCTTGGCCTCGCCCGGCGGGTGCCCAGCCCGTAGCGCCAGTTGCGGACGCCCTTCGGTGTTCACGAACAGCCCTTGTTCTTCGGTATAGGCCGCCCCCGGCAGGATCACATCCGCACGGTGCGCACCGCGATCCCCGTGGCTGCCCTGATAGATCACGAACGGCCCGGCGGGCACGTCCATTTCGTCCGCCCCGAGGTTATAAACCACCTCGGCACCGTCCAATGCGGCCTCGATCCCACCATCGGTGGTACAGCCCGCATCCATCGCACCCACGCGCCCGGCCGCCGTGTGCAGAACCAGCATCCGTCCGCCCAGCTTTTCGGTCAGGGCCATCGCGTGGCTTAGAACCGGCACGCCGTTCGCACCGTGGAGGCCGCCCTGCCCGAGGATGACAATCGCATCCTCCTGAGGTTTGGCGTCTTTCAAAAGCCGCTGAAGGAAGCGGTTGCGCGGTCCGTAATCCGTCACATCATAGGTCAGATCTGCGGGCGTGCCGACACGATGCACATCAGCC
The DNA here is from genome assembly GCF_041403425.1 of Roseovarius conchicola. Lineage (NCBI taxonomy): Bacteria > Pseudomonadati > Pseudomonadota > Alphaproteobacteria > Rhodobacterales > Roseobacteraceae > Roseovarius > Roseovarius conchicola. Next base: position 314,098 of record NZ_JBGEHK010000001.1, on the reverse strand, counting down.
CCGTTAATCCAGGCCTTGCGAATACGCGCGTTCAGAACCGGCGCTTCGACCGAAGGATCGGTCCCGATCAGGTAGATATGCTTGGCAGTGTCGATATCCTCAATCGCCGCCGTTCCCACATAGGCCGAGCGGTTGCCGGGCACCAGATGCGCCCCATCCGTGCGGCATTCGACCGAACCACCCAGCCCTTTGACCAGTTGCTTGAGCGCGAAAGCCGCCTCGACCGGGGCCAGATCGCCGACCAGACCGGTGACCTTCTTGCCTTTCATCGCCTCGGCGGCCTTGGCCAGCGCCTCGCCCCAGGTGGCAGCGCGCAGCTTGCCGTTTTCGCGCACGTAAGGTTTGTCCAGACGCTGGCGGCGCAGCCCGTCCCAGACAAAGCGCGTCTTGTCGGAAATCCACTCTTCATTCACGCCGTCATGGTTGCGCGGCAGCATCCGCATCACTTCCCGGCCCTTGCAATCCACCCGGATATTGCTGCCAAGCGCATCCATCACATCAATGGTTTCGGTCTTGGTCAGTTCCCACGGGCGGGCAGTGAACGCGTAGGGTTTACTGACCAACGCACCCACGGGGCACAGATCAATGATGTTGCCCTGCAGGTTGCTGTCGAGTGTTTCGCCCAGGTAGCTGGTGATTTCGGCGTCTTCGCCGCGCCCGGTCTGACCCATTTGGGTGATGCCTGCGACCTCGGTGGTGAAACGCACACAGCGCGTGCAGGAAATGCAGCGGGTCATGTGGGTTTCCACCAGCGGCCCCAGATCCAGATCGTCCACAGCACGTTTTGGTTCGCGGAAACGGCTAAAGTCCACGCCGTATGCCATCGCCTGATCTTGCAAATCGCACTCACCGCCCTGATCGCAAATCGGGCAATCCAGCGGGTGGTTGATCAGCAAGAATTCCATCACGCCCTCACGGGCCTTCTTGACCATCGGGCTGTTGGTTTTCACAACCGGCGGCTGCCCTTCGGGGCCAGGCCGCAAGTCTTTGACCTGCATCGCGCAGGAGGCCGCTGGTTTGGGCGGCCCCCCTACAACTTCGACAAGGCACATGCGGCAATTGCCGGCAATGGACAGCCTTTCGTGATAACAGAAGCGTGGAATTTCCACTCCGATCTGTTCGCATGCCTGGATCAGGGTCATGGCCCCGTCCACTTCCACCTCTTGGTCGTCGATGATAACTTTGCGAAGGTCAGACATCCGTTCTCACTTTGCTCTCAGTAATGCTCCGACCTGGCTGTTCTTGGCGATTTCCGAGCGACCGAGCACACACAAGCTGTCTGGGTCCAGATTGCTGGCCCCGTTCGCCTTGAAATACTCGTTGCGCCGCTCGCGCATTTTCGCCTTTTCCTGGTCGTTGTTGATGTAGGCTTCGATCTCGGCATCGGAATATCCGCGATCACTCGCCAAGTCTTTTAGGCCGTTCAGATAGGCCCGTCCCTTGAAGATGCGTGCGCCGATGCTGCGGCACTCGCGTTGTATTTTCTCAGCAATGGCGGCGGTCAGCAGGCCATTGTTGATATCTGCCTCTCCGGCCAAACCATTGGCGGCCTGCGATGGCATGGCCAATCCCATCGACAGGGCGGCACTCAGAACACATGTGGTAATCATACGCATAGCTGTCTCCTTTGCTGCGGATGCCGGGCGGGCGCGCGATGGCACCTCCCGGTCGGCCCGAAATGGGTCCGCAGCGCGGTGATATGCAATAACATCCCCGCTAACAGCCTGATATGCGCAGTTTTTTACCATGTGACACAACGCCCGGTCAGAACCAGATTCCCGTTCGAACTCTGCAGGGACTGCAGCGGGGCATCCGGGCCGTTGATCCACTCGATCTCGGAGGTGCCGAAATTCTTGATACAGTACTTTGCACCACCATGACGCCCGGCCTCGCGCGCGCCGTCAACGCCCTGATCGGCTCGACGTACCGTCGTCGCAAACAGGGCGCGATCGTCTTTGCCGCCGCCTTTTTCCTTGGTCGGATAGTAGTTACCGCCAAAGTACACACGTTTGGATTTCTCCGAACAGGCCCCCAGCGCCAGAACCGTCACAAGAAAGATGGTCAGAATGCGCATAATCCGTTCTACCCCGCAAACCCGTTGATGATCGCCGTAAGCCCCAAAAGCACGCACATCAACATACCAACGGCGTAAGCCATCGAGCGCAAGCTGCGGTCCGGTCCGCCAAGGCCGCGAATATGGATGACAGCCATGACAAGGCGGCTGACGAAAAACACAGACGCATAAAGGTTGACCCAGAACGGGCTGCCCCCGGCAAGGATGGCCGCCACGGTCACAGCCGCAAAAAAGCCCATCGACTCGGCCAGATTCAGGTAGGCACGATGCCAGCGATAAACGGATGAGCCGTAATCGGCTGCCGGTTCTTGCCCGGGCGCCAGACCGAACGCGGTCTTGCGCATGGCAGATAGCGGACTCATCAGCAATCCAAAGATCGCCGTGGCCGCCAATGCCACAAGGGCGTGGCCATATGCTGCGAAGGCCTCCATTCCCCTACTCCGCCGCAACCGCGCTGACGCGGCCTTTTTGCTGCGCCTTGATACGGTCCTCGATCTCATCACGGAAGTTCTTGATCAGCCCTTGAATCGGCCATGCCGCCGCATCGCCAAGCGCACAGATCGTGTGGCCCTCGACCTGTTTGGTCACATCCAACAGCATGTCGATTTCCTCAACCTCTGCCTCGCCGCGCACCAGACGGTCCATGACCCGCATCATCCAGCCGGTGCCTTCGCGGCAGGGCGTGCATTGGCCACAGCTTTCGTGCTTGTAGAACTTACTGAGACGCCAGATCGCCTTGATGATGTCCGTATCCTTGTCCATGACGATCACCGCTGCCGTGCCAAGGGATGATCCCACCTCACGCAAGCCATCGAAATCCATGGTTGCGCCTTTGATCGTCTCACCGCGCACGCAAGGCACGGACGATCCGCCGGGGATGACCGCCTTCAGGTTATCCCAGCCACCACGAATGCCGCCGCAATGCTTTTCGATCAGTTCTTCAAAGCTGATCGACATGGCGTCTTCCACCACGCAAGGGTTATTCACATGGCCCGAGATCGCATAAATCTTGGTGCCCGAGTTGTTTGGATTACCAAAGCTCGCAAACCAGTCTGCGCCACGGCGCAGAATCGTCGGCACGACTGCAATCGATTCAACGTTGTTCACCGTGGTCGGACAGCCATAAAGCCCGGCGCCCGCGGGAAACGGCGGCTTCATGCGCGGCATGCCCTTCTTGCCCTCAAGGCTTTCCAGAAGGGCCGTTTCTTCACCGCAAATGTAGGCCCCAGCCCCATGATGCAGGTAGAGGTCGAAATCCCAGCCCGAATTACAGGCATTCCGTCCGATAAGACCGGCCTCGTATGCCTCGTCGATGGCGTTCTGCAGGGCTTCTTTTTCGCGGATATATTCGCCGCGAATGTAGATATAGCAGGCATGGGCATTCATCGCGAAGCTGGCGATCAAACAGCCCTCGATCAGCGTATGCGGATCATGGCGCATGATCTCGCGGTCTTTGCAGGTGCCGGGCTCGGATTCATCGGCATTGACCACAAGATACGCTGGCCGGCCATCGCTTTCCTTGGGCATGAACGACCATTTGAGCCCGGTGGGGAAGCCCGCACCACCGCGCCCACGCAAGCCACTGGCCTTCATCTGATCAATGATCCAGTCGCGGCCCTTTTGCAGGATTTTTGCCGTGCCATCCCAATGGCCGCGCGACTGCGCACCTTTCAGGGTGCGGTCATGCATCCCATAGAGATTGGTAAAGATACGGTCCTGGTCTTTCAGCATCCCGTCACCCCTGATTGTTCTGACGCGCGCGCCAGATTTGATAGATCAAGACAAAGGCCCAGACGAACCCCGCCAAAGCCAGCAGATCGAACAGCGCGCGTGTGCGATTGTTCCATCCCATCTGAGCGCCGACAAACGAGGCCAGAACCCAAAACACGGCTGTGCCCGCAATCACCAATGCGGTGATGCGACCCTTGCGCGCGATCTGATCCTGTTGCTCGGTTTTCATTACTCACCTTCAATACACATCACCATCTTCGACGCGTTTGGAAAACTCTGTCTCTCCGCCTGCGGCCAGGATCTTGGCTTGCTCCACCCAGTTGTCACGGCTCACACGGCCCTTGAAACCTTCCAGATTGGCGTTGACCCAAGCCACTTCGTCATCCGTCCACGCGGCGATCTGATCGAAATGATAAAAGCCCATCGCATTGCAAAGCTTCTCAAGTTTCGGACCGATCCCTTTGATTTCTTTCAGGTTATCCGCCTTACCATCGCGAGCTGCGCTCAGGGCCTCGGGGCGTGTGCCTTCGTTTTCACCTTCAACCACACCGTCACCATCGTAGTCAGGTGTGCTTGTCTCCGCGTTGGCGACTGGCGTCGGTGCCACGAAAGCTTCAGGCGTTTCACTCTCGACCATCTTAGGGGCAGTTTTAGCCGCCTCTGACGCGATGGAAGCGGTATCTGCCGATGGGGCCGCGCGATCTTCAGCATCCAAGTTGCGGGCGATGCCCGTGCAGAACAACCGTGTCATCGCCAATCCGATAAAGACGGCAAGCGCGGCACCCAACATCAGGGCCGCAAGCGCAGTGGTGGCCTGATGGGCCATCACATAGGCAACGATGCCGGCAACACCGCCAACGGTCCACCAGAAGATCGAACAGGTATTCCAGCCACCTGTCGGTGTCATTGCCGCTCACTCCCATGTCTCAGTTGGTTCATACCCACGGTTCAGTCTCTCACGTCTTCTTACGGGCGGAAAACTCGGTTTCACCGCCTTCAGCAAGTATTTTCGCCTGCGCGACCCAATCGTCGCGACTGACCCGGCCTTTAAACTTCACAAGATGCTGATCGGCCCAGGCCACTTCCGCCTCGCTCCAGCCGGCAATCTGATCGTAGTGATAGACGCCCTTCTCGTTCAGTTCGGTTTCCAGCTTGGCTCCGACTCCTTTGATCAGCTTCAGGTCATCCGCCCCTTCCGCGCGCGCCGCGCTCAGCAACTCAGGCTTTGTGCCGACGGTATCAACCGGCGCTTCTGCCGCTTTCCCTTTCGCCTTCGACTTCGGCTTGCCCTTGGACTTTGACTTGTCTTGCGGCTGCGCCGTGGGTGTTTTCTCGGCAGTCTTCGCCGCAACCTCGGCCGGGGCGTCCGTCACGTTGGCTGCTGGATCGGCGGGCCGATGATTGGCCCCTTTGTCCAGCCACGGGGTCAGCAAAGGCACTTCACTGCCATCAATCCGCTTGATCGTTTCACCCAAATCCGACGCCAGCTGTGCACTTGCGTTGTACTTGGTTCTGCCCGAGTCATACTCTTTCAGGCTGGTCAGCCCCGATTTGGGCTCAGACGCGAACCGCCCGTTTTGCGGACCCGGCGTCGGCACACGCCCTGCGGCCATCTCGTCCAGCAACTCGGCAAAACGCTCGGCTGTCAGGTCTTCGTAATAATCCTTGCCAATCTGGGCCATCGGTGCGTTGGCGCAGGCCCCGAGGCACTCCACCTCTTCCCAGCTGAACTTGCCATCGGCACTGATCTGATGCGGCTGCGGAGCGATCTTGTCCTTACAGACCGCCACAAGGTCCTCGGCCCCGCAGATCATGCAGGAGGTCGTTCCACAGATTTGAATATGCGCAACAGAACCAACAGGTTGTAGCTGAAACATAAAGTAGAAACTGGCCACTTCCAGCGCCCGGATATAGGCCATGTCCAACATGCTGGCCACATGTTCGATCGCGGGGCGCGACAGCCAGCCCTCTTGTTCCTGCGCGCGCCACAGAAGTGGGATAATCGCGCTGGCCTGACGCCCTTCAGGGTATTTGGTGATCTGCCCTTCGGCCCAAGCTTGATTGGCCGGGGTATAAGCAAAGCCGTCAGGCTGGTCTGGATGGAGTCTGCGAAGCATGGATCAAACAGTCTTTTCAGGTTTCAGAGACGGGTACACACACCCATCATTTATCTTTTCGGGCATGCGGGCCTGTCTTGTAAGGGCTCCGCTGCCCATCGGTATGGACGCTTTAGGCTGCATCCGTGGCACAGTCCCCCACTGTCAGCCTGACGCCGCCTTCTTCCGTCTTCACGGCTTTGCCGGTGCCAAGGTGGAAAGAGGTCAGCGCCTGAGATTGTTCGCGGGTCAGACCGGCCTGCAGTTCGACTGGCAAATAATCGGATTCGCTGAACATCACGCAGCCGATACTGGCCACGGCAGCCTGATAATTCGCCACATCTTCTGCATTGGTCCCCTGAGGCGGAATATCACACCCCGCCAGGGCTGCCACGATCAGGCCCACACCAACATATTTGTACCGCATCAGAGTCCCCCTTCTTCCGCGTTCAGCGCCAACAGCGCCACAACAACTACAATCAGGGCCAAAACCCCCGCCGCCATATGCTTGGCGATCGGAAATCCGCCGCGCCGGTATATCCAAGCGTCAGCAAAGCCCATGAAAGCGAATGTGCCAAACAGCACGGCAATCACCTTCATATCTCCGTACAAAGTGGCCCCAATCGTCAGGACCGCCATGGCGATGTATCTGTCCGCCATCACCTGCGGCAGTTTCTCGGCGCGATGGGTGGTCAGGCGCAAGGCTGACACCGGATCGCGCATGAACAGGAAGGCCAGCGCACCGGTCACCAGAATGCCCAGGGCAGACAGGGATATGGCCAGCTGTGCCAGGGTCATTACCGGTCAATCTCCCCAAAGACGACATCCATCGTCCCGATGATCGCCGCTACGTCGGCCAGCTGGTGGCCGCCTGCGACGTAATCCATTGCCTGCAGGTGCAGATAGCCGGGCGCACGGATCTTGGCCCGGTAAGGCCGGTTGGTGCCATCAGCCACAAGGTAGACGCCGAACTCGCCCTTGGGCGCCTCAACGGCGGCGTAAACCTCACCCGCCGGAACATGGAAGCCTTCGGTGTAAAGCTTGAAATGGTGGATCAGGGCCTCCATCGAAGTTTTCATCTCGCCGCGTTTGGGTGGCGTGATCTTGCCCCGGGCCAGAACGTCGCCCTTCCCGTCCGGTGCGCGCAGTTTCTCGACGCATTGATGGATGATCCGCAGGCTCTGGCGCATTTCTTCCATCCGGCACAGATAGCGATCATAGCAATCGCCGTTCTTGCCGACGGGAATATCAAACTCGAACTCGCTGTAGCACTCATAGGGCTGCGCACGGCGCAGGTCCCATGCCAAACCACTGCCCCGCACCATCACGCCCGAGAAGCCCCAATCGAGGATGTCCTGTTCGTTGACCACGCCGATATCGGCGTTGCGCTGTTTGAAGATGCGGTTTTCCGTCAGCAGCCCGTCCAGATCGGCAATCACGCGCGGGAATTCATGCGCCCAAGTTTCGATATCATCGATCAGCTCGTCCGGGATATCCTGATGCACACCACCGGGACGGAAATAGGCCGCGTGCAGGCGGGCACCACAGGCGCGTTCATAGAACACCATCAGCTTTTCACGCTCTTCAAAGCCCCACAGGGGCGGGGTCAGAGCGCCCACATCCATCGCCTGCGTGGTGACGTTGAGGATATGGTTCAGAATTCGGCCAATCTCGGAGTAAAGCACCCGGATCAGGCTGCCCCGGCGGGGCACTTCCACGCCGGTCAGCTTTTCAATGGCCAGACACCAAGCATGTTCCTGATTCATCGGGGCCACGTAATCCAGCCGGTCGAAATAGGGCAGGTTTTGCAGGTAGGTGCGGCTTTCCATCAGCTTTTCGGTGCCACGGTGCAGCAGGCCGATATGCGGGTCAGCCCGTTCGACAATCTCGCCGTCCAGCTCCAACACAAGGCGCAACACGCCATGGGCCGCAGGGTGTTGAGGCCCGAAGTTGATGTTGAAGTTACGGATCTTCTGTTCGCCGGTCTGGGCGTCGTTGAACTCGTTGGAGCCGTCCATCATGTGCTCTCACCCCGCTGCCGAAGGATTGTCGAAGAAATAAGTATGAGTGCACAAGCGGCGAAAAGTGGAATGAAAGTCAAAGGAGCAACCCACCAAGGCAACTTAAGCTCTTGCGCAATGGTGAAAAAACTAAGCACCGTCGCTATGCTGAAGAGGATATTCAGCGCGGTTCCGTACCGCGAGTATATACTCACTTCCAAGAAAGCGGTTGCGAAATCCATCATTTCGCCTCCTCCTGCTTTTCATCGCCGGGCAGGATGTATTCGGCCCCTTCCCACGGGCTCATGAAGTCAAACTGGCGGTATTCCTGAACCAGCGAGACGGGTTCATAGACCACCCGTTTCTGCACCTCGTCATAGCGCACTTCGGTATAGCCCGTGGTCGGGAAATCCTTGCGCAGCGGGAAGCCGCGGAAACCGTAATCGGTCAGGATGCGGCGCAGGTCGGGGTGACCGGAAAACAGGATACCGTACATGTCGAAGACTTCCCGTTCGAACCAGTTGGCCGAGGGGTGTACATCGGTGATCGAGGGCACCATGTCTTCCTCGCGGATCGCCACGCGCAGGCGAATGCGGTGGTTCTGGTACATGCTGAGGAAATGATAAACCACGTCGAACCGCTTGGGACGCTCGGGGTAATCCACCGCCGTAACGTCGACGAGTGTCGAGAACTTACAGGTCTGATCGGATTTCAGAAACTCGACAAATCCAACGATGTTTGGCAGAGCCACGTCAACCGTCAACTCTCCGTGGCTGATCTCCCAGCCAAGCACGCAATCCGGGCGCTTCATCTCGATATGAGTGCCCAGTTCTGTCAGAGCGTCGCTCATCGTTCCCAGTCCTTTCCCGCGCGGCGCGTTGCACGGTCATATGTCGTCATCCGTCCGCCTCAGCGCACGATAGTCCCGGTGCGGCGGATTTTCCGCTGCAATTGCAAAATTCCGTATACCAGCGCCTCGGCCGTCGGCGGGCAGCCGGGCACGTAGACATCGACCGGCACGATGCGGTCACAGCCACGCACCACGGAATAGCTGTAATGGTAATAGCCACCCCCATTGGCGCAAGACCCCATCGAGATCACATAGCGCGGCTCGGGCATCTGGTCATAGACCTTGCGCAGGGCCGGTGCCATCTTGTTGGTCAGCGTGCCAGCCACGATCATCAGGTCGGATTGGCGCGGCGAGGCGCGCGGCGCTGTGCCGAACCGCTCAAGGTCATAGCGGGGCATGGCGGTGTGCATCATCTCGACCGCGCAGCAGGCCAGGCCGAAGGTCATCCAGTGAAGCGAACCGGTGCGGGCCCAGTTGATGATGTCTTCGGTCGAGGTCAGCAGGAAGCCTTTATCCTGCAATTCACGGTTCAGTTCCTGGGTGGCGAATTCGCGATCTGCGCCCGCCACATTGGTTCCGGTCGCTACTCCCATTCCATCGCCCCCTTCTTCCACTCATAGGCAAACCCGGCGGTCAGGATTGCAAGGAACACCATCATCGACCAGAAGGCGGTCATGGAAATGTCCTGGAACGCGACAGCCCACGGGAACAGAAGCGCGATTTCGAGGTCGAAAATGATGAACAGAATCGACACCAGATAGAAGCGCACATCGAATTTCATCCGCGCATCGTCAAAGGCATTAAAGCCGCATTCGTAGGCACTTACCTTTTCAGGGTCGGGATTGCGCACGGCCAGAACGACAGCGGCGAGGATGAGGATAATGCCGAGCGCGATCGCGACGGCCAGAAACACGAGAATGGGAAGGTATTCCCTGAGCATCTCTTCCAAAAGGTGGCTCCTTTCATGCGCACGGCGCTGCGCAGAGCGGGTTGGCTACTTTCAACTCACAACCGGGTTTACCCCTGCCCCAAGATGGGGTCAACCAGCGCATGACAGATTCACACACCCATCGCAAAAGAAGTTCACCGCAGTGCACGGGGTAAGCGTGCTCATCTGATGTCGGGGTCAAAACCGGCCTTGTGCGACCTCAGACCAGTTGCGCCGCCGCACACATGTTGCGCAGTTTTTTCATCGCCAGATCGCGTCCGAGAAACCCGAGACCACAATCGGGGGCGGCCAGCACACGCTCGGGTGGCAAAAGGCCCAGCACATGCTCCATGCGCGCCTTGATTTCCTCCACCGGTTCGACCCGGCTTGAGGCCACGGTGATGAAGCCCACGATCAATTGCGAGGTCTTGAAATGCGAAAACAGCACATCCGGGTTATGGCGATGGGCGTCTTCGATGGAAATCTGGTCGGTAATCCCATCCACGGCTTCCGCGATCTGCACATAAGAGGCCTGATCGGCCTTGGGATAATCGTGATCGTCCAGATGGTTTGGATAGCCACAGCACATATGCATGACACGGGTCACGCTATCCGGCACATTATGAAAACACCGCTCCAGCGTTTCGGTGCCATAGGCCAGCGCCTCGGTCGGTTTGCGCGCAAAGATCGGCTCATCCACTTGGATGAACCGACACCCGGCCTCGGCTAGGGCGCGGATCTGCACGTTCAGTGCATCGGCCAAGTCACGGGCCAAGGCGGGGGGATCGTTGTAATGCACATCTGCCGTGGTGTCTGCGATGGTCATCGGCCCCGGTACTGTCATCTTGACGGGGCGTCCCGCCGCAGTCTCGGCCATTTGCCAATCACGCACCAGCGTGTCCTTGTCCCCCGCAGTGATGCGCGCCCGGATCGTCGGCAGGCCGGTCACGTAAGCCCCGTTGCGCATCTCGCGTTCTGTGAGCGTGTCAAAGTCGAACCCGGTGAAGTGACGGCATTGATAATGCACGTAGTTTTCGCGCCGCTGCTCGCCATCGGTGGGTATATCAATGCCGCAAGCGATCTGATCTGCGATCGCCTCGGCGGTCGCGCGATCAAACAGGGCGGCCTGCTCGGCCAAAGTCTCGGCCGACCAGGCTTGTGTAACCTTCTGGTCATAATCTGCCTCGTTGTGAGGCACCTGAAACCAGTCTGAAATCGGCAGATAATCCGGTTTGGGGAATGCTCCGAGGCAGGTGGTTTTCAAAGGCATGATGTACGCTCCCTGTGGAAGAGGTCGGATTACCGCGACGCTAGAACGCGCCAATCCAGCGTGCAAGCCCTGTTCAGAACGTGATCTTGACCCCCGTAAGCAGGGTGTGGGATTCGACCGAGCGATCGCCCGTGATGCGCGGCATGATTAGCGGAACGAACCCGGCATTGTAAAGATACTCGGCCCCCAGAGTTACGTTGTCGGTGGCTTTCACTTCAAGGCCCAGAATGATCTGCTCCATCCGTTCCCACTCGCTGCCATCCTCGCCCTGCTCGCCACGGCTGGCGCTGACGGACCAGGTGGCGGGCCTGCCAAGCAATTCGCTGCGATAGCGTCCCTGCAGGGTGAGTGCCGAGACATGATGCCCCGTGGCCGCCCAGTCGTGCATGGTGCGACTGAACTCAGCCTGCAGATCAAACGGTCCCCTGCTGTAGGTCGCGTTGACGTCCCAGATTTCATTCCAATACCGGTTGATACCGATCCCCGGAGGGTGATGCGCCACCGTGCTGTCATAAATTGACCCGCGCAGGAAACCCGCCCCCAGTCGGAACGAAGCCTCACCCGGCAAATCAAAGCGATGCGACCCGTTCAGGGCGAAATTGGACAGATCGCCATTGTTGCGCGGACTGCTGAGCACCCGATTCCCCCGATGTTCCGGGATCAGGCTAAAGGTCAGTTCGGTGCGGTCGGTCACATACCCGATCTCAAGAACAGGGTCATCCGATTGGGCCCAGAAGTAATGCGAGCTGTGGCTGTGCGTGAAAGGCGCATAGGTCTCAAACAGACCGAAATTCACCGTCTTTCGTCCCAGCGCCACATAGACCGGAAAGCGATCCAGATCGCCAACGGCCAGCCAGTATTTGCGCAGTTGAACGTCATCCTGTCCGGGGTATTCCACCTCGGTAAACTCGCCCTGCACAAAGGCGGTGACCATTGGCATGGTTAGCGTGGCATTGGCCGAAATCTCGTTGATGACGCCGAACGTATCAGATTTGCCGCTTGTATGGGTCGGCGGCAAACGTGACAGGATCGGGAATTTGCCCGGCGTGTTGCTTTTCTCGGAAATGATCGTACCGATGGCACGACCGCCAAACCGCAGGCCCATTTCCGGTAGTTCACCACGTTGACGGGCCTTCAGGGCCTGCGCGATCTTGTCGGTTACATGCTCCTGTCGATCAAACATCACATTGGAATAGGACAGCGGGCCAATTCCAAGCTGGTCGCTTTCATCGGCCTGCGCCACACCCGTTGCCATCAGCAACGCCAGAACTGCCCCACGCATCGAAACTCTGAATTCTGTCATCTCGCCCTCATCTGTCCAAAAACAGTAGAGCGGCGAAATCCTTTAAGTGTGGTTAACCACAATGAAATTAGTTGACCGACCAGCCAGGTTTTCGTTTCCCAAAGAACGCATCGATACCTTCGCTCGCCTCGCCCCCTTCCCAGCACCTGGCCAGTTCGGCGGCAGTGTGAGCGATCATCGCCTCGTCAATTGTCGGCCCCATATGGCGCAAAAGCGCCTTGGACCGCGCGACGGCCCCGGGCGCACACTCAAGATATGGCGTCACCTCGGCCTCGACCGCCTTGTCCAGCTCTGCCTCAGGCACCGCGCGTGCCAACAGGTTCAAAGTCACTGCCTCGTCCGCGCCAAATCTGCGGGAGGACATGAAGACGCGCCGCGCCCTGGCCTCGCCCATGCGGGCACACACGTAAGGGCCAATCGTGGCCGGGATCAGGCCCAGCCGGGTTTCCGTCAGCCCCATCACGATGTGATCGGCCCCGATGGCCACGTCACAGACCGACGCAAGACCCACCCCGCCGCCAAAGGCATTGCCATGAAGTCGGCCAATCAGGGGCTTTGGCAGGGTATTCAGGGCCTGCAGCATGTAAGCCAGCTTCGCCGCCTCGGACGAACGGGTGGCCGGATCGGCCTCGAACTGTTGCCGCATCCAGCCCAAATCACCGCCAGCACAAAAGCTTTTGCCGCGCGCTGCCAGAACAACGACACGCACGTCCTCATCTGCGCCAAGTTGCCTGGCGGCCTTGTGCAACTCACCAATCATCTGGGCGGACATGGCGTTGTGTTTCTCAGGCCGGTTCAGCCAAAGTGTGGCCACTCCGCGCGCGTCACGTTCAATTTCAATCGTCTCAAACATCGCCCAATTCCTTTTCTTGCTCGCGCAGCCAATCGGCATAAAGCCAGACCATGCGATCCACAAACCACACTTTCAGCAGCATCGTCAGCACTGTGCCAAACACCACCCAACCTGCGTCCAGCCACCATAATCCCAAGCCCATCGCGACGGCACCGGGCAAGGATCCGATACTCAGTATCTTGGCCCAGCGATGATGGTGCCGTGCCACCTGATCCGGGTGGGTCAGAAAAACACGTTCTCCCAAGACGCCACGTGACGCCCAGCTGTCAAGGTTGCGCGGTGGTGGGAACAGCCGGGGGTTCAGCCAAATCCAAAACATGGCGAAAGCCACCGCCAGCAAGGCCCAGCCACCGATCCAAGCCCGACTCCAAATGGCCAGCGCCAGCAACGGCAAGGCGGTGAATCGACTATAGACGGATAACGGGTTGGCATGGCGCTCCCAGACCGTGTCGGACATGCCCATCAACCGCTCGGCATATGCGTATAGGCTGCTCATTGACTTAGGTGACGCATGGCCCGCGCCATGTCGGCGGCCTGCTCCAAAGCCTCGCGATTCAGCCCGGTCTCATAGCCCAGCGCGACCAAACGGTCATGAACTGCCTCGGTCGCGACATTACCCGCCGCCCCCGGCGCATAGGGGCAGCCACCAAGCCCGCCTACGGCTGCATCAAACACCCGCAGCCCGACCTCCAGCGAGGCCTCGATATTCTCCAGCGCCCGGCCAGAGGTGTCGTGGTAGTGCCCGGCCAGTTGGCTAGCTGGGACCACCTCACAAACAGCTGCCAGCATCGCACTGATCCGCTCGGGCGTGCCCTGCCCTATAGTGTCGCCAAGGCTGATCTCGTAACAGCCCATCGCGTGTAATTGCCCGGCGACCCAGGCCACCTGCGCCGGATCAACCGGCCCGTCATAGGGGCAGTCGGTGACGCAAGAGACATAGCCGCGAACCGGAATGCCTGCCGCCTTGGCCGCCGCCATCACCGGGGTGAACCGTTCAAGGCTTTCCGCAATCGTGGCGTTGATGTTCGCCTTGGAAAACCCTTCCGACGCCGATCCGAAAATGGCCACTTCGTCGGCCTTTGCCGCCAACGCATCCTCAAATCCCCGCAGGTTCGGCGTCAGCGCGGCGTACCGCACCCCCGGCACGCGCGTGATCCCGGCCAGCACCGCACCCGAACTGGCCATCTGCGGCACCCATTTGGGGCTGACGAAACTGGCCACTTCGATGCGGGTAAACCCGGCCCGGCCGAGACAATCGACAAGCGCGATCTTTTCCTCCACCGGGATATCGCGCGCCTCGTTTTGCAAGCCGTCACGCGGGCCGACCTCGAAGATGTCGACATGCTCGGTCATGATCGTCTCCGATTCTTCCGGGGTTTTGCCAAAACGCTCATCTGGACCCCGCCGGTCGCACAACGCTCAGATCAGGCTTGGTCACTTCGGCGGCAAGGTTCACGGCCATGACATTGGCCCAAGCGGCCAATGCGGGACGATCGGAAATCATCCCCGCTCCCTCAGGGATCATCGCGAAGTAATCCAGCATCGGCCAAAGGTGACAATCCGCCAGCGTCAACGTGGTCGGGTTCAGTACCAGACCTTCATTGGCAATCTGCTCCAAAGCATCAAGGATATCCGGCGCGGCGGCCATTCCATGATCCAGTTCGGCCTGATCGCCCGCCTCACCTTCCAGCGGTAGAAAAACGGCGTTGGAAAAGGCCTGCCGAACCAGCGACCAGTAAAGATAGCTATCCACAACTCCCATCACCTGCCGCATCCGCGCGCGCGCCTTCGGCGTATCAGGCATCAGGGCCGGACCCTCAAAGGCCGTATCGACATAGTCCAGAATGGCCTGCGTTTCCCACAGGTGGAACCCGTGATGATCCAGCACTGGTACGCGCCCGAAAGGATGCAACCTGTGCAGCGGCCCGATCTGATAGGGGTCAAACGGATCAATCTCGACATAGGCATGGGCCACGCCTTTGGCCGCCATCGCTATGCGCGCCGCGCGGGTATAGACGCTGAACACGTAGCCTGTGAGGGTCAGCCCGTCGCTCATGCAGCCACGTCCTCTTCGTCTTCCAGCCGCACCAGTGCCGATCCCGCTGCGACCTGATCACCTGCCGAGACCAATACTTCGGCCACGATGCCGTCGCGCGCCGCCGTCAGCGTGTGTTCCATCTTCATCGCCTCAAGGATCGCCAGCCGCTCACCTCGGGCCACCGGCTGCCCGGCCTCTGCGAAGACAGCCTTGACCAAGCCGGGCATCGGCGCTTCCACCAAGCCCGCCGCAGCCCCGACGGCCCCTGCGCGTTGCAACGGGTCAACCACGTCAAACGTCATACCATATCCGGCGAAGACGGTGACCCGATCCCCGCGACACACCACGTCAGGTGCAGCTTGGCCATTCAATTGCCAGCTCCCGGCGATCCGACGCGCTGCAACCTGTTGCTCACCGATATGCAGATCAACAGCATCGGGCCCGCGGGATTGAATGGTCACCTCAACCTCCTCTTCTCCGGAGATCAGCGTCACCCGCCGATCCAGGGGCCCCCAAAGGGTGAAACCAGCCTGCGCATCATCCGGCGCCAGCAGGCCCAAGGCCGCCATGGCCGCCAGTGCGCTCTCGGTCGTACCCGGTTGAGGCATCACCACGAGGCTGTCCAGATCACGGGCGATCAACCCGGTATCCACGTCACCCGACGCGAACCCGTCATGACGCGCCAAGGCCCCGAGAAACGCCAGGTTGGTAACTGTTCCGGCCACCTGCGTACGGTCCAAAGCCGCAGACAGGCGTTGCAAAGCGACAGCGCGGGTTGGGCCATGGGTGACCAGCTTGGCGATCATCGGATCATAATGCGGGCTGATCTCGTCTCCCGAACGCACACCGGTATCGGCGCGGGCATTTTCAGGGAATGCCAAATGATCCAGATGCCCCGTCGCGGGAAGAAAACCCTTGGGCACATCTTCTGCATAGAGGCGGGCCTCGAAAGCGTGGCCCTTGATAGATAGCTGATCCTGGGTAGCGGGCAGTGCCTCGCCCGATGCCACGCGCAATTGCCACTCTGCCAGATCAACACCGGTGATCGCCTCCGTGACCGGGTGTTCCACCTGCAGCCGCGTGTTCATCTCCATGAACCAGAACCCATCCGTGCGCAGCCCGTCCGAACCATCGACGATGAACTCCACCGTGCCCGCCCCCTTATAGCCAATCGCCTCGGCGGCGCGCACTGCGGCCTGTCCCATGGCGGCGCGCATCTCCTCGGTCATGCCCGGCGCTGGGGCCTCTTCGATCACCTTCTGATGGCGACGCTGGAGCGAACAATCACGTTCAAACAGATGCACGGCCTTGATACCATCGCCAAACACCTGCACCTCGATATGGCGGGGTTTCTGGATGTATTTCTCGATCAGCACCGCATCATTGCCAAAGGCAGTCCTGGCCTCGCCCATGGCACTGGCCAGCGCATCCGAGAAGTCAGCAGGGTTTTCGACCAGACGCATCCCCTTGCCACCACCGCCCGCGACCGCCTTGATCAGCACCGGATAGCCGATCATGTCGGCAGCCCCTGACAAGTGCTCGGGGTCCTGGTTTTCGCCGTGATAGCCCGGCACCACAGGAACACCCGCCTCTTCCATCAGGGCCTTGGCCGCATCCTTAAGGCCCATGGCCCGGATTGCCTTGGCCGAGGGGCCGATGAATGTCAGGCCAGCGGCTTCAACGGCCTCAACGAAATCGGGATTCTCCGAGAGGAAGCCATAGCCGGGATGAATGGCCTGCGCCCCGGCCTCAAGAGCCGCCCGAATGATCACATCGCCGCGCAGATAACTGTCAGCGGGCGCATTGCCGCCGATATGCACTGCCTTGTCAGCCATCGCGACATGACGGGCCGCGCGATCGGCATCTGAATAGACGGCCACCGTGGCCACTCCCATACTGCGCGCTGTGTCGATGACCCGGCACGCGATTTCGCCGCGATTGGCAATCAGGATTTTGCTAAACATCCTCGTTTCCCCTTCTCCTGACAGCATTTTTCAGGTGTCGTTCGGTTCTTGCATCCAAGGAGACAAGAAGAACCTCCAATTCGGTCCTACTCACGCTGGCGACAGCTATCTCAGCTGCCTTATCATGTGGAAATCCGTAGGCCCCCGTCGATATCGCCGGAAAGGCAATCGTTTCACAATGGTGCTGCTGCGCCAGGACGAGCGCTTTCTCATAGCAAGCGCCAAGTAACCGCGCTTCGTCTTCCGCGCCGCCCCGCCAAATCGGACCGACGGTATGAATGACGATACGCGCGGGCAACCCATAGGCTTTGGTCACCTTTGCCTCACCGGTTTCACAACCACCCAGCGTTGCACATTCTTCCTTCAACTCCGGACCGGCGGCTCGGTGAATAGCACCGTCCACGCCGCCGCCTCCAAGCAAAGACCTGTTCGCAGCATTGACGATGGCATCAACCTGCAACGATGTGATGTCTCCCCTGACAATTGAAAACGGCATCATCGCCCTCCATGAGGCTCAGAACGTGTCTTTTCTCTCATCCGTCCAACCTTTCGCACCAGTCCACGCGCGCACCACCCCGGTAGCGCACGGCAAGCCCTTCATCGACCAGAATGTCGGCCACGTCCCGGCCCTTCACCGCCATGGTTGCCAGGACCCGGCCGTATTTGTCATAGCCATGGCTATCCAAAGACAATGGTCCGGATTTGACCAACTCGCGTAGTCGATTGGTCGCCCGCGCACCAAGGGCCGCTTCGGCGGCGCATCCGGGCTCTTTGGTTTCGGGCGTATCAAAGCCCTGCAAGCGGGCGGTCACGCTTTCAGTTCCGCATTTCAACTCGATCGTATCGCCGTCATAGACATAGCCCAGAACACACCCCTTCTCACTTAGGTCATGATAGGGTGCATACCATTCAGCGACGCGGTGCAAAGCCACCAGCAGAAGAAAAGAGTACACGAAAGCTGTCGGGTCCATCTTCACATCCGGAACACGCCGAAGCGTGTCTCTTCAATCGGGGCGTTCAGTGCTGCACGGAGGGATAGCGCCAGCACATCGCGGCTTTTGCGCGGGTCGATGATGCCATCGTCCCAAAGTCGGGCCGAGGCATAAAGAGGGTGCGACTGGCGTTCGAACATCTCGACAGTCGGGCGTTTGAATTCAGCCTCCTCTTCAGCAGACCATGCCCCGCCCTTGCGCTCGATTGCGTCGCGTTTGACGGTGGCCAGAACGCCCGCAGCCTGCTCACCACCCATGACGGAAATCCGGGAATTGGGCCAGCTCCACAAGAAACGCGGCTGATAAGCGCGGCCCGACATGCCGTAATTGCCTGCGCCAAAAGACCCGCCCATCAGCATGGTGATTTTGGGCACCGAAGTGGTGGCCACGGCGGTCACCATCTTGGCACCGTGCCGAGCGATGCCTTCATTCTCGTATTTTCGCCCCACCATGAAACCGGTGATGTTTTGCAAAAAGACCAGAGGGGTTTTGCGTTGCGAACACAGCTCGACAAAATGCGCGCCCTTCTGCGCGGCTTCGGAAAACAGCACGCCGTTATTGGCGATGATGCCGACCGGGCAGCCCTGCACATGGGCAAAGCCGGTCACCAAAGTCTCGCCAAAACGCGGTTTGAATTCGTCAAAGCGCGACCCGTCCACGAGCCGCGCGATCACCTCGCGGATATCATAAGGCGTGCGCAGATCGGCAGGCACGACGCCCAGCAATTCGTCGGGGTCATAGGCAGGCTCTTCCGGGGCCTCCATCCGTAGGGCGGGGTTCACCCCGCCGGCCCGGTTCAGATGCCCCACGGCGCGCCGCGCCAACGCCAAAGCGTGGGCATCATCCTCGGCCAGGTAATCAGCCACACCGGACAGGCGCGTGTGCACATCGCCCCCGCCAAGATCCTCGGCCGTGACCTCTTCACCTGTCGCGGCCTTGACCAGTGGAGGACCGGCCAGAAAAATCGTGCCTTGTTCCTTGACGATAATGGTCACGTCCGACATCGCAGGAACATAGGCGCCCCCGGCGGTGCAGGAGCCCATCACCACGGCGATCTGAGGGATGCCTTTGGCGCTCATCTGGGCCTGATTGTAAAAAATCCGGCCGAAGTGATCGCGGTCAGGAAACACCTCGTCCTGATTAGGCAGGTTGGCCCCTCCACTGTCCACCAGATAGATGCAGGGCAGATTGCATTCCTCGGCAATTTCCTGGGCGCGCAGGTGTTTTTTAACGGTCATCGGATAATAGGTGCCACCTTTCACGGTGGCATCATTGCACACCACCATGCAGTCAACACCCTCAACCCGGCCAATCCCGGCAATCACCCCGGCGCAGGGCGCGGCCCCATCATAAAGCCCATGCGCAGCAGTGGCCCCGACCTCCAGAAACGGCGATCCGGGATCAAGCAGACCGGCCACACGATCCCTCGGTAGCATCTTGCCCCGGCTCAGATGCCTCTCACGGGACGCGGTGCCTCCTCCGGCGGCGGCGTGGGCGGCAGCCTCTTCTATCTCGGCCAAAGCCGCCAGATGTGCGGCGCGGTTATCCTGATATTCCTGCGATCCAGTGATCGCGGCACTGCTGAGTTTCATGGCCTGTCTAAACTCCTCCGGCATGCGGGTGGCATCTGTGCCACACCCCGTCATGTTTCGTAACAAATTCCATTTTCTGCATCTGTTTTTGACTCAGGTCAAAGCAGTACGCCGCAGCGCAGCATATTCTGCGCTCGTGAATATCAGGAATAGGCAAATGACAAAGACACTTACTGCTCTGACACTGACAACTGCTCTGGCCGCTTTGGCTGCTCCGGCACTGGCCCAATCCAAGGGTGATTTCACGCTTGGTTTCGGTCTTGGCCTGGTCGCCCCCGATGACAGTTTCTCGACAACCGCCGCCGGACAGCTGCGCCCCAATGACGATATTCGTCCGACGCTGACATTTGAATACTTCATCGCCGACAATCTGGGCATTGAGGTTTTGGCCGCTGCGCCGTTCGAACATAATGTGGAACTTCAAGGCGCTGGCGATGTCGTTTCGCTCAAGCACCTGCCGCCCACGATCTCGCTGCAATACCACATCCCGACTGGCGGCAACGTGAAACCGTTCGTCGGCGCAGGTATCAATTACACCACGTTCTGGGATGAAAAAGGCATTGGCGCTCTGGCCGGTACGCCCGTCTCGTTGGATGATTCCTGGGGCATCGCGCTTCATGCCGGTGTTGACTTCAAAATCAGCGACCGTGGCGCAATGCGTGCCGACGTCCGCTGGATCAACATCGAAACCGACGCGACCGTTGGTGGCAACCCCATCGGCAAGGTCAAAATTGACCCCGTCGTGCTGGGCGTGTCCTACATTCTCAGCTTCTAAAAGGGGCCTTTCGAGGGACGGAAGGGGGCCGGGCATCGCACTGGCCCTTTTTTCATGTGAATGCTGCGGCCTCATGATGATGGCTCCGCCGCAGCGCGCGCCTTAAGGTTCTTGCGGATCACCTTGCCGGTCACAGTCATGGGGAGCGCATCGAGAAAAGAAATCTCTCTTGGATATGAGTATTTCGCCAGCCGTTCTTTGACGAATTCCTGCAACTCTGACGCCAGAGCGGCGTCGCCGGTCACTCCGGGTTTCAGCACCACATATGCTTTTACGATTTCTGTGCGCAGGGCATCCGGTTTCCCCACAACCCCTACTGTCGCAACGCTTGGATGACGCAGCAGGCAATCCTCGATTTCTGCAGGTCCAATACGATAGCCCGCCGATGTGATCACATCATCCTCGCGCCCGACAAAGCGCAGATAGGCGCCGTCCCAGACGCCGCGGTCCCCGGTGAGCATCCAGTCACCACGAAATTTCTCGGCTGTTTGCTCGGGCCGGTTCCAGTATTCCAGCATCATGCTGGCCGAACCGCGCCTGATCGCCACATCCCCTTCGCCATCCGTTGGGCATCCAGCGTCATCGATAACCGCCACATCATGGCCGGGTACAACACGGCCAATGCAGCCCGGCTTGGGATCAAACAGGTCAGCGCAGGAACAGGCCACCAGGTTGCATTCGGTCTGCCCATAAAACTCATTGATGGTCAGACCAAATGCCTCGCGGCCCCACTCCAGCATTTCGGCCCCCAAAGGCTCACCGCCGCTGCCGATGCTGCGCAGGCCCTGAATATGCGCGCCCTCAGCTTTCAGCATCCGCAACGCCGTTGGAGGGAAAAAAACATTTTTAACAGCGCCTTCCCTGATAATCTTCAGGCATTCCTCGGCGTTGAACTTGTCCAGCCGAGCCGCAACGATCGGCACGCCCAGCGCCAGACCCGGCATCATGATGTTGAACAGCCCGCCGATCCAGGCCCAGTCTGCCGGGGTCCAAAGGCAATCACCCTCCTGCCCCAGAAAGCCGCAAAACAGCTCGGTGCCCGGCAAATGCCCGGTCAGCACCCGGTGACCATGCAACGCGCCCTTGGGGCTGCCGGTGGTGCCGCTGGTGTAGATCAGAATAGCGGGGTCGTCGGGGAGGGTTTGAGCAGTCTCAAATGCCCCATCGGGCAAAGCGGTGGTTTCAGGAACCAGCGCCTCGACCTCGGGTAAAGCAGACAGCATTTCAACGCCGTCCACATCGGTGATCACGATCTCAGCACCGGCATCCCGAACCCGGCTGACAAGCGCATCTTGCATGAAGAGTTTGAACAAAGGGATTGAAATTGCGCCGATTTTCCAGATCGCGATATGCGCTGCCGCACACCAGGTGCCCTGACTGCGCAGCACACCAACGCGATCCCCGCGTGTAACACCCCGCGCAACCAAGGCCAGCGCCAGAGCATCGGCCATCTGCTGCAATCTGCGATAGGTAATGTCCTGCCGTGTACCTGTCAGATCAATGATCGCAACCCGGTCAGGATCGCGCGCGGCCCAGTCATCACAGGCCTGCTGCGCCATGTTCAGGTGATCCGGTAGGTTCCATGCGAATTCATCACACAGCGCCTTATATGTTGGGGCCCGGTGCAGCATCATTTCATTCCTGAAAAGACTGTTCCAGGTACAGCGTCTGGCGCGCTGTTTCCTCCATCAGGCACCACAGGGTTGCAGGCCCCGCGCCCGATCCCCCACCCCATCCGGCAGCCACGAATTCGCACTTGGCGTCACGAAACGGAATCCAGGCGCGCTGCATATCTTTCAAGGCCTCAACCTGCGATGGCGCATAGTCGGGTTTTTCATCGTCAAAGCGCTGCAAACGGGCCTTGGTATCCTTGTAAATCAGGTTCAGGCGGTCATCCCACCACTCCAACTCACGATCGGTGCAAATCGCCATCCCGTTGGTCGAAAACCCACCTTCATTGCGCTCCATGCACAGGTTTGCCGCGATGCCGATACACTCAGCCCCACGATCCGAAGCCACGCAAGACGCGGTCGGGGTGATATCAAAATCGATCTCTTGCGCGCTCAGCGCAGTCGGGATCATCAGCAGGCACAGCACTATCCGCATGTTAATCCTCCCCTTTGACAGCTTTGGCCCAGGTTTGGGCATCCAGTGCGGCTCCGGCGGCGATCAGACTCTGACCTTGGGCCAACACGCCGCACACCGGATCCAGATCACCATCGCAGGATGCCGCCTCGACTCGCTGTTTTGCCTCAAACAACGCCTCCCGCAGGGCCTCCAGACACGCCTCATAGACCCCCGCTTTGGCGCGGCATTCATTGATGGCTGTCTCAAGGCATGTCATTTGCATGTCCTCGGCACCGTGGTTTTCAGCCAGACAGGCCAGGGCAGGCTTAGTGAACTTATCATATGTCCCACCCGAGGAAGGTGTCAGCGTCTGCGCGCTTGCGGCTCCGGCAATACTCATAGAGACGCCCAAGGTGATGGCCCAATGGGTCATATCAATAAGGGCTCCTCTGCAGCTCGACACCCCAACGGCTGGCGCGGTAGCGATAGGTTTGCGATGCGTCCAGATGGCTTGGCAGACACGTCACCATGATCCATCCTTTCGTGTCAGCATCCGGGCGGGCGGCGCAATCGGTCACCTTTGCCACCTGCCCTCGCGCCGCTTCTGCCACCACGTATTGCGCTGCGGCGGCATTGATGATCTCGGTCTCGGTCATCGCCCAGAACCGCTTGCCCACCAACAGGCCAAGAACAATAGCAACGGCGCAAAACAGCAAGACGATGTTGAGCGGCGACATGGCCCTACATTGCCCCCATCAGCTCACGACCGACAAGCATCCGTCGGATTTCGCTGGTGCCCGCACCAATTTCCATCAGTTTGGCATCCCGGAACAACCGGGCCACGGGCGCGTCCTGCAAGAACCCCGCCCCGCCCATCGCCTGCACCGCCTGATGCGCCTGCACCATGGCCTGTTCGGAGGCATAAAGACAACAGGCCGCCGCGTCCTGACGGGTGACATCGCCGCGGTCACAGGCCTTGGCCACCTCGTACACATAGGCGCGCGCCGAATTCATCGCGGTGTACATATCGGCGATCTTGCCCTGCATCAGCTGGAAATTCCCAATCGGCTCGCCAAACTGTTTGCGCTCGGCCATGTAGGGCATCACCTCGTCCAGACAGGCGGCCATGATGCCGGGGCCGATCCCTGCCAGAACCACGCGTTCATAGTCGAGGCCGGACATCAACACGCGCACGCCCTTGCCCTCTTCCCCCAGCACGTTTTCAAAGGGCACTTCGACATCCTCAAAGATCAGCTCGGCGGTGTTGGAGCCGCGCATCCCCAGCTTGTCGAAATGCGGTGAGGTTGAGAAACCAGTCATGGATTTTTCGATCAGAAAGGCGGTGATGCCCTTGCTGCCTGCCTCAGGGTCGGTCTTGGCATAAACCACCAGAGTATCGGCATCGGGGCCGTTGGTGATCCAGTATTTATTGCCATTCAGCTTGTAATGGTCATTGCGCTTTTCGGCGCGCAGGCTCATCGACACCACGTCACTGCCCGCGCCCGCCTCGGACATGGCCAATGCACCCACATGTTGCCCGCTAATCAGACCCGGCAGGTATTTCTGTTTTTGCGCCTCGGTACCGTTCAACTTGATCTGGTTCACGCAGAGGTTGGAATGCGCGCCATAGGACAGCGAGACCGAGGCACTGGCCCGGGCGATTTCTTCCACCGCGATCACATGTGCCAGATAGCCCATGCCCGCCCCGCCATATTCCTCGGGCACCGTGATGCCCAGCAGGCCCAGATCGCCCATCTCGGCCCACAGATCATGGGGAAACATGTTGCTGGCATCGATCTCGCCCGCCATGGGGCGGACACGCTCTTGCGCCCAGCGGTGCACCATGTCGCGCAGGGCATTCACATCCTCACCCAGATCAAACTGCATAG
This sequence comes from Roseovarius conchicola, assembly GCF_041403425.1. Classification (NCBI taxonomy): domain Bacteria; kingdom Pseudomonadati; phylum Pseudomonadota; class Alphaproteobacteria; order Rhodobacterales; family Roseobacteraceae; genus Roseovarius; species Roseovarius conchicola. The sequence continues at coordinate 289,676 of NZ_JBGEHK010000001.1, read as the reverse complement.
CTGCGTTGAACATCACGGCTCTCCGGCATTTATTGAACACTTGTTCATTTCTTAGCGCGCAAGGTGAGTCGGGTCAATCCACTTCCAAAACGGCAAGGGCCCCCGCACCAAGGATGCGGAGGCCCCTATTGTCAGGAACAGTGCAGGATCAGTGCTTGAACTTCTTGATCTCACCACTGTCCAGCTTGGCCTGATACTTTCTCATCTCGGCCTTCACAATCGGCGCAAGGAAGTAGAGGCCCAGGATGTTCGGAACACAGATCAGGAAGACCAGCGCATCCGAGATATCCAAGATCGGACCCAGTTGCACAACACAGCCCAGAGCGACGAAGGCACAGAAGATCAGCTTGTAGATCGTTTGCAGGCTTTGATCCTCACCAAACAGATAGGTCCACCCCTTCAGGCCATAGTAGGACCATGAAATCATGGTCGAGAAGGCAAAGAGCAACGCCCCGAAGGCCAGCGGCAGTGGGAACCAGCTGATCTGACGCTCAAAGGCCGCCGAGGTCATGGCCACACCGGTGGCATCACCCGCAAAGTTCGGATCAGCCACTTGGCTGGTGCCAATCACAAGGGCGGTGATGGTGCAGATCACGATGGTGTCAATGAACGGCTCCAGAAGCGAGACATAGCCTTCTGTCACAGGTTCGTCCGTGCGGACCGCCGCGTGTGCGATCGAGGCCGAACCGATCCCGGCCTCGTTCGAGAACACCGCCCGCTGGAAGCCGATGATCAGCGCCCCCAAAGCTCCACCGGCAACGCCCTCACCGGTAAAGGCCCCGGTAAAGATGTTGGCAATCGCCTGTGGCAAGGACGAGACATTCATCAGGATCACGATGATGGCAAAGACACAGTAGAAAACCGCCATGAAAGGCACGACCTTTTCAGTCACCCGGGCAATGGATTTGATCCCGCCCACGATCACAGCAAAGACAACCGCCGCCAGAATCAGCCCGATCAGCCAGCCCAACCCGTCAAGGGCACCACCAGCAACCGTGTTCAGCTGCACATAGGCCTGATTTGACTGGAACATGTTGCCGATACCCAGCGCGCCGACAAAGATACCAATGGCATAAAACGTGCCCATGAACTTGCCGAACCCGGTCATGCCCCGCTCTTCAAAACCTTTGCGCAGGTAGTACATCGGACCGCCCGAAACCGAGCCATCGGGGTTTTCATTGCGGTATTTCACGCCCAGCGTACATTCGACAAACTTGGTCGACATCCCCAGGAACCCTGCAACAATCAGCCAGAACGTGGCCCCGGCCCCACCAACGGTGACCGCCACAGCGACCCCACCGATGTTACCAATGCCAACCGTCCCGGACACGGCAGTTGCCAGGGCCTGAAAGTGGCTCACCTCGCCGGCACTTTTGGGATCGGCATAGTCACCGCGCACCAAACGGATGGCGTGCCCGAACCCGCGCAGGTTCACAAACCCCATATAGAACGTGAAAAACACCGCCCCAACCACAAGCCACAGCACCACAAGCGGCAGGTTCGCACCAGCAATCGGAATTTTGAAGAAAACGACCTGACCGATAAATGTCGCAATCGGAGCAGTGAGTTCATTGATGGTTTCGTCTATTCCCGCGAACGCAGGACCTGACAGCACAAGTGCCGCCAGCAATAAAGTTGCAAAGCGTGCCATGAAGCACCTCCAAATCAATGGTTATCGTTTTGAGGCCCCTCAGGGCACAACTACCACGGGAACCGTGGCTGTCTGAACAAGATTGGCAACGACGCTGCCGAAGATCAGCGATTTCAAACCGTTTTGCCCTCGTCGACCGATAACAATCTGCGCCGCGCCGACTTCCTGAGCGATGTCCACAAGGGTCTCGGCCGGATTGCCATGCCGCACGATGCCTTCAGCCGAAATGCCGGCATCCGCCAGCTTGGCCAACGCAGGCACCACGACCCCCGAATTTGCGCGTTCGATCTCGGATTCGCGCCGTTCATGCCGTTCAGCATTTTCCTCGGGTGTGTTGAACGAATAGGGCGACCATTCGATCACGTAAGCGACAACGATTTTCGCCTCGCCTATCTGTGCGCGCTTCAAGGCATGGTCCATGGCCCGATCCGAACCATCGCTGCCATCCACGGCCAATAGTACAACATTTTCCATAAGTTTGTCCCTGTCCTAGGTGGACCCAACTGCGGCTTACTACCGTTATAGTTTAGTCGGGATGTGCCACTTTAACCATCTGCGCAACGGCGCACATAGGGCCAGTTTATTAGGCAAATTAAATCCAGTTGCCCAAAAAATAGACGAATACCATCCGAAAAAGCATTACTTTCAGACCTTAAGCCGACATATCACCGGAGGAATTGACTTGAAACACGGCCCCCACCTCGGCGCGGATAATCCGGGCGATCAGGGCGCAATCTTCAAGGCTGAAGGTCAGCGGCAGGCGCATATCGATGATGCCCTTCAGGATGCGATCGCTTTTCGGCATCGGCGTGCTGGGGGCGTAGCGCCAGCTGTCATAGCGGCTGGTAAAGCCCGCTGGCTCGGCCCCACCGAACCATTTCAGCTCGACCCCGCGCGCCATGCAGCGGCGCACCACGTCCTGAACCGCCTCGGCACCCCAATCGAGCAACAGGAACTGAATGGATGATCCGACATAGGTTTCGGCTTCGGGCCGCTCGATCACCTGCAATCCGGGGGTGTTACGCAAACCCTCTTCCACCACGCGGTAACGCTCATTCCACGCCGTGCATTGTGCGTCCAGCTTGGCCAGTTGCGGGCGCAGGATTGCGGCACGCAGATGATCCATCCTGCCAGACACGTTGGGGGTTTCGTATTTTACGCGCTCAAACACCTCGGGCGGCGGCACGGTGCCATGACGCCCGTAGAGCATGTAAGACCCTGACAGGATCACAGCGCGCGCCATCACCTCGTCATCGTCGGTGACGAAAAACCCGCCCTCGCCCGAGTTCATGTGCTTGTAGGTTTGCGTGGAGTAGCAACCGATCAGCCCATCCCGTCCCGAGGGCCGCCCGTTCCAGGCCGCGCCCATCGTGTGGGCGCAATCCTCGATCACGGTGATCCCGGCGTCCTCGCAAATCTCAAGAAGCCGGTCCATGTTGCACAGATGACCGCGCATATGGCTGAGCATCAAAACACTTGCCTGACCCGCTTTGGCCGCCAGATCTTCCAGATCAATGGTCAGATCTTCGGTGACGCCAACAAAGACCGGCACGGCATTCACGCTGGCAATCGCACCGGGGACCGGGGCCAGCGTAAATGCGTTGGTCAGCACCCGATCGCCCGGTTTTACCCCGATAGCGCGCAAGGCGGTGGCCATGGCATAGCCGCCCGAGGCAACGGCCAGTGCATATTTCGCCCCGACATAGGCGGCAAATTCCTGTTCCAGCAGGCCCGTCTCGCCCACCTCGTCGCCGACAAGGTTGTAACGGTGCAACCGCCCACTCTGCATCACGTCTAAAGCGGCCTTGATCCCGTCCTCCGGGATCGGTTCTTGCTGGGTGAAATTGCCTTTGAAACTCTCTGTCATGGCGTGATCCTGCGATCCCTTTCGCAGCGCGTCAATGGCTCGGCGGTGATTTGCGTTCTCTCAACGATAAATCCGCAAGCGCCTTGAAGAAAACCCGAAGGATTTACCCCAGAAGACGCACCACAACAGCCTGCAGTTCTCCATAGTGGTCAATCGTCGCCTCGGGTTCCAGATCATGCACATCATGGCCATTGGGCCCAAACGTCACAAGGACAGACGGCACACCGGCGGCGCGCGCCGTGGCACGATCCGTCAGAGTATCCCCGACCAACAAACATTGCGCCGGATCCCCCCCGGCCAATCGCGTTGCCACGCGCAGCGGTTCAGGATCGGGTTTGCGCACGGCAAGGGTGTCGGCCCCAATCAGGCTGCCAAACGCATCCAGAACGCCCATGTTGCCCAGCAGCAAACGCGCCAGACCCTCGGGCTTGTTGGTGCAGATCGCCACCCTGTAATCGGCCGATTTCAAGGCCTCAACCGCCTCCATTGCGCCGGGATAGAGGAACGTGTGCACGTCAATAGCTTCGCCATAAGCCTCTAACAGCACCGGATAATATTGATCAATCGTGGCTTCGTCATCGCCCCGCCCCAGCCGTTCAAGCCCAAGACGCAACATCGCACGTCCGCCATGCAGCGCGGTCGAGGCATCCTGCGGGACGGACAGCATATCGCCCTCGCCCATTGCGCGAAAACAGGCATTGGCCGCGGCAATCAGATCGCCACTTGTATCGGCCAGAGTGCCGTCCAGATCGAAGACCACCGTGCGCATTTCCGCCTATCCTTGTCACATGTCGAAATCATCTTTGATGCGCTGCGCCCTTGCGCAACCCCCTCAGGCAGATAAAACGACGCCCAAGCGATTACAAAGAGAAAGCGCATGAACACAGCCCTGATCGTTCTGGCCGCAGGCAAAGGCACCAGGATGAAATCCGACCTCCCGAAGGTACTGCATCCCATTGCGGGCGCGCCGATGCTGATCCACGCCCTGCGGGCCGGTGATGCAGTCGAACCTGCCCGTATTGTCGTGGTGGCCGGGCATGGCGCCGACCTGGTGCGCAGCGCCGCGCAAAACCATCACGAGGCCGTCGAAGTGGTTGTGCAATCCGAACAGCTGGGCACGGCCCATGCAGTGGCGCAGGCCGCCCCGGCCCTGAAGGATCTTGACGGTGATGCCCTTGTCCTCTATGGCGACACCCCGTTTATCCAGCCTGAAACCCTGACCCGCATGGCCGAGGCCCGCAGCGCCCATGATGTTGTCGTATTGGGGTTTGAAGCCGCTGATCCGGGACGGTACGGACGGTTGGTAATGCAAGGCGACACGCTGAGAGCTATTGTTGAGTATAAAGACGCGGATGAGGCTACCCGCGCCATAAGCTTTTGTAATTCTGGGGTTATTGCCGCGAAAGCCAGCACACTGTTCGATCTTATCCAGGCTGTGGGCAACGACAATGCCAGCGGCGAATACTATCTGACGGACATTGTCGCCATCGCCCGTGATCGCGGTCTGTCGGCCACCGCTGTAGCCTGTGATGAGTCTGAGACCATGGGTATCAATTCCCGCATCGAACTTGCCGGAGCCGAAGCCGCGTTTCAAGCCCGTGCACGCGCCGACGCACTGGACAATGGCGTCACCATGGCGGCCCCCGATACGGTCTATTTCTCGTATGATACCGCCATTGGGCGCGATACGATGGTTGATCAGAACGTGGTGTTTGCCCCCGGTGTTACCGTTGAAACCGGCGCCCATATCCGCGCGTTTTCACACCTTGAAGGATGCCATGTGGCGCGCGGCGCCGTGGTGGGCCCCTATGCCCGTCTGCGCCCGGGGGCGGAACTGGCCGAAGACACGCGCATCGGCAACTTTGTCGAGGTCAAAAACGCCATTCTGCACGAGGGCGCCAAGGTCAATCACCTCAGCTATGTGGGCGATGCCGAGATTGGCGAGGGCAGCAACATCGGTGCGGGCACGATCACCTGCAATTATGACGGTGTCATGAAGCATAAAACCACCGTGGGCGCGCGGACTTTCATCGGGTCGAACACCATGTTGGTCGCACCTGTCACCGTGGGCGATGAGGCGATGACGGCGTCCGGGTCGGTGATCACATCTGACGTCCCAGAGGGCGCTTTGGCCGTGGCCCGGGGCCAGCAAGTGAACAAACCGGGCCTGGCACGAAAATTGTTCGATATGTTAAAATCAAAGAAGAAAAAACGGGATGAGGAGACCGAATAATGTGCGGTATTGTAGGTGTCCTTGGCCACCACGAGGTCGCGCCAATCCTTGTTGAGGCGCTCAAACGGCTGGAGTATCGCGGCTATGACAGCGCCGGGATCGCTACGGTAAATGACGGTAAGCTGGAACGCCGCCGTGCGGTTGGAAAACTGGTCAACCTCTCTGATTTGCTCGTGCATGAGCCACTGGCGGGCAAGGCTGGTATCGGACATACCAGATGGGCCACCCATGGCACCCCGAACGTCGCCAATGCGCACCCCCATCAGGCGCGGACAGTCTCGGTTGTGCATAACGGGATCATCGAAAACTATCGCGAATTGCGCAGCATGCTGACCGCGAAAGGGATCGGGCACAATACGGATACCGACACCGAAACGGTCGCCCTTCTGGCGCAGCACTTTCTTGATGAAGGTGCGACGCATAAAGAGGCGGTTTTGCAAACACTGGACCAACTCGAGGGCGCTTATGCGCTGTGCTTCCTTTTCGATGGTCAGCCTGACCTGATGATCGCGGCACGCAAGGGCAGCCCATTGGCAGTGGGGCATGGTGACGGCGAGATGTTCGTTGGCTCGGATGCCATTGCGCTGGCTCCGATGACCGATCAGATCACCTATCTCGAAGAAGGCGACTGCGCCATCATCACCCGCGACAGTCTCGAAATCCTCGATTCCAACGGGGAGTTGGCCAATCGCGAGGTCCGCCAGATCCAGATCGACAGCGCTTCGGTCGACAAGGGCGGGCACAAACACTTCATGGCCAAGGAAATCGCCCAGCAGCCTGCCGTGATCAGCGATGCCCTGACTCATTATCTGACTGCCGATGGGCGCGACATCACCCTGCCCGGCGACGGCGTGGATTTTGCCGGTCTCGATCGCATCGTGATGGTAGCCTGCGGGACTGCCTATTATGCCTGCCTGACGGCAAAGTACTGGTTCGAACAGCTGGCTGGCCTGCCTGTCGACGTCGATATCGCCTCGGAATTCCGCTATCGTGAACCCCCGGTCCCCGCCCGCACCGCCGCGCTTTTCGTCAGCCAGTCGGGTGAAACCGCCGATACTCTGGCCGCTCTGCGCTATTGCGAGGGCAAGGCCGAGCGTATCCTTTCAGTGGTCAATGTGCCTGAAAGTTCGATCGCGCGGGAAAGCGATCTGGCCCTGCCCATCCTCGCCGGTGTCGAAGTTGGCGTGGCCTCGACCAAGGCGTTCACCTGTCAGTTGACGGTGCTCTTCCTGATGGCCCTCAAGGCGGCGCAATCCCGCGGTACGATGACCCCGGATGACTCGGCGGACATGCTGTCGCGCCTGCGTGGACTGCCCTCGGCGATAAACAACGCCTTGGAGATGAATACCGATTTCAAGCAATGCGCGCAGCGGCTGTCCGAGGCGGAAAATGCGTTATTCCTGGGGCGTGGGCTGATGTATCCTCTAGCTCTCGAAGGCGCTCTTAAACTTAAGGAAATCAGCTATATACACGCCGAAGCTTATGCTTCCGGAGAGTTAAAGCACGGCCCCATCGCCCTGATCGACAAGAAGATGCCGGTGATCGTCATGGCCCCGCGTGACGCCCTGTTCGACAAGACCGTCAGCAACATGCAGGAAGTGCTGGCGCGCGGTGGTAAGGTGATCCTGATCACCGATTCCAAGGGCGCGAGCGAAGCCCGAGAGGGCGTCTGGCAATGCCTGACGATGCCTGAAATCGACCCGGTTTTGACCCCGATCCTTTACGCGGTTCCCGCACAGCTTCTGGCCTATCACACCGCCATCGCCAAGGGCACGGATGTGGATCAACCCCGCAATCTGGCCAAGTCAGTGACGGTGGAGTAGCGACATGGGTACGCAATATGATGCGCTAAGCGACCAACACATTGCTTTCATAGGCAAACAGCACCTGTTTTTCAGCGGCACCGCCGCACCATCTGGTAAGGTCAACATCTCGCCTAAGGGCATGGATTCCTTACGCGTGCTGGGTCCCAATCGCATCCTGTGGCGCAATTTCACCGGGAGTGGCAACGAGACCGCCGGACATCTGGCACAGGCCAATCGCATGACGCTTATGTGGTGTTCGTTTGACAAACAGCCGATGATCCTGCGCGCCTATGGTACAGCCCGCACGATCCATCCGGATGACGCGGATTGGAACGATCTGACCACCCATTTCCCGGACCAGCTTGGGATGCGGCAACTCTATGATATGACAATAGAAATGGTGCAGAAATCCTGTGGTTACGCAGTACCCTATTTCGAGCATACCAAAGACCGTGACACGCTGAAACACTGGGCCGAGGACAAGGGCGAGGACGGGATCAGAACCTATTGGTCCGAGCGGAACAGCCAGACATTGGATGGCCTGCCCACGGGAACCGGTTCCAAATGACATTGGACGACGCGCTTGCCGCGCTCAAAGCCCATATCGAACCGGGTCGTGCCGAAGGGATGGCCGGTTATCACAAGGTTCCGCGCGAATATCTGGGTATCCCGAACCCGGCGCTGAACGATCTGACCAAAGCATGGCGTCAGGGTTTGGACATTGACGCCCGCGTTACACTGGCGCGTGAGCTATGGGACACAAACATTTTCGAGGCCCGTCTGGCCGCCGCCAAACTGCTGACCCAAGCGCGCATCCGCCCGGACGAGGCGGCCTGGACGCTGATTACATCCTGGGTGCCGGATTTCGACAGCTGGGCGATTGCCGACCACGCCATGATGGCTGGACAAAAACGGTTGGTGGCCGATCCCGCCCGCATTGACGCGGTTGAAACCTGGACCAAATCCGACAGCCACTGGATACGGCGCGCCGCGATGGTCATCACTCTGCCTTACACCAAGCAAAACCACCCTAAGCCGGACGAGGCAGCAATCCGCGAGCGCGTCTTGGGGTGGGCCGCAACCTATGTGCAGGATCCCGAGTGGTTCATCCAAAAATCCGTCGCCTGGTGGCTGCGCGACCTCAGCAAGCACGACCCGGACCGCGTGCGTGCCTTCATGGCGGAAAATGGCAGATACATGAAACCCTTCGCCCGCAAAGAGGCGGAAAAACATCTTAAAGATTAACCGCTTACGCGAAACACCTGGACTTCCGGCAACCCGGTTAACGGTGCCTCGATCAATCGCATTGCGGGCAAGGACATCCGGCTGCCTGCGGTTTTGGGCCCGTCAATCGGGATCAGGTCGACCGCGACCGACTTCCCCGTTCCATGATAAACCACACGCCCCTTGGCCGGGTTGGACACCAACGGCGTCTTCAGCCAGAACCCCGGTTCAGATGGGGACCCAAGCGACGCTATCGTTACGCCCAACGCCGTTTCGCCACCGGCGCTGGCAGCCTCGGCCTCGCGACGCGCCTCGGGTGAGGTGGTGTCAAACTCTTCCACCGTCCGGGCAGTTGCAGGTACCGCTGCAGCGGTGGTCACACCACCTTGAGGGCGCGCGATTGGCCGGGTCTGATCATCGCCATCGCGCACGTCCACATCACGTGGTCCCGTCAACGGCTGCAGCACCGCGCAAGCCGACAGACTGCAAGCCAGAATACAACTCAGAACATACTTCTTCATAAGGTCAATCTAATGCGCGCGTCATGTCATCGCAATTCCCAACATCGCCCTTGCCCTGCGCGCAGGCGCATCTTAACTTCGGGGGATGAAAACACCTTTGATTGATCCCTTCACCCGGCCGATTTCATACCTTCGGGTCTCGGTCACTGATCGCTGCGATTTCCGCTGTGTCTATTGCATGTCCGAGAACATGACGTTCCTGCCCAAAAAGGAGCTTTTGACCCTCGAAGAACTGGACCGCATGTGTTCAACCTTTGTGGGCCTGGGCGTTGAAAAGCTGCGTATCACCGGTGGGGAACCATTGGTACGGCGTGGGATCATGACGTTTTTCGATGCCATGACCCGCCATCTGGATGCAGGCGATCTCAAGGAGTTGACGCTGACCACGAACGGTTCGCAACTCAGCCGGTTTGCCGGTGACCTCTATGCGGCAGGCGTGCGGCGGGTGAATGTCTCGCTCGATACGCTGGATGAGAAGAAGTTTGCCGACATTACCCGCTGGGGTCGCCTGAAACAGGTGATCGAAGGGATTGATGCGGCGCAAAAGGCGGGCCTGAGGATCAAGATCAACGTCGTTGCGCTGAAAGACTTCAACGAAGACGAGTTGTTTACCATTGTCGAGTGGTGCAAATCCCGCGACATGGATCTGACCTTTATCGAAGTGATGCCGATGGGCGATATCGGCAACGAGGATCGTCTGGGCCAGTATTGGAAGCTGTCTGATCTGCGCACCCGTCTGGCCGAGCAATATACCCTGACTGAACTGGCAGAACGCACCGGCGGCCCTGCCCGTTATGTAAAGCTGGAAGAAACCGGGCAGAAGATCGGTTTCATCACGCCGCTGACCCATAATTTCTGCGAAAGCTGCAACCGCGTGCGCCTGACCTGCACGGGCGAGTTGTATATGTGCCTTGGTCAGGAAGACATGGCCGATCTGCGCGCGCCGATGCGCAACAATCCGACCACGGATGCGCCTTTGGAAGACGCCATTCGCGCCGCGATCGAACGTAAGCCGAAGGGCCATGATTTCGACTATTCCCGCCAAAGCGTCGATGGCCGCGTTTCGCGCCATATGAGCCATACCGGCGGCTGATGACCGGGCCCCGGCCGACCCTTTTACTGCGCTTCTATTCGCTTGTCGCCAATCTGCTGGCACCGCTTGCAATGTCGCGCGTCGTTGCCAAGCTCAAAGCGCAAGGAATTGAGGCCAAACGCTTCCCTGAGCGTCAGGGCAAGGCCACAAAGGACCGCCCGGAAGGTCCTCTGGTCTGGCTCCACGCCGCCAGTGTCGGGGAGAGCCTGTCCGTTCTGCGCCTGATCGAACATATGGGCGCACTGTTCCCGAACCACTCGTTCCTGCTGACCTCAGGCACGGCCACCTCGGCCCAGATCGTCGCCAAGCGCCTACCTCCGCGCACCATTCACCAATTTGCGCCGCTCGACAGCCGCAAATATCTACGCCGGTTTCTGGATCATTGGAGACCTGCCGCCGCGATCTTTGTTGAAAGCGAGCTTTGGCCCCAAATGCTGCGTGAGACGGCCCGGGCGGGTGTGCCATTGGCGCTGGTCAATGCCCGGATTTCCGAAACGTCTGCACGCAACTGGAAACGCGCCGCCCGCACATCGCGCGCCCTGCTAAGCCATTTCAGGATGATCCATTGTCAGGATCAGCGCACCGCCGATCACCTTACCGATCTGGGGCTGAGCCAGGCGCGTGCGGGGCAAAACCTGAAATCGTTTTCCGGTGCCCTGCCCTTCGATGCGGCCGAACTGGCACGGATGCAGACCGTGTTGCAAGGCCGTCCCGTCTGGCTGGCCAGTTCGACCCATCCGGGCGAAGATCAGATCATGCTGGAGGCCCATCAAGCGCTCTTGGCGAAAATGCCCGCGCTGATGCTGATCCTCGTGCCCCGCCACCCCGAACGCGCGGAAGATATCGAGGTGATGATTGCCGAAGCGGGGCTGCATGGCGCACGGCGTGCCACCGGCGAGCGGATTGATGGGGCCACTCAAGTTTACCTGGCCGACACCTTGGCCGAAACCGGACTATGGTACGCGCTCTGCCCTATCACCTGTCTGTGTGGCTCGTTCACCCCTGTGGGCGGGCATAACCCTTACGAGCCTGCCTATGCAGGGTCCGCCGTTCTACATGGACCGCGCTATGCCAATTTCGCGCAAACCTATGCGGATATGGATGCTTCGGGCGGGGCTGTTGAGGTTGCGGACGGTGCTGCATTGACCGACACGCTGGGCAAACTGCTGAGCGCACCCGATCGCATGCATAAGATGGGCGACAAGGCCAGGCAATTCGCCGATGCACAGGAAGACGCATTGGATCAGATCGCCCAAGACCTTTCCAAGGCTCTGTCTCTGCGCTAGGCACACAACGAACCTTCGTCTGTGCAAAGGCCGCCTGTGCCCAACCTGATCGTCACCAATTTCAACCGCAACTTTACCGGGGTCTCGGCCACGGCGGCGGGTGTGGTGCGCCAGCAAGCGCATGACTATGATCTGGCACTGGCCGGTCATCCCCTGCCCGGTTGTCCTGATCCGATCACAAAATCCGAAGCCATCCGCCTGTCCCGCACCCCGCCAAAGGATCGCCCCTTTACGATCTGGCACGTGCGCCGCAATCCTGAAATGCGCGCCGCACTCTGGGGCCGTGATGTGCTGCGCCTGCCGATCCGCATTGTGTTCACCTCCGCCGCACAGCGGTTTCATTCGGCCTTTCCACGCTGGCTGATCTCGCGCATGGACGCGGTGATTGCCACGACAGACCGCGCCGCCGAATTTGTTCCTCATGTGCGCGCAACTGCCCCCCATGGCGTTGATATTGAGGTGTTTTTCCCAGCCAAGGATCGTGCGAAAGCCTGGGCGGAAACGGGGTATCCCGGCACGAAGGGCCTTGCCACGATTGGCCGCATTCGGCCCGAAAAAGGCACTGACCGGTTTGTCGAGGCGATGCTGACCCTGTTGCCAGATCATCCAAACCTCACCGCTTTGGTGATTGGCCGTGCCGCGAAATCGGATCAGGCCTTCTTGAGCGATCTCAAATCGAAAATCGCGGCAGCCAACCTGTCGGATCGCGTGCTCTTTCCGGGCGAGATCGCACCCGACGCCCTGCCCGCCCTGATGCGCGCGCTCAGCGTTGTTGTACAACTGCCCCGCTACGAGGGTTATGGAATGACCCCGCTGGAAGGCATGGCAAGCGGCGTGCCCTTTGTGGCCACCGATGCGGGTTATTACCGAAGCTTCTCGGGTCAGGGTCAAACCGGCGTGATTGTGCCCGAGGACGATGCCACGGCCACCGCAAAGGCCATCTCGGACCTGCTCGGCAATCCGGAGCGCTACGGAAAAATGGCTCGGAATGCGCGCGATGCAGCCGAAACCCATTTTTCAATCCGCTCGGAATCGGACGCCATCAACGCGGTCTACGAAAGCCTCTGGGCCGAAGGCTGAACCAGCCTCTATCTTGCTGCGAAGATACTCGGCTAAACCGGCATCCTCTGCTCTACAATCTCGGCCCACCAGCTGCACCCGGCCGGGATCACCTCGTCGTTAAAATTGTACTCCGGGTGATGCACCATCGCCGTATCACCGTTGCCGACAAGGATATAGGCCCCGGGGCGTTCTTCCAGCATGAAGGCGAAATCCTCCCCCCCCATGACCAGCGGCGCATCGGCACATTCCCCCGCAACACTGCGCGCCACATCAGCGGCGAAATCGGTCTGGTCAGGGTGGTTGGCCATCACTGGATAGCTGCGCTGGTAGGTCAGTTTCGCCACCCCGCCAAAGCCCGCTCCGATAGCGTCGCAGAGGGCTTGCATCCGCGTTTCGGCCAGGTCTCGCAGTTCGGGGTTCAACGTGCGTACCGTACCCATCAGCCGGGCCTGCTGAGGGATCACGTTGAAAGTGTTGGAACTGGTGCTGACCGAAGTGACCGAGATTACCAATTGTTCGGTCGGATCCGCATTGCGGCTGACGATACTTTGAAAGGCGGTGATCAAATGGCTGGCCATCACAACCGGATCAACCGTGTCATGGGGCTTGGCGGCGTGCCCGCCGACACCGTCAATCTCGACCTCGAACCAATCTGAGGCGGCGAAAAACGGCCCCGGACGGATCGCAAAGCTGCCTGCGGGTTGCCCGGGCCAATTGTGCATTCCGTAAATCTCCTGAATGCCGAACCGGTCCATCAGCCCGTCATCACACATTTCCTTGCCACCGCCACCGCCTTCCTCGGCGGGTTGAAAGATCACCACCGCAGTGCCATCGAAATTGCGAGTCTCGGCCAGATATTGTGCTGCACCCAGCAGCATGGCGGTGTGCCCATCATGACCGCAGGCATGCATCTTGCCCGGGGTGGTTGAGGCATAGTCCAGCCCCGTCGCCTCTTCGATCGGCAGTGCGTCCATGTCAGCACGCAGCCCGATCACCTTGCCCGATCCCTTGGCCCGCCCTTGGATTACGCCCACTACCCCCGTGCGCCCGAGCCCCGTGACCACCTCGTCACAGCCGAAGGCGCGCAGCTTTTCCTCGACCAAGCCACTGGTACGGTGCGTGTCAAACAACAGTTCAGGGTGTTCATGCATGTCGCGGCGCCAGGCGGTAATCTGATCGTGCAACTCGGCAAAGCGGTTCTTGACGGGCATGGGCGTGGTCCTTTCGCAGCGGCTCTCGTGATTTAATCTAGCACCCGTCCTGCGGGATCAAGACACGATGTCCGGCACTAACCTCGCGATAGGTCGACGGGGCGGGGGTGCAGCCGGTTGCGTAGACAGGTGTTTCCGGAGGTGTGGTAAGGCGTGCAGGCGCCATATCCCGCTGGGCCGGATCGGCAACAGGCACAGCATCCAACAAGGCTTGAGTATAAGGGTGTTGGGGTTCTTCAATCACGGCGGCACGCGGTCCGATTTCAACGATACGCCCCTTTTGCATGACGGCCACATCATGGCTCATCCGTTCGACCACGGCCATGTCATGGCTGATGAACAGGATCGACAGGCCCAGATCGCGCTGCAGTTCCAAAAGCAGGTTCAGCACCTGCGCCTGCACGGATCCGTCCAGGGCACTGACCGCCTCATCCGCCACGATCAGTTTCGGCTCCAAAGCCAGCGCGCGGGCAATTGCCACGCGTTGACGCTGCCCCCCGGACAACTCGTGCGGGTAACGGCGCATCAGGCTGCGCGGCAATCCCACCCGGTCAAACAATTCGCCCACCCTGGCGTCGACTTCGCGATGTGTCATGCTGCGATAATTCCACAGAGGTTCGGCCACCTGCGCGGCCAGACTCAGTCGCGGGTTCAGTGATCCAAACGGGTCCTGAAACACCATCTGCATGGCCTGACGGGTCTGCTGCAGCTCCGCTGCTCCAAGTGCGGTGATGTCCGCACCGTCCAGCACAACTCGTCCCGTCGTGGGCTCGACCAGCCGCAAAATCGCACGCCCGACACTGGATTTTCCGCAGCCTGATTCTCCCACCAGCGACAAGGTTCGCCCGGTATTCAGCGTGAAAGACACATCCTGCACCGCATGCACCTGCGCCACGGTACGACGCAACAGCCCACTGCGGACCGGGTAACACAGGCCAAGATGGTTAACCTCCAGCAAAACAGCCTCGCCGCCCTTGACCGGGTCGCGGGGCGCCTCGCCGGTTAGGGCCATCGGCTCGGGGAAGACCCTGCCACGCATCGCACCCAGACGCGGCACAGCGGCCAGCAACGCCTTGGTATGACCATGACGGGGGGTGGTAAAAACCTGATCCACCGAACCTTCTTCAACAATATGACCCTCATGCATAACAGCCACGCGGTCGGCCATCTGCGCCACCACGGCCATGTCATGGGTAATGAACAGCACGGCCATGCCCGTATCGCGCTGCAACTGCTTGATCAGAGACAGGATTTCGGCCTGTATCGTGACATCCAACGCCGTTGTCGGTTCGTCAGCGATCAACAGGCGGGGGCGGCAGGCCATGGCCATCGCAATCACCACGCGTTGGCGCATTCCACCGGACAATTCGTGAGGATACTGGCCCAGAATGCGCACAGGATCGGGCATGCCAACCTGACGCAACAGGTCGAAAGCGCGGGCGCGGGCTTCGGTTCGGCCAAGGTTTTCATGGCGTCGCACCCCCTCGCTGAGCTGGCGGCCAATCGTAAAGACCGGATTCAGGGCCGTCATAGGTTCCTGAAAAATCATACCGATCTGGTTGCCACGAAGATGCTGCATCTGGCGCTGGTCGGCGCTGGCCAGATCAACGTTGTGACCCTGCGCGGTCTCGAACAGAAGTTGCCCTCCTTCGATTTGCCCGCCGCCAAAATCAACCAGCCTCATCAGCGAAAGGGCCGAAACCGATTTGCCCGACCCGGACTCGCCGACAATGCACAGGGTCTCACCCGCGCGCAGTTCAAAGCTGACATCCCGAACGGCCCCTACCTGGCCGCTTGCCGTGGCAAAACTGACATGCAGGTTCTGAATGCGGGCAACGGGGGCCTCGAGCATTTCGCCTCTCAGGTAAGGTTGGCAGCACCGCCACGCTAACGACGCCGGGAGCCCCCGTCAAACCACTCAAAACAATCAAAACACGTCAAAAACCCTCGGAAAGCTTGCGTTTTGAGCCCGATTCGTTTGAAATAACCACACCACTCAACCCCTGCGCCAACAGGGAATGGGCCACCCCGCCGCCAACGGGGATATCGCTGGGGACACCAAGATGGGCAGGCCCTGCTCATGGGGGATGACGTATGAACATCACAAACCGCCTGCTCGGAGCATTCGCGACGCTGATCACGGCCTCTGTGGCACAGGCCGAACGGGGTGCCGACGGACAGGTCAATATCCTGTTCTGGCAAGCCCCCTCGATCATGAATCCCTACTTGTCCGGCGGCCTGAAGGATATCGAAGCCGCGAGCCTGGTGCTGGAACCCCTTGCGCGTTACGACGAAACCGGTGCGATTGTGCCGTGGTTGGCCGAGAGTGTTCCGACCCTCGAGAATGGCGGCGTGTCGGGTGACATGCGCTCGATCACCTGGCGCTTGAAAGACGGGCTGGTGTGGTCAGATGGCAGCCCCTTGACCTCGGGCGATGTGAAGTTCACCTGGGAATACTGCACGGCCGAGGGCGGAGGCTGTGCACAGATCGCCAATTACGCCGGCATTACAGGAATCGATACACCCGACGACCTGACCGCTGTCATCCGTTTTGATGCACCAAAACCCTTTCCCTACAACGCCTTTGTCGGCGCCAAGTCGCCCATCCTGCAACAGGCGCAATTTGGCGATTGCATGGGGAACAAAGCCCCGGGATGCACCGAGGCGAATTTCAATCCCATCGGCACCGGACCCTTTGTGGTCAGCGATTTTCGCCCCAATGACGTGATCCAATACGACGCCAATCCGAATTACCGTGATCCGGCGAAGCCGGCCTTTGCAAATGCCGTTCTGAAAGGTGGTGGCAATGCCGAAGCCGCCGCGCGCGCCGTGCTGGAAACGGGCGAGTTTGACTATGGCTGGAACCTGCAACTGGCGCCGGATGTTCTCAACAAGATGCAATCGGTTGGTAAGGGGCAGGTCGTGTCGGGCTTTGGTACATTGGTTGAACGGATCATGATCAACCTCACTGATCCCTCACCCGAGCTGGGGGATCGCCGGTCAACACTGGATCAGCCGCACCCGATCCTGTCTGACAAGGCCGTCCGCAAGGCCCTGTCGATGGCCATTGACCGCGAGTTGCTGGTCGAAATCGGCTATGGCAAAGCCGGACGGGCGACATGCAACGTTCTGCCAGCGCCCAAGATATACGCCTCGACCGCCAATGACGCCTGCAAAGTGCAGGATATTGAGGGGGCCAAGGCACTCTTGGACAGCGCGGGGTGGGTCGTGGGCCCCGATGGCGTGCGCGTCAAGGACGGCAAGCGCCTGTCGCTTCTCTTCCACAGTTCAGTCAACGCGGTGCGGCAGGATTTTCAGGCTGTGATCAAGCAATGGTGGGGACAGATCGGGGTTGAAACTGAATTACGCAGCATTGATCCGGCCGTTTTCTTTGGCTCGGACCCGGGCAACCCGGACACTTTCCAGAAGTTCTACGCCGATGTGCAAATGTACGCCAACCGCTTTGATGGCACCGACCCCGAAGCCTACATGGCAATTTGGCATTGCGATCAGGTTCCGAGTCCGGACAACCAATGGCAAGGCAACAATATGCCGCGTTACTGCAACCCGGCCTATGACGCCCTAGTGACACAGATGCAGACCACCGGCGAGATAAGCGTGCGCGCCGCCCTTGCCAAACAGATGAACGATATGCTGATGCAGGATTTCGTAATCCTTCCCCTGGTCGATCGGGGACGTGTTTCGGCCCATGCCAACAGCCTGGAAGGCGTGATCCTGAACACCTGGGACAGCGAGATCTGGAACATTGCCGATTGGCGTCGTGCAGACGGGGACTAAACTCCAAATGAGCGACTAGCTATCGGCCAGATCCATCGCCTCGCGCCAGTGGCGGCGACACAGGCTGACATAGCGTTCATTCCCGCCGATCTGCACCTGATCGCCCGCGGTCATCACGCGACCGTTCTGGTCCTTGCGCACCACCATCGTCGCCTTTTTGCCGCAGTGGCAGATCGTGCGCACTTCGCGCATTTCATCGGCCAGCGCCAGCAAGGCGGCGGAACCCGGAAACAGCTGCCCCTGGAAATCGACGCGCAACCCATAGCACATTACCGGCACACCCAGATCATCGACCACCCGGGCCAGCTGCCAAACCTGTTCAGCTTCCAGAAACTGCGCCTCGTCCACGAACATACAGGCAATGGGGCCGCGGCTCAGGCGGCCCTCAACCTTGGCAAAGAGGTCTTCACCAGGGGCAAACCTGTCCGCGCCCTGCCCGATTCCGATGCGCGATGCAATACGGCCCTCGCCGCCCCGGTCATCCAGCGCAGCGGTCAGCAGATAGGTCTGCATGCCTTGTTCCTGATAATTATAGGCCGCCTGCAACAGCAGGGTCGATTTGCCCGCGTTCATGGTCGAAAAATGGAAGTAAAGCTTTGCCATGGTTCTGGGGTACGCCAGCAAGGCCTCCGCCTGCAACCACTGATATGGCCGACATGTGGGTGGGGTCAGGTGACCGGCCTCTAACCGCGTGCAGGAAGTGTACTTCCGGGGATGGAAAGCACGGGCTATGGCTTCTGATCAACAGGCACCGGGACGGACGTGTCCCCGGCACCCCGACCCCACCCTATGTCCGTCGCTGGGGACGTCGGACAACTTGTTACAGGTGTGATACTCGTACCCCCCGGCAACTGCGGGATTGCCTTACCAATGGCATTTGGGGATAAAGCAGTTTATGGGAAAAGACTGGGGGCTTTCCCCCTCTTTGAGACACCCGCGTGACAGGGATGAGTGTATGTCGACATTCGGAAGTTATCTGAAGAAACACACCGAGGCATTGGTGAAAGATGTGGGCATTGAACCTGCCTGCGAATTGACCGGAAAATCCAAGGCCACACTCGGACGGTATTACTCCGATCACCCCGAGCATGGTGATCGTTTCATGCCGATTGATGCCGTTGCAGCGCTCGAAGAGGCATCGTCCTACCCCCATGTTACTAGCGCTCTGGCCGAGTTGAAGGGCATTCACCTGTCCTATGACGAACGGCGCCGTAATGCTGATGAGAAGGGCGGCGTGAACAGCGACGTGATCGCACTGAGCCAGAGGTTTGCCATGCTGATGGCCGAGTATCAGCAAAGCATCGAAGACGGTGTGATCACCGTGAACGAGGCCAAGCGCCTGTTGAAAGAAACCACGGCGCTGCAACAGGTACTGATCGACATGAAGCTGCATCTGGAAGACGAAACCGTCACCTGAGCGGCGAATCGATTCTTCAGGTTTGGCTCGTCACGTTCGAGTATCGTCGCGCTGCAATGAATGTGATGCTACGTTAGCCGCAACCTTTCGGCACGATGGAGCGTGCGCCTAAGCGCGCCTCTCGCAAGAACCACGTCCATGACTTTTCGGCAATCCGCGGCCCGGCTTCATACAGCCAATGAGTATGTCCTGGAATGATCACGATATCATTGTCATGCCCGCGCTTGGCCAGTTCGCGGCCATTCGTTTTGGCATCCTCAATGGAAAAAATGTGCTCATGCTCGCCAATGTACAACCGGAAGGGCTTGGGCGTCGCTGGTTGCACCAGCATGTCGCTCGGAACGAATCCTGCGTGCAGCACCGCCGCCCGCCATGGACCTGTCGTCCGGTTCAGCAGCACCTGCGCATAGGCGGCCCCGTTTGAATGACCAAAAAGAAAGATGCGTTCGGGATCAATGTTGTGCCGCTCGCTCATCTCGTTGATCAACTGCTGCAAAACCGCTGCATCAGGATTTTGAAGGGGCCAACCTTGCTTCCCTGCATCCGGTGCCAGCAAGGCGATCCCGTGGCGCTTGGCCGCCTCACTCCACATCTCGATCAGAGACAGACCGTCGCGCCCAGCCCCGTGCAACAGAATGACCAATGGCAGGTTCGCTCCAATGCTCGGCGCATAATCGTACCAGACCTGCGGGCCTGCGCTGGCGTCACTCACGTGCCGGGTTGCAAGATCGCGTGTGGCTGTGGATGGGGTGAAATTATATGTCGCGGGCTGCGTGATCGGAAACCCATCCCATCTCGCTTCGGAAAAACGTCCCTTCTGCACGACAGTCTCGGCGATAGGCATTTTTAAACTGCCAGCCTTTTCCGTGGCAGGCGCATTCCGGATTTGGTACGCACCAAGGCCCGCCCCCCCGATCAGCACCAATCCTGTTATAAGGGCCACCCCACGCATTATCGACATGCCTTTACACTCCACTCGTTGTTCAGCCCATATGGACCGTTCGAAAACAAGCTATTCTCACCATGCCAAACAGGCAGAATTACGGCACCTGTCGGCATTTTCCTTAACACCCCGACGGACAACCCGGCCCAGCGCTTGCCAATTCTGCCGCGCTCCGTCACAGAGCTATCATCCCAAGATCAACAGGAGCCCCGAACATGTCCGACATCACCCGCATGCACACCGCCCAGCGCATGAGCAAAATCGTCATCCATAACGGCACGGTCTATCTGTGTGGGCAGGTCGGAACTGCCGGAGACAGCGTTGCCGATCAGACGCGCCAGTGCCTTGAAAAGGTTGAAGCATTGTTGGCCGAGGCCGGATCGGACAAGACCCGCATCCTGCAAACCACGATCTGGCTGGCTGATATGGCCGATTTCGCCGAGATGAACGCGGTCTGGGATGCCTGGGTCCCCGAAGGTCACGCCCCCGCCCGCGCCTGTGGCGAGGCCGCCTTGGCGCGCCCCGAGTTGAAAGTGGAATTACTGGTCACCGCCGCACAGGCCTGAGTAACGCCTTGCCGGCCAAGGCCATGACCGCGCTCAAATGGGCAAACTGCCGCTTGTGACGCAAAGAAACTTTGCCCGGTTTGACCTCTGTCAGAGAACCGCAACATCTGCGCGCTAGACCGGGGTCAGACCTGATCCAAGCGGAGCGCATGAATGACCCTTCCTCTTTCCGGCCGTATCATCCTTGATCTGACCCATGTTCTGGCCGGACCCTATGCCAGCATGACCCTGGCCGATCTGGGTGCCACCGTGATCAAGGTCGAACGTCCCGAAATTGGTGACGACACCCGCGCTTTCCCGCCGTTCAAAGACGGCGAGAGTGCGTATTTCGCGGCCATCAACCATTCCAAGCAATCCATCGCGTTGGACCTGAAGGCCGAGGCGGACCGTGCCGTGTTTGACCGCCTTCTGGCGCGCGCCGATGTCCTGTTAGAAAACTATCGCCCCGGCACGATGGAAAAGCTGGGATATGGCTGGGACACTGTTCATGCCCGACACCCGAACCTGATATACGGTGCGGTCAGCGGCTTTGGTCATACCGGGCCCGATGCCTTGGAACCGGCCTATGACATGGTGGTGCAGGCGCGCGGCGGGGTGATGTCGATCACCGGTGAGGCGGGTCGCGACCCGGTGCGCGTGGGGGCCAGTATCGGTGATATCGTGGCAGGCATGTGTCTCGTTCAGGGGGTTCTTGCCGCCTTGATCGACCGCGACAAGACCGGTCAGGGGCGCAAGGTGGATATCGCCATGCTGGATGCGCAACTGGCGATTCTGGAGCATGCGATTGCGATCACCGCGACCACCGGTGAACCGCCAAAACCCTCGGGCGCGCGGCACCCGTCGATCACGCCGTTCGAGACGTTTCATGCGGCTGATGGGTTGTTTGTCATCGCGGCGGGCAATGATGCGCTGTTCACCCGTCTGTGCCGGACACTGAAATTGCCCATTGCCACGGATGAGCGCTTCGCCACCAATGCTGCGCGCTGTGACAATGCCCGCCTTCTGAAACGGCTGATCGAAGCGGTAACACTGGACCATCCGGCCAGCTACTGGATCGAACGGCTGAGTGATGCGGGCATCCCCACCGGTCCCATCCAAAACGTTGCCGAGGCAATGGCCGATCGTCAGATCAAGGCCCGTAACATGGTGGTGGATGTGCTGGATGAGACGGGTCAGCCGCGTTACAAATCCGCAGGCAACCCCATCAAGATTTCCGATATGCCCGATCCGCCAACCCGTGCGCCTGCCCCCAAACTGGACGGAGATCGCGAGGCTATCTTGAAATGGCTGGATGAGGAGTAAAGCGGCCTAAAGCGCCTGAATAAACCGTTTCAGATGCTCGGCGACGATCTCGCCCGCTTCCAGTAAAAGCGAGTGTTTGTACCCCGGCAGGATCACAAGTTCCGAGTTGGGCAAAGCCGCATCAATCTGACGGTTCAAGCGCGGATTACAGCCACCGTCATTCTCGCCGGTCAGCACCAATGATGGGGCCGTGACCTTGCGCAGCCAAGGGGCCATCTCGACCGTGGCGTAAATGCGAAAGACATTCAGAAACACCGCGGCATCCGTACCGATCACCTGTTCCAGCCGCCGCTCGACCACATCGCCATGTTCGGCAATGAAGTCATCGGTAAACCACCGATCCGTCAGGGTGGGCAGGATTTGCGGGATGCCCTTGTCTTCCATCGCGCGCACCACGCCCATGACCTTGGCGGAATCGTCCTTGGTGCGGAAGGCGGCTGTGGACAGAACCCCAAGCGACGATACCCGATCAGGGTACTTGAGCGCATAGGCCGGACCGATCATCCCGCCCAAGGAATGGCCTGCAAAATGCGCCTGTTCAAACCCTGTGCGCTCGCGAACCCGTTCCAGGTCAGCCACCAGATCGTCCAAACCGAATGCGCCTTCGGGCATCGGCGATACACCATGCCCGCGCAGATCATAGGTCACCACGGTAAAATGCGGTGTCAGCACGGGCAGCAGCTTGGCCCAAGTGTTGCGCGCCGCCCCTATCCCATGGATCAGGAACAGCGGCGGGCCATCGCCCTCAATGGAATATGCGCAGTCAATCACATCGCCCATCGCCCTACCCCCTGTCCGAGAACAACACCCCGCCCTTGGCCCAGCTGTCTTTCTCAACATCTACGATCATCACCTCGACCGCGTCCGGGTTCCCCCCGGCGGTGCGGATAAACGCATCGGTCAACTCTTTCGCCAAAGCGCGTTTCTGGTCATCACTACGCCCCGCGAACATCTCGACCCTGATCATTGGCATGGCTGTCTCCTGTCAGAATTTCTGCTTGGGGTGCACCACATGAAACGCCCCGCTCATATAGGTCAGCGGTTTTTCCCCGGCGTTGGAAATGCCCGTCACATCGCCAATGCAAATCGCGTGGCTGCCATGGACCACCGCGTGGTTCAACGAACAGGTGAAAGCAGTTGCGCGCGGCAGGATCGGGCCTTCTTCGGTCGGGGTGACCTCAAGCCCCTCGAACCGGTCGGCCTGGTGGGCATCATACGCCCCGGCAAAGCATTGCGCGACTTCAACCGCATCTTCCGGCAGGACATTGACGCAGAACACGCCATTGTCCCCAACCGCCTTGGCAATGCGGCTGTCGGCCTTCAGGCAGACCAGAACAGAGGGCGGATCAGCCGAGAGCGAAGTAAAGGCGCTGACGGTCGCGCCCATGCGACCTGCGGGGCCATCAGTCGTGACCACAGTTACAGTGGCAGCGACATGGCGCATGGCAGCAATAAATGCGTCGCGGGCTATATTCATCAGGCGGTGACTTTCTCAGGTTGAATGGCGAAATGTGGCATAACGTCTTCAGCAAAACACTGGATCATATCCAGCGTCTCTTGTGCTTCCAGCCCGAAATTAGGACTCAGGATCACGCGATCAATGCCCAGCTCGGCGTAAGGTGCCAGTTTGTCGATCATCTCTTGCGGGGTGCAGATCAAAAGGCTTTCTCCCAACTCGTCCACGCTTTGCGCGCGTGGCAACTCGCGGATCATGCCGTGATCCACAATTCCGGGTCCAGTATAGACATTGTCGAACCGACTGTAATAGCGATCTGCCATCTCAAGTTTGCGCCGCTTCTCGGCCCCCGAATGCGCCAGATGCGCCACCCGGCTAAGCGTGAGGGTCAGATGCGCGCCCGCCTCACCCATCTCGTACTTGGCGCGGTTGAACCCACCCACCTGATCCAGCAGCAATTGGTGATTCCCGGCCAGCGGTGTGGTCTGAATGTGAAACCCGCGTTTTGTGCAGGCATAGATGCCATCGGGATGCATGACAGCCATCATCATCTGAATATCGCGCACCGGGCGGGGCATAATGGTGATCGGATCAAACTGGTAGTATTGGCCGTCCCAACTGACCTCTTCACGGGTCAAAAGCGCCTGCAGCACATCCAGTGATTCATCAAAACGCGCACGGGTTTCGTCCATCGGCACGCCAAATCGCTCCATCTCGAACGGGAACGCACCACGCCCGACGCCCAACATCAGACGGCCTTCAGTAAAGATGTCGGCCACCACGACCTCGCCCGCATAGGTGCGCATATCGTGCAATGGCAAAACAGCAATCGACGTCATGATCTTGATACGTTTGGTATGCGCGGCAATCTTGGTGGCGAAGGTCAGGGGCGCGGGCATCATCAGGATGTTGATCAGGTGATGCTCGGTGATCGACACCGCGTCAAAGCCCAGCTTATCGGCCAGCACAGCCTGATCCAACATGTCCCCGTAAACCCGATCCCCGCCATAGGATTTGTCCGGATAATCCGCCGAAAGCTGAATGCTGAAATCCATATCTGATCTCCTGTTGCGCGACCTCATTCTGACAAAGTCCCAAAAATAAAGAAAACGAATTTAATCTATTTAAAAGATCAAAAATTCTGCATTATAGAGCGATGAACATCACCGCAATCCAAACCTTTTTGGCCGTGACCCGCGCTGGTAATCTGAACCGCGCGGCGGAACAGCTCAACATCACACAGTCCGCCGTGACGGCCCGGTTGGACACGCTGGAACAGGCCATGGGCCAACGTCTGTTGAACCGATCGCGAAAGGGGGCAACGCTGACCAAAGCGGGCTATGCCTTCCTGGACCAGGCCGAGTTGATCACATCCACCTGGGCCAATGCCCGTGCGCAGGCCAGCCTGCCGCAGGGGGTCACATCGATGTTCAGCCTCGTGTGCGATCCAGCCCTTTGGATGGGTGTAGGCGCGGATTGGGTTGCAGGTTTACGCAACGAACATCCCGACACCGCGTTTGATATCTGGGCCGGTCTTGCCTCGGATGCGCGGCGCTGGTTGCAGTCAGGGGTCAGCGATGCGGCGCTGTTGCCCGAGCCGCTGAGCGGGC
The DNA here is from genome assembly GCF_041403425.1 of Roseovarius conchicola. Classification (NCBI taxonomy): domain Bacteria; kingdom Pseudomonadati; phylum Pseudomonadota; class Alphaproteobacteria; order Rhodobacterales; family Roseobacteraceae; genus Roseovarius; species Roseovarius conchicola. The sequence goes on along the minus strand of NZ_JBGEHK010000001.1, from coordinate 264,631 downwards.
CAGAGTTTGCCCATCGCCCCTTTGCCATGGATCAGGTTGTCGAAGTTTCGTCCCGCCCCCGCGCGGCCATGCGCTGGGATCCCGATTACATCTATGTCGACTACGGCGCGGCCTATCGCCTGTGGCACGCCCTGACATGGCCCGGGGATGACACTGCGCCAAGCCGCTATTCCAACCCGGATTGGGCGCTGGCGCATCTGTTAAAGCATGGCGGATCAGCTTATCTGCCAGAAGGTCTGGTGAACAAGCATCTGGAGGACGGAACGCTGCATCCCGTACGCGGCGCGGCGGCCTATGAGCGCCAAAGCCATCTGAGCTGGCGCAAGGCCGTTGCCCCCGCCTTCCCATGGCTCGCTGCGGACTAACCGGCCTTGTTCTGCATCAGATGCGCCTCTAACGCAGCCAGCCCTTCGTCCAACCCCCTGCGCCCAAACCCTAGACGGAAGCGATCTGTCGGGGTTGGCCCCAGTTCGGACGAATAGATCGTGCTGGGCAGAAACAAGACACCGCTTTGTTCGACCAGATCGCGGGCAAACGCCTCGACACCTTCGGGACCCTTGTAGCGCGGGAACCCCATGCAGGACCCATCGGGGCGCGTCCAGTCAAACAGATCAGGGTGCTGGGCAAAGAACGCATCCCATTTCGGAAGGTTCTCATCGACAATGGCGCAATTGCGCGCCAGCAGCTTGTTCCGGTTGCGCAGGGCGATGATGGCCAACTGCTCACTAGGGCCGGAATTGCAGATCGACAGATAATGCTTCATCCGCTCCATCCGCGAGAGCACGTCACTGTCCTGACAGGCAATCCAACCGATCCGAAGGCTGGGCAGCCCGTAGGCCTTTGATGTCACACCCAGCGACAGCCCGCGCTCATAAACATCCGCGATGAACGGCAGATGCACCGCGTCACTGGGGCCCAGCCCGTTGAAAATCTCGTCATGCAGAATGTAGATGCCGTGATGGCGGCACAGCTCGATCAGGGCATTGTAACGCTCCAAAGGCAGGATCGCACCGGTGGGGTTATGCGGAAAGTTGATCGTGATCAGCTTTGTGTTGGGCCGGATTGCCGCCTTGATCCGGTCGATGTCCAGCGACCAGTTGTCATCCGCATCCAGCGGCACGCCCGTGGCCTCGCAGATGGCAATCGGCAGGGTTTCGTGGCTTTGATAATTGGGCGTGACAACAATGGCATGGCTGTCGCTATCCAGCAGCACAGTGTTGGCCGCAAAAATCCCCTCGCTTGCCCCGGCAAAGCAAAGAATATCACTGGAGCTCTGACGAGCAAACGTATCGGCAATCGCCGCGCGCAGATCGGGCGCGCCGTAAGTTTCGGTATAACCCAGCCACAACCCCTCAAACGCCTCGCGCTCCTCATCAGAAGCCATCGCCAGCAGATCGCGCAATGAAATGCTTTCGGCATCTGAGGCGGTCATGTGATAGCGCGCCTTGAACTCCCATTTGGAGAAATGCGTTTCCAGGCGGAAATCGGGAAGGCTGGGCATGGTGGGTCCCTTTCAGGCGACAGTGGTTCGCTCCTGCCTATCCCAATCATTTGCCAAAACAACCCCCTCTGGAAAATCGCCGTCACCCCTGCCATACCACCGCCAGATAACGCACAAAGGTATCCCATGACCCAGATCATCCAGTCCCTCTCTGAGGTGTCCGACCGGTACACCGCCCTGTTTGTCGATCTCTGGGGCTGTGTGCATAACGGCATTCAGGCCTTTCCGGAGGCGGTCGCAGCCCTACGCGCGTTTCGGGCCACGGGTGGCAAGGTGGTCTTGGTTACCAACTCGCCCAAGCCCCGCGCCGGGGTGGCAACGCAGTTGGGCAGCTTTAACGTGCCTGAGGATTGCTATGACGTGATTGCCACCTCCGGCGACAGCGCGCGATCAGCCATGTATCGCGGGGCGGTGGGAAATAAGGTTTACTTCATGGGCGAATGGACGCGAGATGCGGGGTTCTTTGAACCGCTGAACGTGATTGAAAACCCGGTTGAGATCGAACGCGTCCCCCTGCGGGAGGCCGAGGGTATCGTCTGTTGCGGCCCGTTTGACCCGTTGGCCGATCCAGACGTGAACCGCGCCGATTTCCTTTATGCCAAGCAAAAGGGCATGAAGCTGCTTTGTGCAAACCCCGATATCATCGTGGACCGGGGCGAGGTGCGGGAATGGTGCGCGGGTGCCTTGGCGCGGTTGTATACGGAAATGGGGGGTGAGAGCCTCTATTTTGGAAAACCCCATCCGCCGATCTATGATCTGGCACGGCGCCGGCTGGCATCGCTGGGTGTTGAGGTGGATATGGGCCGGATTCTGGCGATTGGTGACGGACCACATACCGACATACAGGGGGCGATGGGCGAGGATATCGATTCTCTTTTCATCTCTGGCGGGTTGGCCGCGGTGGAAACCAAAACGTCGCACCAACCCGACCCGGAAGCTCTAAATGCATATATTCAAAAGGAAATGATCTCTCCGACCTACTCTATCGGGTTGTTGCGCTGATGAAGATTTCCCTTGATTTTCTGCGCCTGCGAAGTAATAAAGTTCCAAAGTCAGGCCCGTAAGGGCTCGATTATTACTCACCGGACTGCCCAGGAGGGTCAGATGTTGGACAATATGCCCCGCGGAACCATCACAATCGAAGAGATCGAGATGGGCATGACCCGTCACCTTCAGAAGATCGTGACGGATGAAGACATTCAGATGTTCGCGCAGGTCTCGACCGACTTTAACCCGGTGCATATGGATGACGACTACGCACAGGACACGATTTTCGAGGGGCGGATTGCCCACGGGATGCTGACCGCGGGTCTGATCTCGGCCGTTATCGGGGAACAGCTTCCGGGGCACGGCACAGTTTACATGGGGCAAACGCTCAAGTTCCTCGCCCCTGTGCGCCCCGGCGACATGGTGCATGCCGAGGTCGAGGTGATTGGCGTCGATCACGGCAAACGCCGCGTTCAGCTGGATTGCCGTTGCCTGGTGAATGGCAAGAAGGTTCTGATCGGCGAAGCGACGGTTCTGGCACCTTCGGGCAAGTTCGACTGATAGAGATCGGCAGCAGTGCCGCGCGGTCTTATCGCCAGCCTGCCTCCCAATCCCTTGTCATCAAGGTTTTAAAACCGGACAGGTCGCTTTTTAAACGCAGGGATTTAGTCGTGCCGTCGCCGATCTTCTGGATCAGCAGGTGGCCCGCATTGTTATGTGCGAAAGGTGTGAAGGTGCTGTAGCCCGTACTCCAATCGAATTCTCGAATATCGCTGAGCCCGCTGCCCGCTGTGCCGATTTCCCACAGCTTGCCGTCGCCGGTATCCGAGCGGTAGCCGAAGAGATACATCTTTCCACCACGCGGCAGCACGGTCATATGCGTCCAGCCTTCTGCCCTTGAGGCAGTCCATGTGGTCTCGACGTCGACCTCGTTGCCAGCCTTGGTCAGCCGCAGAATGCGCATCTTGCCATTGCCGCCCTTGTACAGGAAAAGATAGCGATCATCCCCGTCCCAATAGGGCACCATTTGGGTATAGCCCTTGCCAATATTGGTCTTGAGCGCCGCGATGAACCCCGTGAAGGCGCTGTTGATCCGGTCGATGTTGAAATGCCCATAGCGCGAGTCGTATGAGATCAGGTGGTCGCTGTTCGCGATCTTGATCTTCTCCATATGCGTCCAACCGGCATAGATCTCGACATCATTGACCACGGTGGTGTCTTCACCCCCCGCGGCAATTTCCCAAAAACGGACCGCCCCGGTTGCAAAATCATAGCCCATAACATGTCGGCGGTTCGATCCGTCCGGCAGGAAATCGACGAAACTGGTCCAGTTACGACCCCAATTGCGCTGGATAATCTGTGTCGTTTCTTTTCCAACGGGATGATCAAAGCGGTTAATCCTGATCCTGCCATTCTTGCCGCGATACCGCAGGATGTAACGCGCGCCGTCCTCTTTCCAGCTGAGGAACCGGTTGCCCGGACAATTATGCGAGAGGATCTCCTCGGCATCGTCATCGCCCCATGTGCCCCATGTGCTGTTGTCGGCCTGATGTGTCTCGGCCTCGATACCGTCAAAGACCGCACGCACGGCTTCGCCATCCCCCATTTTGCCCCAGAAACCCGTGGCATCCAGCCCCGCGGCATCCAGCGTGACGTTCTGAACCTGCGTGTAATGGATATGAACTGTCGACGAGCCGGAATCACTGACCCTCCCGATCACCTCGCCCATGGCCACCTTGCGCCCCTCTGTCAGCCGCGGCTGGCCTTCTTCATCGGCCACATGCAGGTAATGCGTGCGCCATCCATCGGCATGGTCCACCATCAGATAACGCAGCCCGTTGCCAAGCGTCCGGTCGATCTGCACCACGCCCGCAGCACTGGCCAGAACCGGGTGATCACGGCTGATATTGGCCCCGGTTCCACTTCGCATGGCGAAATCCAGACTATCGGGATCCGGTGCATGGTTGCGTCCGGGTGGTCCGTAAGTCGAGACATCCCAGACCTGACCGCAAAGTGTCGGCGACTGAAAATCGGGGCGGTCCTGACTGTTGGCCACCTGTGGCAGGCAGATCAATGCGCCCAGAGCGGCACCGATGGGGATATATGAGTGGAGCGCGCGAATGCACGAGAAAGAAGGAAAAAGCATGAAAGCCTCCATGATACAAATAAGTTGATTTAAAATGTCGAAGTACAATCTATGCGATCCAGAATGCCTGCCCAACGGCCGTTCCGTCAATATCACGCTACCAGCCGTGCCAAACCGGCAGGAAGCAGCGCATCAAGGAAATCGGCAAGCACCTTTCTGATTGGCGCACACGCGCTTGCGGCCCCCGCGGTCTCGTTCTACCCCTGCCATATGACTGTTCATCTGGTCTTTGACCTCATCGCGGCCACCTGTGCTTCGGCCCTGACTTTCGCTGTCTATTTCTGGCGCTTGAGGGCAGTGGCCGAGGATCGTCTGGCCTCTGCCGGACCGGGCTATGCCTTTGCGGCGCTGCTGGGTGCGGCGATCGGGGCCTATGGGTTGGGCACAGCCAATCTGTGGCTCAGTGGGATTGAGGGCGTCGGCCGCTCGATCCTTGGCAGCCTGGTGGGGGCAATTGCCGGGGTGGAGCTTTACAAGCGCGCCCACAAGATCACCGGCTCGACTGGGGTGATTTTCGTGGCCGGGTTCACCGCCACCATCGTGATCGGGCGGCTGGGCTGTTTCTTTGCCGGGCTGGACGATCACACCTTTGGCACGCCCACAGACCTGCCTTGGGGTGTGGACTTTGGAGATGGCATCGCGCGCCACCCGGTGCAGCTTTATGAAAGCGGGATCATGGCCGCGTTTCTGGTGATCGCGCTGATCCTGCTGGCGCGACGGTCACCATGGTTTCTAACCAACGGGTTTTACCTGATGTGCGCCACTTATGGCGTGCAGCGGTTTGGGCTGGAATTTCTCAAACCCTACGCCACGGTTCTGGGGCCGCTCAACATCTTTCATGTCGCATGTCTGGGACTGATCTTTTATGCTGTGAAAATGATAAGGCGACCCAATGTTTGAACGTAAAATTGCCCCCTATGTTTTTCACGGCCAGACGGAATCCTTGTGTGAAACCTGCCTTGCCCCGGTCCCGGCCAAGATCATTTTCGATGAAGGATGCGTCTTTTACCTCAAACGATGCCCCACGCACGGAGTGCAGAAGTCACTTATCTCGACAGATATTACCTATTATAAACAATGTCTTGACTGGTTAAAGCCTGCCGACCGCCCCCAGCAAGTGCAAACCCGGACCGAGCTGGGCTGTCCGTTTGACTGCGGATTATGCCCGGATCACGAACAGCACAGCTGCCTAGCCCTGATCGAGGTGAACGAGCATTGCAACCTGACCTGCCCGGTCTGTTTTGCCTCGTCCTCACCAACGCACACCACAACCCGCTCGCTCGACGAGATTGAGACGATGCTGGACCTGCTTGTCGAGAGCGAGGGTGAGCCGGACCTGGTGCAGATTTCGGGTGGCGAGCCGACATTGCACCCCCAGATCCTTGAAATTCTGCATCTTGCGCGCGCCAAACCGATCCGACACCTGATGTTGAACACCAACGGGTTGCGCATCGCCCGGGACCCTGATTTCGCGGCCGAGTTGGCAAAGCTCAAACCCGGTTTCGAGGTCTACCTGCAATTCGACAGCCTTCGCGCCGAGGTGCACAAGGCGCTGCGCGGTGCCGATCTGACCCGCATCCGCCAGCAGGCCCTGGAAAACCTGAACGCGCATGACATTTCGACCACATTGGTGGCCACGATCCGCAAAGGCCTGAATGATGATGAGGTGGGCGATATCATCGAACACGCCCTGCAATGGCCCTGCGTGCGTGGCGTGACCTTCCAACCCATTCAGGATGCCGGGCGAAACGAAGGTTTTAATCCCAACACGGACCGCATCACCCTTTCCGATATCCGCCGGGCGGTGATTGAGGCACCCAATGGGTTTGAGGCCGAAGATATGATCCCCCTGCCCTGTAACCCTGAAAGCATCTGCGTGGGCTATGCACTGCGCCGGGGCACACAAATCGCACCGATCACAGGGTTGTTGCCGCGTGAGGTTCTTATCGAGGCGCTACCCAATACGGTGACCTTTGAGAAATACCCCGATTTGCAGGCACGTATTGCCGATTTCTTTTCGCTGACCACGACGGACGAAAACGCCAAAGATCGTTATGAGGCGCTGTTTTGTTGCCTGCCGGTTCTGCCAGCGCCCCCAACCATGGGCTATGGCGATCTATTCCGGGTCGCAATTTCGGAATTTCTCGATCCACATAATTTCTGCGTCTCGCGTGTCAAACGCTCCTGCGTGCATTTCGTCACGCATGATCAGGGCATCATCCCGTTTGATACCTATAACCTGTTTTACCGCGACGAAGACGCCCGCGCACGCCGCAAACAGTCCTTGGTTCAGCGCGCGCTGCACGCAACAAGAGGGATCGCATCATGAACGTCCTGCAAATCATCGGGCTCGCTATCTTCGGTGCCATTGGCCTGTTCACCGGAGGTTGCGCATTGCTGTTCTTCATAGGCAGCGAAGGGACCGGCGGCGGATTTCTTGAAGTTCAGCTGATGGGGTTTGGAATCGCGGCTGTCTGCGGATTGGTGGTGTATGCCATTCTGAAATCGCGCAGCCGTAGTGGCCCTGATGATGCGGATCAATGAAAATCCTGGCCATCTCCATACTCGGGGCCATCGGGCTGTTTACGGGCGGATGTTCCTTCGTATTCCTGGTGCCTGGGCGCACCTATGTGCCGGAATTGCAAATCCCCGGCTTTCTCATTGCCGCCTTGTGCGGTTGGGCGGTCTACGCGCTGGCCAAATCCATACAGAACCCACCCGCTGAATAACCCGGCTATGGTGCTTGCACCCTGCCCCGCTTGGCGCTACCCCTGCGCCCATGCGGATCATCCGGGACTATACCTTTCTTGAACCTGTCGACCGAGGAGCCAGCGTGGCCATCGGGAATTTCGACGGTGTGCATCTGGGCCATCGCTCGGTCATTGATCTGGCCCGTCACGAAGGCGAGGCGATTGGCGCGCCCTTGGGCATCCTGACATTCGAGCCGCATCCGCGCGAGTATTTCGCGCCTGACGCGCCGCCGTTTCGCCTGATGGGCTCCGAAGCGCGCGCAAACCGGTTGGAAAAGCTGGGCATCGAGAAACTCTACGAATTGAATTTTAACGCTGCGATGTCGGCGCTGACCCCGGAAGAGTTTGCCCGTAACGTGATCAGCGAAGGATTGGGTCTGCGCCACGTGGTTGTGGGGGCCGATTTCTGCTTTGGTCAGGGGCGTGCGGGCAATGCGCAGATGCTGGCCGAGTTTGGCAAACAGATGGGGTTTGGCGTGACCATCGCCGAGTTGTTGGAAGGCGAGGTTGGCGAGGTGTCTTCGACAGCGATCCGCACCGCACTGACCGAGGGCCGACCCCGCGATGCCGCCGCGATGCTGGGGCATTGGCACCGGATCGAAGGCGAAGTGGTGGGCGGCGAACAACGCGGGCGCGAGTTGGGATATCCCACCGCCAATATGTCGATCGAAGGCCTGCACCCGCCAAAATTCGGCGTCTATGCGGTGATGGTTGACGTGTTGGCCGGACCACATAAGGGCCATTACCACGGAGCGGCCTCCTTGGGGGTGCGTCCGATGTTCAACGGCGAGAAACCCAATCTGGAGACCTTCCTGTTTGATTTCTCCGGCGATCTTTATGGCGCGCATTTGTCTGTCGCGCTGGCCGAGTATTTGCGCCCCGAAGAAACCTTCGACAGCCTTGAAGCCTTCATCGCCCAGATGGATGCCGATTGCGCCCGTGCGCGCGAGATTCTGGTGGCTGAATGGCCGATCCCATAGCCCGCGCAGGCCTGCGCCCCAAATTCTGGGAAACCACGCCGCTGGATCGTATGACCCGGGACGAGTGGGAGGCGCTATGCGACGGCTGCGGCAAATGCTGCATGAACAAGCTGGAAGACGAAGACACCCAGGAAGTGGCACTGACCCGCGTCGCCTGCCGGTTGTTTGACGATACCACCTGTCGCTGTGCGCAATACGACATCCGCCACCAATTCGTGCCCGAATGCATCGTGCTGAAACCCAAGACACTGGATCAGAACCTCTATTGGATGCCCGACACCTGCGCTTACAAACTGCTGCATCAGGGCAAACCGCTTTATGACTGGCACCCGCTGATTTCAGGCACACCCGACAGCGTGCATGAGGCAGGCGTGTCGATGCAGAGCCGTACCTTGCCTGAGTTCGAGGTGGATGAAGACGATTGGGAAGACCACATCATCGAGGAGCCCCAGTGATGCATTTCTATTCTGACAATTGTGGCCCTGCCCATCCTGCGGTGATGGAGGCGGTGAACGCGGCCAATACAGGGTATCAGACCTCGTATGGCACCGACACGATTATGGACGAAGTCCGCACGCAGATCCGCGACCTGTTCGAGACACCCGAGGCGGCAGTTTACCTTGTCGCCACGGGCACCGCAGCCAATGTTCTGGGCCTTGCCACACTGACGAGCCCGTTTCAGACCATCTTTTGCACACCACATGCGCATATCGAGGTGGATGAATGCAATGGCCCCGAGTTTTTCACCGGAGGTGCCAAGCTGACCCTCGTTGGCAAGGACGACAAGATCACACCCGAAGCATTGGAAGCCGCCATTGCCAAATGGCCCAAGGGTGATGTCCATGCCGCGCAACACGGCCCCGTATGCCTGACGCAGGTCACCGAGCGCGGTCAGATTTACTCGGTCGATGAAATCACGGCGCTGACATCCGTGGCAAAGGCCCATGGCTTGCCCACGTTCCTCGATGGCGCACGCTTTGCCAATGCGATTGCCGCCCTGGGATGCAGCCCGGCCGAAATGACATGGAAGGCCGGCATCGACGCGCTGTCCATGGGCGGAAGCAAGAACGGCTGTCTCGGCGTTGAGGCCGTGATCTTTTTCGATCCCCAACATGCCTGGGAGTTTGAGCTGCGCCGCAAGCGAGGCGCGCATCTGTTTTCCAAACATCGGTACCTTTCAGCCCAGATGCAGGCCTATCTAAGCGATGACCTGTGGCTGTCGCTGGCCCGGAAATCCAATGCGGCGGGCGGGCGGCTTGCTGCGGGATTGCGCGAAATTCCCGGGTGCCACCTGACCCATAAAGCTCAGGCCAACATGATCTTCGCCACCCTGCCCCGCGCCACTCATCAACGCCTGCATGCGGCGGGGGCGGTCTATGGCATGTTCGAGGGCCCGCTTGAAAAGGGCGATCCGGACGAACCATTGCTTTGCCGTCTGGTCTGCGACTGGTCGGTCAGTGACGCGCAGATTGACACTTTCCTTGCCGCTGCGATGTAGGCCGGGGTTCACCCCGGCACCCGTGACAAAAATCGCAACACTTCCCGTGCCACCTGATCTGCATGGGTGATCGGCACCATATGCTGCGCCCCTGCAATCACAACACGCTCGCCTTGCGCCAGCCGCCTGGCAAGGCCTGCCTGGATCGCCCCGATCACAGGTGGTGAGTCACTTCCTTCCAGCAAAAGCACCGGCATATCAACAGGATCCAGACCGCCCTGTTCCAACATACCCGTAGGGTCGTCATGCAGCGCCCCGCCTGCCGCCACGATCAGGTCCATCTGTTTGGCCAGATCATCCTGCACCGTTTCGGGCAAGTCCTCCCATGCAGGGCCAGTGCCCCACATCATGGTGAAGGCCCGGGCGGCCCCGTGTTTGTCTCCAGCCTTCCACGCTGCAGCAAACTCAGCAAACTTATGTTCATGCGCCGCCCAGATCGCGGGTTGATCCCGCATGGCAACAGCGAAGAACACCGGCTCGATCAACACCAGCGAACGCACCAGATCAGGCCGTTCGCGCGCCAGCCGCAAAGCGACAGTCGCGCCAAAGGAATGGCCAATCACGTCGCGTGGCCCGTCGCAGAAAGCCGCCGCGATATTGACCGTTACCCCCTGGATTTCACCCCGATCGTCCCAAGCCGCGCTACGCCCATGACCCGGCATGTCAAACGCGGTCATCGTGAGCGCACCTGATAAATGCCGCGCCAGCCCGCCCCAACTGCCAGAATGGGCTAGCGAGCAATGGATCATCAATGCCTCGCGCGGCCCCTGCCCGAAAGTGGTCCAGTAGGTGGGAAACCCTGCCTTATCGCCCCGTGGCATGAATTACAGTTTGCCCGCCAGATGCAGATCCAGATCTTCGATCCGGTCCTGCCCCCAGAAATGCTGATCGGTATCGGTGACATAGGTCGGCGCGCCGAACACATTGTCCGACACGGCGTCTTCCAGATTCCGGGCATAGGTCTCGGCCCCGGCCAGCAAACCGCTATCGGCCAGGGCCGGATCAAACCCAGCGGCCTCAAGACAGGCCTTGATCACGTCATCTTCGGCGATATTGCGTTCTTCGGCCCAGACCGCGCGCAGAAAGGAATGCACAAGCCCCCCCAGATCACCGCCACCCGCGTTTTGCGCGGCGATAATGGCATAGGAGGAAGGCGCCGTATTGGTGGGCCAATGGGCAGGTTTGACATTGAAGGGCATGCCCAATTTACGCGCCTGGCGTGGCATTTCCTCTAGCCGCCAGGCCTGCCGCGAGGGGTGGCGATCCTTTGGCGGGGTGCCACCCGTGCGCGCAAACAAACCCATGATATCGAGGGGTTTGTAGGTGATGCTCGCCCCATGCTTGTGGGCCACCTCCTCCATTCGGGTGCCTGCCAGATAGGAATAGGGGGACATGGTCGAGAAATAATAGTTAATATGGGCCATTTTCGCGCCTTTCAGGGTTCGCATCGCTTTGCCCGACCGTAGCCGCGTGTTAATCGGGGTTCAACGTCACGATTCTGTCATATCGAGCACCCCGGGGACCCTGCCACATGCCAATCACGTCCGAGCCGAAACTGATTTCCGGCAATGCCAACCTGCCACTCGCCAAAGCCACAGCACGACGCATGTCGATGCATCGGGGGGTGAATGTCGATCTGGTAGATGCCCGCGTCGAACGCTTCAACGATCAGGAGATTTTCGTCGAGGTTTACGAGAACGTGCGCGGCGAGGATATGTTCATTATCCAGTCCACCTCGAACCCGGCCAATGACAACCTTATGGAGCTGTTGATCATGGCCGACGCGCTGCGCCGGTCCTCGGCGCGCCGCATCACCGCTGTCATTCCTTACTTCGGCTATGCCCGGCAGGATCGCCGCTCACGCGCGCGCACGCCGATCTCGGCCAAGCTGGTCGCCAACATGATCGTCGAGGCGGGCATTGAGCGGGTTCTGACCATGGATCTGCACGCCGCACAAATTCAGGGCTTTTTCGATATCCCGGTGGACAACCTTTATGCCTCGCCGGTGTTTGCGCTGGATATCATGTCGCAATTCAAAGGGCAGATGGATGATATCCTGGTGATCTCGCCCGATGTGGGCGGCGTGGCGCGCGCGCGCGAACTGGCCAAGCGGATTAATGCCCCGCTGGCGATCGTGGACAAACGCCGCGAGAAGGCCGGCGAAGTGGCAGAGATGATCGTCATCGGCGACGTCACCGGCAAGAAATGCCTTATCGTGGATGACATGGTCGATACCGCCGGAACGCTGTGCAAGGCAGCCGAGGTGCTGATGGAAAACGGCGCATCCGAGGTGCATGCCTATATCACTCACGGCGTAATGTCTGGCCCCGCCGTGGACCGGGTGACCAAATCAGTGATGAAATCGCTGGTTCTGACCGACACGATTGCCGCCAGCGACACGGTCAAAGGTGCGCCAAACATCCGCGTACTGCCCACCGCACCGATTTTTGCCCAGGCGATCCTGAACATCTGGAGCGGGACGTCGGTGTCATCCCTGTTTGACACCGAAACGCTTGAGCCGATTTATGAAGGACTGTTCAACCGCTGAGGTGACGAGATACTGCTTTGAGCCCTTTGCGGTCATCCCCCCGCGCGGAATCAAGGCCGCAGGCCGCCGCGCGATCGCCAGACCGCCCGCAAGGGCTGGCGATTTGGTGAGGAAGGCGCATCGTTTTGATCTATTGCGGATTTGGCAGGCATAAAGCGTGTCAAATAAACGTTTGATCGCCATCCCGCGGTCTGGCCATCGCGCGGCTGGTCCGAATGTCCGCTTCGTCCCGCAAAGCGGTCGATTGACAAGACGGCATGAAATCTCCGCTCTGGGGCAGGTTTGCGACGGAACTGTGTGGTGGATAAGGGCACTTTGATGCGCAAAGGCAGGACGCCCGGTCACGTCGGTACCGAGTCTACATTTCGCAGGTTTCGCCAAATTCTGTGATTCAGGTTTTCCGCGAAACGCTCTAAGATCGCCCGAGATGCTGACTTACACTCTCCGGCGGCTGATATTGGCCATCCCCACGCTGCTCTTTATCGCGCTGGTGATTTTTTTGCTGTTGGAACTTGCCCCGGGCGATCCGACCGCGCAGGTGCCCCTGACGGTCCCGCCTGAGGTGAAAGAGCAGATGCGCATCGCCCTCGGTCTGGATCAGCCCAGCCATATCCGTTTTGGCAAATGGCTCTGGCAGATGTTCGCAGTCGAGCCGATGGTATGGTGGGATGCCACGTTTGGCACCACGCTGGCCACCGACACGCCCCGCGTGATCAGCTGGCAAACCCGCTCACCCGTCATGGACATCGTGGTGCAGCGTCTGCCCCAAACCCTGTGGGTGGTGGGTATGGCCTATGTCGTCGGCGTCATGATCGCCCTGCCCATTGGCATCTACTCGGCCTACCGGCAATACTCGGTGTTTGATCAGGTCGGCACATTCGTGACCATGGTGGGGTATTCCATCCCTCCGTTCTTTTCCGGCGTCTTGCTCATCGTGATCTTCTCGGTTGGACTGGGCTGGTTCCCGTCCGTCTATGACACGACGCACCGGGTTGTGGACTGGGACAGTTTCGTCGTGCAGCTCAACCAAATGGTGTTGCCGGTGATGGTTCTGTCCTTGCAGGTCACCTCGCAGATCAGCCGTTATATGCGATCGGCCATGCTGGACAATCTCACACAGGATTACGTGCGCACTGCCCGCGCCAAGGGCCTGCGCGAAAACACCGTGGTGGGCGTGCATGTGCTGCGCAATTCGATGATCCCGGTCGTGACCGTAATTGCCCTTGGCGTGCCGCAAGTCTTTGGCGGGGCGATCATCACCGAGGTGATTTTCAAGGTGAACGGGCTGGGCCAGCTTCTGATCACCGCGATACAGGCCAATGACCTGCCGATGGTGCACACTGTCACCTTCATGCTGGCTGTGCTGATCGTGCTGTTCAACATACTGGCTGACATCCTCTATGGCCTGCTTGATCCGAGAATCCGATATGAGTGAGCTGCGCCCCCACAGCCCCTCCCGCGATGTCTGGGACCAATTTCGCCGCCACCGGGGCGCGTTGGCGGGTGGTGTAATCTTCATGATCCTCGTCATCGCCGTTGTCTTGGGTCCACTGATCTGGCGGATCGATCCGGCCCTCATCGACATCCTCGCACGTAACCGGGGGCCATCTTTCGCGCATCCTTTCGGAACCGATCAACTGGGGCGCGACATGCTGGCACGCATGCTCGCAGGCGGACAGGTCTCGATGGCCGTCGGGCTGACAGCCATGGCGCTGTCCATCGCGTTGGGCGCGCTGGTAGGTGTCACGGCGGGCATGGTCCGCTGGCTGGACGGGCCTTTGATGCGCCTGACCGATCTGTTTTTGTGCCTGCCTTTGTTGCCTCTTCTGCTGGTGATGGTGATGCTGTTTCGCGAAGTGCTCAGCACGCAGTTTGGTACCGAAACCGGTATCTTCCTCCTGATCGTCATCGCCATCGGCATCACCAGCTGGATGCCCACCGCCCGGATTGTACGTGGCGATGTTCTGGCCCTAAAAGAACGCGAATTCGTGCTGGCGGCACGCTCGGTCGGGACCAAAGGACTGAAGATGGTCACGCGTCACATTCTGCCCAACGTGCTGTCGCCTATCATGGTCTCAGCCAGCCTTGGGATTGCCAACGCGATCATCACCGAAAGCGCGCTCAGCTTTCTGGGTCTCGGCTTCCCACCTGACTTCCCCACTTGGGGGCGCCTTCTGGCGGATGCGACCGTGTACATCACCGACTATCCCGAGCGTGTGATCTGGCCCGGGGCGGCGATTTCGCTAACCGTTCTGGCAGTGACTTACATGGGCGACGGGTTGCGTGATGCGCTTGACCCGAGAGTACGGCGCGTCAAATAAGGACCGACTTCAGCCCCCAGCAAACTTCCCAGTGTCGCTGATCCGCGCAGCTCCACAAATGCGAGATGTTTTTCCGCACAGGCCAGCAAGATTAGAAAAACGTTCCTCGTGGCGCCTCACATTCACGAAATGCAATGCTTGAATGCAATGGAATTTCACGTCATTTGGAATGAAATTCCGAATTTCCTTTCACCTTAAGGTGCTGCCATGTTTGAATCCTTCGGTTTTGAGACCCTCACCGCACCCCAAGCCGCTGTGCTGTTTGGCCTCGGCCTTGGCGCGGTGTTCGGTGCGCTGGCCCAGATTACCCGCTTTTGTCTGCGCCGCGCATTGGTGGGCGAAGATCGCCGCGCGGCGGCCGGTGTTTGGCTGACGGCGCTGGCTGTCGCGATCCTTGGGACGCAGACGGCCGTCGCGCAAGGCTGGATCAGCTTTGCCGATCACCGCTTCATGACCGCCGATATCCCGGTTCTGGCGATTGTTATCGGCGGGTTGCTGTTTGGCGCAGGCATGGTTCTGACGCGCGGATGCGTCTCGCGCCTGACAGTGCTGACCGGGTCGGGCAACCTGCGCGCCCTTCTGGTGCTGCTGGTCTTTGCTGCCACCGCCCATGCTGCGCTCAAGGGCGTGCTGGCCCCAGTGCGCACAAGCCTTGGATCGGTGACCCTGCCCTTAGAAAGCGCCGCCCTGCCCGGGCACCCGATGATCTGGGCTGGATTGCTGGCAGTGGCCGCTCTGGCCTTTGCGCTGCGTTCGGGCAACCGCCCCGGGATGCTGATCCTCGCGGCAGTGATCGGCCTGCTGGTGCCACTGGGCTGGGTCGGCACTGGGTTCGTGCTGTTTGACGACTTCGACCCGATTGCAATGGAATCGCTGTCCTTCACCTCCCCCGCCTCCGAGGCATTATTCTATACCCTCGCCTCAACCGCGATCAGCCCGGGTTTTGGCAGCGCGCTGGTCGGCGGCGTGGTGATCGGCGCGTTGGTTGCCGCCTTGCTGGGTGGTCAGTTTCAATGGCAAAGCTTCGAGTCTCCGCGCCAGACAGGGCGTTACATGTCGGGCGCCGTGATGATGGGGCTGGGTGGTGTTCTTGCCGGCGGGTGCACCGTTGGGGCGGGACTGTCGGGCGTGCCCACCTTGTCGCTGGCCGCGATCCTGGCACTGGCCGCCATCGTTGCAGGCGCTTTCGCTGCAGATCGCGCCCTGCGCCCCGCTACGCGCAAAGACGTTGCCGCGGTCCCTGCCGAGTAAACCCGATTGCAATATGTACACGGCATCGATCCTGCGCTAAACCGCTTTGCGGTCAGTCAGGACAGGGTAACGTTACATGACGCAGTTTGAATACAAGGTGATCCCGGCCCCCTCCAAAGGGCGCAAAGCCCCGGGCGTCAAAGGGGCCGAGGCACGGTTTGCCCATGGCCTGGAAGAAGTGATGAACGAATTGGGGGCCGAGGGCTGGCACTATCTGCGCTCGGATCTTTTGCCGAGTGAAGAGCGTCAGGGACTGACGTCATCCCAAACCATCTATCGCAGCGTGTTGGTGTTTCAGCGCCCGCGTATCGAGCACGTTGTGGACGAAGCCGTTGACGAGGTAAAAGCCGCCCCGCAAGAGCCTGATATTGAACCTGAAACTGCGGGTCATGATGAGATCGAAATCGGTGCCAGCACACCAGAGGAGCCCGCACCCGATGTTGATCCGGTGCCGCCGCGCCTTGCCTAAGCGGCACCTGCTTTAACTGCAGCGGTTGACGACAGGCGGTTTATCCCCATCTTTTTTCGACGCAACCCCTTCTCATCTTCTGGTTTTTGCCTAAACTCTTCTCTCCGAGTCGAACAGGTGCCCCAATGTCCAAGTCTGATCCCTTTGGTTTCGATATGTCCGTGTCATCGGCCAAGAAGAAAAACCCGCGCGGTCGGCGCGGCATGTCAGGGGCGTCCGAAACCTCGACTCGTCAATGCGAACATGAGGGCTGCACCGAGCCGGGCAAGTACCGCGCACCCCGCGCGCCCGACGTGTTGGATGAGTTCCTGTGGTTCTGCAAGGATCATGTCCGCGAGTACAATCTGAAATGGAACTTCTTCAACGGCACCACCGAGGCCGAGATGAACGCCCAGATGTCCAAAGACAAGGTGTGGGAGCGCGAGACAAAATCTTTCTCGGACCCCGAGGCTCGGGCCTGGGCCCGCCTGGGCATCGAGGATGCACATCAGGTGCTGGGCGGGAATGCCACACAAAACCCCGGCAAGGGGGCGTCTTCCAAGCGAAAGTTGCCACCGACCGAACGTCGCGCGATGGAAATACTCGAGGCGGAAGATACCTGGTCCAAGGCTGAAATTCGCAAGGCTTACAAAGCATTGATCAAGGTTCTTCATCCCGACATCAACGGCGGTGACCGTAGCCAGGAAGAACAGCTCCAGCAGGTTGTCTGGGCTTGGGATCAGATCAAGCAAAGCCGGAATTTCAAGTAAGACGTCAGAAAACAGCGTGCTCTCCGAGGTCGGCACGTTCATCACCACTGAGCAGTTTCTCGTAGAAATCGAACAACGTCTCGGTGCCAAATTCCGGGGTCGCCTCGGCATTGTACTGTCCGGCCGCCTCGTCCCAGACCAGCATCGACTCGGTCGCGTAATATCGCCCGATTCGCGCAAGATCGGCCTTTGCGGCCAGTTTTGAACTCAACTTCCCGCCCAGTCCGAGTCCGGCAATGATCACATCCAGCATCGCCACGGGCACATGCCTGAACCTCGGCGTCTGTCCCAGCATCCGAAACAAGGCATGACCCTGATCCAAAGGCGTAACTGCGGGTCCCGGCCCTCCGATTGGCAGGATTCTATTATAACGCGCCGGGTCAGTAAGGCAGGAAGCCATGAACCGTCCCAGATCATCGTCACTGATCGGCTTACAAGAGGTGAGCAGGCCATCGCCAAACACAAGAAACGGCTTGCCCGCCTGTACCCGCGCCAACTGCCCCGAGAGAGATTTGAAAAATGCCGTCGGTCGCACGATGGAATAGGTCAGATCCGAACCGATCAACGCTTCTTCAAAGGCCAGCTTGGCCTGCTGGAATGCCAATTTCGGACGTTGCACGCAGATCGCTGAAAGCTGAATAAACTGAGCCACACCAGCCTCTTGAGCGGCATTCAGAATGCGCAGATGCGCATTGAGTTCAATTGCCCAGGCATCATCCGGTGCCCCGGTGCGAGATGCCAGACAGGACATAACTGCGTCCACTGGCTGGGCGAACGCAGCACGCACATCCTCCAGCGATCCTGTGACAGCCACAGCCCCGTGAGGCAACGCGCCCTCGCGCCTTGGCCGCATAAAACACGTCACATCGTACCCCGCCTCTAGCAAGGCACGCACAGCGGCCTGCCCGGCGGTGCCGGTGCCTCCGAAAACAAGAATGCGTTTTGGTCGGGATGGTACGGACATGGCCCCACTCAGACAGAGCCCGCGCGCCGCGTCAACGCCCGTCAGGCGGGCTTGAACACCAGGCTGACGCCGTTCAAGCAATGCCGCTTGCCAGATGGGGCCGGACCGTCGTTGAAAATATGTCCCAGATGGCTGCCACAGCGACTGCAATGACATTCCGTGCGCACCATCAGCAATTTGCGGTCTTTCTTGGTGCCAATCGCACCGGGTTTGGCCTGCCAGAAACTGGGCCAGCCGGTCCCGCTGTCGTATTTGTGCTCGGAAGAGTAAAGCGCCTGATCGCAACCCCGGCAATGATACATCCCCGGATCATAGACCTTATCCAGCGGGGACGAGCCGGCGCGCTCGGTCCCTTCCTCGCGCATCACGTAATACTGGGCGTCTGTCAGCATGCTGCGCCATTCGGCATCCGTGCGGGTCACTTCAAACTGATCCTTGGCAGCTTGCCCGGGGCGCGTGCCCAGACCCATCAGGGCGATGGCACCCGCTGCCGCGCCCGCCATAAATCCACGTCGCATCATCACCAAGCCTCCTTATTTACATCACTAAGATGCGCCTCGACCCACCTTCTGACAAGCGCTACGCTTGCAACATATCGTGAGGCGCTGAAAGAAAGCCGTCAGGTAATCACGTCAGGGCAATGCCCAATCCCGGCGATCTTTCCCCTTTCCCTTGCCCTTTCCCGCGATATGTTGCACGACGAACGCCGGAAAAGGCGCGCGCGAAAAGGACAAAGACCATGGCCGACGGAACGATCGATATGAATGCCAAACCCACCGAAGACATCTCGGTGCGCGAAGTGTTTGGAATCGATAGCGACATGGCCGTCAAAGGCTTTGCCGAGCGGACCGAGCGTGTGCCGGAACTGGACAGCACCTACAAGTTTGATCGCGATACCACGATGGCGATTCTGGCCGGGTTTTCCCATAACCGGCGGGTCATGATCCAAGGCTATCACGGCACCGGGAAATCAACCCATATCGAACAGGTCGCTGCTCGGCTGAACTGGCCTTGCGTACGGGTGAACCTGGACAGCCATATCAGCCGGATCGACCTGATCGGCAAGGATGCCATCAAGCTGCGCGATGGGATGCAGGTGACGGAATTCCACGAAGGCATCCTGCCCTGGGCGCTGCGCAACCCGACCGCGATCGTGTTTGACGAATATGATGCGGGTCGTGCCGATGTGATGTTCGTGATCCAGCGCGTGCTGGAAACCGACGGCAAGCTGACCCTGCTGGACCAGAACGAAGTGATCACGCCCAACCCCTATTTCCGCCTGTTTGCCACGGCCAACACCGTGGGGCTAGGCGACACCACGGGTCTCTATCACGGCACCCAGCAGATCAACCAGGGCCAGATGGACCGCTGGAGCCTTGTCGCTACGCTGAACTATCTGAGCCATGATGCGGAAACCGCGATCGTGATCGCCAAGAACCCGGTGTTCAACACCTCCGAGGGGCGCAAGACGATCAGCCAGATGGTCACCGTCGCCGATCTGTCGCGCACCGCCTTCATGAATGGCGAACTCTCCACCGTGATGAGCCCCCGCACCGTGATCGCCTGGGCGCAGAACGCTACCATCTTCCGCGATGTGGGCTATGCCTTCCGCCTGACCTTCCTCAACAAATGCGACGAGCTGGAGCGCCAGACTGTGGCCGAGTTCTATCAACGCTGCTTTGACGAGGAACTGCCCGAAAGCGCTGCGAGCGTGAGCCTGGGATAGGATCGTGAAGCAACTAATGCTATCCTTTTTCATATCTCTTAGCTACGCTTCTGCAATGGCCGAAGCTCAAGTGTTGTTACCTTGTGGCACAGACCGAGTCCGCTACTCAGAGGCAGAAAGAGTTTGGGCAAACAGCCCTGACAGCTTTGCTATATGCACCTCTATGCAGGGAGCGGGTGTAGTTTATCAGACTCTTTCCGGGAAAACGGGCGAGATCATTTCTGAATTTCCGGACGTCTGGTTCGCTAGCAACATCATAGTTCTTGATGAAGAACTCTGGTTGGAAATTGAGACGCCTTCGGCAGCCAATTGCCAGGAAAGACCACGCGAAAGCTACGTGAGTATTGATAACATGACCTGCAGGTTTCGGTCGCAAGGCAAGCCATGACCAAACCAACCGATAACCCCGCCGACCCGTTCAAGAAGGCGCTGGCCGAAGCGACCAAGGTCATGGCCGATGACCCTGAGCTGACGGTCAGCTATTCGGTGGACCCGTCGGGCGTGACGGGTGAGCAGATGCGCCTGCCACAGGTCAGCCGCCGGATGACACGCGACGAGGTGTTGTTGGCCCGTGGCACCGCCGATGCGCTGGCGATGCGCCACAGATACCACGATGCCAAGACACATGCCCGCTATACCCCTCCCGGCGAGATGGCCCGCGATCTCTATGAGGCGATGGAAACCGCCCGGTGCGAGGCGATGGGCGCGCGCGACATGCCCGGCACGGCGTCCAATATCGACGCCAAGATTTCTGCCGAAGCACAGCGACTGGGCTATGACCAGATCAAGGATGCCTCTGAGGCTCCCCTGCCTGTTGCAGCCGGATACCTGATCCGCCATCTGGCCACCGGGCGTGATCTGCCCGAGGGGGCCGAAAACGTCATGCAACTGTGGCAAGGCTTCATCGAAGAACAGGCTGGTGGCACGCTGGAAGACTTGTCCGAAACCTTGTCTGACCAATCCGCCTTCGCCAAATTCGCCCGCCAGATCATCGAGGATCTGGGCTATGGCGATCAGCTGGGCGATGACCCGGATGCCATGGATGAAGAAGACGAAGACGAGGGCGAAGACAGCGCCGAAGAGGAAGAACAGCCCGACAGCTCGGGTCAGGATGACAGCGACGACAGCGAAGCCGACGCCGATCCGGAACAGACCCAGGAAGATCAGCAAGACGCCGCTCAGGCCCAGGTCAGCAGCGACGACATGGCCGATCAGGACGCGGGCGAAGAACAGGAACTGCCCGAAGGCGAGGCCCCGCTTGAGCCGCCGCAGCCACAGCCGATTTCCGATGCCGATCCCGACTACACAGTCTATTCCACTGAGTTCGACGAGGAAATTCACGCCGAAGACCTGGCCGAACCGATCGAGTTGGAGCGCCTGCGCGCGTATCTTGATCAGCAGCTTGAGCCGCTGAAAGGCGCAGTCAGCCGTCTGGCCAATAAATTGCAACGCCGCCTTCAGGCACAGCAAAACCGGTCCTGGGAGTTTGACCGCGAGGAAGGTATTCTGGATGCCGGTCGTCTGGCGCGGGTGGTGGCCAACCCGACCACACCGCTGTCCTTCAAGGTCGAGAAAGACACGGAATTCCGCGATACCGTGGTGACGCTTCTGCTGGACAATTCCGGCTCAATGCGGGGCCGCCCGATTTCCATTGCGGCGATCTGCGCCGATGTTCTGGCCCGCACGCTGGAGCGCTGCAGCGTGAAGGTGGAAATCCTTGGTTTTACCACCCGGGCGTGGAAAGGTGGGCAAAGCCGCGAAACCTGGCTGGGCGAAGGCCGTCCGCAACTGCCCGGTCGCCTGAACGATCTGCGCCACATCATCTATAAATCCGCCGATGCACCGATGCGCCGGACCCGGCAGAACCTAGGGCTGATGATGAAAGAAGGGCTGCTGAAGGAAAACATCGACGGCGAGGCGCTGGAATGGGCGCACCGCCGGGTTGTGGCCCGCAGGGAAGCGCGGAAAATCCTGATGGTGATCTCGGACGGGGCACCCGTGGACGATTCAACTTTGTCCGTTAACCCTGCGAATTATCTGGAGAAACACCTGCGTGACGTGATCGCCATGGTGGAAAAGCGCCGTCAGGTCGAATTGCTGGCCATCGGCATCGGCCATGACGTGACGCGCTATTACGATCGCGCCGTGACCATCACCGATGTGGATCAGTTGGCCGGGGCGATGACAGAGCAACTCGCCGCGCTGTTTGACAACGACCCTCGCGCCCGCGCCCGGGTTATGGGCATGCGCAAAGCGGGCTGAACACGCTAAGCGGGGGCGAGCGATGTTTAAAACTGTGATCCTCTATGGACCTTTTTTGGTCGCGGCCTTGTTGCGTTATGTTTTGGGGTCTGGGTGGCTGATTTTTGCAATGGTGCTTTGCATAGTGCCTGTCGGAGCCGTCGCCACCGTGGGGACGTGGCTTGATCCGCGCGCCCTGAGCGATCCATTGATAGGGGCGAGTTATCTGGGCATGGCAGCGATTTCAGCAGCAGTTGGCATCATCGCAGGCAAATTGCTGCGTGACGGTGGTCAAGAGTAACGGACCGACAGCCCGCAGGGTTGGCACCCATCTGACGAACAAGTCTTGTCTTAACGCGCAAAAGGCGCTTCTGTCGTCTGTGTTCTATTGATCAAACCACCAGAGAGCCGCATGTTTCAATCCTTCGCCGACACCGCCTCGCCCGAGCAAGGCCCGCCCCGCCTCGCCTTGTTGCGTCAGGTCATGGCCTCCGAGGGGTTGAGCGGCTTTCTGATCCCACGCGCAGATGCCCATCAGGGCGAATACGTTGCCCCGCGCGATGACCGTCTGGCATGGTTCACGGGCTTCACCGGATCGGCCGGGTTCTGCATCGCCCTGTTGGATCGCGCCGGGGTGTTTGTCGATGGGCGTTACCGGGTGCAGGTCAAGGCGCAGGTGCACACGGATCATTTCACCCCCGTTGACTGGCCCGAGACCAAGCCCGCGGATTGGTTGAAAGAGGCACTGCCAAATGGCGGTGTTATCGGATTTGACCCGTGGCTTTATACGGCTGAACAGATTGAAACACTGGAAAAAGGCCTATCGGGCAGCGCCATTGCTTTGCGCCCAACCGCCAATCTGATTGATATGATCTGGCCCGACCAACCAGAGCCCCCAATGGGCCGGATTACCGCTTATCCATCTGAACTGGCGGGCGATTCCCATTCAGAAAAGCGCGCTCGGCTGGCCAAGGATCTGCGTGAATCCGGGCATCCATCGGCCGTGATCACCCTGCCTGATTCCATTGCCTGGCTGCTCAACATCCGGGGCAGCGATATTCCCCGCAACCCGATCCCGCATTGCTTTGCGATCCTGTTCGAGAACGGGCATGTCACGCTTTATGTCGAGGCCGGAAAGATCGACGAGGCCTTGCGCGCGCATCTGGGTGCGGATGTTCTGATCCGCCCAACCGCGGCGTTTGCCCCCGGCCTGCACAGCCTGACCGGCCCTGTACGACTGGACAAGTCCAGCGTACCGCTCTGGGTGGTGCAAAACCTGAGCGAAGCGAATGTGAGTTTCGAGTGGGGCGACGATCCCTGCATCCTGCCCAAGGCTTGCAAAACCGACGCCGAGATTACCGCCACCAAAGCCGCCCATCTGCGCGACGGCACAGCGGTGTGCGAATTCCTCAGCTGGTTCGCGGCGCAGGCCCCCGGCACGATTTCCGAGATCGACGTGGTGCGCCAACTGGAAGATGCGCGCCGTGCCACGGGTAAGTTGCTGGACATCAGCTTTGATACGATTGCCGGGTCGGGCCCGCATGGCGCCCTGGCCCATTACCGCGTCACGCAAAGCTCGAACCGGGTGCTACAAGACGGCGATCTGCTGGTGCTGGATGGTGGCGGGCAATATCTGGATGGCACCACGGATATCACCCGCACCCTGCCCGTGGGTGATGTGGGGGACGAAGAAAGAACCGCCTTCACCCGCGTGCTGCAAGGCATGATCGCCATGTCGCGCGCCCGCTTTCCAAAGGGGCTTGCCGGGCGCGATCTGGATGCGCTGGCGCGCTATCCCCTGTGGCTGGCCGACCAGGATTTTGCCCATGGCACCGGCCACGGCGTTGGCGTGCATCTTTGCGTACATGAAGGACCGCAACGGCTGTCACGCACATCACATGTGCCCTTGCAACCCGGCATGATCCTGTCGAACGAGCCCGGCTATTACCGCGAAGGGGCCTTTGGTATTCGCATCGAAAACCTGCTGGTGGTGCAAGAGGCCAATACCTTGCCCGGCGGCGATCCGGGTGCACGGCATTGTTTTGAAACCATCAGCTATGTCCCAATAGCCCTTGATATGATCCAAGCCGAGATGCTGTCGGCGGGCGAGCGAGACTGGCTGAACAGCTATCATGCGGCCTGTCGCGACAAACTCACCGGC
This sequence comes from Roseovarius conchicola, assembly GCF_041403425.1. Taxonomy (NCBI): domain Bacteria; kingdom Pseudomonadati; phylum Pseudomonadota; class Alphaproteobacteria; order Rhodobacterales; family Roseobacteraceae; genus Roseovarius; species Roseovarius conchicola. The sequence goes on along the minus strand of NZ_JBGEHK010000001.1, from coordinate 240,339 downwards.
CTTTTGTCGCAAACTGCGGCGTCATGGCTGGAAAATGCCACTCGGCCTCTCTGACATTATGTTGTAACAAAGGCCGGATAGCCCCTTCGGGGACAGAAACAGACGTCAGATGAGGGGGATGGACATGTCGCAGATCAAGATTCGCAGGGCTAGTGGGACTTGGGTGGTGCGCGCCGGCGGGGCCGTTCTGGCCGAAACCAAGGACGCGCTGGAACTGAGCGAGCCAGGCTACGGCGACGTGATCTATTTCCCGCGCGATGATGTGGCGATGGCCTTTCTGGACGCCACGGATCACAGCACGCATTGCCCCCATAAGGGCGATGCCAGTTATTTCTCGATCGTGACCAAAAGCCAGACCCTGGAAAATGTCGCGTGGAGCTACGAAGACCCGAAAGAGGATGTGGCACGTATCAAGGGCCATCTGGCCTTTACGCCCGGCGACTACGTGGCGGTCGAAGAGCTCTGATATCGGCCTTTGGACAAAGATCGGCCCCGGACAGGATCATCCCGTCCGGGGCCGATTTCGTTTGATCGCCTAGTTCAGCGACATTTGCACAAACAGAACGATGTCCTGAACCGCACCATCCTCGAACGCAGCGGTCGCGGTGGCATCACCCGGAGCCAAATCTCCCGCATCCACCACGCGCACCGCGTGATCGCCCAACAATCCGGCACCAAACCCGCCAGCGGCATTGGCCCCCACATAGCCCGGGAAATCGGGGATTGGAGCAAAGCCCGAGATGGGCGTGCCATTGATGCTGATCTGGGTGCCGGTTGCCGACAAACCATCCGCCGGTTTGATCAGCAACAGCGCCTGATCAATGCTGATTGCCCGGTTGCGCAGGGCCACAGGCAAGGCCCGTTGGTCCAGCGTCATCACGGCATCCACGTTCAGCGGCCCGGTTGCCAATTGATGCAACACGGTCGCAAATTCCTGCCGGAAGCTGTAGGCCCGTGCAATGGAATTGTCGCTGAGCGCCTTGGCCAACGCGCCCTCAAGCGCCGCATTGGAGTCTTCAACCCGATCGCGCAGCACCCCGTCACTTTCGGCCGAATACGAGATTTGCAGGATCACATCGTTGATCGTGGCATAATCAAAGGGCCTGAAGTTGCGCGGCAATGTCACTTTCCATGTGCTTTCGACCGCCCCCGCCCCTTCAAAGGGCATATAGCGCGGGTCGGCAAAGCTGAAATCGAACACGCCTGCATCAGCCTGCGCCGTGCTGGTGGCAATCTGCACCGTGTGTCGCAACAGGCTGTCGGTCAATCCGGCAGGCCCGTCCTGTGTCGGTTCTACCCTCAGTTTGGATCCCGTCAGCGTCAGCGTCGCGGGGATGTTCACGTAAGGCCCCGTCACACAGGCAATCGACAAGCGCACCGATTTCATAATCCGCCGGTACTGTCCGGGATAAAGCAGGTCAAAGGCCAGTTCCGGAATGGTGAAGGTGCATTCCCCCTCTTCGCGCAACCGCATCAACCCGGCCGGGTCAATCTCGGCCAGCGAGAAGGGTTGGGTGATTTCCAGCACACGGTAGTTGGTTTCGAGGAAACGTTTTTCCATCGCCACAAGATCGGCCGCCAGCTTTTCACCTGACAACAAACCCGCCTGCCCCGGCTCCCAATAGCTGAGTTCCAGAAGATTTGCCGTATCGTCAGGGCGCTCAAACCGATAGGCCTGCTCGGCCAGTTGCGCCATGGAAAACGCCGCGTTGAAGGCCTGACGATAGATCGTCTGCAAGGTTGACGCCATCCAGGTGTAAAGCGCCTCACCGGAAAACTTGCTTTCGTAGAAGTCCAGGATTTCTTCCTGATCTTCAATGGCCTGCAGGTGGTTTTCCAATGATTTCTCGGCAATCTCGACCCGGATTTCCGCGGCTGCGATCTTCTTCTCGATCTGTTTCAGCTCGTGCTCATCCAGCTTTTTGGAATGCTCCCAGCCCTTGCGGCGACGTTGATACTTGGCTTCAAGCGAGGCGGATTTGCCAAAGATGTCCAGCATCGTGCCGGTGTCCTTGAACACTTTCGCCCATTCCTTGCAGGACGCCCCCAGTTCGGCACCACCATATTTCATTGCAAAGGGCGAACCAAGCTGCGGGATCAGATAGAAGATCCCCGCCGTACCGCTCAACATGGCGCTGAGGCCCTTACTGATCCCGGCCGCATGGGTCGAGATCTGCTCGGCCCGCTCCCAGGACAGCAGATCGTTGGTGATGTTGCCCTCGTAATAGCTTTTGCGATACTCCACCGCAGCTTTGCGACGGTTGACTTCCTCAAGGTTTTCCTTGGCGATCTTCACCTCATTCTCGCGCACCTTGGTGACAAGGTTCTGCATGTTGATGGCCTGTTGCAGGCGCAGCTTGGCCAGTTCCTCTCCGTCTCTCCGCTCGATCGCACCTTGCAGTTTCGATCCATAGCCTTGCACCAGCGACGTATACTCGCGCGCTTTCGAGATCAGGTAGGAAAAGCGATAGGGCGGCAGGTTGCCGGCACTGGCCCCCAGAATGTCGCTGAGGCTCAGGCCCGCTGCCCGGGCCCGCACCAGCGCCATCGGATCAATCTCGGGCGCAAACAGCGCCATATCCACCCGTTCGCCATCTATATTGCGGCAATTGTGAATTTTATAAAGCCGGTCTTCGATCCGATCCCATATCTTCATCAGATCCTTGTTGCGGGGCACGCAGAATACCGGCCCGACCTGACGGATCACCGAGGTAGTGAAGGCATCCGGGCGCATGCGGCGCCAATGTCGCCAGTTGCGGTCCGTCGCTCCGGTGACACGCATATGACCGCGCTCAGCATAGGCCGCGCCGGTGCCGTTCCACGTCAATTGGCGCCCTGGCGTACCATCCTTGAGATAAGCGGTTTCATACCTCTTCTCGGCAGCGACATGCTCGGCCAGAACTGGTGCGGCAGGTTCGGACGAGGGCACATCGTCCAACATCGCCACGGTCAGATCATCCTTCATCTCCAGTTCGGTACGTCCCCGGCTGCTGACATCAACGCGTTCGGGCGCACCGACCATGCGGGCGCTGTCAAACGTCATTTCCGACAGAACCATCGACTCGGTATTGGCTTTCAGATCAAGGGCATAGATGTCGCTGACCTCCATACCGACAAACTCGCGCTTGGCTATCACACCGAAATTCGTGGCGACACTCAGAACACCATGCTGGATCCAGTAGTTTTCGGCCTCGATCAGGAAATCCTGCCCTGCCTCCATATGTGGTTTGATACGCGCATAGGTGCGCGGGCGCACGCGGCCCTCACCACAATCCCCGGCATCCGCAGGGCGCGGGCCCATGATCTGCCGCGCCAGATCGTAAAGAATATGGGCTTCGTCCACCGTCTCGCGTTGGAACTGGCGGAACAGGCTGTCGGCCCAGTCCAGCAGATTGTTCACATAGCGCATGACGATGTTCTTCTGGAACGCCGACAGGCGCAGACGCGCAATTGCATGGGGGTTAAAGGGATCCTTGCGATAGGCCTCTTGGGCATCCTCATCGGTCAGGATGCTGCGCAGGCTGGGCGGCGACATGCCTTGGAATTCGGCATATTGCCAGACCCGGTCGCGTTCCGCCTGACGACGCGCCGACGCGGACAGGCTGCCCAGATCGACGCCGCTGTCAAACTTGGCCGTGGGATCGAAGATCGTCTGATACCAGCCTTGCGCGGCGGCATAATCGCCCCGCGAATTCTGATGCGACGCCAGAAGCGCCGGGATGTGCAGGAACACCTCGCGAAAATAGACACCCAATGGCCCGGTGTAATCCAAACGGCTGGTCGTGCCGCGCACGCGCGTGCGCATATTGCTACTGGTGACCAGATGGGCCTTTTCCTTGAAGTCTGCCTGCGCCTGCTTGTCCAGCAGGGCGTCGACCCCGCCATAGAACAGAGTGCGGCTGAGGTCAGTCAGAACCGTCGTGCCAACGCGGCGCGCCTCGAACGGGCGACCATCGGGATTGAAGCTTTCAGTAAGAAGACTGGCATCGGTTTCCTTTTGCACGATCATACACGGCAATCCGAAATCGGAATCCGGCACAACCAGATGAGGATTAGGGTCGTTGACCCGGGCAATCGATCCCCCCAGATCTGAACTGAAAAAGTTCATGTCATCTCGTATTGTACTGCCGAAACCCGAGCTATAGCCAAGTGATAGAATGTTACGGATCAACTCGCTGCGCGACCTGACGAAATCCCGTCGCGCGCTCAATGGGGCCGACAGCAGATTTGAGCGTAAATACATCGTCTGGTCATAAATACGCCGGTTAGAGCTCGAGCCGCTCATATGGAAAGTCATACGACTGGATCGCCAGTAATTGTCCATCATTTCGCGCTGACTTGTGCTCCGGGCGGTCGCTTTGCGCTCATAAAGATCCACCTGATACTGGAAATGCCAGGCACCAAGACTGAGGTATAGCTGTCCGTTCAATACGGCGGGATAGACTTTTTGCCAGGCTGGCGCATTGAGCCGGTAACCTTCCTCATAATCGTTATGGGCAACCAGCTGGTCCGAAAAGGAAGGGATCAAGATCGACGAGCCGGTCAGCTTGGGAACAAGCCCGCCGTTCAGAACGCCGCCTTCGCGCATGTACCAGTTTCGCCCCAAATCTATCTGTTGCGGGGCCGCCCAACTGCCGTCGAGACGCAGGAAGGTGTACATGACCTTGAAGGTATGGCGATAGCCGATAAACCTGTTCTCGCCATCCTCGACCACATTGCGCGAGGAAGTGCTGGATTCCATCCAGAAGAGATGCAGCCTGTTGTTATACATGAAAGGCGACACGTCGCGCACCGGGATCGCCACGTCGATCTTACGCCGGGCCGAATAAGACAGGCGGCGGTCATCCCGGAACTTGCTGAACGTCAGATTGTTGATCGTCCAGTAGTAATAGCTGGGCGGATCATCGGCGGTGCAGCCGAAGACATGCATCACATCCTGTGCGTCCGACCAGACATGTTCGTGATAGGCCCCCGCAATGCGCAGCCCCGCCACTTCTTCAAAGCCGCGCAAATACGCCGCATAGGCATCAAGCACGGTCTGTTCGGTCACATCCTGCTGCAACAGGGTTTTCTCAAGTGTCTCAAATTGCGGAGTTTTGTTGTCGCGCAACTCGGGCAGCATGTAATTTTCGGGCCATAGGAAAACCTTCCGATTGGCCTCCCAGACGCGGTAATTCTTGCGCCATTCCCATTCATCCGCCGGGATGCGCGAGGGGCTGATATGCACATGATTGGCCGCATCCGGGTCGCGCCGGTCCTGCTCCATGTTCAGCACCACGCGGTGCACATAGCTTTGCAGCGACCCGATTGCCGACACCACCAGAGAGGTGCGCGCGCAGCCCTCCATATCGGGATCAATCAGGTAGTAATTGTAAAGGTCGCCACGGCTGTCGAACCGTCCGGCAGAGTTGCGGATCATCCGGTCGGTCAGGGCATCCCGCCGCTTGCCGCGCAAGGCATCCTCATGCGCTTCCGAAGCCGAGGCAAACGCCTCTTCATCGCCCAGCCGCAGGCGCAGCGCAGCTTTCAGGCTCTCGGCCCCCTCGGCCAGCGCATCGCCGTCCTCCGACGCCAGCAACGCCATGGCATCCGCGCTCAGACGACGATCTTTTGCAAATTCAACAATCCGACGCAGATGGGTCAGCGCAGGCACCGCCAAGGCGGGCAGGTTCGCCGCCGCCTCGAAGACGCGGACCGTGGCCAGATCGGCCCCCGTGGCTGCCGCAAACTGCGCTGTATCCGCCGCAGCAAACCCACCCGGATTTGCATGCGCCAGCAGCACCGCTTCGACCGCCACAGCGTGATCTTCCTCGTCGCTGTCCTCCAGCGCCTCGATGTAACCGGCAACGGCACCGACGCTGGCGCGGCTCCATGCCGCAACCGGGTTGGCCAAGGCGAACAGCGCGCGATTGGCATCAATGAACGCAACCCGCGCCATGGTGATGTCGTCATCAGCCAAAGCCGCCACGGGCCGCCGCATACGCGCCAGCGCCGTGCTCAGAGGGCCCGCCGGGCCACCATTGGCCGCTGCAATCACACCGGCCTGCATGAAATCGGCCCCCGACAGGGCGGCCAGCGCGGCAAACTTGTCCTCTGGCAGGTCCAACGCCAAGGCCAGTTCCTCGGGCAGAATGCGCCGCAGGTTGAACCCGTCCAATACAGCCTGCAGATCAGCCAGGGCGATGCCAGAGGGGAAGCCGCCATCCGGGGCCACGATTGCCGGAGCCAGCCCAATACCCGGTTTCAGACGCAGCATGTCGCGCGCGGCCGCATCGAACAGCGCCGGGTTGGCCGCAATGATCGCGCGAGATTGATCCTCGCTGACCCCGTCCAGATAGGCAAATACCGTGGGAGCGAACAGCGTGCGTTCACCATTCGCGATCGCCGCGATCACCTGATCTGCCAACGCGTCAGGATCAAAGAACGTCCCATCCGCAACCGGATCGGACGATATGCCCATCAGTGCGGCAATCACCGGCAAGTCAAAGGGCATGGTCGCCGCACGTTTCACAAACTCGATCAGCGCGATCACGTGATCAAACGTGCTGACGGCCCCTGCCCCGGTGGCCACGCGAATGGCCATGAACAACTCAGACACGGACAGATCCAGCGCCTCGGCCAACAGCGCATGACGATAAAGCAGCGAAAGCGCCTCTTCCGTCAGCAGGAACCCGCGATCCGCCTCAAGCGCCGCCTCGGGATCAAAACCAAGGGTCGGGGCCAGTGCAAGGATCAACTCCAGGAGGTCGCCGTCACTGATCCCGAAAGCCATGCGCAAACGTTGCGAGACAAACACCCCCGCATTGGGGCCGGTATCCGGCAGTGACGCATCATCGCGCAGCCCCGGATGCACAAAGTTCAACGCATCGGCCGGGAATGGCGTCGCCCCTTCGGTGCCGAGGGTTTCGTTAAACAGCCGGTCCATCAACGAGGTATCATGCCGGCCCATGGTCACGAGAGGGATACCGCCGCCAAGCGCCAGCACCTGATCCGGTTCAAGACCCAGCAGCTCGCCAATATGCGCCACCCGGATCACCCGGCGGATCACCGCATTGCTCAGGTTTCCACCTGCCCGGCTCAGCACCACATCCAATGTCGCCGGATCCCAGCCGATCGCCTGTGCCAGCCGCCAGAAGCGATGCGCGCGATCCAGCATGAAGCGGGTCATGCCTGTCACCCGTTCGATATCGTTCTGAACGCTTTCAGGCGAGCGTTTCTGCGCCCGAATACGGATATTGCCAGTGCTTTCAACAAATTGCGTCTCGACCAGCGCACCGAAATCGTCACGGCTGATCTCCATCCCCGCCATGATATCCTGCACGTCAAACGCGTTTGCCGTGTTGCCTGAGCGTGGGAATGGCATCCGGTACAGCGACACCAAAAAGCCCCACTGCGCCCGCGGCGTGGTGATCATCTCGTACGAGGGCATAGACAGTTTCAACGCCGCCGCATTCGCCACATTTGCCGGGGCATCGGGCCGGATCAGGCCAAGAATTTCGGCACGGTCGGTATCGAAGTCTTTGACATATTGGTCCGCCTCAGCCGCGCCCAGCACAAATGGTGTGACAAAGGACCGGTTGGCAGCGGGCAACTCGTCGCCATAGACCTTGTCCAGAACGGCGTTGCGATCGTTCAGATTCAGACCCGCATCGGCGCGTTTGGCAAGTGCGGTTTCCAGAATGCCATTGATGATACTGAGTGTCGGAACAAGGTCATGGGTGTTGTCGCAGGTCAGCGGCGTGGTCCACAGATCGGGCCGCCGGTTTTCCAGCTTCAGCGCATGATTGGCCTTTGCCCCGGTGAATTCCTTCGAGGTAACATTGTCATCCACGAAGTTCATCAGATCGACGAAATAGGCCGCCGGGCTGAGGATGGAATCGCAATGGGCGCAGTCACAAAAGCTCTGATTGCCAAAAAGATCCTCGTATCCCGGCAGTTTTTTCAGACCATCGGTGACATCTTCGGGAAACCACGGAATCCAGTTGTAGCCGCCGGGTTGCCAGACAAGTTCATCCGCCAGAGTGGCCACCAGGTTGGTCACCGTCAGGCGGGTGTCGCGGGCCCGGGCGTAAACCACGCCGGCCTCGGTGGCCGACAGGCCCGTGTTGACAGACACGGTCATCGGATCGCTGGCCGCAATCGCCATGGCCGAGTGATACCCGCCTTGCATCAACGCAGCCGCGTTGCGCACGGTGCCACCCACACGATAGGCGCGCGCCCGGGATTGAATCACATTGATCACCCCGGCCCGGTCTTCATCCGACACACCCGAAAAATCCAGTTTATCAAGGTCTTCCGACCCGGAGGTCAGGTCAATCTGCATGAAATCGGTTTCAGGGTTTTGGGCAATGACCTTGTCAAAAACGTCAATCCGCTGATCGATTTTCTGGGCGATTTCCTGTGGGTCATCATCCGATTGTGCGATCTTGGTCAGCCCCATCCCCGGATAGGCACGGATCGCCGTGCGGATTCCGCTGAGCGCCTCTTTCTCCTCCTCTTTCAGCCCCTCCAGCGCGTCGGGGTTGGTCAGGATGGCGGGCTCTTTGCGGATAGCCTCGGCTGCGACATTAAACTGCTCGCGAAGCTTTGCGGGCTGTGGTTTGGGCAAGCGGGCGCGCACGCCCACATCGGGAAACCGTTCTTCAATCCGATGGCGCAGGGCGGCGGCCCCGGCCATGGCGGCCTCGGGATCCTTCTCGTGCAGTTCGGGCGAAACACTTTTGGACAACTCTGCGCTATCGACAAACAACAGATCGCTCAATGCCTCGGGCGGACGTCCCAGCGCCTTGAATTCGGTCGACGTGACCCGGCCCACCGCCTCTATGTCACCCGCCAGGAGTTGGGCAAACCCGGATAGCATGCCCAGCCGCTTGGCCCCTTTCTCGTCAATCTTTCCTTCGATCGCCAAGGTACCAACACGTTGATTGGAGAGCGATTCCAGGGACGGCACCCGGTCCAGAAGTTCGGTGATGCCTTCATCGGACAACTTCGCAATCTCGGCCAGTGCGACCACGTTTGCGCGGGCCAGTTCGCTGCGCATCTCTGGCAACTCGGCCGCTGGCTTTTCCCGATCCACATTCTCCAGATCGACCAGCCGTTCGATCACGGCAGGCTCGGAAATCTCTGTTTCGATGCGGGCCTGTTCCTCTTTGGGCAAACCAGCATCCTTGATAGCCTGCTCGATGACATCACGTGGCTTGAGGCGCACGATATCCTTGGCCGACAATGCCTTGATGCGGGACTGGACAGCTTCGGGCGCAACCTCCAACACGTCCAGAACCTGACGCCGTCGGGTTTCGGCCAACACGGTCAGCGACGCGCCTTCCGAAATCGCTTCGGCCACGGTCAATTGGCTTTGCTTGGCCAGCTCGCGCAGGCCTTTCAGGTCAAGGATTTCCTCTGGCATGACATACATCTCCCGTGGGTTGATGGCGTTCCTCTCAAAATTGAGGGATACGCATGGTTATGGTTACGCCGCGCAAACGCAGCGGGTCTGGATCACTAAGCGGATTGGCACCATCACAGATCAGCTTTGCTGCTGTGGGGCGGGTCACCTGAACGCCGTCTGTTTCAATTTCGTTGGGGGCCGTGCCCTCGGGCAGCAGCCAGAATTCGGGGCCGAAGCCAAATCCGGTATGCAGCACCTGCCCGCCCATCACTTGGTCGAGCCGGACCAAGCGACCAACGGTGTCGAGGGCGGCCAAACGGGCGGCTTGGGCCGCGTTGCCGAGGGTATCAGGACCCGGGGCGCTCATGGTCCGGATCCACTTTCGGCGGGCTCTTCTTCGCCGCCGGTCAGATAACGGTAGGCCCCGTAAGCCACGCCACCAAGACCCGCCATCCCGGCAGCTGTCCAGCCCATCGCCCTGCGCGCCATGGTCTGGCCGCCCATTTGGAAGTAAAGCATATAGGTTGAATGCAGCGCGTTCATCGGAACCATCGGCAGGGCATGCAAGCGCCCCGACGCCAATCGACCCATTGTATAGGCAGCCATCTCGTCCAACTGGCTGAGGACCGCAAAGACCGGTTGCCCTTTCGGCGTTCTCCAGATCAGTTGTTTGACTGGCCAAGCCACCAGGTTGGTAAAGGCGTGCACGCTTTCATGAACAAGCCCGTCAATCTTGTTTGGCAACCGCGTGGCCGTGTTGGTGATAGCGGATCGCATATAGGGCCAGAACCCAAGAAACTTGCCACCCACTGTTGGCACTGCCGAGGCACCGGGCGTCATCCCATAGAGAAGCCAGCGTCCGACCGAACTGTTGGCCATCGCTGCACGCCAGCCGCCTTTGCCAATCGCCCAGTGGTAGAGGCGGCTCTGAAGCATGTAATCGCCAGCAACCCACCTGAAAACGTTATCTGCATAAATACTCATCTGTCGAGCACCGCGGATCGACAGTTGCCTTAGTCCCTTGACCGACAGGGTTTGGGCGGCTTTACGTCCCAGCGTTGTCAGCGCCCTCATACCAGCCTTCAACGCCAGTTTCAGTCCCGCCTTGATCGCCGCCAATCCGCCCAATGTGACCACGGTCAACACGATGTCCACAACGGTCAACGCCACATAGAGCCCTTGCCCCCAGGCGCCCAGGTTCAGGCTGCCCATGCCGCCGGGGATGCCCCCGGATTCTCCGTTCGCGTCGTCATTGCCGAATTCGAGGTTCCAATACCCGGCATAGCGCACAACCGTGTCCATCACCGTGGCGGGTTGCTGTGCATTGCCGCCTTCGCCACCCGCGCCGCCCTGGCCGGGTTGGGAGTTGCCATTGCCATCGCCCGTGGCCTCGCCCGAACCCGAGCTGCCGCCGCTTTGTGCGCCGCGATTGCCGTTACCGCTGCTACGTTCACCACCGGTGCCATCGTCCGGCCCACCGCCCGGACTGCCCGTGGCGCTGCCGTTCATGCTGCCTTCAAGCGACCCCTCGATGTGGCCGCCTGCGGTGCCGCCTTCCTGGCCTCCGGCCTGACCGCCCGGCGTATTGCCACTGCCGCCTCTGATCCCATCAGGGTTGGTGCCATTGGCATCCGGGTCGGTGCCGGTGCCACTGCCCCGCCCGCCTTTCTTGCCGTCCGGACCGCCGCCCGGCTTGGTGCCTGCGCTCACGCCGGACCCGGTACCACCGGGGCGGGTATGTTCGCCGCCCGAGCCAGCACCGGTTCTGTTTGGATCACCGGCGCCCGCGCCCCGGCCCGTGCCCTGATCCCCCAAACCGCGGGCATTCGGATCGGTAGAGGTGCCGCCACCGCCATCCCCTGTCCCGGTCGAGACGGGGTTGCTGCCAGTGCCGTCCTCGCTGCCTTCATCATCGCCGGTCGTGGTGCCTTCACCATCCGCACCAGTACCCTCGTCCCCGGTGCCGCTTGAGTCGGTCGCGTCCCCTTCACCGGCGCTGTTCGTGGAATCCGTTCCGGTCTCAGTGCCAGTCTCATCGGTCTCCCCGGTCACACTTTGATGAAGAGAGACCTCGGCGTCTTCGTTGTCCTCCTCGGCATCGGGGTCTCCGCCACCGCCTTCCCCCTCCTCTGCGTCGGAACTGTTTGCCACGCTTGCCACTTTCACGTCGTTACCGGCGGCCAGATCGGCTTCGGCCAGGGCGATCATGTCGGGCACGCTGCCCAGATGCACAACGCCGTCATAGTCAATGTAGTAGGTGAAGTTATTGGCCGCATGCAGCGCCTGAAGTTGCGCAAATCGTGTCGGATCGGAGGCCCGTGTTGCATTGATCGCGTCGATCACCTCTTGGGGAACTTCGGACAAAGTCACCCGTGAGGTCTGACCACGCTGGTTGCCGCCGGTGGTTTGTAACCCGGTGGGGTCAAGATACGTGACCGGATTACATTGCGCATAGATGTAAAGGTTGGGACCATCCTCGTCCCCGGCCGGATCAGGTGAAATCCAGCGACAGAGCCAACTAGCATAATACCGCTGTCCGATATGGTGCAAGCCCGTGGCATCATCGCGTTCTCGCCCGATAAACCCGAAGGTTTTCAGCGCCACTTCGCGGGCGTCATCCCCGGCCATAAACGCACGCTGGCCATAGGGCAGGTATTCTTCATAAGAGATGATATTCGCCGTCTCATCCAGCCGCAAAGTCGCCGAGCCAAGATGATCGCCCAGCGTATAGCGCAGGCGCGTTGCCGCGATATTGTCGGTTTCGCGCGCGGTGCTGTCCTGCGTCCAGCGGTAGAGCTCGGCCACATCCGACAGCCCGTCAGACAGGCGCGTGGTAAACCGCTCAAGGATCATCTGATCATCGCGGAAAATGCGGCGGCGCTGGCCACCGGCGAAGTAGGTCACCTCGATCCGCTCGACGATGCCACCCGCCAGCATCCGGCGGGTGATGCGGCGCATCCGGTTGCCCCCGCCGTCATAGACGTAAATCTCGTCATCATCCGGCAGACCCTGGCCCGAGCGATCGATCACCACGGCACGCGCCAGCCGTTGATCATGGCGCCATTCCAGTCGCGCGATATGATCCATCTGCCGCATCTCACCGGCCGCCGCGAAATCGGCCCCGGGATTGGGATAGGCCAAACCATCCGCACCCAGCGCAGGGCGCGAGCGGTTACTGGCCCCATCGACCCAGAAATCCTGCGTGAAATTCGCCGCGCCGCCCATATGGCGCAACTGGGTCAGGTTGCCCGACAGATCATAGGTATATGTTTGGGTGAAACGTTCGGTTGCGCTGCCATCGGACAGGCCAAAACCGGGACGTGGACCCGCAGTGGCGGTGAGCGCAGAATGCGCCCGCCCCTCGCACCCGGTCAGGCGATAGAAGGGATCATAGCTGTAAAAACGCGCCGCATTGACCGCCGGCGCGGTGCGGAAGAAAGCAGATGCCGCACCGCCAGCAGGATCATGGGCCAGGTCTTCACAGGCGGTGATATTGCCCACCGGATCATAGGTATAGCGCAGGTCCTGCAACAGCCGCACGCGCGGACCGGCCGCAGGCCGACGCGCCTCGATCCGGCGCACGAGAAGCGTGTCGGCATCATAGCTGCGTGACAGTTCCACGCCGTTGCCCAGCCGGGCAAATTCACGCTGCCCATGCACCGAGTAACGCGCCGCACCGATCACCTCGGTTTCAGCCACCTGTCCATCCAGAGTGGCAACCGACACCGCGCTCAGATGCCCGCCATCGGTGTATCGGGCACGCACCCGCGAACCATCGGGGCGATCCTCGCTGACCGGGCGGCCAAAGGCATCATGAACCATGCGCGACGTGAAGACATCTCCCTCCAGCGCAACGGCCCCGGACCAATCCGGGATCACCTCGGCATCGGCGATCAACTGCGTGGAGCTGCGCATCGGTTGCCCTGTCGGAAGCGCATCCAGCAGACGATGTTCGCCCGCCTCATCCCGCGTGGTCACCGCCTGTCCCAGAAGGTTGCGCGCCAGAGTGTCGGCATCTGCAGGATCATCGGCATAAGTGATCGTCTCGATACGTTCGGGCCCGCCCCCGGTATCCACATCCACCGCCACGATCCGGTCGGTGGCATCAAACTGTACCATCCGGGTGGTGCCATTGGCCTGGGTCAGTTCAACAGCATTGTCACGTGCGTCAAACAGCGCCTGAGTCTGTGCTGAATCCGCCAGCCATTCAATGATCTTGCGGCCCTTCATGTCATACACATGGCGCGAGGTGTCGACACCGCGTGCGTCAACAACCCGGACCGGATCGCCATAGTGATCAAACACGCTGCGCACCTCACGCAGGCCAGAAGCTCCACCATCCTCGCGCAGCCGCACCTGCGCACCGATACTGTCAAAAATACGCTCAACCGGGGTGCCCGCATGGGGTAAACTGCCCGTCAGCGCGCGCCGCTCTGGATGGGCCGCTGGCAGGATTTCCCGCGACAGCCGCCAGGCGGATTGATCAACCGTGTCATTGGCATCGAAATGCCGCTCGCTCCAGGTGCCAAACTCGGCCCGCTCCATCGCCCCGCCCGGCAACAAGCGACGGATCACCCGGCCAAAGGCGTCAAAGAACTGTTCCGTTACCCGCCCAAAGCTTTGCAGAACGGCATCGGGTTCGTAGTCGGGGCGATCCGAGAAATAGGGCTCAAACGCGCGGATCGGTTCGCCTTTCCGGTTGCGCGCGACCCAGCCGCTGGTGCTCCACCGTACCGCAGCGTCTTGCAAATCCGGCGTACCATCCGGAGCCAACACGATATTACCCGCCCCGTCGCGGTGAATGGCCGGTCCGGCCTCGGTGCGTTGCTTCGCACTCAGCAGTTCGCCGTAGCCATCATGATACAGCAGTTCGACACGCAGATGTCCGTTGGCCTGCGCACCACCCTGCCCGTCATTGGGCAAATCCCCCGCCAGGATCGACAGCTGCACGGGCGGCGCCCCGTCGCGCTCAAACGCCTCAAGATCATAGACCATCACCTGAGAGGCCCCGCCAAGTGCTGCTGCAGGGTCGGCAAGCGCCGCGGCCAGCGTCAGGGCCGGGCCTGCAACAGGCGGATCAAAGCCCCAGGGTTGCTCGGTATCGGTTGCATCCATCACTGTCCCGCCATGGCTTGCGCGCACGGGGATGCCCAACGAATCGAAGACAGTTTCGCTCCACGCGCCGGTCGGGCTTTCGCTACGTCCAATGGCCAGCGCGACATAGTCGATCACACTGCGTGCCACCGCCCCGAAAGGATCGGTCACGGACACGGCAAAAAGATGCGCGTCGTCATAGGCGGCGCTGACCGTCCGGCCATCGGGCAGAATGTGACCCGTGCTGCGGAAGAAACCGGGCGCGCCCAGATAGGTCAGCGTTTCGGTGGCGTGCCACCAATGCCCGTCCTGCAGCCAATGATCCAGCGCCGTCAGTCGCGCGCCAATTCCGGCGCCGTAGTGAGTGGTGGCAAACAGATCCGAGAATACGGCCGTTTCCGCATGATGCAGCCGGGGCGGTTGTGCGATTGTGGCGGGCGCGGCAAAATCCGCCGCCTGCCCTGCTCCGTCGTAATAGATCTGACGGCTCCAGTTGCTGCGCAGGGCGCGGCCAGCCGCCGGAGGGGCCGCGAAGTCGAGCGGGTTGGCAAGCGCGCCATCAATCGCCGCTGATATCTCGTCAAACCGGAACCATCCGCGCGCTGGCGCGGCAAGGCCCGGCAACGCAAACTCCTCCTGTTCGCGCAGCAGGTTCAGAGACAGGACCGCATCGCTGTCCTCGTGATAGAGTGTCTTGCGTTTGATCTCGCAATGCAGGGTGGTCTGTCCTGTGTCCTCAACAGGTTGTCCAGCCCTGCGCGGGTAATGCAGTGTTGCTGCCAGGGTCGCAGCCCCGTGGGCATCGTAGCTCAGGACAAACCCGTGCGACTGGCGCGGATCGTCGGCCACGCCGCCGTAAAGCGCCGCACTGCTTTCGCGATCAAAACAGGCAAGCACCGCGCGCTCTTGCGGGCGGCGCCGGTTGCGCAACAGCGCCGTGGCGGCTGGCGGCTGTTCGATACGCACCGAAAAGCCCGATTGGTTGACCGATTGCGGCACTGACTCGGGACCGTCAGGGCCAACGGCATAAAACTCTTCCCGCACGACACGCCCGCGCAGGCATTTGCGCGCATCCTGAAGCGTTTCAGGATCGGGTACCGGTGCGCCCGGTGCACGCTCAAGCGTGAAAGCAGGCACCTTGATTTCCGCCGGGTCGCCCTGCCAATAACGGGCTTGCTGCGGATCGCCCTGCCCGTGATCGAAAAACCCGCGCGACAGCAAAGGTTCACTGACCGGGACGGCGCTACCGTCTTCCTGCAGGAACTCGGCATTGAGCAGATCCACCTCGCCAAACCCGGCAAAGCTGCGCGTGCGCCCATCATAGGCTCCGTTGCGATAACGCATCTCGGTTTCGTACTGCGCACCATTGATCAGGTCTTCGTTGACGATGCGGTCCACCGTGATCAGATGCGAAGGCAGCAAGGTGTCCCACGCCCGATCCGTCCCCTGATCGCGCAGGTAATGCGCGGCCGAGTGACCATAGTGCAGGCTGTCACGACGGCCCATTCCATTGGTCACCTCACGGATCAACCCCGGTGGCACCGACCCTGAGAGCGCAAGACTTTGCCAGGTGGCAATACGGCCCGAACGCTGTTCGGACCAGACCAGCGCAAGGCGGCCATCGGCCATGATATCGGCAATCTCGACCGTGCTTTGCGTGTCGATCATCGGCAGACCGGACAGCACGCGCGGCGCGCTCCAGCCATTGCCGGCCTGATTGGTCCAGATGCGCAATTCGCCCTCACCCAGCTGGATCAGATCGGCGGCGCCAGAGCCATCCAGATCAGCCAGCAGAATGCGATCAATGGCAAAGCCGCCACCGGTGTCCAGCACCGGCGCATTTTCCATCACCACAGGCGCGCCGAACCGGCCGCCACCATGGCTGGGCCAATAGGCCACCATGCCGCTGCGGATCATCACCTGATCTTGCAAACCGTCCCCGGTCATATCGGCGAAAAGATAATCCGTGGCCGCATCATTGGTCAGTGGCGGACCACCTGCGGGGCCTTGGGCGGCACCTTCGCTCATCCTTGTCCGACGCGCCTCGGCGGCATATCCGGCACTGCCGCGGGATTCATAATAGCGCAGGCCGTCGCCATCACGCATCACCAGATCGGCGCGCCCATCCCCGGTCAGATCAAGCCGCTGCACCCCCGCCAGATTGGACAAGGCGGGCATTTCATCGAACAGGTTAAAGGCGCTCCATTCCCCCTGTTCGCGGTCAAACCGGTAATGACCTGCCCCCTGCCCGGCATAGGCCACGGCGTCCATGTTGCCGTCGCCATCAAAATCCCCGATGGAGATCGCAGCAAGGCTGTGCGCCGGACGACTTTGGACGCAAACCGGCGGGGCAAAGTGGCCTCCTCCCAGGTTGCGTTGAAAAAACCAGCCCGCCGGATCGTCCTGCAAAAGCCCGGGCAACCCTTCGCCATAAAGATCAGCCAACAAAGTTTTCGCGTTGGACACACCACCCGGTGCAGAGGCCTGCAACGGCGCGGGTACGGCGGCGAATGTGTCGGCAATCGAGGGCTGGGTATAGTCAAACCGCAACGGGGGCATCGCGCGGCTGTCGCCGTCGCGCCAGCCGGTTTTGGTGATGCTTTGCAACAACGACCCATCCTGGCGCGCGTCATATTCAAAGCTGATGGTGCGCGTCAGAACCGGTTGCGGACCCAAATCATCGAACTGGTGAAACAACAACGTCCGCCGGCACAGCCGCCAACTGCGCACGTCGAACCCTGCCGAACCGGTCGAGAACGGATCAACCCGCACCGCCCAGTCGCGATCCGGCGCAGGCGTTGGGTCAACGAGGTCATGATCCCCGTAATCCAGCACCAGATGGAACGCCCACTGGCTGCTGGCCGGGTCGAAAGCATCGACATCCTGTGCGGGGTCCGTGTTCACCCAATGCACAGATTTCAGATATCGTTGCGCCAAAGCGTCGCGCCGCGAGCGATCGGCCAGACGCGTTCCGGCTCCGCCGCGCAAATCTTCGGCCTGATACTGATACCAGACCGCATCGCCGCGCGCGTTCACCGTCAGTTCAGGCAGCCATTGATAGATGCGTCTCGGGTCGGTGAGATCGGCGATACGGGCTTGCCCCGCAGGATCGCGCCCATAAACCGTGACAGCATTGGTGGTATCGCGACTGCGCCAATGCACCTGCCCCGTGGCTGTTTCGATCCAACGCTCAAACCGAATGCGGCTGGCATTGTCCTGACCGAGAAACCGTTCGACCCTAAACCCTGGTACGTCACGGGATATCGCCCGCCCGGCCGTATCGCGTTGGGGTATAAGTGCTCCGCCGATCGTACTGGCATAGCCATCGCTCTGATCGTAGCGCGGCAACGCCTCGCTGCTGTCGACGCTGATCACCGGCAGCCCCCTCAGGGCCCAGCCCCGCCCAAACGGACCCTGCATGCGAGAGGACGTGTACATCAGCCCAAGACCCGGCTGCAGATCGTTGCGTCCTGCAGGCAGGTCAAAATCGGCGCTGACTTGTGCAGACCCAGTGAACCGATCCGCCGAGACTTGGTACGACAGCGTCAGGTCAGATGGAGAAAAATTTGAGGAATCAGACATAGGGATCCCGGAAAAGACGTGGCAGAAAAATTGATAGGCGACAAAAAAGAACGAAAATCGAGTTAGAGAAATATGCAACCTAGGGTAGCTAGGCGATTTCCAAACGGTCAATGCGTTTGTTGCGCATCGGTCAATTTCCGCGCAGACGATTTGAGTCTGTTTTTAGAAATCCCATAAACAGGATCAAGCGTTAAAGTGCAAAATAGTAATTAATAATAATATGTTGAATCCCAAAGATTCATCGAAACATCAACGTCCCGCCCACAGGCCAAATCCCGCCGAACCAATCAGTTCACCCCGAAAATCAGCTGTGTTCTTCTTCCGAGACAGCTGCCAGCGCCCGGTTGTAAGTCTTGAGGGCGTCCACATGAAACAACGCACCCCACAGCTCGGGGGGCTGACCTTCACCCGCCAGGGTGACCACCGGTATGAACGGCACCGCCGCGCGATCAAAGATCGGCATCGCGGCCTCAAGCGTGGCGTTTCCATCGATGTAAATGCCGTCCTCAATCAGCTCCCAACAGCGATCTTCATCTGCAGCGCGCGGATCGTCCGGGCCGCGCATCAGCTTGGCTACCCGGAACATCGACAGCACGTAAGCATGCGGCCCTGCGGCCAGTTGCGTGCCCCGGCGATCCAATTGCGCTAGGAAGAACGAGCGTTGCACCATCCGTGACCCCAAGGCCGTCGAGGTGGATACTGCAACCATCACCGCCAACCCGGTCTGCCAGTCGCCGGTCAGTTCGAACACGATCAGCGTGGTGGAAATCGGCGCGCCCAGCACCGCGGCAGACACCGCCCCCATCCCGGCCAGCGCATAAAGTGTGTGCGCGCCTGACACGTCCGGCAGGATCGCCGTGGCAATCAAACCAAAGGCCAGACCGGTCAGAGCGCCCACCATCAGCGAAGGCGAGAACACGCCCCCGCCCATGCGCCCGCCCAATGTAATTGCCACTGCAACCACCTTGAGCGCGGCAAAGACAATTGCCTCATGCAAAAGCAATTCACCGGTCAGCGCCGCGGATGTTGTCTCGTACCCCACCCCGATGATGTGTGGGAACCAGATCGCCAATGCGCCCAACATCAACCCCGCCACAGCCGGGCGCAGCCATCGGGGCAGTTTGGCGCGGATCTGCAGATGGCTGGCGATGTCCTCGGCCAGGAAGATCGAGCGCATCATCGCCGTGGCCACCATGCCGCAGACAAGGCCAAGGATCAGGAAGGCGGGCAGTTCCACGTAAAACTCCAGCGCGCTGGCGGTGGGCAGAACGAATTCTGTCACGTCGCCGAATTCCAAACGGTTGATCACCGTCCCTGCCACGCTGGCGATCACGATGGGGGCAAACGCGTGTACGGCGAAATGGCGTAACACCACCTCAAGCGCAAAGAGCGCCCCCGCAATCGGTGCATTGAACGAGGCAGACACAGCCGCCGCCACAGCGCACCCCATCAGGTCGCGCCCGGTGATCCCATCTGCATTGATCCTGTTGCTGACCCAACTGGAAATCACCCCCGCCATATGCACAACAGGGCCTTCCCGCCCGGATGATCCCCCGGTGCCCAATGTGATCAACGAGGCCAGCGCAGAAGCGACCCCGGCCCGCTTTTCAACACGGCCTTCATGCAAGGCCGCCCCTTCGATCACATCCGCGACCGAGCGGGCGCGCCCATCCGGTGTGAAATGGTGCAATATCAATCCCACCACCAGCCCGCCCAGGGTGGGCACGATCAAAAGCCAGCACCACGGCAGATCGGCCGCCCAGGAATGGATAAGGCTTGTATCCTCCGCTCCGTAAACAACGCCTTGCAACGCATTGATACCTTTTCGGAAAAACAATGCGGCAAATCCGGCAGCGATACCGATCATCAACGCAATCAGCCAGAACTGAAACTGGCTGGGGCCACGCAGCAACAACACCTGCCAGCCATTACGCAAACCGGTCTTGGCGTCCTGCCAAATCTGTGCGCGCATTGATTTTCTCGGCTCGGCCATTCAGGTCCTTTTCACACAAAACAGCGATCTTTTCCAAAGCGGCTGCTTCGCATAGTCTCGCTCCGGTAACAGGAACACAAGGTCACGTATGAGTATTCAAGATGCAATCGCAGAACTTTCTGATCTTCTGGGTACGCGGCTGACGTGCTCGAAGTCTGATCTTGATCTGCACGGGCGCAGCGAAACCCATTTCCCCCTGACCCCGCCGGACGCGGTGGCCTATCCTGAAAGCACCGAGGAAGTGGCGAAACTGGTGCAGATTTGCGCCCGGCACAGCTGTCCGATGGTGGGTTGGGGCGCGGGGACGTCTCTGGAGGGACAGGCACAGGCGATTCATGGCGGAATCAGTGTTGATTTCAGCCGGATGAACCAGATCCTCGGCATTCGTCAGGCTGATATGGACGTAACCCTGCAACCCGGCGTCACCCGCGAGGCACTGAACGAAGACCTGCGCGCCACCGGTCTGTTCTTTCCGGTCGACCCCGGGGCCAATGCGTCGATCGGCGGAATGGTTTCAACCCGGGCCAGCGGGACGACGGCAGTACGCTATGGCACAATGCGCGAAAACGTTCTGGGCCTTGAAGTGGTCACCGCCTCGGGCGAGGTGATCCGTACCGGCACCCGCGCGCGCAAAAGCAGCTCTGGCTATGACCTGACCGGGCTTTTTGTCGGGTCAGAAGGTACTTTGGGCCTGATCACCGAGGTAACCTTGCGCCTGCAGGGGCAACCCGATGCGGTAGCCAGCGCGGTCTGCGCCTTTGACACCGTGCCTGCCGCGGTGGCGGCAGTGATCGACACGATCCAGATGGGCCTGCCCTTGGCGCGGATCGAGTTGATGGACAGTGACAGCGTGGCCGCCGTCAACGCCTATGCAGGCAGCGGAATGCCCGAAACGCCTCATCTGTTGTTGGAGTTTCACGGCTCGCAAGACAGCGTGGCCGAGCAGTCGGAAACCTTTGGTGCCATTGCCGAAGAGCATGGAGGGTCAGATTTCAACTGGGCCACCAGGGCCGAAGACCGCTCTGCGCTTTGGGCGATGCGCCACAACGCCTACCACGCAATCCTGCAGATCCGCCCAGGTGCACGCGCCATTGTCACCGATATCTGCGTCCCCATTTCAGCGCTGGCCGAGGCAATTGATGACACTCGCGCCGATCTGGCCGAGGCTGGTTTGCAAGGACCCATCCTCGGCCATGTGGGTGATGGCAATTTCCATGCTATCCTGTTGATTGATGAGGACAATCCAGAGGAAGTCAAGCGTGCCAAGGCGGCCTCGCACAGAATGGTCGAACGTTCACTGGCGCTGGGTGGAACGGCCACCGGCGAGCACGGGATCGGCATTGGCAAACTGGATTACATGACCGCCGAACATGGTGGGGCCTGGGCTTTGATGGGGACCGTGAAACAGGCGCTTGATCCGGACAATATCATGAACCCCGGCAAGCTGGTGCCGCCGCGCAACTGATTGTTGCAAGTGTTTTCCAAGCGGATCAGACATCGCATTGCAGTTATTCAGCGATCAACGCCTCGGCCGCTGCACGGGCTTCGTCCGTAATCCGGTCACCTGACAACATGCGTGCGATCTCGTCCCGGCGTTCCTCGGCATTCAGCGGCGCGACACTCGACAAGGTTTGCCCCTTCTCCACCCGTTTTTCGACGCGCCAGTGATGTCCGCCCCTAGCTGCCACTTGCGGGGAGTGCGTGACCACAAGCACCTGACCACCTTCTGAAATCTGCGCCAAACGGCGTCCCACCGCATCGGCCGTGGCCCCGCCGACCCCCCGGTCGATCTCGTCGAAGATCAGCGTCAGACCACTTTCGATGCCAGTCAGACAAACTTTGAGGGCCAGAAGAAACCGGCTCAGCTCACCACCCGAGGCGATTTTGTTCAACGGTCCAGCCGGGGCACCGGGATTGGTGGCGACGGTAAAGATCACCTCGTCGCGCCCATCAGGTCCGGGCTGTATCTCGTTGACTTGCGTGGAAAAAACCGCCCGCTCCATCTTTAGCGGAGCCAGTTCGGCCATCATCGCCTTGTCCAGTTTCCTCGCCGCCTTGCGACGCTTCTCGCCAAGCTTTTCAGCGGCCTTGTCATACGCCGCCCGCGCGCCGTCCAGTGCCGCGCGCAGTTGGGCCAGATCGTCAGACCCGTGATCCAATGCGCTCAGTTTCTCGCGCAAACCGTCGGCAAATGCACTCAGATCATCCGGCCCGACGTCATGTTTGCGTGCCAGCGCCCGAATTGCAAACAGGCGTTCTTCGGCCTCTTCCAATTCGTGCGGATTGAAGGTGAGAGACTCCAGCGCCTGCGTCACACCACCAGCCGCCTCATCCAGTTCAACCAACGCCCGGCCCAGGGCCGCTAAAGGCGCATCCAACTGCCCATCTGTTTGATCTGCAACGCTTTCCAGCCAGCGCAGCGCATCCGTCGCCGCCCCTTCGGCACCGTCCGGGCCAAGCGCCTGCGCCGCCTTTGCGATATCCTCGCGGACACGCTCTGCGCCTTGCATCAACCTGCGACGGCTGTCCAACGTGGCCTCCTCACCCGGTTCGGGGGCCAAGGCATCCAATTCACCCACGGCATGGCGCAGAAACTCTTCGTCCGCGCGCATCTTCTCCAACATCGCTTCGGCCTGCTCCAACGCCTTGCGTCGTATTGAAACCTCGCGCCAGGCAGCCCGCACCTGGTGCCGGGCCGTATCCAAACCGCCATAGATATCCAGCAACTCGCGATGCCCCGCCGGGTTCAGCAAACCACGATCATCATGCTGGCCATGCAGTTCGATCAGCGTATCCGACAGGCGCCGCAACACCTCGCCCGAGCAGCGACGATCATTCACCCAAGCAGTCTTGCGCCCATCGCTGGAATTCACCCGCCGCAGCAAAAGCGCGTCATCAATCGGCAATCCGGCCTGTTCCAGAACCTCAAAGGCAGCATGTCCCTCGGGCAAATCAAACTCGGCCATCACCTCGCCCTGATCCGCTCCTTGGCGGACCAGTTCGGCCCGACCTCGCCAGCCCAGAACAAAACCCAGGCTATCCAGCAGGATGGATTTGCCCGCCCCGGTTTCACCGGTCAGAACATTCAACCCGGGCTGAAAATCCAGCTCGAGGTGATCAATGATCAGCATATTTCGGATGTGGAGGCTTCTGAGCACCCTGCCCTCTCAGCCCGCGATCAGAGCCAGCGGCCCTGCACCATCTGCCGGTAAATCTGACGCAGCCAGTTGTCGCCCTGTGCCTGCAAGGTCAGGCCCTGCCCGGTCAGCAGTTTATAGCTGTCCTCGTACCAATCGGTGCTTTGGAAATTGTATCCCAAAATGGCCCCCGCGGTCTGGGCCTCGTCCGTCAGACCAAGCGACAGATAGCTTTCTACCAAGCGGTGAAGCGCCTCGGCGGTATGGGTCGTGGTCTGGAAATCCTCGACCACGACGCGGAACCGGTTGATCGCAGCGGTAAAATGATCCCGCTTGAGATAATAGCGCCCGATCTCCATCTCTTTCGAGGCCAGATGGTCAAACGCCAGATCGAATTTCAGCACTGACGAGCGTGCATATTCGGTATCCGGATAGCGTTCGATCACTTCGCGCAAAGACTGCAGCGCTTGAAAGGTCAGCCCCTGATCGCGTCCGACTTCGTCGATCTGATCATAATAGCTGAGCGCCAGAAGATACTGCGCATAGGCGGCATCTTCATCGGTCGGGTAGAAATCAATGAACCGCTGAGCTGCGCTGCGCGAGTTCTCGTAGTCTTCAGCCTGGTGATAGGCAAAGGCCTGCATGATCACGGCGCGTTTGGCCCATTCGGAATAGGGATAAAGGCGCTCAATCTCGCCGAACACCTGTGCCGCCAGTTCCGGGTTCTTCTGCTCCAGATCATATTCGGCGCGCTCAAAAATCTGCTCGGCCGTGTATTGCTCGTAATCGACGTTGCCCCGCTCAACCGACTGTTGGTTGCCGCAGCCCGCCAAGGCCACACCAAGAACCAACGCCCCGACAAGCGGCGCACGGGATCTGGAAATCAAGGCAAAAGGCAAGGCTGTCTTATCGTCGCAATTCAGATGAACCGGCGCGGCATCTGAATGGCGCGCAGGTTTCACACAAGCTGATCGGCTCAGGTTCAGCGCGAAACGCTTAATCATGCTCGAACTCACCTTCATTGCGGTTTTGCAGGGGGTTACCCTCAGTACTGGTATGGTCCTAGCACAGAAATTTCCGGTGCAAAACGCCTTTGGTGCGATTTCCTGCAAGCATTTTCGAGGGGTGTCCCCGATCCATCGATCAGGCAACGTCAGGGATTTCTTCCCAATGAACATCCGCGCCCGGAAGACGCGCCGTCATATCCGCGTCACACGTCACCAGCTCAAATGCATTCGGCGTCGCGAGTAGCGCCCTCAGCAGGTCGTTGGTCAGGGCATGGCCCGCTCGGAAGCCCTGATAATGACCAAGGATTGGCATTCCAGCCAGACCAAGATCGCCCAAAGCGTCCAGCATCTTGTGACGTACAGCCTCATCCGCATGGCGCAACCCGCCGGGGCTAAGGACATCTTCGCCATCCACCACCACCGCATTTTCCAACGTGCCGCCAAGGGCCAGACCGTTAGCGCGCATCGCATCCACATCCGCCTTACGGCAGAAGGTGCGGCTGTTGCTAAGCTCACGGACAAAGCTGCCGTTCGACATGTTCAGCAGCTTGCGCTGTTCGCCGATGGCTGCATCTTCAAACTCGATCTTGAATTCGATCAGCAGCGTATCATGAGGCACAAAACGGGCCCAGGCCTCGCCCTTTTCAACGCTGACCGGCTTGATCACGCGCAGGGCGGTCAGCGGGGCCGCAAATTTGCGAATACCTTTGGACAGAATACCACGGACAAATGCCGCCGAACTGCCATCGAGGATCGGAACTTCGGGGCCGTCGACTTCAACCGTTGCGTTGTGAATACCACACCCCACCAGGGCTGCCATCACATGCTCAACCGTCGAGATCGAGACATCATGCTCGTTCACCAGTTTCGTGCAAAGCGGTGATTGATGAACTAAATCCCACCGCGCGGGAATCTCACCCTGGCCTGCAGGCACATCGGTGCGGCGAAAAACTATTCCGTGACCGGGCATCGCAGGCAAAATGCGCAGCACGGCCCGCACGCCGGAGTGCAACCCGACGCCGGTAAAGTCTATCTGCGATTGAATCGTTGTCTGCACGAAAGCCCCTCGGCATTGGTCTTTTCTTACCAACGTCTTAACGCCGGTGGGCAAGGTTTAGTTGCCCGCGGCGCAGGGCTCAATTCAATCTTTGTAACGGTCTGAAACATGCCATTTCACAGACGGGCGGATAATTGCCCACCCCTGTTTTACGGGCGGTAACCCCATGATCAAAAACAGAAAAAGCCGCACAAGGCGGCTTTCTCAATCTCACGAAATCGGCGGTTTTCAGTTAGCCTGACGGCGAAGGAATGCCGGGATTTCAATCTGATCTTCTTCGGCATCGGCCGATTCCACCGGTGCCGGTTGCGCCTGTTGGCCGCTTACGGGGGGCTGCTGACGCACCGGACGCGCCGCCGCAGGGGCGTCACCATCGCCTGCGTGACCGGTCATCCGGTTGATCAGCGAGTTGATCCCGAAGCGAGGTTTTTCACCTGCATCCGCAGCGGGTTGTGTCGGCACTGCGGCCGGGGCATCACTCCGGCTCGGCACTTTGCTGACCGCGGCGTTCAAACGCGCCAGCGCTTCCGGCGATGGTGTTCCGGCACCAGGAGCGCGCGGAGCGACGAACCCGTCAAGGTCGTCTTCCCCAGATGCCGCGACAGGCGCAGCTTCTTCTACGCGCGGAGTGTAGGCCGGGGGCGGTACGTCGTCAGATGCAGTTTCAATCTCCGGCTCGGCGCGGCGGACCGTTTCAGGCTCGAAAATGTCTTCCATCTGATCTTCTGCTGCGGCGCGCTCGGCGTCGATTTCACCAAACAGTGACGGCTCGCTGCGTGTTTCAGCGGCGACAGGCTGCGCGGCTTCCTCAGCGGCAGGGGCTTCTTCTTCCACTGTGGAGGGTTGCAGCGGCTGCGCCAGCGAGCGACGCGGCACGGGAATGTCATGCTGTACCTCGGAGGCGTCAATGCCAGTGGCCACAACGCTCACCCGCATGGAACCTTCCATATTGGCGTCCAGAGTCGAGCCGACAATGATGTTGGCGTCCTGATCCACTTCTTCGCGGATCCGGTTGGCGGCTTCGTCCAGCTCGAACAGGGTCAGGTCGTGCCCGCCGGTGATGTTGATCAGAACACCCTTGGCGCCGCGCAGGCTGATTTCGTCCAGAAGCGGGTTGGCGATGGCCTTTTCGGCGGCCTGGATCGCGCGATCTTCGCCCGCATCCTCGCCGGTGCCCATCATGGCCTTGCCCATTTCGTCCATGACGGCGCGCACATCGGCAAAGTCAAGGTTGATCAGACCGGGACGAACCATCAGGTCGGTCACGCCCTTAACCCCTTGATAAAGAACGTCATCTGCCATTGAGAAGGCTTCGGTGAACGTGGTCTTTTCGTTGGCCAGACGGAACAGGTTCTGGTTGGGAATGATGATCAGTGTATCGACCATCTTCTGCAGGGACTCCACACCGTCTTCGGCCTGCTTCATCCGCTTGCCGCCCTCGAATTGGAACGGCTTGGTGACAACACCTACGGTCAGAACGCCAAGCTCACGGGCGGCTTGCGCAATGATCGGCGCAGCCCCGGTACCGGTGCCGCCACCCATACCGGCGGTGATAAAGCACATATGCGCACCCGCCAGATGATCGACGATCTGCTCGATATTTTCCTCGGCTGCGGCGGCGCCAACACTGGCCCGCGCCCCGGCGCCCAACCCTTCGGTCACTTTCACGCCCAGCTGGATGCGGCTTGAGGCGTTGCTTTGCTGCAAGGCCTGCGCATCCGTGTTCGCCACGACGAAATCGACGCCATCCAGCTCTTTTTCGATCATGTTGTTAACCGCGTTGCCACCGGCCCCACCGACACCGAAAACGGTGATCCTCGGCTTGAGCTCTTCGTGACCGGGCATGGTGAGGTTCAATGTCATATCTCTGTCCGCCTGCTGCTAAGCCCACATTCGCGGGCGTTTTCTGCCTAATCCGCCTTAATCTTAACGATTTGGCGTTCCTGCGTCACCATAAAACTGTCATTTTACCACAAAATATGGCAGTTTTTTGGCCTCGATACGCGGTATTTCGCCAATCTGTCCACATATTGCGGTTACCAGTTGTCTTTGAACCATTTAACCGCTCGTTTAAGCGACCGTGCCGGGTAACGATCAACGGGAATCTCGAAGTCCCACCATTCGTCCTGGGGATTCGCTGCGAAACAGCACAACCCCACCGCCGAGGCAAAACCCGCCCCTGTCGCCGCCTGTGGCAACCCATGCACCCGCAAGGGCCGCCCCAGCCGCACTTGTTGCCCCAAAATCTTGCTGGCCAGACCATCAAGGCCCGGTATCTGACTGCCCCCACCGGTCAGCACGATCTGCTGGCTGGGCAAATGATCAAACCCGGCAGCGTCAAGCCGCGCGCGCACCTCTTCAAGGATTTCCTCGACGCGGGGGCGCATGATGCCGATCAACTCGGCCCGGCTGACATTGCGCCGGTCGTGATGCCAGTCGCCCGTGTCGCTTCCGATCTCGATCATCTCGCGGTCGTCCATGCCGGTCGCGACAACGCCGCCGTAAAATGTTTTGATCCGCTCGGCCATTGCGGTGGGAATTTGCAGGCCCATCGAGATGTCCGACGTGACGTGATCCCCGCCAATCCGAACGGAATCGGTATAGATCATGTGTTTTTTCATGAAGATCGAAATCCCGGCGCTGCCCCCGCCCAGATCGATACAGGCAGCCCCCAGTTCCTGTTCATCCTCAACCAGCGCTGCGATACCCGACACATAGGCCGAACTGGCCAGACCGGCGAGTTCCAGATCACAGCGTTTCACACAATGGGCGAGGTTCTGAACGGCGGTGCCATCGACGGTCAGCATATGCAGATCGGTGGACAGCGTCTGGCCGATCTGGCCGCGCGGATCGTTGAGACCGCTGCGATGATCCAGTGCGAAGTTCACCGGTTGCGCATGCAGCACTTCACGCCCATCGCCGTAATCCGGAACATCACAGGCACTGAGCACGCGGCTGACATCCTGCTCGGACACCACCTGCCCTTCCAGATCGACCATCCCGGCAAGCCCATAGCTGCGCGGATCGGCACCCGAGAAACAGGCAATCACATGATCCACCCGAATGTTGGCCATCTTCTGAGCCGCCTGAATGGCGGTGCGGATGGCACGCTCGGTTTCCTGCATCGCCTCGACTTCGCCATAACGCACCCCGCGCGAGCGTGTCGTGGCCGCGCCAATCACCCGGAACCCTGCCTGCCCTGCCATCGCGCCGATGCCATCTGCTTCGGCTAGGCGGTCGGTGCCATCAAAGCGCAGCACCAGACAGGCTATTTTTGAGGTCCCCACATCCAGCACCGCAATCACGCCGCGCTGCATCGCCGCTTCGCGCATCTTTCGCATCGCCCGTTGGGATTCATATAGCTCGATCATTGTTCTTCAGCCTCTGCGCTCAGCTTGATCACCCGCCACCATTCTTCCATGGCCGCCTCGGTCATTCTTATTGTTGGCCTTTCAGCCAGCCGCATATCCACCACCGCCAGATCACGTTCCAGCATGTCCTGCACCTGGTTCAGCACGATCACGCGCTCAAGTGCACGTACCGGGCCGATCTCGGGCAAAAGAATGCGTTGGTCGCGATCCAACACCACGTCCCAACGCCGCTCGCCCATCCGGACAAGACCCTTCACACGTTCGCCCAGCGGGACGGCGGCCTGCAGGATATCCAGCGCCTCGGGCAACACCGCTTCGGCCCCCTCGCCTGCCACGATGGGCAGGTCAGCCCGCTCGGCGCGGGCGGCGATCCAGCGGATCACGACGCCATCGATGTCGACAATGCCCAGCCCGGCGTGACTGCGCCACAAGGCAACCGGCTGCCGTTCGACCACCTCGGCCACCAGAACGCCGCCCTGTCGAATGCGCACCGACGCATCGGCAACGGCGGGCAGGTCTTTGATCACTTTATGGATCAGATCCAGTTCCAGATCGAAGGAACTGGCCGGGAACTTATAGGGGAAGATGTCGCGGATACGCGCCTCGGTGATCTGGCTGGCACCCTCGACCGCCAGAAGCTTGACCGTGAATTCAGGGCGGGACTCGATTTGCTGGCGCATGTCGGCGATGGCCAGAACCAGTTTCTCCTGCCGATCATTATCGGCCAGATACATCGTGCCCAGCACAAAGGCCAGGCACATCGGCACGCCAACTTTCAGCACCTTGCGGAAGATCGGGGTCAGCATCAGCCGCTCAAACCGATACGCCCAACGGGACGGCGCGGGATCAGAGCGCGGCGTTTGCGAAACCTGAGCTTTGTTCACCGGTTGCATGAGGCGTCCTCCACCATCCAGGCACAAAGATCAGGGAAGGACATGCCGCAATGGGCCGCCTGTTCCGGGGCCAGCGACGTGGGCGTCAGGCCGGGCTGTGTATTGGTTTCCAGCAGGATCAACCCGTCAAGGCCGCGAGTTTCATCCCAGCGATAATCGGTTCGGGTCAGACCACGGCACCCCAAGGCATCATGGGCGCACACGGCATACTCCATGCATGCGTCAAAAATTTCGGACGGGATATCGGCCGGAATCTCGTGCCGCGATCCCCCTTCGGCATACTTCGCATGATAATCATACCAGCCATCGGTGATGATATCCGTGACGGTCAGCGCACGATCGCCCAGCACCGTCGTGGTCAGCTCGCGCCCCGGCGCATAGGTTTCCACCATGACCGTCTCAGGCATCTCGCGGGCCAGTTGCGGTGGGCCATTGGGGTTTTTGCCGACGATGTAGACGCCAACGGACGAGCCCTCGTTGAACGGCTTGACCACATAAGGCGGCTCCAGCACATGGGCCGCTTCGACTTCGTCACTGGTGGCAATGACTGAGTGCATGAACGGCAGGCCATGAGCCGCGTAGACATCTTTGGTGCGTTGCTTGTCCATCGTCAGGGACGACGCATAAACACCCGAATGGGTATAGGGGATCTGCAACCATTCCAGCAGACCCTGCACACAGCCATCTTCGCCCCAGCGGCCATGCAGGGCATTGAACACAACATCGGGAGAAATCTCAGCCAGGCGCGCGGGTAGGTCGAGGCCTGCATCGACCTCAACCACCTCATAGCCTGCTTCCCTCAATGCGGCGGCGCATTCCTGACCTGACGAGAGAGACACTTCGCGCTCAGCCGAAGGGCCACCCATAATCACCGCCACTTTCGGGGTTCTTCTGCTCGAACGACCCACCAGTGCCTCAATATGCCTGACCGTTGACCGGTCTGTTGCTTTTAGTTTCGATCCGCCTCACGGATGCTCAAGGGGTTGTTTCGCCAACCCTCATGATTTCCCAGTTTAACTCTATTCCACTGGTTTGGAAAACCTTTTTTCGCACTTCCTCGCCCAAACCTTCCAGATCGGCCGCCGTTGCGTCCCCGGTGTTGATCAGAAAGTTGGAATGCTTCTCGCTCATCTGCGCTCCGCCGCGCCGCGCACCGCGCATTCCGGCGTCATCAATCACCTTCCAGGCCTTGAGATCATGGACATCATCGGCCCTGCCGGTCGAGCTGAACCCGGCGGGGTTGCGAAAGGTGCTGCCGGCGCTGCGGTCCTTCGTGGGTTGGGTTTCATCGCGCTTTTTCAGTTGCGCGTCCATCCGCGCAGACAGCTCGGCGGGGTCGCCCTTCGGCCCTTCCAGAACCGCATGGGTGATCACCCAACCCTCAGGCAGATTGGTTTGACGATACTGAAATTGCAGGTCGTCCGCAGTCAGGGTGACAACTTCCCCGGCCCGCGTCACGGCACCCGCCTCAACAAACACATCCGCCGTATAACTGCCATAACAGCCCGCATTCATACGCACGGCCCCACCAATGGCTCCAGGAATGGTGCGCAGAAAGGTCAGGTCAATCCCCGCCTCCGCCGCCTTGCGGGCCACATGAGCATCCAGCGCAGCAGCCCCGGCGGTGACGCGATTGCCGGCAATCTCGATGCTGTTAAAGCCCCGCCCCATGCGGATCACGACAGCACGCAAGCCGCCATCCCGCACGATCAGGTTACTGCCCACCCCCATCGGGAAAACCGGGACGGACGGGTCAAGATCGCGCAGGAACGCAGCCAGATCGGCCTCGTCCTCGGGCTGAAACAGGTAATCGGCAGGCCCGCCCACGCGCAACCACGTGAGCTCCGATAGCATCCGGTTTGGGATCAGTTTTCCGCGTGGTGTGGGCATCTGTGTCATGACGCCCCTGCTAATCGCGGGGCCCATCAACTGCAAGAGATTTGGCACGCCGCTTGCGCCACCAGCCAATCGCGCGCCCCACAAGCGTGCCCAAGGCCGCCGGGGCCGCCATCAGGATCGCGGCAATTGCATATCCAATTCCGTCCCAGCCCTGCGCCTGTTGGCCCTTCCAGATGGCCCAGACCATCAGAGTCGCAAATCCCAACGCCAGCACTGGCACGGCCCAGCCAATTCCCTGACGCACGGCGAAAAGGCCTGCAATCAGCGGCACAACAAAACACAGGATTGGAATGATAAACTGCATAACGTCAGTTTGCGTGGGGAAGGCCTAGCCTGTCCAGATCAGGAATCCGAGCGCCGCGCCAATGCCCGCGCGCCAAACCATCCCAGAACCGCCCCCAACAGCGCCGGAAAGGCCCCGCCCGTCAGCGCCACGAAGGGGGCAAAGGCCTGCTCCTCGGCACCCGGGCCGACCATGGCCAGACGCACAAGCAAGCCCAGGATAATGACCACAAACGCGCCGAGAGCCCAAAAGCTGGCGCGCGGCGTGGCGTAAAGCCCAAGCACACCACCAGCCAGACCGCCTGCCACCAACGCGCCCAGTGGCGCAAAGGCTATCAATGTGACCATGCTCATCCGCCTTGCTCCTCGCCGAAAAACCGCCGTATCCAGCGGCCCAGATAGATCACAGGCCAACGCAGAACACTCATTCCCGCCGCCAGTACGAGCATGCCAACCCAAGGCCCATTTTCGTACGTGACGTAGCCCAGTAAAGGAATACCAATTGCGATCAGAATATATGCATTACGCCAGTGATTGTCACGACTGGGCAGCATGGCGAGCACATTGGCCACCACCGCCCAAACACAGGCCAAGATCAATGACAGGCTCATTTCGGCACCTCCGGGGTTTGACCCATTGCCCGCAAGGCAAAATAGCGCAGCGGTTTGCGAAACATCGAGATCACGGCCAGCAGGCCCAGTGCAGCAGGCAGCAGGCCGTAGTCACCAGCCAGCAACCAGATCAGCACGCCTGCTCCGATCAGCAGGGCAATGCCCGGCACATATTGAAAACGCAGGGGCAAAAACGCCACCGCGGTCGCCGCCAGGACCCAGGCAATGCATAATCCAATCAGCGTCATGACGCGCCTTTCAACCGGTCCGGCAGGCCCGTGGCCCAGGTACTGATCGAGCCGGCGCCAAGACAGACCACCATATCGCCGGGCCGAGCCTGTTCACGCACCAGCCGTTCAAGGTCCGCTTCATCATGGATCGCACGGGCATGACGATGGCCATGAGCAATCAGCCCGGCCACCAGATCATCACGCGATGCGCCCTCGATCGGCTCTTCGCCCGCGGCAAACACATCTGCAATGGCGACCACATCGGCCTCGTTGAAACAGGTGCAGAAATCTTCGAACAGCGATTGCAGGCGGGTATATCGGTGCGGCTGATGGACGGCGATCACGCGGCCCTCGGTGGCTTGCCGCGCTGCTTTCAGTACGGCGGCAATCTCAACCGGGTGGTGGCCGTAATCGTCGATAATGGTCACGCCGTCCACTTCGCCAACGCGGGTAAAGCGGCGATTCACACCCCCGAATTCGGCCAGTGCTGCGCGGATTTCGTCCAGCTTCATACCCAGATGGCGCGCCACGGCCACAGCACTCAGCGCATTGCTGACGTTATGATCGCCGGGCATCGGCAGGGTGCAGCCCTTAATGATCTTGTCCTCGGCCCGCAGTTCGACATCAAAATGCGCCACGCCGTTCTTGTAGGTCAGGTTGGTGGCGCGCACATCGGCCTGGGCATTAAAGCCGAAAGTTACAACCCGGCGGTCGGTGATCCGGCCCACCAGCGTTTGTACCTCGGGATGATCGGTGCAGCACACGGCCAGACCGTAAAACGGAATGTTGCTGACAAATTCATAGAAGCCCTCGCGCAGCGTGTCGAAATCGCCCCAATGATCCATGTGTTCAGGGTCGATATTGGTGACAATCGCGATGGTGGCGGGCAGCCGGGTAAAGGTGCCATCGGATTCATCCGCCTCAACCACCATCCATTCGCCCTGCCCGACCCGCGCATTCGATCCATAGGCGTGGATGATCCCGCCATTGATCACTGTGGGGTCATAGTTGCCATGATCCAACAACGCCGCCACCATCGTGGTGGTGGTGGTTTTGCCATGAGTGCCGCCCACCGCAATGTTGGATTTCAGGCGCATCAATTCAGCCAGCATCTCGGCACGGTGCAGCACCGGCAGGCCGCGGGTGCGGGCCTCGTCCAGTTCGGGATTGCCCGGCTTGATCGCGGTCGAGATCACCACCACTTCAGCATTCTCAAGGTTCCCGGCCACCTGGCCTTCAAAGATCGTTGCGCCGTTGGCCTCAAGCCGGTCGGTGATTTTTGAGCGTTTGAGGTCCGAACCCTGAACAGTATAGCCATGGTTCAGCAGAACTTCGGCAATGCCCGACATGCCAATACCGCCAATCCCGACGAAATGGATCGGGCCCACATCGCCCGGTAGCTTGGTGGCTGCGTTCATGGGAAGCGCTCCTTCACTGCCAAAATCCCTCATGTCTCGTCGTCCTTTCCGGCGGGCCTTTCTGGGCACGCTCTTGTTTTACGTCTGCTCGTTGCGTTGCGGCGGGTGCCCTGCAAGTGTTGCGACCATATCGGCCAATGTCTGGGGCGCATCCGGTGCGGAAACGCCGAGGGCCGCCTGCGCCATTAGCTGCGCTGCCTCGGGATTGGTCAGAACGCTGGCCATATGCTTTGAAAGCGCGTCGACCTCAAGCCTATTTTCAGGGATCAGGATCGCAGCCTGTGCATCAACCAGCCCACGGGCATTCGCGGTTTGGTGATCTCCCGCAGCTGCGGCATAGGGGATCAGGATCGACGGGCGACCAATCACGCTGATGTCAGCCACCGAGGACGCCCCCGAGCGGCTGATCACCAATTGCGCCTCACTCATCCGGGCGGGCACATCGCGGAAGAACGGCTCAACCTCGGCATTGATACCATGCTCGGTATAAAAAGCCGCCACGCGTTCCCCATCCTCGTCACGGGCCTGGTGCGATACACGGAGATTGCGCAGCAATTCCATCGGGAGGGCGGCAATGGCGGGCGGGACGACATCGCTGAGGATGCGCGCGCCCTGTGAGCCGCCAATCACCAGCACCGACATCGGGTAATCACCCGGCGGGATGTAAGCGGCCCCTGCCCGCTCCAACACAGCGGCGCGCACCGGATTGCCCACATGCACGCCTTCGACGCCATCGGGCAGCGCGGTAGGCCATGTGCCGCAGGCCACATGGTCGACGCGTTTTGAGAAAATCTGGTTCACCCGCCCCAGCACACCGTTTTGTTCATGTACCATCCGCGGTTTGCGCAACAGCCAGGCCGCGCCCAGCGCCGGTATCGTCGGATAGCCGCCAAAACCGACCACCACGTCCGGCTTGTCGCGCATCATCCGCAAGGTCGCACCGATCACGCCACCCAGCACTCGAAACGGTACCAACAGCTTGGTCAAAGCCCCGCCACGCGCGAATGTAGCACTGGCGATTTGCTCAACAGCCACCGAATGGGGGAATCCGCCTGTATAACGCGCCCCGCGCGCATCCGTGCTCAGCTTCACCTTCCAGCCCCGGCGCAACATCACCTCGGCCAGCGACTGGGCTGGAAACATGTGTCCCCCCGTCCCGCCAGCCGCGATAATAAGAAGAGGCTGTTTCTGGCTCACCGCACATGCCCCCGCAGAATATCCCGGATTTCCCCCTGTGGACGTGAGCGGGTGAAGGCAAACAGCATCCCCACCGCGATGCCCCCCGCGATCAGGGACGACCCGCCATAGCTGACGAATGGCAGGGTCATACCTTTGGCGGGCAACAACCTTACGGCCACACCCATGTTGATCATCGCCTGCACACCGAACATGGCAATCAACCCGGTGCCTGCAAGGCGGATAAACGTGTCACGTTCCTTCATCAGGCGCAAAAGCGAGCGCACGACGATGATGGCGTAAAGCGCGATGATGCACAGGACCAGAACCAGCCCGTATTCCTCAGCGGCCACGGCAATGATGAAATCGGTATGGGCATCCGGCAGCGACCACTTGACCTCACCCTCGCCCACACCAACACCAAAGAACCCGCCTTCGCGAATGGCGTTGGTGGCAAAGCCGAGCTGTGTGGTGGGGTCGACATCGGGCGACAGAAAACCATCTATCCGGCGCGCGAAATGTTCAGAATTGGCATAGGCAAAGCTGCCCGCCAGCAGAACCAGCCCCGCCATGATCAACAACAGGATGATCGGCGCACCGGCCACAAAATACATCACGCCCCAGCCGAACAGCACCAGACAAGCCTGTCCAAAATCGGGCTGCATGGCGAGGAAGGTCACGATCACCACGGCCAGCAAAAACGACCAGCTGATACCCGGCGGGCCGTTCACATCCTGACTGGCCGCCATCATCCAGGCCGCCACGACGACAAAACCGGGCTTGAGAAACTCGGACGGCTGGACCGACGCAAAGCCAAGCGAATACCACCGCACCGCGCCTTTGCCGAAATCGGTGCCAAAGAAAGGCAACAAAATCAGGGCAACAAACGCAGCCAGAAAACCGACAACCGCCAGTCTGCGCACCAATTGCGGACTCATCATCGAGGTCAGGAACATGGTGGTCAGCGCGAGGCCGCCAAAAAACGCCTGCCGTTGCACGTAATGAAAGGGATCAAACCCGTTCTTTTCCGCCAGGGGGGG
The DNA here is from genome assembly GCF_041403425.1 of Roseovarius conchicola. Taxonomy (NCBI): domain Bacteria; kingdom Pseudomonadati; phylum Pseudomonadota; class Alphaproteobacteria; order Rhodobacterales; family Roseobacteraceae; genus Roseovarius; species Roseovarius conchicola. The sequence continues at coordinate 204,161 of NZ_JBGEHK010000001.1, read as the reverse complement.
TGAGGCCGCCAGCCCCAGCAAAATGCCGATGCCAAACAGCATCAAAACGCACGATACCGACCATTTGTCGATTGTGCGCCACCACTTGGGCAAAATGGGTTCCCCGTCCCGTGCCGGGACCGCCCCATAGACCATCTCTGTCATCGTAACCGCCGATTACTGCCTCAAATATCGCCCCTTTTCGGGGTCTATTGGCGCACCATAGCAGGTCCGGGGCGCTCTGGGAAGCACTCAGACGAGGGGCGGCAATCAGCCCTGCCAGGTGCCACGGATCGGGTAGTCATTGGCACGGATCCAGTCCAACCCACCGGCCAATGCCGCCAGATCAGGCCGCGCGAAGGGCGCATTGGAGATATCGACCAGTTGCAGTTCACCTTTTTCATTCACAATGAACAGACCGGGTTCCGGGAACGGCCGATCGGTTTCCTGCGGGCTGCGCGGATGCGAAATGTAAAGGCCAAGCGCCTGCATCTGATCTGTGCTGAGGTCGTACCCCACAGGGACAGAGACGCCAACTTCTTCGGCAAGGGCCCGCGCCTTCTCTTCCGGATCGCCCGACACAACCACGGTGTCGATCCCGTTGGCCGAAAGTTGTGGTGCAACCTCCTCCAGTGTCTTGAGATACTTTTTGCACAAGGGGCAATGCAGTCCGCGATAGACGATCACCATTTGCCAGTCGTGATCGCCTTGCGGTGCACCCAATTTCAGCGTTCCACCGCCCAGACGGCCCACGGTTTGTTTGGGAAAATCCTCTCCTGCGATGGGTGCCTGCATCAGTTTTGCTCCGAATAAAAATGCCCGTTCAGTCATGACGCGGCCTTGGCACCACCGCAATGCCCTCACAGAAACTTGACCCTGACCGGCCCATGCGGCATGGCCCCCTAATGCAAGTGAACACACTTATCCTTGGGGCCGGAGCGGCCGGTATGATGTGCGCGGCCCATGCCGGGCCGGGCGTGTTGGTGATTGATCATGCCAAGGCCCCGGGCGAGAAAATCCGCATCTCGGGCGGCGGGCGGTGTAACTTCACCAACATGTATGCGGGGCCTGAGAATTTCATTTCCGGCAATCCGCATTTCTGCAAATCCGCGCTCAGCCGCTATACCCAATGGGATTTCATCGACCTGTTGGCGCGCAATGGCATCACCTGGCACGAGAAAACGCTGGGACAGCTGTTTTGCGACGGCAAGTCAGGCCAGATCATTGCCCTGTTGCGCGCCGAAATGGAGTGTGCCGAGGCCGAACTGTGGCTTGAAACCTCTTTGGCCGACCTCTTCCATGACGGCACGCATTTTACGGCCATTCTGGAGCGAAACGGCAAACGCACCGCTGTCACAGCGCGACACTTGGTCGTGGCCACAGGGGGCAAATCCATTCCCAAGATGGGTGCCACCGGGCTGGCCTATGACATTGCCCGCCAGTTTGGTCATGTTGTGCGAGAGACGCGCCCTGCCCTTGTGCCTTTCACCTTTTCCGATCAACGTTTTGCGTCCATCTCGGGCACCGCCGCCCCGGCGCGGGTGTCAAATGCGAAGGCCAGTTTTGACGAGGCGGTGCTGTTCACCCATCGCGGATTGTCCGGGCCCGCGATCCTGCAAATCTCCAGCTATTGGCAGGAAGGTGAAGCGATTACGATTGACCTCGATCCGGATGGCACTTTGCTGAACGCCCTGCGCGATCAACGACAGACCTCGGGGCGCAAACACCTGTCCTCCGAACTGGCGCGGCACCTGCCCGCGCGACTGGTCGAGCATCTGAGCGCCGACATCCCGATGCACAGCAAGCTGGCCGATCATTCTGATGCCAAGCTGGCCGAGACTGTCGCGGCACTGCGTCACTGGTCGCTGACCCCCAGCGGATCAGAGGGCTATCGCACCGCCGAGGTTACGCTCGGCGGGATCGACACTGACGGGTTGTCCTCGAAAACCATGATGTCCAACACCGTGCCGGGACTCTATTTCATCGGCGAAGGTGTTGATGTCACCGGCTGGCTGGGCGGGTACAATTTCCAATGGGCATGGTCCTCGGGCTGGGCCGCCGGGCAAGCGATCCAGATGGCTGCAAACACCGGGGCGCATCAACTGTCCTAAGCCAATAAGAACGGGAGGCTGCTTTGAACCCGAAGCGCCATGGTTCAGCGAGTCAAACGCCACAGTTGGTAGAGCGCTACACCAGAGGTGAACACCGCCAGAGACAGCGATGCTACTCCTGACTGTTCCAAATGGACAACTCCGGAATCGCTGTCAAAACATCGACCTAACTCATTGAAACAGTTTTTTCTTTTGAAATAGAGGTCGTAATACGCAAAGAGGAACAGAGCCGAAAAGCCCGAAGACACAACAAGGACTGTTTTTCTGAGCCAGTTTTTCATCGTCCCAATCTACCACCATCAGGGCACTGCTTTGAACTAAAAACCAGACTGGAGAAGCACCGGGAATTCAGCCGCCTCCAGCGGGTCGCCATGTTTCAGGGCCACGTTCTCAAAGGGAGGCGAGCTGATAATCCCATCGCGACGCGCAAAGGTTGCGTCATCGCCTACCAATCGCAGGGAAAACGCGCGGCGCTGTGCCGACGGCGAGTTGTTCGCGGGTGCGCCATGGACCGTGCGATAGTCAAACGCCACCGCATCCCCCGGCTCCAGCGCCCAGCCGAGGATGTCATAATCGTCGCGATGGCCATCAATATCAGGCAGTTCCTCAAGCCCGTCATTTTCGTTCAACGCGGTACCATCAAAGCGTTGCGGGCGATAAAACTTGCCCCACTTATGCGACCCGGCCACAAACTCCAGCGTGCGGTCACGCGGCACCACGTCCAGAGGAATCCAGATGCTGACGGTCTGCGTGGCGTCGATACAGTAATAGGGCAGATCCTGATGCCAGGGTGTGGGCATACCGGTTTTGGCGGTCTTGACGATGACATGCTCATGAAACAGCCGTACCGAGGTACTGCCCATCAGCTCCGCCCCGATTTCGGCAGCCGGTGAGTTGAAAATGAAATCGCGATAGGCGTCGATCCGGTCCCAATTGCAATAATCCGACAGGAACCGCCCCCCTTCATCGGTCTTGTAATCCCGCGCATTGGGGGCCGGGTGCGCCATGTTGTAATCCACCCCGTCGCGCAGCGTGCCGATCCAGTCAGCAAACACACCTTTCAGAACGGTGGCCCCGTGCTGGTGAAATTCCTGAACAGTCTGGTGGCTCAGATGAGATGTCATGGGGGCCTCCGAGTGTTTCCGTCTAAACGTCATCCGGAGTGTCCACCTCAGCTCCAGAAATTGCAAATGTTAATACTGGCATCACAAGGCCACGCCAGCTTTCCCTGGTCAGGCTCACGAGGTGTCTCGGTATATATAACTTTGTGGGACGAAGCTGGCCTTTCCTCCGCGCGGAATCAAGGCCGCAGGCCACCGCGCGATCGCCAGACCGCCCGCAAGGGCTGGCGATTTGGTGAGGAAGGCGCATCGCTCTGATCTTTTAAGGACTTGGCTGCCATAAAGTGCACAGCAGAGATGTTGGATCGCCATCCTGCGGTCTGGCCATCGCGCAGCTTAGGTCAATGATCGCAAAGGACTCAAAGCCGTCACCTGAGACAGTAACTTGATCTGCAGCTTTCAAGCCTAAACTGGCAATTGGGCCACGGAGTCGATGGCAGGATTAGCGCAGCGCTTCAAAAAAACCTTTCAACAGCTTTTCCGCATCATCCGCCGCGATCCCATCATAGACCTCGGGCACATGGTGGCACTGGGAGTGCGAAAACACCCGCGCGCCGTGGGCCACGCCGCCGGATTTGGGATCGGCGGCGCCATAATAGAGCCGCGCGATCCGGGCACTGGCGATGGCCGTGGCGCACATCGCGCAGGGTTCCAGCGTGACATAAAGGTCATACCCGGGCAGCCGTTCGCTCGCCAATGCGGCACAGGCCTCGCGGATCACCAGCACCTCGGCATGCGCCGTCGGATCGCTTAACTCGCGCGTTCTGTTGCCTGCCTTCGCCACGATCTGCCCTTCGGGTGAGACCAGAACAGCCCCCACCGGCACCTCGCCGCGATCCGCAGCGGCGCGCGCCTGCTCCAGCGCAGCCTGCATATGGCTTTTGAACGTCATGGCCGGTCTTTGCCCGCTCATCACCGCTTTCGCAAGGGCGCTGATTGCGCTATGCGGCGCGGTATGAGTGAAAAAACCCCTCCTGGCGATCGGATCGCCAAGGTGATTGCCCGCGCGGGCGTGGCCAGTCGGCGCGAGGCCGAACGGATGATCGAAGCCGGGCGCGTCAGCGTGAATGGCACCGTGATCGACCGCGCGGCCCTGAACGTGACTGCGGCGGATAAGATCACGGTCGATGGCCGCGATCTGGCCGCGCCCGAACCAGCGCGCCTGTGGCTCTATCACAAGCCCACGGGGCTGGTGACCACCAACCGCGATGAAAAAGGTCGCACCACGATTTTTGAAGACCTGCCTGAGGATTTACCGCGCGTGATGAGTGTCGGGCGGCTGGACATCAATTCCGAAGGCTTGTTGCTGCTGACCAATGACGGCGGGTTGAAACGGCGACTTGAATTGCCCTCGACAGGCTGGGTGCGCAAATACCGCGTGCGGGTGAATGGCCGCCCTGCGGATGACACGTTTGAGCCGTTGCGCTCCGGGCTGACCCTGGATGGCGAGAAATTTCAACCGATGGTCGTCACCCTGGATCGTCAGAAAGGTGCAAACGCCTGGGCGACCGTGGCCATCCGCGAAGGCAAGAACCGCGAAATCCGCCGCGCGATGGAGGCGGTCGGGATGGTCGTGAACCGGCTGATCCGGGTGTCCTATGGGCCGTTTCAATTGGGACAGCTGAAGCCCGGCGAGGTGCAGGAAATCCGCCCCCGCGTGCTGCGCGATCAACTGGGGCTGGAAGCGCCAGACACCGCGCCAGCAGCCGGAAAGCCCGGTAAGAAGCCAACCCGCAAGCCCGGTGGCAAGCCGGGTCCGCGCAAAGTGACCCGACGTACGCGGCGCTAACCCCCGGCCAGCGCGGTCCAGCTTTTGCGATAGGCCCCCGGTGCGCGCCCATAACGTTTGCGAAACCGGTGCGAGAGCTGCGATGAACTGGCAAACCCGGTCGCAGCGGCGATCTCGGCCACGCTGAGGCTGGTTTCATTCAACAAGGCATGGGCCCGCGACACCCGCAAATCCATATAGAACTGGACCGGCGATTGCCCGACATGTTGTCGGAACAGGCGCTCCAACTGGCGGCGCGAGATATCAGTGCGCGCGGCGACCTCGTCGATATCAGCCGGGGTTTCCAATGTCTCGCTCATGAATTGGATCGCGGCCAGAAGATGGGGGTTGCGACTGGACAGCGCGCGGGAATGGGCGCTGCGTTGAGCCGTGTCAGGCGCGCCACTGCGTTGATGCAGACACATATCGGCGACGATCGCGGCCATCTCGGCCCCATGATCACCCTCAATCAGCGATAGCATCATATCGGTGGCCGCCGAGCCGCCCCCACAGGTCAGCAACCCGTCATCGTTCTCAAACAGCCGCCCCGTCGGGGGCAGGTCGAGATATTGTTCGACAAAGGCGGGCTGATTTTCCCAGTGAAGAGTGAACCTGCGCCCCTTCAGCATTCCGGCGCGGGCCAGGGCAAAGGCCCCGGTGCAGATACCACCCACCCGGCCGCCAAACGCCTTCTGGCGGCTGACCCAGGCCGCTATCCGCGCTGAATTATGCCGGGCAGGTTCGACCCCGGAGCAGACAAAGGCCCGCGCATCACGGGGCACATCCGACAAACCTGCATCAGGGGTCAGCGTGACACCGCAGGAACACCGCACCGGCGCACCATCCTCGGTCATCAAGTACCAGCGATAAAGCTCTTTGCCCGCGACCTGATTGGCGATCCTGAGCGGTTCAAGCGCCGCGCTGAACGCCAGCAAGGTCAGGCGCGGCACCAGCAGGAAATAGAAATCCCGGGGCGGGCCGTCATAGTCCACCCGCAAACTGGCCGCGCCACGCGGAACAAAATCATGATTTGTCATGTGAAGGTCGTATCAGAGCGATATCGCCCCTGTACAGGGATCGGTGCGCAGAGATCTCAGGGAGCGCGTTCGGGCCGCAAAAAACGGGCAAGAGCGCGCGATTTTGCGCTGTGAGCCTTTGCGCGCGATCTTCCCCCTAGTATGCCGCTCCGGCATCGCCTAAGTTTACAGAGGTTTAACAACGGGCCGATGGGAGGCCTTCATGTCCGAGACAGGTCTTCAAAAACTGGCATTTTTCGTGCTGGTCCTGCTGATCCTATTCGTATCGATCGCGGGGGGCGTCTGAGATGGCGCAACGTTTTGGAGGCAAGTTCAGCCCTGATGGGCAGGGTCCTGCAGATCAGGGCAGCTATCGTGGTGCTGTGCGCACCCGTGCCGGGGGCCGCGTCAATCTTCTGTTTCTTGCGCCCCTGCCCCTGATCTGGCGCGCCTTTACCGGCGGGCCAAGCGATCTGCTGCTGAACCTGATTGCCTTGGGCGTTTTGCTGTTGGCCGCATGGCTGACCCGCGAGGGCATTCAAGCGCAAGAGGCCTATGAGGCGCGCAAGGTGGCGCGCCGCCCGGGGTTGCCGCGCAAGATGCTGGCCTCTCTGCTGACCGGCATTGGTCTGGCCGTGGCCGGGTTTGCCGCCAGCGGTGGGCTGGTCGAGCCAATGATTTACGGCATTCTTGGTACCGTGCTGCACAGTTTTGCCTTCGGCTTTGACCCGCTGAAGGACAAGGGCATGGACGGAGTGGACCAGTTCCAGACCGACCGCGTGGCGCGGGCCGTGGACAAGGCGGAAAGCTATCTCACCGCGATGTCCGATGCGATCAAACGTGCGGGTGACCGGCAGGTTGAGGCGCGCGTGGAACGGTTTCAAAGCTCGGTGCGCGATATGCTGCGCACGGTCGAGGATGATCCGCGCGACCTGACCGCGGCCAAGAAATTCCTGTCGGTCTATTTGATGGGTGCGCGCGATGCGACCTCCAAGTTTGCCGATGTCTATGCGCGCAGCCGCGATGCGGGCGCGCGTTCAGATTACATGATGTTGCTGACCGATCTTGAGGAAAATTTTGTCGCCAAGACCCGGTCGCTTATGGACAATTCAAACACGGATTTAGAGGTGGAAATCAGCGTGCTGCGGGACCGCCTGCAGCGCGAAGGTGTGCGCCTGGACAATAACGCTTAACGTAAAGAGGACCCCCCATGTCAGACACTATCCGTCAAAAAGCCGAGGCTGCGCTTGCAGAAGTCGAAGAGGTCAGCGCCGCGATCCTGCCCGAGCCGGTCGATGCCAATGCCATCGTACCACTGGCTGAGGCCGACGCGCCCGTGGGGGCCGAGATCACCAAGCGCATGGCCGAAATCGACATGGGTGACACGCAGTCTATCGTCTCGTTCGGGTCCGCCGCGCAGGCCGAGTTGCAAGAGATTTCGCAATCCATGCTGCAAGGGGTGCGCAACAAGGATGTTGGGCCTGCGGGCGATTCTTTACGCAATATTGTCACCACGATCCGGGGCTTCTCCGTCTCCGAACTGGACGTGCGCCGCGAACGGACATGGTGGGAAAAGCTGTTGGGACGCGCAGCCCCCTTCGCCAAGTTCACCGCCAAGTTCGAAACCATTCAGGGCCAGATCGACAAGATCACCGACGACCTGCTGGGGCATGAGCATGTGCTGCTGAAAGACATCAAATCGCTGGACCTGCTCTATGAGAAAACACTGCAGTTCTATGACGAGCTGGCGCTCTATATCGCGGCGGGCGAAGAGAAACTGAACGTGCTCGACACCAAGGATATCCCTGCCAAAGAGGCCGAAGTGCAGGCCGCGCCCGAGGGCGACCAGGTGATGAAAGCGCAGGAATTGCGAGATCTGCGCGCCGCGCGCGACGATCTGGAACGCCGGGTGCATGACCTGAAACTGACCCGCCAGGTGACCATGCAATCTCTGCCCTCGATCCGGCTGGTGCAGGAAAACGACAAGTCGCTGGTCACCAAGATCAACTCGACCCTCGTCAACACCGTCCCGCTCTGGGAAACCCAATTGGCACAGGCCGTGACCATTCAACGTTCGGCCCAGGCCGCTGCCGCAGTGCGCGATGCCAATGACCTGACCAACGAGCTGCTGACCGCCAATGCCGAGAACCTGCGCGAAAGCAACAAGATGATCCGCGAGGAAATGGAACGCGGCGTGTTCGATATCGAAGCCGTCAAGCAGGCCAATGCCGACCTGATCGGCACCATCGAGGAAAGCCTGCAGATCGCCGACGAGGGCAAGGCCCGCCGTGCGGCTGCCGAGGAAGAGCTGAAGAAGATGGAAAAAGAGCTGCGCGACACGCTGGCCTCGGCCAAGGCGCGCAAGGATGGCGTGGGCGACAATGTCGGCACCGCCGCTTCGGCAAGCTGAGTGCAAGAGTGACTGGGCCACATCTGGCAAAACGGATTGGAGCGGGGCTGGCTGTGCTGGCCCTGACCGCCTGCGACGCCCTGCCACCTCAAAGTTCGGCCAAGCCCCAATCCCGCCCTGCAGGGCTGGCGGCACCCGCCGCAATGCCTGCCCCCGTAGCCCAGTCGCCCAAAAGCCGGGAATTGGCGGTCTATTACGCCCGTGTGCAATCGGATCTCTTGAATCGCGGGCTGCTGCGGGTAGACGGAGGTGGCGTCGACACGCCTTACGGTGTGCGCGAACTGGCCCGGAATTTCGAACGCATCGCCTTTTACGACGAATACAGACAGACGGGTGGTTTTGAACGCGCCGACGGCCCCGCCGGGGGCCTGCGCAAATGGACCAAGCCGGTCCGCATGGTGGTAGAGTTCGGTGCCTCCGTCCCGCAGGGCCAACGCCAGCCCGATGCAACCGTGGTAACGCAATATGCCAACCGTCTGGCGCGGATCACCAACCATCCCATTTCCGTCAACCCGACCAACCCGAATTTCCACGTTCTGATCGTGGGCGAGGATGACCGCGCCCGCCTGCTTGAGCGTATCCGCGAGATTGAACCCGGCGTGGATGCCGCCACGTTACAGATGATCCGCACCCTGCCCCGCTCGATCCATTGCGTGGTTGCCGCCTTCGCGGCGCGCGCCGACGGCAATGTCTATAACCGCGCGATTGCCGTGATCCGGGCCGAACACCCCGATCTGACGCGCAAGGCCTGCATCCATGAAGAACTGGCCCAGGGGCTTGGCCTGGCCAATGACAGCCCGCGTGCGCGCCCCTCGATCTTCAACGATGACGATGAATTCGCGTTGCTGACCTCGCATGACGAGGAACTGCTGCGCCTGCTTTACAACCCCGCCCTGACCCCCGGCATGAGCGCCGAGGCGGCCCGCCCCATTGTCCAGCAGTTGCTGGCCGGGCGGATGGGCCCCAGCTGATGTCAAAGGAGACCTGAACCATGGGTATTTTCGATTTTCTGAGTGGTGAGTTCATCGACGTGATCCACTGGGTGGATGACAGCCGTGACACCATGGTCTGGCGGTTTGAACGCGAGGGCCACGAGATCAAATACGGCGCCAAGCTGACCGTGCGCGAAGGTCAGGCCGCCGTGTTCGTGCACGAGGGGCAGTTGGCGGATGTGTTCACGCCCGGTCTTTACATGCTTGAGACCAACAACATGCCGATCATGACCACCCTGCAGCATTGGGATCATGGATTCAAAAGCCCCTTCAAATCCGAGATCTACTACGTCAACACCACGCGCTTCAACGATCTGAAATGGGGCACCAAGAACCCGATCATGCTGCGCGACCCCGAGTTCGGGCCGACCCGCATTCGCGCCTTTGGCACCTATTCGGTGCGGGTGAATGACCCGGCGCGCTTCCTGTCGGAAATCGTCGGCACCGACGGCGAATTCACCATGGACGAGATCAGCTATCAGATCCGCAACATCATCGTGCAAAGCTTTAGCCGCATCATCGCGGGTGCGGGCATTCCGGTTCTGGACATGGCCGCGAACACTGGCGATCTGGGCAAGCTGGTGGCGGCCGAGATTTCCAAAGTGGTCGCGGAATACGGCCTGATGATCCCGGAATTTTACATTGAAAACATATCCCTACCGCCCGCAGTTGAAGAGGCGCTGGACAAGCGCACCTCGATGGGGCTGGCCGGGGATCTGGGCAAATTCACCCAGTATTCCGCCGCCGAGGCGATGACCTCGGCCGCCTCCAACCCCAACGGGGGTGGCGGTATGGGTGCCGGCCTTGGCATGGGAATGGGCATGGCGATGGCCAACCAGATGACCCAGCAACAAGGGCCTTGGGGCGGCGCCCCTGCCGCAGCGCCGCCGCCACCGGTCGAACATGTCTGGCACATCGCCGAGAATGGCGAGACACACGGTCCTTACTCAAAAGCCGCCCTTGGCCGTATGGCAGCCGATGGCAAACTGACCCGCGACACCCATGTCTGGACTGCGGGGCAGGATGGCTGGATGTCTGCCGGAGATGTGCAAGAGCTGGCCCAATTGTTCACCATTCTGCCACCCCCGCCACCCGGCACCTGACACGCTGGATCAACTGCCACAATGACTCAGGATTTCAATGACATATTGAACTGGCGACAAATCAGCGACCGCGTCAGCCTTTCAGGCCAACCCAGCGCCGAACAGCTGGCGCGATTGGCGCAGGCTGGCGTGACCTGCGTCATCAACCTCGGCCCCCATGACAATGATGGTGCGTTGGAGGATGAGCCCGGCACGGTGACGGACCTGGGCATGGAGTACGTCTATATTCCCGTGGATTTCGACGCTCCGACCGAGGCGGACTATCTGGCGTTCTGCAAGGCAATGAAGGCCCATGCGGATGACCGCGTCCATGTCCATTGCATCTACAATGCCCGCGTTTCGGCTTTCATGCTGCGATACGCCCGCGACCATCACGGCGATACCATCGCAGCCGAAGCCTTGATGGAAGGTATCTGGCGTCCCGGCGGGGTCTGGGCAACATTCATCGGGCGGCAGGCAGATGCGACCTTGCCCAATCGGTACGCTGGCTATGAATACTGAGCTGGGCCTGATTTCCGCCGCATCGACAGGATCACTCGCGTGACAGAAACCGACATCGTCTCTCCGCTCGAAGAACACCGCTTTCCATGCGACAATTGCGGGGCCGATTTTCGGTTTGACCCGGAAGCGGGCAAACTGATCTGCGATCATTGCGGCAACGCAGAGGAGATTGCCGAGGTTGGCCCGTGGAAAGGTGCGATCTCGGAACTGGATTTCCGTCAGGCGATCCAGCAGCAACTGCCCGAGCAGGAGATCGAAGAAACCCGGGTGCTGAACTGCCCCAATTGCGCCGCGCAGGTCGAGTTTGACGCCGCCACCCATGCCGCCGAGTGCCCGTTCTGCGCCACGCCCGTGGTCACTGATACCGGCACGCACCGTCATATCAAACCCAAGGCACTGCTGCCCTTCGCGCTGGATGAAGGTGCTGCACGGCAAGCGATGAACACCTGGCTGGGCCGGTTGTGGTTTGCCCCCAATGGTCTGCAGGAATACGCGCGTAAAGGGCGGAAAATGCAGGGGATTTATGTGCCTTACTGGACTTTCGATGCGGATACGAAGTCCAGCTATTCGGGTGAGCGCGGCACGGTTTACTATGAAACCCGCTCGGTCATGCGCAATGGCAAGCGGGTCAATCAACGGGTGCAGAAAATCCGCTGGCGTGGGGTCACGGGGCGCGTCGCGCGGTGGTTTGACGATGTGCTGGTGCTGGCCTCACGATCCCTGCCCAAACGCTTTACCGATGCGCTGGAGCCCTGGGATTTATCCGAGCTGGAACCCTATAATCCTGAATTCCTCGCCGGGTTCCGCGCAGAAGGCTACACCGTGGAACTGGACGAGGGCTTTCAGGAGGCGCGCGCCCATATGGACCGGGTCATTCGCCGTGATGTGAAGTTCGACATTGGCGGGGACCGCCAGCGCATCCACGATGTTCAGACCCAGATCAGCGATGTGACCTTCAAACATGTGCTGCTGCCGGTTTGGCTGGCCGCCTACAAGTATCGTGGCGAAACCTATCGTTTCGTCGTCAACGGCCGCACCGGACGAGTGCAGGGCGAACGCCCCTATTCGGCCATCAAAATCGCCATTGCGGTCATTATCGTCGCGATCATCGCGGCCGGTATCGGCTATCTTTATGCCACGGGGGAAATGAGTTGATGCCAGACATCTTCCCGGCCCTCAGCACAATGCTGAACGCGCGGTACTCCTGTCGCGCCTTTCTTCCCGATCCGGTGCCGGAAGAAACGATCCAGAAAGTCATCCAAACCGCTGGCCGCGCGCCCTCCTGATGCAACGCACAGCCCTGGAAAGTGACCGTCACAAAAGGCGACGAGACCGCACGGTTCAGCGCGGCGCTGCTGGACGCCGTGAACACCACGGCCCCGGCCCCCGATCTACCCTGGCCCGAACGCTATACCGGCGCGCATCAGGAACGGCGGCGCATCTGCGGCTATCAGCTTTACGAAGCGGTGGGCATTGCCCGTGACGATCACGCGGCGCGCGCCAAGCAGAGCATGCGCAATTTCGAGTTCTTCGATGCCCCGCATGTGGCCATCATCCATTCCGGGGCTGAACTTGGGCCATACGGCGCGATGGATTGCGGCGTGTTCGTCACGGCCTTCATGCTTGCCGCGACTGCCCTTGGGGTAGGCTCCATCGCGCAAGCTTCGGTCGCGGCCTATCCGGACCTCATTCGCAGGCATTTCAACCTGTCCGAGGATCGCCTGATCCTCTGCGCCATCTCGTTTGGCTATGCCGATGCCACACACCCGGCCAATGCATTCCGTACCGCGCGGGCCGAGCTTGGGGACATATTTGACCCGCGCGGCTAAGCCCCTCAGCCCTTGGTGATCTTCACCTTCGTCGCCTCAGGGACCTCGGGTGTCCGGCGTGGCACTGACAGCATCAGAACGCCATCCTTAAGATGGCCCTCAATCTTGTCCCCCTGGGCATCGGCCGGCAGCCGAAATGACCGGCTGAACGATCCGAACTGGCGTTCCGAAAAGAACCATGTCTCGCCCTTTTCTTCCCGTTGGCTGGATTTCTCGCCTTTGACCGTCACGACCCCTTCGTTGACGGACACATCAATATCCTTCTCCTCGACTCCCGGCAGTTCTATCGAGATCCGGTAGGCCGCGTCATTCGCCGAGGCATCCGAGGCCGGGGCCAGCCAATCGGCGACGCGACTGCCGAAGTTGCGAAACGGTTCGTAGAAAGACGGCCACAGGCCTGCTGTATGTGATTTTTCAACCATGAGAGCTTTCTCCTTTCCATTGACAAGGGCACCTAGCCTGCCGGATGTGAAGGGGTCGCACATTGACGCCGGTCATGGCAGAATTCCGGTGGTCTGGTAAAATCAGGGGGGTTCTATGCGTGCCGTTTTGCAAAGAGTCAGTCACGCGTCGGTCAGCGTGGACAACAATGTCGTTGGCGAGACCGGCCCAGGCCTTTTGATCCTGGTTTGCGCCATGCAGGGCGACGTCGATGAAGACGCCGAACGACTGGCCACCAAGATCGCTAAGCTGCGCATTTTCAAGGACGAGGCGGGCAAGATGAACCGCTCGGTCGTGGATATCGGCGCCTCGGCCCTGGTGGTCAGCCAGTTCACCCTGGCCGCCGACACCTCGCGCGGCAATCGCCCCGGTTTCTCCACCGCCGCAGCACCGGATGAAGGCAAGCGGCTGTATCTCTATTTCGCCCATCGTCTGCGCGAGGAAAACGTTCCGGTTCAGACCGGTCAGTTTGGCGCTGATATGGCCGTCAGCCTGACCAATGACGGCCCGGTAACGATCTGGATGGAAAGTTAGCGCCCCACCTTCATCTTGCCCAAAATACTCACGCCGAAGGCATAGAAAACTCGCACGATTTTTCTTTAACCCCGCTTAGGGTTCGCGGAACGCTTCCTGACTTTTGTAAAGCGGCTTCAGCAGATATTGCAGCACGGTTTTCTCGCCTGTGTGCAACTCGACCTGCGCCTGCATGCCGGGGCGGATTTCCACCCGTTCCTGGCGTGGGGTCAGGTTGCTCATATCCACTTTCAGCGTTACTTTGTAATGCGGATCGCCATCGGGATCGCGGGCACGTTCATCCTCAAACGTGTCGGCGGATATGAAATCCACCACCCCCTTGAGCGACCCGTAAATCGTGTAATCATAAGCGGTGAGTTTGATCGTTGCTTCCTGCCCGTGACGGATATTGGCGATGTGTTCGGGGGCCACGCGGGCCTCGACAAACAGCTCTTCATCCAACGGAATGATCTCAAGGATCTCTTCACCGGGGCGCACAACGCCACCGATTGTGGTGACGGATAGGTTGTTGACGATGCCCCGCATCGGGCTGACCAGAACGGTGCGGTTCAACTGATCCTGTGACCCTTTCAGGTTCTGCTTCAGCGTCGCCAGTTCCTTCAGCGTGTCGGAGTATTCCTGCGCGCGCTCAAGCTCGGTCTGGGTGACAATCTCGTCATAGCGTTTGCGCGCATCGGCATCGGCCTTGCGGGCGCGGGTCACTTCGATCTTCGCGACGATCTTTTTCTCAAGCAGATTTTCCAGCAGGCGACGTTCCTCGGCGGCCTGGTCCAGAACCTGTTTGGCCCCTTCGGTGCGCTTGACGTAATCGGCCTGCCGCGCGCGCAGCAGCGTCTTTTCCGAGGCGATGATCTCGGGGCTGCGCGCGGCCAAATCGACGGGAATGGTGAAATCGAACTGGCCAGCCAGTTCGGCCTCAAGCCGCAACCGGCGGATTTCATGGGCGTTTATCTGATCGCGCAGATCTTCGACCGAGGATTTGAACTGTGTGCCATGCAGACGGGCCAGCGTGGTGCCCCGTTCAACGATATCCCCCTCCTGCACCATCAGCTCGGTCAGGATGCCGCCTTCAAGGTTCTGGATGATCTGCGGGCGCGACGAGGAAATGAACGACCCGTTGGCGCGCACGATCTCATCAACCCAGGCAAAGGCCGCCCAGAGAAGAAACAGGAACACCGTTGCCGTGCACATCCAGATGGTCAGGCTGGGACCGCGCAGGCGCGCATGCAGTTGCGCGTTCAGATTGGTGGTGCCCACAGCCATCTTATGATCCTCCCTTCCCGGCCTGCGCCAGATGCGCCAACACCTTGTCGCGCGGGCCATCCACGGCCATGCGGCCCGATTGCAAGATCAGCGTGCGGCTGGTCAGGGACAGGATCGGCACGCGGTGGGTTGCAATCATCGCGGTGCGCCCGTCCAGCCATTTTTCCAGACGACTGACCAGCGTGCTTTCCAGCGTCTGATCCAACGCCGCGGTGGGTTCGTCCAGCAGGCATATCTTGGGGTCCTGCAGCCACAGCCGCGCCCAGCCGATGGATTGGCGCTGTCCTTGCGACAACCCCTGCCCGCCATCGAGGATCTCCAGATCCAGCCCCTTAGGGTGGTTTTTCACGAACTGGCCCAACCCGGCAAAATCCAGCGCCTGCATCAGGCGATCATCATTGCGTTCCAGCAAGGTCAGGTTCAGGTTCTCGCGCAATGTCCCTGTGAACAGGCGCACATCCTGCCCCAGATAGCCGATCATCCGGCGCAGGTCGCGCGGTTCGATCTGGCCCATATCCGTGCCATCGATCAGGATACGGCCCTTGGTGGGCGCATAAAGCCCCGACAGGATTTTCAGGAAGGTCGATTTGCCCGACCCGTTGGTGCCCAGCACCGCAATCTTCTGACCGGGCTGGATGCTCAGCGCAGGCACATCCAGCGTCGGCGCGCCTTCATCCGAATACCCAAACTGCACCTCGCGCAGCTCATACCCGCCCTCAAGGCGTTCACGGCGCAGATAGCTGCGATCCTCGGCGGCGTCCTGCGGGGCCTCGGCAATGCTGTCCAGCCCATCCAGCGCAGATTTCACATTCCCCCAGCGCGCCATCGTGCCCGCCAATTGCGTCAGCGGGGCCAGCGTACGGCTGGTCAGGATGCCCACGGCGATGATCGAGCCGACGGTGAATTCCCCGGCAAAGACCAGATAGGTGCCCATGATCACCGCCGCCACATAGGTGGCCTGCTGCACGCCCTGGCTCCAGAAGGTGAGGACCGAGGCGAGTTGGCGTTGCTCGGAGGATTTCATCGCTGAAAGGGTGTTCAGCTCGCTCCATGCGCGGCGAATGCGATCTTCGGCGCGCTGGGTTTTGACCGTATCAAGCTCAAAAATCGCCTCGTGCAACAGGCGCGAGGACCGCGCCGAAGCGCCTTGGGTTTCCTGCGTCAGGCGGATCATCCTTTTTTGCAAAAGAAAGCCTGGGATCACCATCAGGATGCCACCCAGGATCAACACCCAGACGACATTGCCCGCGATCGAGGCCACAAGGGCAAGAAACACGAAAATGAACGGGATATCGGCCAGCGAGCCGATGGTGGAGGCGGTGAAAAACTCACGCACCGAGCCGAATTCGCGCATCGCCGCAAAGAGGTTGCTGGGCGCTTTGCCCGCCATTTCCGAGCGCATGCCAAGAATGCGGTTCATCAAAAGGGTCTGCACCTTGAACTCGATCTGCCGCCCGGCCCCGTCCATCAGTCGGGCGCGGGCCAGTTTCAAACCGGCCTCCATGATCAGGGCCAGACAGGCCCCGGCGGCAAGCACCCACAGGGTGGCTTCGGATTGATGCGGGATCACGCGGTCATAGACCTGCAGGGAAAACAGCGCGACCGCCACGGCCAGAAGGTTGGCCACGAAAGAGCCCAGAGCAATCTCGCCAAACTGGCGGCGGAACTGATCGAACTGCCCCCAGAACCAATGTGGTTTTGTGTCCGGGCCGGCATGAGCCTTGGCCAGCTTTTGCAACGGTGCCTCGGCGCGCACGATGATGCCGGTGAAATAGGGTTCAAATTCATCCAGAGGGATGGTCGCGCGATTGTCCGTGCAAGTCTGATCATAGATGATCAGGCTGCCGCGCTCCTGTTCGAGAACCAGCACGAATTGCCCGCTGGTCATCTGCGCCAGCGCAGGCCAGTCATGCCCCATACAATGCGAAATGCTTTGCACTTCGGTCAGCAGGCCCACCGCGGCCAGCCCGTTGGCCAATGCCTGTGGTTGCGGTTGATCGCCTGCGCCATCACTGGCCACCATCGGTTCCAGAATATCGCGGGCCAGTATTTCGACCCCGAGGATCGAGGCAAAGGTTGCGCCCAGCTCAGCACGGGCCTCGGCGCGTTCGCCAAAACGGGTTTTGGGCTTTTCGGCCGCTGCCGGGGGCGGCGCATCTGCATTGGAAACCGCGCGCAATGCGCCGGTCGTGCCGCCTGTCACCTTGAATGTGATGGGCGGTTTGCTCAAATCTGGCTCCCATCTGCAAGGAGGCCAAGCACCTGTGCCATTTCAAGCCGGGTCAGAGCGAGTTCATATTTCAGCCCCACCGCAGCGGTCTGGCGGGCGGCAAAGGTTTCATAGACG
The DNA here is from genome assembly GCF_041403425.1 of Roseovarius conchicola. NCBI lineage: Bacteria > Pseudomonadati > Pseudomonadota > Alphaproteobacteria > Rhodobacterales > Roseobacteraceae > Roseovarius > Roseovarius conchicola. Next base: position 186,746 of record NZ_JBGEHK010000001.1, on the reverse strand, counting down.
CCAACCACATCCATCACCTGCCGCTGACCCCCATCATATTGCTGCTGGAACAGGTCCAGATTGGCCTTGGCTTGCGCGGTCAAAGTGTTTGCCTCGCCCACCTGCCGGGCCAGCGCGCTATGGCGCTGCTCAAGGCGACGCAACTGCCGGTCCGTGTCTTCCTGGGTTTGGGCCACGCGGCGGCTGGCCGCCTCTTTCTCGGCTTCAATCGCCTTGATGCTGGAACCGGTGCCCAGACCCAACAATTCATCGGTGCCCACGTTCACGCCAAGGCCCGACCCATCGTCGCCCAACGCGCCGCTGGCCTTGACGCCGGGCAGAAAGCCCGCGCGCGCGATCTTGGCCTCGGCAATGTCGCGGGTCATTTCGGCCTCAGCCAGCATGACATCCAAGGGCTGTGCTGCATCGGCGCTGATCTGGATATCGGTCAGGCCGTCGACCATGTTCAGTGGCTCGACCGACATGGCGTTCAGCTCGGCCAATGCGGTCGATGCGGCCTCTTGCTGCGCGGCAAGGGTGGCGCGGATCTCGGCCAATTTTGAGCGGATGATGTTAAGATCGGACATATCCGACACGCCCCCTTCGACGCGTTCGTTCATGATCCACTCAAAATGCTGCATGTCCTTTAGCGTCCGCCCTTCAAGCGCGACCCGTTCCCGGGCCTCGGCGGCAGCAAGGTACAGGCCAAGGGCAGTCAGAACCCGTTGATTGGTGTCATCGGCCAGAAGGACGGCGGCCGCTTCGACATCGGCGGCGGCAAAGGCGCGCTCGGCCTTTTTGCGGCCGTTATCAAACAGCACCTGTTCCACCAGAATCTGGGTAACAACATCGCTGAGGCTGCTCAGGCTGATCCGGGGGCCGATCTGGGGTAGCCAGTTTTTGGAGGCCGCTTTCGCCCGTAGACGGGCGGATTGCAAATCGGCCTCGGCGGCGCGGGAATTGGCCGCCAGCACCGGCTGGGCCACGCGGTCAAAGGCGCTGCCTACTGGAAGAACCGAGCGGCGGGCCTGAAGGGCCGTGATGATCTGTGAATTCGCGGCCTCTTTCTGCCGCGCTGTGGCCTCGGCCGAGGCCGCTGCGTCGGGGGATTTGGCCAGAAACCTGGACACCTCTCCTCCGCCCTCGCCGGTGCCTATGCACCCACCAAGGGTCAGGCTTGCCACACACACGACAAGCGCCCCTTTCGTTGTTACCCTCTGCCCCATACACACGCCCCTTGAACGGTAGCTTTTTATAAAACGTCAGGCTGCGCGGCGAGGTACCCAACCGCGCAGCCGGTATTTTTTAGACGACGACGTTGATCTCGTCATCGACCACAACCGTGGCCCCATCCCCTAAGGTGTAGACGTTGAAGACCTCACCTTCGATACTGGTCGTGCCCGAGGCGCTGGCCCCGGTGATCGTAACCGTATCGTCCGATCCCCCCCGCACCAGAAGCTGGTCGCCGTTCTCAGACAGATCCCGCAGTTGCTGTTCCGTGATGGTCAACTCGCGCTGATCGCCCAGACGCAGGTCGATCTCGTCAATGTTGAACCCGGTCAGGCTGATGCTGCCCACGTCCACCGCTGTTGTCGCGGTTTCATCCAGCACCACATAGGTACTTGAGGCGTTTCCGGCATCATCCGTGTGGGTAACCACCAGTTCGGATCCATCCGGTATCGGTTCCGCGTTGCCTGACGCATCAAGGAAGAAATAGTTGGTTTCTCCCAGGAAGGCGTTGTTCATCGCATGAACGTCCAGTTCGGTGGCATTGCCGCTGCCGTCGACCTGATGGATCGACACGGCGTCATCGGTGCTGTCGGTCGTGACATTGCGATACCCGCCGGTGGATTCACGGAACGCACCAACCACGTCCGGGCTGTCGGGAGCGACCAGATCAACGGTCAGTTGCTCACTCAGCGACCCGGCATTCAGCGCGGTCGAATTGCCCGCGGCATCCGTGGCGTGGATGATCATCTCGTCTGTTGACTCACCCACCGGAATATCACCGGCAGGGATATCGACGGACCAGTTGCCAGCCCCGTCCACTGTGGCGTTGTAGGTCTTGCCAAACACCGCCACCGTGACACTCGATCCGGCCTCAACCTGCCCGGCCACCTGCACGCCATCGGCGGCCTCGGCGGCGTTGATCACGTTGTCCCCTTCAATCGGGCCATCCAAGGACAATTCGTTGATGAAGGTGTCGATTTCGATCGTGTCGGTCAGGGTTTCGGTATTGCCCGCCGGGTCGGTGACATTGACCACCAGATTGCCGGTCCGCTCGCCGCCTGAAATCTCGCCCGCTGCAAAATCAGCGGTCCAGTTGCCATTTGCATCGACGCTGGCCTGATGGGTCACGCCGTCCAAAGTGACACTGACGGTCGAGCCTTGTTCAACCGTGCCGGTGATCTGGAAGCCCGCCCCGGCCACGTCATTGTTGATCACGTCGGACCCATCCGTCGCCGTGGCCACATCATAAGGATTGGTGGCCAGGTTCAGCACCTCGGTATCCACATTCACCGTGCCGCTGACGTCGATGCTGTTGCCCGCCGCGTCGGTGGTCATGGCCGTCACGGCCGGGGTATGCGTACCCGGCGTGATCTCGGCATTGGTGTAGGTGGTGGTCCAGAAACCTGCGCCATTTGCCTGCGTGGTGTGGCTGACACCATCCAGCGTGACAATGACGATAGCATTGGGATCGGCGGTGCCGGTGACAGCCACACCCGCGGCGGCCTCGGCCTCGTTAATGGTGCCGTCCCCGCCGATTGCGCCTGCGTTCAGAGTCAGGCTGCCTGCATCGGTATCCACCGACACCGATTGGCTGAGGGTTTCGACATTGCCCGCCGGATCGGTCGTTGTGGCGGTCATCGTGGCTGTATAGGTGCCCTGCTGAATCTGGGCGCCGGTGAAATTCGCGGTCCAGCTGCCATCGGCACCCACAACCGCATTCACGGTTTGCCCGTTCATCTCAAGAACAACGGTCGAGCCGGGTTCGGTCGTGCCGCTGACGCTAAAGCCGCCCTGGGCTTCGGCGGCATTGATCACGCCATCGGCACCGCCTGTCTCACCCTGCATGGTGAAATTCTGCACCTGGGTGTCTACCTGCACCGTGCCAGTCGTGCTGCTGGGGTTGCCAGCGGCATCGACAGTGGTCGCGGTAATGGTGGCGTCATATTCACCGCCCGGCAGGGTGCCGGCTGCGAATTGAGCTGTCCATGTGCCGTCCTGCCCCACAACGACCTGCTGCGAGACCCCTTGGATTTCCACGGTAACCGTGGCGCCCGGTTCGGAGGTGCCGGTTATGGCAAACCCGTCCGAGTTCTCGACGAAGTTGATCACACCGTCGGTTTCAATCGTGCTGGTGTTGATCGCCAGATCATGGGGGATCGTGTCGATCTGCATCTGATCGGTGACCGTAGTTGTATTGCCATAGCTGTCGGTGGAGACCACGGTGACGCCGGTTGTATACTCGCCAATGGGCAATTCGCCCCCCGCATAGGTTACAGACCAGGTGCCGTTGTCGCCCACGGTGGTTTCATGGCTGACGCCTTCGATGGTCACGACAACCGAGGCTCCGACTTCGCCTGTGCCTGACACTTGAATGCCAGCATCGTATTCTTCGGCATTGATGATTTCATCAACCGAAACCGTGCCTTCGGTCACCGATGTGTCCGGGCCAACAGTATCAATGATGATTTCGGGGCCGGTCAGATTGGTCTCGGTGCCATCAGGTTCGGTAACCACGGCCGTGACGGTGTATTCGCCATCTGTCGGGAAGGTTTCGCCTGTAAAGCTGGTCTCCCAATTACCATCCTCATCCGAGGTCGTTTCGACGGTTTCATCGCCAATCGTGACCACGACAACCGAGTCAGGCTCGGCTGTACCGGTGATGGTCAGAGTTTCCGTGGTCGGATCGACATCATCACCACCGATAACAATCGGGCCGGGTTCATTGATCGTCGGCTCGATCGGGGTGTTCGGCGTTCCGCCACCATCGCCATCTTCATCGTCATCAAGCACCGTGGCAACGCCAACCCCTGCGGCCCCAACACCAAGTGCACCCAGCAATCCGCTGCCGCCCAAAATGCCTGCGCCCAGCATGCTGACATCTTCTTCTGCCCCATTGGCAACGGCGACATCGGTACCATCAAGGAAAATCAGATCTTCTGCCGGGCTCCATTTGCCCCACTGTTCGGTCGGGCCGTATTGCGCATAGACCGCGCCATCGCTGGCCTCGACCAATGTCACCTCGTTCAGATACCCATCGGCGCTGATGAAAAGCCTGCTCTCGGCGACACCGTCTGCTCCGAAAAATCCATCGAGGATGATCACGCGCCCATCGGCCAGCACGATTTCAAGATTGCTGCCTTCCCGGTTGTAAGACCGGATATCGGACTGCCTCAGATTTAGGGAGATTTCCTGATTTACGCCGGCGTCTATAACATGGACATTCTTGTCTGCCGGAACTGAACTCACTTGCGAACTGCCCGCACTTGTACGGACAACGAAATCGATCGCTTTCATAACACCACCACTCTACCTCAGTGACACCACTTTGCGCGGTGCCTTTTGTTGATTTATGCTTCACGGATACGCGGTTTTGACCACTACGGCTAGATATTTTTTTTCAGAAATCACAAAATGCGCCGCCGATGCGCAAATTTGGGGTGCAAATCCCATTTACATGTAGTTTCACCCTTCAAGCACCGGATAATCCGAGTCTTTTTTGCAACAGGCAGGGGATCGCCGCGCCTTTCTCTGGGCTTGACCTAAGGGAGATTGACGCTCAGTCTTGACCGAATTCAACGCGTGCGAAAGGCTCCTCGATGGCCTCATATCTGGACGACACTGTTTCCCTTCTGGGCGAGCTGATTGCCTACCCCACGGTCTCGACCGACAGCAATCTCGAGATGATATCCCACCTCGCCAACCGGCTTGAGGAAAGCGGCGCGCGGGTGGATCTTTTTCACGACAGCACCGGGGCCAAGGCCAATCTTTTTGCCACGCTGGGCCCCGATGCCGATGGTGGCATTGTCCTGTCAGGCCACAGCGATGTGGTGCCGGTGGTCGATCAGGTCTGGTCAAGTGATCCTTTTGAAATGGCGGAGCGTGAAAATCGGCTTTACGGGCGCGGAAGCTGTGACATGAAGGGGTTTATCGCTGCCGCGGTGGCGATGGCGCCAACCTATGCAGCGGTGGTGCGGGATCGCCCGCTGCATTTCGCCTTTACCTATGACGAAGAAACCGGCTGTTTCGGCGCACGTGATCTGATCGACAGCCTGCGCGCGCGAGACATCCAACCCGGCGTGGCCATTATTGGCGAACCGACATCAATGCGCATCATCGAAGGGCACAAAGGGTGTTACGAATATTCCACGCATTTTCATGGCCTTGCCGGGCACGGCTCATCCCCCGATCACGGGGTGAACGCAGTTGAATATGCCGCGCGCTACATCAATCGCCTGCTGGAACTGAAGGACGATCTGCGCGCCCGTGCCCCCGCCGACAGCCGGTTCGAACCACCATGGACCACGATCAGCACAGGTGCCTTGCATGGGGGCGTGGCTCATAATGTCATCGCCAGCGCAGCCCAATTGGATTGGGAAATGCGCCCGGTGCAAGCCACGGATGCGGATTTTGTGAAGGGTGAGCTGCAGCGATACTGCGAGGACGTCCTGCTGCCCGCCATGCGTGCGGTGCATCCTGAGGCCGGGATTGAAACCGAAGTTATTGGAGAGATTCAGGGGCTTACACCTGCAAGTGAAAGTGAAGCCAAGGATATCCTGATGGAACTGACCGGGGCCAACGGAGCGGATGTTGTTGCCTTTGGCACCGAGGCCGGGATTTTTCAGGACTATGGGTTGTCCGCCGTGATTTGCGGCCCCGGCTCGATCGAGCAGGCGCATAAGGCGGATGAACATGTCGAGATTTCGCAGTTACGCCAATGCCTTGAGATGCTGGAGCGGCTGGCGCAGAAGCTATAAGTCAAAGACGGCGAAACGTGAGGTAGTGCGGGGTGCGGCCTTCGCGGAGGGCTTTCTGTTCGTAGCGTGTAGAAATCCAGTCATCCCATGGCTGGCGCCAGTCGGAAGGACCTTCACAAAGCCATTCAAACCCATGTTTTGGAACCATTTCCAGTGTTTGGCGCACATAGTCCGGGATGTCGGTCGCGACCCGGAAAATCGCCCCCGGTTTTAGCACTTTCGCCAAGGGTTCAAGATGTTCGGGCGTTACGAACCGGCGGCGGTGATGGCGCTTTTTGGGCCATGGATCAGGGTATAAAAGAAAGGCCTTCGAGATGCTTTGGTCGGGTAAAACATCAAATAAATCACGCACATCGCCAGGATGGATGGCGATGTTCTGCACCTCGGCCTGGCGCAGTTTGCCCAGCAGCATCGCGACGCCGTTGATGTAGGGCTCACAGCCGATAATCCCGATATCGGTGTTCTGCGCGGCCTGGTAGACCATGTGTTCGCCGCCCCCGAAACCGATCTCAAGCCAGATATCGCGATCCGGGAAAAGCTTTTGTAAATCAATAGGATTGCGCTCGGGGTTCACGTCCCAATCGACGGCGCCGGGGGCGTATTGCGCGAGGTCTTCTTCCAGATACGCCTCTTGCGAGGCGCGCAGATGCTTGCCCTTGTAACGGCCATAGAAATTGCGCCAGGGGGCGCCGGAGGGATGGGTTTTGTCGCTCATGCGCGCTCTATGGACCGGAACCAGCGGGGGGATCAATGGGAAAGCTGCGAAACCGGGTTTTGCACAATTTGGGGTAAGTTTTGAGCGGCGAAAACCCAATTTGTACATTTGTGCGGTCCCGATACCGCCGCGTTTTCGACGAGGGCGCCACGGCCTGACTACGGATTTTCGCCCTATCGCAAATCTGCATCCCAAGACCGCACCCAAACGCCTTCGGGCTAGTCACCGCCCGCGGTCGCTCTGCGGGCAAGGCTGAACGTCCATTCAAGAGCGCCAATGTCCTCCAGCCATTGAACGCCCCGCCCCTAAAGCTGTGCTACGGCCCGCCAGAGCGGAGCTTCAATGTGGAGGCAAACTCTGACAAGTCTTGCTGGCGGGTTGTCGGGACCAAGCGATCACTCAAAAATCCTTAGAATGATGTTTTGTCATTCATGACATTTCCGGGCGGTGCGCGATCAATCCCAAGGAAGGCAACGCTTGGGTCACTGGGTGAGCCGCAAGCTTTGCAGGTTGGATGCGATAGATCCAAAGGCGTCCGAGATGTTCACACCAGAAGCGGCGTAATAGTTCAGGGTCGAACTTGCGCAATTGCGCAGCTTGGTTTCGGCAGTGCCGTTCTCAGGGACTTCAAAGCCGATTGTGTAGACTGTCACGCCCTGGCCCTTGGTGGATGTGCAGATGTTGCTCATATGGGTATTCTTGATCGACCCACTCTCGGCTTCTGACCCGACATAGTCGTTCCAGGGACCGTAGTCGCCCGTAATATCCCCGTAGTATTCCGGGGTCATATAGCCCCAGGCCTCTTCCCAATCGAGGCGTCTGTCAGTGACCTCCAACAAGGGATTTCCATCACCTGCGTTCACTCGGGCGTCGAACTCGGCTTGGTTCAGCCAGATGTCTTCGTCAATCGAGTAATAGTTCTCATCGTCGCGCAGATAGAACAGGGTTTCTGCGGGACCCGAGGGAACATATGATCCATTATCGAGCGCCATATCCTGTGACACAAGCTCGTAGAGGTCCGAATTGGGGCCACGATACGGTCCGTTCTGGTCGAAATAGTAGGACGAGGTATTCGCACCGTCCCCCATCATCACGATGATCTTTTTCGTGTCCGGCTCGGTGTAAAGCGCAGGGACATTTGTTAGTGATGCATCCACAACACCCTGGGCAATCAGCGACGTCGCCACTGGCTGGAACGTCGGGTCCAGCAGGGCAGCGCCCCATTTCATGCCGATATGGCCGGACGTATTGCCACCGGCACTCAGCAGATCAATGCGATCATGCAGCGCCTGTTCACTCATCGAAAAGGCCATGATCTCGGCATAATCGTCGCGGAAGCACGATCTCCAGCCCGAGCTGTGGAAATTATCAAACCCGCCATAGACAGACGTGTAAATCTGTTGCTGATACTTTGGGCCAGCCAACGGATCGAGGATCGGATCAATGTAGGATTGCTGATAGTCAGCAGCCTCGAACCGGAGGCAGTTTGAAAAGTCATGCGTGTCATCAATGTTGCCGATCATCGCATTGTAGATCGGTTGGCCCGGCGATGTTGTCCAGCTGAACGGAACAATTGAAATCACTGTGGCGCCCGGGTCGGATGTCGTAATAAGCGTGGTTACGAATTCCTTGGCTGCGACTTTCAGATTGGCCAGTTTGGCACCGGACATTGAGCCTGACACGTCAAGGACCAGAGATACTTCCAGCTTGGGTGTACGCACTTCGGCGGTCGCACCACCGGCGGCTGTCAGTGTATTCACGCCCATCAGTTTCATCAGGTAGGTGTTGAGTGTGACATCGGCCGTCGCCCTTACCCGGCGCGAGTTGAGTGTCGCGATAATATCGTCATCGCTCAAATCGTTCAGGTAATCGCCCTTGCCGCTTTTGACAAAGAAGTCCTCGACGATGGTTTTGATTTCTTCATCGGTGGCACCGGCTGGAGCACCGGCCCCGGCCAGCACAGCGCCGTCCAGCACTGTCTGTATCTCGGTCCGCTCCATTTCGTGGCGCATCAGGTCGATGCTGATACCGCCCATGGTCAGCATCAGGAGGAAGGTAAAGAAAGCAATGATCGCCATGCCCCCGTCTTCCTGATCGCGGAACGCCCTGGCATGGGCTGTGCATGTAGGCCGCCCCAATCGGGCCATCCATTGCAGTTTTGATTTGAGCAGTTGCGCCATGTCATCCCCTAGCTGGACGCAGCCGCGTCCAAAACAAGCACTTTCGTTCGTGTCAATTTAGGTACTTATTTAAGGCCAAAATGTGGCATAACTAACTAATAATTAACGATAAAGTTTCCAAACCGGGAACTATCCCAGGGGTTTAGGTTGTATTGGTTTGGATTCGTTGACAATCTCACGTGTTGACCAGATTCGCCGCCACAGTTTGAACACGAAGTGATTCACCACATTCAAAGTGTCTGGTTTCCGCTTGCCGGTGTGCCGACTTTTGAGCGTATCCCAATAAAAAAGCCCCGCCGGTGAGGCAGGGCTTTGGGCATGTTCTTATGGGGGGATCAGACGGCTTTTTTCAGTGCATCCGCCAGATCGGTTTTTTCCCAGCTGAAGCCGCCATCGGCCGACGGCTCGCGACCGAAATGGCCGTAGGCTGCGGTGCGCTGGTAGATCGGCCTGTTGAGCTGCAGATGCTCGCGGATGCCGCGGGGGGTGAGATCCATCGAGGCGGCCACGGCCTTTTCGATATCCGCCGGGGCGACCTCGCCGGTGCCGTGGGTGTCGGCGTAGATCGACAGCGGTTTGGCAACGCCGATGGCGTAGGAGAGCTGAATGGTGCAACGCTCGGCCATGCCGGCGGCGACCACGTTCTTCGCCAGATAGCGCGCGGCGTAGGCGGCTGAGCGGTCCACCTTGGTGGGGTCTTTGCCCGAGAACGCGCCGCCGCCATGAGGGGCTGCACCACCATAGGTGTCGACGATGATCTTGCGCCCGGTCAGCCCTGCGTCGCCATCGGGGCCGCCGATCATGAATTCACCGGTCGGGTTGACGTGCCATTCGGTGTCGGGGGAAATCCAGCCCTCGGGCAGGACCTCGCGAATGTAGGGTTCGACCAGCGCGCGCACATCGTCGGAGGTCATTTTCTCAAGGTGCTGGGTGGAGAGCACAATGGAGCTGACGCCGACGGGTTTCGCGCCCTCATAGATCACCGAGAGCTGTGATTTGGCATCCGGGCCCAGTGCAGGCTCGGCACCGGATTTGCGGACCTCGGCGAGGCGGCGCAGGATGGCGTGACTGTACTGGATCGGGGCGGGCATCAGCGCGTCGGTTTCGGTCGTGGCATAGCCGAACATGATGCCCTGATCCCCTGCCCCTTCATCGCCACGTTCGCCGGTGACGCCCTGGGCGATATGGGCGGATTGTTCGTGCAGAAGGTTGGTCACTTCACAGTGTTGCCAGTGGAATTTTTCCTGGGTGTAGCCGATATCCTTGATGCAGGCGCGGGCGATATCATCGATGTGATCCATGAATTCGTGCAGCTTGTCCTGATCGGTCAGGCCAACTTCACCACCGATGACAACGCGGTTGGTGGTGGCGAAGGTTTCGGCGGCGACACGCGCCAGCGGGTCTTCGGCCAGGAAGGCATCGAGGACGGCATCGGAAATGCGGTCACAGACCTTATCCGGGTGCCCCTCGGAGACGGATTCCGAGGTGAAAGTGTAGTTATTACGTGCCATGAAGTGCTCCATTAAATGTCACCGTCACGTCAGGAAGCCGTTGTGACGGGTTGAGGATGGGTACGCCCGGCAAAGCCGCGCGTCAATCGCAAAGTCAGGCCCGGCGGCGGGCCGTAGCAATCGCGCCACCAAGCCCCAGAAGCAGCAGGATCAGGATCGGCCCATCGCCGGTGCGTGCATAGAGGGTGGGTGGCAAGGGAGGCGGCAGCCGGGCATCGAGATACCCGGCCTCGCCCAGCGGTAATGCGGCGCGCACATGGCCTTGCCCGTCGATCATCGCCGAGATGCCGGTATTGGCCACCCGGATCATCGGCAGGCCCTGTTCCACGCTGCGCAGGCGGGCTTGCGCGAAGTGCTGATAGGGGCCGGAAAGCTGGCCGAACCACGCATCATTGGTGATCAGGAGCATGAAGTCGGCCCGCTCGGGGGCCGAGGCCACATCATAGGGGAACACCCCTTCATAACAGATCAGCGGGAGGGCCTTGCCCAAGGCCGCGACGTCGATGATCTCGGCGCCGGGGCCTGCGGTATAGCCATTGCCATCCTCGGCCGCCAAGCCGCGCAGGCCAAAGCGTTTGAGGTAGTTTCCGAAGGGCAGGTATTCGCCGAATGGTACGAGATGATGTTTGTCATAAAGCGCCTCGATCTGGCCCTGCGGGTCGGTCAGCACCAGCGAGTTGTAAAGCCTGAGCCCCTCAAGACGCTGCGCACCCAGAACCACCGGCACACCGCCTGCGGCCTGTGCAATGCTTTCCAGCGTCGGCTTGGCGTTGTTGAGCAGCGCCGGGATGGCGGTTTCGGGCCACACAACAAGGTCGGGGCGCGGCAGGGCGGCGCTGTAGTCGATCTGGCGCTGGAAGAAGACCGGGATCATTTCGGGATCCCATTTCTCGTGCTGGGCCGCATTGGGTTGGATCAGGCGGATGGTGGGCGCGTCCTCAGGGATCGGAGCCAAGGGGGCAAGCGCACCGCCTGCGAAGAACCCGGCCACGCCTGCAGCCACGAGGCCCCCCCCCGACAGCCAGCGCCGGGTCGCGAGTTGCCAGACGCCGATGGCCAGGGTGAAGGTGATCACGCATAAGCCCAATGCGCCTGCAAAAGCGGCCCATTGCATCATGCCTGTCCCGATCCAGATATGGCCCGGTTGTGCCCATGGGAAGCCGGTAAACACCACGCCCCTTGCGGCTTCCACCAGAGTCAGAGACGCCACGAAACCGACGCCTGAGCGGCCCGCCCACCGGGCCAGTGCAAACCCCGCCAACCAGAACAGCGCCAGGCCGCCGCCCAAGAACAGCAGGGCGAAGGGTGCCATCCACCCATAACGAGGGGCATCGACCAAGAATGGCTCGACGATCCAATGCAGAGCGACAATGAAATAGCCGGTGCCAAAGGCCCAGCCGAGCCACGCGGCGCGGCGCTCACCCGTGCTGGCCTGCAACAGCCCGAACGCGGCGGCGAAGGCCAGCAGGCTCAGCGGCCACCACCCCAAAGGTGCCTGCCCCAGCGCAGCAATCCCGCCGATGCCAACGGCGGCAAGGCCCAGGGTGCGGGCGCGGGCCGCTGCGATGTTCTCGATGATCCGAACCGGGGGGGAGACCCCGGTCATGTCTTGGTGAAACCGGGCAGACGCACGCGCAGGCGCTTGATCCGGCGCGGATCGGCCTCGAGCACCTCGATCTCGGTGCCGCCGGGATGTTCCACCACCTCACCGCGCACCGGCACCCGGCCCAGCAGTACGAAGACCAGACCGCCCAGCGTGTCGATTTCTTCTTCATCGACCTCGTCATCGTCGGTCAGAGACAGGCCAATCGCCGCCTCGAAATCCTTCAGGGGGGTCTTGGCCATCGCGATGTAACAGCCGGGCTTCTCCTGCGTCCAGAAATGCCCCTCGTCCACGTCATGTTCGTCTTCGATCTCACCCACGACGGTTTCGACCACGTCTTCGATGGTCAGCAGCCCATCGACACCGCCATATTCGTCAATCACCAGCGCCATATGCCGCCGGTCGCTTTGCATTTTTTGCAGCAGCACGCCGATGGACATGGAGGGCGGCACGAACAACAGCGGGCGCAGCATGTTTTTCAGCGAGAACCGCCCACCTGTGCCGTTGAACCCGTGCTTAAGGGCGAAATCCTTGAGGTGGGCGATGCCGATGGGACTATCCAGCGTGCCCTCATAGACCGGAAGGCGGGTCTTGCCGCTGTCGCGAAACACCTTGACCAGGTCGGCCTTGGAGATATCCGACGGCACGGCCACGATATCGGCTTTGGGTATCGAGACATCTTCCACGACCATACGGGCCAGATTGCCCATGCCATGGGTTTGCGTCTTGCCATTGCCCGCGACATGTTCGGTCAGCGGCGTCTCGGTTGGGGTGTCGTCGTCGCCAGAGCCAAACGCGCCAAAAATACGGCTCAGGAAGCTGCCCTGCTCTTCACCAGTGTCACTGTTGTCTTGCCTCGTTGGCTGCGCGCTTTGCGCTGCACTAGAGGATCCGTCGGTACTGTCGCCCATTACCCTGTCCAAAAATCCGGGGCCACCGCCCCTAAAAACCTAATATGGGTCAGGAAGACCCAGTTTGCCAAGTATCTCGACCTCGGTTGCCTCCATCAAAGTGGCATCTTGGTCACGGATATGGTCATAGCCCAAGAGGTGCAGAATGCCATGCACAAGCAGGTGAGTGGCGTGATCGGGCAAAGCTTTGCCGGCCTCGGCGGCCTCTTTCGCGCAGGTGTCATAGGCAATGGCGATATCGCCCAGTTCGGGATCATCCCCCTTGGGCGGCACGGGGCGCGCGCCCGGCTGTGTGGCCCCACGCTCGGCCGAGGGCCATGACAGCACGTTGGTCGGCGTCGGCTTGCCCCGGAATTCGGCGTTGAGCGTAGCAATCCGGGCGTCATCGCAGGCGAGGAAGGTGATGTCCCATTCGGACGGGGTGAGATTGAGATGGCGCAATGTGGCCGTGGCCGCGCGTTCGGCCAGGGTGGGCAGGTCTATTGCCTGCCAGCGGTCGTCGTCGATCAGGGTTTCTGTGGTCATGGCCTCCCTTAGCGCAGCGATGGAGAGGGGGGAAGTGGTGCCGGTCACTTGGACGGGACGTTCGCTTTGCGCCCGAAGCGTTCGTCACGGCTGCACGCCCAGCCGGTTAACAGCCGCGCAGCGGCCCGGCCATCGTCAGCCCCTCCCTTGGGCTGGCGATTTATCTGACGCAGGCGCTGCTTTCATTCTGTGGATGTGCTTTGCGACTATAAAGTGCCTCAAAGCAAATGGTGGGTCGCCACCCCAGGGGCTGACGTTGGCCTCCGGCGGCTGGTGCATGGCGAACGTCCGCTACGTCCCGTTTAACGGACATCTCACCGGGCTTGCGCGCTATTTCGGATCGTCGGCGTCATAGGCCTCGATGATCGCGGCGACCAGCGGGTGGCGCACGACGTCCTTGGAGGTGAAGTAGTTGAAGCTGATCGACGGGATCGACTGCAACAGCCGTTCGGCATCGCGCAGGCCCGATTGCACGCCGCGTGGCAGGTCGATCTGGGTGCGGTCGCCCGTGATCACCATGCGGCTGCCCTCGCCCAGACGGGTGAGGAACATCTTCATCTGCATCGAGGTGGCGTTCTGGGCTTCGTCCAGCACGACAAAAGCATTGGCCAAGGTGCGCCCCCGCATGAAGGCCAGCGGAGCGATTTCGATGCGTTTTTCCTCGATCAGCTTGGTGACCTGCTTGGAGGGCAGGAAATCGTTCAGCGCGTCGTAAAGCGGCTGCATGTAGGGATCGACCTTGTCCTTCATGTCGCCGGGCAGATAGCCCAGCTTCTCGCCCGCCTCGACCGCCGGGCGGCTGAGGATAATACGATCCACATGGCCTTCGATGAACATGCTGACGCCCACGGCCACGGCCAGATAGGTCTTACCCGTCCCTGCCGGGCCGATGCCAAAGGCCAGTTCATTGTTAAACAGCGAGGATACATAGGCTTTTTGCGCATCTGTGCGCGGTTCGACCAGTTTCTTGCGGGTCTTGATCTCGATCTTGCCGCCCTTGAACATCTCAAGCTGATCGCCGTCGCGCGCGCCGGTGTCTTCATCCGAGCCGCCCATGCGCAATTCGCGGTCCACATCGGCATGTTCGACCGGCTTGCCGGATTCCAGCCGTTGATACAGTGCCTCAAGCACCTCGACCGCCTCGGTCTGTGCCGCTTCCTCACCGACCACGGCCAGTTGGTTGCCCCGGCGCATGATCTGAACGCTCAGTTTTTGTTCAATCTCGGCCAGGTTGCGATCAAACTCGCCGCATAAATCAATCAACAGCCGGTTGTCCGGAAACTCGATAACCCGTTCCTGAAGCATGTCAGAGCCGGTGGGGGGTGGCATCACGTTGGTGACCAATCCTGTCTCCGTTTTTGAGAAGTTCTGAGACAACCGTGCCCAGTGGCGCAGGCAGGTGCAAGGGGGGTGCGTTCATTTTCATGAATCTGACACGAAAACAGCCGCGGGCCAGTGACCCGCGGCTGGTATGTTTGTACAAAGCGCAATCGGATCAGATCGGATCGCCGATGATCGACGTGGAACCACCTTTAAAATCACCTGTTACGGTGGTCGGAGGTGCCGTGCCCGAGCAGACCGGCTTGCCATATTTATCAAGCCGTGCCGACAGATAGCCTTCGACACCGTCGTCGATGATCCAGTGGTCACAGCCATTGGGATCAATCCAGACACCGGCTTTCAACTGGCTGAGGTGCTTCTTGTCGAAAAGATTGCGATCGACCGATTTGTCAGGGCCCGCAGTCGAGCAGGCAGAGACGGCGACGGCAGCGGAAAGGGCCAGGATCGTTTTACCAAATTTCATGTTCACGCTCCTTAGCTTCAGCGAATGCAGATGATTTCGACGCGACGGTTTTTCTGCATACCTGCAGCCGTCCCGTTGGACGCGACCGGCATCCGTTCACCATAGCCACGAATATCCGCGATGCGGGCGCCACTGGACTGTGCCACGCGGGCGACCGAGTTGGCACGGCGCAGGGACAGGTTCATGTTGTACTGATCCGAGGCGCGGCTGTCGGTATGGCCGGTGATGATGTAGGACGTGGCACCTGCCTGCTGGAAGAACTGCATCAGGCGCTGTTTTCCGGCCGCGTTGATCCGCGCGCTGTCTGTCGCAAACAGCTGATCCGAGTTCATCACACCACAGACATCTCCGCGGCGGCACACCGGAATCCCCTGACGGTTGGTGTGGGGCGTCATATAGCCCTCGACGCCGTCATCCATCACCCAGTGCTCACACCCGTCCGGATCGACCCAGATGGTTGGTATATATTGTTCTCCGCTGGCGCTTTGCGCTTGTGCAGCGCCCGCCGATATCATCATGCCCAACGCGGCAACAGCAACAGTGCCAAACACGCCGAGACCCGTCAAAGACCTATGTTTCGTCACAGCCCTCGTCCTTCTCACTTAAATTCCCCCGGAAGGCAGCCCCCAAAATCCAGCCACCCGACTACACAATTACCCCGTGACCTTACCAAGTTTGGTCACGATGTGAAGCAGTATTGACAAGATATTGTGTCTGATTGCGAAACAATGCATAGGCTGCCACAATATTGCCCTAATTCACGACACGTTTTCCGAGCCGGAACCGGGTTTTATCGTGCGAAGCTGAGGTCGCCTAAAAACCCAGCACCCGGCCAGAAAGCGAATTGGTGCCGCTTTCGAGAATTTCGACCGACGCGATCTGACCGACCTCCAGGCTGGAATCAGCCACGTAGACGGCATGCAGATACTCGGATTTGCCCACCATCTGCCCGTCCAGCCGCCCGGGTTTTTCAAACAGCACCTTCACCGTGCGCCCCACCATCGACTCCTGCACCTCGCGCTGCTGACGGGTGATCAGCGCTTGCAGGCGCTGCAGGCGGTCGGATTTCACATCCTCGTCCACCTGATCGCGCTCGGCCGCGGGGGTGCCGGGGCGGGTGGAATACTTGAACGAATAGGCATAGCCGTATTTGACCTCTTCGATCAGGTCGAGCGTGGCCTGAAAATCTTCCTCAGTCTCTTCCGGGAAGCCGACGATAAAATCACCCGACAGCAGGAGATCGGGGCGCGCGGCGCGGATACGGTCGATCAGGAGCAGATAGCTTTCGGCAGTGTGGCTGCGGTTCATCCGCTTGAGGATTTTATCGCTGCCCGATTGCACCGGAAGATGCAGATAGGGCATCAGCTTGTCACAAGTGCCATGCGCCTCGATCAGGTCGTCGCTCATGTCGTTGGGATGTGACGTGGTAAAGCGGATACGCTCAAGCCCGTCGACATCGTTCAACGCCCAGATCAACTGTGCCAGCGACCAGTCACCGCCCTGCCCCGCGCCGTGATAGGCATTCACGTTCTGCCCCAGCAAGGTGATTTCACGCACCCCGCGTTCCACCAGATCGCGGGCCTCTTCGATGATACGGTCCGCCGGGCGGGAAACCTCGGCCCCGCGGGTATAGGGCACCACGCAGAAGGCACAGAATTTGTCACACCCTTCCTGCACGGTCAGGAAGGCGGTGGGCCCGCGTTTCGCCTTGGGGCGGTGGCGCAGGGTGTCAAACTTGTCCTCGGCCGGGAAATCCGTGTCGAGGGCTTTGACGCCTTCTTGCGTTTTGGCCTCCATCTCGGGCAGGCGATGATAGCTTTGCGGGCCGACCACCAGATCGACCAGGGGCTGACGGCGCATGATTTCCTCGCCCTCGGCCTGGGCCACGCAGCCCGCCACGCCGATTTTCAGGTCTGGCTTTTCGTCCTTCAGCACGCGAAAGCGGCCCAGCTCGGAATAGACTTTTTCGGCAGCCTTTTCGCGGATGTGACAGGTGTTCAGCAGGATCATGTCGGCATCATCGGGCGTCGCGGTTTCCACGTACCCTGCCCCGCCCAGCGCCTCGGCCATGCGTTCGCTGTCATAGACGTTCATCTGACATCCATATGTCTTGATGTATAGCTTCTTGGGGTCTGCCATGATCCGTGCCATTCGCCATTGGTTGAGGCCGCCTGACTACATCAGAACCGGGGCATCTTGCAATGGCGCGCCGGATCGGTGAATCTGCGAAAAAGAAACGAGGAATGCGATGCAGTACAGCAGCTTGAGCGATTTCATGAGCCGCGGTCGCGATGCGCTGGCCAAGGGGCCGATCGCGTTGATCTTTGTCGAGGATGAGGTCGAGATCGATTCGACCGTCCGGCACCATCTGGACGCCAAGTTCAAATCGGTGATCGTATTGATGCCCGAGGCGTTTGATCTGGCCAGCGATGTGGCCGATGCGGTGCACCGGGTAACGTACGACATGGCCCGCGGGGATACCTTGGTTGACGGGGTCAACGCGATGATCAAGGCCGCGCCCGGGCAATGGTTTTATTACTGCTATAACGCCGAGTACCTGTTTTTCCCGTTCTGCGAAGTGCGCACCATCGGCGAAATGCTGGCCTTTCATCACGAGGAACGGCGCGATGCGATGCTCGCCTATGTGATTGATCTGTACGCCGGTGATCTGGACGCCCATCCCAGCGCCGTGTCGCTGGAGGATGCGCATCTGGACCGCTCGGGCTATTACGCGTTGGCGCGCAACGATCCCGACAATCACAACCACCCGAAAGAACGTCAGCTGAATTTCTATGGCGGCCTGCGCTGGCGCTATGAGGAAAGCATCCCGGCCAAGCGGCGCAAGATTGACCGCATCCCGCTGTTCCGCGCCGCGCCCGAGCTGGAACTGCGCGATGATCACACCTTTTCGGACGAAGAATACAACACTTATGCCTGTCCGTGGCACAACAACCTGACCTCGGCCATCGTGTCGTTCCGCACCGCCAAGGCGTTGAAGCGCAACCCCGGGTCGACCTTCGATATCCACACCTTCAAGTGGCACAATTCCACCCGGTTCGAATGGCATTCGCGCCAGTTGATGGATTTGGGGCTGATCGAGCCGGGGCAGTGGTTTTAAGCTGATCGGGACGTGCCGCCTTGGATGTTGAATATACCGAGCGACGTCGCCCCCGGTCGACGCAGGAAAATCAGTATAAAAATAGGTTGGCCCAATTGGAAGAAACTGAAAGATACTACTCACAAAAACTGTTTAGATTTTGAGCCAACGGGGCAATTTCGAAAGTGGCGTAGATGAGAAATTTCTCCATTCTTGGACTTGTAGTTCTGGCGGCCACTTATCCCGGAACGGCGCAAGCCTTCGGTGCAAGCTTTTATTGGTATAGTTGTGGAACGGCTTGCCTCACGGATCGCATTCAGAATTTCGAGGACGTGTTACTCAAAGCACAAGTGTTTAATACCGCGTTGTTTTTTCTATCGGCATTCCTGTTGGGCCTTTTGGTACGATATGGTGGCTGGCAAGTGGGTTACACGCGGAAGATTTTAGCAGGCGTCTTATACCTGGCTCCTTTTCTTTACGGGTACTGGTGGCCCTTTACGCAAAGCCATTTTCTTTCTACCGGGCAGGCGATGTTGGCCTTAACAGTTACATGCCTCGTCTATTTGATGTGTATTGCGGCAATGAGCGCGCCGATCCGGTGTCGAATAAAGCCAATTGAAATCGCCTTTGCGTCTATTGATAGGCCCGAAGACAGGCCATTGACCATTCCCTGGTTAATTTCTTCGGTCGTCGCGATGTGGTTGGTGTTGATAGTCTGGCAGTATAGCGGCTCTTTTCAGCTGCATTACGTGATGCTGGCTTTGTTTATCTCCGGCGTAGGTGATGCACTTGCCGAACCAGTAGGTCTGAGGTTCGGGCGGCATAAGTACTCAACAAGAGCGATTGGGACAAAAAAGCTCTACACGCGTAGTTTAGAAGGCAGCGCATGCGTCTTTTTCAGCGCGGTGTTTGGAGTCTTGTGGGTTCACAATACGACTTATGGCTTCACTTCAGATTCAGAGTTCTTTCTGGCTTTGGTACTCTTTCCTGTGGTTGCGACCTTCGCCGAGGCCAAGTCACCGCACACCTGGGACCAACCGTTTATCGTCGGTTGTTGCGGCTTAACCGCAAGTGCTATTTCTTCGATAAGCTGAAAAACATGCCTGCTTTTGGTTCGGAGCGGATAGACAAACGCTGTAGAATAGGCTGTCAAGGCGCTTCAGAAAAGAACGACAGCACTTGTATGCCCGCGACCTAGAGCATTCCAATTCCGTTGCAGTGGCGGCAGCGCAGGGTCTTCTTGCCGATACAGCCGACACAGGGGACGAACCGCGCGCGGCCATTGACATCGCGGCCGTTGACGACCTCACCCTTGCCAAGGCAGACCTGACAGGGTGCCATACCGGTGCCCATGCACAGATGGCAGCGCCGCTTGATCGGTTCAACCTTTGTCTTGCGCGTGTAATGCGGGCCGGTGCTGCGATGATCCCAAGAATTGTCCATACATCTCCTTACACGCCAATCAAGGCGTTGGCAGGTCGCCAGCGCGGTAGAATCAAGGCGATGGGTTTACCCATCATTCGCCAGCTTTTCATAGCCCTCTTGCAGATCAGCCAGCACGTCGCTCAGGGCTTCGTTCTGGTCAATATAATGCATTGCGATCCCCACAACGCGCTGCATGCCATCATGCACCGGCGGGGCGAGGCGTTTTTCCTGCCAGATTGCCGTGAGGCAAAGCCCGGCCAGAACATAGGTCAGCAACCGGGTCCAGCCGCGCAGCTTGGTGCGGCGTTTTTTCTGTCGCTCTTCAGGGGCGATAAACTGTGCGGCGCGATGTGTCATAAGAATGACATCGCACAGGCCATGGGCAGCATTATGGCGAAATCCCGGCGATTGCCGGACCAGTTAACAGCAGCTTAAAGGCTTTCGGCCTGGGGCATTCCCAGCACGTGATACCCACCATCCACGCGGATGATTTCACCCGTGGTACAGGCCCCGGCCTCGGAGGTGAGGTATACGGCCGTTCCCCCCACCGCCTCAAGCGTCGCATTGGCGCGCAACGGCGTGTTTTCCTCGGTATGGCGGAAGGTGCGGCGCGCGCCGCCGATGGCCGCGCCTGCCAGCGTCTTCATCGGACCCGGCGAGATCGCGTTGACCCGGATGCCATCGGGGCCCAGATCATTGGCCAGATAGCGGGTGGCTGCCTCAAGCGCGGCCTTGGCCACACCCATGACATTGTAATTGGGTACAACCCGGTTTGAGCCTTGATAGGTCAGCGTCAGCAAGGTGCCGCCATCGGCTTTCATCAACGGGTAAGCCCGGCGCGCCACCTCGATAAAGGAATAAGCCGAGATATCCATCGAATGTTTGAAATTGGCGCGGCTGGTGTTCAGGAACCGTCCCGACAGTTCGGACTTGTCGGAATAGGCAATGGCGTGGACCACGAAATCGATGGTCGGCCAGCGATTGGCAAGGGCATCGAAGGCCGCGTCCAGCGACGCGTCGTCGGTGACATCCACATCCACCATGAAATCCGACCCGACAGACTCGGCCAGGGGTTCCAACCGTTTGCCAAAGGCTTCGCCCTGATAGGTAAAGGCCAGTTCGGCACCAGCTTCGGACATGGCTTTGGCGATGCCCCAGGCGATCGAGCGTTCATTGGCCACACCCATGATCAGGCCGCGTTTGCCGTGCAGTGACATACTCATATGCGTTTATCCAGTATACTTGCTCAGCAGCATCGAACCATTCGTGCCGCCAAAGCCAAAAGAATTGGTCATCACCGTATCAAGGCCTGCATTGTCCACGCGGGTCGTGGCAATCTCGGCCGCGTCCAGCGCCGGATCCAGCGTTTCGACATTGATCGAGGGGATGATGAAATCGTCCTGCAGGGCCAGAAGGCAATAGATCGCCTCCTGTGCGCCGGTGGCGCCTTGCGAATGGCCGGTCATGGACTTGGTCGAGCTGATCGGCGGGGTGTTGCCCTGGCCGAAGATGCGGCGCACCGCTTCGACCTCGCCCACATCGCCCACCGGGGTCGAGGTGCCATGGGCGTTGATATAGCTGACCTTGCGGCCCTCGGGCAGCGTACGCAGAGCCCCGCGCATCGCCCGTTCGCCGCCTTCACCGGAGGGGGCGACCATATCGGCCCCGTCCGAGGTGGCGGCAAAGCCGGTCACTTCGGCATAGATTTTCGCGCCGCGGGCCAGCGCACGATCAAGGCTTTCCAGCACGACAATCGCCCCACCGCCCGAAATCACGAACCCGTCGCGATCCGCATCAAAGGCGCGGCTGGCGCGGTCTGGCGTGTCGTTATACTTGCTGCTCATCGCGCCCATGGCGTCGAACAGGCAGGAGAGGGTCCAGTCCAGCTCTTCGCCGCCCCCGGCAAACATCACATCCTGATTGCCCAGCGCCACCTGCCCTGCCGCCATGCCGATGCAATGCAGCGAGGTGGAACAGGCCGAGGTGATCGAGAAATTCATGCCCTTGATCTGATAGGCCGTGGCAAGGTTGGCACTGACTGTCGAGGACATGCATTTGGGCACCGCAAAGGGGCCGATCCGTTTGGTCGCCCCGGTTTTCAGCACCACCTGATGGGCGGCCAGCATCGCGCTGGTGGAAGGCCCGCCGGACCCTGCAATCAGCCCGGTCATCGGGTCGATCACGTCGGCCTCTTCCAGTCCCGCATCGGCAATCGCCTGCCCCATGGCAATATGCGCATAGGCCGAACCGGGGCCCATGAAGCGCAGGGTGCGTTTGTCGACATGCTCGGACACATCAAGGTCGATGCCCCCGGCGATCTGACTGCGAAAGCCATGCTCTTTCATGTCTTCATTGGCTGTGATGCCGGAGCGGCCTGCCTTAAGCGCGGCCAGTACTTCCTCGGCATTGTTGCCAATGCTTGAGACGATCCCCAGACCTGTGACGACGACTCGGCGCATGCGCGCAATCCTCCATTAGCTTGATATCTGTTTACGGCAGGCCGGTACGGGGGGGCAAGCAGTTAGCGGATGCAGTGATTGTTTAACGCTACACCCCAGCCTGGAACCAGGGCGGAGCCGCAGGGCCAATGTGAAATGCCCGCTGTGAGCCCTTCATTGGTCCTGAAAAATCCTCTAAACCGCCTTATTTGGAATGGCTATTTGATGCACTTCACCGGCTTGGGAACGGTTGGTCAAAACAAGAGTTTGCACGAGGCTATCATGAGAGAAATCGTAAAAGTATTTTTAGTTGCGGTGATATTTTTAAGCGGTGCTGCTGCCGAGGTGTCGTCGCAGGAACAGACGGCAACGGCCAGCAGCCAAAATGTCATCAAAGAATCGTTTGATGGGGAAGACCCGTCTCTCATGCTGGGTGGGCAGATTGATCTGCGAAGCAACAGTGCGTCCTGGCAAATCTACGTGGCTGACGGCAAACTCCTGATGGAGAACCGAAAAGACCCTCAGAGCCTTCAGTACAACGATATTGCCTGGGTCAGATTTCCAGAATCTGAAGTTATCACTTCTACCGAGAACCTGGTGATTTCCGCCATTGTCGAAGCGAACAATATTGGAAATGGAGGCGTGGGAATTCTTGTTGGCAGTGGGAAAGCAGGAACCTACCTGGTGTTTTCCGTAGATGGGCAAGGCAGCTTCCATATCTTAAAAAAGGACGGTCGAAAGCTCAGATCTATGCATAGCGCAAAACACGCGGCTATTGCTGTTGGAGCGCCTAACCAATTGACCTTTGAGGTGCGCGGCGCGCATGTCGTGTTTTTCGCCAACGGGACAGAGATCATTCAGGTTCCCTATATGAAAAGAATGGCCAGCACCCTTCAGTCTAAAGGCCAGGCTGGCATTGGCCTTGCGGCATTTGGCATCGGCAAATTTGTTTTCGAAAGCGTCGAAATCACGAAGGCCAATTGAACGACAGACTTCCACATGAACAAGGATGTGGCAGACACACAAGGACGTCGGCCAGGCTACTTTGCCCGCAAAGATCGGCGTCTTCCTGTCTTGGAACATGGAACGGTCGTGGGTGTTTTTTTTGGCGACATCCCGGCGGAAGGGATGCAGTTAAATGGCCGCTATGGGCGTTCCGCGTTCACCATCAATGCGGGACATCGTGTCGCTTCGCTTCGTGAAAATGGCTTCACAAGTTTTGGCACCTGTGATCTGTGGTTCCTAATCATTCGGCCGGATCACGATGGTAGGGCGGCGGACTGGTTTTATGGATAATTTGTTTTTAAGGGTCTCGGAAACACATGATTACATTTGATTTTTCAGGCCGTGTGGCCGTTGTTACCGGTGCTGGCGGCGGGATGGGTCAACAGATCGCCAACATGATCCTTAATGCTGGCGGATCAGTCATCATGATCGACCTGAAGCCCGAACCTGACGACCTGGGCGGCACTGCTGATCAGCGCCTTTACGTTCAGGGCGACGTGACGGACCACGTTTTCGTGGACACCACGATTGCAGCCGGTGTTAAACGGTTCGGGCGTATCGATTATCTTGCAAACGTGGCCGGTGTTCTTTGGTTTGACCGGGATGCCTCACTGCTGGACATGGATATGGATGTCTGGGATCGGGTGTTCGACATCAATCTTAAATCGATGGTGCACATGGCCCGCGCCACAGTTCCGCATATGCGCAAGGCTGGTGGGGGGGCGATGGTTCATTTTTCGACCACACAATGTCTGCGCGGTGACCCTAAACCCCAAGATGCATATTCAACCGCCAAGGCGGGCGTTGGTGCATTGTCAAAATCACTTGCGATGCAACTCGCCGCAGACAGTATTCGCTCGAATGCGATATATCCCGGCCTCACGTTGACGCCGTTGCAAGATCGATGGGATACAGCTGAAAAAATTGATGATGTGGCGCAATGCGTGCCGCTAGGTCGCATCGGCACGCCAAACGAACTCGCGTCAGCAGCCGTCTTTTTGCTGTCAGAGGGCGCGTCCTACATCACAGGCATTGACCTGATCGTCGATGGAGGTTTGCTTTTGAAGTGACAGGCACCGGGGATGAGAGGTCTGATGCCGCACGGGGTAGAACCCTGCGCCGAGGAATGGCGTCCCTAAGCAACCGTTCACGCATCGCGCGGCGAAAGAGGAAAAAGAGCCCTTTTATACAAAAACGAAGGCGTCGCGATTTGACCAGCGCATAAACATGGTGACTTCCCCTTTTTGATCCATAGCGGTCATGACCCTCCATTCCATATATGATGGTGATAAGATTTCTGCTCCAGATTTACGCCTCATCGAATGGGCACTCGAAACAGATTTACGTCAGACGTCTTTGCGTGACTTTGAAGCCCTGGCAGCGGCACACCGTTCTCGGAAAGGTTCACCAAATGGGTCAACATATCCAAATCGATCAGGCCGGAAAGGGCTAACATCAAAAGCAGGCTGCCGCCCCAACACCAGATCGGCAATTGCATCACCCATCCCGGCTGACAGGGTGATTCCGGAACCACAGGCCCCAGCCGCAGCATAAAAGCCAGACACGCCGGGAACAGGCCCCAGAATGATTTCTCCATCCGGAGTGTAGGATGACAACCCGCACATGTAACTGGAGAATTGAGCGTTCTCAATTGCCGGAAAGAAGGCTCCCAGACCTTCGTAAGCATCCGCAAGAATATCCCAGTGTTCCTCTCCTCTTGTCGGCGAAAAGACGGCGGGGTCATCGGGTAATTCACGGGCGTCGAAAGTGGCGGAAAGCGGTTCCTGTACACCAAGAATCAATCCGCCGACTTCGGGGCGCGTATAAGCGGCAACATCGGGAAGGATCGTTACCGGATGTTCTCCTCCATATGTCTCTGAAGGCTCTGTAAACCAATAATGACTCCGCACCGGTGCCATGGGTAACGGAAAACCGACTTGTTGCGAGAACACCGCTGCCCAGGCGCCACAGGCATCAACAACGGTGCCACACGCAATTTGGCCGGTATCGGTTACGACACCCACAACCTTGCTGTTGCGCATCACAACATCCCGCACATGTGTGCGTGGGCGCACCACGGCGCCACGCGCGCGCGCAGCCCTGATATAGAACATGGCCAAGAGATAAGGATCGATATACCCGTCAGTGGGCAGGAAAGCCGTTTTGAGAACAGTGCTGGTATCCAGCCACGGAACCATCATACCGACCTCTGTTGCACTCGGCCATTCAACGGGAATATCCCATTTCGATGCATCGCGCGTCATGGCGTCCAGTTCTGCCACGCGATCTTCAGACGCCGCGATACGAAGGCTACCAACCTTGTGATACCCCGCTTTCTCTCCCAGCTCTTCTTCGAGTACGGGTATGGTATCAACAGTCAGTTTCGCCAAAGGCGTTTTGGACCATTTGGTAGACGATTGCAGAACCAATCCGGCTGCCCGGCTCGACGCTGCGCTAGCCAAGTCGTTACGTTCCAACAGTAAGGTTTTTCCAGCGCCCTTGCATGCCAGGTGATAGGCGATTGAGGCACCGACGACGCCACCTCCGACAACTACGTGATCAAATGTTTCCAAGAAGACCCCACACGGGAGAAATGATCGGCGATTCCGTCTTCGCGACACTATACGCAGGAACGTAATCTGTCAGTATGAGAAACCGTCGGCAGCCCGCTCCTGGCACTTACCGGAAATCCAAGGCTTATGATGAACTTCTGATTTGCTATCGACCACGAACATTCAGCAGCCAACGGCATGCGGCCGAACTGTCCTGCAAGGCGGACGTTTCGCTCAACTCTCGCTCAGCGCGACTTTCATGTCTTTGACTTCATAGATCACTTCGCCGTCCGCTTCGACGATGCCGTCGGCGACGCCCATGGTCAGGCGGCGGGTCTGGATCGCCTTGGTGAAATCAATCTTGTAGGTCAGCATTTTGCGATCCGGGCGCACCATGCCTTTTAGCTTCACCTCGCCCACGCCCAGCGCATAGCCGCGCCCCTGCCAGCCGCGCCAGCCAAGGTTGAAGCCGGTCAGTTGCCACAGCCCATCAAGGCCCAGACAGCCGGGCATGATCGGGTTGCCCGGGAAATGGCATTCAAAGAACCAAAGGTCGGGGGTGATGTCGAACTCGGCCAGCACATGGCCCTTGCCATGCGCCCCGCCATCGCCGGAAATATCCGTGATACGATCCATCATCAGCATGGGAGGTTCGGGCAATTGCGCATTGCCGGGACCAAAAAGCTCGCCACGGGCGCATTTCAGCAGATCGTCGCGATCAAAGCTGCTTGGATAGTCGGCCATGCGGATGGCTCCTTATTTGCCAGTCGGTCCTGTCCGAGCGACCTCTAGCATCCGCGTATTGCCGCTTGCAAGCCCGCCCCTGAGCACAGTGGCATTGCTGCATCGCAACATGACGTGCAAAAAGAATTGTCAATCTGCCCTCTCACGCCCTATATTGTCAGGAGGAAAACGGGAAAGACGATCATGACGCCGCAAGCTACATCACGTGGAACCGACTGGCTGACCGATGCCGGATTGCGCCCGACGCGCCAACGCGTCGCGCTGGCGACATTGCTGGTGGGGGACGGGCAAGACCGCCACGTCACCGCCGAAAGCCTGTTCTCCTCGGCCAAGGACATGGGCGAAAGCGTGTCGCTGGCCACGGTCTACAACACGCTGCGCGCCTTTTGCGAGGCCGGGATTTTGCAGGAAGTCACGGTGGATGGCTCAAAAAGCTATTTTGATACCAACACCCATGACCATCCCCATTTCTACTGGGAAGACGAACATAAGCTGACCGATGCGCCTGCCGACCAGTTGGAAATTTCCCGCGTGCCCGATGCGCCTGAGGGTGCAGAAATCGCCAGCGTTGACGTGGTGATCCGCCTGCGCCGGAAATGAGCCCCGCCGTGGGGACGCGGCACGGATCATCTGGCTGAGCGACCTTCATTATGACGAAAGCCCGGTTTTGGGCCATGATCCCGTTGCCCGGGTCGAGGCGGCGATTGACTATGTGAATGGGTATTATCCGGGCGCCGATCTGTGCGTGATCAGTGGTGATCTGGTCGAGACCGCCTCGGACGCCTCTTACACATCCGTGATCAAACGTCTGAACCGGCTGGCCATGCCCTGGGTTGGGGTGCCCGGCAATCATGACCGGCGCGCTTTGTTCCTGAAGCATGTCCCGCAAAGTGGCACCGCGATGCCGGATTTTGCGCAATGGGCGATTGACCTGCCGGGGCTGCGGGTGATTGGCCTTGATACGCTGGTCGAGGACAAGGATCACGGGTGGTTGTGCGAGGCCCGGCTGGATTGGCTGAGGGCGCAGTTGCAGGCTGGGGATGACACCCCGACCATCCTGTTTCAGCACCACCCGCCTGTCGATCTGGGCCTGCCGATGCTGGACCCGGATCGTTTGCACAATGGCGACGCGCTTCTCAGCCTCTTGGCGGAGTGCCCGGCGGTGAAGCAGCTGTGTTTTGGCCATGTGCATCGCCCTGTGTCTGGCGTTGCGGGTGGGCTGGCTTATACCGGGCTGCGCGCGGCGCTTTATCAGGCGCCGCCGCCGGTTCCGGCCTGGGACTGGAGCACGTTCAAACCGGTGCTTGAGGCCCCGGAACTGGGTGTTGTAACCTGCCGTGCGGATCATATTGGTATTCAGACCTTGCCGTTCTGTGACGCCGCCCTTGGGGTTGCATCGGGGCGGATTTGAGCCAGCCGAAAGGAACAAACTATGCGCGCAATCAGCTATGACACATTCGGCCCGGCCAGCGAGGTTCTGGAGCTGGGTGATTTGCCCACTCCGACGGCTGAGGCGGGCGAGGTTCTGGTGCGCCTTGCGCGCTCGGGCGTGAACCCGTCGGATGCCAAGGCCCGTGCAGGGGCGCGCCCGGGCGTGACGAAACCTGCCTTCCCGCGCATCATTCCGCACTCGGACGGGGCTGGTGTGATCGAGGCGGTGGGCGCTGGCGTTGACGCGGCCCGCGTGGGCGAACGTGTCTGGGTCTGGAATGGCCAGTGGCAGCGCGCTTTTGGTACCGCAGCCGAGTATATCGCCCTGCCTGCCGAACAGGCGGTGCCTTTGCCCGATGATGTGTCCTTGGATCACGGCGCGACGCTGGGCATTCCGGGATTGACGGCGGCCCATACGGTGTTTGGCGGCGGGGATGTTGCGGGCAAGACCCTGCTGATTTCCGGCGGCGCAGGCGCGGTGGGCCATAACGCGGTGCAACTGGCCAAATGGGGCGGGGCCACGGTGATTGCCACCTGTTCGGCGGGGGCGTCCGAGCGCGTGCGTGCCGCCGGGGCCGATCATGTGCTGGATTACACCAGCCCCGATCTGGCGGCGGATATTCTGGAGGCCTCGGTCGGCGGGGTTGACCGCGCGGTCGAGGTGGAGTTTGGCGCAAATGCCGCCATGCTGGCCGAGGTGCTGCGCCCGGGCGGCACGGTGGCCGCCTATGGCTCGGGCAAGGAGATGACGCCCACCCTGCCCTTCGGCCCCTATCTGTTCAAGGCGATCACCATCGACATCACTCTGATTTATCTGCTGGAGACGGCCAAGCGTGACACCGCCATTGCCCTGCTGCACGGGGCGCTGCAAAGCGGCGGGCTGACCCCGGCAATCCACGCGCAGTTCGATCTTGCCGACTGCGCCAAGGCGCATGATGCGGTGATGGCCCCGGGGCGCACCGGGGCGGTTCTGTTGGATATTGCCTAGGCGCGATCAGCCGATCGAGATCAGTTCGATATCAAAGGTCAGGTCCTGGCCGGCCAACGGATGATTGGCGTCCAGTGTGACCTGCTCCTCGGTCACCTCGACCACGGTGACGGGCATCACCTGTCCTTCGGGCGACTGCAATTGCAGCTGTGTGCCGATATCCAGCGGGATGTCCGCCGGAATTTCACCGCGCGGCACGGGCTGGCGATTGCCCGGATCAATCGGACCATAGGCCTGATCCACGGGCACCTCGACGGTTTTCTTGTCACCCACGGCCATGCCCGGAAGCGCCACATCGAGGCCGGGAATGATCTGACCAGACCCAACGGTGAATTCCAAAGGATCGCGGCCATCCGAGCTGTCAAACACCTCGCCATTTTTCAACGTGCCGGTGTAATGAATGCGCACGGTGTCGCCCGCGTTAACCTGTGTCATGAAAGGTCCGATCCTGAGAGTATGTGAATGGCAAGGCCGGGCCATGTGGCGCGGGTGCTTGTGTGGGGGCTGCAACGGTAAAGAGGTGGGTGCGGGATTGCAAACCGGTTGCCGGATCGGCCCTTTGTCACCCGTACAATTCCCCCCTTCCCCCCTTGCGCGCGCCGTGCCACTCTGTGCCGGATTTCGGAGGGTTTCATGCCAATCACTACCTGTATTTTCGATGCTTATGGCACGTTGTTCGACGTTGCCGCCGCCGCCCGGATTGCCGCCGCTGAACCGGAGCGCGAGGCCTTCGCCAAGGCCTGGCCACAGATCGCCGCCCATTGGCGCGCCAAGCAATTGCAATACACCTGGCTGCGCGCGGTGATGGATCAGCACTGCGACTTCTGGGATGTCACGCAGGATGGGCTGGACTGGGCGCTGGAGGCCGAAGGGCTGGGCGATGATCCCGAGCTGCGCGAGCGCTTGTTACAGCTGTATTGGGAATTGGAAGCCTATCCCGAGGTTCCCGCCATGCTGGCGGCCCTCAAGGCCAAGGGGATGAACACCGCGATCCTGTCCAATGGCTCGCCCCCGATGCTGGAGGGGGCGGTGACATCGGCGGGGATTGGCGATGTGCTGGACGACGTTCTATCGGTGGAAAGCGTGGGCATCTTCAAGCCTGCGGATGTGGTCTATGATCTGGTCTGCGGGCGGTTTGGCTGTGTGCGCGACGAGGTGTTGTTTGTGTCCTCCAACGGCTGGGATGCCGCCGCTGCGGCGGGCTATGGGTTTACCACGGCCTGGGTCAATCGCGCGGGCGAGCCGATGGACCGCCTGCCTGCCAAACCCGGCACGGTGCTGTCCGACCTGACCGGCATCCCGGAGCTGGCCGCCTGATGCCCAAGTTTGAAACCTCTGATGGCGTCACGCTGCATTACGAGGATCAGGGCAGCGGCCCTGCCGTATTGTGCCTGGCGGGCCTGACCCGGAATGTGACCGATTTCACTTATCTGGTGCCGCATCTGCCCAATCATCGTGTGATCCGCATGGATTATCGCGGGCGGGGGCAATCGGACTATCCGGACGATTACATGAGCTACAATATCATCCGCGAAGGGCAGGATGCGATTGAGTTGCTGGATCATCTGGGCTTGGACAAGGTCACCCTGATCGGCACCTCGCGGGGCGGGTTGATCGCCATGCTGTTGTCGGTGACCGATCACGAGCGGCTGAACGGTGTAGTGCTGAACGATATCGGCCCCGAGGTGACGGCCGCGGGGATCGAGCGGATCATGGATTACGTCGGTAAAGAGCCGCCGTTTGACGATCTGGATGCTGCCGCCGTGGCGTTGCAGGCCGGTCATGCCGAGGGGTTTCCCGATGTGCCCCTGTCGCGCTGGCGCGAGCAGGCGGAGTTCATGTGGACCAACAAACCCGGTGGCGGTGTGGGCCTGCGCTATGACGCCCGGCTGCGCGATGCGTTGATCGGACAGGCGGGTGTGGGCGAGGCCCCGGACCTTTGGCAATTGTTTGACGGGCTTGAGGGGCTGCCGCTGGCGGTGATCCGGGGCGAGAACTCGGATTTGTTCTCTGCCGAAACGCTGGAGAAGATGCAGGCCCGCAATCCGGCGATGACCGTGGCGGCCGTGCCAAATCGCGGCCATGTGCCCTTTCTGGATGAACCCGAAGCCCTTGGTGCGATCCGTGCCGTTCTGGAGCAAGTGACATGAATATCGAGATGATCCGCGCCGCGGCCACCCGGCTGAAGGGGCATGCTCGGCGCACGCCGCTGCTGTCTTCGCCCTTTCTGGATGAGATCGCCGGGCGGCGCGTGTTGGTGAAACCAGAATGCCTGCAACATACCGGCAGTTTCAAGTATCGCGGTGGGCGTTCTGCGGTGTCGGCATTGGACAGTGATGTACGAGCGAAGGGAGTGCTGGCGTTTTCCTCGGGCAATCACGCACAAGGCGTGGCCTTGGCGGCGCGGGAATTCGGCACCTCGGCGGTGATCATCATGCCCGCCGATGCGCCGCAGATGAAGATCGACAACACACGTGCCCTAGGCGCCGAGGTGGTGCTGTATGACCGGGCCAATGGCGAAAGCCGCGAGGCGTTGGGCGAGGCCCTGCAGGCCGAACGTGGCCTGACCCTGATCAAGCCTTATGACGAACCGCAGGTGATTGCCGGGCAAGGCACGACCGGCTTGGAAATTGCCGCGCAGGCCGCCGAAGTAGGCGTGGAGAGCGGCGAGGTTCTGGTCTGTTGCGGCGGTGGCGGGCTGACCAGCGGGATCGCCCTTGCGTTGGAGGCTGACGCCCCGGGCCTGCGCGTGCGGCCATGTGAGCCGGAAGGGTTTGACGATGCCACCCGGTCGCTCGCCTCGGGCCATATCGAGACGAATAACGCGCAGTCGGGCAATATCTGTGACGCCATCCTGACCCCTGCCCCGGGACAGATCACCTTTCCAATCATGCAACGGCTGTGTGGTCCGGGATTGGTTGTCAGCGAGGACGAGGCGCTGCAGGCGATGGCGATGGCCTTTCAGCGGCTGAAAGTGGTGTCCGAACCGGGAGGAGCCGTGGCGCTGGCCGCCGCGCTGTTCCGGGCGGATCAGATCGAAGGCGATGCGGTGATCTGTACTATATCGGGTGGGAATGTGGATCCGGAGATGTTCCGGAAAGCGTTGGAACGGTTCGGGGCGTGAGCGCGACGCCCCAGCACTCCGGTGGTGACGGATTGTTCGGCCTCCGAACGTCCGCTTTGGAGTCCTAAGAGGCCCTCGCTGCTACGCGCCCAGCCGATTAACAGCCGCGCAGCGGCCCGGCCATCGTCAGCCCCTCCCTTGGGCTGGCGATTTGTCTGGCCAAGGCGCTGCGCTCGTTCTGTGGATGTGTTTTGCAACCATAAAGCGCCCCGAAGCAAATGGTGGGTCGCCACCCCAGGGGCTGACGCTGTCCTGCGATAGCTGGTACGCGGCGAAGGAATGCTTTGTCCCGCATCACCGTCGATCAGTTGTCACGTACATTCGGTGTGGCGTTGGCAAAGTCTTCCCATCCGGTCTAGGCTTTTCCAAAGCTCCGATTGCTGCGAGTCAGCCCCCAGATATCTTACAGGACCACACCCATGACCGAGTTCACGATTGCCAGTTTCAACGTCAAAAACCTGATCGGGCCGGATAAGGAATACTACGAATTCCAGACCTACACGCCCGAGGAATACGCCTGGAAAGAAGACTGGCTGGCCGATCAATTGCTCAGCATGAATGCCGATGTGGTGGGGTTTCAGGAGATTTTCGAAGAAGACGCCCTTCAGGCCGTCATTGCCGAGGCCGATGCGCGGGCCAATACGCTGAACGCGGCCACGATCCCCGATAAATCCAAGCGCTATCATCGCAAGGTGATTTTCCGCAAACTCTCGGTCGAACCCTATACCGATGCAGCCCTCGCCTTTGCGCCCAACGCGGCGGATGAGGGGATACCTGGCAAACGGCGCCCCGGGGTGGCCGTGTTGTCGCGTCTGGGCTTTGCCGGCGCCCCCGAGATCATCCAGAACCTCGCGACGCCTGTAACCATACCGTTTCAGCCCCTGCGTGGGATGCATGGCGACAAGGATGCGGGTCAATACGTCCTGCGCCGTCTGTCGCGCCCGATCCTGAAGGTGCGTATCCCGGTCGGCGATCAGGTGATCACCGTTTTCAATTGCCACCTGAAATCCAAGCTGGGTGAGCATTTCAAACCGGACGGGGCCGAATATGCCCCCGAAGAAGACCTGACGCGGTATGACCCTGTCGGGCGCGCTTTGGGATCGCTGCGTTCAGCAGTGCGGCGGATGGCCGAGGCCTGGGTATTGCGGCGTGAAATCGTCAAGGAATTACAGGCGGGCAACCCGGTCATGGCGATGGGGGATTTCAATGATGGCGAACATGCGGTGAGTTCGGAAATCATCGCCGGGGAGACGCCATTCAAGAATTACCAATGGATGCTGCGGCATGATGCCAAGGAATACTCGGATCGCTATTCCGCCGAAGAAAACCTGCAGATCAAGGAAGACATCGCCCGCATGCGCCTGCATTCGGCGGAAAAACTGTTCGTGCGGAAAAGCTTGCGCGACATGGTTTACACCTCGGCCTTTGGCGGCGTGTTTGAAAGCATCGACCAGATCTTCATGTCCCGCCATTTCCACCCTGATCACGAAGGCCGCATCGGCGAGATGAGCTATTTCAGCGTGTTCAATGACCATCTGACCGATGGGTCCCATGCCGAGGCGCCCTATAACAAGCTGGCCTCGGATCACGGGCAGATCATGGCCCATATCCGCCTATCTGGCGGGGGCAGGAAATCCTGACTTAGGCGGCGCACGAAAATCTGTTACCTTCACTGCCATTGAAAGACCAAAGACCTTTTGACTGACCTTTTGTGAGAGTGGCGGCATTTTAGAAGGTAAGATTTTGTGCCCTGTACCGCCCAAGACCGTAATGGACTTATTAGACACGCGCCTGATGATTTTGGCGCTTATGGCCGCCATGGGATACGGGCTGGCCACGATTGGAATGAAACTGGCTTCGGGCCACTGGACCATGCTGGCCGGAGGGCTGATCCTGCTGGGCTTTTTCGCCGCGATGCAGTCTGAAATCATATTGATGCGCGGCGTCGAGCTGGGGGTGCTGTACCTCGTCATCATCGCCGCCGAGACGTTGATCGTTCTGGGCTATGCATTTGCCATCGGCGAAGGACTTTCCCTGCGCGAAAGCTTTGGCGCGCTGCTGATCTTTGCCGGGATTGCGGTGGTGATGGAGTGACACCGCTGCTATGGCTGGGCGATGACGCGCTTTACTGCAGAGAGCGGCCTTGCCCTAAGCTATCGTGACAGCGGACCAGCCGATGGACCCGTGCTGGTGCTGGCCCATGGGTTGGGCATGGACCTGCGGATCTGGGATCCGGTGGTGCCGCTGATGCCCGAGGGCTTGCGAATTGTGCGCTATGATATGCGCGGGCATGGGGGCTCGGACACGCTGGCGCCGCCTTACAAAATGGGCGCGCTGGTGCGCGATGCCGAAGCCCTGTTGGATCACCTTGCCGTGCGCGACTGTGTGTTTCTGGGGTTGGCCATGGGCGGGATGGTAGCCCAAGGGCTGGCGGTGAAGCGGATGGATATGATCCGCGCGCTGATCCTGTCCAACACCACCTCGAAAAGCGGGCCGCCCAAGGCATGGCACGAGCGCGCCGACGCCGCGCTGAGCGGCGGGATGGAGGCCGTGGTCGAGCCGGTTCTGGCGCGCTGGTTTTCCAAAGCCTTTCTGACCTCGGAGGCCGCCGATCCATGGCGTGACATGTTGCTGAGCCAAAACCCCCGCGGCTATGCCGGGGGATGCGCTGCCATCGCGGGGACGGATTTTTACACGCCCACCAGCGGGTTACGCCTGCCCTGCCTGGGGCTGGCCGGGTCCGAGGATCGCGCGATCCCGCCTGATCTGGTGCGTGAAACCGTTGATCTGATTCCCGGATCGCAGTTTGAACTACTGCGCCGCGCGGGCCATCTGCCTTGCGTCGATCAGCCAGAGGCTTTTGCCCGGGCGGTGAGCCGTTTTCTGCACGAGATTGGCCATCTCTGACACGAACTCGCCACAGGCACGCGAAAACGACCCGTGCCGTCGCAAAGCAGGCAGCAGCCAGTCACAGCCACCCCCTAGGGTAAAAGGATGTCCGACACAGCCCTTCCCGATATCCGGCGTGGCTATGCCATGGCGCTGATGGTGACCAGTTCGATCCTGATCAGCTTTGGCGGGCTGTTCATCCGGCTGATGGAAGAGGCGGATGTCTGGCAAATCATGGCCTATCGGTCGGCCGCGTTGATCCTCGTGGTGGGGCTGATCATGGGGGTCCGGTTTGGCCGCGCGACCCCCGCCACGGTGCGTGCCATCGGGCGGCCGGGCCTTCTGGCCGGGGTTCTGATGGCCGGGGCCACGTTCAGCTTTCTGCAATCGATCACCAATACCAGCGTGGCCAACACGCTTTTCATGCTCAGCGGCATCCCCTTTTTCACCGCCGCGCTGGCGCGGGTGATCCTGAAAGAGCCGCTGACGCGAAACACCCTGATCACGATGATCTGCGCCTCGGTGGGAATCGCGGTGATGGTGGCGGGCGGCATCGGGGCGGGTTCGCTTTACGGCAATCTGATGGGGCTGGTCACGGCGCTTTGCTTTTCCGGCTACGCGATCATCGTGCGCCGCCATCGCGGGGTGGAAATGCAGCCCGTCCTTCTGGTGGCGGGCTGTCTGGTTCTGGCCGTGTCGCTGATCGTGACATGGCATGATCTGGTGATCCCGCTGCACGATATTTTCCTCTGTTTCCTGCTGGGCGGTGTGCTGTCGGGCGGGGCCAACCTGATGTTCATTATTGCCGCGCGGCATATCGCGGCGGCGGAATTGACGATCTTCATGCTGCTGGAATTTGCCCTTGGCCCGCTCTGGGTGTGGCTGGTGTTGAACGAGGTGCCGCGCGCAGCGACACTGATCGGTGGGGCCATCGTGATCGGCGCGGTCGGGCTGCGCGCGCTGACCGAGCTGCGGCGAACGCAACGTCGCCCCCCAACTGTCCCCTTGTGACCCCTTGCAACCGGGTCACGCCCGGATAGGGTGCGGTAAGGGCGCGGTGCCCGCCGGAGCGTCCATGCGTCTGAACCTGCCCACCACTTTTGTCCTGCTGACGATCATGATCGACGCCATGGGCATCGGGCTGATCATGCCGGTGATGCCGGACCTCATTCAGGAGGTTCAGGGCGCGGGCCTGTCCAACGCGGCGATCTGGGGCGGGATCCTGACCACCACCTACGCGGTGATGCAGTTCGTGTTCGGACCCATTATCGGCAACCTGTCGGACCGGTTCGGGCGTCGGCCAATCCTGCTGATTTCGCTGTTCGTCATGGCCGCCGATTACATCGTCATGGCGCTGGCAGGCAGCATCTGGCTGCTTTTGGTGGGTCGGATCGTGGGCGGGATCACCGCCGCCACCCATTCCACCGCGTCGGCCTTCATGGCCGACACATTGCCGCCAGAAAAACGCGGTCAGGGGTTTGGCATGGTCAGCGCCGCTTTTGGCCTTGGATTCGTACTGGGGCCGTTGATCGGTGGCATCCTTGGCGATCTGGGCACGCGCGCGCCGTTTTATGCCGCCGCGGCTTTGGCCGGGGCCAATTTTCTTTTCGGCCTGCTGATCCTGCCCGAGACGGTGACGGATGAAAACCGACGCCCCTTCCGCTGGCGCCGTGCCAACCCGCTGGGAGCTTTCGCCAATGTCAGCGCCCTGCCCGGGCTGGGACGGATGCTGATCGTGTTCTTCCTCTACCAGGTCAGTTTCAACGTCTACCCGGTGATCTGGTCCTATTACACGACCGCGCAGTTCGGCTGGGACAGCTCGATGATCGGGGTTTCATTGGCTGCTTTCGGGATCTCGATGGCGATTGTACAGGGTGGCCTGATCCGATTGGCCCTGTCGAAGCTGGGCGAGAGGCGCACGGTGTTCCTGGGTTTCGTGTTTGGCATTGTCAGCTTTATCCTGTTGGCCATCGTCACCAGCGGCTGGTTAGCTTTGGTCCTGACCCCCATCGCGGCGATGGCGGCAATGGCGGCCCCGGCGATCCAGGCGCTGATGTCACGCGAGACCGCCGCCGATGCCCAAGGCGAATTGCAGGGTGTGATCGCGTCGGTTTCGGCATTGGCGATGATCGTCTCGCCCCTTTTGATGACCCGGGTTTTTGCCTATTTCACGGCGGATGATGCACCCATCTTCCTGCCTGGCGCGCCCTTTCTGGCCTCGCTTCTGCTGCTCTTTGTCGGCATCGCGCTGTTTCTGACCCAGAACCACAAGCAGACCTCCAAAAGCGCCCCCTGACGCCGTTTTCGCGCTTGAACCCTTTGAAGAATCGCTGTCAGGCTGGACACAAATCGAACGAGGGACCCAGTCATGACCACGATCAAAGCCGCCGTCTGCCATGCTTTTGGCACCCCTCTGTCTGTCGAACCTGTCGAACTGCGTGCCCCGCAAATGGGCGAAATCGAAGTCGATCTGCACGCCGTCGCGATCTGCCATTCCGACATCACGTTTGCCGATGGCGGCTGGGGCGGGTCGTTGCCTGCTGTCTATGGCCATGAGGCGGCCGGAAAGGTCAGCGCGCTTGGTGAGGGGGTCACAGGGCTTTCGGTTGGCGATCCCGTGGTGGTCACCCTGATCCGCGCCTGCGGGCATTGCCCCAGCTGTGGTGAAGGCCGCCCGACTGGGTGCGAGACACCCTATGACGGCGATGCCGGGCCGCTGAGCATGCCCGATGGCGGCAAGCTGCATCAGGCCATGGCCTGTGGTGCCTTTGCCGAAAAGGTGGTGGTGGATCAATCGCAAGCAGTGCGCATTCCCGAGGATATGGCCATGGATGCGGCCAGCCTGCTGGCCTGTGGTGTGATCACCGGCGTGGGCGCGGTGGTCAATGCCGCGGGGTTGCGCGCCGGACAGGATGTCGTGGTGATCGGTGCCGGAGGCGTGGGCCTGAATGCCATTCAAGGGGCACGGATCGCTGGCGCGCGGCGCATCGTGGCCGTGGACATGAGCGAGGAAAAACTGGACGTGGCGCGCCAGTTCGGGGCTACCGATGGGGTGTTGGGCAGCGAAGACAAACCTTGGCGTGCCGCCAAGGCGGCCATGGGGCGCGGGGCGGATGCCGTTCTGGTCACCGTGGGCGCAGCGGCGGCTTATGATCAGGCGCCGCGCTATCTGGCCGGGGGCGGCAAGGTGATCATGGTCGGGATGCCAGCCACGGGCGCGGAATCGCGTTACGAGGCGGCCAATTTCGCCGCCGTCAGCCAGTCCATGGTGGGCTCCAAGATGGGCAATGTGGTGATCAAGCGCGACATCCCGTGGATGGTCGACATGTATGGTCAGGGGCGGCTGAAGCTGGACGAGTTGATCTCGAACCGCTGGAGCCTTGAGCAGATCAACGAGGCGATTGCCGACACCAAGACCGGTTCGGCCCGGCGCAACGTGATCATGCTGAAATAGGCGCAGGTGATGAGCGCCCCCGAGCTTTGCACTCTCAGCGCCGCACAGGTACTGGACCGGTTCAAAACCCGGGCGCTGTCGCCGGTGGACTATCTGGACGCGCTGATCGCGCGCACCGAGGCGGTGAACCCGGTGGTCAATGCCTATACAGAAACCTACTTTGACGCCGCGCGCGATCAGGCCAAACAGGCCGAGGCGCGCTATGGCGATGGCAGCGCGCGTGCCCTTGAAGGGCTGCCCGTGGCGGTGAAGGACGTGCATAGCTGGGCGGGCAAGCATACAACGCAGGGGTCTTTCGCACTGGGGCATGCGCCGGATACCACGACCGATCCGATCCTTGAACGGTTGGGCGGTGCCGGTGCGATTTTTCATGCCCGCACCACCACGCCTGAATTCTGCATGTCCGGGTCCTGTCATTCCAAGCGTTTTGGCATCACCCGCAATCCGCACAATCCTGAGTACGCGCCCGGAGGGTCCTCGGGCGGGTCCGCCGCCGCGCTGGCCGCCGGGATGACCCCGCTGGCCACCGGCACCGATATTGGCGGGTCGATCCGCATTCCCGCCTCGGCCTGTGGACTGGTGGGGTTCAAACCGCCCCATGGGCGCAACCCGGATGGGCCGCCCTTCAATTTTGACCGCTTTAATCATTGCGGCGTTCTGAGCCGCAGCGTGGGCGACACGGCGCTGGCCCAGAACATCATCTCTGGCTCGCATCCGCGCGATCACGACAGCCTGCGAGACCGGGTGGTGATCCCCGAGAGCTTTAAACCGCGCCCCTTGAAAATCGGCTGGTCGATGGATTTGGGCTATGTGCCGATTGATGCGGATGTGCGGGCGAACACGCTGGCCGCGCTGGAGGTTTTCCGCAATCAGGGCTGCACGGTTGAGCCTGTTGAGATCAACTGGAGCGACCAAACGGTGGACGCCGCACTGAGCTGGTATTCGGCGATGCACTATGGCCGTCAGGTGCTGTGGCTGCGGGATACCTATGGCGATCAGATGACCGATTATGCCATTGCCGCCGCCGGGGCCGCTGAGGAACTGGCACCGGATGCCGTGGCCCGGTCATGGCAGGTACAGCACGGCATGTACCAGACCATCGGTGCGCTGCATGAGACATATGACATTCTGATCTGTCCCACACTGGCAGTGGGGTCGGTGCGGGCCGATCACGATGTGTTTGACGACGGTTTCCGCGTGGATGGTCAGGTCACCGATCCCGATTTCGGCTGGGCCCTGACCCATCATTTCAACATGCTGTCCAATTGCCCGGTTATGTCCGTGCCATCCGGGCGGGACCGGCATGGCGTGCCCACCGGGGTTCAGATCATCGGGCGCACCTTTGATGATCTGACGGTGTTTCACGCCGCGACGATGTATGAAGCCGCCGTGCCCGAGCACTTCCTACCAACCGCTGGCCTGCCCGATATCGGCCAAACGATTTAGAACAGGGAACACCCTATGCACCTCAAAGACCTTGATATCATCGTCACAGCGCCCCCGGCCCCCGGCTGGGGCGGGCGCAGCTGGATCCTGGTCAAACTGACCACGGACAATGGAATTGTTGGCTGGGGCGAGTGTTATGCGTCGTCCGTCGGCCCCGAGGCGATGCGTGGTGTGATCGAGGATGTGTTTGCCCGGCATATGGAGGGCGAAAACCCCGAGAATATCGAGCTGATGTTCCGCCGTGCCTATTCCAGCGGGTTCACGCAGCGCCCCGATCTGACCGTGATGGGCGCGTTTTCGGGGCTTGAGATTGCCTGCTGGGATATCCTTGGCAAAGCGCGCGAGCGGCCAGTCTGGGCGTTGTTAGGCGGCAAGATGAACGAGAAGGTGCGCGCCTATACCTATCTTTACCCCCTGCCCCATCACGATATTTCCGAGTTCTGGACCTCGCCCGAAATGGCGGCTGAATCCGCGCTGGATTGCGTCAATCGCGGCTATACGGCGATCAAGTTTGACCCGGCGGGCCCCTACACCCTGC
The DNA here is from genome assembly GCF_041403425.1 of Roseovarius conchicola. NCBI lineage: Bacteria > Pseudomonadati > Pseudomonadota > Alphaproteobacteria > Rhodobacterales > Roseobacteraceae > Roseovarius > Roseovarius conchicola. The sequence goes on along the minus strand of NZ_JBGEHK010000001.1, from coordinate 146,403 downwards.
GTGGTGGGCATATGCCGGCGATGAGCGATATCAGCATCTCGGTCGCCTATTGCAAGGCGATCCGCGAGGCGGTGGGCGACAAGGCCGACCTGTTGTTCGGCACCCATGGGCAGTTCACCACCGCCGGGGCGATCCGGCTGGGCAAGGCGCTGGAACCCTATAGCCCGCTGTGGTTTGAAGAACCCATTCCACCCGACGCCGTGGGTGAAATGGCCAAAGTAGCCAGCGCGGTTTCTATCCCCGTGGCGACGGGGGAACGGCTGTGCACCAAGGCCGAGTTTGCCCCGGTGCTGCGCCAAGGGGCGGCGACGATCCTGCAACCGGCCCTTGGGCGCGCCGGGGGCATCTGGGAGATGAAGAAGGTCGCCGCCATCGCCGAGGTCTATAACGCGCAGATGGCACCGCATCTGTATGCCGGGCCGGTGGAATGGGCGGCCAATATCCATCTGGCCACCTCGATCCCCAATATCCTGATGTGCGAATGTATCGAAACGCCGTTCCATGACGCATTGATCACCCGCTCGATCCGGGTGGAAGACGGGTTCATCAAGGCACCCGAGGCCCCGGGGTTGGGTATCGAGGTGGACGAGGACCTCGCCCGCGCGCACCCGTTCAAGGGCACCGGGCTGCATCTGGAAATGCAGGAGGGGCCTTGCGATTACGCCAATGGCAACGCGTTTCAGGGAGGCGCGCCAGCGGAGGAGTGACGGAGGAACCGCCCGACACCGGCGCCAAGCCGGAACTGATCGCCCGGCGCCACCGTGCGCACGAAATTGTCTGCCCAATCGCCCGCGGCCCGGATGATAAAGCGGCGTGAGATGTCATCAGCCCCTGCGATGGTAAAGGGAGGCGCCTCGGCACGCGCGCGATTGCGGGCGAAAAACCCCAGCCAGCGATGCATGGCATAGGATTTGTCGGGCCCGCCCATGATCCGGTCCACGATGCGCCAGCGCCCCCCAAGGATATTGGCCAGTGGCACAAAGGGGGGTCACGAGGGCGATATGGAGCAGCACAAAAACACTTGCACTGATCAGGGATTTCACAGGCATCTGAGGATCCGGTTTTGACGAAAGCGACAGGGCGCGGCAGACATCAACGCCGCGCTCAACCGGCATAGGGCTTGGGACAAATCAGCTGTCCGGATCGGTATCGTCGGTTTCACCCGGGTCATCGCTGGGGTCATCATCCGTTAACGTGGCCAGGATGTCCCCGCTTTCAGGATCGAGGTGAAACTCTGCTTCTTCCCCGGCTTCGGTCACGACCTCAATGTCGATCACGACATCCCCGTACCAGCGTTCCGGTGCGATTTTGGCGATGGTGCCGGGCTGCTTCTCCAGGGCGATGGCTCATGGTGAAATTCCTCTTGGTCTCAGCCATCTTGCGCGAGACTTACAATTTTTCTTGTTCGGAGCCGTCTTCGGCGGAGCGGAGACGTTCCGCCAGGACATTTCAAGGCGCCACAGCGATGGGTTGATTTTCTTGCTTTGTCAGGTCGCTATGGCGATGCCCGCAACACCGGGATGCATGTCTGCAACAATAGTCTGCGCCGCGAAAAGGTACCGCCTATTCCGCGGCATCCCGGCGGGGCAGTCTCCAGTCGGGCCGGATGAAGTGGCAGGTATAGCCCTGCGGGAACCGCTCAAGATAATCCTGATGCTCGGGCTCGGCCTCCCAGAAGTCACCGACGGGCTCAACCTCGGTCACCACTTTGCCGGGCCAGAGGCCGCTGGCATTCACATCGGCAATCGTGTCTTCGGCCACGGCCTTCTGATCCTCGTCGACATAATAGATGGCCGACCGATAGGACATGCCCGTGTCATTGCCCTGCCGGTTCAGCGTGCTGGGGTCGTGGATCTGAAAGAAGAACTCCAACAGCTGACGAAAGCTGATCTTGGCGGGGTCAAACATGATTTCGATCCCCTCGGCATGGGTGCCGTGGTGGCGATAGGTGGCGTTGGGCACATCGCCCCCGGTATAGCCCACACGGGTGGAAATCACGCCGGGCAGCTTGCGGATCAGATCCTGCATCCCCCAGAAACATCCTCCGGCTAAAACAGCACGTTCGCTCATCTCACATCCTCCACTTGGTTCAGGTAGTCGCCATAGCCTTGCGATTCCATATCGTCGCGATGGACAAACCGCAGGCTGGCGGAATTGATGCAATAGCGCAGACCACCACGATCCTGCGGGCCGTCCGGAAAGACATGGCCCAGATGGCTGTCGCCATGGGCGGAACGCACTTCGGTGCGGATCATCCCGTGGGTGGTGTCGCGCAATTCATTCATGTTGGCCGGCTCGATCGGCTTGGTGAAACTGGGCCAGCCACAGCCGCTTTCATATTTGTCCGCACTGGCAAATAACGGCTCGCCCGAGACGATATCGACATAGATGCCGGGCTCTTTGTTGTCCAGAAGCGCACCTGTGCCGGGGCGTTCGGTGCCGTTTTGCTGGGTGACGCGGTATTCCTCGGGGCTGAGGCGGGCAATAGCGTCGGGGTCTTTGGTGTATGCGGTCACTGGGGTGCCTCCTTTGGAACGACTCTCTTGATACCATGAAATGGGGTGGATCGGCGAAATTCAAAGCATTGTTACATCGCGCTCAACCTTGGGTGATCCGACGCTGCGGTCGGCCCGTATAATCCCCATATGAAAGGAAGAGCCATGCGCCATCTGCTTGCAGTCGTTTTCACCCTTCTTGCGACGCCCCTCTGGGCCATCACGCTGGATGCGCCGTTTGAGAATATCGACGGCGGCACGCTGAGGCTGTCAGACTGGCAGGGCCAGCCGATCCTTGTGGTCAACACCGCCTCGCGCTGTGGCTTTACGGATCAATATGCCGGGCTGCAAAAGCTCTATGATACCTATCGCGATCAGGGCTTGGTGGTTCTGGCCGTGCCATCGGATGATTTCCGGCAGGAACTGTCCAGCAACGAAGAGGTCAAGGAGTTTTGCGAGATCCAGTTCGGGCTGGACCTGCCGATGACCGGGATCACCCCGGTTCTGGGGGCCGCGGCGCATCCGTTTTATCGCTCGGTCAAGGCCGATAACGGATTCGCGCCCGCATGGAATTTCAACAAGGTGCTGATCAGCCCCGAGGGCGAGGTGGTGGCCACTTACGGTTCACGCACCAAGCCGACCTCCGGCAAGATCACTGGGCACATTGAGGAACTGTTGAACTAGGGCTGGACGGCTAACAGCGGCGAAAGCGCTTAGCATCAATAACAAAGTGCGGAAAAAGCCTTCACTCGGTTCGCAGCGATGCCCTCAGAACACCCCATTGCGATCAGTCCACCACTCCAGCCCGGAATCAAGGCGCAGCCGCCGGGCCAGCGCCAGACCGCCCCGCCGGGCTGGCGCTTTGGCGAGGCTGGGTGCGCGTTGGATAGGATATGCGGATTTTGCAGGCATAAAGTGCACCACATGAGCGTTCGGGCGCCATCCCACGGTCCGGCACTGTCCCGGCTGACGTCAAACAGGCGCGACGTTTCACGCGACCATACAGCGCCCGGACATGCCCGCCGGGTGCCACCCAACGCCGTGCGCTCAGTTCGGACGCATCCCGCCATAGGCATGGCGGCGCACCTGTTCGGGGGCTTCGCCGTATTTGGTGATGAACCACTTCTTCATCAGGGTCACGTTCGAGAACCCGCAGGCCACTGAAATCTCGTTCATCGGCATCGCCGTCTGCGCCATCAGGCTGCGCGCGCGGTCCAGCCGCAGATCGCGGTACACTTTCAGCGGGGTCTGATGCAGCAATTCGCGAAACCCGCGTTCCAGTTTGCGGGGCGAGACATCCAGAAGCCCGGCAATCTGCCCCACGCTCAGCGTGTCTTCCAGATGATCCAGCATGATGCTCAGCGCCTCGCCGATCACCACATCCCCCCGCGCCATGCGGGTATAGCGCCAATGCTCGCCCGCCATATTGGCACTGTCCGGCTCGCTCAGGCCCAGATAGTTTGACAGGGCGGAGCGGATAAACTCGCCATCGCGCGCACCCACCAGTTCGACAATCATCCGAATGGCCGAAGCCGGGCTGATCGCGCTGCTGAGCGCCTTGTGATGACAGGTGGCCCCTTCATGCAGGTCCAGCCCCGCGGCGGTCTCCACCACGCCGGGACGGAAATTGGGATGCACCGACAGCCGCTTGGTGCCCAGCACGCCCGCGCCCAAGGGCACAAATACCGCCGCGCCGACAACACAGACCCGGGCGGCGTTGCGGATACAGGCCCTCAGATCACGCAGTCGGGCCGAGGTTGGCTGCCAGGGGTTTTCCGTGCCACCAATCAGCACCAGGGTCTGATCCGGCCCACAGACGGGCCCGTCCAGCGCATCCAGGCTGTCCTCGCCGCGCAGATGCGACCAGCGATACACCTCGTCGCCAATCAGCCGATTGGCCGAGCGCAGCACGTCGATACAGGCCTCGGCGGCAAAACCCACCTCATCCCCCTGGCTCAGAAACACGAAATCTCCCGACAGGCTGCGCTTGCAGGCGATGGGCGGCGCGAATGTGGATCGCGATGGTTCAAGGTTTTCAAGATACATCTTTCTGGTGTCCTCTCCCTTAAATCTCGCGGGTCCCTGAATCCGCTTGGTTTTGTTTAGCTGACATTGGTGATCGACGTTTCCAACGCGTGCAGGAAACTGCCCGCCGAGGAGGAGGCCGACAGCAACAGCCACCCCTCTGGGTCTGTTCTCAGAATGATGACGCCGAGATGCTCCATCATGGTGCGGGCCACATCATTCACGGCAAAGGCATTGTCATGCAGATCCAGCGGGCAAATCCGTTCCAGCGCGCGCACGGCCCCGGTGCCGCTGATCTCAAGCGCGCACCACACATCGGTCTGATCCGTGGTATAGGCCGCACCCTTCAGCTTGCCCGCCACAACGCGTTCCGCATCGGGCGTGGTATGGGTGAACATCACCAACGCCTGATCGCTGGCCATCCGCAGCAATGTGGCATCGCCCTTGGCCGTGGCACAGGATTTGCCCACCTCGGGCAGATCGCTGCCATAGGCCGCTTTGATTGCCTTCATGGCTGCGGCCTCTCCGCCCAGAGGCAGGGCGATTGACACCAGCGCCAGATCGGCGGGCGCGCTCAGGGTGATATCCCCGAACGACTTCTCGTACCCGGCCAGGGGCGGGCGGCTTTCCAATACGTAATCAGGCACGTTGGCGTCCTCCCTCGGGATCAATGAAATGGGCCGAGCAGATTTCGACCTCCATTTCCGTGTCATGCACCGGGCTGACCGCGCGGACGATTTCGCCGATGCGGGCATCGCCCGATTTGATGAACCCCAGACCGATGGAATGGCCAAGGCCGGGCGAATAGGCGACCGATGTCATCCAACCCTGATCATTGGCCATATTCGCCTCATCCCCCTTGGTGATGAAATGTGACCCGGCGATCAGTTTTACGCTTGGATCGACCGGTTTGAACCCGACCAGCTTGATGGCATCCTCACGGACCATCTCGGGGCGTTGGGACAGGACATTGCCGATGCATTCCTTGGTCTGGGAAACCATGCGGCCCATGCCCAGATTATGCGCGGTGGTCTGCCCGTTCAGCTCGTTCCCCGCCGCGTGGCCCTTTTCGATGCGCATCACGCCAAGGGCTTCGGTTCCATACGGTACCGCATCGAATTCCTTGCCCGCCTCCATCAGCACCGACATCATCGAACTGCCAAACCGTGCAGGTACCGCGATTTCATAGGCCAATTCGCCCGAGAAGCTGATGCGGAACAACCGCCCCGGCGTGCCGCCACAGACGGTGACCTCGCTGCAGGCCATGAAGGGAAACGCCTCGTTCGACAAGTCTGTGCCCTTATCCACCACCTTGCTCAGCAGCTTGCGGGCATTCGGTCCGGCCACGGCAAATTGCGCCCAGCCATCGGTGGTTGAAATCAGGTGCACATCCATATTCGGCCACAGGCATTGCCGTGCAAATTCCAACCGGCGGAAGACCAGCACCGCATTGGCGGTGGTCGTGGTCATCACGAAATGGTTCTCGGACATGCGCGCGGTGGTGCCGTCGTCATAGCAGATGCCATCCTCGCGCAACATCAGGCCATAGCGCACCTTGCCCACGGCCAGCTTGGCAAAGCCGTTGGCGTACACCTTGTTCAGAAACGCGGCGGCATCCTTGCCCTGCACGTCGATCTTGCCCAGCGTGGTCACGTCGCAGATGCCCACCGATGCGCGGGTCATTTCCACTTCGCGGTCCACGGAGTCGCGCCAGCCCTTCTCGCCGGGGCGTGCAAACCATTGCGCCCGCAGCCAGTTGCCCACCTCGACAAATGTCGCGCCATTGGCCTTGGCCCATTCGTGGCTGGGCGTCAGGCGGTAGGGGCGGAAATCCTTGCCCCGTGCCCGGCCGCCCAGGGCGCCAAGCGGGATCGGCGTGTAAGGCGGGCGGAAGATCGTGGTGCCCACTTCGGGAATGGTTTTGCCCGCGGCCTCGGCCAGAATGGCAAGGCCCGAGATATTGCTGGTCTTGCCCTGATCCGTCGCCATGCCCATCGTGGTATAGCGCTTGAGCAGTTCGACCGAGCGGAACCCCTCGGTATTGGCCAGCTTCACATCCTTGACTGTCACATCGTTTTGCAGATCGACCCAGGCGCGCTTGTCGCTTTCTTTCACATGCCAGAAGGCGGCGCAGTCGCGTGCCTCATCCTCGGCCTGGGGCACATTCTTGCGGGCCACCTTGATGCCAAGGTCCTTCAACTGCGCAGCGGCCTGCGCATGTCCCTCGGCCAGTGCGGCTGCCAGCGTCATACTGCCATTCGCAGCCCCGGCCACGGCCATGCCGACGGGCAACGCCCCACCGGGGACAAACGCGGCCAGATCATCGCGCCATTCCGGACGGCCACGCTGATGACAGGTCAGATGCACATTCGGGTTCCACCCGCCCGACACGGCCAGACAATCCACATCGACCATCTGGTTGTCGGTCAGGGTGATCCGGGTCAGGCCCTTGCGGCCCGCCGTATCGCGCACACCGACGCCCTGCATATAGCGCGCGCCGGGAATGTCGATCAGGGGCCGCTGGTCCCGGCTGTCGATCACGGCGGCAATCTCGACGCCCTTGGCGTGCAGATCGGCCGCAGTGCGCCATCCATCGTCGTTATTGGTGAAGATGCCCACCTTCTGCCCCGGTGTGGTACCAAAGCGGTTCACATAGGTCCGCACGGCCCCGGCCAGCATCACGCCGGGCCGGTCATTGTTGCCAAAGGCAATGGGCCGCTCGGTCGAGCCTGCCGCCAGAACCGCGCGCTTGGAATAGATGCGCCACAGGATTTGACGCGGTTTGCCTGCCGGTGAGGCCAGATGATCGGTGCAGCGTTCCAGCGCACCATAGGTGCCGTGATCATACGCGCCATACACCGTCGTGCGTGTCATCAGCCGCACATTGTCCATCGCGGTCAACTCGGCCACGGCCTGTACGGCCCAGTCGGACCCGGCCATGCCGCCCAGTTCGTAGGTTTCGGCATTGAGCCGCCCGCCGGGCGCGAAATCTTCGTCCGCCAGGATCACGCGTGCGCCGGAACGTCCTGCCGTCAGCGCCGCCTGCAGCCCTGCAGGTCCGGCCCCGATGACCAACAGATCGCAGTGCAGGAAGCCCTTGTCGTAGCTGTCGGGGTCTTCCTTCATCGACAGCCGTCCAAGCCCCGCCGAGGCGCGGATCATCGGCTCATAAAGCTTTTCCCAGAAGGCTTTCGGCCACATGAAGGTCTTGTAATAGAACCCGGCGCTCAGAAAGGGTGACGCGAAATCAGTGATCGCCATCAGATCGTATTCCAGCGACCCGCGATGGTTCTGACTGGTCGCGCTTAGCCCGTCAAACAGCTCGGTCACGGTCGCCCGCGTGTTGGGTTCCTGATGCGCGCCGCTGCGCAGTTGCACCAGCGCGTTCGGTTCTTCCGAGCCTGACGAGAAAATCCCGCGCGGGCGGTGATATTTGAACGAGCGCCCGACCAGCTTCTGCCCGTTTGCAATCAACGCCGAGGCCAGCGTGTCGCCGGGATGGCCCTGCATCGCCTTGCCATTGAAGGTAAAGTTGAACGTCGTGCTGCGATCAATCAGACCGCCTTCAATCCGGCTCATGTGTCACGCCCCCGTGCCCGCGCCACATCCCGGGCGATTTCTACATCTGTGATCTCATGGGTCAGGGTGTTGCGCGTGACCACCAGCCACGACCGATCCCCCTGCTCATGATACCAAAGCTCTTTGTGTTCACCGGCCGGGTTGTCCCGCAGATACCCATAGTCGTGGAACTGCTGCATGGCGTCCTCAGCCTGCCAATCAGGCCGGTCGATCATGCTGGCATCGCCCAGATAGATGAACTCCGCCGCATCGCGGGGACCAAGCAAGGGGTGATTGATGATCATCGCTTCTTCCTCCTCAATGCAGGTTGGGCTGGTTGCCCTGACCTTTTTCGTCGATCAGGTTGCCGGTCATGAACCGGTCCAGGCGCATCTGGCTGGCCACCGGGTGAGGGGCGTCCTTGGCCAGCAAATGGGCATAGCAGTACCCGCTGGCCGGTGTCGCCTTGAAGCCGCCGTAACACCAGCCGCCGTTGAAATAGAGCCCCTCGATATGGGTCTTGTCGATGAAGGGCGTGCCGTCCATCGACATGTCCATCACCCCGCCCCAGGACCGCAGCAGACGCGCACGGCCAATCATCGGCATGATCGCCATGCCGCCCTCGGCCACGTCCTCGACCACCGGCAGATTGCCGCGCTGGGCGTAGGTGTTATAGCCGTCGATGTCGCCGCCAAACACAAGGCCGCCCTTATCAGACTGGCTGACATAAAAATGGCCCGCGCCAAAGGTGATCACCCCAGGGAGAACGGGTTTCAATCCTTCAGAGACAAAGGCCTGAAGCACATGAGATTCAATCGGCAGACGCATTCCCGCCAAGGCCGCCACTCGGCCTGACGAACCTGCCACACACATCGCAACCTTCCTCGCCCGGATCGGCCCGCGTGTTGTTTCGACACCCCGGCATGTGCCGTTTTGGATGTCGAATCCCGTGACTTCACAGTTCTGGATAATATCGACGCCGCGGCTGTCCGCGCCACGCGCATAGCCCCAGGCCACCGCGTCGTGCCGCGCCGTGCCACCGCGGCGCTGAAACAGCCCGCCCTTGATCGGAAAGCGCGCATTGTCGAAATCAAGGAACGGCAATTCGGCGCGCAGCTGCGCCTCGTCCACCAGCTCGGCATCGGCGCCCGACAGGAACATCGCATTGCCGCGTCGCACAAAGGCATCGCGCTGCGCATCCGAGTGGATCAGGTTCAGGATCGAGCGCTGCGAGACCATCGAATTGTAATTCGTGTCCTGCTCAAGATTTTCCCACAGCTTCATCGACATTTCATAGAAAGGCTGATTGCCGGGCAGCAGGTAGTTTGACCGGATGATCGTGGTGTTCCGCCCGATATTGCCCGAGCCCAGCCAGCCTTTTTCGACGACCGCGATATTGGTCATGCCGAATTCTTTGGCAAGGTAATAGGCCGCGGCCAGCCCGTGCCCGCCGCCGCCAATGATCACGATATCATATTCCGGTTTCGGATCAGGTTCGCGCCAGGCAGGCCCCCAACCCTTGTTGCCGGTCAGGCCTTGCAAGAATACTTTGAAGCCGGAATAGCGCATGACACAAACGTCCCCAAAAAGCGGTGTTCCCGAACCATCGCGCGTCATTTCCGAATCGACTTTTCCAAAATAGCCGGATACGTATATGAAATGGACGAAATTGGTACAGAGGCGAAAACACGCCGGATTGGCGTTCTGCTGATCGACGGGTTTGCGATGATGTCTTATGCCTCGCTGGTCGAGCCGATGCGTGCGGCCAACCTTCTGGCACGGCGTACGCTTTATGACATTGCCCATGTGGGCGTCAACGATCAGGCAATTGCCAGTTCCGGCGCGGCGTCGGTGATGCCCGATGCGCGGGTCGGGGCCAATCTCAAGCTCGACACATTGTTTGTTGTCGCCGGTGGCGATCCCACCGGGTTTTCCGACACAGCCGCCTTTGCGTGGCTGGTGCGGATGGCGCGCGCCGGCGTGCAGATTGGCGGGGTTTCAGGCGGACCGATTATTCTGGCGCTGGCCGGGTTGATGGGCGGACGGCGCATGACCGTGCATTGGGAACATGCGGGGGCTTTGGCCGAAATCTCGCCGCATCTGTTGCTGGACCGCTCGCTTTACGTGATTGACCGCGACCGTGTCACCTGTGCGGGGGGCACCGCGCCGATGGATCTGATGCATGATCTGATCACCCGCCATCACGGCGCGCCCTTTGCGCGGCTGGTCAGCGATTGGTTCATGCACACCGAAATCCGCCCCTCGGTCGGTCCGCAACGCAGCAGCCTTGTGCAGCGTGTCGGCTCAACCAATGCCGCGATCCTCGATGCGGTGCGCGCAATGGAGGCGCATGTGGCCGACCCTCTTGCCCTTGATGATCTGGCCCAGATTGCCGGTGTCTCGCCGCGCCAGCTGAACCGGCTTTTCACCGAGAAGCTGGGCCGTTCCACCATGCGCTATTACCGCGAATTGCGGCTGGACAAGGCGCAAAGCCTGCTGCGCAACTCGCCCCTTTCGCTGACCGAAATCGCGCTGGCCTCGGGCTTTGCCTCGTCCTCGCATTTCAGCCGCGCCTATGCCGACAGCTTTGGCCAACCACCCTCGGCCTACCGTTAGGATGACACCATGAAGCATTTTCTGCGCTTCCTTTTGAAACTCACCCTGGTGCTAGCCATTGCGATCCTGATCGCCCGGTTCGTGTTTTCCCTGCCCGATATCTCGGACCGCGCCGACAGCTTGTCGATCCCGTCCAATCCCGACACGGCGCTGGGGCAGTTGATGGCCGATACCGCCGAGCAGCGCCCGGGCCTGTCCGGTGTGATCCCTCTGCAGGATGGCAATGACGCTCTGGCCAGCCGCCTGATGCTGGCGGACGTCGCCGAGGCCTCGATCGATCTGCAATATTACATCTGGCATGACGACACGTCGGGGATGTTGCTGATGGATGCGCTCTATCGCGCCGCCCAACGGGGCGTCCGGGTGCGGATGCTGCTTGATGACAACGGTGTGCCCGGGCTTGACCCCCATATGGCCGCCCTCAATGCACAGCCGAATTTTGAAATCCGCCTGTTCAATCCGTCCACCATCAGAACGCCGAAAATGGCGGGCTATACATTTGATTTCTTCCGCATGAACCGCCGGATGCACAACAAGTCTTTCGTGGTGGATGGCGCCGCCGCCATCATCGGCGGGCGCAATGTGGGGGACGAGTATTTTCAGGTCGGCGAGGATCAGTTCTATGTCGATATGGATGCGCTTGCCACTGGCGCGATCATTCCCGAAACGGCGAAAGTGTTCGATGCCTATTGGAACAGCGCCTCGGTTTTTGAGGTGGAACGCATCATTTCGGGCGCGGGTGATCTGGCGGGCTTTATGGCCCGCGTGGAAAACATCAAGGCAGGCGACGCCGCTAGGGCGTTTATCGACAAGGCACAAAGCAGCGCCGCGCGCTATGCCGAGCAGGCAGCGGCAATCGAATGGACCAATGTGCAACTGGTCGCCGATGACCCGGTGAAAGGGCAAGGTATCGCCAGCCGTGATCAATTGATGATCTCACGTCTTACCGACACTCTCGGTGGGGTCGAAGGCCGGCTTGACCTGGTCTCGGCCTATTTCGTCCCCGGTCGGGCCGGCACCGACGCGTTGTCCGCGCTTGCGCAAAACGGGCGCGACGTGCGGGTCCTGACCAATGCGCTGAACACCACCGATGTGCTGCTGGTCCATGCAGGCTATATCAAGTACCGCCGCGACTTGCTGGCAGCGGGGGTTGAGCTGTTCGAGTTGAAGTTGCGCGGCACCGCGCCCCAGCCTCAAACCCCCATCGGTCTGTCGGGGGCCAGCCTGCATGCCAAAACGCTGGCGGTGGATGGCAAACGTGTCTTCATAGGCTCGTTCAATTTCGATCCGCGCTCGGCCATGCTGAATTGCGAGATGGGGTTCCTGATCAACAGCCCCACATTGGCCTCTCAACTGCACGCCGGATTCGACGGCCCCGTGGATCTGGTCAGCTATCGACCCGCCTTGACCCCCGAAGAGAAAATGATCTGGCAGGAATCGCTGCCCGAGGGCGACCCGGTGATTTATCAGGAAGAACCGGGTGCGACGTGGTTCCAACAGATCGCCATTGTAATCATTGGCCTGCTGCCAGTGGAGTGGATGCTTTAATCTGCGCAGACCGGCGCATCGGCCGCCGCGCGGGCGTCAAGATAATGCAGATACCCCGACAGCGCGAGAGCCCGCGCCCCCGCGCCTTCCAACGCGGCGATGCCATCCAGATACGCGCCCATTGCCGCCTCGGACAGGGCGCAGTCTGACAGGTTTTCCCGGGCCATGCCGATCCGCAGGCGCAGCAGGTCATAGGCCTTGTACTTTGAGCTTTCCAGCAAGGGGATGGCCTTGTCCGCGGCCTCTTGCGCCAGGGCCTCGGGCCAGAGCGTAAGGATCGGATCAATCGCAAACCCGGCGTAATCGGGTGCATTGAGATGGTCATCCGGGTTAAACTCAGCCGTGAACCAGTGCAGCACCGTGACCGGATCAAGATTGGACGCGGCCTCGACACTGGGGGCCAGAATATCACTCAGCCGGGCTTGCACCTCGTCCTTGCTGATCGCGATCTCCTGATCCGCATCCACCGAAATCACCACCTGCGCCCTTGGCAAAATCCGCTCGGCCAGCGTGGCGGCCTCTGCCTCCTGACCCTCGCGGTGAAGCGCGCGGATCACCGGGGCCAGCCCATCGTCATTCACTGCTTTCACGATCCGCTGAACAACAAAGGCCCCGTCCTGCCCACGCGCTTTTTGCCGCTCAAGGTCCTTGGCAACCCAAGTGAACATATCCTCAACCGCCGCCAATGCGGCCTCGCTGCCTTCGCAAGCCACCACGGCCCGCATCGGAAAGGCGAACCGTTCGGACGAGGTGATGCGGGTGCGCAGCATGTCGGCCAGCGTGACCTTGGCCAGGGCCATGCCGTCCTGGCTGTCGTTACATATTTCACCCGCGATGCGGAACAGATGGGTGCTGGGATTGAAGTAAGAGGCAGCGGGTGGATTATGCGCATCCAGATAGGCCTCAAGCCGGGCCAGATCGTTGCGCGCCATCCACGCAATGGTGCGGTAAAGCCCATCAATCGCGATCGCGGCAAAGGCCGCGCCCTTTTCAATCGCCAGATCGGCAACGCCTTCGGGATCGGTTTTCAGCAAGGCCGCCACCAATGCGGGCGCGTAATAGTCTATCGGCAGGTTCCCCGCGACACTGGGATCATCCAGCAGATCGGCCAGCCATTGCACCTCGGCATCACTGGAAATCGACTGGCTCAGGGCGACATTCATGTAATAGATCACCCGGTCCCCATCCGGTTTTGCCAGATAGGCGTCCAGTATCGGCTGGCGCTCAACCTCATCCAGATGCGGCCAGAGCGCGCCAAACACCTTGCCGAAACTGTTGACCGATGCGTCTTCGGCCAACGGCCTCAGATCCTCAAGCGCCGTTTGGGTCAAACAGGCGCGATCCAGCGGCTCACAGGGGTGACCCTTGTCAAACAACCACCCCAATTGCGCCTGCGCCGGGGCCGCGCCCAAGCCGATCGCCATCACCAAACCCGTCACATAACGTCGCATTCGCGTCCCCGCCTTGCCAGTGCCCCTCGCCACAGCCTAGGCTGCGGCAAACATCCTGCGGAGATCACCATGCATATCCTTGTTCTGCAACATGAACGTGTCGAACATCCCGGCATCTTTCGCGAATTCCTGCGCGAAGACGGTCACACATGGACCCCGATTGAACTGGACGAGGGCGAGGCGCTGCCTGACAGTATGGATGGCTTTGACGCGCTTTGGGTCATGGGCGGGCCGATGGACACCTGGCAGGAAGACGCGCATCCGTGGCTTGTCGCCGAAAAGGCCTTCATCAGAGAAGCCGTCGAAGAGCGCGGCGTGCCCTATCTGGGCCTCTGTCTGGGGCATCAATTGCTGGCCGAGGCGCTGGGTGGCAAGGTTGGCCCTTCCAAAACCCCCGAGATCGGCGTGCTGGATGTCTACCTGACCGAGGCCGGGGCATCGGGCGTGTTCTTTGACGGGCTGCCCGAGACATTCGACTGCCTGCAGTGGCATTCCGCCGAGGTGAAGGAACTGCCCGTGGGGGCGCAGGTATTGGCCACCTCGCCCGATTGCGCCGTGCAGGCGATGAAATGGGGCACGCGAGCCTTTTCGACCCAGTTTCATGTCGAGATCGAAACCGACACCGTGCAGAACTGGAACAACATCCCCGAATATGCCGGTGCGCTGGACAAGGCGATCGGCAAAGGCGCGGTGGATGCCCTTGAAGCCAGATGTGCCGAGCGGATGGAGGCCTTCAACGACATGGCCGAACGGCTTTACATCAACTGGCTGCAGGCAACGGCAAAGACGTAAGGTGCTTTCCTTGCATCGCTAGATCGCATTCAACAAACCTGAAAGGGCAGATCGTGATTGATCCGCCCTTTGAATTGATTGAACAGCTTTCCGGCTGGTGCCCCTAAGCGAACCACCACCGCTCGATGCAGCGTTCACCATCCATGTCCCAGTTTGATCCGATCTGCGCGGGCGTTACCACGTTGTCGCGGGTGCCAAAGACATAAGAGGCAAACATCGGCGCGACCAGTCCGCCATCATTGCTCAGGATTTCCTGCATTTCGTAATACATCACCCGTCGCTTGTCGTCGTCCAGCTCGGCGCGCGCCTTGATCAGCAATTCGTCAAACCGGGCATTGGACCACCGCGTGCCATTCCACGGCACACCGCTTTGATAAGCAGTCGAGAACATCTGATCTTCAACCGGGCGTCCGCCCCAATAGACGGCCACAAACGGTTTCACGTTCCAGACATCGGTCCAATAACCATCGTTGGGCTCGCGGATGGCCTTGATGTTGATCCCCGCTTTGGCCGCCGAGGCCTGATAAAGAACGGCGGCATCCACCGCACCGGCAAAGGCCGCGTCCGCTGCCGAAAGATCAATATCAATCGAGTCGAGGCCGGCTTCCTTCATATGAAACTTCGCCTTATCCGGATCGTACTCGCGCTGCGGCAGGTCCTTGTTGAAATAGCGCTGGCCCTGACCAATCGGGTGGTCATTGCCCACGACGCCATAGCCGAACAGAATCTTGTCGACCATTTCCTGACGATCAATCGCGTATTTCAGCGCCATGCGCAGATTGACGTCCGTGTAAGGGTCTGAGGTACACATCATCTCGAAGGTGAAATGCTGCGTGCCCGGGATCGAATGCACCGTGATGCCGGGAACCGCCTTGATCCGCTCTACGGTTTTCAGGTCAATCCGGTCAATCGCATCCAGATCGCCCGCCACCATCGCCGAGGTGCGCGCATTGGCATCGGTGATGGCCAGCAACTCGGCTGAGTCAAAGAAGGCGCGGTTGTCCAGATCCCAATGATCGTCATTGCGCGACAGATCGGCCCGTACGCCGGGATCGAAATTGTCCAGCTTATAGGCACCGCAGCCAATACCGGTGGTCCAATCGACCTTGCCATCTTCGGACATGCCGATCGGGATGTGATAATCGCTCAGCGTGAAGGGGAAGTCGGCATTGCCGGACTCAAGTTCAAAGACCACACCGGAGGCACCATCGGCCTTGATATCGGTGACAGCCGAGACCAGCGGCTTGGCCGCCGAGGTCGAATCCTCGCCCCGGTGATGGTTGATCGAGGCGATCACATCCTCGGGCGAGACCGCCTTGCCGTTGTGGAAGGCCACGCCGGGGCGCAGCTTGAAGCTCCAGGTTTTGCCATCTGCCGAGGCTTCCCAGCTTTCGGCGATGCCCGCGGACAGGCTGCCGTCCGGGGCAACCTCGGTCATGTAGCCGTGGAAGGACTGCAGCAGGTTGACCATATACCCGTTTTCCGCGGTGCCTGGGTTCATCGTATCGGTGGTTTGGCCATGCCCCTTGCCGATCCGAATGGTGCCGCCGCGATTGGGCGTGGCCGCACGCGCCTGCCCGGCCATGATGCTGGCTGCCGAAACGGTTGCCCCCGAGGCCAGCAAGGCCTGCATGAAGCGGCGTCTGCTGATACCGCCAGTGGCGAACCTTGCTTTCAGTCTATCGATATCAAAACTATTCATCTCGCTCTCCCATGTCGCTCCGACGCATGGCAACAGTCAGGCGACCGCGACGTCGGTTCCCGGTCGTTCACGGGGGCAGCGTATGAAAGGACAGCGGGTTGCGACAATGGAATTTTTCTTGCCAAACCGACAAATGAAATTTGTCAACGGGTCGGGGTTTTGCTCTTGGGAGTGTCCATCTCGGCCAGTATCCAGTTCTTGAAGGCCACCACGCTTGAAAGGTCCTGCTTGGCCGGTGGGATGGACAGAAAATAGGATTTCCCGGGATCAACCGCCAGATCGAAGGGGCGCATCAGATGCCCCGCCGCCATCGCATCGCCGCAGATGAACTCATCGCCCATGGCGATTCCCTGCCCGTTGATCGCGGCGGAATGGACCAGGGTGACATCAGCATAGACAATACCGCTGCTGGCCATGCTGGCAGGCACCCCGACCTGGCGTAGCCAGTTTGTCCAGTCCGTGTGATCTCCCAGATGCAGTAAATCACAGCGCAGCACATCTTCGGGCGTTTTGAGACCCCCCATGCGATTCAACAGCGCAGGGCTGGCCAATGGGGTGAATTCAACCTCACGCAACACCTCGACAGCGCCCTGACCTTGTGACGGGTCGCCGAAGGCCACAAAAACATCGACATCAGGCGTGCTGACGTCATCAAGGGCAGCAGGCAGGACGACCGACAAAGACAGATCGGGGCACATCGCCCGAAACCGGGCGATCTTGGTGTTCAGCCAATTGGCCCCAAACCCCGGCGTGCAGCTAATGATCAACTGCCCCGACAGCCCGCCGCCGGAATGGCGTGCCGCCGAGCGGCTGATGGTCGACAACGCCTCGCGCACATCATTGGCATAGGCTTTGCCCCGGCTGGTCAGCTCGATGCCTGTCCCCACCCGGTTGAACAGCACGAAGTCCAGCTCGCGTTCCAGCAGGCGCAATTGATGACTGACCGCGCTGCGGGTCAGGTTCAGTTCTTCCGCCGCCTTCCACACCACCCCATGGCGTGAAAAACTTTCCAGCGCGCGCAGCGCCTGCGTTGTGGGAAGACGCGCCATTGAAAACCCTTTCCCGGCCTCACCAGCCCAAGTCTTTCGCAGAACGCGGCAAAGGTGAAGGAAATTTTCCAAGCGCAGAAAAATGTTTCACTTACCCATCCCGCCGCGCAATGTCTAAATGCAAGGCAAGGAGGATGCGATGGCGCTGTCACATGCACAATCAGATGCGCTGGCCGTGGTCGATGCCAGACTGCCGGAGTTGTCCGAGTGGTGCGCGACGATTTTTGAGTTTGGCGAAACCGCCTGGCGCGAGTATCGCTCGGCCGAGTGGTACGTGGCCCGCCTGCGCGCCGAGGGCTTCACGGTCGAGGAAGGCTCGGGGGGGATGCCCACCGCCTTTTGCGCTGAATGGTCAAACGGCGATGGCCCGGTCATTGGCATGTACGCCGAATACGATGCGGTGCCGGGCAATTGTCAGGCCGCCAGTAAGCGCCGCGAGCCGCGTGCCGGGCTGGGCTATCAGGCGGGCGGGCATACCGATCCGCATTCCGGCCTTGGCATCAGCACGCTGGGCGGGTTGCTTGCCACCAAGGCTGCAATGGAAAAGCACGGGATCAAGGGTGGGCTGCGCTACACTGGTGAGCCTGCCGAAAAAGTGCGGGGCTCCAAACCCATTCACGCCGCCAAAGGCTATTACGATGGGCTGGCGGGGATGCTGTCCTTCCATCCGTTCTACATGCTGCCAATGTGCAATACCGTGCGCTGGGACACGCATTGCGGTGCTGCCTATTCGATGATCTATCGCTTCATCTGTGACGCGCCGGAACTTTGGGGTGCTTCCGACAATGCCCCGATCCCGCAAAGCCATTCCGACGTGCGCGCGCCCGGTGCCAATGATGCGCTGATGACCATGTACCAATCCTCCAAGGCCTTGCGCGAGGCGATGTTGCCGCATCAGGGCGGTTGGTCCGTGTCCGAGGCCATCCTGACGGCCGGGCAAGCCACCGCTGATAACCTGCCCGCCGGGCTGGCCGAGATCCAATACATGATGCGCGTGCCGACGCTTGAGATGGCCGAACGGATCACCACCGCACTGGACCGCAACGCCGAGGCCGCGGCCGCCATGACCGGCTGTCGGGTCGAGCGTCACTGGGTCTGCAAATCCCGCCCCGGTCTGGCCAACCATGCCATGGCCGATGTGGTCTGGGAGGCGCTGCAGGACGTTGGCGCGCCGGTCTGGGACGAGGCCGCCATGGGGGTTGCGCGAGAGATTCAAAGCAACCTTGGGATGGAGCCGATGGACGCCCCCTTCATCGACGAACTCTCGCAACTGGTACCCCCGCAAGAGGCCGAGGCGACCCTGCGCCAAGACCTTCCGCCAAGTCAGATCAATTCCACCTCGGATGATTACACCGATATGTGCTGGCACGCCCCGACCGCGCGGTTCTATATCGCGCGTCCGGCCTTGCGCGGCGGCCCTTATCCGGCCTGGGTGATGAATGCGCTGGGCGGTATCCCGGCCACGATTGACCCGATGATCCGCACCGCGGCCAAGGTTCTGGCCGCCTCGGCCCTGCGGCTGTTGGAAGACCCCGCCGCACGATTTACCGCGATGGACGAATTCAAACGCAGAACGTCAGGTGACCAGATGATCCCGCCGCTTTGCGATTACGACCCGCCCATCCATTTCAGATGGCCCGAATATGTTACAACGCCCCGGGGCCGCGACTGGTGGATTCCCGCCGGTCTGCCCGGCGCATGACACGAACAGGAAAGGACACCCAAAATGGCGCTTGATAAATCACCCGATGCGTTCACCCTGAAACGCCGCAACCCTGCTGGCGGTACTGCGCCCCTGACCCGCTGGGGGTTCAAAAACGAAACCGACCCGCTGACCGATGTGCTGCTGGGCTCGCCTGCGCATCTGTTTCACCGCGCCACCTCCAGCCTGTCGCGCAAACATCTGCGCGAGGCCCCCTGCAACATTCAGACCGCCCAGGCCCAGCATGCCGAACTGGTCGATGCCTATCGCCATTTCAACGTCAATATCCACATGCTTGAGGCCGAGCCGGAACTGACCATGCAGGTCTATTCCCGCGACAGTTCCTGCATGACGCCCTATGGCGCCTTCATCACCGCCATGTCGCAATGGTGGCGCCGGGGTGAAAATTACGCCGCCATCCGCGCCTATGAAAAACTGGGCATCCCGATCTATGACATGGTTACCGCCGGCACGTTTGAGGGTGGTGATTTCAACGTGATCGAAGAGGGCTGTGTGCTGATCGGCTGTGGCGAGGCCCGCACCAACGAGGCCGGTGCCAAACAGGTGGCCAGCTGGTTCGAGGCCGAGGGCTGGGAAGTGCGCCTTGCCTATATCGACGAGTACTATGTGCATATCGATCTGATGGTCGTGCCGGTGGCCGAGAAGCTGACGGCAGTTTGCCTCGCCTGCACGGAACCCGCGATTGTCGAGTGGTTGAAAGCCAAGGGTCACGAGATCATCGACGTGCCCTTCCCCGATACGATGGCACTGGGCTGTAACATGATGTCCCTGGGCAATGACAAGGTGATCGCGCCCAGTTCATCGACCGTGCTGATCGAACAGCTGCGCGCCCGTGGCTTTGAAGTGGCCGCCGTGGACACGGCCGAGATTTCCAAGACCGGGGGCGGCATCCACTGCATGGCGCAGGCGCTGCGCCGTCAGGCCTAGAAGCAACGACAGATCATGAAAACGGACCAGAGAATGACCGCCAAATCACATAGCTTCACCCATGCCATCACCCGCAAGCCCAGCGCCAGCATCGTCAACGGGTTGCGCGAAACCGATACGGGCGCACCGGATCTGGACGTTTTCCTGCAGCATCATGCGGATTACATAGCCGCCTTGGAGTCCACCGGTGCAGAGGTCGTCACGCTGGAGGCGCTGGAAGAGTATCCCGATTCCGTCTTTGTTGAAGACGCCGCCCTCTGCCTGCAAGAGGCCGCCATCAGGATGCGCCCCGGCGCGCCCAGCCGGTTGGGTGAGGCCGCCGAGATCGTGCCAGCGCTGGAAGATTTATACGACACCGTCCTGTCCATCGACGGCCCCGGCTTTATCGAGGGGGGCGACATTCTGGTGACCGAGCGCGAAATCCTGGTAGGCACGTCGGCGCGCACCGATAAGGCAGGGATTGCCGAACTGACCCGCCTCGTGGCCCCGTTGGGCTATGCGGTGCGCGAGGTCGAAACGCCGGAAGGGGTTTTGCATTTCAAGACCGATTGCTCGCTTCTGGATGGCGAGACCATTCTGGCGACCAAACGCCTCGCTGCCTCGGGATGCTTTGAAGGTTACCGCGTCATCCATACCGCTGACGGGGAAGAGGCCGCTGCGAACGCGATCCGCTTTAACGACCTTGTGATCATGGCCGCCAGGTTTCCCAAAACACGTGACCGGCTGGTCGATGCCGGATATCAGGTGCGCGAAGTCGGCAATTCAGAAGCGGCCAAGCTGGATGGTGGCATGTCTTGCCTGTCGCTGCGCTTCTCGCCGCAGCCCTGAACGCACCGCTATTCTTCAAACGCGAGGGGTACGAATTCGGGTGTTTTCTGATCGCGCCCGGCAATGAAATCGGCGGCGCGCGCGGCCATCATCTGGGTTGGAGCGTTCAGATTGGCCGAGGTGATCCGTGGCATTACGCTGGCATCCACCACGCGCAGCCCCTCAACGCCATGCACGCGGAACTCGGGATCGACGACGCACTCCGCCCCTTCACCCATCCGACAGCTGCCGCAGGGATGAAATTCGGTGGTGACCGCGGTTCTGATCCAATCGGCGATCTCGGCATCTGTGCGCACATCCGGGCCGGGGATCAACTCGGCACCGCGCAAGCCCTCAAAAGCCGGTTGACGGAACAGGTCGCGCGCTTTGTGCACGCCTTCCACCAACTCACGCAGATCATCCGGATCGCTGAGATAGTCAAACGCCATCTTCGGCTTGTCCTGCGGGTTGCCCGAGGCCAGCGTGATCCGTCCCCGGCTGCGTGGGCGCTGTTGATCCACATGCAGAGAAAAGCCCTGCATCAGTGAGATATCGTTGCCTTTGTATTCAAAGCCGACCGGGCCGAAATGGTATTGTATATTAGGATAGGCAACATCCGCATTGCCCCTGATCAGCCCGCCAGCCTCCCATATGTTCGAGGCGGCGATGCCACCTCGCGTAAACACCCACTGCACCCCCGCCGCCAGCTTGTTGAGGGGCCGGTCAACGCGGTGGATGGGGAACTGTTTCTTGCATTCATACTGCAGGATGACGCTGGTGTGATCCATCAGATTGCGCCCCACGCCCTCCAGAGGGGTCTGCACCTTGATCCCGTGCAGCGCCAAATGATCGGCAGGCCCGATCCCGGACAGCATCAACGTCTGGGGCGAATTGATGGCCCCGCCTGACAGCAACACTTCGCCCGCCTCGGCCCTCTGGCTTTCAGCGTTCTTCAAATACTCAACTGCCACGGCGCGGCCTCGATCTACGACGACCCTTTGCACCATCGCCCGGGTGATCAAGGTGACGTTCCCGCGCTTCAGGGCCGGGCGCAGATGCGCCACCGCGGCACTGCAGCGCCGTCCGTTCCACTTGGTGGCGTCATAGCGCGCCACGCCTTCGGGGTTGTACCCGTTCAAGTCGTCCGAGTGCCCTTGCCCGGCCTGTCTGCCCGCCTCGATAAACGCGTCATAAAGCGGGTTGTCATAATGCCCGCGCGTCACGCCCAGCGGGCCGCTGTCCCCGCGATAGGCATCCCCACCCCGGTCATAGCTTTCCCCGGCGCGGAAATAGGGCAGGCAATCGGCATAACGCCAATGCCCCATGCCGGGGGCCTGTGCCCAGCCGTCATAGTCCAGCGGGTGCCCGCGCATATAGACCATCGAGTTGATCGAGGACGACCCGCCAACCACCTTGCCGCGCGGCATCGGCACCTGCCGGTCGTTCAACTCGGCCTCGGGATCGGTCTCGTAATTCCAGTTCAGCTTGGGATCACGCCAGGCGCGATAGACGCCAGCCGGGATATGGATCATCAGGTCGCGATCCATCGGCCCGGCCTCAAGGATCAGGATGCGCTTGCTCGTGTCCTCGCCCAGCCGGTTGGCCAGGGTACACCCGGCCGAGCCCGCGCCGATGATGATATAGTCAAAGTCCATGCCACTCAGATTCTACATACGGGGAGTGAATGCAAGCCGGACGGCCACCGGAGAGATTTTTGGCTGAGCGGCGCGGCGCGGACACTGTCCTGCGCGGACTAAAGGCCGCAGGCGGCCAGATCGCCAGCTCGCCCGCAAGGGCTGGCGAAATGGTCAGGCTTGGCGCAACGCATGGATCTTGTGCGGCTTGCATAATCGCAACTCGGGACTCAAGGCAGACACAGGGCAAATGCATCATTACCCCTTTCCAGATTAGGGCAACAGCCCCAGCCACACCCAGACCGTGCCGATCGACAGCGCCGTGGCGATCAGCACGCTTGAGGCCGCCACGCGGCGGGCCTGTCCGTACATATTGGCGAAGATATAGCTGTTGATGCCCGGCGCCATGGCGGCGGTCAGAACGGCCGAGCGGGTGGCCGGAACCGACAGGTCGAACGCCGCGCCGAGGCTGCTGGTGATGGTGGGATGCACCACCAGCGCGATCAGGCAGACATAAAGGACCACGCGCAAATCCCCTTCCGGGCGATAGCGTGCCAGCACCCCGCCCATGCCGAAAATCGCCGCGGGCAGGGCTGCGCGCACCATCAGATCCAACGCGTCATTCAGCACACCGGGCAGCGGCACGCCCGAGAAATTCACCAGAAACCCGAGACCGATTCCAAGGATCAGCGCATTGGAAAACATCGCTTTCAGAACCGTCTGCGCCACCTTGCCACCGGGCTGTCCGCGGGCGCGGACCACTTCCATCACCGTGATGCCCAGCCCGTAACAGAACGGAGAATGCAGGGCGATGATAGCAAAGTTAGCCTCTAACGCATCCGCCCCGTAGGCGCTCTCGGTCAGGGCCAGGCCCAAAAGAACCGAGTTGGAAAACAGGCAGCAGAAGCCGATGGCCACGGCCTCTTCCAAGGTGCGGCCAAAGATCAGCCGCGCACCAAAAAAGCCAAGCCAGAAGCAGGTGAAGGAACCGGTGTAAAAACTGAGCAGAAGTTGCCATTCAAACACCTGCGCCAGATCCAGCCGGGCGATGGCGACGAACAGCATGCAGGGAATGGCGAAATTCTGGGTGAATTTCATCAGCCCGTCGACGCCCGCGTCGGAAAACCATCCGCGCCAGACCGCCAGATAGCCAAAGCCGATCACCACGAAGACCGGCAGGATGACATCCAGCAACGCCTGCATGTCAGAGCGTGTAGGTCAGGGTCATCATGTCATAGGCTGGCGTGATGAAGTCGGGGGTCTCGTCGACAAGTGTCTGATAATCCATATCAATATGCATGTTGGTCAGGATGCCTCGGCGCGGGGCGGCGCGGTGCAACCATTCCAGCGTCTGTTCCAGATGCGCATGGGTCGGATGGGGGGTGCGGCGCAGGGCATCGCAGATCCAGGTGTCCAGCCCCTCAAGCACCGGCCAGACATCCTCGGGGATCGAGGCCACGTCGGGCAGATACGCCAGATCGCCCACCCGGAACCCCAGCGCCTCGATCGAGCCGTGATTCACCTCGAACGGGCGCAGGGTCACCGGCCCGCCTGCCCCGTCGATCGTCAGATCACCCTTGATCGTGTGCATGTCCAGAATGGGCGGATAGGGCGAGCCTTCGGGTTGCACGAACGCATAGCCAAAGCGCGACAGCAGGGCGTTTTGCGTATCACCGTCTGCCCAGACAGGCAGCCGTTGTTTCATATTGAAAACGATCATCCGCAGATCATCCAGCCCATGGACATGATCGGCATGAGAATGAGTAAAGACCACCGCGTCCAGCGCGCCCACCCCGGCATCCAGCAATTGCGCGCGCAGATCGGGCGAGGCGTCAATCAGGATGCGGGTGGTGCCCCCCTCTCCTTCCTGCTCAATCAGCATGGAACAGCGACGACGGTGATTGCGCGGGTTTTCGGGGTCGCAATCGCCCCAATGCCCGCCAAGGCGCGGCACCCCTCCGGACGACCCACAGCCGAGGATGGTGAAGCGACGTTCGGTCATGCGGCCTCACGATATTGCGCGGCTTTCCAGAACAACCGGTCGAAATTCACCTGCGTCTGGGCGGCGAAGGCGGCCCAGTCCATGCCCATGGTTTCGGCCCCCACCTGCGCAGTGTGCAGGGTATAGGCGGGTTCGTTGCGCTTGCCACGATAGGGCGGCGGGGCAAGGTAAGGCGCATCGGTTTCCACCAGAATGCGATCCACCGGCGCGGCTGCAAAAATCTCGCGCAGCTCGGTCGAGCGGGGGAAAGCAGCAATGCCCGACATCGACAGATAGAAGCTAAGATCAAGCGCAGCCTGCGCCAGCTCGGCGGAGGAGGAAAAGCAATGCATTACGCAGGTATAGGCCCCGGCGTGGTATTCTTCGGTCAGGATACGGGCCATATCGTCATCCGCCGCGCGGGCATGGATGATCAGCGGCAGGCCGGTCTGGCGTGCGGCCTCGATATGAATGCGCAGCGATTCTTTTTGAATATCCGCGCTTTCCGAGGTGTAGTGGTAATCCAAGCCCGTTTCGCCAATACCGACGAATTTGGGGTGTTTGGCCAGCTTGAGCAGATCATCCAGTGTCGCCAAAGGTTCGTCCGCCGCACTCATCGGGTGGGTGCCGGCGGCGTAGAAGACGGGCGCGTAGGCCTCGGCGATGGCGCGCACCTGCGGTTCAAGGCGCAGCCTGGTGCAGATCGTGACCATGCGGGTGACACCGGCCTCAAGCGCGCGGGCGATCAACGCATCACGGTCTTCCTCGAAATCCGGGAAATCCAGATGGCAGTGGCTGTCGGTGATCTGGATTTCGGTGGTCATGTGCTTACGCCGTTTGCTGCATCCTGAACACCATATCTAAGACGAGCGCGGCAGGGTCAAGGTTGACCGCCCTCCCATGGCGCATGCGCGCGCCGATCTCTTGGGCGCACGCCGCCCATGCGCGGCCCTTTTCCGGCGTGGGGGCAAGACGCTGAAACGTCTTGCCCTCGTGCGGTGCGGCCTCCGCCGGGGGGTGGCCAGTGGCCCCGCTGCGTGCCAGACGGGCCAGCGCCACATCGGTCAGATGCAAGAGCAGATCAAGCCGCTCTTCCCCGCCGCGCGTGGCCGCCTGTTCGGCCAGTTTCAGGGCACGCGGGCGATCCAGTTGCGGCAGCGACCCGAGCAGCCCGATGATTTCTCCGTAAAGAGCCAACCCATCCAGCGTGATCAGACGCACCGCTTCGCCCACCGATCCGGCAGACAACTCAGCCAGCGCCTCGGGGTTGGGACCGGGGTCGATACCGGCCTGCGCAAGGGCTGCGGCCATGTCATCGGGCGATAGCGAGGCCAGACGCAACTCGCGACAGCGCGAGCGGATCGTGGGTAACAGCCGCGCCGGTTGATGACTGATCAGCAAAAGCGTGGTGCGGGCGGGCGGTTCCTCCAGCATTTTCAGCAAAGCGTTGGCGGCCTGCACGTTCATTTCATCCGCGGCGTCGATGATCACCACCCGGCGGCCCCCATCAGCGGCAGAGAGCTGTAGGAACTTGTTGAGATCGCGCACATCCTCGGCCACGATCATATCGCGCAGACGGCCGGTTTTCTCGTTCACCGACCGGGTGATGTGATAAAGCCCCGGCTCGGACCGCGCGGCGATGCGATGCGCGACGGGATGATCAGGACTGATATCCAGCGTGTCGGGCTTGGGCAGCGCGTCGCCGAACAGGCTGTCCCCCTCCTCCGGCGGTGTGGCCAACAGAAACCGCGCAATGCGCCAGGCCAGCGTTGCCTTGCCCACGCCGCGCGGGCCGGTGATCAGCCAGCCATGGTGCAGGCGACCGGCATTGTAAACCTTGAGGAACCCCGCCTCGACAGCACCTTGCCCGAACAGTTGAACCGTATCACGAGGGTGCGGCGCACCCGGTGCGCGGTCGGGTTCGGGGGGCAGATCGTCACTCATGACAGGCGATCCAAAACCGCTGCTTTGACGTCGGCGGCGACATCGGCCACCGCGCGATTGCCGTCGATCACGATAAAGCGGTTGGCAAATTCGCGCGCCAGATCAAGAAAGCCTGCACGCATCCGGGTTTGCAGATCGGCCCCGAAGGATTCAAACCTCTCCTCGCCGGTGCCCCGTGCCAGGGCGCGGCTGAGCCCCATATCCGGGTCCATGTCGATCAGGATGGTCAGGTCCGGTTCGCGCCCGATCATCAGCGCATGCAGTTGGTCGACCTTGACGCGCAGATCGCCCCGGCTGAGGCCCTGATACATCCGTGTGGAATCGGCAAACCGGTCGCAGATCACAACCTGTCCGGCCTCTAGCGCGGGATTTATCGTGCGTTCAAGATGGTCCCGCCGCGCGGCTGTGAACAGCAGTAACTCGGTCTCGGCGGACCAGCGATCCGGCTCGCCTTCTAGCACCAGTTTGCGAATGTCTTCGGCCCCATCCGAGCCGCCCGGCTCGCGGGTCAGCAGCACCTTGTGTCCTGCCTCCTCAAGCGCCTCGGCCAACAGGCGGGCTTGTGTGGATTTACCGGACCCGTCAATGCCTTCAAAGCTGATGAACCAGCCCGGCTGCGGGGTCTCACTGGTGGTCAAAGCGCGCCCTCGGGCCCCTGTTGCAAACGTGTCAGCAGAAGGGACGAGACGGTTTTCATACGTGGCAGAAATCCCCCTTTTGCCACGTCTTCGGTAGCCACAAGAGGCACACGGATTTCCGGCAGGCCTTCGGGGGCAAAGACCAGTTCGCCCAGTTCATCGCCCGTGGCAATGGGTGTGCGCAGAGGACCGTCATAGATCACATCGGCCTTCAGCGCCTCGGTGCTGAGCACCGGGATCAGCGTGTCGATATCCGTCGCCGGGGCCAGCCCGACAGTATCCGCTGCGCCCATCCAGACATCGGCGCGGGCAATTTCGGTTCCGGCTTTGATCAGTTCTTTCTGGGTGAATTGGCGAAAGGCCCAGTTGACGATCGCCTCAGCCTCTTGCGCGCGCGCCTGGGCGCTGTCCAGCCCCGAGATCACGAAAATCACCCGGCGATCCCCCTGTTTGGCAGACCCAACCAGCCCATACCCGGCCTCCTGCGTGTGGCCGGTTTTCAGCCCGTCCGCCCCGATACCCAGCGTCAAAAGCGGATTGCGGTTGCGGGTGTTTTGCGGGGCGCGCCCGTCAAAGGCAAACTCGGTTTCGGCGAACATCGGGTAGTATTCGGGAAACTCTTCGATCAGTAGCCGGGCCAGCAGCGCGAGGTCCCGCATGCTCATCAAGTGCCCCGAGGCAGGCCAGCCGGAGGCGTTCTTGAAGGTCGAACTGGTCATGCCCAACTGTTGCGCGCGCTGGGTCATGAAGGCGGCAAAACCTGCTTCGGTCCCGTTCGGGCTGAGCGCCTCGCCCAGAACAACGCAGGCGTCATTTCCCGACAGCACGATAATGCCGCGAATGAGATCTATCACCGAGACCCGGTCGGTGGTGTCCAGGAACATGGTTGAGCCGCCATAGCTCATCGCACGTTGGGAGACGGGCAGTTTTTCATCCAGAGACAGGCGCCCTTCGCGCACGGCTTCGAACGTGACATACAGCGTCATCAGCTTGGACATCGAGGCCGGGGCCATCGGCGTATCGGCATTTTTTTCCAGCAACACGGTCCCCGTCGTGACATCAATCACAAACGCCGCCTTGGCACGAGTTTCAAACGCTTGCGCCGGCAGGGCGAGCACAAGGCCCGCCACGATCAGCGCAAGAACCGGAAGCAGTGAACGCAAGAGTCTGAACATGGCAACCTGACGATCAGTTGGTGACAGCATAGGCATCGTCAAAGCCGATACCCTTGATTTTCTTCAGCAATGCAGCGCGCTCGGAACTTGTCGAGGCGGGACCGACAATGACCCGCCAGAAGGTCTTGCCCGAGGCGCTTTGTTTCTTGACCGTGGGCACCATCCCGGCCTGCCGCATGGCGGTGGCGGTGTTGTTGGCGTTTTGCTCAACACTGAAAATCCCGATCTGGATGAACGGTTTGCTCAGCGACGAGGTCTGCACGGCGGGGGCCGGCGCGGGGCTTGGTGCCGTGGCAGCAACGGTGGTGGCTTCAGCCTCGTCGATGGCAGCGGCAGCATCGGCAACCGGGTCCAGCGTTGTCGCCTCGATCGTATCTGGCGCGGCCAGCTCGGCGGTGGCCTCATCGACTTCGGCCACAGGTTCGGGCGCTTCTTCGCGGCGCAAGGCGGTGACGTTCAGTTCGGCCGGAGCGCCGGCCAGCATACCAAGGGCAGCTGCCGCATCGGACGAGACCTGAAGTTCGGGACCCGGATTTTCACGCTCGCGACGGAACAGTGCCCCGATCACGAACTTGGAATTGGCGGTGTTGCGAATGATCACCCGCTCGGGCTCTTTCACATCCGGATGCGCCACCCAGACACCGCCCAGCGACGGGCGACCGTCCCAAAGGCCCTGGTCGGTCACCTGGAACACATCCGGTGCCTCGACATCGCGTTCGACCAGCCGGGTGGACGTACTGCTTGGCGCAACGGCGCCTTCCTCGGATTGGGGTTGTGCCTGGAACGGGTTGAATGTTGCCCCCTCCTCACAGCCTGCCAAAACGGTAAATCCTGCGGTGATCAAAGCGGCGCGTTGCCAGCCTGATCGCGTGCCTGTCTTAAGAAAATTCATGCCGTGCCCCTTGCCATGAACCGCGCGATTTGGCGCGGCGCCCCGGTTTTCCGGGATTTGCTGCTTGCTCCCACGGGACATGCCCGCGAGCGCACGATAGCGCCATGCAGGCTGCAAGAAAAGAGTCCAGACAGGGTTTCGGCGGATTTCCCCAGAAAAAGCAGGCTTTCAGAATCAATTTTGGGTGTTTAGGGAAGGATTGTCGGAGGAGTGGCAGAGTGGTCGAATGCACCGGTCTTGAAAACCGACGTAGGTGAAAGTCTACCGTGGGTTCGAATCCCACCTCCTCCGCCAGCATCCCAATTCTCGAAAAACATGCGTGGTTTGCCAGGTAATTAGCATGCTATTTCAAAGTGATACGCTCCGTCACATGTTTCGGCGCCACGCTGCATTACCCCGGCATCACGATAACCAAACCGACACCTGACATGGCCCGGCGATGAATTTCAGCCGGTTGTCCAACATACCAAGGCGCATCACACTCATCCCGTGATCAGATCTTTCGACAGATGTCTGCGGCCAGAGCACTGTCCTTGCAGAGAAAGAGCGAGCTGACCTCGACCTCGGCCCTGTCGCGGGCGCAAACTCACCCGATCTAGTTGTTCGAGGCCACGTTCACACCTGAAATCCGGCTGAGAGTGCGGTCGAACGCCTGCCCGACAGGGGTGGGCGTCAGGTTGTCTTCGACGAGGTTGATCTTTGGCACGCGCCCATTCCACGGATAGGGATTGGCCGCAAACCACGCATAGCGTTCCACGAATGGCAGTTTTTCCATCATGATCATCGAGTTCTGGATGAACCTGGCATTCTGCGCATAGGACACCGCATGCGGACGACGCCAGTCAATCTGCGCAAATTCCGTTACCCAGATCGGCCTTCGATACTCGCGGTGGACGGCTTGCAACCACCTTCGAAACTCGCCGACATCTCCGGTGTTCGAATAATAATGGACAGCCATAAAATCAACGCGGAGGCCTCTTTTCTCCACCTGGTTCATAAACCGGCGCTGCCACGAATGCCGGCCCATGGTCTGGCCTTGGGTGGTGGCCGGACTGCCAAGCCGCAAACCGTGTCTTTCAAGCCTGGGCCATAGCCGCACGGCCTGTTCGACCGACATGCCCGCCTGATGGGATCCGGACTGTCCATCCGGTTCGTTAAAGCCCAGCAAAGCGCGCACAGGCAAATCCGATCTGATGCGCTTGTTCACATCCTTGGCCCCGTGGATCATCGGCACGAATTCAACATCGCGCCGGGTGCGTGAACGGGAATGGATCTGGTCGGTACGCCAGTTATAGTACCATCCAAGCGATGGAGCGTCCTCGATCCATCCAATGATGGTTTGCTTGGAGTTTTCCCACGCACCGATCCCGGCCTTCTGCGCTGCTGCGGGGCCGGCGATCATGACTGACAGGGCGAGAATAACTGGCAAAAGTCTGTTCATGGTAACCTCGTCTGGGAGGACAAGGTTTGCCGCCGGTGATGGCGAAACGAGGGCCAAACAGAGGTTATTTTGGCGTAATTGCGATTGGATTGGCGCGGGTCGCCGGAGTCATGGTTTTGAGGTGGTGGATTCGCCGATCAATCGGGCGGTGCGTTCAGCGGTCCGTTTGTGGAGGCTAGACGCAGACAAACATGCCGAAAAAGTCTGGATTGGTTGATCTGTGCAAGCGCAACCGCCTGATATGTAAAGAATTGCCACAAGGCCGCGACCAATGCGCGTGCGCGCTGACCAGCGTCGACTGCCGCAGAAACCAAAGAATCGAATTCCGCGGATTGTTGTCATTTCGTGCAAAATGAAGCTGATCTTGCGCCATTAAGGGGCGGAAAAACCCCTATAGATTGTATTTTGGCGCAGTTTTCCTGGAATTTTCTGGAAATTGTTGACGAAACAGGTGATTTGCGCGTTACTAAATGGATTAAGTATTGGTTCATATTGATAGATTTAGACACGCTCTCAGAACACGGGGATAACCTCGGACAGCGTAGATATTGTGAGACGTATGCCGGGTTAACTGGGTAACCTGGTCACGCAATATCTTTCAGAGCAGGCGCATTGTGTGTCCATCTCGGTGGGGGGAAGATGCACTATTTCGGTAACGGGGCGGGCGTGGGTGCCCGGTCGATGGTTGCGCGTGCGAAGATGGGTTCGCAGCAGCGCGTGTTGATCGCAGGGGGAGCCGGGTTTCTGGGTTCTCAGCTTTGCGACGTTTACATAGAACAGAAATTCAAGGTGGTGTGCCTGGACAATCTGTCTACGGGCAGGATTGAAAACATAGCTCACCTGCTGGACAACCCGGATTTCGAGTATGTCCAGCACGATGTCGTCGATCCGTTCAGGACGACGCAGAGGTTCGATTTCATCTACAACATGGCCTGCCCCGCGTCGCCGCCGAGGTATCAGGAAGACCCGATAAAGACCTTCCAGACCAATGTGCGCGGTGCAGAAAACCTGTTGGAGCTGGCGCAGGAAACAGGTGCGCGCATTCTGCAAGCTTCAACCTCCGAAGTGTACGGAGATCCACAGGTCTCGCCTCAACAAGAAAGCTATCATGGGAATGTCCACACGATGGGTCCCCGCTCGTGCTATGACGAGGGGAAACGGGCGGCGGAAACCCTGTTTCACTGCTATAACGATCAGCGTGGCGTTGATACGAGAGTGGCGAGAATCTTTAACACCTATGGCCCGCGTATGGACCCCGAAGACGGCCGGGTTGTGTCGAACTTCGTCACGCAGGCCCTGCGCGGCGATGACATAACGATCTATGGCGACGGAACCCAGACGAGGTCATTTTGCTATGTGGATGATCTGGTGCGCGGCCTGCATTCCCTGATGCATTCCGATTTGCCCATTCATCGCCCCGTCAACCTTGGCAATCCTGGCGAGTTCACGATGAAGCAACTGGCGCGCATCGTCATTGACGAGGTCAAAACGTCATCCAAAATCAGGTTTGAAGACCTGCCGGTTGATGATCCGCGTCAGCGTCGCCCGGATATTTCCGAGGCCCGGAAAAGGTTGAACTGGACGCCACAGATCAATCTGAGTGCGGGATTGCGCCTGACCATTCCCTATTACATGTCGGAATTGCGCAGAAATGCACCGAAGGTTTCAACCGCCGTTTGACGCGGGAGCAGTCCAATTCTCACGCATGACCACGGTTTTTCATTGCCGTTGAACAACCGTGGTCTGCTCAAACCCGTCGGCCCGATCACTGAACGCAAAGCTTGTTCCGGATGAGAATGGCCGGTATTTGTACCATGTCTTTCGGGGCTGGCGATGCCCCGATTTTGCCGCGAAACTGTGTGAAAGTACGTGATGCAATCACCACCTGACACTCTCACACCCCCTATTCCATCCGAACCAGCCCAACATTCCGGCCGCCCGTCCTATACCAGGCCGTTGCTGATGGGGCGCAAGCGGGTGAAATACCACCTGTT
This sequence comes from Roseovarius conchicola, assembly GCF_041403425.1. Taxonomy (NCBI): domain Bacteria; kingdom Pseudomonadati; phylum Pseudomonadota; class Alphaproteobacteria; order Rhodobacterales; family Roseobacteraceae; genus Roseovarius; species Roseovarius conchicola. Next base: position 114,011 of record NZ_JBGEHK010000001.1, on the reverse strand, counting down.
GGCCATCATATGGGTTATCGCCGCCTCTTGGTTCTGGGTCTGGTGGTTGCATCCTGATCACATCTTGCCCGGTGTGCGGTATTGGGTGGCCACCGTGGCGCTTAGCTGGTTGTTCATCCTGCAAATCCTGTTGATCGTGGTGTCGCGGCGCGCGATTGTTCCGGCTGGCGCACCGCCGGACCCGGCAACGGTCAGAGTGGCGATGATAACCACCAAAACGCCATCCGAACCCTTCTCGCTTGTTCGCAAGACGCTGGAAGCCATGCTGGCGCAGACATATCCGCATGATACCTGGCTTGCCGATGAAGACCCGCAGGCCGAGACCATCGAATGGTGCAAGGCGCATGGTGTCAGGATTTCGACCCGAAAAGACAAGCCAGAGTATCATCGCGCGGAATGGCCGCGCCGAACGCGGTGCAAGGAAGGCAACCTGGCCTATTTCTATGATCACTATGGATATGACGAGTATGATTTCGTCTCACAGCTGGACGCCGATCACGTGCCGCAGCCCACTTATCTGGAAGAAATCATGCGCGGCTTTGCCGATCCCGAGGTCGGATATGTCAGCGCGCCCAGCATCTGTTCATCCAATGCCGAGGAAAGCTGGGCCGCGCGTACGCGGCTGGATACCGAGGCGGGGTTCCACGGGATATTCCAATGCGGATACACCAATGGCCTGACGCCGATGTGCATCGGGTCGCATTACGCGGTTCGGACCAAAGCCTTGAAAGAGGTCGGAGGGCTGGGGCCGGAACTGGCCGAGGATCATTCAACCACGATGATCATGAGTGCCGGCGGGTGGAAAGGAGTGCACGCCTTTGACGCGATTGCCGAGGGCGAAGGCCCGGCAACTGTGTCCGATCTTTGCACCCAGGAGTTTCAGTGGTCGCGCAGCCTGGTGTCCTTGCTGTTGTTCCACACGCCGCGGTATTTCAGGGATTTGCCTGTGCGCCTTCGGCATCAGTTCGTGCTGTGCCAGCTGCTCTATCCGATTATCGCCAGCGTCATGGTCGTGTTCTACGTCGTGCCGATCTCGGCCGTGATGTTCGACCTGCGATATGCCAATGTCACGTATCCCGATTTCATCCTGCATTTCACGGCCCCGACCGTGGCCATGATCGCCTTTTCCGTGTCGCTGAAACGGGACGGTTTCTATCGCCCCAAAACCGGGCGCGTCTGGAGCTGGGAGAAGGCGTTGTTTCCGGCGCTTCAATGGCCTTGGGTTCTTTGGGGCTGCATCATGGCGGTGCGCGACAGGATCTTTGGCGGGTTTGTCGATTTTCGGATCACACCGAAGGGGGACGATGTCGAAGCCACGCTGCCGATCAGTATCGTTCTGCCCTATGTCGTGTTGGCATTGGGATGTTTCATTCCGATCATCATGGTGGGTTACCTGCGAGATGCCGCGGGGTTCTACCTGCTGACCTTCATCAGTGGATTTGCATATACCGTCGTTGCGATCCTGATCGTTGTGCGCCACATTCGCGATAACAAAATCCGCCTGAGCCGTGCACTTAGATCGTTGACCTTACAGCTGACAATTGTCCCGCTCTTGGTCGTTCTGTCCTCATCCGCGCTTTATCTTCGTGGTATGGATGGGCTTTATGCCCTGTCGCTGGGACTGGGCAAATACCAATTTGTACAAGCTCAATATGTCGTGTCTGGGGCGGGGATGTCGGGGACGCAGCCCAGCGTCAGATACTCATTTACCTGGCCCGTGCAAACACAGTAAGCGCTGCGCCTGCTTCGCGGCACTCAGCGCGTATGGCAACGGGACAAACGGCCAAAACCCGACGGGGAGCAGATGTAAGAGCCGTTTCCGTGCTTGGCTATTCTGGCGGCCAGCCGTTTGCGTTCGCGCGCGGACAAGCGGACCGTTCCCACCGTCGCTTTCTTGGCATTGCTGTGCCAGTCATAGCTGACCTTCGAGACGGTGTTTTGCTGCGTATTGACGCGTTCGGATGCAGAGGCGTTCAGGGCCATTAGCGCTGTTGAGACGAACACTGCGAGCGTGAGTTTTGTACCTTGTTCGAAAGGTTTCATCTGCTTTTCCTAATCAGGCAGCCCTGAAAAACGGCAAAGCGTCTTTCAAAGTGCATCATTTTTCTTTTTCCGCAGTTGCCCCATCGCTTTTCTTGCTCGTGCGTACGGGGTGCCTCGCCTACACCGTTACCGTGCAAGCGGCGATCAAAACAACCACAGAATGATTGAGACCTGATTAGGATGGTGATTTTGAGGCGGCGGTGGGGTGATTGCATGGCTCATAGCCCGGCAAACCGGCTTGAAACCGTGGTTTTTATTGTTTGAATTCTTCACATTAAGCAGGTTTGGCGCGGGGCTGTGGTTTCTTGCGATTGCGCTGGCGATAAACCGCCACCTTTCCAGCGCAAAAAAGAAGAGGCGCCGTTTCCATGCGCCTCTTCCTTGTTCCGGTCGCTAAATCGCGGTGAATCTTAGTCGATAACGCGTTCGTTCACGCGCCAATCCGGCAGGCCATACCCGTCTGGCCAAGGGTAAACTTCGTGCTGATTGAAATAGACCACGCCGACCAGTTCGGGGAACTGGGGGTATATCTGCCGCACGGCATTCTCCCATTTCCGGACATAGGCCTCGGTTCCCACATAGCCAAGTTCTGCGACGACAACCGGCTTACCGAACTTGACGGCCCGGTTGTAACGTGGGGTCAGGATATCAACGAACCCAAGTTCCTTGCCAAATCTTTCCTGTTCCCACGCCTGCAATCCGAAAACGGACACACCCACAAGGTCAACATAGTCATCACCGGGGTAGTAATCAGAGAGGTTTTCGTAACCCAAAGGCGACCACATGTAGTTGGCATTCGGCGCCTCGGCCCTGCAGATATCTACGGCACGGCGGTAGCCTTCGATATAGTCTTCTTTTTTCCAACCTGCCCAGATGAACTGACCGGTGTAATCGTCCATCTCCTGGGCCCAGCGCACGGTCACCGCGCTTTCCATGGTGCCAAGAACCGCACAGATTCCGCGCATGTACTGATCGTAATTGCCCTCGGAGAGATTGCGCTGCAGGATTTCGGCCGTGTTCCGTTCCGAACGCGACCACGTCCAGGGTTCGATCGTGACAAGGACAGCGCGGTTGCGTTCCTTGGCATAGACATCGGCATCCACCAGGCTGGGCAGGAACACGTCTTCCCATGGCAGGAAGAGATGCTCGATCGTGACCTCGGGATCGGATTCAAAATCTCCACCGGGGTCATAAACCCCGAACGGCATTTCCCCGGGTGGGGCGGCTGACGCGTAGCTGATCGGAGACAGGGCAAGGCACGTAGCGGCCAATATGGCGCGCCAGCCCGGTCCGGTTGCTTTTCCAACTGAGGACATGAAGGTCATGTTCTTATCCTTTTCGTCATTGGGGAGCGGTTGAAAATCCAGGCTCCCAATCTCAATCGATGCTTGTTCAAATTCATCAGGGGTTGTGCTTTTGCGGTCCGGGCTTCTCATGAGACATGCACTCCAAAGCTGGGGGCCGCGTCCCGGATAATGCTTTCCAGATCACTGCGTTCGGCGGTGAAACCAAGAAGCGTGCTGGCTTGGGACGGATCCGCGATGAGTATCGGAGGATCCCCTTCCCGGCGTGTCTCATAGCGGATTGGCAAGGGTTTGCCCGTCAGTTTTTCGATACCCGCCACCAGTTCCAGCACGGAATGCCCTTCGCCCGTTCCGAGATTCACCGCAAAGCTGTTCGCGCCGGATTCAAGTCGGGCCAGCGCCGCGACGTGACCTCGCGCCAGATCCTGCACATGGATGTAGTCGCGAATGCAGCTTCCGTCGGCCGTCGGATAGTCTGTTCCGAAGATGCCGAAACTATCGATCTGCCCCGCGGCGGCCATCAACGCCAAGGGGATGACGTGGGTTTCCGGGGCATGCTTTTCACTCAATTCGCCCTCGGGATCGGCCCCTGCCGCATTGAAATAGCGCAACGCGGCGTAGCGAATGCCATGGGCGGTTTCGACATCCCGCAACATGCGTTCGCAGACAAGTTTGGTGGTTCCGTAAGGATTGACGGGATGCTGTGGCGTTTCTTCGGAAATCGGGACCGTTTCAGGCGTTCCATAGGTCGCGCAGCTGCTTGAAAGGATGATCCCCGTGACGTCGGCATCGCGGCAGGACCTGAGCAGCGAAACCATGCCTGTAACATTGTTGTCGTAATAGGCAATCGGGTCTTTTACGGATTCACCGACATAGGCCGAGGCGGCGAAATGCATGACTGATTTCGTGTCATATGCCTTCATCACCGACGTGACCGTCGCGGTATCGCGCACATCGGCCTTGATCAAGGGACCCCATTTCACAGCGGTCTCGTGACCCTCGGACAGGTTATCGATGACCACGGGCATATAGCCGCTCAGCGACAGATGCTTGCAGACGTGGCTACCTATGTAGCCCGCGCCACCGGTGACGAGTATGGGTTTGTTCTTCATTCTTCTACCAACTTCGGCTGCTTTCGGGTTCTCAGGCTCGTTATCTGAACTGCCTGGCCAAGAGCGGGCCGATGACATTCGGCTCCACAACGGAGTGTTTGCAATTGCGGGAAATTCGGGAGGCCTTGCACTCTTTGACAATCGCCCGAATGGTCGCCTTGGTGGCGCGCCCGCTGGGATTGCCTTTGAAACTGCCGCGGCTTTTCATATCCCCCTGCAACAGGTAGATCGCCAGGTTGGGATTGGCCGCAAACAGGTCTTTTCCGAACTCGTCCGAGACGACATCGTCCCAGTTGCCAAGACGTTCGCCAATTGATTTGTATTCGCGCACGCTTCTGGCCTTGGCGGCCTGAATTGACAGTTCGTATTGCGACGTTTCATTGGGCGTCAGCAGATCGGAATATTTCTCGATGTAACCGCTTGCCCGGCCCGGTTGCCGGCGCACGTTCATCTGGTTTCCGTCCCTGACCAGGCTGATCAGAAACTTCGCCGCATCCTTGTTGCCCTCCGAAGCAGCGTCTTCGAGCTTGGCAATGGTCTTGGGACCGCTGGCGCGCATACTGATCCCCCACATCTGACGCTGGGCATCCAGCACTTCGATCCGCGAGGAATTCTGCGCGCGGGCCAACTGGGCAAACTCATTGAATTTTTTGCCTCTCGCTTTCCCGAGGAACCCGTACATGGCACCTTCTGCCAATGTCTCCCAGGCCGATGTGCGACCCAATTCGCCAGCGCGCCGCAAATACATCTCGCCTTTTCTGGCGTTCCTTTTCTCCCACATCAGGAAGGCGCCAAGCTGTTCCAGACCCTCGCCGTTCCCGTCTTTGGCAGCGTCCTCAAAAAGCTGTGTCGCGCGCGCGGTGTTCTGGCGCAGGCCGTCACCATTCAGCAAGAACGATCCCAGCGTGATTTTTGCCTGGGTGTCGCCGTCCTGAACGGCCTGATCCAACAGGCGCGCCCCTTCATCGACATCGCGATCCAGAACCCAGCCCCCGATCAGCCCTTCCCCGAGAACGCGGGCCGCCTCGGTCCCACCGTTGGCGGCAGCGGCGGTCAGCAAGCTGCGCGCGGCCTCCGGGTCGGCCTGGGAATTGATGCCCCATAAGCGGTCAATTCCCAGTTTTGTCTGGGCACGCACATCACCTGCAGCGGCAGCTTGTTCAAGCAATTCAAGCCCTGAATCGGGATCCGCGTCGAGGTAGATACCATCGACAAGAAGAGTGCCCAATTTGATCTTGGCGTCCAAATCCCCGCTATTTGCGGCTTGCATCAACAGGGCTTTGCCGGCCTGAGCATCTTTAGGGATTCCATCGAGTCCATAGACGAGCGCTTCGCCCAATTTCCGCTGAGCGGCGACGTCTCCCGCCTCGGCCTTGCTTTGAAGGCCATCGAAATCAAGCTCTTGAGCCACGGCAATGCCAGCGGCCGAATGCACAAAAAACACGGCTGTTAACGCGCCTTTAAGTGCGAATGATACGATCTTCTGCATTTCTATCAACTTACCCCCCCTAAGGTATGTCGATAGATTCCCGATGTGCCTATTCAGCCTGCCATAATCAAAATAGTGTTTTTTAATATGTTAAAATCATTGCATATTTCTTTGTCGCATTCCAGATTTTATTGCCGAATTTCTCCAGATCAGGCCATTCCGGGACCGGATTTCGCTAAAAAGGTGATGAAATGGCGATGCTTACCCCCTATGCGTGTTCACGGTCTCGACTTTTGATTAACTTATCAGAATCACAGGCCTCTTCCCCCAGCGCACATGGGATGGTGTGTGGCGGCTCCGGCAGTCAGCGGGACAATTGCAGCCGAGGACAGTTCATTGCAATTTCTGAGAGGCCGAGAGGCGTCTTTGCCCTCGCTCCCGGCGTCATGGCCCCACCACGGCCGCCCGGGGAATCGGGGCAGGTTATCAGCGATAAGTTTCTGCAGGTTTTCCCGCCCTAACGCGACGTTTTTGAGCTATGGATACGGCTCCGGATTCTGCGCCGAGGCCTGTTCTTGCGGCAGGCAGATCATCCTCTTGTCGGCAGGTGCAGATTGCCCGCGCTGACTGTGCGCCGGGCGCCCCGGAAAAGCGCAAAGGTTGACTAAATTGCCATAAAGTAAGAACTTTGCAAGGTTGAACGACGCGCTACACATTTATTACTGGGGGGTAATTATGAAGTTTTTAGCCATTTTTCCTATTCTTGCGGCGGCCGTGTCGATACCGATCGTCGCCCATTCTCAGGAGCAGTCGGAATCTGCTCTTCCGGTGGCATTCTGCGATCCTTTGATGTCCGAGGACCGGCTGGACCTGGAGGACGATGACAGAGACGAGGAAGAGTTAGAGATTGACCAGACCTATCGATACGATCTGGAAGAAGCCGAACCACTGACGACGCGCGAAGACATCATGAACGCGCTGTTTGAAGAAAAATGGAATTTCGAAACCAAAGACCCCATCGCGCGGCGAGAGCTTTGCGATGCCGAAGAAAACTACGTCGTGCTATGGAGTAAATTGCTGGCGCCAATGGAGTCGGGGGAAATGTCTTTGGATGCAGAGGGTTACACGTCCATTCGCAAAGATGGCACGTTCCAATTCGTCTTTGCCGAACGCCCCTATTCAGGAAACTGGGAACTTGACGGTGTAGAAATGGTCCTGACGGCCGATTGGCTGAACGAGGGTGCACCCTACCGGAACCCGGTCGAGTTTGTAAGAACACCGGTTGAGACCGTGGCTGCTGACGGCGACGAATACAGCTTTGTGGATGAGATGTATCGCTTGGGGGGCTTTCGCTTCTATCGGATTCCAACCACGGTCAAGGGTCGGAGCCAGAACTGCAGCTGTGAAAACATAGACCGTTAGAACTGGCAGCCCGACAGCTGCGTCACGTTATGTCCAAGATGGCCGCCTGACGGCTGTCAGCGGGATGTCAGCGCTTTCCTTGGGTATTGCTGGCAGGTTCGTCCTGCCAGTATTCTCCGAGTTCGTGGTTGTGTCGTTCGATCTTCGCAATACGCTCCTGCGCGGTGGCCCCGTTCCGCTGAATGATCATTCCGATGATCGTCTCAAAGAAAACGAGCGCGGTGGCGTGGGACGGGAAAAACTGGGGGCTGTCTGTCTTAAGGCAAAAACAGTGGTCCGCGTATTCGGCCGCAGGAGCGAGAGGGCTATCGGTCAGGACGATGACCGGGACGTTCTGAGCGGCGACATGACGGGCAAGTTCGACCGCCCGCGCCGCGTAGGGTTGAACGCTGAAAACAAGACAGGCGTCACGGTGGTCGAGGTCGGCCAGATCATTTGCCAAAGCACCGCTTTCAAGGCCAAGTGAGCGCCAGTTCCCAAGCGACATATTGGCCAGATAAGCGGCGTAATCCACGATTGGTTTCGCGCTCAGCAACCCGATCAAACTCACCCGGCGCGCCTTGGCAAGCACGCTCGCCGCGGCTTCAAGCTGCGCTTCGTCCAGATCGGTAAGCATCGCGTCTATGTTGCGAAGAGAGGCCGAGACGTGATGCGCGGCGAAACTGGTTTCGTCGGTGCTGTCGCGCAGCTGCGCCTGCGCCTTGTCGGCCAGGAACGTGCGCTTGTGCAGAAGGTCTTGCCGGCACACGTCGCGCAGATCGTCATAGGTTTCATAGCCAATAGCCCGCGCCAGGCGGGTGAAGGTCGGGGCGGGCAGATTGGTCGATTTCGCGACAAAGCGTTGTGACCGGGTGGCAATCTCGCCAGGGTTTTCAACAACATACCTTGCAGCCTTGCGCAGCTGCGGGCTGAGGCTTTGGATTTTGCCCGGGGTAAGGTCAACAGGTTTGGGTCTGGGCATGATGATGGTTTCTTTGTTGCATATGTTACGCTGACTTGTATTTGATGAAACATATGCAACACGACTCGTCAAGCCGAGGCCCTCATGACCCAAACCTCACTCCCTGCGCATGCTTCGGTCGTCGTCATCGGCGGCGGTATCATGGGGTGTTCGACGCTGTACCACCTCGCCCAGATGGGCGTGGGCGATGCCATCCTGATTGAACGCAACAAGCTGACCTCGGGCACCACATGGCACTCGGCCGCGCAGGTCAGGGCGCTGCGCCATTCGCAGAACCTAACCCGGATGATCCAGTATTCGGTCGATCTTTACTCTCGTCTTGAGACAGAGACGGGTCAGAATGTGGGCTGGATCCAGAAGGGCAGCCTGTCGGTTGCCACATCGGAGGGAAGGCTGACACATATCCGCCGACAAGAAGCCTTGGCGCATGCCTATGGCGTCACGGCACAATCCATCAGCGCGGATGAGGCCAAGGCACGCTGGCCGCTGATGAACGCAGACGATGTGATCGGCGCGGTCTGGTCCCCCGATGATGGTCGCGTCAGCCCGTCCGACGTTTGTGCGGGCCTGGTCAAAGGGGCCAAAAGGTTGGGCGCCACGATTTTCGAGGACACGGGCGTGACCGGTATTCTGACCGAAAATGGGCGCGTCAGAGGTGTTGAAACAACGCAAGGCACCGTAACCTGCGATGCCATTGCGCTCTGTGCCGGGCTGTGGTCGCGCGAGATCGGGGCGATGGCCGGGGCCGAGGTCCCTGCCCTCGCATGTGAACACTTCTATCTGTTGACCAAACCGATTGACGGGATTGCGGGCAACATGCCCACCCTCAGCGATCACGACAGCCATCTTTACATCCGCGATGACTCTGGTGGTCTGCTGGTGGGATGTTTTGAACCGATGGGCAAGCCAATCGCCCCCGGTGTGCTGGATGAAAGCTTTGAATTCGGCCTTCTGCCGGAAGACTGGGATCACTTTGAACCGATGATGCTGAACGCGCTGCACCGGCTGCCAGCGCTTGAGACGGCCGAGGTGAAAATGCTGCTGAACGGGCCGGAGAGTTTCACGCCGGACGGGATGTTCATGCTGGGCGAAACTGCTGAAACGAAGGGGCTTTTCCTGGGGTGCGGCTTGAATTCGGTCGGCATCGCCTCGGGGGGTGGCGCAGGTATGAACCTGGCGCATTGCATCGTGCATGGCCGCACGGCTTACGATCTGGGCGAGGCAGATGCCAAACGCTTTGCACCGGTCTTCAACTCGCTTGAACACCTAATGGCGCGCGCGCCCGAGATACTTGGAACCCATTACGAGATCGCTTACCCGGGCCGTCAACTTGCCACCGCCCGCAACCTGCGCGCGCTTCCTCTGGAAAAAGAATACAGGGCGGCGGGCGCCTATTTCGGCCAGTTCTATGGCTGGGAACGCCCGCTCTATTTCGGCAAGACGACTGAACCCGAGATGACATTCGGCACCCCGGATTGGTCTGACAACGTGGCTGCCGAGGTGAAGGCGGCCCATGAAAGCGCTGCAATCTTTGACGCCTCCCCTTTTGGCAAGATCGAGGTCGAAGGCCCGGATGCCGAGGCCTTTCTGCAGCATGTTTGCGCATCGAACATGGCCAAAGCGCCGGGGAGCGCGATTTACACGGCTGTTCTGAACGAACGCGGGACGTATGAGTCCGACATCACCGCGCATCGGATCACCGACACTCACTATCGCCTGTTCACCGGCACCAATGCGATCAGGCGGGATCTGGCGTGGTTTCAACGCCATACCAACGGGTTTGACGTGACTTTGACCGACAGCACGGAGGACTATGCGGTTCTGGGCCTGATGGGGCCGGACGCGGCACGGATCGTCACCGAGACAGGGGCTGAATGCCTGACCGAATTGGGGTATTTTAAGGTTGGCCCGGCCCATATCGCCGGATGCCATGTGCGGGCGGTGCGGATGTCTTACGTGGGTGAGGCCGGGTGGGAAATCACCATGAAGGCGGAAAACGCGGCGCCCGTATATCGTGCGTTGACCAAAGCGGGGGCGCCGCCCGCCGGCTTGTTTGCCCAGACCTCCATGCGGATCGAAAAAGGCTTTGCCGCGTTCGGGCACGAGCTGGACACGGACACGTCCCCGGTCGAAGCGGGGCTGGATATGCTGGTGGCGAAGACCAAGCGCTTTGTCGGGTCAGAAGCCCTGGCCCAGCGCCGTGAAACCGCCAAGCGCCGTCTTGTCACGGTTGTTCTGGCGGATGAAACTGCCGTTCCGCTGGGTCATGAGCCGATCTATGCAGGCGAGCGCATTGTCGGGCATACGACATCTGCCTCCTTCGGGTATCGTATCGGGAAACCCGTTGCCCTTGCCAGCGTGGGCATGGACGACGCCGATCACGCAGAGGTCGAAGTGGATATTGCCGGGGTCCGTTTTGCCGCGAGATTGCAATATGCCTGCGCCTTTGATCCCGCAGGCCACCGGATGAAAGGGTGAACAGATGCCACGGCCCTATGTTCTTGTGGCGCCGAACGGCGCGCGCCGCACCCGGAAAGATCACCCGGCGGTTCCGATAGACATGGATCAGATTATCCAAGCCGCGCAGGCCTGTGCCGCTGCCGGGGCCGATGGCCTCCATTTGCATATCCGGGATGACGATGGGCAGCACACACTGGAGGCCGGTCGCTATCGCGAGACGATTGCCGAACTGGCGCACCGTGTGCCGTCGATGGATGTGCAAATCACCACCGAAGCCGTTGGCCGTTATACCGTCGAAGATCAACTGCGCTGCATTGAAGAGGTCAAACCGGCCTGGGTCTCCATCGCCGTGCGAGAGGTCAACCGCGCGCCGGATTTGGCCAGTCGAGTCTACGGCACATGTGCCGATCTGGGCGCAAAGGTACAGCATATTCTCTACGATGCAGATGATGCTGACCTGCTTGATCACTGGTTGGGCGACAGCACGGCCCGCGCGGATCAAACCGACAGGCTGGTGGTTCTGGGCCGCTACGCGACCGGCGAGAATGCGAAGCCTTCCGATCTTGATGGGGCAGCCCTTGCCCAAACGGCGAAGAGCAGGTGGATGGCGTGCGCTTTTGGCCCGTATGAACATGATTGCCTTCTGCGCGCCGCCCAAATGGGGGGCGATATCCGGGTTGGGTTTGAAAACAGCCTATCCGGATCAGATGGCGCGCCATGGACCGATAACGCGGCATCCGTTTCGGCCTTGATTGCGAAAATGACAGCTGAAGGGGTGTGAGCCGGGCCTTCCCGCCCCGAACACACAGACCTTTGTAAACCAGAAAGCTAGGATGCGGCTTTCTGGGCTTTCAGGCGTTGGCGTGCCTCGGACACTATAAAGTCGATAAACAGACGGACCTTTGAATCCTGAAGCCGACGATGCGGATAAAGACAGGCGAACGATACCGGTATCGGGGGCGTCTCGGTCAGGATCTCGACCAGCGCCCCGCTTTGCAGATGATGCTCGATTTCAAAGCGCGGTTTGTTGACGATGCCCCGGCCATCCAGCGCCCAGCCGGTCAGCACATCGCCATCGTCGGAATCAAACTGCCCCGACACATGAAGCTTCCGCAGACCCTCCCTGCCCTGAACAGTCCAGTAATACTCGGGCGATCTGGGAAAACGCAGCAAGAGGCAGTTATGCCGGTCAAGATCGTCTACGGTTTCGGGCGTACCGTTTTTCGCAAGATAGTCGGGGGCTGCACAGAGCGCGCGGGGACAATCCATGATCTTGCGCTGTTTCAGGTTTGAATCCGGCAGATGCCCGACGACGAAGGCCGCATCTATACCGTCTTGCAACAGGTCCACCGTGCGGTCTGTCTGGCGCAAACGCACGCTGACACCCGGATAGGTTTCCGCAAACCGGGGGATCAGCGGCGCGATGATCCGGCGGCCAGCGCTCAGCGGGGCCGAGACCTGCACGACACCATGCGGATTGCTGGAAAACCCCGAAACGGCGGCCTCTCCATCCTCGATGGCCCCAACGATTTTCCGGGCGTGATCATAAAACGCCTGCCCGGCTTCGGTTGGCATCAGTTTGCGCGTGGTGCGGTTGAACAGCCGCACATCAAGGCGGTTCTCGAGCTCTTTGATCCGGTTGCTGGCCACGGCCGGCGTCAGGCGCAGATCGCGGCCTCCGGCGGTGATGCTGCCCAGTTCGACCACCCGCACAAAGACCTTCAGGCTTTCGATATAGGGCATCTGCCACCTCCTTCTATTTTCAACGATTCATTGAAGTAGCTTAGCATACTTGCACGTATATCTGAAAATCGACCTGCGGCATACTGAAAGAATAAAGACTCAAAGCCAGCCCGCAGGGGGAGCCATGACCACCAGATCAAACATTCGTTTTGTGCTGAATGACGAGGATGTGACGCTTGATCGCGTTGGGGCTTCGGACACCCTGTTGGATTTCCTTCGGATCAATCGTCGCCTGACCGGCACCAAGGAAGGTTGCGCCGAGGGCGATTGCGGGGCCTGTACCGTGCTGGTTGGTCGCCTGGCCGAGGGCGCGCTGCGTTATGAGCCGGTCAATGCCTGCATCCGGTTGCTGGCCTCACTGGATGGGTGCCACGTCGTGTCGGTCGAACATCTGTCAGGCCCCGAAGGACGATTGCACCCTGTGCAACAAGCCATGGTCGAGCATCACGGTAGCCAGTGCGGTTTCTGTACACCGGGTTTCGTGATGTCGCTTTATGCGCTGTGGATGGAAAACCCTGATCCAACGGAAACCGAGATCGAGACTGCCCTGCAGGGCAATCTTTGCCGCTGCACGGGCTATGAGCCAATCATCAAAGCGGCCAAGGCAGCCACCACGCTGGGCAGCCCGGCCGATGACGCGCTGACCCGCGAGCGCGCAGCCATGACCGAACGGCTGTCTGCCCTGCAAGACGGGCAGCGCGTCGAGGTGGCGGATGGCAACAGCCTGTGCATCCTGCCCGCCTCGGTCGATGATCTGGCCGAGGTCTTACTGGAACGGCCCAAGGCCACGCTGGTCGCCGGGGCCACCGATGTGGGGCTTTGGGTCACGAAATTCCTGCGCGATATCTCGCCCGTTGTGTTCCTGAATCACCTTGAGGAACTGCGCGCGCTGGATGTCACGGACGAGACAATCGAGATCGGCGCGGGGGTCAGCTATACCGACAGCCGCGCGGCCATGGCCACGGATTACCCGCATCTTGGCCCTTTCTGGGATCGCATCGCCGGGTGGCAAATCCGCAGCATGGGCACAATCGGCGGGAATGTCGCCAACGGCTCGCCCATCGGGGACACGCCGCCGGTGCTGATCGCGCTGGGTGCCACAATCACGCTGCGGCACGGGGCCAACAGCCGGACCTTGCCCATCGAGGATTTCTTTATCGAGTATGGCAGGCAGGACCGGGCCGAGGGCGAGTTCCTCGCCTCGATCAGCGTGCCGCGCCCGGCCGCGAACGGCCTTCATGCCGCCTACAAGATTTCCAAGCGCCGGGACGAGGATATCTCGTCCGTGTGCGCGGCCTTCAACGTGACGGTCGAGAATGGCCAGATCACCGCCGCCCGTATCGCCTTTGGCGGCATGGCCGGCACGCCCAAACGGGCAGCGCATTCCGAAGCCGCGCTGGTTGGACAGGCCTGGAGTGAGGCGACACTGCTGCACGCAGCAACCCGGCTTGAGGATGACTTCAAACCGCTCACCGATTGGCGTGCTTCGGACGCCTACCGGATGCAGGTGTCAAAGAACCTGTTCCGCCGGTTCTGGCTGGAACAGCAGGACGCGGGCACCCCCGTCCGGCTGAGCGTTTAGGGAGGAAAAAGCCATGGGAGACCAAAGCATTCAAGGCGGCGTCCATACCGATCTCAAGCACGACAGCGCCATCAAGCATGTCACGGGGCGCGCCGAGTATTGCGATGACATTGCCGAACCCGCAGGCACGCTGCACGCCTATCTGGGCCTGTCGACCCGCGCCCATGCGCTGATCCGTGAGATAGATTTGAGCGCCGTGCGCGCCGCCCCCGGCGTGATCGGCGTATTGCGGCCCGAGGACATTCCGGGCGTTAACGATGTCAGCCCCACGGGCCTGCATGACGAACCGATCTTTGCCGAGGAAAAGGTCGAGTTCTGGGGCCAGCCGATCTTTGCCGTGGTGGCCGAAACCCGCGATGCCGCCCGACGTGCTGCCAAGCTGGCCCGGATCACCTATGAAGACCTACCTCATGTGTTGGAACCTGATGCGGCGCAGGCGGCGGACATGCCCTACGTCACCCCACCACTCACGCTGAAACGCGGGAACGCGGATGAGGCCATGGAACAAGCCCCTCATCGGATCAAGGGCCAGATGCGCATCGGCGGGCAGGATCACCTTTATCTTGAAGGGCATATTGCTTTTGCCATTCCGGGCGAAGACGAGGATGTGCTGGTGCATTCCTCGACCCAGCACCCGAGCGAGGCGCAGCATATGGTGGCGCATGTGCTGGGTGTGAACTCGAACGCCGTGACGATCAATGTCCGCCGCATGGGCGGGGGCTTCGGCGGCAAGGAAACACAGATGAACCTGTTCTGTTCGGTCGCCGCTGTTGCGGCCAAGAAATGGAACCGCGCCGTCAAAATCCGCCCCGACCGTGACGATGACATGTCCGCCACCGGCAAGCGCCATGACTTCGTGATCGATTACGAGGTGGGCTTTGACAATGACGGACGCATTCTTGCCGTCTCGGGCGATTTCGCTGCGCGCTGCGGATTTTCGTCGGACCTGTCGGGGCCTGTGACCGACCGGGCGCTGTTTCACGCCGACAACGCCTATTACTATCCCAACGTGCTGCTCAATTCGCACCCGATGAAGACCAATACCGTTTCCAACACCGCCTTTCGCGGCTTTGGCGGGCCACAGGGCGTGATTGCAGCCGAGCGCATCATGGAAGAGATCGCCTATCATCGCGGGTTGGACACGCTGGATGTGCGCAAGGTGAATTTTTATGGCGAGGGTGGCCGGGATGTAACGCCCTATCACCAGACGGTTGAGGACAATATCGCGCCGCGCATCGTGGCGGAACTGGAAGAGAGCGCCGGGTATCAGACGCGCCGTCAGGCAATACTTGACTGGAACGCGAAAGGCGGGCCGATCCGTAAGGGGATTGCCCTGACGCCGGTGAAATTCGGCATCTCCTTCACCGCCACCTGGTACAATCAGGCGGGCGCGCTGCTGCACATCTACTCCGATGGCTCGATCCATCTGAACCATGGCGGCACCGAAATGGGCCAGGGGCTGAACACCAAGGTGGCCCAGGTGGTGGCCGATGAATTGCAGGTGGATTTTGACAAGATCAAGATCACCAAAACCACCACTGAAAAAGTGCCCAACACATCCGCGACCGCCGCCTCCTCCGGCTCGGACCTCAACGGGATGGCCGCCCAGGACGCTGCCTTGCAGATCAAGAAACGCCTGATCGCGTTCGCCGCCGAACGCTGGCAAACCGAAGAAAGCAAGATCCGCTTCATCCCCAATGCGGTCGAGATCGGAACCGAGGTGATCCCGTTCGACGACTTCATTCGCGAAGCCTATATGGCGCGCATCCACCTTTCGGCGGCGGGCTTTTACAAGACGCCCAAGATCCACTGGGACCGCGCCACCGGCAAGGGCCGCCCGTTCTATTACTACGCCTATGGCGCGGCCTGTTCCGAGGTCTCCGTCGATACGCTCACCGGCGAATACCGGGTGGAGCGGACGGATATCCTGCATGACGTGGGCCGCTCGCTGAACCCTGTGATCGACAAGGGTCAGGTGGAAGGTGCGTTTATCCAGGGCATGGGATGGCTGACCACCGAAGAGCTGTGGTGGGATGATCAGGGCCAGCTGCGCACCCATGCGCCCTCGACCTACAAGATTCCGCTGGCCTCGGATCGACCGCGGGAATTCAACGTCAAGCTCGCGGACTGGTCAGAGAACCGAGAGAACACGATCAAGCGATCAAAAGCCGTGGGCGAGCCACCCTTCATGCTCGGCATTTCGGTGTTCGAGGCGCTGTCCCATGCGGTGGCGAGCGTGGCGGATTACAAGACTTGCCCACGCCTCGATGCACCCGCCACGCCCGAACGCGTGTTGATGGCAGTTGAGCGGCTGCGCGGAGCGTCGTCATGACACTCGCGCGCTTCTTTCAGGCCCATTCGCAGGTGATCCATGTGTGCCTTGCGCGCGTGCGCGGTTCGTCCCCGCGCGAGGCGGGGGCCGAGATGTTCGTGGCTGAGAACGCTTTGCACGGAACAATCGGGGGTGGTCAGCTGGAATACATGGCGATCGACAAGGCGCGTGCCATGCTGCGCGCGGGCCGAACAAGCGAACATATGGATGTGCCGCTTGGCCCCGAAATCGGCCAATGCTGTGGCGGGCGCGTGGATATCACCCTCGCCCTTATGCATGCCGCTGATCGCACGAACGCGTTGGCCGATGCGGCGGCGGAACAGGCGGCCATGCCCCATATCTACGTGCTGGGTGCGGGCCATGTGGGCCGCGCGCTGGCCACGCTGTTTCAGGCGATGCCGGTGCGCTGCATTCTGATCGACAACCGGGTCGAGGAGTTATCGCTTTGCGACGCACAGGTGGAGAAACGACTGACCGCCCTGCCCGAGGCGGATATTCGCAACGCTCCGACCGGAAGCGCCTTTATCGTGCTGACCCATGATCACGCGCTGGATTTTCTGCTGACCGCCGAGGCGCTGGCGCGGGGCGACGCGGCCTATGTGGGCCTGATCGGATCGGCCACCAAGCGGGTGAAGTTCGAGCGCTTCTGCAAGACCGATGCGCCCGAGGTGCGCACGGGCGATTTGATTTGCCCCATCGGAGCGAATGGCAGCAGCGACAAGCGACCTGAAATCATTGCCGCTTTCATAGTGGCCGAAGTGATGGCGCGGCTGACAAACCACGCCAGGCAACGCGTTGAAATACATAAATAAAGAGAAAACCGACCCGCGACAGCGGGCAATTCCGACAGGAGGGACATAACGACATGTCTGATGCAACCTATCAATACAAGTTGTTCGCACGGAACGACTTCAACGCCTTTTGGGCGTTGTTCACCGACAACCTCGTCAATCTGCTGATCCTTTCGGCAATCTGTCAGTTCGTCTTTCAGATGCCGCCCGAGATCGTCTTCGGGCGTATCGTGCCCGGTGCGGCCATTGCCATTATCGCGGGGGTTGCCGTCTACACAATGATGGCGAAATGGGCCGCGAACCGACAGGGCAAGGACGTCACCGCCCTGCCCTATGGCATCTCGACGCCGGTGATGTTCGTCTATCTCTTCGGCGTGATCGGCCCGATCTACTGGTCGACGCAGGATGCGTTGCTGGCCTGGCAGGTGGGCATCGGCGCGGGGTTCATGGGGGGCATCGTCGCCGCCTGTGGGGCTCTGGTGGGTCCGTTCCTCAAGAAGATCACACCGCGTGCTGGCATGTTGGGCACGCTGTGCGGGATCGCATTGGTGTTCATCGGGTCCGTGCCGCTTTCGCAGATTTTCGAGCATCCACTGATCGGCTTTACCTCGCTGCTCTTCATCCTTTGGGGGTTGATTGGCCGGTTCCGTCTGCCCGGGAACATTCCGGCGGGTCTTGTGGCCATCGGCGCGGGGACAATCATTGCGATTATCCTCGGAGAGGCCAGCTTTGATGCCAGCGGCATCGGGTTCTATCCGCCGATTCCCTATATCGGCGACATGATCGCGGGGGTGCAGTATCTCTTTGCCAATCCCGAGCTGTTCCTCGTGCTGATCCCAGTGCAGATCTACAATTTCATCGAAACGATGAACAATGTGGAATCCGCCGAAGCGGCGGGCGATCATTACCCGGTCGGCCTGTGTCAGCTTACGGACGGTGCGGGGACCATGATCGGCGCGCTGTTCGGCTCGCCCTTCCCCACCACCGTCTATATCGGGCATCCCGCATACAAGCGGCTGGATGCGCATGCGGGCTATATCATCGGCGTGGCGGGAGTTATCGCGGCGGCAGCCTTCTTCGGCTTCCTGTCGTTCCTTGCCGGGCTGATCCCGGTGGCCGCCGCCGCCCCTGTTCTGGTCTTCGTGGCGGTCAGCCTGATCACCAACACTGGCTACGCGGTGAAACCCCTGCACATGGCCGCCGTGGCCTTCGCGATCCTGCCGCATATTTCGGCCTTCCTGATGGTCAAATGGGGCTCGCTGATGAACGCGCTGCGCGATGTCGGCGTGGAAGGGCTGCCCGGCCTTGGAGACGAGGGGCTGACAGCCGCGCTTCTGCAAGGGGGTGCGCATTACGAGGGGCATCTGGCCCTCAGCCAGGGCGCGATCATCACTGGACTGGTCTGGGGGGCCATCGTGGCGGACGTGATTGACGGGCGGTTCCGCTATGCCGGTGGCTTTGCGATTGCGGCTGCGGTGATGTCATCCATCGGGGTCATCCACTCCTACACGCTGCAAATGCCGCAGTTTGACCAGATCACCCTCGGCTACCTGATCATCGGTGCGTTCCTTTACATCTATCCGATGCTTGTCCCGCACGAGGATCTGATGCATCGGGTCATCGTTCCGGATGAACCGGACCTGATCGACGACGATACGCCCGCGATAGACGCTTGAGCAACGGGCCGGGGTGGATCACACTCCGCCCCGGCCATACCTTCCCAACGAGGCCCATCATGACCGACACGCTGCTGCGCGGACGCCTTCTGACTTTCCATCGCGAGCCTGTGGATGGCGCAGAGACCGACGCCTATACCTATCTCGAAGACGGTGCCCTGCTGCTGCGCGACGGGGTGATTGTGACGCGGGGAGAGTTTGCCGATGTGACCGCGCAAGCCCCCGACGCGCCGGTGATGGACCATCGTCCACACCTGATGATGGCCGGGTTCATCGACACGCATCTCCACTTCCCGCAGGTGCAGGTCATCGCCAGTTGGGGCGCGCAGCTGCTCGACTGGCTGAACGGTTATGTCTTTCCCGAAGAGGCGCGCTTTGCCGAGCCGGCCCATGCCGATGCCATCGCGGGCCGCTTCCTTGACCTGCTCACTGACCATGGCACCACCACGGCGGTGGCCTATTGCTCGTCCCACGCCGCCTCGGCCGAGGCCTATTTCACCGAAGCGCAGCGCCGCAATATGCGGATGATCGGCGGCAAGGTTCTGATGGATCGTAACGCGCCCGAAACGGTCTGCGATACACCGCAATCGGGCTATGATGACAGCAAGGCGCTGATCGCGCGCTGGCACGGCACCGGGCGGTTGGGCTATGCGATCTCGCCGCGCTTTGCCATCACCTCGACCCCCGCGCAGATGGAGATGACCGGTGCCCTTGCCGCAGAGCATCCGGACTGTCACATCCAGACACATCTATCTGAAAATATTGATGAAATTGCCCTTGCGACCTCGCTTTACCCAGAGGCCAAAGACTACCTGCATATCTATGAAACCTACGGCCTACTGAGCGATAAGGCCTTGTTGGGTCATTGCATCCACCTGTCGGACCGTGAAGTGGCCAGCTTGGCCGAAACCGGCGCGCATCCGGTGTTCTGCCCGACCTCGAACCTGTTTCTTGGCTCCGGCTGCTTTGACGACGCGCGGATGCGCGCAGCGGAGGTGAGCAACGGGATCGCAACTGATATTGGCGGCGGCACCAGCTATTCCATGCTGCAAACGCTGAATGAGGGTTACAAGGTTTTGCAATTGCAGGGCCAGAGCCTGCACGCCTTGCGCGCCTTTCACTGGATCACGCGGGGCAATGCCGAGGTGCTGGGGCTGGAGGACAGGATCGGCACGCTGGATGCGGGCACCGAGGCGGATATCGTCGTGCTGGATGCCCGTGCGACACCTGCCATGGCCCTGCGGATGGAACGCGCCGAAACGCTTGACGAAGAACTGTTCGCGCTGCAGATCATGGGCGATGACCGCGCCATCGCGCAAACCTATGTGGCCGGTGTGCCGCAAAAAGGAGCCTAGACATGCTGAGCGTGACCCGTCTGGATGCCAACGATGCCGATATCCTGATTGCGGGCGCTGTGGCCCATGCGGAACAGATCGGCGTGCCGATGTGCATTGCCATCACCGACGAGGCCGGTCAGTTGATCGCCTTTCGCCGGATGGATGGCGGCAAAGTCACCTCAAGCACCATTGCAATCGACAAGGCGTTTACCGCGGCAGGCGCGAAAAAGGCCACGCATGAATACGGCGCGGCCAGCCAACCGGGCGCGGCAGCCTACGGAATCGCCTCGGCCATTGGCGGGCGGTTGATGGTGGTGGGCGGGGGCCTGCCCGTGATCGTCAGGGACGCCGTTGTTGGTGGCATTGGTGTCAGTTCTGGAACGCCGGACCAAGATCGTGCCGTGGCGCAGGCCGGGATTGATGCCTTCCTCGCGCAGCTCTGAAAACACGCTTATTTTCAAGAGTTTCCGAAAGGACCTGTTTCAGGTTTCGCACTGCCGCTCTGTGCCCCCTGAACATACATTCAAGAAGAACGGCGACAGATCGGAGACGTTATGACGGCACGCTATTATGCTCCCACCGGGGGACATCCCGGACAGGACCAGCTTCTGACCGACCGCGCCGTTTTTACCGACGCTTATGCCGTGATCCCCAAGGGCACGATGCGCGATATCGTGACCAGCTTCCTGCCGTTCTGGGAGGATACGCGGCTTTGGGTCCTGTCGCGCCCACTCAGCGGGTTTGCCGAGACGTTTTCGAATACATCATGGAGGTCGCTCCGGGCGGCGGATCGGACCGGCCCGAGACGGATGCGGGCGCCGAGGCGGTGCTTTTCGTGGTGGAGGGCGAGGCGACGCTGACTGTGGCAGGCAATACCCATGTGCTGACGCCCGGCGGATATGCCTTTCTGCCCCCGGGCAGTGACTGGACGCTGCGCAATGCGGGCACCGTGCCCCTTCGTTTTCACTGGATCCGCAAGCTTTATGAGCCGGTCGACGGCCTTGCCCTGCCCGATGTCCTGATCGCCAACGAGCAGGAGATTGTGCCCACCCCGATGCCCGGCACGGATGACAAATGGGCCACCACGCGCTTTGTCGATCCATCTGACATGCGCCATGACATGCATGTCACCCTCGTGACCTTTGAACCCGGGGCCGTGATCCCGTTTTGCGAAACCCACGTGATGGAACACGGGCTTTACGTGTTGGAAGGTAAGGCGGTCTATCGCCTCAACCAGGATTGGGTCGAGGTGGAGGCCGGCGATTACATGTGGCTGCGCGCCTTTTGCCCGCAGGCCTGTTACGCCGGTGGGCCGGGGCGCTTCCGCTATCTGCTTTACAAGGACGTGAACCGGCATATGAGCCTGCGTGGGATCAACCCGCGCGGGTGATCTATCCTCCGATGGCTTTGGACAATTCCGATGCCGCACCGATCACCGCCTTACTCAGCGGCTCGATCTGGTCAACGCCAACCCGGCTTGTCGGCCCCGAAACGGAAATGCCTGCCACCGCCTCGCGGTTCATATCAAAGACGGCAGCGGCAATGCAGCACATGCCCAAATTGCGTTCTTCCCCGTCGATGGAATAACCGCGCGCGCGTGTTGTTTTCAGATCGGCGATCAGCGCATCATGGTCCACGATCGTGTTGGGCGTGAACGCCTCGCGCGGCTCGCTGGCCAGGTGCCGCTCAACCCTGTCCGGGGGCATTTCGGCCAACAGCGCCTTGCCGATCCCCGAGGAATGCATCGGTGCCAGCGTGCCGGGCGGAAAGAACGCGCGAATACTCTGTTCGGTTTCCACCTGGCTGAGAAACAGCACCTGCCCGCTTTTCTCAATCCCGAGATTGGCCGTCTCACCCGTCACTTCCATCAGGCGGCGCAGAACGGGGCGCGCACGTTCGACCAGGCTGGTGCGTTGCAGGAACCGCGCGCCGATCAGAAAGGCCTGCGGCCCGATATTCCAGACCTGCTCGGCAGCGTCGAATTCAACAAGACCCCGCCCCTCCAGCGTGATCAGCACGCGGTAAAGGGTGGCCGGGGATTGGTTCGTCTCGCTGGCCAGCACCGAAAGCGGCTTGCCCTGATCCTCGCTGAGATATTCGAACACCTCCATCGCCCGGTCGAGCGATTTGATGGTGTTTTGCGCGGTTTTATCGTCCCAGCCACGGGGCCGCCCCCGCGCGCGTCGCCCGGTTTGGGACTCGCTTTTGGGAAGATTCATCGGCTCTCTCATTTTCAATACAAAAAACAATTTCATATTATGAAAAAATCAAGCCTTTGACAATGTTTAATTTATTTTCCTTTTTTGAAAATGAAAAATGATTTCAAAAAAATTTCAATATGCGTCATGCCCTCTTAAGATGGGCAATAGCTTTACAAGGAGACGGAATATGAGCTTCCAAAATCCAGTATTCATTCCAGGACCGACAAACATCCCGGAAAACCTGCGCAAGGCCTGCGATATGCCGACGATTGACCACCGGTCACCGCTTTTCGGCAGCATCCTGCACCCCGCCCGCGAGGGTGCGCGCAAGGTTCTGAAAAGCACTTCCGCCGAGGTTTTCATCTTCCCCTCCACCGGCACCGGCGGTTGGGAAACCGCGCTGACCAACACGCTCAGCGCTGGCGACAAGGTTCTGGCCGCCCGCAACGGCATGTTCAGCCAGCGCTGGATCGACATGTGCCAGCGCCACGGGCTGGAGGTTCAGGTGGTCGAAACGCCATGGGGCCACGGCCTGCCTGCGGATCGCTATGCCGAGATCCTTGCCGCCGACACGGCCCATGAGATCAAGGTGGTTCTGGCCACCCATAACGAGACCGCCACAGGTGTCCGCTCGGATATTGCCGCCGTGCGCCGGGCGCTGGATGCCGCAGGTCACCCGGCAATGCTTTTTGTCGACGGGGTCAGCTCGATCGGCTCAATGGACTTCCGCTTTGACGAATGGGGCGTGGACGTGGCCGTGACCGGCTCGCAGAAAGGTTTCATGCTGAGCGCCGGGCTTGCCATCGTTGGGTTCAGCCAGAAGGCGATGGAAGCCACCAAAACCGGCACCCTGCCGCGCACCTTCTTTGATGTGCATGACATGGCCAAAGGCTATGAGAATAACGCCTATCCTTACACCCCCGCCGTGGGGCTGATGAACGGGCTGAACATTGCCTGCGGCATGTTGTTGGACGAAGGGCTGGAGACTGTTTTTGCCCGCCACCATCGCATTGCCGAAGGCGTACGCGCCGCCGTACATGCCTGGGGTCTGGACCTCTGTGCCGCTGACCCATCGGTTTACTCCGACACAGTGAGCGCCATTCGCACGCCCGAAGGCTTCAATGCCACCGACATCGTGACCCATGCCGCCGAGACCTATGGCGTCGCCTTTGGCGTCGGCCTCGGTGAAGTGGCCGGCAAGGTGTTCCGCATCGGCCATCTGGGCAGTCTGACGGATGTGATGACGCTGTCCGGCATCGCCACAGCCGAGATGTGCATGGCCGATCTGGGTCTGGATATCGCGCTCGGCTCGGGCGTGGCTGCCGCGCAGGATTACTATCGCGGCCATCCCGCGGCAGCGCAGAAAGCAGCGGCATGATGAAGGATGCCGGTATGATCATCCCCACCTACGAGGACATGCTGCGCGCGCATGAGCGCATCACCCCGCATATCAACCGCACGCCGATCCGAAGCTCGGATTACCTCGACGAGCTGACCGGTGCGCAGCTGTTCTTCAAATGCGAGAACTTTCAGGAGCCGGGCGCCTTCAAGGTGCGCGGTGCCACCAACGCCGTCTTTGGGCTGAGCGACGAACAGGCCGCCAAGGGCGTGGCAACGCATTCCTCGGGCAACCACGCCTCTTGCCTTAGCTATGCGGCGATGCTGCGCGGTATCCCCTGCAATGTGGTGATGCCAAAAACCGCCCCACAGGCCAAGAAAGACACGGTGCGCCGCTATGGCGGGCAGATCACCGAATGCGAAGCCTCAACCACCTCGCGCGAGGAAGCCTTCGCGAAGGTTCAGGCCGAAACCGGCGGGGATTTCGTCCATCCTTACAACGACCCGCGCGTGATCGCCGGGCAAGGCACCTGTGCGAAGGAAATGATGGAACAGACCGATGGTGTCGACATCGCCATCGCCCCGATTGGCGGCGGCGGAATGATCTCGGGCACCTGCCTGACCCTGTCGACGCTGGCGCCTGAGACCCGGATCATCGCTGCCGAGCCAGAGCAGGCCGACGATGCCTATCGCAGTTTCAAGGCGGGGCACATCATCGCCGATGATGCCCCACAAACCGTGGCAGACGGGCTGAAAGTGCCTTTGAAAGACCTGACATGGCACTTCGTGTCGAACCATGTGAGCGACATGCTGACCGCGTCCGAACAAGAGATCATCGACGCGATGAAACTCACCTGGAAACATCTGCGCGTGGTGATGGAACCCAGCTCGGCTGTGCCCCTCGCCACCATCCTCAAGAACAAAAGCCGTTTCGCGGGCAAACGCGTCGGCGTGATCATCACCGGCGGCAATGTCGATCTCGACACGCTGCACTGGACCATTTGAAGGGAGAGACCCATGAACGCGACTGTGAAACTCGAAGAGCTTGAGGTTGGTTTTGACGTGCCTGCCCTGCCCGGCATGGACGAGGCTGACATCCAGACGCCCGCGCTTGTGCTTGATCTTGATGCGCTGGAACGCAACATCAAAAAGATGGGCGATTACGCCAAGGCCCACGGCATGCGTCATCGCGTGCATGGCAAGATGCACAAATCGGTCGATGTGGCCAAGCTGCAGGAGCGCCTTGGCGGGGCCGTCGGGGTGTGCTGTCAGAAAGTGTCCGAAGCCGAAGTGTTTGCCCGCGGCGGGATCAAGGACGTTCTGGTCTCCAACCAGGTGCGCGATCCGCGCAAGCTGGACCGGCTGGCGCAACTGCCCAAGTTCGGTGCCCGCACGCTGGTCTGCGTCGATGATCTGGCCAATGTGGCCGAACTGTCCGGGGCGGCCCAAAAGCATGGCACCGAGATCGAGTGCCTGATCGAGATTGACTGTGGCGCAGGGCGTTGCGGTGTGACCACGACGGAAGCCGTCGTCGAGATTGCCAAGGCGATCGAGGCCGCACCAAACCTGAAATTTACCGGCATCCAAGCCTATCAGGGCGCGATGCAGCACATGGATAGCTATGAGGATCGCAAGGCCAAGCTGGACGTGGCCATCGCACAAGTGAAAGACGCGGTGGATGGGCTTGCCGCGACAGGGATCACCGCTGAGCTGGTTTCGGGCGGCGGCACCGGCTCCTACTATTTCGAGAGCAATTCCGGCGTCTATAACGAGCTGCAATGCGGCTCTTACGCCTTCATGGACGCCGATTATGGCCGCATTCTGGACAAGGACGGCAACCGTATCGATCAGGGCGAATGGGAGAACGCGTTCTTCCTGCTCACGCAGGTGATGAGCCACGCCAAGGCCGACAAGGCCATCGTGGATGCGGGCCTCAAGGCGCAGTCGGTCGATAGCGGATTGCCGGTGATCTTTGGGCGCAATGACGTCGAATATGTCAAATGCTCGGATGAACATGGCGTGGTGGCCGACCCGGACGGGGTGCTGGCGGTCGGCGAGAAGCTGCGCCTCGTGCCGGGCCACTGCGACCCAACCGCCAATGTGCATGACTGGTATGTCGGTGTGCGGAACGGCAAGGTTGAAACGGTCTGGCCGGTCAGTGCACGCGGCAAAGCCTACTGATTTTCCTCAATATCCCAATACCCGCCTCGCCCTTTCATTGGGCGGGGCACGTTTTTCAAAGGAGTGCCCCCATGCTGATCGTTCCCGAGCGCGAGATCGCCAACCTGATGACCCGCGAAGCCGCGTTTGACGCGGTAGAACAGGTGTTTGCCGCCATGGCCGCAGGTGATGCCTATAACTTTCCCGTGGTGCGCGAGGCGATTGGCCATGCCGATGCCCTCTATGGTTTCAAGGGCGGGTTTGACCGCGCGGGACAGACGTTGGGGTTGAAGGCGGGCGGTTACTGGCCCAACAACCTTGAGACGCAAGGCATCATCAACCACCAGTCCACGGTCTTCCTGTTTGATCCTGACACCGGTCGGGTCAGCACCATGGTCGGTGGCAACCTTTTGACCGCTTTGCGCACCGCGGCGGCCTCGTCCGTGTCGATCAAACATCTGGCGCGCAAGGATGCGAAGGTGATCGGCATGATCGGCGCGGGCCACCAAGCCACGTTCCAGCTGCGCGCGGCGTTGGAGCAGCGTGACTTCGAGAAGGTGATCGGGTGGAACCTGCACCCCGAGATGCTGCCCAATCTCGAAAAGGTCGCGGCCGAGGCAGGTCTGCCTTTCGAGGCAGTGGAGCTTGACGGGATGCGCAACGCGGATGTGATCATCTCGATCACCTCGTCCTTCGATGCCATTCTGGGCGCAGATCAGATCAGCCCCGGCTGTCATATCGCCTGCATGGGCACGGATACCAAGGGCAAGCAGGAGGTCGAACCGGAACTGCTGCAAAGCGCCACTGTCTTTACCGACGAGGTCGCGCAATCCTCAACCATCGGCGAGGCACAACATGCGGTGGCGCAAGGGTTGATCAAACTGGAAGACATCACGCAGGTGGGGGCCGTGATCAACGGCGCGCATCCCGGGCGTGCCTCGGAGGACGAGATCACCTTGTTCGACGGCACCGGCGTTGGCTTGCAGGATCTCGCCGTGGCAGCCTCGGTCGTCCGGCTGGCCGCCGAGCAAGGCATCGCGATTGAGGTGGATGTCTGAACGAAACCCGTTTCGCGACTCATATGGTTTTGAGGTGTTTGGATTTGCGGGACGGAGCGGACATTCGCCGCATACCAGCCACCGGAGGCCAGCATCAGCCTCTGGGGTGGCGAGCCACCATTTGCTTCCGGGCGCTTTATGCTCGCAAAGCACATCCACAGAATGAGCGTAGCACCTGCGTCAGACAAATCGCCAGCCCATGGGAGGGGCTGACGATGGCCGGGCCGCTGCGCGGCTGTTAACCGGCCTGGCGCACAGTCGTGACGACCGCACAGGACTCAAAGCCGCCATTCGTTGTCACAAACACTGATGCCCCTTGTATCAGGTCACATCAGCCCCCTCCGAGGAAAAGGCTGGGCCTTTCAGTGCCTGGCCGCGCAGGGCGGCACTTGACCTAATCCTCGCTGGGAAGTGACCCCCTGCCATGGCCGGACAAGCCGCCCGACACCTCCTCGGTGGCTTCCCCGGCCAGCTCTTCGGGCAGGATCAGGTTCAGCGCGATGGCGATCAGTGCCGCGGGCAGCAGGCCGCTGGTCATCAGGATGCGCAGGGTATCTGGCAGGTATTGCACCGCTTTCGGGTCAAGCTGCAGCCCAAGACCGACCGAAAGGGATATGGCGAAGATCACCATATTCCGGCGGTTCCAGTTGACATCGGACAGCATCGAAATGCCCGCCGCGACCACCATGCCGAACATCACGATCACACCGCCTCCAAGCACCTCGATCGGGATCGTTCGGATCACCGCGCCCACTTTCGGCATCAGGCCGCAGAGGATCAGGAACAGCGCACCGATGGTCACCACGTGACGGCTCATCAGGCCCGTCATTGCGATCAGCCCGACGTTCTGACTGAACGAGGTGTTGGGAAAACCACCGAACATACCCGCAATCGCTGTGCCGACGCCGTCGGCATAGGTCGCACCGGTGATTTCCTTTTCGGTCGCTTCACGGTTCGCACCGCCCTTGGTGATGCCCGACACGTCACCCACGGTTTCAACCGCAGAAACGAAGGCCATCAGACAGAAGCCGGCGACAGCGGCGACGCTGATTTCAAACCCGTATTTGAGAGGCTCCGGGAAGGCAATCGGCGCGGCGCGCTCCCAGCTTGCGGCGATGCCCTCCATGGTAACCATTCCGGCCATCATCGCGTAGATATAACCAACCACGATACCAATCACGACCGCGGACACCGCCAGCATTCCCTTGGCGTAGAATTTCAGCGCTAGCGTGACAAACACAACCACCAGCGCGGCAGACCAGTTCAGCAGGCTGCCATATTCCGGCGTGTCGATGGCCGGCACCCCGCCTGCGGCGTATTGGATACCCACCTTGACCAGCGCCAGCCCGATCATCGTGACCACGAGGCCAGTCACCAGCGGCGGCAGCGCAAAACGGATCTTGCCGATGAATGTTGCGATCAGGGCATGAAACAGACCGCCAATCACGACCCCGCCGAACAGGACCGGCAACGCCTCGACGCCCTTGCCGTCCACCAGCGGAATCATGATGGGAATGAAGGCAAAGCTTGTGCCCTGCACAATGGGCAGGCGCGCGCCCACCGGTCCCAGCCCGATCGTCTGAAAGAGCGTCGCAATCCCGGCAAAGAGCATCGACATCTGGATCAGGTAGGTCATGTCGGGGAAGCCCTGCGCGGCCGCATCCGACCCGAAGCCGAAGCCTGCGGCCCCTGCGATGATGATCGCGGGGGTCACGTTGGAGACGAACATCGCCAGGACGTGCTGAATGCCCAGCGGCACAGCGCGGTGCAGCGCGGGGGTGAAGTTGGGGTCCCGCAGCTGTTCGGGTGTTCCGATTGAGGTATCTGCCATCTTGGTCTTACTCCTCGATTGGTGGTTCGCCCGGGCAGTGCCCCCGGCAGCACGCATTAATCTTTGATGATGTAACTGGTGTCGAACCAATGCTCCTCCAGGTTGTCGCCCTCCCCGATCCGGTCCACGACCGCGAACAGACCGGGGGCGTGCAGCGGCGTCAGCACGCCGTGCCACGTCCCGCGGTGCAGGTTGATCCCCTGCCCCGCGCACGCCATGAACGCGAGGGGCGTGCCCGGCACGCCGCCGTCATCTGCGGCAACAATCACCAGAAACGGATCGTGGCTCATCGGCACAAAGGCCTGGCTACCCCCGGGGTGCCGCTCGACCATATCCAGTGTCAGGGGCAGCGTGCGGGGCTCGGCCTTGAACAGGCTGATCCCGGCGCGGCCATCGGTAAAATCAAGCTGCGCCAGATCGTGATAACGCCCGCACAGGCCCT
Organism: Roseovarius conchicola; assembly: GCF_041403425.1. Lineage (NCBI taxonomy): Bacteria > Pseudomonadati > Pseudomonadota > Alphaproteobacteria > Rhodobacterales > Roseobacteraceae > Roseovarius > Roseovarius conchicola. The sequence continues at coordinate 84,789 of NZ_JBGEHK010000001.1, read as the reverse complement.
GATTGATGATCTTGTCTGGCGCGCCCGCGGCCTCCAGAACATCGCCGAAGGGCGCGAAAGCCTCTGCCGTTAGCGGCACCGCTTTGATCACCCGGCTCATCCGCCCAGCTTTTCCTGCAAGCGCAGTTCTGCGATCCGTTCGACCTGTCGGCAGGCCTCGGCAAACTCGGTGGCGCGGTCATGGGCCACGCGGCGCTCGAACGCCTCCATGATCGACGCCTTGGTGTTGTCGCGCACGGCGATGATGAAGGGAAAGCCGAACTTGGTGGTGTAGGCGTCGTTGAGCTTGGTAAACGTGCTGCGCTCACCGTCGGTCAATGCGTCCAGCCCCACCGAGGCCTGTTCGGCCGTTGATTCCGCCGTCAGCCGCTTGGCCTCGGCCAGCTTGCCCGCCAGATCGGGATGCGCGGTCAGCACGCCCAGACGCTTTTCCTCGGACGCCGCGCGAAAGATGCGCGCCAGCGCGGAATGGACCCCGCGCGCGCTGTCATGGGACGGCCCCAGTTCAAGCGCATGGGCCCCTTCGGCGATCCACGGGCTGTGTTCGAACACGCCGCCAAATGCCTGGACGAAACTGGCCTTGTCCATTTCTGAGGGACGCACCCGGGCAACCGGCGGATGTGTGGCGGCCCAGTGTTCGGCGATCTGCAACCGGGTGGCAAACCACACGTCCTCATGCGCGCGCATGTGATCAAGCGCGCGGCACAGCGCAGCGAAGCGTCCCGGGCGACCCATCAAGCGGCAATGCAGCCCGATGGACAGCATCTTGGGCGCACCCGCGACGCCCTCTTCATAAAGCACATCGAAACTGTCGCGCAGATATGCCTCGAACTGATCGCCTGAATTGAAACCCTGCGGCGTGGCGAAGCGCATGTCGTTGCAATCAAGCGTGTAAGGGACGATCAATTGATCGCGGCCCGCTGCCTTCATCCAATAAGGCAAGTCATCGGCGTAACTATCTGCGATATAGTCAAATTCTCCCTCACCGGCCACCAGTTCAACCGTGGTGTCGGAACAGCGTCCGGTGTACCATCCGCGCGGTGCGCTACCGGTGACGTTTGTGTGCAGACGGATCGCTTCACGGATTTGCACGCGTTCCTCGTCGGGCGTCATATCCTTATGCTCGATCCATTTCAGCCCATGGCTGGCGATCTCCCACCCGGCGGCTTTCATGGCCGCCACCTGTTCGGGCGCGCGTGCCAGCGCGGTGGCCACGCCGAAGACTGTAACGGGTGTGTCCTTGAGCAGCCGATGCAGCCGCCAAAAACCCGCCCGCGCCCCGTATTCATAGATCGATTCCATGTTCCAGTGACGCTGCCCCGGCCAGGCCGATGCGCCCACGATCTCGGACAGGAACGCCTCGGACGCCGCATCGCCATGAAGGATGCAGTTCTCGCCGCCCTCCTCATAATTCAGCACGATCTGCACAGCGATTTTCGCACCGTTCGGCCAATTGGCGTCAGGCGGCGTTTCACCATATCCGGTCATGTCACGGGGATAGCGCGTCATTCCAGGGCCCTTTCTTGTTTCCAAACCTTTGTAAACCAAAATAATCGGCGTGTTTTTCAAAAAGGATGCGAAAGTGTTTCCCGTCTCGACACCTTTGCCAACGGGCCTTCACCCTCGCTATAGAGAGGGGAGTAACAAGGAGGCCCCGATGGCCGGATATCTGACAACGCATGTTCTGGACACCGCGCGCGGTGTACCTGCCGAAGGGCTGACCATTGATCTTTACCGGATCGAGGGCGACGCGCGGGTGCTGTTGAAGACGCTCAAGACCAATGATGACGGGCGCACGGACGAGCAGATCTTGCCGGAAAAGGATTTTGAGACAGGCGTTTACGAGCTTGTCTTCCATGCAGGCGCTTACCTTGATGCCATTGGCACGCCGCCTGAAAGCCCGCGCTTTCTGGATGTGATCCCGCTGCGGTTCGGCATGTCCGAGGCCACGCATTACCACGTGCCGCTGCTGCTTTCGCCATTTGGGTATTCGACCTATCGGGGCAGCTAGGCCGCCTCTTTGATTGCTGCGGCAATCCGCTCCACCGCGAAATCCATGAACAGCCGCGCCTTTGGGTCCTGACCACGCCGGTGGGTATAAAGGCAGGCCATCTGAACGGGTTCGGGCGGCGTTTGCGTCGCCACCAGCACCAGCCGCCCCGCGGCAAGGTGATCCGCCACCTCAAAGCGCGGCTTCATGACAATGCCCTGCCCGTCCAGTGCCCAATCGGTCAGCACGTCGCCATCATCGGATTCATAGCGGCTGCTGACCTTGAAACGCTCAACCCCGTTCGGCGTTTTCAACCGCCATTGAAACTCGGTTGCGCCGGGAAAGCGCAGGTTCAGGCATTCATGCGCCCCGTTGAGCAGGTCCTTCCCCTCTTTCGGCATCCCGCGCGCCTCGACATAGGCCGGGGCCGCACAAAGGACGCGTTCCACATCCGCGATCTTGCGGATGCGCAGGTTGCTGTCTTCGGGTTGGCCGAGGAAAAACGCCAGATCCAGCCCCTCGCTGGTCAGGTCAACCTTCCGGTCGGTCAGACGCAGACGCAGGCTGACATCCGGGTAATCCGCCAGGAACGCCGGGACATGCGGCGCGATCAGGCGGCGACCCACACCAAGGGGTGCCGCCACATACAGCGACCCTTTGGGTTGTTGCGTGATATCAATCACTTGCGCCTCGGCGCTCTCTACCGATTCCAGAACCTCGCAGGCCCCGCTATAGAAGGCGCGCCCTTGTTCGGTGGGTGTCAGGCTGCGGGTGGTGCGTTGAAACAACCGCACGCCCAAATGCGCCTCAAGCTGCGAGATGCGCGACGAGGTCACCGCCGGAGAAATCCGCAGATCGCGCCCGGCGGCGGACATGCTGCCCAGCTCGTAAACGCGGACAAAGGTCCGGATATTGTCGAGATAGGACATTATTCAGCTTTTTTTGATACTGCTTGGCATTCTCTTGCAATAGCAGAACATTCTCGGATCGCCTAGTCTGCCTGAAACACGTCTGAGGGAGAACAGCAATGTATGATTTAGCAGTGATGTGGGATTGGGTGGGGTTTGCCGTGCGCTGGCTCCATGTCATCACCGCCATTGCCTGGATTGGTTCGTCCTTCTATTTCGTGGCGCTTGACCTGGGCCTCAGGAAAGCGCCGCATCTGCCCCCCGGTGCCCATGGCGAAGAATGGCAGGTGCATGGCGGCGGGTTCTATCACATTCAGAAATACCTCGTGGCCCCGGAGAACATGCCCAGCCATCTTGTCTGGTTCAAATGGGAAAGTTACGCGACATGGTTGTCGGGGGCGGCCCTTCTGGCGATCCTTTACTGGGTCGGGGGCGAGCTTTACCTGCTTGATCCCAACAAGGCCGACCTGGCGCTGTGGCAGGGCATCCTGATCTCGGCAGGGTCGTTGACCATTGGCTGGATTTGCTATGACTTCCTGTGCAAATCCAAGCTGGGCGAAACGCCCACCATGCTGATGTTGCTGCTGTTCGTGATCCTGGTGGTGATGTCCTGGGGCTATCACCAGATTTTCACCGGTCGCGCCGCCCTGCTGCATCTGGGGGCGTTCACCGCGACGATCATGACGGCCAACGTGTTCTTCATCATCATGCCCAATCAGCGCATCGTGGTAAAAGATCTGCAAGAAGGCCGCACTCCCGATCCGAAATACGGCAAGATTGCCAAGCTGCGCTCGACCCATAACAATTACCTGACCCTGCCGGTCGTATTCCTGATGCTCAGCAACCACTACCCGCTGGCCTTTGCGACCGAGTATAGCTGGATCATCGCCAGCCTGATTTTCCTGACCGGTGTCACGATCCGGCATTACTTCAACACGCTGCATGCCACCGGCAGCGGCCCGCATTGGACATGGGGCGTGACGGTTCTGATCTTTGTCCTTATTGCGTGGCTGTCTTCCCTTCCCATGCAGGACAGTTACGAGGAGGCCGAAACACGCGAGCTGACGCGGTACGAACAACAATTCGCCTCGGCCGAGGGGTTTGACGAGGCCTATGACGTCGTGCTGGGCAACTGCTCGATGTGTCACGCCCGCGAACCGGCCTGGGAGGGGATGCATTGGCCGCCCAAAGGCGTGGTTCTGGAGACCGAAAGCGATGTCGCCCGACAGGCAAAGGCGATCTTCCTGCAAGCAGGTGTCAGCCACGCCATGCCGCCACCCAATGCCATATCCACCATGAGCGCCGAGAACCGCGCCGCCATCGTTGCCTGGTTCCGTCAGGGCCCTGCCCTTTGATGTGAAATCCGGCTAACGACTACAGGCCAGACGACGCAGGTATGGCCTACTCATTCAGGTCGAGAAGCAAGCGGTTGTGCTTCTGGGTTTCCTCGATCAACTGGCCGAACGTGTGAACCCCTTTGCCCTCTAATAAGGGAAGCAGCTTTACCAACGCATCGGCAGTCGCCTGAGCGTCACCCAGAGCGGTATGGCGCAGCTCGGCAGGGATCGTGATTGACAGGCGATCGCACAGCGCATCCAGAGAGTGTTCTTCATTGGTGCCGAATACCACCGCCGAAAGAAGCACGGTATCCAGTACCGGGTGGGTCCACTCCACCTTCATCTCGGCCTGATACTTGCGCAGCAGACCGATATCGAAGGGCGCGTTATGGGCAACCAGAACCGCGTCCCGGGCAAAATGATGAAAGGCTTGCCCGACCTCGCCAATTCCGGGGGCACCGGCCACATCCTTATCCGTCACGTGATGGATTTTCGTGGAGGCTGGCGGGATCGCCCGGCCTGGGTTTACATAGGTGTTCAGCACCTCGCCTTCCACGATGCGGCCGTTCAGGACGCGCACCGCGCCCAGTTGCACGATGTCGTCTTTTTCCACCGAAAGGCCCGTTGTCTCGGTGTCAAATGGCACAAAGCAAAGCCGGGACAGAGGCGTGTCCTTGATGTCCTTTGTCTCTGCCGCGTTCATCAGATCGAAGTCGAACACCAACGGGCGCGCGGCGATATGTTCGCTATGGCCCGTATCCGCATCGATAAAGATCATGTGACCATCATCGCTGAGCGCCTTCAACCGGGCATCGAAACTGGTTTCGCGCGTCATATCATAAAGCTTGAAAGACACCTCGGTTTCGCTTTGCGACAAACGTTCCATCGCCTCAAGCACCTCTTCGGTGTCGAAGTAATCCGCCAAAGGCGCTTTCAGACGGGGTGGCGCAATCTGTGACAGAACGCCTGCGGCCTGCGCATCGTACAGCACGATCTCCTGCGCGGGGTTCAGAAGGATCGTGGCGATGGGGATCTCGGTCAGAAGGGCGGTGAGTTGTTCGCTTTCGGCCCTCAGACGTTGGGTTTCCCGCGCCACTTTGGCAGCGGTATCCATGACCGATGAGTTCACGGTCTGGCTCAATGCGTTGGCGGCTGGCGCCAGATCGCCAAGATAGCGCGCAGCGTCGGTGCTGACCTCGCTGTCAACACCGGAATGGGCGCGCAGCCGAAGGCCCGCAGACAGGGCGTTGATCGGTTTTGCGACGTTCTCATCGAACAAAAGCCAGATGCCCAGCGCAAGGCCGGTGTTCAGGAAGACGAAGACGATGAAGGCCGTGACAAAAGGAGCCGTCGGCAAATCAATCTCGGCCCGAGACCAGCCAAAGGCCATCGCCCCCCCAGCCAGCCCCGTTCCTGCAACTGCGAGAAAACAGAAGAACAGGAAAATGCGGAAGCGCAGGCTGAGTTTGGTGAACATGTCAGGTCTCGCACACGAGTTTTAGGATCGGATCGCCGTCAGGCATGGTTTGCCAGTCGGCATTGGCCACGGTGCCGTCATCGCCAAATTCGGCCCCGTCAATCAGCAAGGCCGAGCGCGCGCCCTTGCAATCAAACAGCATCGGGGCCTGATTGACCGGCGACCATCGGCCAAAGAAGTAAAGATCGGCCAGCCGTTGATCCGGCAGGTTGTCATTCCTGCGCGCGGTGCCTGTGTCCACGGCCACAAAGCGTTTGGTGTAGGGCCAGACTTGCGTCCACGGTCTGAGCCAGCTTTGTTCGTCCACGGTCATGGCGATCTCGACATCTTTGGGCAGACGCTCGGCCGTGCGGTCAAACCAGGTGTATTCATTGGAAATCGTCATGCCGATCATGCCTAAGCCAGCGGCCACCGGCATGATCCATTTGGGCAGGCGTCGGCCTGTGCTGATATTCAGCAGCATGGCGACCCCGGCGCAGGCGATCCCGGCAAAAACTGTGGCGATGAGTTCTATAAACATGATGTCACCCTAACGCACCTTTCCCCGATCCCACAGCCGATTGCATTGTCTTGATCACGACGAACGCATCGCGCAGATGGCTGCGCTCGAAATCGGACAGGACGGACGGATCGAGATAGTTGCCGGGCTTTTCGCCCGTTTTGATCTGGGTCGCCTGATGCTCAAGCCGCATGATGGCGATCACATCGTAGGCATCCAACAGGTCGGCGCCGCCGGATTTTGACAACACGCCCGCCTCGATTGCCGCCTCCAGCCGGGCGCGCGTGTTGACCGGGCGCAAACGGCCTTGCAGCGTATAAATCCGCCCCAGATCGACCACTGGCACCACGCCGTTATGTTTAAGGTCAAGCTGATTGCGGTGATCGCCCGAGCGGATCGTGGCAAGCCCGCGCAACAGCCCCAGGGGTGGCTGGTGCTTGAGCGAGTTCGAGATCATATGCGCCGTGAAGATCGAGTTCTTGGAGGCCGCCTTCAGCGTGTCCTTCTGCAAGTTTTCAAACAGGCTTTCATCCCCGCCGATGGGGCGCAGATCGAACATCACCGAGGCCAGCATTTGCGCCTCGGGATCGGGCTTGGCAATCCAGCCTTTGAAGTAATCCCGCCAGACCAGCAGAGGCTGGCACCAGCGCGGGTTGGTCGCCATCATGTCACCGGGGCAGTAGAAATACCCGCAGCGATCCAGCCCGTCGCTGACATATTTCGCAAGTTTCGCGAAATAGGGCATGTCGGCCTCGCGCACGTCGTCGGACAGGATCAGGCAGTTGTCCTGATCCGACACGCCCGTCTGTTCCTGACGTCCCTGGCTGCCGCAGGCCAGCCAGAGGTAAGGCACTGGCGGCGCGCCAAGGTCTTCCTCGGCAAGCGCCAAGAGGCGGCGTGTTGCGGTATCGGCGATATCCGTGATCAGCCGGGTGACAACCTCGTGCCGGTTGCCGGTTTCCACCAGTTGCACAAGCAGCTGCGGAATCTCGGCCGTGGCGCGGGCCATTTCGGTGGCGTCAGCTGCCTCGGCCACGCGGCCGACCAGATCAGCAGAGGACAGGGCCTGGGCGCGGGTCAGATCCGTTTGCGTGACGATACCAACCAGCCTGGACCCTTTCACGATCGGAACATGCCCGATGCCCCGCTCGACCATCATGTGCAGAACATCCGTTACCAAAGCCTTTGGCCCCAGCGTCAGCGGGTCTGCCGTCATGATCGACGAGACCGGCGCATCCGGATCCTTACCCTCGACGATCACCCGGCCCGTCATGTCCCGCAAGGTGACGATCCCACGAAACTGCTCGGGGTCGCTGATGCACACGGATGAAATGTGACGCTCGTGCATCTGGGCCGCCGCCTCGCGGATGGAGGTTTCGGGCGTGCAGGTCACCGGGTCACGCGTCATCAGCCGCTTGACCGGCATCGTGGTGAGGCCCTTGCCGTCCGAGCGGCCCGGATGGCGACGGTCAAAGAATTTGGCCGCTGGCGCATGGGCGTCGATCAATCCGAACAGAACCTCGGAGGGGACCACGATCATGGTCGCTTCCTTGGCCGTTACAGCCGTGCGGCTGGCGATTCCGCCCCGCAGCAGCGCGCGTTCTCCGAAGGAGTTTCGCGGGCCGAGGATGGACAGTTGAACGTCGGCCTCATCCGTAATCTCAACCTCGCCATCGGTGATGACATAGAGGCTGGAAATCTCATCCCCGACCGTGAAGATCGTCTCGCCGACCGCAAAGGTCTTGGCCTCACACGCCTCGGCGGTGGACGCAAGCATCGCATCCGGCAGGCTGTCATAGGGGTGTACCGAGGCAAGGAACTGGGTCAAATCCGCCGGAAGGGGCATAGTCAGAACTTTCTAATGATGTGTCCCGCCCACAGTGACGCGGACGGGACAAAAGTGGAATGCGGGGCGCTGCCGCAGGGACAGCGCCCGGCGTTCTGTTTAGTGGCCGTCCACTGCAGTGCCGGCACCACGCGGGATGCGTACACTTTCCACAAGATCCTTGATCTCTTGCGGGGTCTCTTTGGTCATACCCGAGACCACGTAGGCCACCGCGAAGTTGACCATCGCACCGATCGCACCGAACGAGGTGGATTTGATCGGGCCCAGCAGCGGGTTGGCATCCGTGAACGAATTGGTGTCCGGGATGAAGAACCAGCCCTTGTGCAGGAAGATGTAGAGCAGGGTAACCGCCAGACCGGCCAGCATACCTGCCACCGCGCCTACGTTGTTGATGCGGGTCGAGAAGATGCCCATCATCAGCGCAGGGAAGATCGAGGCCGCCGCAAGTCCGAAGGCCAGGGCCACGGTTTGCGCCGCAAATCCCGGTGGATTGAGGCCCAGAAGAACCGCCACCACAATCGCTGCTGCCATCGAGATACGGGCTGCCAGAAGCTCGTTTTTCTCAGACATGTTCGGTGTCAGCTGACCTTTGAGCAGGTCATGGCTCACCGCCGACGAGATCGCCAGAAGCAGACCCGCCGCCGTGGACAGGGCCGCCGCAAGGCCACCCGCCGCAACCAGGCCGATCACCCAGCCGGGAAGGCTTGCGATCTCGGGGTTGGCAAGAACAAGGATGTCACGATTGAACTTGGTCAGCTCGTTGCCTTCCCAGCCGTTCTCGGCTGCCTTGGCTTGGAGGTCTTCGTTCTTGTCGTTGTAGTACTGGATCTTGCCGTCGCCGTTCTTGTCTTCCCAATCCAGAAGGCCGGTTTTCTGCCATGTGGCCATCCAGGCGTATTCCGGACCGGTTTCGATCTGTTCAACGCTGACCGCAGGGGCATCTGTCCCATTGGGCCACATCAGTTCCGAGATGTTCAGCCGTGCCATGGCCCCCACAGCAGGCGCTGTCAGGTAGAGCAAAGCGATGAACACCAGCGTCCAGCCAGCCGACCAGCGGGCATCCGACACTTTGGGAACGGTGAAGAAGCGCATGATGACGTGGGGCAGACCCGCGGTCCCGATCATCAGCGACAGGGTGAAGAGCACCATGTTGATGGTCGAGCCATGCGCGGCTGTGTATTCCTTGAAGCCAAGGTCGGTCACGATAGCATCCAGCTTGGCCAGAAGCGGTTCGCCACTTTCAACGGTACCGAACAGACCCAGCGCCGGGATTGGATTGCCGGTCAGTTGCAGCGAGATAAAGACCGCCGGGATCGTGTAGGCGGTGATCAGAACGCAGTACTGCGCCACCTGGGTGTAGGTCACACCCTTCATGCCGCCGAACACGGCATAGGCAAACACCACACAGGAGCCGATCAGCAGGCCCCAGAAGGCGTCAATCTCAAGGAAGCGACCAAAGGCAATGCCCACGCCCTGCATCTGACCAATCACGTAGGTAATCGAGGCCACCAGCAGACAGATCACAGCCACCATACGTGCGGTGGGCGAGTAGAACCGATCGCCGATGAACTCGGATACGGTGAACTTGCCGAACTTGCGCAGGTAAGGTGCCAGCAGCAGAGCCAGAAGCACATAGCCGCCCGTCCAGCCCATCAGGAAGGACGAGTTGTCATAACCGGTGAACGCAATCAGGCCCGCCATCGAGATGAACGAAGCCGCTGACATCCAGTCGGCAGCGGTGGCCATCCCGTTGGTGACCGGGTGCACGCCGCGACCGGCAGCGTAGAATTCAGAGGTCGAACCCGCCCGGGCCCAAACCGCGATGCCGATGTAAAGCGCGAAGGATGCACCCACAAACAGCAGGTTAAGTGTAAACTGATCCATTGCTTTATTCCTCGTCCACGCCGTGTTCCTGATCGAGCTTGTTCATGCGCCAGGCGTAGAAGAAGATCAGGATCAGGAAGATGATGATCGACCCTTGCTGGGCGAACCAGAAGCCAAGGTCGGTACCGCCGACGGAGATGCCCGACAGCAGCGGGCGCAGGATGATCCCGAACCCGAATGAGACCAGTGCCCAAATGGCAAGGCTGATCAGGATGAGACGCACATTGGCGGACCAATAGGCGTTATTTTCATCGTTTTGAGACATGGGTTTCCTCCCTCAATATCTGTCCCTCTGACCCCGTTTGGGGGGTCTTGCGTTGATGCGCCCTATGCCGTGGCCTTGGACACAACAGCGCTTAAATCGGATGCGATCTTGTCAATCGCCCCCATCGCGTCGACGCGGCTCAGCGCATCGGCATTCTCGTAATAGGCAATCAGCGGCGCGGTCTGGGCGTGATAGGCCTGCAGACGCTGCGCCACGGTTTCGGCGTTGTCATCGGCCCGCCGTTTCATGTCGGTCGATCCGCATTTATCGCAGATGCCCGGCTTGGCCGTGGGCTTGAAGCTGTCGTGAAAGCCTTCCCCACACCCGCCACAGGTGAATCGGCCCGAGATGCGTTCGACCATGGCGGCATCCTCGACCTCAAGGCTGATCGCGGCGTTGATCTTTTGGCCGGTGCCTTTCAGCAGATCGTCCAGAGCCTCGGCCTGAACCGTGGTGCGCGGGAAGCCATCGAGGATGACGCCCTTGGCACAATCATTGTCACAAAGACGGTCGCGCAGGATCGCAATGACGATTTCGTCACTGACCAGATCGCCGGCTTCCATGACGGCCTTGGCGCGTTGCCCGGCCTCGGTCCCCGCAGCCACGGCAGCGCGCAAAAGATCACCTGTTGATAGCTGGACCAGCCCGTGTTGCTCTTCAAGCATACGGGCTTGCGTCCCCTTGCCTGCCCCCGGAGGGCCAAGCAGGATCAGGACCGGAGCGTCGGTTTGTGTCACCGCGGCGTCCATCATCCGCCCCTCCGGTTCATGCGGTTGTCGATCAGATCGTCCACCACCGACGGATCGGCGAGGGTCGAAGTGTCGCCCAACGCGCCAAAATCATCCTCGGCAATCTTGCGTAGGATGCGGCGCATGATCTTGCCTGAACGGGTTTTCGGCAGGCCGGGTGCCCACTGGATCAAGTCGGGCTTGGCAATCGGGCCGATCTCGGTACGCACCCAGGTTTCCAACTCTTTGCGCAGTTCATCCGAAGGTTCCTCGCCGTTCATCAGGGTCACATAGGCGTAGATCCCCTGCCCCTTGACGTCATGCGGATACCCGACCACTGCGCTTTCGGCGACTTTCACATGAGCAACCAGCGCGCTTTCGACCTCGGCCGTGCCCATCCGGTGGCCGGAAACGTTGATCACGTCGTCCACGCGGCCCGTGATCCAGTAATCGCCGTCGTCATCGCGGCGGCACCCGTCGCCCGAGAAATAGTAGCCTTTGTAATCGCTGAAGTAGGTCTTCTCAAACCGTTCATGGTCGCCCCAGACGGTGCGCATCTGACCGGGCCAGCTGTCCTTCATGCACAGAACGCCTTCGACGCCATTGCCCTCGATCACTTCGCCGCTCGTGGGCTCCAGCACGACAGGCTGCACGCCAAAGAAAGGAATTTGCGCAGCGCCGGGTTTCAACGCGGTCGCACCGGGCAGCGGGGTCAGCATATGACCGCCAGTCTCGGTCTGCCAGAACGTGTCGACGATGGGGCATTTGCCCTTGCCGACAACCTCGTTGTACCAATTCCATGCTTCCGGATTGATCGGCTCCCCAACGGAACCCAGCACCCGCAGGTCGGACAGGTCGTGCTTTTCAACCCAGTCATTGCCTGCGCCCATCAAGGCGCGAATGGCGGTCGGAGCCGTGTAAAACTGGTTGACCTTGTGCTTGGCGCAGACTTCCCAGAAACGGCCCGCATCGGGATAGGTCGGTACGCCTTCAAACATCACGGTCGTCGCACCATTCGCAAGCGGGCCGTAGACAATATAGCTGTGGCCCGTGACCCAGCCCACATCCGCGGTGCACCAGAAAACATCGCCTTCATGGTAATCAAACACGATCTCGTGGGTCATGGATGCATAAACCAGATAGCCCCCGGTCGTGTGCACCACGCCTTTGGGTTGCCCGGTCGAGCCGGAGGTATAGAGGATGAACAGCGGGTCTTCCGCGTTCATCTCTTCGACGGGGCACTCGTCCGATGCCTCGGCCATCATGGCGTTGCAATCATAATCGTGCTCGGTCCATGTGGTCTGTTCGCCGGTGCGTTTGACCACAAGGCATTTCACACCTTCCTTGCAATGCAGAAGAGCCGCATCCGTGTTGGATTTCAGCGGCGTTTTTCGTCCACCCCGGGGCGCGTGATCAGCGGTGATGACAACTTTCGCGTCACAACCATTGATCCGCGCGCCCAGAGCGTCCGGGGAGAAACCGGCAAAAACGATAGAATGAATGGCTCCGATCCGCGCACAGGCCAGCATGGCATAAGCGGCCTCGGGGATCATTGGCAGATAGATGACGACACGGTCGCCCTTCTCAACGCCCAAAGAGCGCAACACGTTGGCCATTTTACAGACGGATCCGTGGAGGTCGCGATAGGTGATATGCTGGGCCGCCTCTTTGGTCGGGTCATCCGGCTCCCAGATGATCGCGGTCTGATCGCCACGGGTTTCCAGATGACGGTCAATGCAGTTGGCTGAGACGTTCAGGGTGCCGTCCTCGAACCAGCGGATATCGATCTTGCCGGGCTCGAACGAGGTGTTCTTGATCTTGGTGAACGGCTTGATCCAGTCGATCCGCTTGCCATGCTCGCCCCAGAAAGCATCCGGGTCATTCACCGATGCGCTGTACATCTGCGTGTAGTCGCGGGCGCTGACATGTGGCTTGGGTGTTGTCGAATCCTCGGTGTTCATTGGCGTCCTCCTCACGCTGCACGAACTTTGATCCCCAAAACTGGGTAGATCGGTGCTTGACGCCGGAAAATACACAATTCTGTAGATTTTCGAGTAATCTATTGTCTTTGGTGAATTTTTTTGTGAATTTATCAATCAAAATCATCAGAAAAATGTAAATTATTTTACAATCTGGAATTTCTTCCAATGATTTCCGTAGGGTAACTTTGGCGTGATGATCCTTGGCACCCCATTTCGGCATACCAATGCATACAATATAGAGGCTGTATTGAGGATTTCCAGTTCTTCGGCACGGTGTCAGAGGGGTGGTGCCAACACACTTATACCGCGAATCGCACCCCGTAACCCGAGCTTTGGCGAGGTGTCAGTCGGCGACCTTAGTTGGCATGCACGGAACCATCTGGCACAGATGTGTGGGGGGGTCCGGCTTTGGCTCAGGGCCCAACGCCGCGCCCAGCTGCTCGCCAAAGCGAATTGCCAGCCAATCGCGAGGTCTGTAGACCGATCTACTATCGATCCCCTTACCCGCCCTTCAATCGCGCCAGCAAGACAACCTCGCTATCCGGTTTGATTGGCTGGAACCAGCTGTCGTTATAGATGCGTCCGTCGATGGCGACGGACACACCCCTTTTCAGCTGAGGGCGGATTGCCGGATATTTCTCCGACAATCCATCCAGCAGTTCGCGCAGGGTACTCGCCTCGATCTCGACCTCGGTTTTATCCTCGGTCGCGGCCGCAAGCGAGCCCCAGATGCGCACCTGCACCATGGCTTATTTCGACTGCATCGCCGCCAGAACCTTGGGCGGTGACATCGGCAGCTGGGCCATGCGCACACCGGCGGATTCCGAGACCGAGTTGGCAATCGCCGCCAGGGGCGGAACGATCGAGGTTTCACCCACGCCACGCACTCCGTAAGGGTGGCCCGGGTTCGGGATTTCCAGGATCACCGTGTCGATCATCGGCAGGTCTGACGCGACGGGAATGCGGTAATCCAGGAAGCCTGCGTTTTGCAACACGCCGTCCTCGCCATAGATATATTCCTCGTTCAGCGCCCAGCCGATGCCTTGCACGGCCCCGCCCTGAAACTGACCTTCCACATAGGCCGGGTGTACCGCCTTGCCAGCATCCTGAAACACGGTATAGCGCAGGATTTTCACCGCACCGGTGTCGGGGTCCACCTCGGTATCCACCATATGCGTGGCGAACGAGACCCCTGCCCCTTCGGGATTGGCCTCGTGATGGCCCGCAATCGGCCCGCCGGTGTTTGAAGCTGTCGCGGCGATTTCGGCCAGGGTCATTGGCGGGTGATCGCCCGCGTTGGGGCCCGCCGGTTTGGCGGCACCGTCTTCCCAAATCACGGCCTCTTCATCAATGCCCCAAACCATGGCGGCGCGCTTGCACATCTCACGCTTGGCAGCGCGGGCGGCTTCAATGGTGGCAAGGCCCACGGCAAAGGTCACACGGGAGCCATCGGTGACCTCGTTCTGACCAAGGCTGCCGGTGTCGGCCACGATGGTGCGCACCTTCTCATACGGGATGCCCAGCTCTTCGGCGGCCATCATCGACATGGACGCACGAGAACCACCAATATCGGGATTGCCTTCAGACACGGTGACCGTGCCATCGGGCGTGATGTTCAGCGACACGCAGGTGTCCCCGCCAAAGTTGAACCAGAACCCACACGCCACGCCGCGACCCTGATTAGGACCAAGCGGCGCTGTCCAGTGCGGATGGTCCTTGGCTTTGCGCAGTGTCGCCTCAAGGCCAATCGCCGGATAGGTCACGCCGTAGGAGGATTTCGTGCCCTCGCGTGCAGCGTTTTTCAGGCGCACTTCCAGAGGATCGAGGCCGAAGCCCTTGGCCAACTCATCAATCGCCGACTCCACGGCGAAGGCGGCCATCGGCGCGCCCGGTGCACGGTACGCGGCCTGTTTGGGACGGTTGGTGACAATGTCCCAGCCAACGGTTTTGACATGCTCCAGATCATAGGGCGCAAAGGCCGACATCGAGCCGAACTCGACGGGCGAGCCGGGATAGGCCCCGCCTTGATAGCGCAGTTCGGCCATCGCGCCGGTGATGCGGCCATCCTTGGTCATGCCAATGCGCACATCGACAGAAGACGAAGCTGTAGGCCCGGTGGCCCGCAGCACTTCGGACCGGCTCATCACCATTTTGACCGGGCGGCCTGATTTCTTGGACAGGGCCAATGCGACGGGTTCAAGGAACACTGTGGTTTTGCCGCCAAAGCCGCCACCAATCTCCGAAGCGGTGACGCGCAATTGGCCCTGCTCCATCCCGAAAATCGCGGCGCAGGTGTTGCGCACCATGTAATGACCTTGGGTGCAGCACCACAGATCGGCCTGCCCATCCGGACCCATCGAGGCCATGCAGGCATGGGGTTCGATATAGCCCTGGTGGGTGGCTTCGGTTTTGTAAGAGCGTTCCAGAACCTTGTCCGCTTTGGCCAGCCCGGCCTCGATATCGCCGTGACCAAACTCGAACCGCGAGATCACGTTGGGCGACATGCCCGCAGGCACCGTTTCATCGGTCCGCCCTTCATGCAGGACAGGAGCGTCGGCGGTGATCGCCTCATCCACATCCGTCACATGCGGCAGCACTTCATAGTCCACCTTGATCAGCTTGAGGGCGCGTTTGGCAATCGCCTCGGACGAGGCGGCAACCGCAGCGACAGCATGCCCGTCATAGAGCGCCTTTTCACGCGCCATGCAGTTATCAAGGATATCGGCGGTGAAATCATCGTCCTCAATCGGGTTGAAATCGGCACTGGTCACCACCGCGCGAACACCGGCCAAAGCCTCGGCTTCGGATGTGTCGATCGAGACGATCCGCGCATGGGCATGGGGGCTGCGCAATACGCGGCCAATCAGCATGCCCGGTGCTGTGATATCCGCACCAAACCGTGCGCGGCCAGTGACCTTGTCAATCCCGTCAGGGCGGTTGGGGCGGGTGCCGACAACCTTGAAGTCACGGGTCTGGGTGTCTGATTTGCTATCCAGGGCCATTACGATGCCTCCCGCATTTCTTCGGCTGCATCCATCACAGCGCGAATGATTTTATCATAGCCCGTGCAGCGGCACAGGTTTCCAGCCAGCCAATAGCGGGCCTCCTCCTCGGTCGGGTCGGGGTGGTGTTCCAGCAATGACTTGGCCGCCACCAGAAGGCCCGGGGTGCAGATGCCGCATTGCAGGGCGGCGTGTTCGATGAACTTGCGCTGCAGCGGGTGCAGGTTTTCGCCATCCGACATGCCTTCGATCGTGGCCACCTCGGCACCTTCCGCCTCGGCCCCTAGCACAAGACAGGAGCAGACCAGACGGCCATTCACGGTGACCGAACAGGCCCCGCAATCGCCGGTGCCACAGCCCTCTTTCGAGCCGGTCATGCCAAGACGGTCACGCAGAACGTCCAGCAGGGTTTCATCGGGCTCGCACAGGAATTCGGTGGGATCGCCGTTGATGGTTGTTGTGACGTGAACCTGGCTCATGACGCACCTCCTGCGCGCTTTTTGGCTATTTCGGCGGCCCGGCGGGCCAACACTCCGGCGACATGCACGCGGAACTCGACCGTGCCGCGTTTGTCGGAGATGGGTTTGGCAGCGGCCGAGGCGGCAGCGGCAAGGGCCTCCATCGCCGGCTCGTCCAGCTTGGTGCCGATGATGGCCTGCGCGGCCTCCTCCACCAGCAAAACAGTGGCAGCCACCGCACCAAGTGAGACACGCGCGTCGGTGCAGGTGCCAGCCTCATCCAGCGTCAGCGAGACACCGCAGCCAACCACGGCAATGTCCATTTCGGTGCGCGGAATGAACCGCAGATAGGCATCGGACGAGCGCGCGGGGCGCGCCGGCAGGAAGATCGAGGCAACCAGCTCGCCCTTGCCCAGCGAGGTTTTGCCCGGTGCAACGGGGATATCCTCGACCGGGACATCGCGGGTTCCATTCGGCCCGACGACGCGGGCGGTGGCTCCGGCAGCAACCATTGCAGGTACGCTGTCGGCAGCGGGCGAGGCGTTGCACAGGTTACCGACCATGGTGCAGCGACCCTGAATCTGGGTGGATCCGATCAGGTTCGTGCCTTCGACCACACCGGGCCAGTCAGCAACCAACCCCGAGTTCTCGCTCAGCTCGGCGCCAGAGACAGCAGCGCCGATGCGCCAGCCGCCGTCTTCCTGCGTGATCTGGCGCATTTCATCGATGCGCTTGATATCCACAATCGTTTCGGGATCCGCCATATCCGAGCGCATCCGAACAAGAAGGTCGGTGCCGCCTGCCAGGACCTTGGCATCGGGCTGATCAGCAAGAAGGGCCACGGCCTCTTCCACTGACTGAGGGGCTACATATTGCATGATGGCTTTCCATACTCCCAGGACTATCTGAGCAAGGCTTGCTGCAAGCCGTGACAGAGATCAATGTATTTTCTTATCTCCCCCTCCGGCGCCGGGTTACAGCCCCCAATCGGGGTACTTGATCTGCAGGCTCCGGTGGCTATCGTGACAAAGTGGATTGACTCGTTCCAGAAATCAATACATTCATTGAATGATTGTTCAATCACACTAGAGTTTGAAAGACCCTTTTGAAGAAAAATGACCGGGAATAAGTGGTTGCAACCTTAACCTGCAGCACATTCAACCGGCGGAAGAGGGCAAAATATCCAGCCAGATCATAGCGATCTGGCATCAACAGGGAGACGATAAGAATGGATGTACTCGACCAACTAGGATCAATGCGCGAAGGCAAGATGAGCCGACGCGCATTTACGCGTTCACTTCTGGCGGCAGGCGTTGCCGTGGCCACGGTTCCGGGCGCGACGCGCAAGGCGATGGCCGCCGAAGGTGATCAGGCGACCTATTTCACTTGGGGTGGCTATGACATCCCCGAACTGTTCGGCGAATATCAGGAGAAGAACGGTGAACTACCGAACTTCTCGATCTTTGGAGCCTCGGAAGAGGCACTCACGAAAATTCGCGGCGGTTTTGTCGTCGACGTATCCCATCCATGCAACCAAGCGCTGCCGCGCTGGGTGAATTCAGGTTTCTTCCAACCAATCGACACCGGGCGTCTGGCGCATGCCGGCGACGTGATGCCAGCATTGACTGACCTGCCCGGCAACGACGCTGGCGAAGGCAAGTTGAACATGATGCCGTTTGACTGGGGTCAAACGTCGATCACCTACCGGACCGACCTGTTCGAGCTGGAAGGCGAAGAAAGCTGGGATATGCTGTGGGATCAGCGCTATGCGGGCCGCCTTGGCAGCCTGGCCGCCGGGGCCGATGCCTGGTGGATCGGCGCGATCAAGGCCGGTGTTTCCTTTGATGAGCTGAACACCGACGAGGCATTTGAAAAAATCGCGGCCGTCATGCGTGAACAGCGTCCGCTGTTGCGCACCTATACCGACGACACCACAACGCTGGAACAGGCGCTTGCATCTGGCGAGATGGTCGCGGCCATGACATGGAACAGCTCGGCTGCCCTGTTGAAATCCGAAGGTGTTCCGGTTGCGTTTGCGCAGCCCAAAGAAGGCGCGCTGACCTGGGTCTGCGGCCTGATGATCCACAAGGACGCGCCCAATCTGGACCGCGCCTATGACGTGATCGACAGCCTGCTTTCCGTGGAAACCGGCAAGTTCATGATCAATGATTACGGCTATGGCCATTCCAATGCCAAGTCGTTCGAAGGGTTCGACGAAGAAATGCTCGCCGGTATCGGCCTCAGTTCCGACCCATTGAAAATCCTCAACGCCGGGCATTTCCAACAACCTCAGTCGCAGGAATGGGAAACCAAGATGAACGGCATGTTTGAGGAAATCAAAGCCGGCTTCTGATCCGTCCCTTTACCGCCCTGCCCCTTCGGGCGGGGCGGCCACATTGCCATCAAGAACACGTTTCGCCGAAAGGCATTCCAAAGGAAGGATCGGGGTTTTTCCCGAGCATAGTTCATGGCCGATCAAACCGCAGTAGCTCCGTCCAGCAGCCCCTCCACTCCGCCACGCGTGAATTGGTTTCAGCGCCAATTGCACAAGTCCGAGTCTTTTCGCGGCTACACGCTCTTGTCGCCGGCGCTGATATTCCTCGGAATCGCAATCCTAGTCCCTTTCGCCATTCTGGTGGTGATGAGCTTCTGGACAACAGCCGGGTTCGACTTCAACCGCGAACTGACCACTCATAATTACGAGCAGATCGCCGAACGTCCGATCTATCTGGCGCTCTTGTGGCGCTCGCTGTGGATTTCCACGATTGCCACAGTCGCCACCGTGATCCTGTGTTATCCGATGGCCTATTACGTCGCCTTCCACGTCCATCGCAACAAGATGATGTGGATCGTGCTGATGACACTTCCTTTCTGGACCTCCTATCTGCTGCGCGTCTTCGCGTGGAAGGTTGTGCTGGGCTATGAGGGCGTGATCAATTCCGGGCTGATATGGGCGGGGTGGATCGAAGCCCCTCTGGAGTTTCTGCTCTACAGCCCTTCGGCGGTGATCATTACGCTGGCCCATGCCTGGGCGGCCTTTGCGATCCTGCCGCTTTACGTTTCGCTGGAAAAGATCGACAAATCGCTGCTAGAGGCCGCAACCGATCTGGGCGACGGGCCGGTGCGCCGGTTCTTCCGCATCACCTTTCCGCTGTCGATGCCCGGTGTGATCTCCGCCTCGATCCTGATCTTCATCCCGACCACGGGCGACTATATCACCCCGGCGCTGCTGGGTGGGCCTGATGGCATGATGATCGGCAACCTCATTCAGGCACAGTTCGGCCCGGTCAACAACTGGCCCATGGGAGCCGCCCTCTCAATCGTCCTGATGCTCACCATCGCGGCCATTTCCGTGGCCTTCATCCTGGTCACCTTCTTTGTCAGAAAGCGGATCACCTGATGTCAGACTCGTATATCAACAAACCAAACCGCCCGCTGCAGCTCTATGCGATCATCTTTCTGATCTTCCTCTATGTGCCGGTTCTGTTCCTGCCGCTCTTCAGCTTCAATGACAGCATCTATGTGCGCTTCCCGATGGAGGGATTCACGCTGCAGTGGTATCGCGAGTTGATGGGCCGTGAGGCGGTCTGGGCCGCGCTGATGAACAGCTTCAAGGTCGGGATCACAGCCTCGATCATCGCCACCGCTCTGGGTATCTTCGGGGCCAAGGCGATCACGCGGTACCGCTTCCGCGGCAAGGGACCGATCGTGACTTTCATCATGTTGCCGCTGGTGGTGCCGCTGATCATTTTCGGCGTGGCCCTGCTGGTGCTGATGACCTCCATCGGCATCCCGCTCTCGCTCTACACCGTGACCATTGGTCACCTGATCATCTGCATTCCCTTCGCCATTGCGGTGCTGCTGCCGCGCTTTGAAGGCTTCGATGCCTCCATCGAAGAAGCCAGCGCCGATCTTGGTGAAAACGCGTGGTGGACATTCTGGCGGGTCACCCTGCCGATGATTTTCCCGGGCGTCGTGGCAAGCCTTCTGCTGTGCTTTACCGTCTCGTTCGATGAATTCATCCTGGCGTTCTTCCTCAATGGAACCGAAGCCACCCTGCCAATGTACATCTGGGGCCAACTGCGCTTCCCGCAGGAATTCCCCTCTGTTCTGGCCCTGTCCTCGATGATCATCGCCGCATCGTTCATCATCGTGTTCTTCGGCCAGTGGATCAACCGCGATGCCAGCATCTCCTCTATTGAAGGTGGAAAATAACAATGAGCCACGACGATTTCATCTCCATCCGCGACGTCCAGAAATACTTTGGATCGTTTCAGGCCATCGAGAACATCACGATGGATATTGGCCATGGCGAGTTCTTTTCTCTGCTTGGCGCTTCGGGCTGCGGCAAGACCACCTTGCTGCGGATGCTGGCCGGGTTTGAAAGCCCGACATCAGGCGAGATCTATATCGACGGTCAGCCGATGTCAGAGGTGCCGCCGCATATGCGCCCCGTAAACATGGTCTTCCAAAGCTATGCGATTTTCCCGCATCTCAACGTGCGCGACAACATCGCCTATGGGCTGCGCAAGCGCAAATTGCCCAAAACTGAGGTCAACAAGATGGTCGACGAGATGCTCGATCTGATCTCGTTGCCCGATTACGGGGATCGCAAGGCCAATCAGCTGTCCGGTGGTCAGCGCCAACGGATCGCCCTGGCCCGCGCACTGATCCTGAAACCCAAGGTGCTGCTGCTGGACGAGCCGCTGGGCGCGCTGGACAAGCAGCTGCGCGAACAGATGCAGCTGGAATTGCGCGCGCTGCAACGGGCCGTGGGCATTACCTTCGTCTTCGTGACCCACGATCAGGAAGAGGCGATGACCCTGTCGGATCGCATTGCAGTCATGGCCAATGGCCGGGTGATGCAGCTGGACTCCCCCGGTGGCCTCTATGAATCGCCCAACTCGCGCGATGTCGCATCCTTCATTGGGACGATGAATTTCTTCGACGGTGTCGTCAAAGAGCATAAGGGGGCCGACCTGACCATCGAGGCGCAAGGCATCGGCACGGTCGCGGCCAACACCCGGAATGGTCCGTTCCAGACCGGCGATAAGGTTCAGGTGGCGATCCGGCCCGAAAAGCTGAAGCTGACAACCGAGCGCCCGGAAGGCGCGACCTATACGGCGCAGGGCAAGGTCGAGAACATGGCCTATCTGGGCGAACGCAGCCATTTCCAGGTGGGTATGGACGGGGTGGAGGGCCATATTGCGGTCTCATCCCAGAATGACCGCCCCGGGGCACAGCCCTTTGCCATGGACAGCCCTGTCTGGCTGCAATGGGAAAATGACGCGTTGGTCGTGCTGCGCCGCTGAAGATCCGCGAAAGGCCCGCTAAAGCGGGCATGATGCCTTAACAACTGAAAGCAAAGACAGATGCCTGACCTCAATACCAAGGCGCAAGGGGAGCAAAAACTGCCCCCGCGCACCGCTCCGAAGGAGACGCGGCGCCTGCAGTTGATCGAGGCCACAATCGAGTCGATCGCCAAGCATGGCATTTCAGGGACAACGATGAAAACCGTGACCGGAATCGCCGGGCTGTCGATGGGCATCGTCAACTTTCATTTTCAAAATAAAGACACGCTTTTTGGCGAAACCCTGCGTTATCTGGCCGAAGAACATCGCAACCTTTGGAGCGAGGGCATAAGAGAGGCCTCGCTCAGCCCGAAAGACAAGCTGATGGCGATTATCGAAGCGCATTTCGATCCGAGGATCTGCAACCGTAAGAAACTGACCGTGTGGTACAATTTCTACGGCGAGGCCGCCAATCGTGCCGCTTACCGGCAAATCATGGCCGATATCGACGACGAGCGCTGGCAGGCGACAACCAACATCTGTCGCGAAGTGATCGCAGATGGCGGTTATGCCGGGTTGGACCCTGCGGACATCACGAACACAATCGAGGGATTGTCAGACGGTTTTTGCCTGAACATCCTGCTCTATCCTGATGATTTCAATCGCGAAACTGCTATTCAGCGTGTTTGCGGCGTATTGGCGGGGTTCTTCCCTGAACATTTTCTCCCGGTTGCCCGCCTGTAGCAACTAACGCCGTAGGTGTCAGCTATGTCGCGCGATCCTCGTTATGATATCTTGTTTGAACCGGTTAAAATCGGCCCCGTCACGGCGCGGAACCGGTTCTACCAGGTGCCCCATTGCAATGGCATGGGGCGCAGTTACCCCAGTTCGATGGCCGCGATGCGCCGCACCAAGGCCGAGGGCGGCTGGGCGGTTGTGTGCACTGAAGAGATCGAAATCCATCACAGTGCGGATCATTCGCCGTGGATGGGCGGACGCCTTTGGGACGAGCGCGACATTCCGTATCACGCCCGCATGTGCGACGGCATTCACGAGTTTGACAGCCTCGCCGGGGCCGAGCTGAACTATGCGGGGTTCATGGCCGCCAACCGCTATTGCCGCCTGCCGCCGATGGGTCCGTCCCACATGCCTGTGGCCACGACCGACCCGCTGCAATCGCGGGCCATGGATAAGGAAGACATCCGCAACCTGCGCCGCTGGCACCGTGATGCTGCCTTGCGGGCCAAACAGGCAGGGTATGACCTGATCTATGTCTATGCCGGTCATCACCTAAGTGTGTTTTCGCATTTCCTGTCGCGCTATCGCAATGAGCGCACGGATGAATATGGCGGCTCGCTAGAGAACCGCGCGCGGCTGTTCCGCGAGGTTCTGGCCGACACAAAGAATGCTGTGGGAGACAGCTGTGCGGTGGCCATTCGTCTGGCGGTTGACGAGTTGATGGGCCCGGACGGGTTTACATCCGAGGGCGAAGGCCGCGAGTTGATTGAAATGATGGCCGAAGACCCAGACCTGTGGGATGTGAACGTCTCGGGCTGGGAAAATGACAGTGCCACATCCCGGTTTAAAGCATCGGGTTTTCAGGACGATTACGTCGCCTTCGTCAAATCCGTGACCACCAAGCCGGTTGTGGGCGTGGGGCGCTATACGTCGCCCGATGCGATGGTCTCGCTGATCAAGGGGGGCAAGCTGGACTTCATTGGGGCCGCACGTCCCTCCATCGCCGATCCCTTCCTGCCCAAGAAAATCGAAGAAGGGCGGATCGAGGATATCCGCGAGTGCATCGGCTGTAACATCTGCGTGTCGGGCGATCACAGCTTTACCCCGATCCGATGCACCCAGAACCCGACCATGGGGGAGGAATGGCGGCATGGCTGGCACCCGGAACGCATTGCGCCCAAGACAGCGGATGAAAGCGTTCTGATTATCGGTGCCGGACCGGCGGGCATGGAAGCGGCGCGCGCTTTGGGCCTGCGCGGGTACAAGGTGACGCTGGCCGACAGGTCGGAGGAACTGGGCGGGCGTATGGTTGCCGAACGCCGTCTGCCTGGCCTTGCCGAATGGGGCCGCGTGATTGACTATCGCGCCTATCAGATCAGCCAGATGGTCAATGTTGACGCGTATCTTGAAAGCGAGATGAGCGCCGAGATGGTGCCGGATTTCGACGCGGATCATGTGGTGATCGCCACCGGCGCGCATTGGCGTCTGGATGGCACAGGTCGCGCGAACCCGACAGGGTTTGGCACCCTTGAAAGCCAGATGATCCTGTCGCCCGAGGCGGTGATGGCTGGCACTGTGCCGGATGGCCCGGTCGTGATCTTCGATGATGATCACTATTACATGGGCGGTGCACTGGCCGAGAAACTGCGCCTGGCCGGGGCCGAGGTGACGCTGGTCACTCCTTCCACCGCGGTCAGCGAATGGACCCATAACACGCTGGAACAACACATCATTCAGGCCAAGCTGATGGAGATGGGCGTGCAGATCGTGCTGAGCCATAACATCGCCCAGATCAATGCCGGTGAGGCGGTTCTGGAATGTGGGTATACCGGGGCCACGCGCGCCCTACCCTGCGCTGCCGTTGTCCCTGTCACCATGCGCCTACCCGATGATGCGCTTTACACCGCTCTTGAGGCGCAAGACCTGCCCTCGCTCACCCGGATCGGGGATGCGCTGGCCCCCAGCACGATTGCCGCCGCCGTTTACAGCGGTCACCGCTATGCTCAGGAACTGGGCCAGACCATCGGCGACAGGGCACCCTTCCGCCGCGAACTGATCAACCTTTCCGAAGATTTCCCGCAAGGACACTGACATGCCCCGCGATACGACCGACCGCGATCCGCGTTACGATATCCTGTTTGAACCGATGCAGATTGGCCCGGTCACGGCCAAAAACCGGTTCTACCAAGTGCCCCATTGCACAGGTATGGGCCATTTGCGTCCGCGCACCCTGGCCCATATGCGCCGCATCAAGGCCGAGGGCGGTTGGGGCGTGATCTGTACCGAGTATAACTCGATCCATCCCAGCTCGGATGACCTGCCAACCCCTTCGGCAAGCCTGTGGAACGACAGCGATATTCGTGCCCATCGCCTGATGACGGACATGGTGCATGAACATGGCGCGCTAGCAGGGGCAGAGCTTTGGTATGGTGGTCATCGCAGTGCCAATCTGATGACCCGTCAGGTGGCGATGGACATCCAATCGGTGCCAAATGCCGTCGGCCACCCCTATCAAACCCGCGCAATGGACAAGACCGACATTCGCAACCTGCGCCGCTGGCATCGCAAGGCCGCCATTCGCGCGCGCGATGCGGGGTTTGACATCGTTTACGTCTACGCCACCCATGGCTATCTGCTGGCCAATTTCCTCAATCCAAAGGTCAACACCCGCAGTGATGAATATGGCGGCAGCTTAGAGAACCGCACCCGGCTGATCCGCGAGCTGATCGCGGAAACCAAGGATGCGGTAGGGGATCGCTGTGGTGTTGCCGTGCGCTTTGCTGCGGATGAGCAGATTGGCGAAGACGGTGTGCCCATCCATGGCGAGCGCTGCGATATGTTCGAAATGATGGCCGACCTGCCCGACATCTGGGACATCAATATCAAGGATTACAGCCTTGAGATGGGCGTGTCGCGCTTTATCAAGGAAGGCTCGCTGGAGCCTTACATGGATTTCGTGAAGGGCGTGACCAGCAAACCTGTGGTCACGGTTGGGCGCTTCACCTCGCCCGATACGATGGTCAGTCAGATCAAGCGCGGGATCACGGATTTCATCGGCGCGGCGCGCCCGTCCATTGCCGATCCTTACCTGCCCAACAAGATCGAAACCGGCGATCTGAGCGCGATCCGTGAATGTATTGGCTGCAACATCTGTTATTCGGGCGACAGCAGCGGCACACCGATCCGCTGCACGCAGAACCCGACAATGGGTGAGGAATGGCGAAAAGGCTGGCATCCTGAGAACATCGAACCGGCGGCCAGCGACGACAGCGTGTTGATCGTCGGCGCAGGCCCGTCCGGGCTGGAGGCCGCGCGCGCCTTGGGCAAACGCGGATACAATGTGATGCTGGCCGAAGCCACGCGCGAAATCGGCGGCCGGATCACCCGCGAGGCCACCCTGCCGGGGATGAGCGAATATATCCGTGTGCGCGATTACCGCGATCAGCAACTGCTTGAGATGATGAATGTCGAAGTGTTCCGCGAAAGCGAGTTAGGCGTGCAGGACGTGATGGATGTGGGCGCACAGCATGTGGCGATTGCCACCGGGGCGACCTGGCGCAAGGAGCGCTACAATGGCTATGGTTATGTCGATATCGCCGCCAAAGGCAGCACCCCTGTGATCCTGACGCCCGATGATATCATGGCGGGCACGATGCCCCCCGAAGGACCGGTGATGGTCTACGATGAGGATGGCTATTACATGGGTGGTGTGATCGCCGAGGCACTGCGGGCTGCCGGGCATGAGGTGACGCTGGTGACACCTTCGGAAACCGTGTCCCCTTGGGCGGGCTATACGTCCGAGCGGTGGCGTGTCCGCACCCATCTGATGGAGATGGGGGTCAGCTTTGAGCTGGCGCATTCCCTGTCGGAATTTGACGGCGAAGCGGCAACGCTTGCTTGCGAGTTCACCGAGGTGGAAAAATCGATCAAGGTCGCCTCGGTTGTGATGGTCACACAGCGCAAACCCAATGATCAGCTCTATCACGATATCATGGCCAGCGTGGACGGCGATGCGTCCCGCCTGCCCTTCACCCTTGCACGCATCGGCGATTGCGAGGCCCCGGCCATCGTCGCCGCCGCCGTCTATGCCGGGCATAAATATGCGCGCGAGCTGGACACCGAACCGGATATCGACGAGCCGATGAAACATGACCGCGTCGACGTCGGCGAAACCCCGGAAGGAGCGCATTTGGCATGACAGAGGTGAGCCAAAAATATCTCGATACGCTCAAACTGTACTACGAAGAAGAGGTTGAGGGAGAGGCGTATTTCGGCGCGCTGGCCGAGCGCTTGGAAGACCCCGAGGAAAAACGCAAGATGCAGATGATGGCGGATGTGGAAACCTATGCCGCTGCATCTGTCAAACCCTTGCTGGACAAGCACGGCCTGAGCCCACGGCCCACGGCGGATTTGCATGCCTCGGGCCGGGCATCCGCCGCCAAGGCCACCGGCGATTTTGCGCATTTCATGGCCGAATGGCGCAAAAGTTTCCCCGCTTACATGGATGATTTTGAGGGGCTTGAGGCGATGGCTCCGCCCGAAGATCTGCCGCCACTCAAGGTGCTGACCAATCACGAGATTGCCGCGATTGAATTCCTTGAACGCGAAGCCAAGGGAGCAGCCGACAGCACAGCCCCCATGCAACATTACCTGGAGACAGGTGAGGCATGACACGGCGGGCGATCTCTGTTCTGGCCATTATTGGTCTTACCGGAGCCGGGCTGACCACTTATGCGCTCACGCGTCCCGATCCTGCACCGGTGTTCGACGATGGTCTGGGCGAGCCGATTGACTGCACCACCTGTGATGCGCGCCAGAAAGCCAAGAAACGGCTAAGTGACCACTTGCGGTCAAAGAATGCCGAGTGAGACCATGAGTGGCGGTTTCGACACCCTGTTCTCGCCGCTGGAAATTCGCGGTAAGGTTCTGAAAAACAGAATTTTTTCCACTGGCCACATGACGGTGATGATCCGCGATGGTCAGCCTACCGACCAGATGGTCGCCTATCATGAGGCGCGGGCAAAAGGCGGGGCTGCCCTGATCATTATCGAGGCCGCCCGCGCCCATCCGTCCGGCGAATCCGGACGCCCTGCCATCCGCGCCTATGAGGATGCCTGCATCCCGGGATACGCACGAATTGCCAAGGCGGTGCAGGCGCATAGATGTAAAATCTTTGCACAACTCAGCCATCCAGGGCGCGAGATGGGAATAAACGCCGATGGCACCCATTCTGTGGCCGTGGCCCCCTCGCCGGTGCCCAATGAGCGCTTTCATGTGATGCCTCGGGAAATGCCTGTTGCGCTGATCCACGAGATCATCGACGGGTATCGCGCCTCGGCTGCGCGGCTGCGCAAGGCCGGGCTGGACGGGGTCGAGGTGGTGGCCTCGCACGGCTATTTGCTTAGCCAGTTTCTGAACCCGCGGCTCAATCAACGCAGCGACGCCTATGGCGGTAGTGCCGAGAACCGATTGCGTTTCGTGACCGAGTTGCTGGATGCGGTGCGCGAGGGAGCGGGACCGGACATGATCGTCGGCCTGCGGATTTCCGGGGATGAGCCGGATCATGCGGGTTTGGAGCAAGCCGAGGTGTTGGAGATCGCGCCCGCGTTGGCCCAGTATGGCGAGCTGGATTACATGAGTGTCACGGCGGGCACCTCCGCCGGGCTTGCCGGCTCCACCCATATCGTGCCGCCCATGGCCTATGATCCGGCCTATACAGCGCCGCTGGCTGCAACGATCAAGGCCAATTTGGACATTCCCGTCTTTGTCGCCGGGCGGATCAACCAGCCCCAGATTGCCGAGCAGGTTCTGTCCTCGGGACAGGCCGATATGTGCGCCATGACCCGCGCGATGATTGCCGACCCGCTGATGGCGATGAAGGCCGAAGCGGGGCGCGTTGATGATATCCGCGCCTGTATCGCCTGCAATCAGGCGTGCATCGGTCATATGCTGAACGGGATTTCGATATCCTGTATTCAGCATCCCGAAACCGGGCGTGAGTTGACCTATGGCACCTTGCACCCCACGGGCACACCAAAGAAAATTCTGATTGCCGGTGGCGGGCCTGCGGGCCTGAAAGCCGCCAGCATCGCCGCAAGGCGCGGGCATAACGTGACGCTATACGAGGCCAAGCCGGTATTGGGTGGTCAGGTCAATCTGGCCCAAACCCTGCCGGGACGTGCCGAGTTTGGCGGCTTGGCCACCAATCTGGCCTATGAGGCGGACCAGGCCGGGGTCCGCATTCATCTGGGCACGCCGGTCACACCCGATCTGATCGCCGGGCAAGCGCCCGATGTCGTTGTCGTTGCCACGGGCGCGCAACCCTATGACCCCGAGATTGAGGGCGCGGACGAGGCGCATGTGGTCACCGCTTGGGCTGTCCTGCAGGGCGAGGCCAATGTGGGCAGCCGCGCGGTGATCGCCGATTGGCGATGCGACTGGATCGGGATGGGCCTGGCCGAAAAGCTGGCGCGTGATGGCTGTCAGGTGCGTCTCGCCGTGAACGGCATGGTCGCCGGGCAGTCGATCCCGCAATATGTGCGTGATCAATGGCTGGGCACGTTGCACAAGCTAGGGGTCGAGGTGATGCCGCATATGCGCCTGTTCGGGGCGGATGCCGACACGGCCTATTTTCAACATACGCTGAGTGGCGAGCCGGTGATGCTGGAAAACACCGACACGCTGGTCACCGCGTTGGGCCACGTGCCCAACACCACGCTGACCGAAGCGCTGGCCGACTATCCGGGCGAGGTGCATGTGATCGGCGACAGCCTTGCCGCGCGCACAGCGGAAGAGGCGGTATTTGACGGGCTGAAACTGGCCTGGGAGCTATGAACATGATCCATATGCTGTCGTCTTTCGAGATCAAACCCGGCGAGGATGAAGCGGCTTTCAAAACGGCCTATGCCGAGTTTGTCGACGACCTGATCAAAGATGATCTGATCATGTCGTCCAGCCCGATTGGCACCCGTGTTTCCGACACGCCGATGGATACGGACGATGACCGCGCGCATACGCATTTCTCGGTGATGAGCTTTCGGGATCGCAAACAGCTAGACCATGCATACGCTTACATGCTGCACCGGCGCACCACTGCGACGGACAGCCATCATGACATGTATTCGCGGATCACCAATTCGGTGTTTTTGTGCTGGCAGGACGGGGCCTAGCCGCCCTGCACGTAACAGGCATTCGACAAGCCGGGCCAGCGCCGGACCGTGGGGTGGCGCTGCGTCATCAATGTGACGCACTTTATCTGTCAAAGCCCGTATGCCCTGTCCAAGACACACCCAGCCTCACCAAAGCGCCAGCCCGGGCGGGGCGGTTCGGCGCTGGTCCGGCGGCCTGCGGCCTTGATTCCGGGCTGGGGTGGCGGACTTGAGTGTTTCGCAAAAACAGACGTCAGGCAAATTCACCCTCAACCTCTCTGAGCGCGTCGGCCAGAATATCGAACATATCGTCGATCTGCGCCTTGGTGATCACCAGCGGCGGCGAGAAGACGCACATGCTGCCGATGGGGCGCACGATCAGTCCGCGTTTTTCGCAGGCCTGGTCCAGTTTGTCGCCCAGGT
Source organism: Roseovarius conchicola (assembly GCF_041403425.1). NCBI lineage: Bacteria > Pseudomonadati > Pseudomonadota > Alphaproteobacteria > Rhodobacterales > Roseobacteraceae > Roseovarius > Roseovarius conchicola. Next base: position 54,813 of record NZ_JBGEHK010000001.1, on the reverse strand, counting down.
TCTCACGCACCTCCTTGGAGGTCTCACGGCCATCCTCGGCGCTGACACCTTCAAGGCACCCCAAAAGCCCCATCCCGCGCGCATCGCTAATAATGGGCGACTCGGCCAGTTCCGCCAGACGTTTGTGGAAATGTGGGGTGACCGAACGGACATGCTCCAAAATGCCGTCACGCTCGAAAATCTCGATGTTTTTCAACGCACAGGCACTGACCACCGGATGCGAGGTATAGGTGTATCCATTGGTGTAATAGACATCCTGCCCTTCGCCGGTCATCCGTTCCATCACCTTGTCGGAAATGATGCAGGCGCCCAGCGGCAGATAGCCCGACGTGATGCCCTTGGCACAGGTGATCATGTCGGGTTCGATCCCAAACACATCCTCGGACGCGAACCAATGGCCAAGGCGTCCAAAGCCGGTCACCACCTCGTCCGAAATATAGAGGATGTCGTGCTGGCGGCACAGGTCGCGGGTGCGTTTGTGATAGCCATCGGGCGGCACGATCACACCGCCAGAGCTGAGGATCGGCTCGGCGATAAAGGCCCCGATCTTGTCGGCACCAATCTCGGCAATCGCGTTCTCCATATCTGCCACCTTGGCATCGCACCACTCTTCAACACTCATCCCCTTGGGGCGCATGTAAGGGTTCACATCGGGCAGCAGATGCACGAGATCCGTGGCGTGATCAAAATGGCTGTTGGCACGGTCTTTGCCTGTCGCGCTGGCCGCCAGATAGGTCGACCCGTGATAGGCTTTTTCACGGCTCAGGATCATTTTCTTCTCGGGCCGGCCCGTCCGGTTGAAAAAATACTGCATCGTGCGCAGGGCGGCATCGACAGCCGTGGACCCGCCCGTGGTAAAGAACACGGTGTTCAGATCGCCGGGGGTAAGCTCGGCGATCTTGGCCGCCAGACGCGCCGAGGGTGAGTTTGATGACGACCAGGGCGAGGAATAGGCCAGCTGCATCATCTGATCATGCACCGTGTCGGCCATTTCCTTGACGCCATAGCCGATCTGGGTGCACCACATGCCGCCCGGCCCGTCGATCATCTTCTGGCCCTTGTCGGTGTAGAGATACACCCCCTCACCGTGGGTGATCATATAACGTTCATTCTCGCCCCAGTTGGACATCTGCTCGTAAGGGTGCAGGTTGTGGGCGGCATCGGCGCGGGCAATTTCATCCCAATCGGCGTTATGGCCCAGCTCGGCTCTCTCGTTCATGTCAGATCTCCCTCTCAGCTGCCCATTCCGGGCGTGTGTTCTTCGGCTTCGGAATAGACCGCGACGATGCAGCCGTTTTCGGAATGCGATGTGTGTTCGGTCCCGGCGGCCAGAAACACCACGTCACCTTTGCGATAGGTGGTGCCGTCATTATCCGTCAGCTCGCCATCGACGACGAGGAATTCTTCGGCCCCGCCATGCATATGTGGGGTGGATTGCGACCCCGGCGCCATGCGGTAGATGTAAAAGCCGACAAACCGCTCGGCATCGGGATTCAACTGAATGAAGGAGGTGCCGTTCTCGTATTCTCCATCCGGTTCGGACGGGGTAAAGGCGCTTTCGTCATAGATGCTGACCACCTTACGCTCGTGCGGCTGAATGTCTTTCATGGCTCTCTCCTATTGGCTTATCTCTTGTAAAATCCGGTCCATCATAGCGTCGCAGGCGGCCAGTTGGGACATTTCGATATATTCATCCGGCTTGTGCCCCTGCCCCTCCATCGAGCCCGGACCGCAGACCACCGTCGGGATGCCCAGCGCGTCGAAAAAACCGGCCTCGGTGCCAAAGGGAACCTTGGTGATGCCGTTGGTGTGGGCCATACGCTGGGCGAAACCGACCACATCATGGGCCTCGGGCACATCAAGGCCGGGATAGGCGTTCAGCTCTTCGATTTCGATTTCGCCCCGAACCGCGTCGGCGCAGGCATCAATCCGCGCGCGCATCTCTTCCGGCGTGTCCGCAGCCAGGTGGCGGTACTCAAACAGCAGCTTGGCGTGATCCGGCACGATATTCAGCGCGGTACCACCTGACAGCTTACCCACATGCACGGTGGAATAGGGAATGCCATAGGCTTCATCCCGTGCGCCATTCCGGGCCAGATCATCTTGCAACCCTCTGAGGGCATTTATGAAATCGGTGGCGACATGCAGCGCGTTGGTGAATTGAGGGGCCAGCGCAGAGTGGCCCGCCTGCCCATGGCAGATCGCCCGCAGCGCCGCCTTGCCCTTGTGCCCGACAGCGACCTCCATGCCGGTCGGTTCGCCGACGAAACAGGCGCGCGGGTGTCCGATCAGAGGGGCGACATCACCGATCATCTGGCGGATGCCGACGCAGCCGATCTCCTCGTCAAAGGACAGCACGATCTTCAACGGCTCTTTCAAGTCTGCAACCGCCGCCCGGTCGGCCACCGCCAGAACCGAAGCGACATAACCCTTCATATCCGTTGTGCCGCGGCCATAAAGTCGATCCTGATCGCGGCTCAGTTTGAAAGGCGCGCGCGTCCACTCCTGCCCTTCGACCGGGACAACATCGGTATGGGCCGACAGCAGCACGCCGGCTCCGGCAGGCCCCAATGTGGCCACCAGACCGGCCTTCTCGCCGGTGTCATCCGGCAGACGCGTTACAGCAAATCCCCGGTCGCGCAGATAGGCCTCGACATAGTCGATCAGCGCCCGATTGCTGTTGTCCGGTATCGTCGGAAAGGCGATCAGCCGCTCCAGGACCTCAAGAGTTTGCGACGAACAGGTCATGCCGTGCCCACTTTCCGGGCCATGGGCAAGACGGCGCCATCGGCATTGAAATATTGCGGCAGAACGGCCTGCATATAGCGAAAGCACAGGCGGGCCGCGCGGTTGCGATCAAACCCGTCCGGATGCAGCAGGTAATCCGTCCAGATGCCCTCCAGCATCGCCAGCACTCCATCGGCCGTGTCCCTGGCAAGCGGTTCGGCCTCGGCCACGCCTTCGCTGCGCAGCATCTCAAGCAAGGCCCCGGATGCAAGCGTGCTCATCCGCACGTCACGGGTGTCACTGTGCTGGCGAAAGGTCTCGCGCTCGCGTGCTTCACCGCGAAAGGCGTACCAGATGCTGACGCTGCGCCGGTTCAGCACTGCTTCGCCCAGATCGCTGCGAATGATCGCCTCAATGGTTTCCTGAGGGCTGGGGCCAGCCTGTGCCAAAAGCTTGTCCAACTGCGCGTAATAGGTGATTCCGGCATGGGCGACAGCGGCCTCTAACAGCTTGTCTTTGCTCTCAAAATGCAGGTGGATCATGCCACGGGACAAGCCTGCGCGTTCGATGATCGTGCTGACGGACGTGCGCGCAATGCCCAGCTCGGCCACGCAATCAAGGGTCGCCTCGATCAGCGCCAATCTGTTCTTCTCGCGCAGCTGTTGTCGTCTGTCTTTGGGCTGGGTCACGGTGAGTGATCCTTATCAAGGCAGGCATAACCCCGTCCGAAATCGGGTTGACAGGGCCATGGATTCTTCGCCATGTTAAATGGACGCTCGTCCATTTGCAACTGCATTGGCCTTTGCCAGCCCAGCTTTCCGGGATGTCCGGACCACAGAGGGCCCGCTCAGAAGGGATTGCCATCATGCCGACACCCGATCGTTACTCGGTGCTGTTTGAATCCGTCAAAATCGGCCCGGTGACGGCCCCAAACCGGTTTTATCAGGTGCCCCACTGCAACAGCCTGGGCTATATGCGCCCCAAGGCCGAAGCCGCGATGCGGCGCATGAAGGCGCAAGGCGGCTGGGGGGTGATCTGCACGCAGGAGGTTGAAATTCACCCCTCCTCCGATCTGTCGCCCTTCCCCGAAGGAAGACTGTGGGATGATCGCGATATCCCCGGGATGGTGATGATGGTGGATGCGGTGCATGAGCATGGCAGCCTTGCTGGAATCGAATTGGCGCATAATGGCTGTCACGCGATGAACCATATGACCCGCGCGACGGCACTCGCGCCATCGGATATGGCGTTACATATCCCCCACCCACGGCAGGCCCGCGCCATGGATAAGGAAGACATTCGCAACCTGCGCCGCTGGCACCAGGATGCCACGCGCCGGTCGCTCACCGCCGGGTTTGACATTGTTTATGTTTATGCCGGGCATCACATGACCACCGCCCATCACTTCATGTTGCCCGAATACAATCAGCGCATGGACGAATATGGCGGATCTCTGGAGAACCGCGTGCGTCTGACGCGCGAATTGCTGGAAGACACGCTGGAAATTTGCGACGGCAAGGCCGCCGTTGCCTTCCGCTTTGCCGTGGACGAGATGATGGGCGAAGACGGCATGCAGGCCCATGAAGAAGGGCGCGCCGTGGTCGAATTACTGGCCGAAATGCCCGATCTGTGGGACGTCAACGTGGCCGGGTGGGACAATGACAGCCAGACCACCCGGTTTGAGCCGCAAGACGGCTACCAGATGCCCTATGTCGATTTCGTCAAATCGGTCACGACCAAGCCGGTTGTGGGCACCGGGCGGCTGACCTCGCCCGATGTGATGGCGGGGCTGATCAACAAAGGCACGCTCGATTTCATCGGCGCGGCGCGCCCGTCGATTGCCGATCCCTTCATTCCCCTGAAGATCAAGGAAGACCGGATTGATGAAATCCGCGAATGCATCGGCTGCAACATCTGTGTGAGCTGTGACAACCTGTCGATCCCGATCCGCTGTACGCAAAATCCCACCATGGGTGAGGAATGGCGGCGCGGATGGCATCCTGAAGAGATCGACGGCAAGGGCAAGGAAGAGGCCGCCTTGGTGGTTGGCGCAGGCCCTGCCGGGTTGGAATGCGCAATGCAATTGGCGCGGCGGGGTTATCATGTGACGCTGGCCGAAGCCGGGTCCGAGGCGGGCGGGCGCGTATTGCATGAATCCGGGTTACCCGGCCTTTCAGCGTGGAAACGTGTGGCGGATTACCGGATGCACGACCTGCAACAGCGCGCCAATGTCGATCTGTACTTTGACAGCGAGCTGGACGCCGATCAGGTGATCGAACTTGGCATTCCCAATGTGTTTGTCGCCACCGGATCAACCTGGCGGACAGACGGCCGGGGACGCGCCACGATGCATGGCGTCCCGATTGCAGATGGGGCCGAAGTGCTGTCGCCAGACGACATTATGGCAGGCAAGATGCCCAGCGCCGGACCGGTGCTGGTCTATGATGATGATCAGGGGTATCTGGCCGCCGTTCTGGCCGAACATCTGGCGCAAGCCGGGTTGGAGGTGGTTTTTGTCACCCCGGCCAGCGTGGTCTCACCCTTCACCGACCACACCTTGGAACAGGGGCGCGTGCAGACCCGCCTGATCGAACTGGGCGTCGAGATCATCCCGACGCATGTTCTCACCGAGATCGGGGCCGAGAGCATCTGTATCGCCTGTGATTACTCCGACCGACCCCGTGATGTGCCCGCGCGCTCGGCCGTTCTGGTGACGGAACGGCACCGGACGACTGGGCTTTACGAGGCATTGAAAGCCTCGGGGCAGGCCTTCAACCACCTCGCGCTGGTTGGCGACGCCGAGGCACCGGGACTGATTGCCGATGCAGTCTGGCATGGCCATCTGGCCGCGCGCGAGTTCGAGCGCGATCCGGCACTGAACGATGCCGACTGGTTCCGCCGTGAAATCACCGATCTGAGAGAGGAGAGCTAATCATGCCAAGCCGCCCTGCTGAACTGGACACATTGCTGGCTGAACATCGTGAGGGATTGGCCCTGCCGCGCGGGTTCTACACCTCACAGGAAATCTACGACCATGACATTGCAACCTATTGGAATAAAAATTGGATTTGGGTTGGCCATGTCAGTCAGATCCCCAATCCGGGGGACTATTTCCTGTTCGATTATGCCAATGAGTCGATCATTGTCGTCCGGGATCGAGACGGAGACATTCATGCCCATCTGAACGTGTGCCGGCATCGCGGCTCACGTATTTGCACCGAGCAATCGGGCAATGCCCGCACCCTTGTTTGCCCCTATCACGCCTGGACTTTTGAACTGACCGGCAAGTTAAGGGCCGGACGGGCGATGGGTCCCGATTTCAACCCTGCTGACTGGGGGCTGTTTCCCGCTCAGCTACGGGTGTTTCAGGGGCTGATCTTTGTCTGTGCCAGTCAGGACGCTCCTCCAATCGACGATGGGCTGGCCGAGCTCGCGCCATTGATGGCCCCTTTTGGCACAGAACGCATGAAGATCGCCCACACGGCAAACTACCCCGTTCCCGCCAACTGGAAGCTGGCGCTTGAGAACTACATGGAATGCTATCATTGCGCCCCGGCCCATCTGGAATATGCGCGCTCGCACACGCTGAAGATGCCAAAGGATGTCGAGACGATGACGCCTGCGCTGATCGAGCGATCCCGTAAAATCGGCCTGCCCGGCGAGGAGTTTCATCAAAGCGGTGTCGACACAGGCGCACCAGGTGCAGATTTCTACTATCGTCGCTACCCGCTTTACGACGGCTATGAAACCGGCAGCAAATCGGGCGCGCCACTCGCGCCCCCCTTGGGAGAGCTGACCGGATGCGATGGCGGAGCCACCGATTTCCAGATGGGGATGCTGAACAACATTTTGTTCTATGCCGATCACGCGGTTGGGTATCGGTTTGTGCCGCGCGGCCTGCAAGAGACGGATATTCAAGTGGTCTGGATGGTGCGGGAAGATGCCGAAGAAGGCACAGATTATGATCTGGATGATCTGACCTGGCTTTGGCATGTCACTTCACTGGATGACGAGCGGATCATCCGGCTGAACCAACAGGGGGTGAATTCGCAGTTTTTCCAACCCGGCCCGCTGGCCGAAATGGAATGGAGCATTCGCAGCTTTTATGACGGCTATCTGGCGATGATCACCCGCTGAAGGATTCTGTTTGCTGCCTGCACCACTTATCCGCACTGAGGCGTTAACTGGTCAGACCTCGGCATAGGCCTTTTGGCTAGCTGTCACGCATCGTCATATCAAACACCTTGTGCCGTCCGCGCCCCGCATTCTTGGCCGCGTACAGGGCTGTATCGGCATCCTCCATCATGAGTTCGATGGACGGGCACTTATACTGCGCGCTCAGCGTGAACCCGATACTGGCCGAAATGCGGCACATGTTGCCATTGAAGGGAATCGGTTCTTCCAGCCGTTTGATCAACCGCAGCGCTATTTCAGATGCGATTCTTGCATCGGTCAGCTGCGGAAAAATCAATGCAAATTCGTCCCCGCCCGTACGCACGATCGTGTCGTCCCTGCGGGTTTCCTCCAGCATGATGCGGGCCACGGTCTGCAACACGAAATCGCCCGCGGCATGGCCCAGCGTATCATTGACCGCCTTGAAGAAATCCAGATCGCAATTCATCAACGCGAAATCGGTTTCCGTCTCAAACAGCCGGTCCAGAACAAAGTCCATGGCGCGCCGGTTTTTCAACCCGGTCAGCGTGTCGGTAAACGCCTGTTCCTCGGCGGCGATCTTGGCCCCTTGCAGACGCAGGTTCAGCTTGCGCGAGGCCTCCATCGCGGCAGATTTCGCTTCGACCAGGTAGAGCATTTCCATCGCTAGGTCGGTGGGCGCAAAATCCGCGTTGGTCAGGTCGAAATCACGCACGGCATCGAGGATCGAAATGCCGAACGACATGTTGACCACCGCGCCGCCAGCAGGGCAGAACCCGGTTCCCTCGGGCAGCGGAACCAGCACAGCTTTCAACCCGGTGCGGGGTGGATCGCGCAGTTGCAGGTGCAGCTTGACCCCGGCGGCGGCCAGCAACTCTCGCATGGTGGTGCCAATCCGGGGGCGTTTCAGTTCGACCAGTTCCAGAAAACGCAGGCCTGTCGGATCCCCCGCGGGGCGCAGTTTGGCCAATGTCGGCCCCGCATGCACGATATGGCCCGTCGCATCCAGCACCACATGCATCGGGCAAAGCGTATCCATCATGTGAGCAGCTGCAATCTTGTCCATCCTGCTCATCCCGCGACCCCAGCCCCAAGGCTGAAATTGCGGCCATCTGCAAACGCCGTCTCCAGCAATTCCACCGCGATGATCTCGGTCCCGTTCCGCCCGCCCTTGTGCTCAAGATAAACCAGCGCGCCATAGTCATCGGCCATGGTACGCAACAACCCCATCATCACGTAACCGAACTCGCCGATATCCTTCTGCCCGGCCTGCACCACGAGGCTGTAGGAGGCACGGGTATGGCCACGCAGTTCCAACCGGGGCAATTGCAGATCTGACACGGCCAGCCGGGCACGTTCCGGCAGATCATCCAGCGAATGAAGGAACTCTTCGAATGTCATGCCCCCAAAGCGCAACAGGCGGCGAAGTGCCTCAACGTTGGGATGCGAAACCAGATAGGTGCCGATATCTTCCAGTAAGTCGTGACGAGGGCGTTCCAACACCTCGGCGGCCCTGTCCAGAACCTGATGTGTGATCGCCTCGTCATAGGTCATCATCGCCTCAAACTCGGTCAGCCCAAGGTCAAGCGACTGGACGATTTTCAACCATATATCGCGCCCATAGGTATCACGGATGAATCGCTCAATCGCGCGATTGATCAGCCCATGCATTGCCTGCCTCCATTTACTGTCCGCGCAGCTTGTCAAACCCGCCTTAACAAAGCGCCAACAGCTAAAATTATCCGCAGTTTTTGTGCCCCTTGCCCTTTGGTCACCCCCCTGCTAGGTCGGATTTATCCGTTGGGGTGCCCCGATTTGTCGGCGCTGAGAGGTCCATGACCAACCCATCGAACCTGATCCGGTCAGTACCGGCGGAGGGAACGGAGTTTCAAAGGGACGTAACCTGCGTTCGCTCTTCCTTCGCACCACCGGATTCAGGGGATGTTGAAAGGAAGACTGGAATGAGCCACCCCCTGCTTTCTTTGTGCCGCCGCGCGTGCTTTTGCAGCGTCAGGAGCCAACGGATTTCACCAAACCTTTTCCCTGGAGAAACAACATGAAATTCGCCGCCCTTCTGGCCGCTTTTCTGCTGGCCACGCCTGCCTTTGCGCAGGACAAGATGACCGTCATTCTGGACTGGTTCGTTAACCCCAATCACGGCCCGATTATTGTCGCGCAGGAAAAGGGATACTTTGCTGATCAGGGCCTTGAGGTCGAGGTGATTGCCCCGGCTGATCCGTCTGATCCGCCCAAGATGGTCGCCGCCGCGCAGGCCGATCTGGCGATTTCCTATCAACCGCAACTGCATCTACAAGTGGCTGAGGAGCTGCCCTTGATCCGGGTGGGCACGCTGGTCGCCAGCCCGCTCAACTGCCTGTTGGTGCTTGAGGAGGGTCCGATAAAGTCGCCCGCCGACCTGAAGGGCAAGAAAATCGGGTTCTCCGTCGCGGGTGTGGAAGAGGCGCTGCTGGTCGCTATTCTGGCCAAGCATGACCTGTCCCTGGACGATATCGAACTGGTCAATGTGAACTGGTCGCTGTCACCTTCGCTGATGTCGGGCCAGGTGGATGCGGTCCTGGGTGCGTTCCGGAATTTCGAGCTGAACCAGATGGAGATCGAAGGGGTGCCGGGCCGCTGCATGTTTGTCGAGGAAGAAGGTGTGCCGTCATATGATGAGCTGATCTATGTCGCCAATCCTGCCGAGATGGACATGGATCTGATCAACCGTTTCCTGCATGCCACCGAGCTGGCCACGCAATACATCATCAATCATCCGCACGAGAGCTGGGAGCTTTTCGCCGGCACATCGGCCGAGCTGAACGACGCGTTGAACGCCAAGGCCTGGGACGACACGCTGCCCCGTTTTGCCCTGCGTCCTGCCGCGCTGGATGCCGGGCGCTATGCGCGGTTCGAAGCCTTCCTGAACGAGGCCGGGTTGGTTGAAGGCACACGCGGCCTTGAGCAATTGGCGATCGACCCCGGGGCGAAGTGATGGAATATGGTCGGGACTTTTCTCATTGGCGCACGTCGGCAGGTGCGCAGTGGTCTGCCTTCACGCAGCATGACTTTGTGCGGGGGCTGGGCGATGGCACACTCCCGCGCGAAGCGTTTATGCGCTATCTGGTCCAGGACTACATCTTCCTGATCCATTTTGCGCGGGCCTGGGCGCTGGCGGTCACCAAGGCGGACACAGTCGAGGAGATGCGCCTTGCCGCGGGCACGGTGGATGCGTTGATCAATGGCGAAATCGCACTGCATATCAAGACCTGCGCCGAGGCAGGGCTGAGCGAACATGATTTGTTCGCTGCCCCCGAACACCCCCATAACATCGCCTATACGCGATATGTTCTGGATGCAGGCCATTCGGGAGACTTCCTTGATCTTCTGGCCGCCCTTGCCCCTTGTGTGATGGGCTACGGCGAGATCGGGCTGACTCTGAAAGAGCAGGCCGGCAGCGATGTCTATGGCGACTGGATCGCCACCTATTCCGGCGAGGACTATCAGAGCAGCTGCATCGCCGTAGGGCAGTTGATCGACGGGGCCATCACGCGGCGTCTGGGCGATGATCCAACCCGGAGTCCCCGGTGGGAGGCCCTGACCCAGCGGTTCATCACCGCCACACGGCTGGAAGTGGGGTTCTGGGACATGGGCCTGTCGGGATGAGCAGCGCGCCGGGCTTCACCTTGTCGGGCACTGTCCGGATCGGCGGGGCGGTGATCATTGGCCCGGTTGAACTGAGCGTGCCAGCCGCACGCTGGACCTGCTTGCTGGGTCCGTCAGGCGTTGGCAAAACCACATTGTTGCGCCTGATCGCGGGGATCGAAGATGGGACCGTTCTGGAGGGCAGCATTGCCGTCTCGGATCACGTCCCCTTGCCGGGTCGCATTGCATTGATGGCGCAGAGTGATCTGCTGATGCCGTGGCTGAGCGTGTTGGACAATGTGATCCTTGGGATACGCCTGCGCGGCGCAGTCCCGGATCACGACCGCGCACAAGACCTGTTGGCGCGGGTGGGGCTGGTCAACCACGCGAGAAAACACCCCGGCGCCCTGTCGGGCGGGGAACGCCAACGCGTCGCGCTGGCCCGAACGCTGATGGAAGATCGCGCGGTGGTTCTGCTGGACGAACCGTTCTCGGCGCTTGATGCGCGCACCCGGGCAGAGATGCAGGATCTGGCTGCCGACTTGCTGAAAGAGCGCACTGTGTTGATGGTCACCCACGACCCAGGCGAGGCAATCAGGATGGGCGATCAGGTGGTATTGCTGACCGAGCGCGGATGCGAGGCGGTCCCACTGCCAGAGACCCACCCCCCTCGTGCAGTGGATGATGAACAGGCATTGGCGGCTCAGGGGGCGCTGCTGTCGCGCCTGATGGCGCGGGCATGACCCGACCCTGGCTGAACGCAATGCTATCAGCGGGAGTGGCAATTGCCCTCTGGCAGGCACTGGTGGCATGGACGGGCGTGCCCCGCTTTATCCTGCCTGGCCCGGGGCTGGTGGCCGAAACGCTCTGGACCAGTCGCGCACTGATTGCCGAACATGCGATGACCACGATGATCGAAGTGCTGTTGGGCCTTGCCCTTGGCGCGATACTTGGTGGGGCCACGGCCATTGGCCTTGCCGCCTCGCCCATGGCACGCAGCCTGATCCGCCCGATGATGGTATTTTCCCAGGCGATTCCGGTCTTTGCGCTGGCCCCGGTGCTGACATTGTGGCTGGGCTATGGGATCTGGTCGAAAGTCGCCATGGCGCTGCTGATCATCTATTTCCCTGTTACGTCGGCCTTCTTTGACGCGCTGATGCGCACGCCGCGCGGTTGGCTGGACCTTGCCCGCGTGATGGGCGCCTCGCCAGCGCGGATCATGTGGCATATCCGGGTGCCTGCGGGCCTGCCCGGACTTGCCTCGGGCCTGCGGCTTGCGGCGGTTTATGCTCCGATCGGCGCGATCATCGGCGAATGGGTCGGAGCATCTCAAGGACTGGGATACCTGATGCTGCTTGCCAATGGCCGCGCCAAGATTGACCTGATGTTTGCCGCGCTGATCGTGTTGGCAATCTTTACACTGATCCTGCACGCGGTTGTCGATCATGCCTGCCGCAATTGGCTGGACCGATAGCCCCGCACCACGGGGCTGAACACATGAAACAAAACGACACCGACCCGCCTTGATAAGAAGGTATTGCGGCACGGGATACGGGCCGTCTTGCGGGACAGAACAGATATCTGACCAAGCCGCGCGGGGATGATCCCGGCAGAGCCTAGCGTGGCGGAATACCAAGGTCGAATTTCAACAGGTTATGCGGATCGACATTCGTTTTCACATCCTGAAGATCGCTGTAGATCTGGGGCGAGTAATAGGTTTCGACATCCTGATCTGCATCCGGGAAGTTGATGAACGCTCCGGTGGTATAGGGGGCCAGTGCCTCGCGAAATCCAGTGACCCAGTTCAGCACGGCCTGTTCGTTCACCCCGCTATCGGGCCACCACCAGGCTTGAATCTGCAGCATATAGGGCATCTCGCGCCACGCGAAGGAGGTGCCGCCTTCGGGCTCGATTTTGCCCTGCCCACCCATACCGTGCCAGCTGAGATACATGTTCACATCCTTCACCACCGGATAGCAGTCGATATAGTTCTTGGCCGCATCCGCAATGTCTGCGGCATTCCCTGCGGGCATAGACGAACTGACCTTGTGCGGCTCGGGGCATGTGATGCAGGTATCTGTGGGTTTGCTCATAGAGCCAGCCCCCACCTGCAGTGCAAAACCCTGCGCCGGCAGGGGCGTCCCATCGCGCCCCCGGGCCGGCTCCTCGCGGCCCGGAAACAGCCCGACGATAAAGTTCTCAGGGCTATCAAACCTGTAGGACCGAATGTCCTTTAACTCGAGCCCCTCATAGATCATCAGAGGCGCAATCGCCTTTTCGCATTCTTCTTCAGAGCCATAGAACCGACCGCCAATCAGAAAGGCAGGATTGGCGTCGATATGCGGCCCTTCCGGAACCACGGTCATCCGCGCAAAAAGGTTGAGACGATGATCGGCATCTTCACAGACCTTGGCCCATCGTTCCGCCATCTCGGTGCGTAACTCGCGACCGTATTGCAGCGTGAAGGTGCAAAACTCCGGATCAAACTCGGTCAACTGAAACCGGAACCGGGTCACAACGCCGAAATTGCCACCGCCGCCGCCCCGGATCGCTTTGAAAAGAGCGGGGGCGTTGACCAGCATGCTGGTCTCTCCCTTGGTGAAACGATCCTTGTCCAGTTGAACAATATCGCCATTGGGCAGAACCATTTCCACCTCGCGCAGCATATCCACGGTCAGGCCCAAGGTCCGATAGGACAAGCCCCAGCCGCCGCCATTGGTCAGGCCACCCACATTGACCGTATCACAACCGCCCGTGGGCAGCAGGCGATTGTCCTCAGCCAGCCGTTTGATCACCTCGTCCAGCCGCCGGCCAGACCCCAGCCAGACGTGGCTTTTGTCATCATCCACGTCGATCATGTTGATCTCATCAAGAGCCAGCACCGCACCATGGCTGTTCATGCACATGGCCTCGTGATGATGGCCGCCCGAACGAATGGTCACCGGCACACCCCGGCCATCACGCTTTTTTAGCTCGTAAAGTCTTTTGAGTAAGAAACTGACATCATCGGCGTGTCGGCAATGGAAAATGGCCTGAGGTTTGAATTGCAGCCGCGCGTTATGAACCTGACGGTCTTTGTCGTAGTCACCGGAACCCGAGGAGTATATGGATGTGACGCACATCCCTTTTGCTCCCGCTTCGATGATGATGGGCCGGATATCGGGTACGTGGGCTTCGGTCATGGTGTTTCCTCTCTGAATAAATCTCAATAAAACAATCAGTTGAAATACTCAGGCCTCCCTACACAGACCTGCTGTGACGCATGTCAGGGCATCAATACATCTGATCGGGTAAAGCTGGCGCTGGCCTCGCTCAAATCATCGAACAACAATTCGACGCGCACCTGCTGAATGCTGCCGGGTGCGAATGTCGCGTAGGGCAGCCCATCGCTTTCGATAATGGCATTTGGTGCATTGGTACCCTCGTGACAGGGCGGCAATGGCCACTCCTGCATCTCGCCGTCGTTGATCGCATAACGCATCTGCAACAGCCCACAACGCCACGACCATATATGCGTGACATAAAGCAGGTCCTGCCCGTTGAAGTCGCGCACGGCCACCCAGTTGGCCTTGGTCATCTCAAGGATCGGCTTCACTTCGGTTGCGGTGGTGAATCTGCCAGTAGGGGTTTGCGGTTCGGCCTCAAAGCTTTTGCCGATGCTCACACCCTCACCGATGATCACATCCTCACCGATAACGACGCTTTCGTCCAAGCCAAGACCGATGGCAGGCGCAGATGAATCCCCCCCGCCCTCACCGCCCGCATACCCAAAAGCAAGCGCGATCATGATCAGTATCCAATCCAACATCTCAAATCCTCGTCCTTAAAATATCAGTCACATATCAGGTTTTTGCAGAACACCTCAAACTGCCCCTTCTTTGCTGTCGCTTTGGGTTTTATAGTGCCCTCAACGAACAGGCAGGCAAGATCGGGACAAGTATGGCCGGTAAGGCATCAGAAATCCAACCATACAACATCATGATCGTCGGTCAGGGCGGACGCCTGCAATATGAGGCGATTGTATTCGCCGCTTCCTTACGCGCAATGAGTCCCGGTTTTGAGGGCCGCCTGATCGTGGCCGAACCACAACCGGGGCCACTGTGGAACAACGATCCGACGATCCGCGGCGATGAGACACGCGGTCTGCTGGACCGGTTGGATGCCGAGATTATTCCGTTTGAAAGCAAGCATTTCGGACAGGCCTATCCTTATGGCAACAAGATCGAGGCGCTGATGGCCCTGCCCAAGGGCGAGCCGTTTGTCTTCTTTGACACCGACACGCTGATCACCGGCGATCTGGCGCAGGTGCCGTTTGATTTTGAACGCCCCACCGCCTCGTTGCGCCGCGAGGGCACCTGGCCCAAGATCGAACTTTACGGGCCGGGATATACCCAGATCTGGAAGTCACTTTATGACCGGTTCGGGCTTGAGTTTGACAGCTCGCTTGACCCGGCATGGCCCGATGAATTCTGGCGCAGATATCTTTATTTCAACGCCGGGTTCTTCTTTTACAAATGCCCGCATGTGTTCGGTCAGCGGTTCCTTGAATATGCCCTGTCCATCCGCGATGATCCGCCCCCCGAACTGATCGTGCAGGAACTGGACCCATGGCTGGATCAGGTGGCCCTGCCCTTGGTCATTCATTCGCTGGGTGGTGGGCGTGATGCCCTGCCCGAGGGGTTGCTGGATGGCGATGTCACCTGCCATTACCGCCTGCTGCCACTGCTCTATGCCCGCGAAAGCGACCGGGTTGTCCAGGTGCTGGAAGCGGTCAGTGCGCCCAACTGGATCAAACGGGTTCTGAAAACCTATGACCCGATGAAATTCATGATTTACCACGGGCGCGGCCACAAGGTGCGCGACCTGTTTGATCGCGATGATCTGCCCCGCAAGGAACAGGCGATCCGCAACAAGATCAAACGTGAAGGCTATTGGATGCGCTGATGGCTATGGACCCCAAGGGAGACGGCAGCGGACTGACACTTCTGGCCTATGCCTACAGCCCGTCCGAGGCCGCCCTGATGATCTCGGCGCTTGAAGGCGCGGGATACGATGTTTTTGTCCCCGGCTACCATATGATGGCCAACGCACAGCATTTTTCCGTCGCCTTCGGCGGTGCCAAGATCATGGTGCCGGATGATCAGGCCGAAACCGCCGCAGCCTTGCTTGCCGCGATATCCGCCGACACCGAGGTCGCGCAATCAAAGATGCCCGGCGCTAGATCGTATCCCGGCCTGCTCCGACGTGTTGCCATGTCGATTGTCTATTTCTTCACCGGAACCGCCCCGGCGCTCAACGCGCGTTTTCTCCAGCAAAAGGCAGATGTTCCCGACCCAAAGCCCGAACAGGAAGAATAGTCCAAAGCCAGCGCAGACCAAAACCAAAGGCCCCGACTGCCCAGTTGTGGGCCGCTCGCAGATGCCATACACCTTTGGCCAAACAGATTGCCAAGGGAGACCTAAAATGTCGGATCGTGTTCACCAGTTTGGTTTCGATACATTGCAAATTCACGCCGGTGCCCGGCCTGACCCGGCGACGGGCGCGCGGCAGGTCCCGATCTATCAGACCACGGCCTATGTGTTCCGCGATGCCGAACATGCCGCCGCGCTCTTCAACCTGCAGGAAGTCGGCTATATCTATTCGCGCCTGACCAACCCGACCGTGGCAGCCTTGCAGGAACGCGTGGCAACATTGGAAGGCGGCGCAGGCGCTGTCTGCTGTTCCTCGGGTCACGCCGCCCAGATCATGGCGCTGTTCCCGCTGATGGAACCGGGGCGCAATGTGGTGGTTTCCACACGGCTTTACGGGGGGTCGATCACGCAGTTCGGCCAGACCATCAAACGCTTCGGCTGGGAGGCCAAGTTTGTCGACATTGACGACGCCGACGCCGTGAAAGCCGCGATTGACGATGATACCCGCGCGGTGTTCTGCGAATCCATCGCCAATCCCGGCGGACATATCGCCGATATCCGTGGGCTGGCGAATATCGCCGATGCGGCGGGCCTGCCGCTGATCGTGGATAACACCACGGCCTCGCCTTACCTGTGCCGCCCAATCGAACACGGCGCCACATTGGTGGTCCATTCCATGACCAAGTACCTGACCGGCAATGGCAGTGTCACCGGCGGCGTGGTCGTGGACAGCGGCACGTTTGATTGGTCGGCCTCCGATAAATTCCCCTCGCTCAGTGCGCCGGAACCGGCCTATCACGGGCTGAAATTCCACGAGACATTCGGACCGCTGGCCTTCACCTTCCACGGCATCGCCATTGGCCTGCGCGATCTGGGTATGACCCTGAACCCGCAAGCGGCGCATTACACGCTGATGGGCATCGAAACCCTGTCCCTGCGGATGCAGCGCCATTGCGAAAACGCCCAGGCCGTGGCCGAATGGCTGGAAAAGGATGACCGGGTCGAAGCGGTCACCTATGCCGGTCTGAAATCCTCGCCCTCGCATAAACGCGCCAAGACATATTGCCCCAAAGGCGCGGGCGGCTTGTTCACCGTGGCGCTGAAATCGGGCTATGATGGCTGCGTGAAACTGGTGGATAGTCTGGAACTGTTCAGCCATGTGGCCAATCTGGGCGATACCCGCTCGCTGATCATCCACTCGGCCAGCACCACCCACCGCCAGTTGACCCCTGAACAGCAAACCGCAGCCGGGGCCAGCCCGAACGTTGTGCGGATTTCTATCGGGATTGAAGATGTTGATGACATCATTGCCGATCTGGATCAGGCGCTCAGCAAAGCCAGCGCCTGAGCGGTAACAAGCGCTCTGTCAGATCGCCCCGCCTGATGCCTAAAACTGCGTCTGGCGGGGCTTTTGCTTTTCCTCAGCATAAACCTGCTATAAAATCCGGGACACAGGGGAGAGGACTCCTCTCGTGCCCCGATGTGGTGTTAAAGCGGTTCCGATGAAACAGAATTTTGCCCTGACATTGTCATTTGATGGCATTGGCCTGTTGCACCGCGCCTTTCCGGGTTGGCATCTGGTGGGCGATGTGGCGCTGGACGTGGCCGATCTGAATGGCGAGTTGGCGACGATGCGCCAAACCGCGCAGGCGCTTGATGCCTCGGGGCTGCGCACCAAGGTGGTTCTGCCCAATGATCAGGTCAGGTATCTGACCATCGAAGCGCCTGATGATGGGGACGATGTTGTCGAGGCGGTCAAATCCGCACTGAATGGCGCAACCCCCTATCCGGTTGACGATCTGGCTTATGATTTCGTGGCGCAGAACGGTCAGATATTTATTGCTGCCGTGGCGCGCGAGACCCTGGTCGAGGCCGAAGCCTTTGCCACGGAACACCAGTTCAACCCGATCAGCTTCGTGGCCAAGCCCGAAAACGGCCATTTCGTCGGTGAGCCTTTTTTCGGCGCCACCCTGAATGCCAACGGGCAAGGCATTAGCACAGATCAGATTGAACGAGACATGGCGCCGATCCGGGTGATCGGGGCATCGAAACTGCCCGCTCCCGAGGCGCCGGCCGAGACACCCGATCCCGAAGAAACAGAAACGCCTGCCCCCGCCGAGGCAGACAGTGTTGCCGACGAGACCGCAGAGCAGGTCCAGCCTGAGCCACCTGAAGCCCCCGAGCAGGAGGCGGAACCGGCGGTTGAGGACACGCCGGAAGAAGAAGAAGCGGCCGACCCAAACACGCCCGAGGTCACAGATGACACGGTCGAGGCCGCGTCAAAGGACAGCACCGATGACGTTGTACCGGAGGCCACCGATCAGGCGGCAGAACCGGCTGCGCAGGACACGCCTGACGTGGAAACGGCAGAAGACGCATCTGCCGACGACGCTGATCCGATCGAACCGAAGCCCTCAGAGGACGACGAAACCCCACCCGTCATAACCGAAGATGCGCCGCCCAAGCAGGCTACTCCCGACGACGCGCCCGCCAAGGATGTGACTGCCGACGCGGACGGCCCTGCCGAACCGCCTGCCGCTTTTGCAAGTATCCGCGCTAAACGCGACGATGCAGGCCCGCCACCGCGCAAACTGCAGGGTGTGCTGCGTAACGACGCTCCGGCACGGATCACGCTTCGGGCAACGCAGGAGTCGCCATCTGACCAACAAGAGCCGGAGCAGATCGCCAAGGTCACCGGCATTGCCGAGGCCAGCCTGCCCGAAGACGAAACCGACACGCTCAGCCATGACATACGCCCCGGCACGGATATTTTTGCACCCGAGCCTGAAATAGCCGCCGCTGCCACTGGCGTGGTCGAGGACCCGCTTCCTGACGAGATGGTATCTGATCCTTTGCCAACCGAGCCGGCATCTGCCGAGCCGGAGTCGCAGGCCTCGTTCTTCACCCGTCGCTCACGCCGGGCAAGACCTGCCGCCGCTCCCGCGCCGATTTCGGACTCAGCGAACGAACGCGAGCGTATGACCGTCTTCGGCGCGCGCGAAAAGCCTTCGGTCGGGGGCAAGCCGCGTTTTCTGGGATTGGTGCTGACTGCTGTGCTTCTGCTGTTCCTGATTGGTGTCGCGGCCTGGGCCTCGATCTTTCTGGATGACGGGATTGCCCGGTTCTTCCGGGATGATGATACCGCCGCCGTGGCCAGCTTGCCCAGCACTGAGAACACCGAGTTGGATGACGAGGTCGAACTGGCCGCACTTGACCCCGATGCCACTTTGCCCGTTCTCGAAGATCCCGCCACCGAAATCCTCAGCCGGGTGATGCCATCGGATCTGTCCCCGGACGAGGCGAAGGCAAGGTATGCCGCCACCGGCATCTGGCAATTGTCCCCCGAACCGCCAGCCACACCATCGGCGAGCGAGCTTGAAGATGTCTATCAGACCTCGCTTGATCCAGATCTGGATTTTCAGGATGCTGTTGCATTGCCGGAGGGTGCAGCGGGCTTTTCGGATGTGACATTCTTTACCCCTGCTTCGCCTCCTGCGGCAGACACCACTTTCACGCTGGATTCGCGCGGCTTCGTCCTTGCCACCCCCGAGGGCGCGCTGACTCCCGATGCCGTGCGCGTTTTCGCTGGCCAACCCGCCGCCGTGCCGCCCAGGGCAACCACGCCGGATGATCCGGCCGATCCCACGGCCGAACCACAGGCGGACACCGCCGAGGTCGCTCCGCAGGTGGCCGCGCTGCGCCCGCGCGCGCGCCCCGCAAATGCCGCCGAGCAGATCGAACGTAATGAACTGAGCGGACGCACGCGCAACGAACTGGCTGCCCTGCGCCCAAAACTGCGCCCGGCCAGTGCCCAGGAAGCCGCCGAAGAAGCCCGACAGATCGCGGCCGCCCGGGCCGCCGCTGCGCAGGCTCAGGCCGAGGCAAGCGCCGCCGCGCAAGCCTCGACCGTCGATCTGGCCGCACTCGAAGGGGCCGTGGCCGAGGCGGTCGCGCAACCTGATCCCTTTGCCGGGGCCACGGCGCAGGCGGTGTCGGCCTCACTGAAGCCCAACACGCGCCCGCGTAATTTCGACGGTATCGTGCAGCGCACCAAGCGCAATCAGCAAAAGGCCGAAGCCGAACAACCCGTGCGCGTCGCCGCCGCACAAAAGGTCACCCCGAAAATCCCCACCGCCGCAAGCGTGTCGAAACAAGCCACTCAACGCAACGCGCTGAAGTTCAAGCGGGTCAATCTGATCGGGGTTTATGGCACGCCCAACAATCGCCGCGCCCTCGTTCGGATGAACAACGGACGTTACAAGAAAGTAAAGGTGGGCGACCGGCTGGATGGCGGCAAGGTCCGTGCGATCGGCGATGGCGACCTGCGCTATCAGAAGGGCGGACGCACCGTCGTGCTGACGATGCCCAAAGGATAGAAGTTACCCGGGGATGGTCAGCCTTATCGCAGTCTCGACCAAAGGTATGAATTGCAAGCAGGCGACAATCATCGCACAATCTGATTGGGATGCTATTTTCACGTCTCCGTTCCGGTCTGGCCGGTGCGGAACAGTTTATTGTTCGATGTAGGGACCATTGATGGAAGGCGCGCTGTTTCAAGCCTCGCTGTTTTTAGCCGCCGCTGTGATCGCGGTACCAATTGCCGCGCGCCTGGGGCTGGGTTCGGTTCTGGGCTATCTGGCAGCGGGTATTCTGATCGGCCCGGTTCTGGGCCTTCTGGGTGGGCATGAATCAGTCGAACTACAACACTATGCCGAGTTTGGCGTGGTCATGATGCTGTTTCTGATCGGCCTTGAACTGGAACCGCGTGCGTTATGGGACATGCGCCACAGGCTGTTGGGGCTGGGCGGTTTGCAGATCGCCATAACGACCTTCGTGATCATGGCCGGGGCAGTCCTGTTTGTGCAGGGCTGGAGCGTGGGACTGGCCATCGGTCTGGTGTTTGCGCTGTCCTCAACGGCGATCGTGCTGCAAACCCTGTCCGAAAAAGGGTTGATGCAGACCGGCGGCGGGCGCTCGGCGTTTTCAGTGCTGTTGTCACAGGACATCGCGGTGATCCCGATGTTGGCCTTCATTCCCCTTCTTGCCATGCCCAAGCCGCCCGAATTGGTGCTGGCCGAAACACTGGAGCGGCTGAATGACGACGGGCACAGCTCGGAAAGTGGGGCACATGAGGCGGCAATCTCTCTGGTTCAAAGCCTGCCGGGCTGGGGTGTGACGCTTCTGACCATCGGGATTGTCGGCGCGATTGTCCTGTTTGGTGTCTACCTGATCCGCCCGGTTTTTCGGTTCATCCACTCCGCGCGCCTCCCCGAGATGTTCACGGCACTGGCGCTGCTGATCGTTGTGGGCATCGCCTTTCTGATGACACTTGTCGGGCTTTCGCCCGCTCTGGGCGCGTTTCTGGCCGGTGTGGTTCTGGCCAATAGCGAGTTTCGTCACGAGCTGGAAAGCGACATCGCCCCTTTCAAAGGCCTGTTCCTGGGCCTGTTTTTCATCACTGTCGGGGCGGGCATCAACTTTAACATTCTGGCCAGCCAGACCTTCCAGGTGTTGGGTCTGGCGCTCGCCGTGATCGTGATCAAGGGCGGTATCCTCTACGGGCTGGGACGCGGTTTTGGCCTGCGCGGACGCGATCTGTGGCTGTTCACCCTGTCGCTTGCACAGGCGGGTGAATTCGGCTTTGTGCTGCTGGCATTTTCGGGGCAACAAAATGCCATCCCCCCGGACCTGATCGAGTTGTTGCTGCTGGTCATCGCGATCACGATGTTGATCACACCGCTTCTGTTCATTCTCTACGACTATCTGTCCAGGCGGATGGAAGATGGTGCCGCGCCGGTTGCCGATGACGAGATCGACGATCAGGGTCCTGTGATCATCGCCGGGATCGGGCGGTTCGGGCAGATCGTGAACCGGCTGGTGCGCTCAAGCGGGTATAAAACCGTGGTGCTGGATCACAACCTGACGACGATCCAGCGGATGCGCCGCTTTGGCGTGAAGGGGTTTCTGGGCGATCCGACACGGCCCGAACTGCTGCATGCGGCAGGGCTGAAGGATGCCCGCGTTCTGGTGGCCGCACTGGATGACGCCGATGCCACCACACGTCTCGTGGCCTTTGCCCGGCGTGAACGGCCCGATCTGCATATCGTTGCGCGCGCCCGTGATCGCACCCATGTGTTCCAGCTTTATAATGCCGGGGCCAGTGATATCGTGCGCGAGCTCTTTGACAGCTCGCTGCGGGCGGGCCGTTACGTGCTGGAAAACATTGGTCTCAGCGAATTTGAAGCCGCCGAAATCGAGCGCACATTCTATCATCATGACCGGCATTCGGTGCAGGAACTGGCGGCCTTGTGGGATCCCACAATCCCGACGATAGACAACAAGCCCTACATCCGACGCGCCAAAGAGCTGGAAAGCGATTTGCAGACCATGTTGCTCTCCCAGCTTGAGGAAAGCGCGCGCATTGCCGAAGATGGCAAGGACGAGGCGTAACGGATTAACCGTCGCTCACCCCTGCCTCGGCAAACGTCGCCATGCCCGAATGACAGGCCAGCGCAGCCTTGAGAACCCCGATCGCCAGGGTCCCGCCCGAGCCTTCGCCCAGCCGCATGCCGAGCGAGAGGACCGGCCGCTTGCCAAGGTTTTCGAGCAGGGCAGCATGTGCCGCTTCGGCGCTGACGTGACCGGCCATGGCATGATCCAATGCACCGGGTTGGGTCGTCTCCAGACAGGCCGCGGCAGCAGTACAGATGAACCCGTCCAGAAGAACCGGGATACGAAGGTGACGCGCGCGCGCAATGGCACCGGCCATCGCCGCCAGTTCACGCCCGCCCAGACAGCGCAACGTGTCCAGCCCGCCGGCACAGTCAGCGCGATGCAACGCCACCGCCTCGGCCACGACGCGGGTTTTGAGGGCCAGCCCGGCATCATCGACACCGGTGCCCCGCCCGGCCCAATCGGCGGCCTCCCCCCCGAACAGCATATGTGCAATCGCGGCCGCGCTGGTTGTATTGCCGATGCCCATTTCGCCAACCACCAGCAAATCAGACTTTGGATCGACCGCGTCCCAGCCAGTGCGAAGCGCGGTCACAACCTCGGCCTCACTCATCGCGGGGCCTTGGGTGAAATCGGCGGTGGGCCGGTCCAGATCAAGCGCGATCACGTCAAGATGCGCACCCACTGTTCGGGCCAATTGGTTAATGGCCGCGCCGCCATGTTGGAAATTCAGCACCATTTGCGCTGTGACCTCGGAAGGAAACGCAGACACACCCTGCGCTGTCACCCCGTGATTGCCCGCAAACACAATCACTTGCGGGGCATCAATCGTGGGCTGCGCATCGCCGCGCCAGCCACAGTACCACGCCGCGATGTCCTCCAGTCGGCCAAGGGCGCCGGGGGGCTTGGTCAGCATTGCATCGCGCTCACCCGCCCTGATGCGCGCCTCGGCATCGGCACCCGGTGCATCACGTAGCAGGGCCGCAAACCCATCGAGGGTGGAAAAGGTATCGTTCATCTGGGTCTCGCATTGCATGACGGGGTCAAGGTCGTGTATCGCAGGCCGGGTCCGGCAACGCATCAGAAAAATCCAGCTAATGGTCAAAAACGACACCTCCCCCGCAAAGCCCCAGGATGTGCTGATCGCACTGACCCTGCTCAGCCGTCTGCCACTGCCCGAGGATCAGGCATGGGACCGGCAGGCCAAAGCGGCCTGGGCCTATCCGCTGGTCGGCGTCGTACTGGGTGGGCTGGCCGCCCTGGCCGGGCTTCTGGCAATGGCGTTGGGCCTGCCTGCCCCCATGATGGCGCTGATCACGTTGACCGTGCTAATCGTTCTGAGCGGCGGGATGCACGAAGACGGGCTGGCCGACACGGCAGACGGGTTTTGGGGCGGTTGGACACGCGAACGCCGTCTTGAGATCATGAAAGACAGCCACATCGGCAGCTATGGGGTAATTGCCCTTATCCTGTCGCTGGCCGCCCGGTGGGCGTGCCTGTGGCTGCTGTGGGACAGCGGAGCCGCGTTGGCAGTCCCGGCAGTTTTGGCCAGTGCCGTTGTATCACGTGCCGCGATGCCGGCAGTGATGACCGCCCTGCCCCATGCCCGCGCAACCGGATTGTCCCATCAGGTGGGCAAGGTGAGCGGGGTTACGGCATGGCTTGGCGGAGGCCTGGCCGCGCTGTTGGCAGTATCGTTATTGGGCGGGAGTGCCATCTGGGCCATGATCTGGGGGGCCTTGGTGGTCTTTGGGCTGGCCATGCTGGCCCGACGCAAGATCTGCGGGCAGACCGGGGATGTGCTGGGGGCCAGCCAGCAACTGGCTGAAATCACTCTGCTGGTCTGTTTGTCCGCCAATCTGGCATAAAAAAACCGCGCCCGGGACGGGCGCGGTTCTTGTTACCAGGGTTCGACCTAGGCTGCGGCCGGGGCGCGCGACATCAAAACATCGCTGACGCGTTTGGCAGCCAACACCTCGTCACCGCCATCCACGGCGGCCACTTCGCGGGTCAGACGCTCAAGCGCGGCTTCGTACAGCTGACGCTCGGAATAGCTTTGCTCGCGCTGATCATCGGTGCGGTGCAGATCGCGCACCACTTCGGCAATCGCAATCAGATCACCCGAGTTGATCTTTTGCTCATATTCCTGAGCCCGGCGCGACCACATGGCGCGCTTCACCTTGGCCTTGCCCTTCAGCGTGGTCATCGCCTTGGTGATGATATCGGGGCTGGACAGGCCGCGCATCCCGATTTCGGTTGCCTTGTTAGTTGGTACACGCAGGGTCATCTTGTCTTTCTCGAACGAGATCACAAACAGTTCCAGCGTGATTCCGGCCACTTCCTGCTCTTCGATCGACACGATCTGGCCAACGCCATGGGCAGGGTAAACCACGAAATCATCGGGGCGGAACTCGGACTTCTTCGACTTGCTCATTCAGCTTTTCCTCTCAGGGGGCCCGGTTTGAGTGCAAAAGCCACCAACGGGAGTTCACGAAACTCACGGCTGGGGGGTTTTAGGCACAAAGAAACCCATCCCCAGGCGGCAGCACGGGCAGATGGATATCAGGCGAATTAGATCATTTGCGACGGCACTATAGCATAAAAAACGCCCCCTCGAAAGGGTGACGCCCCGTAGATAATGAATTTTATAGTTTTATCAGAGGGTTGTAGCCGCCTATCCGGAGGCCACCAGATGTTGTAGGGGTCAGCTTTGCGATTCGGCAATCTGTGCCTGATCAGCCACCTTCGCCAGCATTTTCCGAGAAATACTTCTCCATCTTGCCGCCTTCACCGTCGCGTTCTTCGGCGTTGTCCATCTGATCCTTCTTCGAGATGATCACCGGCCACATTTCCGAATACTTACGGTTGAACTCGACCCATTTCTCCATGTCCGGCTCGGTATCCGGGCGGATTGCATCGGCGGGGCATTCCGGTTCACAGACACCACAATCAATGCACTCGTCAGGATGGATCACCAGCATGTTTTCGCCCTCGTAAAAACAATCCACGGGGCAGACTTCAACGCAGTCAGTGTATTTGCATTCAATGCAGTTTTCGATCACGACATAGGTCATTGCGGTCTCTGTTCATGGGCGTGTTGGATGTCAGTTAATCCAGACACCGGGATCATTCAAGCGTTCCACGCGTATTGAGATCGAGTTTACGACGATCACGCTTGGTGGGCCGCCCTTTTCCCTCAAATCTGGGGGCTGCGGCGACGCTGTCCTGCTTTTTCGGCTCAGGCGGCGATAGATCTTCGTAAAGCGCCTGTGCCTCGGGGGCCGGGCCACGGCGCGTGCCTAGCGCAAGAATACGGATCACACGCACCTGTTTGGCCTGCGGAAAAGTCAGCACATCATCGGGCGCGACGGCAACAGCCGGTTTGGCCACCCGCGTGCCATTAACCCGCACATGCCCGCCCGAGATCAGCTTGGCCGACAGGCTGCGGGTCTTGAAGAACCGCGCCTGCCAAAGCCATTTATCAAGGCGGATTTTTTCGGTAGCCATCTAACCTGTGGCCCAGTCAGGACTATAGTAGTGCCACAAATTGTATACTTCTGAAGTGATACTCTGCGCCAAACCGTACAATTTGTGGTCCGTGGTTAATAAGCAAGCATTTCGATCTTCAATGCACTCCAAAATCACCGCGTCTGAAAGTCCAACTTTCCAAAAATTAGCTTTCCCGACTATATCTCTGCTCGGATAATAGACTTCGCAAACATTGTTGGAGAATTTGGCAAAAGCGTGATCCATACCTCTGACAATCAGACGATCATCCTCTCCCATGATATCCGAAACTTCCGTAAGAACATTAGGGACCGTGAGTATTGATGAAGCGACTTTGTAGAATCCCGAAATCCAAGTCAAATGAGATTCAGAGTATTCTTTTAGTCCCTTCACGACCCCTAACTTGCTGGAGTCGCACTCGCCTGCTAGCAGGACCAACAACAGGTTGCTATCTAGAAGCAAAGGCCTCATGACATTTCTATTAGGGTGCCATCTCGTTCTGAAATATGAAAAGTTCGAACCATCCGTCTCGGAGCAATTTTGTCTCCCATTCCGATTAGCCCCATACTCTCCCTCGTGGAGCCGAGATCAAAACCTATCTCAATCTGCCAGTCTGGATTTAAGTACTTTACACCTTCCAATAAGGGGTATTTGAAGCTTTCTTTGTCCATGAACTCTTCAAAGTACTCGAATGCCCTTCGAATTGCGGATGGAGCGTCTTCAATTGGTTTAGCGTCCAAGCTCATACTCAACTCTTATCTTTCAGACCCATCAAAGCCGCGGCGAACGGATTGTCCGGGTCGATCCGGTCTTTCTTCTGCGGCTTGGCGGAATAGGTCTTGGCCTTGTCATCACGCCGCGGCGCGCCCTTGCGGGGACCACCCGGTTTACCTTTGCCCTTGGGTTTGCGGCCCTGCCCTTGCGATTGCGCGGGACGGTTGCCGCCACGCGGACGCGCAGCCCAGCGGAACGTGTAGAACACTTCAACTTCGGGCGCTTCGCTTGCCTCAGGCGCGGCATCCTCTGCCGTCTCGTCCGGCGTCGCCTCGGCCAATTCCTCTGCCGCGGCTTCGGCGGCTTCGACCATCTCGTGCCCGGTTTCCGGGGCCGCTTCAGCACCGTCCGAGGTATCAGGTTCAACCACGACCGCCCCGGCAGAATTGGAAACAGCCACTGGCTCTGCTGCTGGTTCAACTGCGGCCTCTGGTGCGGCTTTGATCTTCTCGCGTTCACCACGCTCGGCCTTGTAACCCAGCCCCTGCATCAGGTCGGCGAATTGCTCCAGCGTCATGCCGGTGATCGACAGCATATCCGCTTTCGCCTCGAATCCCCCGCGACTGTCTTCCGCGCGCAGCATATCGGCCAAACGTTCTAGCATATCGATGCGGATGGCCCGCTCGCCCGCCGCGCGATAGCCGGCCATACCGTGATACCCTTGCGGCGCATCCTTGGCAGCGGGCACCGTGACCAGACCCGGAGGCGGGCTTTCAGGAAACTCGCTCAGGCCTTTCGCGAGCGACCAAAGCACCAAACGCAGACGCGTGGGAGCCGGTTTCAGCAAGAGCGGCATGAAGATCGTGAACTGACCAAAGCGCACACCATGTTTGCGCAATGCGCCGCGCGCATCCTGATCCAGCGCCTTCACATCTTCGGCCACATCGCCACGCGGCAGAATGCCAAGCGCCTCAACCAGTTGGAACCCAAAGCCGCGGGCGAGACCGGTCAGTTCCTCATCGCGCTGGATATTCAGCAACGGTTCAAACAGGGTCGCCACCTTGCGGTCGATGAAATGCTGAAGGCGGCGCTGCACCTTCTGGGCCACATCCGGGCCAGCCTCGTCATCGACAAAGGCCTGTGCTTCGGGCTTCAGAGGGTCAGAACCGGCCACCAGCTTGCCCAGCGCCTGATCGCCCCACATGAGGCCGCCCTGTTCGGTGAAATCAATCTCGGTGTCAGGCGCGTTATAGAACCTGTCAGCTTTCAGATGAAAATGCGGGGCCAATGCCTGCAGGCTGGCCTGTGCCAATGTCTTGGCCTCGGCGCCGCTGGCCGATTTGTCCTTAATGAACCGGAACCCTTCAAGACGGCCGACAAATTCGCCCTCAACCGTCACTTCGCCCTGATCGTTTACTTCGGCCACCATGGCCTCCTTCTGCTTGAGCCGGCGCAACAAAACCGAGGTGCGCCGATCCACAAATCTTTGCGTCAATGCGCCGTGCAGCGCGTCTGATAGGCGGTCTTCTACAGCGCGCGTCGCCCCGCGCCAATGGGATTCGTCATCGACCCAGCCTTTGCGCTGCGCAACGTAAGTCCAGGTGCGGATGAACGCCAGCCGCTTGGACAGCGTGTCAATGTCGCCATCGGTGCGGTCAATGCGCTTGATCTGACGGGCCAGCCAATCATCGGGAACCCGCCCATATTCATGCAAATCAGCGTAAATCGTCTCAAGCAGGCCGGCATGCTCTGCCGGGCTGATACCGCGGAAATCGGGAATTCGGCAGACATCCCACAGCAGCTTGACCGCCCGGCCATCCGTGGCGCGTGCGCGAATATCTGCCTGCGCCGACAGGGTTTTGAGCGCAATGACGTCATCCGCGTCCCGCGCGCGGGCCAGCATCTCGTCCTCAGGCTTGGCCTCGAGCGAGGCGATCAGCGCCTCGGGCGAACCGAATTGCAGCCGCGCGTTGCGCCATTCCAGTTTGCGGATCGGGGTGAAACGGTGATCCATGATCGCTTGCGCAGTGTCGACATGCAAATCCGGGGCCTCGCCAGTCACGCCAAAGGTGCCATGGCTCATCCCGCGCCCGGCGCGGCCTGCAATCTGACCCAGCTCGTTCGGGGCAAGGTTGCGCATCCGGCGCCCATCAAATTTGGTCAGGGACGAAAATGCCACGTGGTTGATATCAAGGTTCAGGCCCATCCCGATGGCATCCGTGGCCACCAGATAATCCACTTCGCCATTCTGATAGAGATCGACCTGAGCATTGCGGGTGCGCGGGCTAAGCGCCCCCATCACAACCGCAGCCCCGCCTTTCTGACGGCGCAGCAATTCGGCAATGGCATAGACGTTATCGACCGAGAACCCCACGATGGCGCTGCGCGCGGGCATCTTGGCGATCTTCTTGGGGCCGGTATAGCTGAGCTGAGACATCCGCTCGCGACCCAGGAATTCGGCCTCGGGCACCATCGCGGCAATCGCGCCCCGCATCGTGTGACTGCCCAGAAACTGCGTTTCCTTCAGCCCTCGCATCCGCAGTAGGCGGTCGGTGAACACATGGCCACGCTCTGGATCGGCACAAAGCTGTATTTCATCCACGGCCACGAAATCTGCGCCCATGCCCTCGGGCATTGCTTCGACCGTGCAGACCCAGTACTGCGCCCGCGGCGGCACGATCCGTTCTTCGCCGGTGACCAAAGCCACCACCGAGGGTCCACGAATGGCAACGATCTTGTCGTAGACTTCGCGCGCCAAAAGGCGCAGCGGCAGGCCAATCACCCCGCTGGAATACCCCAACATCCGCTCAATCGCGTAATGGGTTTTGCCGGTATTGGTGGGGCCCAGAACCGCGAGGGTTCTTGACTGCTCGGCCATCTTGTCCGTCTCCGTGCCCTCAGAGGTCCTGTCCGCGAAGTTGCGGTTCAAGACGCTCCAGCGCGGCTGTTACGTCTTTGTGATGCGGGTGCAGTGCCAAAACACGCTCATAGGCTTCTTGCGCCATCTCGGGCCGGTTCATGTCTTCCAGCAAAAACCCCAGCGCCTCGATTGCGCCAAAATGGCGGGGGTTCAGGGTCAAAACGCGTTCCAGATCGGCAAAGGATGGCCCCATCAGCTCGGCCTGAATATAGGCCAGCGCACGATAGTAATAGCCTTCGGCAAAATCCGGCGCATGATCGGTCAGCGCGGTCAGGTGTTCGATAGCCTCCATCGTTTTCCCGGCTTCAAAGGCATCCCGCCCGCGTTTCAGCAGCAAATCCATGGTGGCCGAGCCGGATTTCGAGAATTCCAGTTCGATCTCGCCGGCCAGGGTCTGGGCGGAGCGGGCATCGGCCTCTTGCAACTGCGCAAACAACTCGTCCAGACGCGCCATATCGGCCGCGTTGGCAGGCCCGAGAGGTAAGGAAAACATGACTACCGTCAGAAATGCCGTAACGGTAGAATTGAGGTTGGGATACTTTGCGCTCATAACAGAGTTGAGTTTAGCGTAGATTGCCGGATTGCAAACCCCCCGGCAGATCAATTCTGGAGGAAGAGCAGATGAGCGACGTGATTACCAAGGCCGTGGCCGCCCTGAACGAAAAAGACAGCAGCGATTTTGACGGCACCGCCAAATTCGTGATCGATGGCGAAGGCGCTATCGTGATCGACAGCGACGGGGCACGTGCCAGCGATGACGAGGCCGACGTGACCCTGACAGCAGATGTCGAAACGTTCCAGGCCATTCTCGATGGCGATCTGAACCCGACAGCTGCCTTTATGGGCGGACAGTTGACCGTGGATGGCGATATGGGCATGGCCATGAAACTGGGCGGTGTGTTGTCGTAATGGAAACCGCCCCTCTACGCGCAGATCTGGCCGATGGGCCGGAAGACGGTCAGGCCTGGTGGGTGAAGGCCCGCGATGGCGTGCGCCTGCGCATCGGGGCGTACAATCGCGACGCAGCGAAGGGCACTGTGCTGCTGTTTCCCGGACGCACGGAATATGTCGAGAAATACGGCCGGGCGGCGCGCGATCTGGCGCGGCATGACCTGGCCACGCTGGTGATCGACTGGCGCGGTCAGGGCCTAGCGGATCGGTTGGTGGATGACCCGATGTCAGGGCATGTGCACCACTTTACGGATTATCAGCAGGACGTGGCGGCGATGGTTCAGGCCGCACATGACCTTGACCTGCCACAACCTTTCTACCTTCTCGCCCACTCGATGGGTGGTGGCATCGGCCTGCGCGCCGTGATGGAAGGGCTGGACGTGAAAGCCTGCGCTTTCAGCGGGCCAATGTGGGGTATCCAGCTATCGGATATCCTGCGCATCGTCGCATGGTCAGTGTCGTGGAGCAGCAAACGGCTGGGCATGGACCACATCTATGCGCCCAGCACCACGAACAATGAAAGCTATGTTCTGGTGGAACCCTTCGAGACCAACAAACTGACACACGACCCGGACATGTATCAGTACATGATCGATCAGACCCGCGCGGTTCCCGAGCTGGGATTGGGCGGGCCCAGCCTGCGCTGGTTGCACGAGGCGCTTCAGGAAACCCGCACGCTGGCCTTTCGCCCCTCGCCCGCGCTGCCCTGCATCACCTTTGCCGGCACTGACGAGGAAATCGTCGATCTGGGCCGGATCGAAGATCGCATGGCCAAATGGCCGGGATCGCAGATGCATTGGATCGAGGGCGGTAAACACGAGGTGTTGATGGAAACGCCTGACGTGCGCACCCGCATTTTCGATCAGATCGCCGCGTTCTTCGACGATCCTGCGATGGCCATTCCAGAAAGCGCGCTCAGCCGTCCTGCGTGACCTTCTGGGTCTGACGGCCCAGCCCGTCGATCTCCAACACCATTTCGTCTCCCTCTCTCAGGAAGCGTGGCGGTTTCATCCCCATGCCCACGCCCGGGGGCGTTCCGGTCGCGATAATGTCACCCGGATGCAGGCTCATCATCTGACTGAGATAATGCACCACATGGGCCACGGAAAAGATCATTGAACTGGTCGATCCGGTCTGCATCCGCGTGCCATTCACGTCCAGGCTCAGGCCCAGCGCCTGTGGATCACCCACCTCGTCCGGGGTGACCAGCCACGGGCCGACCGGGCCGAACGTGTCACAACTTTTGCCTTTGGTCCACTGGCCCTTGCGTTCAGTCTGAAAATGCCGCTCCGAGACATCGTTGACGATGGTAAAGCCTGCCACGTAAGACAGCGCATCAGCCTCATCGACATATTTGGCGTGTTTGCCGATCACCACGCCCAGTTCGACCTCCCAATCGGATTTCTGCGACCCGCGCGGCAATGAGACGTCATCATTTGGCCCGCAGATCGACGAGGTGGCTTTCATGAAGACGATCGGCTCGGGCGGTGGGTTCAAGCCCACTTCGGCGGCATGGTCATAGTAGTTCAGACCGATGCCGATGAACTTGCCCGTCCCGGCCACAGGCGGACCCAGACGCGGCGAGCCTTCGACCAGGGGCAGGCTGTCCGGATCAACCTCGGGCAGATCGCCCAGCACATCGCCGGCCAGATCATCGATGACCCCGCTCAGATCGCGCAGGCCGCCCGCGCTGTCCAAAACGCCCGGCTTTTCCTGACCCGGTTCGCCATATCTCAGAAACCGCATTCGCCTCTCCTGTCATTACTTGGCACCACGATACCTCAGACGGGCTGGCAAACAACCCGGGAAAGCCTATCCTTGCAACCATGGCACTGACGTTTCGACCCGAAGGGATCTATTGCGAGGCTGGCGGGTTTTTCATCGACCCGTGGCGGCCTGTAGAACGTGCTCTGATCACCCATGGCCATGCCGATCATGCGCGCCCGGGCATGGCGCAGTATCTGGCCACCGACATTGCCGCCCCGGTGATGCGCCACCGTCTGGGCGATATCGCTTTGGACACGATTGTCTATGGCGAGACACGCCAGATCGGCGGTGCAAGCGTGTCGTTCCACCCCGCTGGCCATGTCCCCGGCTCGGCCCAGATACGGGTCGAGGTGGCGGGCGAGGTCTGGGTGGTGTCAGGCGATTACAAGACCGAGGCCGACGCGCTCTCAACCCCGTTTGAACCGGTGAAATGCCATAACTTCATCACCGAGTGCACCTTTGGGCTTCCGGTCTTCACGTGGCCATCCGAGGCCGACGTAGCAGCCGAGATCAACACATGGTGGGCCGAAAACGCCGCTCAGGCCCGGTTCAGCCTGCTTGGGGCCTACTCTCTGGGCAAGGCACAACGGGTGATGTCCCTGCTTGACCCGACCATCGGCCCAATCCTGACCCATGGCGCTGTGGAAAACACCAATGCAGTGCTGCGCGCCCAAGGGTTAACCCTGCCCGACACGATCCACGTCACCCCCGACACGAACGCAAAAGATCACCCCGGTGCCTTGGTCATCGCCCCACCCGGTGCGCTTGGCAGCACATGGGCGCGCCGCTTCAAACCCCACGCGACCGGCTTTGCCAGCGGCTGGATGCGTTTGCGCGGGGTGCGGCGACGGCGATCAGTGGATCGTGGGTTTGTCGTGTCCGACCATGCCGATTGGGCCGGGTTGAACAGCGCCATCGCGGCAACGCAGGCCGAGAATATCTATGTCACTCATGGCTACACCGATATCTTCGCCCGCTGGTTGACCGAGCAGGGATACAACGCGCAAGTGGTCCCAACCGAATTCACAGGTGAGAATCTCGACGATGGAGAGATCACATGAAACGCTTCGCAGCGCTTTATGCCACCATCGACCAAACCACAAAAACCACCCAGAAGGTCGCCGCGCTGGCCACCTATTTCCGGGAGGCCCCGGAAGAGGACCGCCTGTGGACCATCGCGCTGTTTTCCGGGCGCCGCCCACGCCGGACCATCACCACCACGCGCTTGCGCGAATGGGCGGCTGAACGGGCAGGCATCCCCCTGTGGTTGTTCGAGGAAAGCTATCCGATTGTCGGCGATCTGGCCGAAACGATTGCTCTGGTTCTGCCCAAGCCAACCGCGACCCATGACAATAGCCTGACAAAGTGGATCACCCGCCTGCGCGCGCTGGATCATGAAGAGGAAGAGGCGCGCAAGGATGCGGTGCTAAACGCCTGGGCCCAGATGCCGGATATGGAACGGCTGGTGTTCAACAAGCTGCTCACCGGTGGGTTTCGCGTCGGGATCAGCCGCAAACTGATGACGCGCGCCTTAGCGCAGGCAACGGACCATGACGAGGCCGAGCTCGCGCATCGTCTGATGGGCGACTGGACACCCGACACAACCAGCTATCACACCCTGATCGAAGCGCCCGACACCGGCGCGGCCCTGTCACGGCCCTACCCGTTTTGTCTGGCTTACGGGGTTGAGCCTGAGGACGGCGTGGAAAGCCTTGGCACCCCAGACGATTGGCTGGCCGAATGGAAATGGGACGGCATTCGCGGGCAGTTGATCCTGCGCGGGGGCGAACATTTCGTCTGGTCCCGTGGCGAAGACCTGATGACAGATCGCTTTCCCGAACTGGCCCGCGCCCGCGATTTCCTGCCAGACGGCACCGTGATCGACGGCGAAGTCGTCGCCTGGGACGACTCCGCCCCAATGCCGTTCAACGCCCTGCAAAAACGCATCGGGCGCAAGACTGTTCCCAAAAAACTGCTGACCGACGCGCCGGTGATCATCCTTGCCTATGATCTGTTGGAGGAAGGCGGCAAGGATCTGCGCGCCCTGCCCTTTGCCGAGCGTCGTGCGCGGTTGGATGCCATGTTGGCAGATCTGCCCGAGGCCGCGCCGGTCCGGCCCTCGCCTCTGATTCCCTTCAAAGATTGGCAAAACCTGCATGACCACCGCGCCACAGCCCGCGAGGCGCGCGCCGAAGGCTTGATGCTGAAACGCACTGACAGCCCCTATCATGCCGGGCGCAAGAAGGGCGATTGGTGGAAATGGAAGCTGGACCCGCTGACCATCGACGCGGTGATGATCTATGCCCAGCAAGGCCATGGACGGCGCGCCAACCTGTTCACTGACTTCACCTTTGCGGTGCGCGATGGCAATGACCTGATCCCCTTCACCAAGGCCTATTCCGGCCTCACCGATGCCGAGTTTCGCAAGATCACCGCCTGGGTGCGCAAGAACACCCTGCAACGCTTTGGCCCCGTGCGACAGGTGACCCCGGAACATGTGTTCGAGATCGCGTTCGAGGGGATCGCGGAATCCACCCGGCACAAATCAGGCGTGGCCCTGCGCTTCCCACGGATGAAACGCTGGCGACATGACAAGCCGGTCAACGAGGCCAACACGATGGATGACCTCAAGGAGATGCTGAAGACCTACGGTTAACTGCCCCAACAAGACGGACCTTGAGCCTTTCCCCTCCCCACCCTATGTCATGCGAACACCAATAGGAGATCGCCCATGTTCCAGCTTCCCTTTCCCGTCCGTGATGCCAATGCCGGGTCCGGCTCGGACAACCTGGGCGATCTGCCCGAATGGGATCTGAGTGATCTCTACACCGGCGAGGACGCGCCCGAGCTGAAACGTGATCTTGATTGGCTGGAGAAGGCCAGCGCGGATTTCGCCGCCGATTACGAAGGCAAGCTGGCCGATCTGGATGCGGCGGGCCTGTTGGAGTGCATCCTGCGCGATGAAAGGATCAGTACGGTTGCCGGGCGCATCATGTCCTTTGCGGGCCTGCGCTATTACCAGCTGACCACCGATGGCGAACGCGCCAAGTTCCTGTCGGATTGTCAGGAAAAAATCACCAATTTCACCACCCAACTGGTGTTCTTCTCGCTGGAACTGAACCGGCTGGACGAAGACGCCCTGAATACCATGTACGCCGAAAACGCGGACCTCAAGCGCTACAAACCCGTGCTGGACCGCATCCGCGCGATGAAACCCTATCAATTGTCCGACGAGCTTGAAAAATTCCTGCACGACATGGGCGTTGTCGGCGATGCCTGGGAACGACTGTTCGATGAAACCATCGCGGGCCTCACCTTTACCGTTGAGGGTGAGGAAATGGGGATCGAGGCGACCTTGAACCTGCTCACCGATCAGGACCGTTCCAAACGCGAAGCGGCCAGCCATGAACTGGCCCGGGTCTTTGGTGAAAACATCAAGATTTTCTCGCGCGTGCACAACACCGCCGCCAAGGAAAAGGAGGTGGTCGATCGCTGGCGCGGCATGCCCACGGCCCAAACGGGTCGGCACCTCAGCAACCATGTCGAACCCGAGGTGGTCGAGGCGCTGCGCAACGCCGTGGTCGACGCCTACCCCAAACTGAGCCATCGCTATTACGAGCTGAAGCGTAAATGGCTGGGTCTGGATCGCATGCAGGTCTGGGACCGCAACGCGCCGCTGCCGATTGAAGACAGCAAGATTGTCGATTGGGCCAGCGCCGAAGACATGGTGATGGAGGCCTACACCAGCTTTGATGCGCGCATGGGCGATCTGGCCAAACCGTTCTTCAGCGATGGCTGGATTGATGCAGGCGTCAAACCGGGCAAGGCTCCGGGGGCCTTTGCGCATCCCACCGTGACCGATGTGCACCCCTATGTGATGCTGAACTACCTCGGCAAACCGCGCGATGTGATGACTTTGGCGCATGAGCTGGGCCACGGCGTGCATCAGGTTCTGGCCGCCGATCAGGGGGAGTTGCTGGCCTCAACCCCGTTGACCCTGGCCGAAACCGCCAGCGTGTTCGGCGAAATGCTCACCTTCCGCAAAATGCTGGATGGCGCCGCCAATCCGCAAGAACGCAAGGTGCTTTTGGCCGGTAAGGTCGAGGATATGATCAACACGGTGATCCGCCAGATCGCCTTCTATGATTTTGAGTGCAAACTGCACGACGCCCGGCGCGCGGGCGAATTGACGCCCGAGGATATCAACGCCCTCTGGATGTCAGTACAGGCCGAAAGCCTTGGACCGGCGTTTGATTTCATGGAGGGGTACGAGACCTTCTGGGCCTATATCCCGCATTTCGTGCACTCGCCCTTCTACGTCTATGCCTACGCCTTTGGCGACGGCTTGGTGAACGCGCTTTATGCGGTTTACGAAGAAAACCCCGAAGGTTTTCAGGAAAAGTATTTCGAGATGCTGAAAGCTGGTGGATCAAAGCACCATAAAGAGCTTTTGGCCCCCTTCGGTCTTGATGCCTCGGACCCCAAATTCTGGGACAAGGGGCTGAGCATGATTTCAGGCTTCATCGACGAATTGGAAGCGATGGAGGACTGATCTCCACCCTCCTGAACATGAAAAGGGCGCCTCAACCGGGCGCCCTTCTTTTTAGGTAAAAGACCCTTAGATCAGTCGATCTTGGGCAACAGCGACGAGACGGAATCCTTCGCATCGCCATAGAACATCCGCGTGTTCTCTTTATAGAACAGCGGGTTCTCGATGCCCGAATAGCCTGTGCCCTGCCCGCGTTTGGACACGAACACCTGCTTGGCTTTCCAGCATTCCAGAACCGGCATTCCGGCGATGGGGCTGTTGGGATCGTCCTGTGCCGCCGGGTTCACGATGTCGTTCGAGCCGATCACGATCACCACGTCGGTGTCCGGGAAATCCTCGTTGATCTCGTCCATCTCCAGCACGATGTCATAAGGCACGCGCGCCTCGGCCAGCAGCACGTTCATATGCCCCGGCAGACGCCCGGCAACGGGGTGGATGGCGAACCGAACCTCTTTGCCCTTGGCGCGCAGTTTGGTGGTCAACTCAGACACGGCCTGCTGGGCCTGCGCCACGGCCATACCATAGCCGGGGATGATGATGATGCTTTGCGCCTCATTGAGGGCCGCGGCAACGCCATCTGCCTCGATGGCCACCTGTTCGCCTTCCACGGCCATCTGCTCACCCGCAGCGCCGCCAAAGCCGCCCAGAATGACCGACACAAAGGACCGGTTCATCGCCTTACACATGATGTAAGAAAGGATCGCACCTGACGAGCCGACAAGCGCGCCGACCACGATCAAAAGGTCATTGCCAAGCGAGAAGCCGATGGCCGCCGCCGCCCAGCCGGAATAGCTGTTCAGCATGGAGACCACGACGGGCATGTCGGCCCCGCCAATACCCATGATCAGGTGATAGCCGATGAACAGCGCCAGCAGCGTCAGCATCACCAGCGTCCAGCTGCCCGATCCCGAAAGATACATGATCGCGAACAACAGGGACAGGCCCGCGGCAGCCGCATTCAGAAGATGTCCGCCGGGCAATTGCTTGGCCGCGGAATCCACCTTGCCAGCCAGTTTGCCATAGGCGATGACCGAACCGGTGAAGGTCACGGCACCGATCCAGATGCCAAGCATCAGTTCGACCCGAAGGATATTGATCTCAACAGAGGTCTTCTTGGCAATCAGCTGCCCGAAAGAAGACAGCTCACCATAGATCGCGGCAGGCAGGCCGATGGCGGTGTACCCGCCCTCTTTCACGGCGCCCAGCACGAGGTTATTCTCGGCAAATAGCGTGCTCATGGTGTTGATCATGATGTCGGCATTGAAGCCCACGAAGACGGCAGCCAGACCCACAAGCGAGTGCATGATCGCCACCAGTTCGGGCATTTGCGTCATCTGCACGCGGGTGGCCAGCTGATAGCCTACTGCGGCCCCTGCCGCGATCAGGATCAGCGAGAGCAGCCACAAACCCGAACCCGGACCGATCAGCGTGGCCAGCACCGCAATCGCCATACCGGCAATGCCGTACCAGACCGCGCGTTTCGCGCTTTCCTGCCCCGACAGACCGCCGAGGCTAAGGATGAAGAGAACAGCGGCAACCGCATAGGCCGCAATGGTAAATCCGAAATCCATGTCTCAGGCCCCCCTTACGATTTCTGGAACATGGCGAGCATGCGCCGTGTCACGAGGAAGCCGCCGAAAATGTTAATCGAGGCCATGAACACCGCCAGGATCGACAGCAATGTGATCAGGAACGAGCTGGATCCGATCTGGATCAACGCCCCCAGAATGATGATCGAAGAGATCGCGTTGGTCACCGCCATAAGCGGCGTATGCAATGAATGCGCCACGTTCCAGATCACCTGGAAGCCGACAAAGACCGACAGCAGGAAAACGATAAAGTGCTGCATGAAGCTGGCCGGGGCAACAAGGCCAATCAGCAGCACAAGCAACCCGCCTGCAACCAGAAGACCGACCTGAGTCATTGTCTGTTTCTTGAACGCGGCCACTTCTTCGGCGCGTTTTTCCTCGGCGGTCAGTTCCCTTGGCGCTTCTTTCTTGGGCTGCGCCGCAATCGCCTGCACCTTGGGCGGTGGCGGCGGGAAGGTCACGTCGCCCGCATGGGTCACGGTGGCCCCGCGGATCACGTCATCTTCCATGTCATGCACGATCACGCCGTCTTTTTCCGGTGTCAGATCGGTCATCATGTGGCGAATATTGGTGGCGTAAAGCGTCGAGGATTGCGTCGCCATACGGCTGGGGAAATCGGTGTAACCAACGATGGTCACGCCATTATCCGTGACGATTTTCTCGTCCATTACGGTCAGTTCACAATTGCCGCCTTTTTCCGCCGCAAGGTCCACAATGACCGATCCGGGCTTCATCGCCTCGACCATATCCTTGGTCCACAGCACGGGGGCGTCCCGGTTTGGGATCAGGGCCGTGGTGATCACGATGTCGATATCCGGCGCCATTTCGCGGAACTTGGCCAGCTGGGCTTCGCGGAACTCGGGGCTTGAGGGGGCTGCATAGCCGCCCGTCTCGGCGCCATCGGTCGTGTCCTCGTCAAACTCGAGGAACACGAATTCGGCACCCATCGATTCAATCTGCTCGGCCACTTCGGGGCGCACATCGAAGGCATAGGTGATCGCACCCAGCGACGTTGATGTACCGATCGCAGCAAGACCAGCAACACCCGCACCGACGATCAGAACCTTGGCCGGGGGCACTTTGCCGGCGGCTGTCACCTGACCGGTGAAGAAGCGGCCAAAGTTGTTACCCGCCTCGATCACCGCGCGGTAGCCCGCGATATTGGCCATCGAGGACAAGGCGTCCATCTTCTGCGCCCGCGAAATACGCGGCACCATTTCCATGGCCACAACCGTCGCGCCTTTCTTGGCTGCCGAGGCCATCTGCTTTTCATTCCCACCGGGATTGAAGAAAGAAATCAGGGTCTGACCATCGCGCAACCGCTTCAGCTCGGTATCAACCGGCGGGCGGACCTTGGCCACCACATCAGCAGCTTTCCAGAGCGCGGCAGCGGTTTTGGCGATCTCGACACCAGCCGCCTTGTAATCGGCATCCGAAAATCCGGCCAGGGCACCGGCGCCTGTCTCGATGATGCAGTCATGGCCCAGTTTTTGCAGCTGCAGCGCGCTGTCGGGCGTCATCGCCACGCGGGCTTCGCCCTCCGCCACCTCTTTGGGTGTTCCGATCTTCATTGCTGTCCCCCTCTTTTGGGTGCCGCTTGGGCGGCGTCAGATATCGTTCAGGTGCAGAACGGTTGTCCTACCCCGCAGATCGCGCAAGGTGCAAGAGGATGTCGCTGCGACGTGAGCAAATGTCGCATTATAGAGACGCCACCCGTCAAACCCAACGCCGTACCTTGCGTTCATACTTTGCAAATTCGGCCCTGAACGCCTGTCTCATACGGGTTTCCTCGGGTTCGATAAAGCGTTTTTCCAGTATCCACAGGAATACCGGGACCAGCGGTAGGGACAAAACCGCGTCCCAGCGCAGGATCAGCCCCATGAGGATCAGCACATCGCCCAGATAGATCGGGTTGCGTGTCCGGGTAAAGATACCAGAGGTGATCAGGCGCTCGGGTGTGTTGTGCGGCACCACCGTGGTGCGATGTTTGCGGAATTCCATGAATGCCAACAACGCCAGAAGGATACCACCGCCCACAAGCAGCCCACCGACGAAATCTGCCCAAGCGCCCAGCGCCAGACCGAATGTCAAATAGCTGGATTGCAGCCAGGCCAAGACCACGAAGAAGGCCAGCCAGACGGGGGGCATGTCGATCCATTTCATAAGGCATCTCTCCGAGGTCGGGTCAGGGCGGAAATTACAGATTTTCCACTTCATTTTCTGACCCGGAACACAAGGGCCGCGCAAGAGGCGGCATTGTCGCGCCTTGCTGTGTCGCCTAGCATATGATGCACAAGACCACCGGCGGCACTTTCGCAGGCCCCGTCCAAAGCCAAAGCAGGATCCACCTTATGACCCGCGACGAATTCAACAGCTTTTGCGCCACGCTCAAGGCCACCACCCATGTGGTGCAATGGGGCAATGCGGATGTATGGAAAGTGGGCGGCAAGGTGTTTGGCATTTGCGGGTGGAACAAGGGCAAAGACGCGTTCGTCTTCAAGGCCAGCCCCCTGGCCTACGAGGTTCTGCAGGATCAGCCGGGCATTCGCCCCGCTCCCTATCTGGCCTCGCGCGGCATGAAGTGGTTGCAGGTCTACGATGATCCGGGGCTGTCGGATACCGAATTGAAAGAGCACCTGATCGCTTCCTACGAGATGGTCGTCGCCAAGCTGACCAGGAAACTGCGCGCGGAATTGGGATTGACCGCATGAGCAACTTTGCCGCCACCAAAGCCCTGTTTCATCTGCCCGAGGGGGTGACCTATCTCGATGGCAACTCGTTGGGCCCCCTGCCCCTGGCGGCCACCCAGCGGATGAACAACGTGATGCAGGAGGAATGGGGCGAGATGCTGATCACCGGCTGGAACAAGGCCGGGTGGATGGCCCAACCCACCCGCGTTGGCGACCGGATTGCCCGGCTGATCGGGGCCGAGCCGGGCCATGTGGTGATGGGCGACACCCTGTCGATCAAAGTCTATCAGGCACTGGCCGCCGCCCTTTCCATGCGCCCCGACCGGCGGGTGATCCTGAGTGATACAGGCAATTTCCCGTCCGATCTGTACATGGCCCAAGGGCTGATCACCGCGCTGGACAAGGGTTATGAGCTGCGCACCGTCTCCCCGCACGAAGTGGAGGCAGCCATCACCGAAGAGGTGGCCGTGCTGATGCTGACGCAGGTCGATTACCGCACCGGGCGGATGCATGACATGGCGCACCTGACCGCGGCGGCCCATGCCGTGAATGTGGTGACCGTCTGGGATCTGGCCCACAGCGCCGGTGCGGTCGAGGTTGATCTGGCCGCGTGCAACGCCGACTTCGCAGTGGGCTGCACGTATAAGTTCCTCAATGGCGGGCCCGGGGCCCCGGCGTTCATTTATGTGACCCCCCGCCATGCCGAGACGGCACGTCCTGCCCTGTCTGGCTGGTTGGGGCACGCCGCCCCGTTCGCTTTTGAGCAAGGCTATCGCGCCGGAAACGGCATCGAGCGGATGCGGGTGGGCACCCCACCGGTGCTGGCAATGGCGGCGCTGGAGGCCGCGCTGGATATCTGGGATCAAGTCGAGATGGCGGATGTTCGAGCGTGTTCAATCGCACTGTCCGAGGCGTTCATTGCCCATATCAAGGCTGCTTGCCCCAAGTTGCATCTGGCCTGTCCGAGTGACCCCGCGCTGCGCGGATCTCAGGTATCCTTTCATTTCGATCAGGGTTATGCCGCGATGCAGGCCTGCATTGCGCGAGGCGTGATCGGCGATTTCCGCGCGCCCGACATCATGCGCTTTGGCATCACCCCGCTTTACCTGGATGAAGGCGACATCGCCCGCGCAGCTGATGTGGTGACAAAAGTCATAAATGATGGGCTTTGGGACCGCCCCGAGCACCACCAGCGCGCTCAGGTGACGTGACAAAGCGTTCTATACGTTTAAAAAACGGTTCTTAACCGATTTTCAGGTCATTTATGACAGACTTCTCCATCAGCGACGACGATGGAGATGTTGAAGATGGGCGGCAAAGGCAATCTCATAAGGGTCTTGGTGGCCATTCTTCTTCTCGCCTTGCCAGCCGTAACCCTAAGTATTCTCAGCAATTATTACGATGCACCCTATCTGCAGCCTTTGGATTTGACAGCAGAAGGCCTTGCCGCCGCCGGATCGGGAACAAGCGGAACAGGGCTTGCCAGAATTGATGTGCAGGTGGGTTGGGGGCGCGATTGGACGGGCAGCCTGACCCAGACACGGCTGCGCGAGGTAATCACCACCACGTTGGAAGCGCAGACAAAACTCTATAGCTTTGATTTTGAAGACATTCCCGGCGAACAGATCGACGTGACCTTCGTTGTTGGCCGAAACGTCTATGGCCCCTTTGAGCCAGGGCAGATGGTGACCGGCATCAACTCGGCGCTGATCGCTTTGAAAATGACCAACGGGCCAGAATGGTAACGCAAAACTCTCCCTGAAGTTGATGGCCATTCACCACGCTCTACCCCGCCCCAATATCACCTGAATTCATCGAAAATTTGCCTAAAACGCGCTGTTTTGCGGCCCAGAAGCGTTTGTATCCATTTTGGAAACGATCTGTGCGCGGACGCAACAAGCACAGGCAAAAAGCAGCAAAGACCGCTGAACGAAGGATGGAACAGACAGGCCGTACGGCCCGTCAGGCAGGAGTAGTACAGTGCCAACAATGGTCTCAGGTCTGGGAGGACCAGCAGGATTTGGTGAGAACGTTTATTCGACATCGCCCAAAGCAGCGGGCGGCGTCGATGACGGC
Organism: Roseovarius conchicola; assembly: GCF_041403425.1. Lineage (NCBI taxonomy): Bacteria > Pseudomonadati > Pseudomonadota > Alphaproteobacteria > Rhodobacterales > Roseobacteraceae > Roseovarius > Roseovarius conchicola. The sequence goes on along the minus strand of NZ_JBGEHK010000001.1, from coordinate 11,665 downwards.
TCGGTCGAGATTGACGTCACATCGGTTTTCGGACCGGGCGGTATCAACTTCTTTGGCACCAACTACACCGAGATTTACCTCAATTCCAACGGCACGATCTCGTTCGGAACCCCCTTCACCGACTTCAACACCACCGATTTGACGGCGGAAACCACGCCGATGCTGGCGCCGTTCTTTGCGGATGTGAATGTCGCCTCGGGCGGCGAGATTTACTGGGATATCGACCCGGTCGCGGGCACGATCATCATGACATGGGATTCCGTCGCCCCCTTCTCGGGCAGCGGCACCAATTCGTTCCAGGTGGTTCTCACCGACAATGGCGGCGGCGATTTCACCGTTGAATACATCTATGAAGACATCCAGTGGTCAGGCAGTGCAGGCGGCGATGTGGCCGATGTCGGCTGGACCGACGGAGGGGCCAATGATCAGTTGTTGGACGGGTCGGGCGATGCCACAGAACTGCTGAACTACGAAACCAATGATTTCGGCAACAGCGACCCAAACGGCACGTTCGAGATTGATTTCGCAGGCGGCGTTCCCCAATTCCCCGATGGTCTTGTCGAAGGCTCGGACGGAAATGACACGATCGACGGCAGTTTCGGCGGAGATCCCGAAGGCGATGTGATCGATGGCGGCGATGGCACCGGCGTCGGCGGCAACGCTGACGAAGTCTATGGCGGTGAGGGCGATGACAGTATCGCCTCGGGCTTGGCCGATGACACGGTTGTCGGGGGCGGCGGCGATGACACGATCGAAGGCGGGGATGGAAATGACAGCCTGGCGGGGGATAATAACGGCGTCACCTCGACCAGTGAATCACTGAACTGGAGTGCCGCAGGCGCAGACGAGGCCGATATCTCGGCCGGGTTCACGCAAGACACCGGCGGGATGGAAGTTTCGGTCAGTTTTTCTGACGACGGCGACAATAACGCCACGTTCACCGTCGAAAGCAGCGATACGCAGTTTGTCCCTGTGGGCGAGCCCTTCAGCACCACCTCAAGCGTGGCCCTGTTTGGCGATGGTGACGCGGCCACGTCGACCACCACGATTGCGTTTTCCGGCAGCGTCGACAGCGGGCTGGAGGATGAGGTCGAGAATGTCAGCTTCGCGATCAACGATGTTGACAGCTTTGCAGGCAACCATATCGATACGGTCACCGTGCTCGCCTTTGACGCAGATGGCAATCCGGTCACGGTCACTCTGACACCGCAAGGCGACGACACGGTGTCGGGCGACACCATCACCGCCGGGGGCGCGCTGGACGATCCCAATGATGCCAATGGCTCGGTCCTGGTGGAAATCGCCGGACCGGTTTCGGAAATCCAGATCATCTACACCAACGGTCTGACCGGCACACACGCAATCAACATCACCGATATACATTTCGACACGATCCCCACCGCCGCGGGCAATGACAGCATCGATGGCGGCGCGGGCAACGATACCCTTCTGGGCGAAGACGGTGATGACACGCTGATTGGCGGCACCGGCGATGACAGCATGGAAGGCGGTGCCGGTGATGATCTGTTCACCGTGGCCGAAGGCGACACCGCCCTGGGCGGCGATGGGTCTGACACCTTTGTTCTGACCGATCTTGGCGAGACAGGCAGCGGCACGATCAACATCACCGGCGGTGAAGGCGGCACAGATGTCGATACGCTGCAACTGACCCCCGATGTCACCCTGGCCGACATTACCTTTACCGACACCAATCCGGATGATCTGGCGGGTTTCTTCACCCTGGCCGACGGAACGGTGGTGACCTTTGACGAGATCGAAAACATCATCTGCTTCACCCCCGGCACAATGATCCTGACCGAAACAGGCGAGCGCCCGATTGATACCCTGCGGATCGGCGACCGGGTGATCACCCGCGATCACGGGGCGCAACCTCTGCGCTGGATCGGCCAAAGCCATGTACGTGGGGACGGTCGGTTTGCCCCGGTCGAGGTGGCTCCTCATATGCTGCCGGGCGCAAAGCGATCCCTGCTGGTCTCGCCACAGCATCGCTTTGTCTTTGGCGGATACCAGAGCGAGCTGTATTTCGGCGACCCCGAAGTGATGGCCGCCGCCACCCATCTTGAAGATGGCATCAATGTCTGGCGCAGCCCCCGCGCGTTGGTGACGTATATCCACCTGGTGTTTGACGCCCACGAGGTGATCTTTGCCGAGGGCGCAGCCACTGAAAGCTTTCATGTCGGCACCATGGGCCTGTCGGCCATCACCGGCGCTGTGCGTAAGGATCTGTTTCATCACATGCCGCATTTGCGTGCCGACCCGACAACCCACGGCCCCACCGCACGCCGTATACTGAAGGCCCACGAGGCCCGGCTTTTGATCCCGGCGCCGCAAGACATCGCTCAGGCTGCCTGAGAATTACGACGGAACATGAACAGACCAACCAAAGCTTTCAGCATCTTGGCGGATCAAACGCGGCCTTGCCTTGCAAAGCCCCCCAAACCGGCATTCGACCAAAACACTTTCGTTTTCCACCAGACGCGTTAGACCTTCAGGCACCGCAAGTTTTGGGGCAATGCGATGGAACCGTCCTGCATAAAGGTGACCGGGCTGAAGAAATCCTACTGGGTTCATCAGCGCAAGGAAGGGTTCCGTCAAAGCCTGAAATCCCTGCTGCACCGCCCCAAGACCGAGGTTGAGGCGGTCAAGGATATCTCGTTTTCAATCGGCAGCGGCGAAATTGTCGGGTTTCTGGGGCCCAACGGTGCTGGTAAAACCACCACGCTCAAGGCGCTGTCAGGCCTGCTCTATCCGACCAGCGGCAGTATCAAAGTGCTGGGACATACCCCGCAAGCACGCGATCATGATTTCCTGCGCCAGATCACCCTTGTGATGGGGCAGAAACAGCAACTGATCTGGGACTTGTCTGCGGCGGACTCCTTTCAGTTGAACAAGGTGATCTACGACATTCCCGAACAGCGGTACCTCGACACGCTGGGGCGGCTGACCGAGATGCTGGGCATTGGTGATGTGCTTTACAAACCGCAGCGGTCTCTGTCGCTGGGCGAGCGGATGAAGTGTGAGTTGGCCGCGGCGATGCTGCACAGCCCGAAAGTGTTGTTTCTGGATGAACCGACCATCGGCATGGACATCAATGTGCAGCAAAACGTGCGTCAGTTCGTGGCCGATTATCGTTCAGAATTCGGCGCGACGGTTCTGCTGACCTCGCATTATATGGCCGATGTAACCGCCCTTGCCGATCAAATACTGGTGATCGACGAAGGGCGTTTGATTTTCGAGGGCAATGATCGTGACCTGACGCAACAGTTCAGCAACACCAAACTGCTAAGCCTGCAATTTGCGACACCCATCGGCACCGAGGCGCTGGCCGAATATGGAGACATCAAACATATCAATGGTCTAAAGGCCGAAATTTATGTAGATCGTGACGCAATCAGCAGCATATCGGCGCGGCTGCTGAATGACCTGCCTGTCGCCGATATCTCGATCGCCGAAGTGCCGTTCGAGGATGTGCTTGGCCAGTTGTTCAACACCGCGCGAGACGGATCATGAAAGGGTCCTCTGCTTCTATCCGGCACTCGGGTCTTCGCAAATTCCGTGCCCTTCTTGCGTTTTACAGCACCGAGTTCTCCAACTACCGCGCCGAGTTCGTGATTTACCTGATCGGCGGCACGCAGCCCCTGATCATGTTGTTCATCTGGGTCACGCTGAACACTTCCGGCGCGCTTGAGGGCGATTACAGTTCAGGGCATTTCATCTGTTACTTCCTGTTGATCTACGGGGTGCGCAACTGCAACGCGATGTGGTTCACCTGGGCGCTGGATCAGGAAATCCGCGAGGGAGACCTGTCGTTCAAGCTGCTGCGCCCGGTGCATCCCTATTGGAACTATCTGGCCTATCAACTGGCCGATAGTGTTATCCGCGTCCCCCTGATGATGATCTTTCTGGTCGCGGGCATGATCGCCACCGGGGCTTATTCCGAACTGTTGGTGTCGCACCTCCCCTTCGCTCTTCTGGCGCTGCTGGGCGGCATGGCGACCCATTTCTACGCGAACTTCCTGATGGGCACCCTGTCCTTCTGGATGGAACGCACATTGGGCATCGAGATGATGTATTACACGCTCATGCTTTTGCTGGGCGGGGCCATCATCCCGATCGAGTTCTTCCCCGACACGGTTGAAGCCGTCATCAGGTGCACGCCCTTTCCCTACATCCTCGGCTTCCCTGTGGATGTCGCCATGGGCAATCTAAGCGCAGGTGAGATGCTGCGCGGATTCATCCTGCAAGTTGGATGGATCACCGGCATCGGCCTGCTGGGCCGTCATTTGTGGATCAGGGGCACCAAAAACTACTCCGGAGCAGGCGCATGATGACACCGCTGCGCCTGATCCGACAGTTTTTTACCAATGCCCTGCAGATCGAGATGGAATACCGCGCTGAATTTTTCGTCAGCGCGCTCAATTCCATGCTCGCTTTCGGGTCCGGATTCCTGGTGCTCTACGCGATCTTCCACAACGTCCCCACGTTGGGCGGCTGGGCGTTCGAAGAGGGGCTGATCCTGTTTGGCGTTTTCCTGATCATTGAAGGCTATATCGCGATGATCCTCAAACCCAATCTCAGCCGCATATCAGAATACATCCGGCTGGGTACGATGGACTTCATCCTGCTCAAACCCATCAACAGCCAGTTTTTCGTCTCGTTCCGCTTTGTGAATATCTGGGCCTTTCCCAGCCTGATCACCGGCTTTGGCCTGGTCACCTACGGCATGTGGGCGCTGGATGTGCTGAGCCTGCTTAACCTGGCGCAATTCACCCTGATGCTGATCCCTGCCCTGATCATCGTCTACGCCATCTGGTGCGTGCTGAACACCACGGCCTTCTGGTGGACCAAGGTGGAAAACATCAACCTGATGTTCCGCGCATTTTTCGAGGCCGGGCGCTTCCCGGTGACCGCCTATCCGGGCTGGCTGAAGGTGGTTCTGACAGTCATTGTCCCTGTGGCCTTCATGACGACAGTCCCGGCGCAGGCGGCATTTTCAGGCCTCAACCTTCACATGACCATCACAGGCTGGATCATCGCCATCGTCGCCCTTGGGATCAGCCACCTGTTCTGGCGCCTCGCGCTGGCGAGTTACGCAAGCGCCAGCAGTTAGCCCCCGGCCACGGCCAAAGACGGCTGTGATTGCCCGCCATCGGCCCAGGCCCGTGCCGCATCGCCAAAGGCGTTGAACAACGGGCGGCTGACCGGGTCATTGGCAGCGTTCCATTCCGGATGCCACTGCACTGACAGGGTAAAGCCTGGGGCACCCTTGATGTAAATAGCCTCAGGCGTGCCATCCGGCGCATGCCCGTCGATCACCACGTCCCTGCCGGGTTCAGTAATCCCTTGCCCGTGCAACGTATTGGTCAGCACTTCTTCTGCTCCCAGCAGCCGGTGAAATACACCGCCCGGGGTAAAGCGCACATTGTGGCGCAGGGCAAAGCACTCTTCCAACGTCCCATCGGGGGGCATGCGGTGATTGTCGCGCCCCGGCAGATCACGGATCTCGGGATGCAGCGTGCCGCCCATCGCCACGTTCACCTCCTGAAAACCGCGGCAAATGCCAAAGAACGGCTGTCCGCGTTCCACGCAGGCGCGCACCAAAGGCAGGGTGATCGCGTCGCGGGCACGGTCAAACGCACCATGCGCTTCGCTTTCGGCATGTCCATATTCTTCGGGATGGACATTGGGCCGCCCGCCGGTCAGCAGGAATCCATCGCAGGTTTCAAGCAACTCGTTCACGCTGACATAGCGCGGATCAGAAGGAACGATGAACGGCATGCAGCCTGCAACCTCGGCCACGGCCTCGGAATTCATCGTGCCACCGGCATGAACCGGATAGCGATCATCCATCTCGTAACTGTTGCCGATGATACCAATGACCGGACGGGACATACGCAGGGACTCTCCTGTTGTTTCGCTACACATAATGATGCGAGAACCTTAAGAAAACCTGCTTCAGCGCACAACCTGTCGCGCTATGATGCAGAACTGCCCCGGCGACGGCGGCACACATCCGAGCAATAGCGCACCTCATCCCAGACCTTTGCCCATTTGCGCCGCCACGTGAATGGGCGTCCACAAGCAACGCAAAGCTTTTGCGGCATATCCGATTTCTTGCGCTGTTTCGGCATGTTGGCTCCATGTCTTCATCTGTGGCCCATAGCTAGGGCATTTCATCGCGGGGCAAAGCCTCCACCGCCGTCTTGCAAGCCCGCAAGCATCCACCTAACGTCTGCCCGAAACCCGCATCAGCAAAGGCCACCCTCATGAAAGACGCCGCTCCGCAGACTATCTATCTGGCCGATTACACACCGCCTGCCTTTCTGGTCGACAAGGTCCACTTGACGTTTCAGCTAAATCCAGAAAAAACACGTGTTCTAAGCAGGATAGAGTTCGCTCCTAACCCCGATAGCTATGTGCGTGATTTCTTTTTACACGGCGAAGACCTGACCCTGATCAGCGCCAAGATCGATGGCGCATCCGTCACGCCGGAATTGGTCGAAGGCGGGCTGCGCTGCGATGTTCCTGATGCCCCGTTCGTCTGGGAAGCCGAGGTCGAAATCAACCCCGCCGCCAACACGGCCCTTGAGGGGCTATATATGTCCTCGGGCATGTATTGCACGCAATGCGAGGCCGAAGGGTTTCGCAAGATCACCTATTACCCCGACCGCCCCGATGTGATGGCCGTCTTTGATGTGCGGATCGAGGGTGATCTGCCGGTGATGCTGTCCAATGGCAATCCCGGCGCATCCGGTGATGGCTTTGCGGAATGGCATGATCCCTGGCCCAAACCGGCTTATCTGTTTGCGCTGGTGGCGGGCGATCTGATCAACCATCCCGACCGCTTCACCACCGCGTCGGGCCGCGATGTTGAACTGAACATCTGGGTCCGACCGGGGGATGAGGACAAATGCGCCTTCGGTATGGAGGCCCTGAAGAAATCCATGCGCTGGGATGAAGAGGTCTATGGCCGCGAATACGATCTTGATCTGTTCAACATCGTCGCCGTGGACGATTTCAACATGGGCGCGATGGAAAATAAGGGGCTGAATATCTTCAATTCCTCCTGCGTTCTGGCCAGCCCCGAGACCAGCACCGATGCCAATTTCGAGCGGATTGAGGCGATCATCGCACATGAGTATTTCCATAACTGGACCGGCAATCGCATCACCTGCCGCGACTGGTTTCAGCTGTGCCTGAAAGAAGGGCTGACGGTATTCCGCGATGCCGAATTTACATCCGATATGCGCAGTGCGCCAGTGAAGCGGATCGAGGATGCCATCATGCTGCGCGGTCGGCAATTCCGCGAGGATAACGGCCCGCTGGCGCATCCCGTTCGTCCGGATAGCTTTGTCGAGATCAACAATTTTTACACGGCAACCGTTTATGAAAAGGGCGCCGAGCTGATCGGGATGCTCAAGACATTGGTCGGCGATGATGCCTATCGCGCCGCCCTTGATCTTTACTTTAAGCGCCACGATGGTCAGGCCTGCACAATTGAAGACTGGCTGACTGTCTTTGAAGAGGTGACGGGCCGCGATCTGACCCAGTTCAAACGCTGGTACGAACAAGCTGGCACGCCACGCGTATCGGTTACAGATGACTTTAAGAACGGCACCTATACCCTTACGTTCAAACAGGAAACGCCACCCACACCCGGGCAGGATGTGAAAGATCCACGCGTGATCCCGATTGCCGTTGGCCTGCTTAATCCCAATGGCGATGAGGTGCAGGAAACCGTTGTGTTTGAAATGGATCAGGCCGAGCAAAGCTTTTCATTCGAAGGTCTAGCAGCGCGCCCTATCCCTTCTATTTTACGCGATTTTTCAGCACCCGTCATTCTGGAACGTGACACCAGCAACGACGAACGCGCCTTCCTGCTGGCCCATGACACCGACCCGTTCAACAAATGGGATGCGGGCCGTGCTTTGGCCCGTGACGGGCTGATCGCGATGATCCGCGATGGTGCGCAGCCCGATCAGGCGTATCTGGATGCCGTGGCTACCATGGCGCGCGACGACAGCCTTGATCCGGCCTTCCGCGCGCTGGCCCTTGGGCTGCCCAGCCAAGACGATCTGGCACAGGCGCTGTTCGACGACGGACACACCCCTGACCCGCAAGCGATCTGGGATGCGCTGGAAACCCTGCGTCAGGCCAGGGCCGAACATATGCAGGATATCACCACACGGCTTTATGCCCAGTATCAGGTCACCGACCCTTTCCAGCCAAATGCCGAACAGGCCGGTGCCCGGGCACTGGCCAATGCCGCCCTTGGCATGATCACCCGTCTTGATGGCGGCGCGCAGGCGCAAAAGCAATATGACACGGCCGACAACATGACCCAGCAATTGGCCGGATTCTCGTGCCTGTTGCAGGCGGGCAATGGCGAGGCGGCGGTGCAGCGCTTCTATGACCAATGGCAACATGACAGGTTGGTCATCGACAAATGGTTCTCGCTTCAGGTGGTCCATGCCCAACCGGATGCAGCCGCAGATGTGGCTGCCCGACTGACCGCCCATCCTGATTTCAGCATGAAGAACCCCAACCGGTTCCGCGCTACGCTGGGGGCATTGGCCATGTCGCCCGCCGGATTCCACCATGCCTCGGGGAAGGGTTACACGCTGCTGGCGGATTGGCTGATCAAACTCGATGCGCTGAACCCGCAAACCACTGCGCGCATGTGCACCGCGTTCGAGACCTGGCGGCGTTATGATGCGGCACGGCAAGCCCTGATCAAGACCCAGTTGGAGCGGATACTGGCGACGCCATCACTCAGCCGGGACACCACGGAAATGGTCAGCCGGATTCTGGGTGGTTAAGCACTACTCGACGGGCATCAGAAGGCTTGTTAAGCCCTTGCCACGACACGGTTTCGGAGACGCATCATGCACATTATAATTGCGGCGATTGGCCTGCTGACCGCCATCTATGTCCTGTTCATCCGTACGCGCAATGCGGGCCATGTGGCCGCTGACCTGACCGATATGGCCAATGATGTGCGCCTTGCCGCACGCCGGTTCGGCTTCAAGCGCCAGACCAATATCCATCCGGTCGAAACCATAGAAGACCCCAAACTGGCTGTTGGAGCCATTGCCACCGCCTTTCTGGAACTGGACGATCTGCCCACCCGTGAACAGCGCGACGCGCTACAATACGCGCTGCGCGATACCTATGACTTGGGCCATCAGCCTGCCGAAGAAATGACCATTTTGGGCCATTGGTTCGTGTCGGAATGCGGCGGGGCGGAACAGGCGGTGACGCGGCTAGCCCGCAAGCTTTACAAGCTGGATGGCGCCAACAGTTTTGATCCGCTCCTCAGCATCCTCAACACCACCATGAGCGCGGGATCGGGCGCTCTGAACCGCGCGCAAGGCAGTGCCCTGGACGAGGTAAAACGCGCCTTTCGGATCAGTTGAGCGATGGCTCTGCCGCTGCTGTCTCAAACGCCGCCGGACGGGATCGCGGGCGGACCGAACTGATCGGTTTGCAATAGGTTTGCGCGCGCATCCAGCGTTTCATGTCGTTGCGTTTCTTCGAACTGTGGAAAGGTCCCCAGTCGGCAGCAACACCGCGCATCCCCTGCGAGACAACCCCATCGCGCCCCACCGTCGTTGTCATGATCCGCAGCGCACAGGAAAGATTGTCCGGCCCATGTTTCAGCGCCGATCCACTACGCGCCCGGCAGCCATAGCCCCGTGCCGTGCCCGGCAGGATCTGAAGCAAGCCATACCACTTGCCTCCACCACCCACCGCGTAAGGCCGGTAGGTGCTTTCATGCTTGGCGAGTGTCGACAAAAGACCAACCCAGAAGGCGCGCCGTCCCTTCGGATTGGCATCCGGATAAGCAGGGCACCAGTCATTGATATCGCGGGGCACAATCTGGGTCAGAGGATTGGCGTGATCCTTCAGCGCCGCCAGCGCCGCACGGGTCCAGAGCTTGGACCCGCTGACATGTTCCCAACGTGTGCGGGGCAGATTGCCGTCGCGCGCAGGTGGTGAAATCCCTTCGCGTGGCGTCTCGATCCCTTCGGCAGAGACTGCAAAGGGCAAAAGAATCACTAAAAAACAGGCAGCTATCCGGATCATCCGGGCATCATCACGGGTTTTAACCATGATTTCAACGCCCCCCTCGGCAACAGTCTATTTCCCGCCGAGACCCTATAGGGGTCATGTTTTGGCCGGAATCCCCCGACAGAATGCCAAGGAAAATGTGTGTTGGAGGATCGATGCCCTCATTTCTTGCCAGGCCGCAGCAAATGTTGCGCCCTCTGATTTCGGATATGGCCGGACGTGCTGCGCCCCGCCTGACGCGGCTTTTGCCGGGACGGCGTGGCCCTGACCTGGATCACCTTTGCAAGCGGGTTATCCTGCCCTCGCTGCCAGTGGCGGACGAGGATATGACCCGTATTGCGATCTGGGAAAAAGGCCGCCGCTTGGTGCGTCAGGATCATTGGGACGAACTGTCACGTCGCGTTCAACTGGCCGATGATGCGCGACTTTGCACGCCCGGCGGCCTGCCCGAGACGATCCTGCTGGCCCTTGGCGCGCATGGCGATGTGGTGGCTGCCGCAACGGACGCGTTGCACGACGGGTGCCCGCCCGAACCCGGCGGGCTGCGGGCACTGGAAGAGGCGCAGGATGAGAGACCGGATGACTATGTTCCGGCATTGGTTGCGGCCCTTGCCCATCTGCGCATCGGTCGCGCATGGCTTGAGACTGGTGAGGCCGCGGGTATGGCCGGGGCCAGCGATGCGCTGCGGCAGGCCAAAGGTCACACCGAAAAAGCAGGCGAGCTGATTGCCTTCTTTGACGCCGAGGATCTGGACGCACCGTCGCTGGCCGCTGCCCGCGCGGCCCTGTCGGAAGGCCCCCCAAACGCGCAAATCCCCGATGGCATGATCAAGGCGTATCGCGATCTGATCACCCTTGATCCGGATTGCCCGCAGCACATGCGTGACTATGGCGCGGTGTTGGCCCGCACATATGGCGATCCTGACCTGCTGGATAACGAGGCTGGCCATGTTGCCGGCCTCACCCGACCCATCTGGGGGGATGGCGGCTATGCCTGGGTCTACCTCGATGCGCTGGCGATTGATCCGAACGCCTTGCTGGCGATTGATCCTGATCGCTTCATCGCTGGCCTGCGCGCCTTGCTGGGCAATCGTTCCAATCAATTCCTCGCCAACGAGATCGCCGCCCTTTGCGCACTGAAAATGGCCCCGGGCGAAGCGCATCCGCACGCCGCTGAAGCCAAGCGCGCTGCCTTGCATGGCTGTCTCGATTGGGTGCTCGCGCAGCACCTGCACGAATTGCATCCCCGTCTCTGGGCCGATACCGAGACGCATCACAGCTTATCCACCCCCCGCCCGGGCCACCGGGCCCTGATCGCGATGGGCCGCAAACGCGCCTTGCAATGCATCGCAGGCTTCTTCGCCGATCAGTTGAGCGATGGCAGTTCGATCGCCTTTTCACCTGCCGGAATGTACCGTCTGCCCGCGTTCTGATGGGCACGGGTCATTTGCTCAGAAGATAAAATCCGAGCTGTCCAGATCGCTGATTTTCACGCCATTGAGCGTGATGGAATTGCCGCCCCCGGTGTCGATCACCACGTTGCCGCCCACCTGCTTGGCCGCGCCCTGGGTTG